>CAWELU010000001.1:0-352607 GCA_963809965.1 uncultured beta proteobacterium
CCGCGCGCGTGTTCACAAACACCGAATAGAGCGACGTCGTGCCGCAGATGAAGAGGCGATTGAGCTTGGGCCCGCCGAAGCACACGTTCGCGACGGCTTCCGGAATCAGGATCTTGCCGAGGAGCGATCCATCGCTCGCGTGGCAGTGAACGCCGTCGCCCGCGGACAGCCACAGGTTGCCGTGGACATCGACGCGGAAGCCGTCGTAGACGCCGACCGGGCACGTCGCGAACACCTCGCCTCCGGCGATTGAGCGACCGTCGGCGGAGACCTTGAACCGCCGCACATGGTGCGGGCCGTCCGCCTTGTGCGTGAGGCCGGTGTCGACGATGTACAGGAGCGATTCGTCCGGTGAAAACGCGAGCCCGTTCGGCTGCACGAAATCCCATGCGACGACCGTGACGCGGCCGTCGGCAGGATCGATCCGATAGACGTTGCAGGCGCCGATCTCGCTCTTTGCTGCGTCGCCCTCGTAGTCCGAGTCGATGCCATAGCTGGGATCGGTGAACCATACGCTGCCGTCGCTCTTCACCACCACGTCGTTGGGAGAATTGAAGCGCTTTCCGTCGTGGCGGTCCGCGAGCACCGTGCGGCTGCCGTCGAACTCGGTGCGCGACACGCACCGGCTGCGGTGCTCGCAGGAGACGAGCCGTCCCTCGTGGTCGACGGTGTGGCCGTTGCTGTTAAGCGCCGGCTGGCGAAACACCGAGACGGAGCCATCGGTCTCGTCCCAGCGCAGCATCCGGTCGTTCGGGATGTCGGACCACACGAGATAGCGCCCGGCCGCGAACCACGCCGGTCCCTCGGCCCAGCGGCAGCCCGTATAGAGCTTCTCGACATGGATGTAGGGCAGCGCGAGCTTGCGAAAGCGCGGATCGATGACTGCGAAGCTGGACGTGAGTTCGATGGCCATGAGTCGTCCTTGGATCGGTTCACTCCGAATGCCGCCGGCCGCGACCGTAGATGAGCAGCATCGCGATGATCACGACACCGTAGATCACGTGGCGCCCGAATTCCTCAATCTGCATCACCGACAGGATCGATTGCAGCAACGTGATCAGGATGACGCCGGCCACCGTGCCGAGATATGTGCCGCGGCCGCCGAGAATGGAAGTTCCACCGAGCACCACGGCGGCAATCGCCGGCAGCAGGTATGGGTCGCCCATTGCCTGCGCCGCCTTGCTCGCGTAGCCCGCGAGCAACACGCCGCCGAATGCGGACAGGCCGCCGGCGAGCGCAAAGGCCACCATCACGACGAGGCGAGTACGCGCGCCGGAGAGGTAAGCGGCGCGCTCGCGGTTGCCGATCGCGTAGACGATGCGGCCGAACGTCGTGCGGGTCAGCAGAAAGACGACGGCGATGCCGACCACGATCCATACCAGCAGCGCATTGGGAATCCCCAGCACGCTATGGCCGGTCGCAAGGAAGCGCATCGCGGGCGACGAGGCGTCCTGCGGCGAAAAGCCGCCGGTGTGCACGACCATCAGCCCTTGCGCCACCGCGTTCACCGCCAGGGTGACGACCATCGACGGGATGCGAAGAAACGCGACACCCGCCCCGCTCACGAGCCCCAGCGCGACGCCGCAGGCGACACCCACCGGAATGGCCAGGACGTCGCCGAGCGGTCCCCAGCCCGCAGCTGCGGTCGACATCATCCCGCCGACGGCGACGACCCAAGGCACCGACAAGTCGATCTGCCCTAGCAGGATCACGATCATCGTCCCCGTTGCGATGATGCCAAGGAAGGAAGCGACCTTGAGTTGCTGCAGCAGATACTCGGGCGACAGGAAGCTGCTCGAATAGAGGCTCCCGACAAGCAGCACGAGCACGATGCACCCGAACGCCCACGTGATGGCCGGGTCGATGTGCTTCCGCAGCCTGGCGGCGCGGTGGCCGAACGTGTCGCTCATGCGGCTCGCGGGAGCGCGCGACTCATCCATACAGGTCGAGCCGGTTGCGAATTCGAAGCAGTCGAGCCGTGCCGAGGCACACGGCAGCGAACAGAACGAGACCCTGGAACAGCGGCTGCCAGAGCGGCTCCACGTTGAACACGAAGAGCAGGTCGCCGATGGTGCGAAACATGAGCGCGCCGAAGATCGCGCCGACCGCGCTCCCGGAGCCGCCGAACAGCGACACGCCGCCCAGCACGACCGACGCGATGGAATAGAGCGTGTAGGTGCCGCCGTTCGCGGCGGAGGCTTCGCCCGAGTAGGTGATGAATGTCAGGAACAACCCCGCCACCGACGCGAGGAAGCCCGACAGCGTATAGGCGACGAACTTGGCGCGCTGGACAGGGACGCCGGACATGTAGGCGGCGATCTCGGAGGATCCGACGGCGTAGGCCGCGCGACCGATCGCCGAGCGCCGGAAAGGCAGCCATACGACAAGTACCACTCCGAGGAGCAGCGCGAGGCTCGCCGGGATGCCGCCGGGCAACTGCCCGGTCAGCGCGTCGGCGAGCGAGGAATTGACGTCGCCGCCGGGCACGCGTCGCAGCGCGAGCGCGGCACCGTAATACACGGCACCGGTGGCGATGGTCGTGACGATCGGCTGCAGACGACCGTAGATCACGATAAGTCCGTTGATCGCGCCGCAAAGGCCGCCGACGAAGAGCACGCCCATCACGCCCAGTGCGGTCATCAGCGGCGAGCCGTCCACAATGGTCGAGGCGAGGCAATTGGCGAGCACCATCACCATGCCCACGGACAGGTCGATGCCCGCGGTCAGCACGACCAGCGTCTGCGCGATGGCGACGATCGCGAGGAGGACCCCCTTGTTGGCGGCGGTCGTCGCCACGTTGGCGTTGAGCCCGGCCGGGTGGTTCGTCGCGTAGATCGTGAACATCACGACAAAGGCCGCGAAGGCGAGCAGCGTCCCCTTGTGCTCGCGCAGCCGGTAGCGCCAATCGCCGCTCATGCTCGTACGGATTGCGGTGCGCCTCCGGGCCGCGGCTCGGACCCGATGTTCAAGGCGCTGCTGACCAGCGCGTGCTCGGAGATTTCGTCACCGACGAGCTCGCGCCTGATCGCGCCGTCGTACATCACCAGGACACGATCGCAACAGCCGACGAGCTCGTCGTAATCGGTCGAGTAGAAGAGGATGGCCGCTCCTGCGCCGGCAAGCTCATGCAGAAGCGCGTAGATCTCCTGCTTGGTGCCGACGTCGATCCCGCGCGTCGGATCGTTGAGCAGCAGGATGCGCGGCTTCGTCATCAGCCACTTGCCGATGACCAGCTTCTGCTGGTTGCCACCGGATAAAGATCCCGCCGCCAGGTCCGTGCCGTCGGTGCGCACCGCAAGGAGCCGCACGATCCGATCCACGGCGTCGCGTTCGGCGGCTCGGTCGACGACGCCCCAGTGCGACAGCGTGTCGAGGGCGGCGAAGGAAAGGTTGTCGCGCACGGACATCGGCAGCATCAGACCTTCGGTCTTGCGATCCTCGGGGATGAGCGCCATGCCAATGGTGCTGCGCTTTGCGACATCCGGGCCGGTGATGTCGACCGGTCGACCGTCGATCAGCACCTCGCCCGTGGTCCCGCGCAGAACGCCGAAGAGCGCCAGCAAAAGCTCGCGCTGGCCCTGGCCGTCGAGGCCGCCGAGGCCGATGACTTCGCCAGCGCGCGAGCTTGAGCGAGACATCGCTCAAGCGCTCGGTCCAGCTCAAATGGCGCACCTCGAGCAGCGGCGACGCAGTGCCGGTCGCGCGTGGGACCCGCGCCGGAAACACGGCGTTGTACTCGCGGCCGATCATCAACTCGACGATTTCGTTGTCGGTCTTCGTCCCCGCGGCGAAGGTCGCAACGCTGCGGCCGTTGCAAAAGACGGTGCATTCGTCGGCCAGCTCGGCAATTTCGTGCATCCGATGCGAAATGTAGACCAGAGCAAGACCGTCGGCGCGAAGCCGCCGCAATACGCCATAGATCTTGGTCACGTCAGCGGCGGTCAGGGCCGACGTGGCTTCGTCGAGAATCAGGATGCGCGGCTTGCGCGCGAGCGCCTTGGCGATCTCGACCATCTGCCGGCGCGACAGCGAAAGGTCCTTGACGAGTGCCAGCGGATGGATGTTATCGGCTCCGGCACGCGCGAGCGCCTCCTCGGCGATGCGGCGTTGCGCCCGGCCATCGATCAGGCCGAAGCGGCGCGGCGGGTTGCTGATCGCGATATTGTCGGCGACGGAGAGGTCGGGGATGAGGGACAGCTCCTGAAAGATGCAGGCGATGCCGGCGGCGTTGGCCGCCGCCGGCGACGCGAACGCGACCGGCGCGCCATCGAGCAGCATCCGGCCCTCGTCGGGCGCCACCACGCCCGCCATGATCTTGATAAGCGTCGACTTGCCGGCGCCGTTCTCGCCCAGTACCGCGTGGATGCGGCCAGCCTCGATCGCGAGGTTGGCGTCCTCGAGCGCGCGCACACCCCCGTAGCGCTTGGTCACGCCGCTCATTGCGAACAGGGGCATGGCCGAGCGCGGGGGCGCGGGGGTTTCGACCCCAGCCCCCGCGTCCGCGTTCACTTCACGTTCGCTTCGGTTTGCCCCATGATTTCCTGCGCGGTGAAGTTGATGCCGCAGGTCGGGAACGAGTTGCCGACGAAGAAGTTATCGCTCTGCGCGGGGTAGTAGTCCGTCCCCTCCTTCATGTTCGGGTACTCGGCGCGCGCCAGAGGAAGCTTCACCGACTGCGGCACCACCTTCCCTTCAAGCGCCGCGATCGCCGTCTTGATCGCCACGGCCACCTGGGCCGGCCCCGTCCCGGCCGAGGCGCACTTCAAGCCCTGCGCCCCGTACTTGCCGCAGAACTTGCGGAAGCCGTTCTCGGTCTCGCCGCCAAAGGGCACGAACGGATGCTTCGCGTCGATCATCGCCTGCACCACACCCGTGTCGCCGCCTTGCGCGGTGATCGCGTCAAACTTCTTGTGCACGGCGATCGCGTCGGCGGTCACCTTCTGCGCGGTCGGGTCGTCCCACTTGCCGACCACCTCGACCGTGTCCCACTTCTTGCCCGATGCCTTGAACACTTCCTGGATGCCCTCGTGCCGATCGCGGTCGACCGAGGTGCCGGACACGCCCCGCACCTCGAGCACCTTGCCGCCGTTCGGCACGTTCTTCACGAGCCACTCGGCCCAATACTTGCCGAGCCCCTTCTGGTCGACGTTGACGTTGATCGCCTCCTCGGTGTCGAGGATGTTATCGAACGCGACCAGCACGACGCCCGCGTCATTGGCGCGCTTGATGACCGGCTTGAAGGCTGCCGGATTCTGCGCGTTCACGACGATCGCGTCGTAGCCGGAGTCGATGAAGTTGTTGATCGCGGCGATTTGCGCGGCGACGTCTTCACCAGTGGAGACGACCTTGAACTCCTTGAGCTTCGCCGCCACTTCGGGTTGCGCAGCATACGCCTTCGCCGTCTTGATCATCTGGATGCGCCACGTGTTCGCGATGTAGCCGTTCGCGAGCGCGATGCGGTACGGGCCTTTCTTGGCCGGATACTGGAACAGCTTGGTATTGCCGGCCCACGGCGCGAAGCATTGCGGATCGGAGTTGGGCAGCGTCACGACCTTGGGTGGTGCCGCGGTCGCGATTCCGGCGGCGAGCAAAGCGGTCGCTGCGGTGGCGCAGGTACGGTAGACCATCAGAGCCTCCTCGTTGGATTCGGAATTGCGAGGCCACCGGTGCAGCCGGCAGCAAATACAAATGGCGTCTTGTTAAAGAATCGCAGGCCCGACGCCCGAGCAGAATCGCGTGAGGATACATTTGCTCTTGGAAACATACAAATTGTGGGCACCGGAGGATGGCAAATTCAACTGCACGAGCCCGCGCCGGGGCGTTGAGCTAGGAGCCCCCGTAGACCCACCCGGAAGACATGAGGAAGCTTCGCTGGCCGGATCCGTTCTTGGGAAGTTTGATGCTGGACGAGGTTACGCTGGATGTTATCGATGCCATCAAATCCGCGAAGCTCAAGGCGGCTTGCAAGCCGACGGTCAACCGCTACCTGGCATTGGTCAGAGCCATCTCCTTCGTTCACGAGACGATTGGGAGTAAAGCTGTTCAAGGAAGGCTCGGGACGCGAACGGTCGATAACCGTGGCACAAGCGGAAACACTTGTCAGTGAGTTACCCGCGCATCAACGGGACGTGGTTGTGTTCGCGTTGGCCACGGGATTACGACAGTCCAATGTACTGGGATTGGAGTGGTCGCACGCGGAATTGGCGGCGGGGCACGCCTGGGTCGGCGCAGGTCAATCCAAGAACGGCAAGCCAATTGCTGTACCGCTGAATGCCACGGCGCTGGAGGTGTTGCGACGGCAGCTTGGCAAACGTCGCGAGCGGGTGTTTACCTATGCCGGGAAACCGCTTGGGCATGCCAACACGCTGCCCTGGAGAAAGGCCCTGAAACGTGCCGGCATCGAAAATTTCCGCTGGCGCGACTTGAGGCACGCCTGGGCCTCATGGCATCGCCAATCAGGTACGCCGACGCATGAGCTGTAGCGGCTCGGCGGCTGGCGGTCTTCGGTAATGGTCGAACGCTACGCACATCTGGCGCCAGACCATCTCGCAAAAGCGGCAGGCAGGCTCGACTCGCTGATCGATGGTTACGATTTGGCTACGCCAGAAAAGGCAGAGGGCTAGCGATTAGGCTAACCCTCTGTTTTGTTGGTAGGCCGTGTAGGGATCGAACCTACGACCAACGGATTAAGAGTCCGCTGCTCTACCAGCTGAGCTAACGGCCCGACCTTCGATCATTCTGCCGCAATTCTCCCGGCGTTGGGAAGCCGCCGCGCAGCAGGCGCGCCCAGCGTGGCCCGAAGTTGGTAGGCCGTGCTGGAATCGAACCAGCGACCAACGGATTAAAAGTCCGCTGCTCTACCAGCTGAGCTAACGGCCCGCCGAAAGGCTCGGCATTATAGCCGAGTCGCGTGGGCCGCGTCATTCGCTCGCGCGACCGAATCACGTGCGCGCGCCGACGCGCACGGTCAGTGCTGGTCGCGCGTCAGAAACGGCGGCAGCGAGGCGAACTCGATGCCCTCGTCCCGCAACGCGTCGGCCTCCTCCTTCGATGCCTGGCCGCGGATCGCGCGCGCAGGAACTTCTTCGTAGTGGATCTTGCGCGCCTCTTCCGGAAATCGACGGCCGACGTTCTCGGTCTTGCGCACGATTTCGCGCAGCTTCCGGATGAGCTCGTCGGGAAGGCCTGCAACGGAGTCGCTCGGCGCTTCCTCCTCGGTGCGCGGCGCATCGACCGTCGCGCTGCCGACGTGCACCTTCGCCGACGGAATCCGTACGACATTCGCATCGTCGCAGACCGGGCAGCGGACCAGCACCGCTTTCGCCTGACGCTCGAAATCGTCGGCCGACGCGAACCAGCCCTCGAAACGGTGGCCGTGCGCGCACGTGAGATCGAAGACGATCATGGCCGGTCCATCATGTCCGGTGCGCTCGAGCCGCCACATCTGGTACTTGATTCGCGGCGACGCACCCCGCGATGATGGCGCCGAAAGCCAGGAAGGACCCCAGCGCGAGCGTCGACACACCGGTGAGCCCCTGCCCGATCGTGCAGCCGAGCGCGGTGACGCCACCGAAGCCCATCAGAATGCCGCCGACAACGTGGTTGACCAGGTCCTCGGTCGTCGTGAAGCCTTCCCAGCGGAACGTCCCCGTGGCAAGCGCCATGGCCGCGGATCCCACCAGCATGCCCAGCACGCCGGCGATGCCGAACGTCACCACCCGCGACTGGTCGGTCCACAGGATGAGGAGCTCCAGCAGGTAGGCGAGCGGCGCCGTGAAGCTGAACGATTCGGCGCGGCCCGAGTTGGTGGCGACGAATTTTTCCTCGAGCGTGGCGGGATCCTCGGCAAGGTAGCCGATATGTCCCGACACGTACCAGCCACCGACGATCACGGCGCCGATGAGGACGCCGCCGATCGACCATTTCCCGCGTCGCGCGAAACTCGCGACTGGCGAGCACCCACGCCGCAAGCGCGGCCGCGATCGCGAACGGCAGCCACAGCTTCACCCCCGCTCCGACGCCCAAGGCGGCGAGAAGCGACGGGATGTCGGAGGTCTTCGTGCCCAGCGGCGCCAGGTCGAAGCGAACGGGATCGAGCGCCACGGTCCGCCATAGCGCGAAGAGGCCCTTCAGCGTCATGTACGCGGAGACCGCAAAGAACGCGAAGCACGATCAGCGACTTGAGATTGCCTCCGCCGATGCGGATCAGCGTCTTGCTGCCGCAGCCCGAACCCAGCGTCATCCCGAACCCGAACAGGAAGCCGCCGACCACCAGCGACAGCCAGCCGATGCGGGCTTCCCGTATAGAGGGACTTCGACAGGTCCACCATCCCGGCGATCTGCAGCGCGGCGGCGCCGGCGATCGCGACCGCGATCGCGAGCAGCCACATCCGCATCCGGCGCCAGTCGCCGAAATTCACGACGTCGCTGATCGCGCCCATGGTGCAGAAATTGACACGCGTCGCCGACCGCGCCGAACACGCAGGCCAGCGCGAAAGCGAGACCGGGGACGAGGATCGCCAGCCGGGAAGCGTCGTCCATCGGCAAATTATGGCATGCACCACTGCCGGCGGCACCCGTGGCATGCCTGGCGCCGGACAGCCGAATCATCGCCGTTAACCCCGTTTCGCCGGGAGGGCCGTTTGCAGTGACATACGCGGCTGAAGACGTGATGAGCCGCAACGAGCACACGAGATACGGAGGCCCGACATGTCGGCGAACGCGCGCAAGCGAAAGCAGCAGTCCACTCATCGAGGCAATCGTCGAGAGCAAGGCGCGCTTGTTGCAGGGGTGCTCGCCGCGGCGTTGGTCCTTGCTTCGCCGCCCGCAATGGCGATCGGCAGCCACGTGGGCACGCTCGACGTCGTAAGCCGTGCAGACGGCGGCGTGCTGGCCGTCTATCCGAAGGACGGCCGTCACTGGGTCGTCGGCACGCCGGGCCACGAGTACACGATCCGCGTCTGCAACACGACGGGCGGCCGGGTCCTCGCGGTGCATCAGCGTCGACGGCGTCAACGTGGTCACCGGCGATACCGCATCGCCCGCGCAGTCGGGCTACGTGCTGGAGCGCGCGCGAATGCGCCGACATCGACGGCTGGCGCAAGAGCCTTTCGCGCACGGCCGCGTTCTACTTCACCGAGTTGCCCGACTCGTATGCGGCGCGGACCGGACGTCCCGACAACGTCGGCGTCATCGGTGTCGCGTTCTTCCGCGAGAAGCCGCAAGCCAATCGCCTCGCGCCCGCCCGCGGGGAAGATCGCTGCGAGGGCGCGGCGACGAACTGCCCTCGCGGCAGGAATCGGCGTCCGGGGCCGACGCCCGTGCCGAGCGCGGAAGCGGCGGCGCCGGCCGACAATGCCGCTGGCGCGGCGCCGGCGCCCCTCTCGAAGCTCGGCACCGGCCACGGCCGCAGCGAGGACGTCGCACGCGCAGGTGACGCGCTTCGACGCGCGAGCGCGCGACGCCGGCCGAGACGATCGCGATCCATTACGACCGGCGCGAGAACCTGGTCGCGATGGGCATCCTGCCGCCGCCGACGATCGCGCGGACGCCGAATCCGTTTCCCGGCTGGCGCCGCGGTTCGTTCCCGATCCGCCGCTCGCTGACCTTGCGCCGCGAGCATTGCCCCGCGTCGCGCGGCCGCTCGCATACTCGCGGGCGATGCCCGCGCCCGCCATTGCCCACGCCGACGCGGACCGCTGCGGCGACGAGGACCTGATGCTCGCGTACGCCGCGGGCGATGCCGCCGCGTTCGATGCGCTCTACGCTGCGCCACAAGGGCGGCGTCTACCGCTACCTCGTCCGCCAGTGCGGCAACGCCGGCGACGGCGGACGAGCTCTTCCAGGACGTGTGGATGAACGTGATCCGCGCCCGCGCTTCGTACGCCGCGACCGCGAAATTCACGACCTGGCTCTACCGGATCGCGCACAACCGGCTGATCGATCACTGGCGCGCGAACGGCCGTGCCGAGCTCGTCAGCGCGGACTCGGCCGACGATGACGGCGATCCGCTCGCGGCGATCCCCGGCTCGCGCAACGACGAGCCGGAAGTGCGCGCGGAAGCGACGCGAGATCGGCGCGCGCTTGCGCGACGCCCTCGCTGCGCTGCCGCCTGCGCAGCGCGACGCCTTCCTGCTGCACCAGGAAGGCGGCCTCGCGCTCGCGGAAATCGCGGCGCTCACCGGCGCCGGCGTCGAGACGGTGAAGAGCCGGATTCGCTACGCCCTCGCGCAAGCTGCGCGCGGAGCTCGGGGACCTGCAATGACGTCACCGAAGCCGGACGATCGTCGCGACGCGCACTTCGACTCGGCGTGGCGCGCCGCCTCGCACGAGGAGCCGTCCGCCGACACTCGACGCTGCGATTCGCGCCGCGGCGCGCCGCGAAGTCGGCGCCGGGCCGTCCAACGCCACAGCGCCGGCATCTCGCGTGCCCGACGCAACCCGGCCCGAGCGCTGGTGGTGGCCGCTCGCCGCGGCAGCAACCATCGGCGCGATCGCCTTCGGATTGCTGCAGCTGATGCCGACGCCGAACGGCGGCGTTGTGTCCGACATGCCGGCACCGTCGGCGAAGCGGGCCCCGGCACCCTCCACGACGGAATCGAGTGAGTCGCCTTCCGTATCGGTGGCGCCCGGGAAGAAAGTCCCAGGCGCCGAAGGTCGTGCCGACACGGGGCAGATCACGGCGCAGAGCGTGCCTGACCCGACCGCGACGGATGCGAGCAGCGCGATTTCCAAGACAGCTGCCCCAGCCGTGGGGGGACTGGGTGCGCCGCCCGCACCGCCGGGCGCGCCGGCGAAGGCCGCCGCGGAAACGCTACTCGGCGAGCGAACCGAGGCTGCTCGCGCGCAGGAAGGCGCGCGGCTCCCGGCCACGGACTGGATCGCGCTGATTCGCCGGCTGCGCGACGAGGGCAAGATCGAGGAAGCTGCGCAGGAACTCGCGGCGTTCCGCGTCGCGTACGCCGATCACGAGCAGCGGCTGCCGCCGGATTTGCGCGACTGGCAGCCGCCGGCGAAATAGCAGGCGCGCTCTCGCCGCCGTTGCTTCGCCACCTTGTTCGCCGCAGAGCAATGGGTGGCAACGCCTTTGTGTTTGCGACGCAGCGTCAGAGCGACCGGAGCAGCTTCCTGATCGGCGCCGGCAATGCCGCGGCCAGCGCATCGTCGCGCGTCAGCCAGACGAACCCGGGGGATTCCGCGCGCGACGGCCACGACCGCACCGCGACGCGCTGTGGCCGGATCGTGAGCCGGAAATGCGTGAAGCCATGCTCGATGGGCGCGAAGCGCGGCGCCGGCGACGACGCGCGCACCGAAGCGCGCATGGCAATGTGCGGCGACCTCGGCGTCGACATCGACTTCGGGCAGGCTCCACAGCCCGCGCCCAGATGCCGATCGCGGGCCGCTTCTCGAGCAGGATCGTCGCCGGCGCGCTCGATGACCAGCACGCGCACGGCGCGCTGCGGCAGACGTCTTCTTCGGGCGCGGCGTCGGCAGTTCGTCGACGCGCCCGTCGCGCAGCGCAACGCAGTCGATCGCGACCGGACA
Source organism: uncultured beta proteobacterium (assembly GCA_963809965.1). Lineage (GTDB taxonomy): Bacteria > Pseudomonadota > Gammaproteobacteria > Burkholderiales > Casimicrobiaceae > CAIWHR01. The sequence continues at coordinate 11,545 of CAWELU010000001.1, forward strand.
TTCGCCGCAGCGCGGCCTGGTTCGCGTGCAGACGGTCGCGCCCAGATCCATCAGCGCCTGCGTGTACGTGGCCACGTCGCGCGCGGGCAGCAGCGCTTCGGCGATGCGCCAGAGTTCCGCCTCGACCTTCGGCGCGCCGGGAAAGCCGTCGATGCCGCGATGGCGGGCGAGCACGCGCTTGACGTTGCCGTCGAGAATCGCCGCGCGCTGACCGAACGCGAACGCGGCGATCGCCGCCGCGGTCGAGCGCCCGACGCCCGGCAGCGCCGCGACGGCGTCGAGCGTCTCGCGGAAACCTTCCACCCGGCCCTGCCGACGATGGCCTTCGCCGCCGCGTGCAGATGGTGCGCGCGCCGGTAGTAGCCGAGGCCGCTCCAGTGCGCGAGCACGCGGTCGATCGGGGCTGCGGCCAGCGCGCGGATGTCGGGAAACGCCGTGACGAAGCGTTCGTAGTACGGAATCACCGTCGCGACCTGCGTCTGCTGCAGCATGATCTCCGCAAGCCAGATCCGGTATGGATCGCGCGTGCGCTGCCACGGCAGATCGTGACGGCCGTGCTTGCGCTGCCACGCGACGAGCCGGGTCGCGAACGCGCGGGTCGGCATCGGTGGATTCGTCGACCTGGCGTCCATGGTCCCGAAGCGCAAACGGGCAGCGCCAACTTCCGCGCGAAGCTCGCTCGGCCTGCCGTCCGCCGCGCGCTGGTCCTAGCGAATGGCGAGGCGTTGCCGCGCCTTGGCGGCGGCCTCGGATTGCGGGTGCTTCGCGATCAGCTCTTCGAGCGTGCGGCGCGAGGCGGCCGCGTCGTCCAGCTCGAACTGGCTGGTCGCGATGTTGAGCAGCGCGTCGGGCACCTTCTGGCTGTCCGGATAATCGGCGAGCAGCTGGCGCTGCGATGCGATCGCCGCGCGGAAGTCCTTCTGCGCGAATTGCGCGTTGCCGATCCAGTACTGCGCCGACGACGCGAGCGGACTGCGTGGGTAGGTCTTGACGAACGCGGTGAAGCTCGCGATCGCGGCCCCGTAGTTGCCGCCCTTGAACTGGTCGAGCGCAGCGTCGTAGGCACGTTGCTCGTTGGCGCCGTCGGAGGCGAGCGCACCCGAGCGTGCTCCGATCGAACCCGCGACCGGGGCCGGTGCTGACATTGCGGCTGGGGGTGCCGGCGCACTTGCAGCGGGCGGGGCCGGCGACGCTGCTGCGGGGCTGGCCGCCGGGGCTCCGGAGGTGCCCGGCGCCGGAGCAGCCGGCGGTACGGCGGCGCCGGGGCCACCTTCGAGCGTGCGCAGCCGCGAATCGAGATCGACGTAGAGGTCGCGCTGGCGCTTTTGCGCCTGCTCGAGCTCGTGGTTCAGCACCTCGATCTGGCCGCGCACGCGCGCGACGTCCGACTTGAGCTGCTCGACCTGGTTGAAGAGATCGACCAGGCCCTGGCTCTTGAGCTGCGTCTCGAGCGCGGCGATGCGATCCTCGAGCTGCTTCTGGACCTGCGCCAGGCGCTGGTTGGTCGCCTCGATACGCTTGCGCGCCTCCTCGTCGTCGAACAGTGCCGCGGCCGCGTGCGTCGCGGTGAATAGCGCGAGGGACGCGGACAGCAGGCGCCATGCGCGCCGCCACTTGGGGGTGACCGGATCTGTCCCGGCGCGCGCCGGCATGCTACGGCATGAGTCGGCGCGCTGAGGACAAGCGTAACGCGGCGGTTCCTGGCGCAACATCGCGCAGCGTCACTCGCCTGCGTAGACGATGTCGTCGCGGCGGTTCTCCGCCCACGCGCTCTCGTCGTGGCCGTCCTTGCGCGGCTTCTCCTTGCCGAAGCTGACCGTCTCGATCTGCGCTTCGGAAGCACCGAGGACCATCATCAGCTTCTTCACGGCGTCTGCGCGCTTCTGGCCGAGCGCGATGTTGTACTCGCGCGTTCCGCGCTCGTCCGTGTTGCCCTGGATGACGATGCGCAGGGAACGATTGGCCTGCAGATACTTGGCGTGTGCCTCGACGAGCGACTTGTACTCGTCCTTGATCACGAACTGGTCGTAGTCGAAGTAGATGCTGCGTTTCGCCAGGATGCTCTTCGGATCCTTGTGCGCGTTCGCCCCGGCGGTGACTCCCGCTCCGGCGGCGGTGCCGCTTACGCCCGGTGTTGTGGCGCCGCTCGTCGTCGCGCCCGTTGTCGGCGCGGCCCCGGTGCCCGGCGCACCCTCCTCGACCGGAGCGGCGTCCTGCGTCCCGGTGCTGGAGCAACCCGCGAGCACCACCATGACGAATGCCCCGATGATCCATTTGCGCATGAATTGTCTCCTCGATTGATCGGGGTCACCGCGACAGCGGTCCCCATGCCGGCTCGCGCACATCCGCGGCGGGCGAGACGAGCCGCTGCTTTACGCGGCCGTCGGCGGATACTCCGGCCAATATACCACGCCCCCCCTGCTGCGCTGCGTAGATGATGAGCTTGGAGTTCGGTGCGATGCTGGGGCTCTCGTCGAGCGGGCCTTGCGTCAGCAATTGCATCTGCCGCGTTGCGTAGTCCTGGATCGCCACCATGAAGCGGCCGCCTTCGCGGCGTACGAACACGAAGCCCTTGCCATCGGGGGTCGCGCGCGGAGAGACGTTGTAGTTGCCCTCGAAGGTGATTCGCTCCACCGCGCCGGTCGCGATGGTGAGCCGGTAGATCTGCGGCGTCCCGCCGCGATCGGAGGCGAACAGCAGCGCCCTGCCGTCAGGAGTGAATGAGGCCTCCGTATCGATGCCGGGCGAGTTCAGCAGCCGCTGCACACCGGTGCCGTCGGCATTGATCAGGAACAGCTGCGAGCCGCCGTCCTTGGTCAGCGTCACGGCGAGTCGGCGACCATCCGGCGACCACGCGGGCGCGCTGTTGCTGCCGCGGAAATTCGCCAGCACCTGCCGTTGGCCGGTGGCCAGCGACTGAACGTACACGACGGGCTTCTTGTTTTCGAGGGACACGTAGGCGAGCCGCGTGCCGTCGGGCGACCACGCGGGCGAGAGCAGCGGCTCGTTCGAGCCGACGACCGCCTGCGGATTGCTGCCGTCGGCATCGGCAACGATCAGCTCGTAACGCGACCCGTTCTTCGTGATGTACGCGATCCGCGTCGAGAACACACCGACGTCGCCGGTGAGCTTTTCGTAGATCAGGTCCGCGATCCGGTGCGCCGTCGCCCGGAACTGCGGCGGCGTCACGACATAGGTCATCGCCGCCAGCGGCGTCTGCTTGACCGCATCGAGGAGCGCGAACCGCACCTCGACGCGGGATTCCCCGAGCGGGCGCATCGAACCCACCACGACGGCGTCAGCGCCACGCGCGCGAAAATCGCCGAACTTCACATCCTCGGCGCGCGCCGGCCGGGGGACGATCCCCCCCGTATCGATCTGCCGGAAAAGACCGCTGCGCTCGAGATCAGCCCCGACGATGCCGGTAATTCCGAGCGGCCAGGTCGCTTCGTTCTCGAAGGGGACGATGGCAATCGGGATCGTCGTCCCCGCGCCACCGACGATCTCGATGGTGAGTTGGGCGCGCGCGGAAACCGAGAACAGCAGCGCTACGGCAAGGAGAAAGAAGAAAAAGCGGACGATGCGGCGCAAACGGTTCCTCGGCTAGTTCATGCGTTTGACGGATAGGGCTCCGGCCGGCCTCGACAAACCATCCATTCCTCCCCGCTGTCGTCACACGACGACAGCATGCCAACGCGCACCCGCCCGATTATAACGAACAAGTTCTTCGCTCCGGGTCATCGCGCGCATCCGGCGTAGCGATGTAGTCGTGCCCGATATCGACTGCAACCTCTGGCCTTGCGAATCGCTCACCTCGTCAATGCGTCGCAATCGTCGACGGGAGGCCCAACGCTACCCGGAGGCGATCCGCCGTTCGCTTCGCGTCCTCCCGCGTCGGGTACGGCCCGACGAAGACGCGGAAGAGACCGTTCACCTGGCGAACCTTCGCTTCGACCCCGACCGGCGAGAGTTGGTTCGCGAGATGCGCGACAAAGTTCTGGGCGTTGGCGTTGCTCGCGAAGGCGCCCAATTGGACGACGAAACCGCCATCCGCACTTGCCACCGGTATCGGCGCGCGCGCTTCCGCCGGCGACGTGCCGGCCGGCGGGATGGCTACTGGCGCGGCGGCCACCGCGGGCAGCGGAGCGGAGACCGCGCCCTGGGCCCCGCTGGGAATGATCGCCACGACCTCGACCTCACCGCTGCCCGCTTGCGCAATCCCTACGCGATGCGCAGCGGCATACGAGAGGTCGATGACTCGATCATGCAGGAATGGCCCGCGGTCGTTGACGCGCACGACTACGCTCTTGCCGGACGCGATGTTCGTCACCCGCGCGTACGACGGCAGTGGCAAGGTGGGGTGCGCCGCCGTCATCGCGTACATGTCGTAGGTTTCGCCTGACGATGTCTTCTCGCCGTGGAACTTGCGGCCGTACCACGATGCGATTCCGCGCTCCCGGTACGGCCGCAACGTCGTCGCCGGCACGTATTCGCGACCGAACACGGTGTAGGGTCGGTTGGCGAAACGGTGGAGCGGCTCCATGCGCGGCAGGGCATCGGGGAGTGTATCCAGGTCCGCCGGCACGTGCTCGCCCGGGCCATCGTCCTTGTAGTACTTTGCCGACGGCGCGGATTTGCCCGCCGCCGCTGGCGGCGCAGACGCCGGTTCGTTCGGCGGCGCCGTCGTACAGGCCGCGACGGCGGCAATGGATACGAGGAGCAGCAGACGGCTGGCAGGCGGCATGCGTGCAATCGGAAGGACCGGCGATGGCGTATTATCAGCGAAGCGCGGGGCGAGCCGGTCACACCTGTCAACCGACCACGCTCCGGGTTTCGACCCCCCCAATCGCACCTCAACAAGCTCGGGAGAACGCAACTTGGCAAAAACGAACTTCGGATTCCAGAAACGCCAGAAGGAATTGGAGAAAAAGCGCAAGAAGGAAGAGAAGCTGAAGAAGCGACAGGAGCGCTCCGCCGTCCCGCCAGCCGATGGCACGCCTCCGGCACCGGAGACCAGCGATCCCGCGTAGCGGCGGGATATTGCCCGGCAGGTCCGTCGAACCACGCCGGTGCGCCCGAAGCGGCTGCGCGGAAAGCTCGCGAGCCGGGCAGTGTACGCGACACGGCCCAGTAGGTCCCAGGCAAAGTCTCTAGGTGTGGTCATGTGCGACGGTCGCGTGGCGTGCCTGCACCGTTCCGTGTAGGCGCCATTCCACCTTGCCACCGTGGCCACCTACCTCTTCGCCTGGAATCCCGCGATCTGGAACTGGCCCGAGCTTGCCGGCGATGCCCGCAAGCTCGCACGCCGCGGCCACCTCGACACGCGTTGGTCGTGCGGGCGGCACCGACACATCGAACCGGGGAGCCGCGCCTTTCTCGTGCGGCTGGGCGTTGCGCCCAAGGGAATCTTCGGTTGCGGCGTGACGCTGACGCCGCCGGAAACCGGCCTCCACTGGATCGAGGAAAAGGCCGCCGCGGGTATTCCGACCAACTATACGACGCTGCGCCTAGACCGGCTGTTCGAAATGCCACTCATCACCTTCGAGGAGCTGACGGTTCCTCCGTTCCGGCGTTTTCGCTGGGGCGTGCGCTCATCCGGAACGTATCTTCCCGAACCCATCGCCGACGCCCTGGAAGACCTGTGGGAAGCGCGGATCGCCATTGCGGCGCGGCGGCAAACTGATCACGCGCCCGCCAAAACGGCAGGGATTTCGCGTACTGGCACAAAGCCGCGGAGCTGACGGTTATGCGCGACCCATCTAGCCGCGGTCAACGCGGACGCCCACATCCTTCTCGGCGCACAATCGCTTTGCCTTCGCGGACCGGTTGCTCGCTGTCAGCAGCACGTCCGTCCGTCAACAAGACAGCGACTTCAGGAGGGTAGCCATGACGCTCTGGACGACGGCACTGTTCGCACTGCTTGCATTCTTTCTACTCTGCGCGCAACCAAGCTTCGCCCAGGAGAAGCCATACAAGGAAGGCTCTGTTTGGAGCGTCTCCCTCATCAAGGTCAAGCCGGGAATGCTGGATACCTATCTGCGCGACCTGGGATCAGCCCGCAAGAAGCTGATGGATGAGGCAAGAAAGCAAGGCCTCATCGTCTCCGAGAAGATCTTCATCGGATCGTCCTCAAACCGGGACGACTGGGATCTGATGATCATGGAAGAGTACAAGAATTGGGCCGCATTCGATGGCCTGGCGGACAAGTTTGACGCCCTGTCCAAGAAGCTCATCGGCCCGGAGGAAAAGCAGGTCGAACTGATGGTCAAGCGCACCGAGACGCGCGAGATTTTGGGAGACAAGGTGCTCCAGGAAATCACGCTCAAGTAGAAGGCGGTCCAACGCTTCCATCGAGCGGCCCCCCGCCCGCCGCTCATGTGAAATGTTGGGCGTCACGGAACCGACAATGGGCGAAGGTGCGAAGGAGAACTGGGGTTCGGGTTACGCCTACGAACTGTGGGTTGGACGCTGGAGCCGGCTCGTCGCGAAGGAATTTATCAACTGGCTCGCCGTTTCTTCGATACAGACCTGGGGCGATGTGGGTTGTGGAACGGGCGCTCTTGTCGAATGCGTCCTCGGCAGCTCAGCTCCCGCGGGCGCGCTCGGCGTCGACCGCTCGGAAGCTTACATCTCGGAAGCTCGGAACCGAGTCGGCGTCGCGCGCGCGCACTTCGAGGTGGGCGATGGCTGCGCTCTAACGTGGGACACCGCAACGTGTGACGTCACCGTGTCGGGTCTGGCACTGAACTTCGTCCCGGATTCCGACGCCATGACGAGAGAGATGGTGCGCGTCACGAGACCCGCCGAGACTCGCGATCGGATACGAGACACCTTGAAGGCTCGCCTCGTCGCAGCCGCCGACGGCTCTATCGCCATGACCGCAAGAGCCTGGGCGGTCCAAGGAACAGTGCCGCCCAACCCGTCGCCGCACCCGACTCGCGCCGGCGGGCGTCGCCACCCTACGCCGGCCAGCGAACACTAGGGTTAGGCGCCTCAGGTAATCCCCCAATGGAACTCTCAGTCGCTCCTCTCACGCCAGACCGATGGCCCGACCTCGAAGCGATCTTCAATGCCAAGGGTTGTTCGGTCGCTCGTGGCTGCTGGTGCATGGCCTACCGTCGCAGCGGCTCGCGCGGACCATTGCCGCCCGGGATCACCCACGCGCAAGCGAACCGCGCCGAGCTGAAGGCATTCGTCGACGCTGGCAATCCACCGGGCCTCATCGGCTATCGCGGCAAGGTCCCCGTCGGCTGGGTGTCGATCGGTCCGCGCGAGGAGTACGCCAGGCTCAAGCGCTCACCGGTGATGAAGGCTGTCGATGAACAGCCTGTCTGGTCCGTCATCTGCTTTGTTGTGCCGTCCGAGTACCGTGGCCAGGGTGTGGCGCAGGCGCTGCTCAAAGGCGCCATCGCCTACGCCAAGAAGAAGGGCGCAACGCTGATTGAGGCCTACCCCGTCGACAAACCGGTTCGTTCCAACGACGACTACATGTGGTTCGGGGCAAAGTCCATGTACGACAACGCCGGTTTCAAGGAAGTGGCGCGTCGCAAACCGCAGAGGCCAATCGTCCGCCTCAAACCTGTCTGAGTCGCAGATGTCGAAGGCACGTAACACTTTGATCGAGGGGCTCCTCCCCGGCCTACGGCCTCCGCGGGTGTTCAGGTCAAACATTGGAAGGCCTTTGGGAATGTCATGCAATGGAGGGAAGAATGATCGACACGAAAACGGCACCTTATGGAGCATTGCTGCTGCGACTGAGCATGGGTATCCTGTTCATCCTGCACGGCGTCTACCTCAAGGCTTTTGTATTCGGCATGACGAACGCCGGGAAGTTCTTTGCCACGATGGGCCTACCCGACTGGTTCGCCTGGCTCGTCATGTTGTACGAAACGATCGGCGGACTGGCGCTCGTCTTCGGGATCTACGCACGATGGGTCGCGCTGTTTCTCGGAGTACACCTTCTGTTCGCTGCCTACATAGGCCATGGTGGGAACGGTTGGATATTTTCCAATACGGGAGGTGGCTACGAATATCCATTGTTCTGGGCGATCGCGTGCTTCGCGCTCACGCTTCTCGGCGATGGTGCGCATTCCTTTAGATCGGACGCACGCGCGAGGATGTCTGGCTAGAAGCCCCGCCGATTGCCCTGGGCTTCGCGCTCGGTATCTACGCACTTCCCATACTCACAGCGCCGAGCGGCTCCTTCGACGGCTGCAGCAGCCTCAGCAGCAAGTAACGCCGCCTACACCGGTCGGTTCCGTCGCGATCTCGAGGACAGCGATCTGTTTCACTGGGGTGAAGGCTCGGTCCCCGTTGGCAGGAAGAACATCGTCCTCGTCGGGAAGCTGGCGCCAGGCCCGGACTACAAGCTCTACCTGTCGCCCAAGTTCATCGAAACCGAAGCTGATTTTCTTCGCCTGAAGCCGAGCCTGGTGCGAGTCGGTGACGTGCGGACTTTCGATAATTTCGTTGTTCCTGTGCCTGACTCCGTGGACGCGTCGAACTACAACACCGTCATTGTCTGGGGTGAGTCATTCGGCCAGTTCATTTCTGCGGCCAAGTATCGGTAGCGGGAGCGTGCGGTGAACCAGCCGGTCTTGCCGGACGAATTCCGAGCGCACGATGTCCAATCTTTCCATCAAGCGGATCTCGGCTGGCCTGCGGCGGCCGCGGGCGGTTCATGCCAAACTTTTCGCTTCACGCGAAGTCTGATGTTTCAGATCGTCCCGTTCTCTCCTGAATACGCCAATGGGGTCGTCTCGCTCATTCTTCCGATTCAGCAGGTCGAGTTCGACATTCCAATCTCGCTCGCTGCGCAGCCGGACCTCGAGGACATTCCTGGTTTCTATCAGCGAGGCGATGGAAACTTCTGGGTTGCCCTGGCCGAAGGCAAGGTCGTTGGCACGGTTGCGCTGCTCGACATCGGCAACCATCAGGCGGCGTTACGCAAGATGTTCGTCGCCCCTGCACGCCGTGGATCGGAGCATGGCGTCGCAAGGCAGCTGCTAGGTACGCTGGTCGAATGGTGTCGCGCAAGGGCGCTGCGCGAGGTCTATCTTGGAACAACGCCGAAATTCCTGGCAGCCCATCGCTTCTACGAGAAGAACGGCTTTCACGAAACTCCTCGCGGCGCGCTTCCCGAGCGCTTTCCCGTAATGGCCGTCGATACCAAGTTTTACAAGCTCATGCTGTAGCTCGATGCTGCCCCTCGCAGCGCACACCACTGTGCGGGCGGTGCATGTTGCCCCGGCGATGCTGCACCGCTGGCGCCTTGCCAGGCGGCACCCGGGAGGGTCTTGAATTCAGTCGAGTCATGGCTGAAGATCAGCGAAAGGCCTCTGGACGCCCCGCCACGAAACCTGCTTGCAAGGGCCAGCCGAGGAGGGTCGTCTGCCACAAACCGGAAGCCTAGCCGTTCCGGAGGGGACCTCCGCCGGCCGCCAATATAAAACGTCAAGTGTCGGGAGCGTCAGTTCGTGATTGGCAACACTTTCAGGCCGGCAGTGCGCAACCTGCTCCCGCTGACTTGTCTCGCGGCTATGGCGTCCGGCGCCCAGCCAGGTGAGGAGAAAGCGAATTTCTTCAATGATCCCTTCCTCCAGGTAACAAGCGCCATTGCGGGATGTCCCGTGCCAGAGGGCCCGATGATCACCGCAGCCGAGATGCGTGCGCAGTCCCACTACAGAGCAGAGCGCGGATTAAGGTGCTTCCAGTCCGGCCATTGCAGATTGCCGAACTCGTACATGTACGACAGGGAGATCGTTCCGCGCATAAAGAAGGCGATTGACGCGGATGGACGCTTCATCGATTCCAGCATCTGGGTGGAAGGACAACGCCGCTGGGTGTGGCTGAAAGGTTGCGTTCGTCGGAAGGCCGATGCCGAGGCGCTGGAGAAGCTCGTGCGCAGTCTTGATGACGTCGAAGCCGTGATCAATCAGCTGACCGTGCGGGAGCGATGACTTGCGCTCGCCATGCAGGTGCAATCGAGTGTCAGGGCAATGACGCCTGACCCTCCCTTCAATCGGACCGCCCCCGACGGCCGTTGAGGGCGAACGTCGGACGTCGGGGCGCTGAGCGCCGGTGCAGAGACTGGAAGGAGGGGCTCGATCATGGCGAATGTAATCCCTGAGGTCACCACGGAAGTGTTGCAGGCCTTTGCCGACGCGTGGAATCGCCACGATGGCGATGCTCTCATGTCATTCATGACGGAGGATTGTGTCTTCGAAGCTTCTGCAGGCGCTGACGTCTTTGGCACCCGGTATGTCGGTCGTGAGTCCGTGCGCGCTGGCTTCGCGGAGGTCTGGGCAATGTTCCCCGATGCGCACTGGGGCAACGCGCGCCATTTTGTCCGTGAGGAGCGGGGAGTGTCGGAGTGGACGTTCACGGGAACACGGACGGACGGCACTCGCGTCGAAGTCCATGGTTGTGATCTATTCACCTTTCGCGACGGGAAGATCGCCGTGAAAGACTCGTACCGTAAAAACCGTCCGACCCTTGGCACCGAAGCGATGAGCCCCGCCGGGCAGGTGCGCCGATGACGCCCGATCCTGCGCCCAATCCGACGAGCCGATACGGGGCTTCGGATTGGCGAGCAACGGCCGGCACGCCGGTTACCTTGGGACGTCGGGCGTCTCGACTCGGCCGACAGATTTGTCGTGATAGGGGTACCCACGATGAGTGTTGAACTGGACCACGTGATGGTTCCATCGCACGACAGGAAGGCTGCGGCGGAACTGCTCGGCACGCTCCTCGGCGTCCCTTGGGCGGAGTCCGGAGTGGGTCCGTTCTGCCCTGTCTATGTGAACGACGGATTGACCCTCGACTTCGACCAAGCCGACGGCTCCTTTCCGGTACAACACTACTGCTTTCGAGTGAGCGAAGCCGAGTTCGACGGTATCGTGACGAGAATCAAGGCCCGTGGAATCGAGTACCGAAGTACGCCACACGGTCCGGTAGATAGGCAGGTCAACACTGAGCACGGCGGCCGCATCGTGTACTGGAACGAGCCTGACGGACACGTATGGGAAGCCTTGACGGTGAGCTACGCCCGGCAGCCCCGGGAAGGGTCGCATGGTGACACCCGACCCGTCGATGCGCGGGACGACCTGCCGCGGCCCGGTGATCTCCAGCGTTGGGCCTAATCGGACGCCAGATACCGCCGGCGCGGCGTCCAACCTGGAAAGAGAGGGAACTGTGGGATCGAGGATCGACATAGACGGCCTGAACGAAGCAGAACTGATCGATCTCAACAATCGCATTGTCGAGAGATTGCGTTTCTTGCATCAGGCCCGCGCTCATTCACGAATGCTTGAATTCTCCGTTGGTGACCGAGTCTCTTTCCATCCCGAAGGAAGCGAACCACTTCTCGGTGTGCTCACCCGATACAACAAGAAGACGGTCACCGTCATCACCGAGCAGGGTCAACGCTGGAACGTTTCACCCAATCTGCTGAGAAAAGTCAAGGATGCGGGCGGCTCCGGCGTTGGTCATGCGAACGTGGTCGAGCTTCGCAGGAAGTGAGCGGCCGATGCGGCCAAACCCAACGTTCAACCGGACACGCCCGCCTGCGCTTTCTCGTTCCCCGCGCGCCGGTGGCGGCACCGGTTAAGGTGCTCTCGTTGGGCAGCCCAGAGCAGCACGCAACGATCGTGACGACTCCGCAAGCGAGCGATATGGCAGGGATCGTTGTCAGGCTTGGCCTGATGGTGCTCCTGTCTTTGCTCGCGGCTCCACTTTCCGTTGACGCGCAGCCAAGAGAGATCGCGCGCCGAATCGGTTTTCTCTCGGGCGGCTCCAGCGCCGCTTCCCCTGCTATCGTCGGGGCGTTCCGGGAAGGATTGCGCGATCTTGGGTGGGTCGCGGGTCAGAACGTCGTGATCGACTTCCGGTTTGCCGAGGGCAGGTTCGATCGGCTGCCCGACCTTGCAGCGGAATTGGCTCGGCTCAACGTGGACCTCATCGTAGCGGTACCGACACCTGCCGCCCTCGCCGCCAAGAACGCCACCGCAACAATCCCCATCGTCATTATCAGCGTCGCTGATCCGGTCGAGATCGGTCTCGTCGCCAGCCTTGCGCGTCCGGGCAGGAACGTTACAGGGGTGTCCTTCAGCGTTGGCATCGACATCATCGGCAAGGAATTGCAGGTCCTCAAAGAGGCGGTTCCCCGAGCCCGAAGTGTGGCGATCCTCTTGAACCCGACCAATCCGGGCCACGCACTCGCCATAGGTAAAGCGAAGGCCGATGCCCAATCGCTGGGGTTGTCGCTTCATTTTCTGGAGGCGCGCGCGACCAGCGACTTCGACAGCGCCTTCGCGGCGATGAACAAAGAGCGTGTGGACGCACTCCTCGTCGTTGCGGATTCGATGTTCGCTGCACACCGCACGCAGCTCGCAGAGCTCGCGGTAGCGAACCGGCTGCCGTCCATGTATGCGTTTCGGGAATATGTGGGTGCCGGAGGCCTCATGTCCTACGGGCCGAACCTTGCGTCTCAGTACCGGCAGGCTGCCGTATACGTGGACAAGATTCTCAAGGGCGCGAAACCAGCCGAGCTACCCGTTGAGCAACCGACCAAGTTCGAATTGGTCATCAACCTCAAGACCGCCAAGGCGCTCGGACTGACGATCCCACAATCGCTACTCCTACAGGCGAACGACGTAATCGAGTGAACTCAAACTACCCAACCCAGCGTTCGAACGGACGCGCCGGTACGGAACTTGGTCACGTCAGGACAACAATCCATGACCGTCACACACGCGGCAGCGCATAGCTGGCTCAAGAAATACGGCCAAGCGTGGGAACGAGGTGATCCGATCGCAGCTGCTCGGCTCTTCTCGGAAGACTGCCGCTATTTCGAGACGCCATTTTCCGAGCCGGCGATTGGTCGAGATGGCGTTCTGAAGTATTGGCAGGCCGTACCCGAAGGCCAGGCCGACGTCACGTTTCGTTTCCAGGTGCTGGCGGTGCGTTCGCGGACTGTCTTCGCCCATTGGAGCGCCACCTTCACCCGCGTTTCCACCGGTGCCCGTGTCAATCTCGATGGTGTGTTCTTGCTCGAGTTCGCCGAGGGTGGCTTGTGCAGCACCTTGCGAGAGTGGTGGCACCGTGATGAAGCGGCACAGCCCTAGCATTTCGTTCAACGTGGACCCCGGCCGGCGGGCCTTCGGCGAGGCCGGTGGGCAGGGCATTTCTTGCGCTAGGCCGCATCGGGCATTGGTGCCTGGCTAGCTGAGCTATCCATTCAATGGCTGCCATCGATATGCCGCTACGCGCCGAACATTGCGAACATGTAAGCCAGATTCACCAGGTTACGCCTCGAACGAACGGCTGCGAGGAGTGCATCGCTCTTGGGACACCGTGGAACGAGCTTCGCGTATGTCTGTCGTGTGGGCACGTCGGCTGCTGCGAGGATTCGCCGCACGCCCACGCGCTGCAGCATTTCAATGCCACTGGTCATCCGCTAATCGCTTCCTCCGAGCGCGGAGAGACGTGGGGCTGGTGCTATATTCATCGTCGCTACTTCGAACTAGCGGCGGAATTGCGGCCACGGAGTCGCTCTCGTTTGGCGGTCGCCTTCGCGCGTCTGTTCGGCCGATAGGCAGGTTGGTGTTCTTCAGGAGTCTGACCAGGAGAATGCCCAAGGATGCGAGATTCGTCGACCTTCCCTGGTCTTGGTAAAGGGCCCCAACGGCCGGGGGCTCTTCGGAGGTGAGCGTGGGTGGTCAGATCATTCCGACAGTCCAGGGCAAACTGCTTTGAGTCAGAGGATCGCGCCGCGGCTGATGCTGAGCGTCAGGCACGACTTGGGCGGAAGGCGCCACGATGGCGACGTTCGGCGGCGGCGCTGCGCTCGGCATCTGTGTGCCGGTTACTTGGTGCACGAAGCCTCATGAACAGCCGCACATGCGCCGACTTCTGACATCCGGGCTGCTGGTCGCGCTTGGGGTGGTCGCTGGCGGTTACCTGTTTCGTGATCTTCAGCCGCGCTCCTTTCTCGCTCTGAACGACTGTCGCAACTCCTGTTACCGACCCAATGACTTGGCTGGCCTCCTCGCGGCTGCCGGGATTCAGAGGGTGCCCAGTCTTCTTCCACTGGTCCACCGGGAAACCGATAGCTGCATCACGATCGAGCATCCCTTTCCAACGGCCAAGACTCACTTCGTGGTCTTTCCGAAGCGCGATATCAAGGACATTGCCAGCATCTCGGCTGAAGACGGCCCTGCGGTTCTAGATTGCTTCGCGCACATAAATTGGTTGGTCACACGCCACAACCTGACTCGATATCGCGTTGAAACGAACGGGGCATCGAACCAACATGTGACATATCTTCACTTTCACCTGGTTTCGACCGAGGAGTTGAAATGATGCCCAAGCCCTTGTGCAGGCGGCGGACCCGCAGCGTCGGGCGCGGTCCGGCGGGCCGCCGATTGACTTGATCTTGGGCTGCACCATAGCGTTCACCGCTCTCAATGAGGCGCGATCATGCTGAAGACCTACCATGGCAGTTGTCACTGTGGCGCGGTCAGGTTCGAGGCCGATCTCGACCTTACGCAGAGCACCTATCGGTGCAACTGCTCCATCTGCCGGCGAACGCGCTTCTGGCCAGCCGTCGCCAGGGAAGGCGGCTTTCGCCTGTTGGCGGGGGAAGCGGAGCTGACTCGGTATCTCTTCAATACCAGGAAGAACCATCACTACTTCTGCAAGCACTGCGGCGTGCGCCCCTTCGGGGTCGGAACCGAAACGCCGATCGGAAAGATGTACGGAATCAATGTCGGGTGTTTGGAAGACGTCTCTGACGAAGAGTTGGCGAGCGTCCCCATCACCTACGTGGACGGTCGCAATGACAGGTGGCAAACTCCTCCCGCGTTCTATTGCCATCTATAGTCCGGACGCTCAACTCAGACTGCAGCCCAACCTACGGCTGCAGCGGATTCGCTCCGGCGGGCCTCGATCGCCTACGAGGATCGGCGGACTCTGACTTCGGCGTCATAACGATGCGTTGCACCATTTGTGCTAGCGATGGGACCGTACGAGCCAATTTGCTGATGATTCGGCGGGATTTTGTTCGCACCGTGGTTTACGCGGTTGTTGCTGCACCGCTCATCGCCAGGGCGCAGCCGGCAGTCAATGTCCGGCGTATCGGAACCTTGTCACCAGGTGAACCGGACTCGCCTGCCGAGATCCAACAGACCTCCTCTGTGCTCGCGCAGCGCGGCTGGATCGAGGGGAAAAACCTCGTCGTAGAGCGACACTATGCAAGAGGAAGCCCCGAACTGCTCCGCCCGCTCGCCGAGGAGCTTGTCGGGCTTAGGGTAGAACTCATCGTGACGTGGGGCACGGCCGCCACAAGGGCGGCCAGGAGCGCTACCAATACCATCCCGATCGTATTCTGGAGCGTGGGCGACCCCGTTGGCGCAGGTCTCGTAGCGAGTCTTGCCCGGCCGGGCGGAAATGTCACCGGCTATTCCATCGCCAGCCCAGAGGTCGACGCCAAGCGCGTGGCGATACTGCGCGAATGGCTGCCCTCCCTGCAACGCGTCGGCGTGCTCGAAAATTCTTCCAACCCGTACTTTCGCGCCGCGCGGAATGAGCTCGAGCAGGCGTGTCGGTTGCTCGGCATCCAGCCGATCTTCGTCGAAGTCGCCTCTGCGGGCGAAATCGCGGCTGCCGTTGCCGAGGTCGCTCGGCGGGGCGCACAGGGCCTGTTGGTGCCTCCGGATACGCTGTTCTCGGAAAATCAGCAAGAAATCATGCAGGCGGCGTTACGACATCGACTGCCCACGACCGTCTCGCGTTTGTACGTGCGGGAGACTGGAGCTCTAGTCTCGTATGCCCCTATCGAATCGGACCACGACGAACGCGCGGCGGCGTTCATCGACAGAATCCTTCGCGGCGCAAAGCCGGCCGAGCTTCCTGTCGAACAGCCAACAAGGTTTGAGCTGATAATCAACCTCAAGACCGCGAAAGCACTCGGAATCGCAGTTCCGCCGACTCTTCTCGCGCGTGCCCACGAAGTGATTGAATAGTGGGCTGACGATACAAGGCTGGCGAAGCAGGAAATGTCCAAGCTACGCTTCAAGATCGCGATGTCGCTCGACGGCTTCGTTGCCGGTCCCAACCAGAGTGTGGAGAATCCGCTCGGAGTTGGGGGCATGCGCCTGCACGAGTGGGTCTTCCCACTTGCAGTCTGGCGATCGATGCACGGCCTTCATGGCGGAGTGGTGAACGAGAGCACCCCGGTCGTGGAAGAGTCGTTAGCCAACGTTGGAGCCACCCTGATGGGGCGCAACATGTTCGGCGGCCACCCGGGGCCGTGGGACCCCAGGAGCCCGTGGAACGGCTGGTGGGGATCCGACCCGCCGTTCCACCATCCTGTATTCGTCTTGACGCACCACCGCCGCGAGCCGCTCGAGCTCGAAGGTGGAACGACATTTACCTTCGTCACTGACGGCATCGAGGCGGCGCTCGAGCAGGCGCAGCGAGCCGCAGGCGGAATGGACATCTCGCTCGCAGGTGGGGCCAGCGCGGCCCGGCAGTATTTCGTAGCTGGCCTCGTGGACGAGATGGAGATCAACCTGGTGCCGACCCTCCTCGGTAGCGGTGAGCGGCTGTTCGAGGGCACCAGCGACGATCTGCACGGGCTCGAGCTTGTGCGGACAGTCGCCGCGCCTAACGTGGCGCACCTCAAGTTCGCAAGGCGCTGAGACGGTGTGGGGGTCGCCGAATAGCCAGTTCCACCGAAGTGGCAACGGCCGCGTGCTTTCATTACATTCGCGCGCACCAGATTCGCGTGGCGCGCCGGTTATCTTCGTTCATTGGAGGCCGAATACATGAACGAAGCATATGTACATGGCTACGATCCGCGCGAAAACGAGCGCCTGCAGGATCAGGCTGGAACGTTGGTCGACCTGCTGCACTCGGGCACCGCGTACCCTGCCGGATGTACGGTGCTCGAGGCGGGGTGTGGCGTCGGCGCCCAGACGGTAACGCTTGCCGAGAGGAGCCCCGATGCACGATTCATCTCGGTTGATCGCTCCGCGGACTCGATTGCAGAGGCCAAGCGAAGAACGGACTTGGCTGGACTCACCAACGTGGAGTTTCGGCAAGCGAACATATTCGCGTTGCCTTTCACTGCCGAGTCCTTCGACCATGTTTTCGTCTGCTTTGTCCTGGAACACCTCGCGCGTCCCGATGAGGCGTTGGCGATCCTCGGCAGGTTGCTCAGGCCCGGCGGTACCATCACCGTGATCGAGGGCGATCATGGATCGGCTTACTTCCATCCCGATAGCTCGGCGGCACATGCGGCGATACGGTGCCAAGTCAGGCTGCAGCAGGCAGCCGGGGGCAACGCACTCATTGGTCGGCAAGTCTTTCCGCTGCTGGTCAAGGCTGGCTTCGACGCCGTCCATGTCTCTCCCCGCATGGTGTATGTCGACTCGAGCCGACCAGACCTTGTCGATGGCTTTACGAGAAAGACCTTCAC
Organism: uncultured beta proteobacterium; assembly: GCA_963809965.1. Taxonomy (GTDB): domain Bacteria; phylum Pseudomonadota; class Gammaproteobacteria; order Burkholderiales; family Casimicrobiaceae; genus CAIWHR01. Next base: position 29,024 of record CAWELU010000001.1, read on the forward strand.
GGCGATGATCGAGGGCATTCGCGAATCCGCGATTTCAGCGGCGCTCATCCAGCCAGAGACCTTCGATGCCGGTCTCAACGATCTCTACCGAACGACCGAGGCGGACGGTGTGTTTTGCTATACGTTCTTCAAGGGCGTGGGCGAGAAGAGACGCGGCGCCTGACCCGTCGCCAGCGGGTATGAATTGCCTGGTCTGCGTCGGCGGCAGCGTCGGCCCGGATCCCATGTATCGTTAGAAGTTCTGTAAGCCCGGTCATGCACCCCGGCGACCTATGCCGCTTATCGACCCCGACTTAAGACGCACTTGGCTGTTCGGTCCGGGTGCCGACACCCGAGCCCACGACGCCATGCAGCGCAGCGGCGCCGATGTACTGATCGTCGACCTCGAGGACTTCACGCCCCCGGCGCGCCGCGACGAAGCGCGGCGCGGGCTTGCGTCGCTGCTGCAGCGTTGGCGAGAAGCGGGCCGGATCGCTGTCGTGCGAATCAATGCGCTCGACGCTGACGGACCGACCGACCTGGCTGCCGCGATGACGGCGCGACCCGACGTCGTCGCCTATCCAATGACCACGAGCGCTGAGCAGATGCGCGCGCTGCACGCGGCGCTCTCACACTGGGAAGGCATTCTAGGCATCGCTCCTGGTTCTACGGGGATCCTCCCGGTGTGCGAGACCGCGCTCGGCGTGGTCGAGGTGCGCGCCATTGCCAGCGGCAGCCCGCGCATCCGCGCGGCGCTGCTCGGCGCCGAAGACCTGGCCGCCGACCTGTGCGCCGAGCGTCAACCCGACGCGGTGGAGCTGGACCACGCACGCCGGCGCTTCGTCCTCGAATGCCGTGCCGCAGCCATCGAGCCGATCGACGCCCCTTACACCTTCAGCGACACGGAAGGCGCCGTGCGCGAGGGACGCTATGCGTGTCGCCTGGGATACCGGTGCAAGGCACTGGTGCGTCCCGAGCACGCGCAACCACTCAACGCCGCGCTGACGCCGAGCAACGACGAGCTACGTCGCGCCACCGCGATCGTCGACGGATTCGAAGCAGCACGAGCGCGCGGCGAAGACCGCGCGCTCGTCGACGGCCTGTGGGTGGAAGTGCCAACGTACCGCAATGCGCGGCGGCTCATCGAGCGCGCGCGGCGGCTCAACAGCCAGCGCTGACCCTGCAGTGCATGATTGGGCGCACGGCATTCGGCGAACGCTAAGCCGCAACCCCCGGGCCAACGGTCGGTACTGAGCATTGACCGGTCCCGCGCCGGCGGGTCCGGTTCCCCGCTGGCAAGCGTGGTATGGTCCAGGCGGCAACATGACGGGTTTGGCGTCGCAGTTCGAAGAGCTGATCACGAAACAGTTGCAGTTGCTGAAGGAGGCCTTACCCAACCTTTCCCGGGTCGCGCTTCTGCGTCACTCCGAGAGTTCGACGGCCATCCTGGCGGCGGCGAAGACCGCTGCGCAACGCCTCGGACTCACAGTTCTGGTGCTCGAAGTTACCAAGGCGGCCGAGTTCGAGAGTGCCTTCAAGACCGCACGGAGCGAGCGAATGGGCGCTGTCCACGTGTTGCCGTCTCCCTACCTTGGGGCTCAACGCGCACGATTGATCGAGCTCGCGGCCCGATACCGAATGCCTGCATTCTACGAGCTCGGAGTTTACGTCCAGGACGGCGGGCTCATGTCCTACGGTCCAAGCATCACCGACTTGTACGGACGCTCGGCGAGCTATGTCGATCGAATCCTGAAAGGGGCCAACCCCGGCGACCTGGCAATCGAGCGCCCGGCGAAGTTCGAACTGGCGATCAATCGCAAGACCGCCGCGGCACTCGGCGTGACCATCCCGCAGTCGCTTCTGCACCGAGCGGACGAGGTGATCCAGTGAGCCGATCGCTCTTGCTCCGCGCACTCTTCATTCTCGCTGTGCTTGGGGGTTGTGCAACGAGCATCGAAGGGGCGGGTTTCAAGGGCGTCCGCGTTGCGCCAGAGTGATATCGGCGCGCCCATCTGTTGCCTGCGCTGTCCTAACCGAGATGTGATCTGGCAGCCGGTGTCAGATCGTCATTGCCCTCAGCCGGCCGGGATCGGCAAAGAGCGGAGGTCGCGAACATGCAGGTCCTTTCACTCGACAAAGGACCGTCGATTCCCGATTGGCATCGTGTAGCAGACAGCGTGGCCATCCAGCACGACAGTGCCGTCGGAAAGAAACACGCGCGTCTCAAGCTCCGTGATCGGCTTGTCTTCCCGCACTTTAGTCACCTTGACCTCTCCGGTGATGGCATCGCCGGGCCGAACAGGCGCCTTGAAGTCCCAATTCACCTGCAGAAACACCGTTCCCGGTCCGGGCAGATCTTCAGCCACCACTGCATTCAGGATCGCGCTGGTGACACCGCCCTGGACCACTATGCCGCCAAAGCGGGTCGCGCGGGCGGCCTCTTCATCGTAGTGCAGCGGGTTGCGGTCACCGCTGATTTCAGTAAATAGCTGTATGTCGCGAGCTGTCACCGCCCTCGACCGCTGTGCCTTCTGCCCAATCTGGGGAATGCCATTCGGCCACACTTCGCTCCTGTCAGTCATGCTGTCATCCTCCTCAATCGCCTCCAAGAACCGGTTTGTCCCGGATAAGGCGCAGAGTGCCTGCGTAGGGCCGTGCGGATTGGCCTCCCCGAACGCCGCGGCGTGCATAGTCCGGACGCAGTTGTCCGACTTCGTCGACGACCTTCAGCGCCAGGTCGCCGCGAACGTCAAGCAGATCCAACTCCCCACGGTCGAACGCAAGCAGGCGGGGACTGGACTCCTCGATGATCGCGATGTCGATCGTGCCGATCTGCGGCTTCCTCTTGCCCTTCATCACGGCCGCGAGCCCCTTGGTGGCAGCATCGGCGTTCGCGGGCGGATCGGGAAAGTAGTCTTCGCGATAGTTCGGGTTGGCTTCGAACACAACCTTTTGTCCGCGCCGCCAGTCCTTGATGCGGTAGGGCCCCGTGCCAATCGGGTGGTCCATCACGCGGCCGGACGGATCACCGTATTTCTCGACCACTTCACGCGCAACGGCACTAAGCGCGGGAGAAACAGGATAGGGCAGAAAGGTATAGTCGGGTTCGACCAGGCCTCCCAATGCACGCCCGAACCGGCGGTCAGTCTAGGCCTGCGAAAGAGCGCATGCAAATACCTGACCGAGATTTGGGACGCGGGCGATGGTCATCGCGGAGTTGAGCGGGCAATGCCGCAGCAGCTCAAGCAGTTACTCGAACGTCCCTGGTCCGAAAGCGTCTGTTCCGGGCCGCTCTGCAAATTCAGGAAGGTCCGCATTAACGAAGCGCAACAGGCAGCATCGGGTCGAACTTCGTCATAGACTGAAATACAATCCAACTCTCTCGGACAACGTTTGTAAGGTCCAATCCCGATCAGCACACCTGAGCTGACGCGCGTCCAATCCTCGGGTACACCCTTGCCATTGCGGCCGCCTCAAGTCAATTCTTAGACCTCGCAATGGAGCACTGCCCTCACTGCAACAAGGAGCTTGATCCACAGCGCCACTATCTTCGCGCTTCGCTGGTGGAAATCCCAAACCACCTGCTTGGCTGGGAATGGCCGAGTGCAAGGCGCGCGCGCAAGTTCACGGTTCGCTGCCCGCACTGTTCCAAGACGTATGTCAGCCACACGCTGCGGCGATTCGGGTTCGTCACGCATGGCAGCTATGTCTATGTAGTTGGTCTTGCGTGCTTTGTGGCAGTCGTCATCCTGTATTTGGTGCGCCCTAACGGCTGACTCGCCAGAGATTCTGAAGCCCGCGTTGGCGGGGCCCAGACCAAGCTCATTCTGGGCCTCGCCTCCGTCGAAGTCGCCGGATGACTTGTTGTGCGGGACGTCGGAACGGTGGGATGTACGCTTTGGGTCCCATGGCCACTGATCAAGCGTAGACTTTCGGCGGCCCTTCGAGGGAGGGGGAACATGGACCGAGCTCAGCGCAGGGATTTCCTGATCGCGGCCGGGGCAATTCTTGCGGCGCCGCTCGCCGCCGAGGCCCAGCAGCCGGGCAAGATCGCGCGAATAGGCTTTCTATCGCTCAACATGGCCGGCAATCCACGCGGGACGGATTCTTTTCGCCAAGGGCTGCGGGAACTCGGCTACGTAGAGGGGCGCAATGTCGTCATCGAATACCGGGATGCGGAGCGGAAGTTCGAGCGACTTCCCGCACTGGCGGCCGAACTGGTTGCACTGAACGTCGACGTCATAGTAGCCCCGAGCGTAGTGGCCTCCCAAGCTGCTAAACAAGCGACCAAGACTATCCCCATTGTCTTCGCTGGTGTCGCCGATCCAGTTGCGGATGGACTCGTCGCTAGCCTTGCGCGGCCGGGCGGCAATGTCACCGGACTATCCAACCTCGCACCGGAGCTCGTCGCCAAACGCCTGGAGCTGCTGAAGGAGGCCGTTCCGGGGGCCAGTCGGATAGCCATGCTCTGGCAGCCAGGAAGTGGCATGGAAGGTACCGACAAGGACACGCTGAAGGACGCAGGAGTTGCGGCACGGGCGCTGGGCGTGCGGCTTCAAGTCGTAGGGGCGCGCGGACCCGCCGATCTCCAAAGGGCCTACGCGGACATGACCAGGGAGCGCGCGAATGCACTCGTCCTGCTGGGCACCCCCATGTTCTTTACCGAGCGAGAGCGGATCGCGGGCCTGGCGATCGGAAACCGACTGCCGGCAATGTTCCCAACGAGGCAATATGTCGAAGTCGGGGGCCTCATGGCCTATGGCGCGAGCCTTGACGACCTGTTGCGCCGTACCACTGCTTACGTGGACAGGTTGCTCAAGGGCGCGAGGCCGTCCGAATTGCCCGTCGAGCAGCCGACGAAGTTCGAGCTGATCATCAATCTCAAGACCGCCAAGGCGCTCGGCATCACGATTTCGCAGCCGATGCTGGGGCGGGCCGATGAGGTGATTCAGCAGTAAGGGAATGGATTGACGAACTGGTGGTATCGGGCGAATTCGGACCACGGATGCGCGTTACGGTCATGACGATCCCCGGAGCACGAATTGTCGCGGCGACGATCGCCACACTCGGCCTAGCGTTAGGCGTGACGGCAACCATTCTCGCGCCGCTGCCCGCCGACGCACAGCCGACCGGCAACGCCCGCCGATTGGGCCTTCTCTCGAGCGGCACGGGCGACACGCCTGCCGTTGAGGCGTTTCGGCAAGGACTGCGTGAGCTCGGGTGGGTCGAAGGTCGGAACATCATCATCGACTACCGATTTGCAGAGGGTCGGTTGGACCGGCTGCCCGATCTCGCGGCCGATCTCGTCGGGCTCATGGTGGACGTCATCGCCGCAGGTCCGACGCCCCCAGCCCTGGCGGCAAAGAAGGCCACCGGGACGATCCCCATTGTCATGTTGGGTGCTGCCGAGCCTGTTGAACTCGCACTCGTCGCGAGCCTCGCGCGCCCAGGCGGGAACGTCACCGGGTTGTCCTGGAGCGTCGACCTCGAAATCATCGCCAAGGGACTCGAGTTGCTCAAGGAGACTTTGCCCAGGATTCGCCGTGTGGCGATTCTCTGGAACCCGGCCAATCCGGCGCAGGCGCTCGGGATAGGAGAACTGAAGGTCGCGGCCCGATCGCTGGGATTGCAGCTCGAGCTCGTGGAGGCCCGTGGGCCCGACGATTTCGACCGCGCCTTCGCGGTGATCGCCAAACAGCGAGCGGAGGCCATCCTGGTCGTGGCCGACGCACTATTTGTGGTGCACCGAGCACGGCTCGCGGAGCTCGAGGCAAGGTACCGGCTGCCGTCGATCCATGGGCTCCGGCAGAATGTCGATGCCGGGGGTCTCATGTCTTACGGGCCCAGCACCGTTACCGTCTGGCGACGCGCGGCGGTTTTCGTGGACAAGATCCTCAAGGGCGCCAAACCCGCCGACCTGCCCGTCGAGCAGCCGAGCAAGTACGAGCTGGTTATCAATCTGAAAACCGCGAATGCGCTCGGGTTGACGATCCCGCAATCTCTTCGCCTGCGGCCGGACCAGGTCCTAGAGTGATATCCGTGAGGCCCAACCCTGCATTCGCGGGGCCCCGCTGGTACATGTCTTCGCGGTCCGAAAGCTGGCGCCAGCGGGCCGCTCGCCAGGCTCGGCGGGCGTCCGCGTAGTCGGTACATCCCAGGCATTGCCGAGTCTCCCGTCGACGATTCAAAGCATCATGCGCGCAAGTCTCGACCACATACACGTCTTCTCGACAAACCTCTCGGTTACGGTCGAGTTCTTCGAACAGATGTTTGGCGCCACGCTGGTTTGGGATGAAGAGGCCGCGGGTGCGCGAAACGTAAGGCTTCGGCTCGGGAACGCGTTCATTCAGGTCTACGACCAACCTCCGAAGACGCAAAGCGGGGGCGCGATTCATCATATCGGGATCGAGACCGACGATCTCGATGCGCTTGTTGCCCGCATGAAGGCGAACGGGCACCAGTTTCGCAACCCGGTTCGGGAGCAACCAAAGTTCAGGTACGTGATGACCACCGGTCCCGATGATCTGTTGATCGAGCTTTTCCAATGCCTTGAGCCCGAGCGGTGGCAGCTGAAGACGTGATGGCGGACACCGTCATTGCGATCTATCCCGCTGAAACGCAAGACGCCGAGGCCGGCTTTCCCACTGTGTCGACGTACGAGCTTTTCACAGGCAGGAGGAGCGCGGCGAACGTTCGCCTGTACCAGCGGGACGGCCACACGATCAGGTATAGCTGCTCGATCTCGCCCACTGTGTCCATCACCTTCCTCGAGAAGACTGCGAAGGCAGCCACCCAACCCTCCCGGCTGGTGGCTGCGCGCGATCCGCGGCCGTTGTTGGTGGCGAATCAATAACCCGCAACCTGAGGAGCGCGCGTGCGCTCGGGCTGAAAATTCCGCAATCCATTCTGCTCCGTGCCAACCGGATAATCGAATAATCGGCCTAAGCCAGGGCAGGAGTACGCGCATGGTGATCGAAGCACACACCGTACCCGGCCCCAGCCAAATCAGTACCGAGGGTCCATGATTGCAGACCGCCCCATGCAGAGCTTGGCAGAGCCGCCGAGGTCGCACAGCTGGTCGTACGGCTGGGTACGGAGGCGAGTCGATTCAACACTGACGCCGTATTCGACATGTCCGGCGGGCGGGCCAGGAACTGACGTGAAATCCGGCCTCACTCATGACAACGAGAATTGTCGGCGCGCCGAAGATGGTCCCTTCACGAGTGGACTTGATCCGCTTGCTTCGGGCCGCGTAGCGAGGTCGCCGGGCGTCAACTCCAGGAGGGAGCGGTGAGCATTCGCATCGTGCGGCTAGGCAGCGAAAGAGCGAAAGACGAGGGTACTCGCATCGGAACGGTGCGCCGTCCACCGCGAGGCGTCCCCAAGGCCGAGTTCGCATCACGGAACTGGTACGACGTTTGGTTTCCCAATCTTGCGCCAAGTGTCGAGACAATGAAGCTCGGCCAAGAGGCCAGGACACCGGCTCAGTGGTTTGCGTTCGAAAGAAAGTACCGGGCGGAGATGGCGACGCCCGAGAACAGTCATGCAATCGAGCTACTCGCGGTGCTTTCGCATCAAACGAACTTCTCCGTTGGCTGTTACTGCGAAAACGAAGCGCACTGCCACCGTTCGGTACTACGCTCGCTTCTCACGGAAAAAGGCGCCAAGCTCGGATAGCCGGCGCGCTGCCCGAATGAAATGGTTGCGATTCTCTACTCGCTGAAGGGGAAGATCATTCGCGTATGACAGCCCGCGCTCTGCAGTCGAGCGCAACACGCCAAGAGCGGTACGCCACTCGGCTTGAACGTTTGAGCCTCAGGACAGTGCGGCTTACGTCGTGGACCGAAAACAGGCATCCCGGGCGCAGACTGAGCACAGGCCGAGATTGTCCTGGCGCGTGGTCCGGTGATTTCGGTGCTTGTGCAGCATCCTTGCGATGGGAAAGGTTCGGGTGAACAGGCGCGACAGCATCACCGCACTACTTGCCCTCGGCACAGTCGCCGGGCCGCGTGTTGGGCGCGCGCGAACCAAGCCCTCTGCGCAGACCAAGACGCTGGGCGTCTTGGCGCCTATTCCTGCTCAGGGTGCGGAGCGGCTTTTTGTGGGGGTTCTGCGCGCCGAGTTGAAGACGCGAGGGTGGATCGAAGGACAGAATCTGGTCATCGCGGGTGCCTTCGCCGACGTCAAGACCGAACGGTATCCCGCGCGGGCCGAGAAACTGGTTCGCAAGGGGTGTGGATGTCATCTGGGCGATCACCGGACCGACGGCGGTCGCCGTAGCGCGGGCGACCAAGACGATCCCGATCGTGTTCACGGCCGTCCCCTGGCCCGTCGAAACGGGCCTCATCGACTCGTTTGCTCGACCGGGACGCAATGTTACCGGGGTGTCGACCTACACCGGAATCGAGGTATCGACGAAGCGGCTCGAGTTCCTCAAGGAAATCGCGCCAACCGCGACCGGGCTTTCCTGGATTCTCGATCCGAGCATGGAGGCAAAGGTGAATGGGGGCAGATTCGGCATTCGACCCCTGCTCGACCCGGCGGCAAGAAGGCTGGGTTATGACGTCCGCTATCATACGTTGCGAAAGAGGAAGACTTTGACCCCGCCTTCGCGGACATTCTCCACTGGCACGAGCAGGCGTTGGCGGTCGCGGGCAGTCCTATGATCTATGCGGCGCGCGAGCGCATCGCCGCCTTTGCCCTGCGGTCAACCGCCCGGACACGTACGAACTGGTGATCAATCGCAAGACTGCCAAGGCCCTTGGCCTCCAGATCCCGCAATCGGTACTGGCCCGCGTCCCCCGATGGGTCGAATGACAGATCCGGCAATGGACTTCCGGTAGGAGGCATCGGATGCGATCTCAAGCAGAGAAAGGGAGTGACTTTCGCGCACTCCACGAACGCGACGGCGCATTCATCATCCCCAATCCGTGGGACGTTGGCACGGCGCGGCTCCTTGCGCGCCTGGGCTTTGAGGCGCTGGCGACCACGAGCGCCGGGTATGCGTTCTCCGCCGGGCAGCGGGACAACACGATTGGCCGCGACAGTATGATGACGCATGTCGCGGCCATCGCTTCAGCCACCGATTTGCCCGTAAGCGCCGATCTCGAGAACGGCTTCGGGGATGATCCCGAAACGGTCGCGGAGACCATCCGGCTTGCCGCGCTGGCCGGGCTTGTCGGCGGCTCGATCGAGGATTCCACCAATCGCCCGGGTGATCCGATTTACGAGCATCAACTGGCGGCTGATCGAGTCCGCGCTGCGGCGGAAGCGGCGCGCTCGCTTCCCTTTCCTTTCACACTGACGGGACGGGCGGAAAACTACCTTGTCGGTCGGCCCGATCTCAAGGACACGGTCAAGCGGCTTCAGTCCTATCAGGAAGCCGGTGCGGATGTTCTTTATGCACCGGGCCTGACGAGCAAGGATGACATCGCCGCGGTGGTCCGTTCCGTTGATCGCCCGGTGAACGTCGTGATGGGGCTGCAAGGCGTTCAACTGAGTCTCGAAGCGCTTTCGGAGATTGGGGTGAAGCGCGTCAGCGTCGGCAGTGCCCTCTCGCGCGCTGCCCTCGGTGCTTTCCTTCGCGCGGCCCGGGAAATGCGAGAGCACGGCACGTTCACCTTCGCCGACCATGCGGTGAGCTATCGGGAAATCAGCGCCATGTTCGACGCCTGACCCACACCGCAGCCCAAGCGCGTTGCCTTCCAAGGGTGGTGCCCGACACGGGCGTAGGGTGGATCGGCGCATGAGGGTTCGACTATGGACCACAAACAAGTGTCCGACACGTGGAAGCGCGGGGACCCGTACGAACAGTACGTAGGCCGCTGGAGCCGCCGGGTCGCGCCCGCGTTTCTCTCCTGGTTGGGCGTTGCCACGGGCCGCAAGTGGCTCGACGTCGGTTGCGGCACGGGAGCGCTTTGTGCAGCGATCGTGGACCACTGTTCGCCCGCGTCGGTCGCCGGCGTCGAGCCGTCGGAAGGATTTCTCGAGACGGCGAGAAAGCATCTCGGGGAGCGGGCAGCGCTTCGCCAAGGCAGTGCCACAGCGATCCCGCTGGACGATGCGTCGGTGGATGTGGTGGTCTCGGGGCTCGTCTTGAACTTCGTTCCGGACCAGCGTGCCGCAATGGCCGAGATGGCGAGGGTGACGGACAGCGGGGGCATCATCGGGGCCTATGTCTGGGATTACTCTGAAAAGATGGAGCTCATGCGATTCTTTTGGGACGCCGCGGTCGAGCTCAGTCCAGATGCCTCGAAGCTGGACGAAGGGATCCGCTTTCCGCTATGCCGCCCGGAGGCGCTCGTGGAGCTCTTTTCCCGCGCCGAACTGAATGCGGTCGACGTGACGCCAATCGAAATACCGACGCGGTTCGAGAGCTTCGACGACTACTGGCAGCCATTCCTGGGCGGGCAGGGTCCCGCTCCCGCTTACGCCATGTCGCTTCCCGAGCCCGCGCGAGCGCGCCTGCGTGACCACCTGCGTGAGCGACTTCCGGTGCAGGCAGACGGGTCGATCTCATTGACCGCCCGGGCTTGGGCAATTCGTGCAACCGTTGCGAAGTAGCTCCAGCGGACCCCCGACCGCTGGCTTCGCCAGCCTCCCCGGTCCGCTCCGGTCAAGATCAGGCGGCAACTTTGAGCCACGCACACCCCAGCTCATATGTCTCGCGGCCGCATCCGCGCTCGCACCGGCAACGGCCCACGCACAGGATGCATCGGCGCTTGTGGTCTTCCTTGCGCCGCCGGTACTGCTTGCTCCGTTTATCGCGGCGCTGATCCGCCGCAGATGGCTGCGTCAAATCAACGGCACGCCACCCTTGGTCCGCACTCTGCTCGCGCTGGGCACCTTGGAGTTCGTGCTTTGGCTCCTTACCGCCTGGTTCGCAGCGGTCGTGTACTTCCAGGGAAAGTGGGGCGCGACGTTGGCGCTTGGTGCGACAATGACTGCCATCCTGTTCCTGGATCGGCGCCTCGGCGCACCGCACCGGTCGTGGTTGTTTTCGCTGGCCTTCATGACGGTCTTTCCTGGTGCCTGGCTCCTTGTGCAACCGCTCTGGTATTGGCTCGTCCTGTTGTGGGAACGTCTTGCCGCCTGACCTGCTATTCGACGCGCGGCGAAGCCGGCTGGCGATGGCCATCCGTCAACTGGTCGGCGCATACTTGGACGCGGAGCGCGTCGAAGCCTCGTTCGAAATCATGGGCGTCGATAGCCAGCTCATCGAAGACGGCACCTATTACGTGATCGAAAGCGACGGCCGTATCGTAGGTTGCGGCGGCTGGTGCCGACGCGCGACGCTGTTTGGAGGCGATCACGCCGCTGGCCGCGATACGCGTCTGCTCGATCCGAAGGTCGATCTTGCCCGCGTGCGTGCGATGTACACGCACCCGGATTTCGCGAGACGCGGTATCGGCTGGCTTGTTCTCACCTTGTGCGCGCGCATGGGCAAACCAGTGACCGCCAGCTCAAGCTGACCGTCAGCGGGACGATCGGAGTTGTGCGGCCGGCGCGCAACAGGCTGGGGTTCATCCGATGACATTGCAAAAACTTCTGGGCATTGAGCTGCCGATCATTCAGGCACCCATGGCAGGGGTGCAGGGCAGCGCGCTGGCGATTGCGGTGTCCAATGCCGGCGGTTTGGGTTCACTGCCCTGCGCCATGCTCGCGCTTGACGCGATGCGCAGCGAGCTTGCCGCGATCAAGGCACAATCCGGCCGCCCCTACAACGTGAACTTCTTCTGTCACGTTCCACCCACGGCCAGTGCCGAGCGCGAAGGAGCGTGGCGAGCTGCGCTCGCGCCCTATTACAGGGAGCTCGGAATCGATGCGGCCACGATTCCGAGCGGACCTGGGCGAGTGCCGTTCAGCTCCGAAGCCGCGGACGTGCTCGCCGAATTCAAGCCCGCCGTGGTGAGCTTCCATTTTGGCCTGCCATCGCCGGCGTTGGTTGCGCGCGTGAAGGCGTGGGGCTCAATAATTCTCTCCTCGGCGACCACGGTTGACGAAGCCCTTTGGCTGCAAGCAAACGGGGTCGACGCGATCATTGCACAGGGGCTCGAGGCGGGCGGGCATCGGGGCCTCTTCCTGTCCGAGGACTTGAGTGCGCAGGTTGGCACACTGGCGCTCGTGCCACAGATTGTGCGGGCGGTGAGCCTTCCCGTCATCGCCGCCGGGGGTATCGCGGATGCCAAAGGCGTTGCCGCCGCCATTGCCCTCGGCGCGGCCGGCGTCCAGAGCGGAACCGCATATCTGCTCTGCCCCGAGGCTACGACGAGCGCGGTGCATCGCGCCGCACTGACAAGCTACGCCGCCCGCCATACGGCGCTCACGAATGTCTTCACGGGTCGGCCGGCCCGTGGAATCGTCAACCGGATCATGCGAGAGCTTGGCCCGATGAGTCCGACTGCGCCCGCGTTTCCGTTAGCCACCTCGGCCATCGCCCCTTTGCGCGCGAAGGCCGAGGCGCAAGGTTCGAGTGACTTCTCCCCACTGTGGTCTGGCCAGAACGCCAGCGGATGCAAGACGGTCCCCGCCGCTCAACTCACGCGGGAACTGGCGACTAATCTCTAGTGACTCGTCCAACCTGGCTGGCTCGTGATATCTCGGCGATGCGGATGCACCCTGACCTGTCGTCACTGCGGACGCCAGCCGGCGGGCCTGCGTCTAGGCTATTGGGACCGATTGACTCTTGTCAAAACGCTGCACGAAGAACGCTGCCCAGCGTTGCAACCCCCAGTCGAAATCGTCATTGATGGAGGCCTGCCAAATGTCCCGTGTTAGCACCTACCTGAACTTCGCTCGTTCCACCGAACAGGCGTTTGTGTTCTACCGCTCCGTTTTCGGGGGAGAGTTCGCTGGTCCCCTTCACCGCTTCGGCGACGTTCCTGCCGCGCCAGGCCAACCACCGTTGGCCGAGTCCGACAAGAACCTCGTGATGCACGTCGCACTTCCAATCCTCGGCGGCCATGTATTGATGGGAACCGATGCTCCGGAGTCGATGGGCTTCGTGTTGACGCAGGGCAACAATGTCTACATCAATCTCGAGCCCGATACCCGTGCCGAGACCGACAGACTCTTCAATGCCCTATCGATCAACGGGAAGGTGGAGATGCCCCTGCAGGAGATGTTCTGGGGTGGCTACTTCGGCAGCATTACCGATCAGTTCGGGATCCGCTGGATGTTCAACTGCGCCAGCAGGACGTGAGTTGTTCCGGATCAAGTTGACGCTTGGCCCGGTGCTCGATCGGACGTCGCGCACGCGGGTCGCCGGTTTGCCAATTCGTTTCGCTTACAAGACCCAGGTCCCCCTGGACGGAAGGCGTCGATGACATCCCTCCCCCGACTCACGATCCGCGAGCTGCGTGTTCGCGCGGTCAATGTGCCGATGCGGTTGCCGTTGCAAACCAGTGGAGGCACGATCAGCATTGCTCCGCTCGCCTTGATCGACCTCGCCACCGACGAAGGGGTGACCGGGACCGCATACCTTTTCTGCTACACACCGCTGGCGTTGAAGCCGGTGATCGAGCTTTTCGCGAACCTGACGTCGCTGATCAAGGGCGACCCGGTCGCGCCAGTTGACCTCGACCGGAAGCTGCGCCGCCAATTTCGACTCCTGGGATCAAAGGGCCTGACAGGCATGGCAATGGCGGGCATCGACATGGCTGCGTGGGATGCGCTCTCCAGGGCTCATGGGGTGTCGCTGGCGAGGATGCTTGGCGGCGAGCTGCGACCCATTCCGGCGTACAACAGTTGCGGCCTGGGATTGATTGGAAGCGAAAGTGCTGCCGCAGAAGCAGAAAGCTTGGTGGCCCCGAGCTTTCCTGCGATCAAGGTCAGGCTGGGGTATGCCGATCCGAAAGCGGATGTCGACGTGGTGCGCGCCGTAAGACGCGCGATCGGAGACGATGTTCAACTGATGGCCGACTACAACCAGGCGCTCTCGGTTCCCGAAGCCATCAAGCGAACCGAAACCCTGTCGGGCGAGGGGTTGTACTGGATCGAAGAGCCGACGCTCGCGGATGACTTCGCGGGTCATGCGCAGGTCCGCCGCAAGTCCAGGATTCCCATCCAGATGGGAGAGAACTGGTGGGGACCGCAGGAAATGACGAGCGGTCTCGCGGCCGGCGCCTCCGACTTTGGCATGCCTGACGCGATGAAGATTGGCGGCGTCACCGGCTGGGTGAGGGCCGCGGCCATCGCCGAGTCCGCTGGTCTGCCGCTTTCAAGCCACCTGTTTCCGGAAGTGAGCGCCCATCTGCTCGCGGTTACCCCGACGTGTCACTGGCTGGAGTACGTTGACTGGGCCAACCCGATACTGCAGGAACCCCTCAGGATAGAGAATGGCCGCGCGATAGTCCCCGATGTGCCCGGTTGTGGCATCGACTGGAATGAAGAAAACGTACTGCGCTACCTGGCGACGTGAGCCGAGACAGACACCCGGAAGGTCAGCTCGAGCGTGGTGGTTCACTCTTACTGTCGGGTCTCTCCCTAGAACCATGAGGCACGCGGTCAGGTGGCTTGCCACCGCTGCAATTCTCCTGCTTGTCGCCGCGCCATTTGCCGGCAATGCACAACCGCACGGGAAGGTCTACCGCATCGGTTACATCCAGACCGCGACGCCGGACGAGCAGGAGCAGCTCACCAAGGCGTTCGACGAGGGACTGCGGGAGCTTGGCTACGTGGAGGGACGGAACATCGTGGTCGAGCGGCGTTTCGCCTGGGGAAAACAGGAGCGGCTTCCCGAACTCGCGGTGGAGCTCGTCCGGCTCAACGTCGATGTCATCGTGACGGGCGGGAACCCGGTGATCGCCGCGGTCAGGCAAGCGACATCAACGATCCCGGTCGTCATGGGGGCATCGAGGGACCCCGTGGGTGCCGGTTTCATAGCAAGCCTGGCTCGGCCGGGAGGAAACATCACGGGGTTGACCAACGACACGGGCCTGGAGATTGTCGGCAAGTATCTCGAGCTCTTGACGGAGGCGGTCCCGAATGCATCGCGCGTCGCCCTCTTGTTGAACCCGGCCCCTCCGGGTGCGGCAAACTATCGGAAGGCGGTCGAGAATGCCGCAAAGAGCCTGGGCGTAAGCATTCAGGTTGTGGAAGCTCGCGGACGAGACGACTTCGAGGGGGCGTTCGCAGCGATGGCGCGAGAGCGTGTCGACGGGGTAGTGGTCCAATCCGACCCCGTCTTCTTTACCGCGCGAAAGCAGGTCGTCGATTTGACGACGAAGAACCGACTGCCCGCCGTGTTCCATGCACGGGAGTTCGTGGAGATCGGTGGCCTCATGTCGTATGGAGGTAGCCTTGATTATCAATTCCGACGCGCCGCCGTTTATGTCGACAAGATCCTCAAAGGCGCCCGGCCGGGCGATCTTGCGGTGGAGCAATCCGTGAAGATCGATCTGGTGATCAACCGAAAAACCGCGCAGGCACTCGGTCTGACGATGCCTCCGTCTCTCCTGCTACGAGCGGAGCTCATACCTTGAGTGGCACCTGCATCAGGTTGCTAACGGCCAGACAAACCTTGCGTCAGTTGCGCTCACGCGCACGGAGGCGACATGCAGATCATCGGCAGCTGCCACTGTGGCAACGTCGCATTCAAGCTTGACTGGAGCACGGAGCAGCCCGAGATTGCGGCTCGCGCCTGCACGTGCTCGTTCTGCGTCAAGCACGGAGGTGTCTGGACCTCCAACCCAAAGGCAACGCTCGAGGTGACAGTTCGCGATCCGTCGCTGGTCAAGAAGTACCGATTCGGGACCCGGACCGCGGAGTTCCAGGTGTGCTCCGCTTGCGGCGTGGTCCCGCTGGTGACCTGCCGGGTCGACGAGCGCATTTACGCCGTCGTCAACGTGAACACGTTCGAGAATGTCGAGTCGTCCCTGATTCGCCGAGCGACGGCGAGTTTCGAGGCCGAGGACGTCGAATCTCGTCTGGCGCGCAGAAAGCGCAATTGGATCGCGGATGTGCGCTACGCTCGACAAGACGCCTGACCCACCGCTCAACCGAAAATGGAGGGCCCCGTGAACGAAGAAACCTTCAATCTCAGCATCCGCAAGTTTCTCAAGATGGTTGGCATCAATTCGCAGCGCGCGATCGAGCAAGCGGTTGCAAAGGCGATTGCCGACGGCTCGATCGTAGGTGCCGAAGCGTTTCCCGCGAAAGTGACATTGGAAGTCCCGGGATTGAAGCTGAAAGTCGACTTCGATGGTGAGGTCCGGCTCCAATGATCTCCAAGGTCCTTCAGACGGGGCTCGCCACCGAGCCGGGACGTGGCTTGCAAGCGTCCTTCCGCGCGCTGTGCCTTGGGCGACGGGTTTGATTTCCTGGGGTGCCGCTTGCCGCGCGTTCTTCCTGCCTATGTGACGCTCACCGCTGCGCTGGCGCCAATACTGCGCGGCTTCCCTGGCGTGATTGTCACCATCGACGGTCGCGACGGCGTGGGAAAGACCACGCTTGGGCGCTATATTGCGTGGCATTTCAACGTGACATTGATCGAAACCGATCTGTTCCTTATTCCCGCGCAGGACTACCTCATTCATCTCGACGATCAGATCAATCGCATCATCGAGCGGAGGATCTCCACGCCACTACCCGTGATCGTGGAGGGCATTTCCATGCTTCAGCTGATGAAGCGGATCAACCGCAAAGCGGATTTTTCCATTTATCTCAAGAACCCCGGGCAATCGAGCAGTGAACTGCTGGAACCGCGGCTGGCCGCGTATGAGCGGACTTTTGCGCCCGCCGCGAAGGCGAACCTTGTCGTGGACATCGAGCTCTGATGGCGCTCGGCCCACCGCGACAGGCGTCGCGCTACGCCCGGGCGGCAATCGTCATACCGTCGTGTATCCGAAAGCGGGACTCGACCGGCCAGTGATTGCCATTACGCCGACCGTCCAAAGACGTCCCGTGCTTCTGCCCGATCCCGAAATGGTGCTTCTGTTCATGGCCGCAGCGCTGGCGCTGAATCTGACGCCAGGCCCGGACATGCTTTACGTCGCTGCCCGCAGCGTCAGCGACGGCCGCACGGCCGGGGTCCTCTCCGCGCTCGGCATCTCGGTCGGCCTCCTCGTTCATGTGGGAGCGCTTGCCCTTGGACTCGCCACGCTCCTCGCTGCCGTACCACTCGCTTACGGCATCGTCCGCATTCTTGGCGCGGTTTATCTTCTCGTGCTCGGCTTGAGCCTGTTCCTGCGACCGCGGCGGGCGCCCGATGTCGTGCGTCTGCCGCGCTCGCGTCTTCCCGTCATCTTCGCCCAAGGCGTCGTGATCAACGTACTCAATCCCAAGGTCGCGTTGTTCTTTCTCGCGTTCCTTCCACAATTCGTCGTTGCCGAAGCCGGACCTCCGGTGCCGCAGATCGTTGTTCTGGGCATCCTCTTCAATGTCCAGGGCACGCTCGTCAATCTCGCGGTAGCCTTGCTGGCGAGCCGTGCTACGGGTTGGTTGCGCGCCAGCGAGCATCGCGTTTCGATGCTCCAACGGCTAACCGGCGCGGTATTCGTCGCGGCGGGAGCGCGCCTGGCGCTCTCGGGCGATCGGTAACAGAGATGGCCTCCGGCTCGCCGACACGTTGGCGTTCCGCGTGGTATGCAGCATCACTCTTCGCCCTGCTGTTCGCGGTAACCCTGCACGTCGTTTGACCCGGCACTATCGACGGTCGGCGAGATTCGCTAGCCCGCTCCACCATGCCTGCGACACTTCGTGCAGTCCGAGCTGACATCACCACGCTCTCGGTGGATGCGATCGTCAACGCGGCGAACGGTTCGCTCCTTGGCGGCGGTGGCGTCGACGGGGCAATCCACCGCGCCGCGGGCCCCGAGTTGCTGCGCGAGTGCCACCTTCTTGGGGGGTGCAAGGCCGGCGACGCCAAGCTGACCAGGGGATATCGGCTGCCAGCGCCGCACATCGTCCACACGGTTGGTCCCGTTTGGCGCGGTGGCGATAAGGGAGAACCCGAGCTGCTGGCCTCGTGCTATCGGCGTTCCCTAGAAGTCGCCGCCGGCAACGGCGCAGTCTCGATCGCTTTCCCGTGCATCAGCACCGGCATCTATGGGTATCCGGTCGAACTCGCCGCTGCGGTTGCGGTCAGCACGGTTCGCTCGGCGCTCGTTCGGTTCCCTGCCATCCGCGAGGTCACGTTCTGCTGCTTCTCCGCGGACGACCTTGCGGTGTATGAAGGAATTCTTGGTGAAACTGCGACGTAGTTGCTCCTTTGAGCAGGCACTCACCGGCAGTCCGGCGTCTGGCGCCCATGGCAATCGTTGCGCCGCAAGCGTCCGTGAAAGTATGTCCGCCAGAGATCCGCGTGGGGCCGGCGAAGCGTGATCGGTGGTCGCAGCGCGTGACCGAGACCAGCGATGCCCTGGATCTCGAGTCCGGCGTGTTTACCCTGGACGATCCACAGGAGATCGCCCGTTCGCTCAAGCGCTCCGCGGAGCGCAGCCGGAGGCGCAAGGCCGACCCATTCCGTTCCGCGATGTCAATGCTCACGTTCTACATCAACCGGGCCGGCCGAGCGTTGTCTGCCGAGCAGCATGCTCGACTCGAGGCGGCAAAGGACGAGCTGCGAGCCCTCTTCGGCAGGCCACGCCGGACTTCCGGTCGAGGGGTCCCGACGCGCTTGAAACCGTGATTGTCGAGACCGATGGATAGTCCCGAGATACGTTGGTATTTGCTCCAGTGGGCGCAACGAATGCGTTGGTACCGGCGGCAGGGGTCGGGGCATACGGCGAAGTCGAACTTGAGCGCGGGATGACCCGACGGATGGCATCCACGGGTTGGGGTCCGCGACCACTGTGTGAATGCCAGTTACACTGATTCGTCAGGTCCAGGCAAGGAGGAACCATCGATGGCCCTTGTCTTTGCCCCAACGGTTGATGAGGCCCTTGTCGATCGAAGATTCTTTCCATAAAAGGGGGGTGCATGCATAGAAATCGCCCATGGACATCTCGAAGCGCGGTCGAATCACCGGTCCCCGCGTTCCGCTCACCGATTCGCGGACGATGGCCGTGCCGCAAGAGTAGGAAGGAGCACGCATGAATTCGATGGGGAAGAGCACAGCGGTGCGCGCGGCGGTCGTGCAGGCCGCATCGGTGCCGTTCGATACGGAAGCCTGCGTCGACAAGGCGGTGCGCCTGGTGGGGGAAGCGGCGGCAATGGGCGCCGGAGTCATTCTCTTTCCAGAGGCGTTCGTCGGCGGATATCCGAAAGGACTCAACTTCGGTCTCGTCGTCGGCGCACGCGACCCGGCGGGGCGCGAGGAGTTTCGCCTGTACCTCGACGCGGCCATCGAGGTGCCGGGCCCGCAGACGCAGCGGCTCGGGGAAGCCGCGGCCGCACACGGCGCCTACGTGGTGATCGGCGTGATCGAGCGCGCGCTCGGAACCTGCTATTGCACGGTGCTGTTTTTCGGGCCCGACGGGCACCTCCTCGGCAAGCACCGCAAGCTCATGCCGACCGCGCTCGAACGGATGATCTGGGGTTTCGGGGACGGATCGACGTTGACCGTCGTCGAGAGCCCCTATGGCCGGATCGGCTCGGTCATCTGCTGGGAGAACTACATGCCGATGCTGCGCATGGCGATGTACTCGAAGAATGTCGCGCTGTACTGCGCGCCGACTGCCGACGACCGCGACACCTGGCTGCCCTCGATGCGTCACGTCGCGCTCGAAGGAAGGTGCTTCGTGCTCACCGCCTGCCAGTTCCTGCGCAAGAAGGACTTCCCCGATACCGTGCGCGTTGCGCTCGGCGATTCACCGGAAGCGATCCTGATGCGCGGCGGTAGCGCCATCGTCAGTCCGCTCGGCAAGGTGCTGGCCGGCCCGAATTTCGAGGGCGAGGCGATCCTCACGGCGGATCTCGACCTCAACGACATCGGCCGCGGCAAGTTCGATTTCGACGTCGCCGGGCACTACAGCCGGCCGGACGTGTTCCAGCTCATCGTCAATGAAGCGCCGATGCCTCCGGTCGCAACCAAAGGAGTCGGCTGACGCATCCGGGAAACGGGCTGACGACACGCATTGCCGTCGCCCCGCAGACCTTGCAGTCGAGGCGCCTTGATTCGTCGGCATGCTTTTCGCATGCGTGACGAGCCTCCACCTCCCCCGACAAGCACCAACACCCGGCGCAGGGTTCGAACGGCGCAGGGTTTCGAGCCCCGGCCTACGCCATCGGAGAACGCGATGCGCTACCTTGCTTTGCTCCTCACCCTTTGTCTCCTCGGCCCGGCCGTCGCATTCGCGGACAAACCCGGCGGCAACGGAACGCCTCCGGGCCTGGTGAAAAAGGGCGGGGTGCCCCCGGGCCTCGCCAAGAAGGGCGGTCTGCCACCCGGGCTAGCCAAGAAATTCGGCGCCGCGCCGCCGGCGCGCGCCTATGTCGCGCTGGACCCGGCCCACGACGACAGAGCATGGTTCCTGATCGGCGGCCAGTGGGTCATGAAGCAGAACTTCGATGCCGCCGTCCGCGTCGAGGTGCGTCAGGCCTTGACGCTTCCGTCCGTTCCGCCGCCCACTGCGCTGCCGTCGGCGAGCATTGCATTTCGCGTCGTGCTGTTCGAATGACGGCGCGCGCCGTCCGTCCGGGCACCAAACGCCTTCGCGGCGCGGGACTCGCGCATCGGAACCGTCAGAGCAGCGGCGTGGTCACCCGCTCGCCCTGCTCGTAGACGACATTCGCCCGCCCCACCAGCAGCGGGTCGAGCGGTCCGATCCGGTCGAGATCCTTGTTCGTGTAATTGAGCTTGTGGAGGATGTAGCGCATCGCGTTCAATCGTGCGCGCTTCTTGCAGTCCGACTTGATCACCGTCCACGGCGCATCCGCCGTGTCGGTGTAGAAGAACATCGCCTCCTTGGCCTTCGTGTACTCGTCCCACTTGTCGAGCGAAGCCGTGTCGATCGGCGACAGCTTCCACTGCTTGAGCGGATGGCGCTCGCGCTCCTTGAAGCGGCGCTTCTGCTCCCTGCGGCTCACAGAAAACCAGAACTTGATCAGGTGCACGTTGCTGTGCACCAGATTGCGCTCGAACTCGGGGGCCTGCCGCATGAACTCGAGGTATTCCTGCTGCGTGCAGAAGTTCATCACGCGCTCGACCCCGGCGCGGTTGTACCAGGACCGGTCGAACAGCACGATCTCGCCGGCGGTCGGCAGGTGCTGCACATAGCGCTGAAAATACCATTGCCCGCGCTCGGCCTCGCTCGGCTTTTCCAGCGCCACCACGCGGGCGCCGCGCGGATTGAGGTGCTCCATGAAGCGCTTGATCGTGCCGCCTTTCCCCGCCGCGTCGCGGCCTTCGAACAGGATGATGACCTTCTGCCCTGTCTCCTTCACCCAGGACTGGAATTTGAGGAGCTCGACCTGCAGCCGGTACTTCTGTCGTTCGTAGTTCCTGCGTGACAGCAGGTTCCGGTATGGGTAGCCCCCGGTGCGCCAGTCCTCGGCAAGCTCTTCGTCGGGGTGGCGCTGCTGACGCGCAACCAGCGTCCGCTGCTGCTTCAACAGGCGTTGCATCAAGGCGGTCGCCTCGGTAGGTGATCGCCCGGCGAGTATGTCGTGCAACGCGGCGACCTGTGCCTCTTCCGCGGCGTCGACGTTTTCCGTCACCGCGTAGCTCTCGATCAGTTCCGAGCTCTCGATGGGGCCCACGTCACCTTCGCTGACGGGGCGGACGACATTGCGCCGATGGTTTGCAGGTTTGGCTGCGACGTTTCTGCGATGTGTTGTCGTCACGGTGGGTCGTTTCGCAGGCATGATGAGGTAACTCCGAAATGGGGCGGGCCGCAGGGACGCTATTGTTGCCGGAAACATCCTGGTTGGCGATATCCCGAGTCTTGTGCCGGACAGCGTCGGCAGGCGTCGCATGGGCGTACCATCGATGCCGCAAAACCTGGACCGCGTCCTCAACCGACCCCTATGAACCGAGTCGACCTCGATCATCTTCGCACCTGGATCGGCAGGTCGCGCTCCGACCAAGACGTGATATCGGCGCGTCACGCCCGGTTGATGGCCGCCACGGTGGACTACGTCGATCCCGGGGAGATCCGTGACGGGGAAGGACTGCCGGCACTCTGGCACTGGCTCTATTTTCTGGAAGGGTTGCCTCAGCGCGAGCTCGGCCGGGACGGCCACCCGGCGCGGGGCGGGTTTCTACCGCCGGTGCCGCTGGCCAACCGGATGTGGGCCGGCGGACGCGTGTCCTTCACGGCGCCAGTGTCCATCGGCGCGACGGTGCGCCGGGAATCCACCATCGTCGCGGTCGAGCATAAGCTGGGCCGTTCCGGGGACCTCGTCTTCGTGACTGTCCTGCACGAGCTCAAATCGCTGCAGAGCGCTCTCCTCGTCCGCGAGGAGCACGACCTCGTGTACAAGGAGGCCTCACCGTCGGGCGGGCCCGCGAGTGTCGTGAAGGCCGGTCCACCGGCGCGCTACACCAGGACCTGCACCCCGACCTCGACCACGCTTTTCCGGTACTCGGCGCTGACCTTCAACGGGCATCGCATTCACTACGACGTGGATTATTGTCGCGAGGTGGAGGGCTATCCGAACCTCGTCATCCATGGGCCGTTGATCGCGACGCTGCTCGCCGCCTTCGCCGAAGAAGTCGGCGGCAAGCGCTTGCGCAACTTCAGCTATCGCGCGCTGTCCCCTGCCTTTCTCGGCACCACCCTCACGCTTCATGGCGACGCGCAAGATGATCGCATTGACATCAATGCAACGCTCGACGACGGCCGGACGTGCATGCAGGCGGAAGCAAACACCCAATGACCTCGCTCGACACCCGCATGCGCCAAGTCGTTCGCGAGTATCTCGTCGCGCTGGAGGCGGGTGACATCGAGAGGCTGGTCGCGCTGTTCGCGCCCGATGGGTGCGTCGTCTCGCCTTTCCTCGGACGAGTGGCCGCGCGCACCTTCTTCCCCAAGGTCGCGGAAGCGTCGACCGGAGCCAGGCTAGCCGTTCATGACGTGCTCGCGAGCGTCGAGGGAAACCCGCGAGCCGCGGCGTATTTCCGCTACGATTGGTGGCTCAAGGACGGCTCGCTGGTCTCGTTCGACTGTGCGGATGTCTTCGACTTCGATCCCGCAACCGGGGCGATCCGATCATTGATCATTCTTTACGACACGCACCCGCTGCGTGAGTCCGTCGGGGGCCAGTACGCATGACCGATCCTGCCGCTCCGTTTTCGAGCAGCGCGCTGTTGAATGATGCCGCCGCCCGCGCGGTGCGCTACCTGGAGGGACTTCCGGACCGCCGCGTGCAGCCGGATGCCGAGGCAATCGGCGGCCTTTCGGCGTGGGACACACCGTTGCCCGATGGGCCGAGCGATCCGGCAGCGGTGCTGCGACTGCTGGACGAGCGAGGCTCGCCGGCCACGATGGCCACGGCAGGGGGGCGCTTCTTCGGCTTCGTCATCGGAGCCGCGCTGCCGGTGACCGTGGCGGCGAACTGGCTCGCGACCGCTTGGGACCAAAACACCGGTCTTAACACGGTCACGCCGGCGACGGCGGAACTGGAGCGCATTGCACTCGGCTGGCTGATCGACGTGCTCGGCTTGCCGCAGGGCACGGGCGCGGGCTTTGTCACCGGGGCAACCATCGCCAATTTCTCCGCGCTTGCCGCTGCCCGGCACACGGTGCTGGAGCGCGCCGGCTGGGACGTCGAAGCGCAGGGGCTGTTCGGCGCGCCACCGGTCACCGTGGTCATCGGAGACGAGGCGCATCCGACGCTCATCAAGGCGCTCGGCCTCCTCGGATTCGGGCGTTCGCGCGTCGTGCGCGTTCCCGTCGACACGCAGGGCCGGATGCGGGCGGACGCTTTCCCGCGCATTGCCTCGCCCGCGATCGTCTGCCTGCAGGCGGGTAACGTGAATACCGGAGCGTTCGACCCGGCGTCCGCCCTCGTGCCTCGCGCCAAGGAAGCGGGCGCCTGGGTGCACGTGGACGGCGCCTTCGGCTTGTGGGCTGCGGCCTCACCCCGGCTCGCCCACCTGATGGCCGGCTTCAGCCACGCCGATTCCTGGGCGACGGACGGGCACAAGTGGCTCAATGTCCCGTACGACTGCGGCATCGCCTTCGTGCGCGACGCCGAGGCGCTGCGGGCAGCCATGGCGATACGGGCGGCCTATCTGCCCACCGGGGGACGCGATCCCTCGGATTTCACACCCGAGTTATCGCGGCGCGCGCGTGGCGTAGAGGTGTGGGCCGCGTTGCGCACGCTCGGACGCTCCGGGCTCGCCGCGATGTTCGAGCGCAACTGCCGGCAAGCGCGCCGCTTCGCCGAAGGCCTCGCCGCCGCCGGATACGAGATTCTGAATGAGGTCGTGCTCAATCAGGTGCTGGTCTCCTTCGGCGCTCCCGAACTGACGGCGCGCGTCATCGATGGCATCCAGAACGACGGCACGTGCTGGTGCGGCAGCACCGCGTGGCAAGGGCGCTCGGCGATGCGCATCAGCGTCTGCTCGTGGGCGACCACCGACGACGATGTCGAGCGCAGTCTCGCCGCCATCCTGCGGATCGCGGCGCGTCAGCGGAGCGCGTAGATGCCCGACATGCTCGTCAAGCTCTATGAGCTACCACGCCTCGATGACGCACTCGAAACCTGTGTGCGGAAGGGAGTCGCGATCCGGCGCGTGCTGACTCCGGAGAAATCCGCGGTCATCGACTGGGTGCGCGCGCATTTTCCGACGTCGACGGCCGAAGTCGAGGCGGCCTGTTGCCGACTCCCAGTCTCGTGCTTCGTCGCGCTCCGCGCGCAAAGGATAGTCGGGTTCGCCTGCTACGATGCGACGTGCCGGAATTTCTTCGGTCCCGAGGCGGTGCTGGCGGAAGAACGCGGTCACGGAACTGGCCGGGCACTCCTATTGGCGGCGCTGCACGCCCAGAGGGCACAGGGCTACGCCTACTCGGTCATAGGGGGCGTCGGTCCGGCAGACTTCTACGCGAAAACCGTCGGCGCCAGCGCGATCGAGGGCTCCTCACCCGGCATCTACGGCGGACTGTTGCCCTTCGTGTCGCACAGCCGAAGCGCTGACTGACTCGCTCCCTTCGGCCGATGCGTCGCGTCGTCGTAACATTCGCCCTTTTCGCGTCGGTTTATCCGCTGCTTGCTTTCGTCATGCGCGGGGCGTTCGGGCCAGCGGGCGCCCTGACGCTCGCCAGCGTCACGACGGCGGCAACGGTAGTGCTTGGTGTGCCCGCATTCATTCTCATGTGCCGCCGCGGCTGGCTCGAATGGTGGCAACTGCTTTGCGCCGGCGCCGCGATCGGCTTCGTGTGCGCCCTGCCGTTCGCGATCGCCGGTTCGGCGCTGGTGCTGGCCTTGATCCCGACCTTCGTCGTTCTCGGTGCGACGCACGGCGTGCTGTTCTGGGGACTGGCAATCTGGCGCAATGCCGATCTTGTCGCGCGCTGCGGCCACGGCGGCCGGTGAATCGTCGTCAGGGAGATCGTTCGTGTACGAAAAGACGCTGTTCGCCGGTTGGGGCGACATGGATTTCAACTCGCACATGCGCAACACGGCATATCTCGACAAGGCCGCCGACGTGCGGATGATGTTCTTCTCCGAGAACGGCTTTCCGATGGAGAAATTCGTTGCCCTCAAGGTCGGCCCGGTGATCATGAAGGACGAAGTGGACTACTTCCGGGAGGTGAGGTTGCTGGAAGCCCTGCGCGTGACGCTGAGCCAGGCAGGGCTCGCCGAGGACGGCAGCCGCTTCGTGATCCGCAACGAGTTCTACCGCCCCGACGGGAAGCGTGTCGCCACGGTCACCAGTTCCGGCGGCTGGCTCGATCTTGCCGCCCGCAAGCTCACGGCACCTCCGCCGGACTTGTTCGCTGCGTTGAAAGCGCTGCCGAGGACGGCGGATTACCAGACGCTCGCGTCCAGCCTCAAATAGGCGCGCCGGCGCGCGAACCACCGACCGACTCGGAATGGGTTGCCTCGCCCTCGCGCTATTGGTCGTGGAGTTCCTGCTGGTGCTCCGGCTGCGGAGCATTGCGTTCGAGGACTATCTGGCCGGCCGCGATCCGGTGTCCGGGACCGTCTACTATCTGTTGCTCGGAGCGTTCGCCGCGATGCCGCTCGTCTTCCGGCGAAAGCCGAGTCCGCCGCGTCTTTGACCGGCACAGCGGGGTGGCGTAAATTTGGCGCGCACCTTCTGCGCGAATCGCGCAGAGCACTCCTTACCCGATGGCGGCTGCGATCGATTGAAGCGAGACACCGGCGATGCCAACCCGAAGCGGGACCCCGGATCACGAGCGGCTCGACCGGATCGTCGCCGAAGCGCGGCGTAACCGCGAGGCGCGCGAGACAGACCTACCGCGACCGCGCGCTCAAGCTCTTCCCCTGGGTCTGCGGACGCTGCGCGCGCACGTTCGATCGCACCACACGTGCAGCAGCTCACCGTGCACCACAAGGACCACAATCACGATAACAACCCGCCCGACGGCAGCAACTGGGAGCTGCTGTGCGTGTATTGCCACGACAACGAGCACTCGCGCGAGCTCGAAGCCGCTGCTCAGCGTGGGGCGCCTGGCGGCGGTGATCCGCCGCGCGCCACGCACAAGCCGTTCGCTGATCTCGCGGCCCGGCTCAAAGGCAAGGGGCACGAGGAGTCCTAAGACGGACAGCCGCCAGGCAGGCTCGGCGCGTGCACCCTGCGTCCGTCGCAAACGGCCGATGAGTTATCGCCTGCTCGCCGATGTGCTGGTCGCCGTCCATTTCGCGTTCATCGCCTTCGTCGTCGCGGGCGGGGCGCTCGCGTTCTGGCATCGTGCGTGGGCGGTCCTTCATCTGCCCGCCGTTGCCTGGGGTGCATGGACCGAGTTCACCGGCACCATTTGCCCGCTCACCCCCTGGGAAAACACGCTGCGCGCGAGCGCGGGCGCGGCCGGCTACACCGGCGGTTTCGTCGAACACTATCTGGTCCCGCTGATTTATCCGGAAGCGCTGACCGCTCGCACGCAGATGGCGCTCGGAGCTCTTGTCGTCGCGATCAATGCGGTCGTGTATTGGCTCGTGTGGATGAAATGGCGCCGTGCCGCGCGTAGTCGGCCACCGCAGTCCGCGTGAACTTCCGTACGCTGGCATCCGCGCCGGTGCCAGCCTTGCCATCCGTTGCGCGTCCTCGCCCGCCGTGCACATGACGTACGGCGCGCAATGGCGTACTCTTGCGCCCACGGGGCGCGCGCCGCGTGCCCTTCGGCGATACGCGCGTCCTGTGGGGCGCCCGCCGCCCCGCCCGGCTCCAAGGAGAAAAGAATGACCCTTTGTCCCGTCGCCCTCGCCGTGGGCTGCAAGAAGTGCCCGATTTTTTCCGTGTGTCCGGTCAAAGGAGTGATCGGCGACTACAAGAAGGAACCGGAGACCCCGGCGAAGGGAGCCGCCGGCAAGGGTCAGGCCGGCGCCAAGCGCGCCAAATAGCGACGCGAGCGGAGCTTCGTCATGCGTTCGCAAGCCGAGTCGGTGCCGCACGCCGAGATCACGGCGCTCATCGCCGACCTCGACGCCGCGGCTTCCGCGCTCGACATCGATCGGTTTCTGCGCTTTCTCGCGGAGGGCCCGGACTTCGCGTGGACGTTCAACGGCCACCTGGTCACCACGCAGACCGAGGTCCGCGCCATGCACGTCGCATCGTGGTCGAAGCTCGCGCGCGCCACATTCCGAACCGACGTCCGGCACGTCGCCT
Source organism: uncultured beta proteobacterium (assembly GCA_963809965.1). Classification (GTDB taxonomy): domain Bacteria; phylum Pseudomonadota; class Gammaproteobacteria; order Burkholderiales; family Casimicrobiaceae; genus CAIWHR01. Next base: position 56,679 of record CAWELU010000001.1, read on the forward strand.
TCGTCGCGCCAGGCGTCGCGGTGCTTTCGGCGACGGGCCATTCCGAACGCACGGCAAAGTCCGGCGAAACGCGCTCCGGCGACTATGCGCTGCTGCTCGTCCTGACGCGAGGGCCGGAGGGCTGGCGGGTGCTGCAGGGACACGAATCGACGCTGGCGCCGTGAGCAGCACATTGCCTGGGTTCCGGCCGAGGGCCGGACTGCAAGAGCTGCCAGGCTTCGCGCAAACTCATTTCCGGGTATCGCCGGAACGACGACCATGACCCACGCAGCGATCACCGGCTGGGGGAAGTGCATGCCGCCCGCCGTGCTTTCCAACGCCGACCTGGCGACGCTGATGGAAACAGACGACGAGTGGATCACCACGCGCACCGGCATCAAGGAGCGCCGGATCGCGCACGTCAGCGGGATCGAGATGGCGCACGTTGCGGCCGCGCGCGCGCTGGCATGCGCCGGACTCGAGGCGAAGGATGTCGACCTCATCGTGTACGGAAGCTGCTCGAACGACGAGTCGGTGCCCAACTCGGCCTCCGGCATCCAGGTGCGCCTCGGCGCCACCCACGCCGCGGCCATGGACGTCAATACGGCCTGCACGAGTTTTCTCTATGGGCTGTCGACCGCGACGGCGTTGATCCGAACCGGCGTCGTCCGCAATGCGATAGTGATCGGCGTCGAGTTGATATCGCGGTTCATGGATTGGTCGAACCGCAACGTCGCGGTCCTCTTCGGCGATGGCTCCGCCGCAGTCGTCGTGCAGGCGACCGACCGCGCGGAGGGGCTGCTCGGCGAGAAGCTCGGCTGTTACGCGGACGTGCGCCAGATCCTGCGCGTGCGGGGCATGGGGACGACCTATGCGCATCGCGGCGTCACGTTCGGCGACACGATCTGGGACTTCGACGGCCAGGAGATCTTCAAGCGCGCGGTCGTCGGCATGACGCAGGCGTCGCACGAGGTGCTCGCGCGAACCGCCCACAAGGTCGAGGACATCGACCTCGTCGTGCCGCATCAGGCGAACCTCCGGATCATCGAGTCTGTCGCCAGGCGCGATCGGTGCGCCGCTGGACCGTGTCTTCCTCACCGTGCACCGGTACGGCAACATGTCGGCGGCGACGGTGCCGGTTGCGCTGGTCGACGCGCTGGAGGAAGGCCGCGTGAAGCCGAACGCGCTGATCCTCATGCCGGCGTTCGGTGCGGGCCTCACCTGGTGCTCGCATCTCGTGCGGTGGGGCGAACGGATCACGCCGCGCGGGACTACCAGCGTCGATCTGCCGCCTTGCACGAAAAGCGCCCTGGACATGGTGCGCTGGCTGGTCGCGTCGAAACAGCCCCCGGCACGCTCCGTCGCCGGACTCAACTCGGCCAAGGTCGCCGAGGACATGTGAGCGGTCCTGCGCGGGCTACGTACTGACGAGCTTCCGATGCGCCTGCACGCTCATCAGGACGCCCAGCCCGACGAATAGCGAAATGAGCGCGGTGCCCCCGTAGGACACCAGCGGCAGCGGGACGCCGACGACGGGCAGGATGCCGCTCACCATCCCCATGTTGACGAAAGCGTAGGTGAAGAACATCAGCGTCACCGCACCGGCGACGAGGCGCGCGAAAAGGGTCGACGCGTTGGCTGTGATCACCATCGCCGCGACCGATCAGCAGCAGATAGAGCACGAGCAGGACGATGATACCGATCAGTCCGAATTCCTCGCCGAACACGGCGAAGATGAAATCGGTGTGCCGCTCGGGAAGAAAGTCGAGGTGCGTCTGCGTGCCGTTCAACCAGCCCTTGCCGACGACCCCTCCCGAGCCCAGCGCGATCGACGCCTGCGACGAGTGATACCCGGCACCCAGCGGATCGCGGCCGGGATCGAGGAAGGTGAGAATCCGCTCGCGCTGATACCCGTGGAGCTGCTGCCACACCAGCGGCGCCGCTGCGCCGCCGGTGACCCCCAGGCCGACGATGATCTTCCACGACAGCCCGGCAAGAAAGAGGACGTAGAAGCCCGACGCGGCGATGAGGAGCGCGGTCCCCAGGTCGGGCTGGCGCTTGATCAGGTACACCGGCACGACGATCAGCACCGCGGCCAGCGCGAAGTCCCGCCAGCCGATGCGGCCCTCGAACTTCTGGAAGTACCACGCCAGCATCAGCGGCACCGCGATCTTCATCAGCTCGGAGGGCTGGAAGCGGGCAACACCGAGATTCAACCAGCGCTTCGAGCCGTTGACGGTGATGCCGAACAGCGCGACGCCGACGAGTGCGACGACCCCCAGCACGTAAAGCGGCACTGCGGCGCGGGCGATTGTCTGCGGTGGAATATTGGCGACGAGCCACATCAGCGTCAGTGCGAAAGCGAGGCTCGTCGCCTGGCTCGACAGCCGCGCGAGGCTCTGGTCCGCAGCCGAGAACAGCGTGACGAACCCGACACCGACGATCGCCAGCGCGATGCCGAACAGAAAGCTGTCGATCCGTCGCGACAGCACTTCCCACACCCGCGCCAGGATGGTGGACATCAATCGCTTTCGTCGTCGGCATTCAGCGCCGGCGCTGCCGGCGCGGGGCCCGCCTTCTTCTCGCCCAGCAGGTAGTAATCGAGCACCTGGCGGGCGATCGGTGCCGCCGCCTGCGCGCCGAAACCGCCGTTCTCGACCAGCACCGCGAGCGCGATTTGGGGCTTGTCGTCCGGCGCATAGGCGATGTACCAGGCATGATCGCGCAGCCGCTCGTCGATGCGCGAGGCTGAATATTTCTCGCCCTTGAGCGAATACACCTGGGCCGTTCCGGTCTTGCCGCCGCTCACGTACCGTGCCTTGGCGAAGGCCGTGGCGCTGGTGCCCTCCCGGCTGACACCGACGAGCGCGTTTCGGATGACGGCAAGATGCTCGGGGCTGACCGCCAGCGTGTGCGTCGGTTGCGGCTCGACCTCGCGCGTTTCTCCTGTTCCCACATTGCGCACCGTCTTCACCAGATGCGGGCGGTAGGCCACGCCGTCATTGGCGACGATGGCAATCGCGTGCGCAAGCTGGATCGGCGTGAAAGCGTTGTAACCCTGGCCGATGCCGGCCGAGACGCTGTCGCCCAGGTACCACTTGCGATGCTCCTCGCGGTAGTCCTTGCCGGCGAAGCGCTGCCGTTTCCACTCCCGCGACGGCAGCACGCCCGTGAGTTCGCCTTCGATGTCGATGCCGGTCTTGTGGCCGAAACCCAACTGTGACATGAACCGGTACGTGTCGTCGATGTCGGTCTCGCTGCCGAGAATGTAGTAGTAGGTGTCGCAGGAGGCGACGATCGACTTGTACATGTCGACGCTGCCGTGGCCGCCGGGCTTGTCGTCGCGAAACCGGTGCGCGGCGCCGGGGAGCTGGAAGTATCCGGGATCGGAGATGGTCTGCGTCGGCGTGCGCTTGCCCGAAGCCAGTGCGCCCAGCGCGAGAAACGGCTTGATGGTCGAGCCCGGCGGGTACGCGCCACGCAGCGGGCGGTTCAGGAGCGGCTTGTCGGGCGAGTCGTTGAGCAACTCCCAGTTCGCCGGATCGATCCCTTCGACGAACAGGTTCGGGTCGTACCCTGGCCGCGAGACGAAGGCCAGCACGCCGCCGGTGGCCGGCTCGATCGCCACCAGCGCGCCGCGGCGCGACCCGAAGGCCGCTTCGGCCACCTCCTGCAGCTTGATGTCGAGCGAGAGCGTCAGGTCGTTGCCCGAGACCGGCGGCACCCGCGACAGCGTGCGCACTGCGCGCCCGGCGGCATCCACCTCGACCTCCTCGACACCGGTCGTCCCGTGCAATTCGCGTTCGTAGGAGAGCTCGAGCCCGACCTTGCCGATGTAGTCGGAGCCCTTGTAGTTCGCAGTCTCCTCCCATTCGTCGATCCGCGCCAGATCGCGTTCGGTGATGCGTCCGATGTACCCGATGACGTGCGAGCCGATTTCTCCGTACGGGTACTGGCGGAACAGCCGCGCCTTGATCTCCACGCCGGGGAAGCGGTAGCGGTTGACCGCGAAACGCGCGACTTCCTCGTCGGTCAAGCCTCGTGCGCAGCGGCAGGCTCTCGAAATTCTTCGACTCTTCGATGAGCTTCCGGAAACGCTTGCGGTCACGCGGCTGGACGTCGATGATTTCCGCGAGCGAGTCGATGGTCGTTTCGAGGTGCGGCACGCGCGCCGGCTGGATCTCCAGCGTATACGCGGAGTAGCTCCGCGCGAGGACGATGCCGTTGCGATCGGTGATCACGCCGCGGTTGGGCGCGATCGGCACGATCGCGATCCGGTTCGTTTCCGCCAGGGTCTGGTAGTGATGATGCTCGATGACCTGCAGGTAGAAGAACCGCGCGGCGAGTCCGCCGAACGCGACGACGACGAGCGCACCGGCGATCGACAGGCGACGACGGAACAGGAACAGCTCGCGCTCGGGGTTTCTCAGCTCCGGCGAGGCGAAGCCGTTGCCGGCCGCGAGGCCTTCGTTGCGCGAGAGGAATTCCCGCCATCCCATGATCCGGTCAGCTCCGGCGGGCTTGCGCGCTCAAAGGCCCGCCCGCGAACGCAGGGGTCGCTGCGGCCATTGCAGCAGGACCGAGACAACGGGCCACAGCAACGCGCCGACGATCGGCGGCGCGGCAAAGGTCCAGCGCGGAAGCGGGGCGCCGCCGACGTGGCGAACCAGCAGCACGAGCCCGGCGCAAACGGCGAGCAGGACGGCAACCTGAGCCGCCTGCTGCCACAACGTGAAACGCAGCACGCGGCGGCGGAAATACTCGGCCGCATACGCGAGAAACGCGTACGCGAGCGCGTGTTGGCCGAACAGCGTTGCATCGCCGACGTCCATCAGGAGGCCGATGCCCCAGGCGACGCCCACGCCCACGTACCGCGGTTCCTGGATGCACCAATACAGCAGCACGAGCGCCAGAAAATCCGGCCGCAACGCAAACGCGACGCCGGATAACGGCGCGCAGGTTGAGCAGAAACCCCGTGGCAAGCGTGATAACGATGAACCAGCGCCGTACCGGCCGCAGGATCTCGTCGGAGCCCGCCGGTGAGAGCGGAATGTTCGGAAGCACCATGCGCGACCTCTACGACGCTCTCCGCTTGCCCTTGCCGCTCTTTTTCGTCATCTCGGTTTCGGCCGGCTCCTCCGGCCGAGCGGGCAACGCAGCCGCCTGTTCGAGAACCAGGAGATGCCCGCTGCGATCGACGCCGGCGAGCGGCCGGGCGGTGATCCGGGCGAATATCTGGCCCGTCTCGCGCTCGATGGTCACCACCTCCGCGACCGCGAGGCCCGGCGGATAGGTTCCGTCGATGCCCGACGTGACCAGGGTATCGCCGACCCGGATATCGGCATTCGGCGACATGAAGCGCAGCTCCGGTGCGCGGCCCGCCCCCGCGCCGAACAGCACGGAACGCACGCCGCTGCGCTCGACCCGCACCGGGACCGCATGGTCCTTGTCGGTGAGGATAGTCACCTCCGCCAACGACGGGTACACGCGCGTGACCTGCCCGACGACACCCTGTGCGTCGATCACCGCATCCCCCGGCTTGATCCCGGCATCCGCGCCTCGATCGACGACGAACTTCTGCGCGAACGGATCGCGACCGGCGTAGAGCACCTCGACCGCCTTTGCGGCGCCGCCGTACCGCGCACGCACGTCGAGCAGCGCCCGCAGCCGTGCATTGTCCTCCTGCGCGTCCCGGAACCCCTGGACCGCGGGACCCTGCGCGACCAGCTGCGCGCTTGAGCGCCGCGTTCTCGTCGGTCAGGGCACGTTGCGAACGCCAGATAGTCGCCGATGTAGGCGAATGCCCGCTGCGGCAGCTGCACCGCGTACTGCAGCGGCAGGATCACGACGGCGGCGACCTGTCGGAGACTCTCGAGATAGCGATAACGCGTGTCGAGAAACAGCAAGGCGATCGAAAGGAGTCCGAAGAACGCGAAGCGCGCGAATGGCGACGGGCCGCGACGAAAGAACGCGGGTGGCTCGACCTCAAGGTGGGCCATCGGGGGTCAGCGCCGACGCTCGCCCTCTCAGTCCGAGGTGAAGATCGTCGAGAGCTTTTCCATGTTCTCGAGCGCCTTGCCGCAACCGCGCACCACGCAGGTGAGCGGGTCCTCCGCGACGATGACCGGAAGCCCGGTCTCTTCCATCAGCAGCCGGTCGACGTCGCGCAGCAATGCGCCACCGCCGGTCAGCACCATCCCGCGCTCGGCGATGTCCGCGCCGAGCTCGGGGGGCGTGCGCTCGAGCGCGCTCTTCACCGCCGAAACGATGCTGTTCAGCGGATCGGTGAGCGCCTCGAGGATTTCGTTCGACGACACCGTGAAGCTGCGCGGAATACCCTCCGCCAGATTGCGTCCCTTGACTTCCATCTCCTTCACTTCGGACCCGGGGAACGCGGACCCGATGGTCTTCTTGATCTGCTCCGCGGTCGTCTCGCCGATCAGCATTCCATAGTTGCGGCGGATGTAGTTGACGATCGCCTCGTCGAACTTGTCGCCGCCCACACGCACGCTGCCCGCGTACACTATGCCGCCCAGCGAGATGACCCCGACCTCCGTGGTACCGCCGCCGATGTCCACCACCATCGAGCCGGTGGCCTCGCCGACCGGCAGATCGGCGCCGATCGCCGCCGCCATCGGTTCTTCGATCAGGTAGACCTTGGATGCGCCGGCGCCGAGCGCCGACTCGCGGATGGCGCGGCGCTCGACCTGCGTCGAACCGCAGGGAACGCAGATGATGATGCGGGGAGAGGGCGAGAACAGCCGCGACTCGAGCACCTTCTTGATGAACTGCTTCAACATCTGCTCGGTCACCGTGAAGTCGGCGATGACGCCGTCCTTCATCGGCCGGATCGCCGTGATGTTGCCCGGCGTGCGGCCCAGCATCTGCTTCGCCGCGACACCCACTTCCTGGATGACCCGCTTGCCGTTCGGCCCGCCTTCCTGCCGGATCGCGACGACCGAGGGCTCATCCAGCACGATGCCCTTGCCGCGAACGTAGATCAGCGTGTTCGCGGTGCCGAGGTCGATGGCGAGGTCGTTCGAAAAGTAGCCTTTGAAGAACTCGAACATGAATGCGCTCGCCTGCGGGTTGCGGGGGCCGCGCGGGTGCTTTCGGCCCAGGGGCGAAAACGAACTGCCGCAGCGCGGGAATATGACAATATGATACCCTATCGAACGTTGCTTCTGCACTGATTCTGTGCGGAAATCCGCGGCAATTCGGCTCCCGCCCGCGAGGCCCCGAGCAGGCAATCGTGGAAGCCGGGCGCGGCCCGGCGGCCTCGCCCGGCTCGAAGGCGCATGGCGTCAGCCGGGACCACCCGACCACCCAGTCGAACGACCATGACCCTCTCAATTGCCGACGTCCAGCGCATCGCCCACCTCGCGCGCATCGAGATCGACGCCGGCGAAGCGCAGGAGGTGCGCGCCAAGCTCGACGCCATCTTCGCGATGATCGGCGAGCTCGCCGCCGTCGACACGCGCGGCGTGCTGCCGATGTCGCACGCGCAGGACGTGAGCCTGCCGCTGCGCGAGGACCGGGTCACCGAGACGGATCGCCACGCGCTCTACCAGAGCATCGCGCCGGCAGTCGAGGATGGGCTGTACCTGGTGCCGAAGGTCCTCGAATAGGTCTAGCGTGTTCGCTTCCTCCATCGCCGAGCTTGCGCAGGCGCTGCAAGCGAAGCGCCTGTCCAGCGTCGAGCTGACGCAGGGGCTGCTCGAGCGCATCGCGCAGCACAACCCGACGCTCAATGCGTTCATCACGGTCGACGCCGAGCGCGCGCTGGCGGACGCGCGTGCCGCCGACGCGGCGCTTGCCCGTGGCGACGCGGGGCCGCTCACCGGCGTTCCGATCGCGCACAAGGATGTGCTGGTCACGGCCGGCATGCGCTCGACCTGCGCCTCGCGGATGCTGGCGAACTATGTATCGCCCTACGACGCGCACGTCGTCGCCGGCCTGAAGCAAGCCGGGACGGTGCTCGTCGGCAAGACCAACCTGGACGAGTTCGCGATGGGCTCGTCGACGGAGAACTCGCATTTCGGTCCGGTGAGGAATCCGTGGAACCTGAATTGTGTTCCGGGCGGCAGTTCGGGCGGCTCGGCCGCGGCCATCGCGGCACGGCTTGTTCCCGCCGCCACCGGCACCGATACCGGCGGCTCGATTCGCCAACCGGCCGCACTGACCGGCATCTGCGGCTTGAAGCCGACCTATGGCGTGTGCTCGCGCTACGGCCTCGTCGCCTTCGCATCGAGCCTCGACACGCCGGGCCCATTCGCGCGCACGGCCGAGGATTGTGCGCTCCTGCTGAATGCGATGGCCGGGCATGATCCGCGGGACTCGACCTCGCTCGTCCGCCCGCGCGAGGACTACACGCGCAAGCTCGACACCCCGCTCGACGGGTTGCGCATCGGCCTGCCGAAGGAATACTTCGGTGACGGCATCGAGCCCGATGTGGCGGCCGCCGTTGCGGCGGCGCTCGCCGAGTTTCGCAGGCTCGGCGCGAAGACCGTCGAGGTGACGCTGCCCAACGTGAGGCTGTCGGTCCCGGTCTATTACGTGATCGCGCCCGCGGAGGCCTCGTCGAATCTGTCGCGCTTCGACGGCGTGCGCTACGGGCATCGTGCCGCGAAGTACCGCGACCTCGCCGACATGTACCGCAAGTCGCGTGCCGAAGGGTTCGGCGCCGAGGTGAAGCGCCGCATCCTGGTCGGCACGTACGTGCTCTCGCACGGCTATTACGACGCCTACTACCTCAAGGCGCAGCAAGTAAGGCGCCTGATCGCCGATGACTTCGTCCGCGCCTTCGCGCAATGCGACCTGATCATGGGCCCCACGACGCCGACCGCCGCCTTCGCGCTCGGCGCGAAGACCGACGATCCGGTGCAGATGTACTTGAACGACATCTTCACCATCGCCGCGAACCTGACCGGCGCGCCGGCGCTGTCGATCCCTTGCGGCTTCGATCGCAACGGTCTCCCAATCGGTCTGCAGATCCAGGGACACGCGTTCGACGAGGCGACCGTGATCAACGTCGCACACCGCTTCCAGCAAGCAACCGACTGGCATACGCGCGCCCCCGCGCTGTGCGCGGAGCTAAAATGATGCCCACGTCGACTCGCCGCGGGTCCTGATCATGAAGTGGGAAGTCGTCATCGGACTCGAAACCCACGCGCAGCTTTCGACCGCATCGAAGATCTTCTCGGGCGCGTCGACCGCATTCGGCGCAGCGCCGAACACGCAAGCGTCGGCGGTGGACATCGCGTTGCCAGGCGTATTGCCGGTACTCAACCGGGGCGCCGTCGAGCGCGCGATCCGTTTCGGTCTCGCCGTCGGCGGGACGATTGCGCAGCGCAGCGTTTTCGCGCGCAAGAATTACTTCTACCCGGACCTGCCGAAGGGCTATCAGATCAGCCAGTACGAGATCCCCGTCGTGCAGGGTGGCACGCTCACGATCGCGACGGGCACGGGCGAGAAGACCGTGCGCCTTACGCGTGCGCACCTGGAGGAGGACGCCGGCAAGAGCCTGCACGAGGATTTCCACGGCATGACCGGCATCGATCTGAATCGCGCCGGCACGCCGCTGCTCGAGATCGTCTCGGAACCGGACATGCGAAGTGCCGAGGAGGCGGTAGCGTACGCGAAGACGCTGCATGCGCTCGTCCGCTGGATCGGGATCTGCGACGGCAACATGCAGGAGGGGAGCTTCCGCTGCGACGCCAATGTTTCGGTACGACCAGCCGGAGAAACGAAGCTCGGCACCCGCGCGGAAATCAAGAACCTCAACAGCTTCCGTTTCCTGGAGAAGGCGATCGAGTTCGAGGTGCGCCGGCAGATCGAGCTCAACGAGGACGGTGGAACGGTCGTGCAGGAAACGCGGCTCTACGATCCGGACCGCGGCGAGACGCGCTCCATGCGAAGCAAGGAAGACGCGCACGATTACCGCTATTTCCCCGATCCCGATCTGCCGCCGCTCGCGATCGACGAGGCGTGGATTGCGCGGGTGAGAGCGGAGCTGCCGGAGCTGCCCGAGGCGATGAAGGCGCGATTCGAGTCCCAGTACGCACTACCTGCCTACGATGCGCGGACGCTGACCGCCAGCCGCGAGCTCGCTGCCTATTTCGAGGCATGCGTCGCCACGCTCGGCAGCGAATCCAAGCTCGTCGCCAACTGGGTGCAGGGCGAAGTCTCGGCCGCGCTCAACAGGACCGAGCTCGAAATCGCAGCCGCCCCCGTTTCCGCCGCGGGACTCGCGGGTTTGCTGCGCCGCCTTCTCGACCACACGATTTCGGGCAAGATCGCGAAGGACGTGTTCGAGGCGATGTGGGCCGGCGAAGGCGATGCCGACGCCATCATCGCGGCAAAGGGATTGAAGCAGATCTCCGACGAAAGCGCGCTCGGGAAGATCGTCGACGCGGTGCTTTCGGCGAACCCGGCGATCGTCGCCGAGTACCGCGCCGGCAAGGAAAAGGCGCTGAACTCGCTCGTGGGCAAGGCGATGGGTGCGTCGAAAGGCAAAGCCAACCCCGCGCAGGTCAATGCGATCCTCAGGCAGAAACTGGGTGGCTGAATTGCGCTCGCCGTGATCCCGTACGGTGCCGCTGCCGGCCAGTGGCTGTTCCGGATGTGGGGCAATATCGGTGCTGCACGGGACGCGATCCAAGCACGCCAGCTAGTGCGGAACGACCGTTGCCGCTGTCCAATCGATCTCGACAACCCCAGCGGCAGGTCGGTGTAAAATGTCCCCGTCATAGATGCCGAGCGCTCTGTGGTATCCCGATTGAGCTCCAACCCCACATTGTTGCAGAGCATTTCGGCCGAAGTCGTGGTGCGCCGCAACTTGGTCCCGATCTGCGTGGTTCGGGACCGCCTGTTGTTCATGAACGGGCGCTGCGCCGCGCTGCTCGGTTACCCGGACGACGAATTTCCCAAAGGCCTGTCGCTGCATGACGTCGTTGGGGCGGCGGACCGGTCGCGTGTCGCGCACAGCTTGCGGCAGGCGATTCTGAAGCCGGGCAGCGACGTGGCGCTCAGATTCAGCGCGGTACGCTTGGATGGCTCGATCGCGGACCTGGAGCTGACCGGTACGGTCGTCGCGGCCCGCGGTGAAGTCTGCGTCGTTGCGGCGGTCAGCGACATCACCGAGCGAGTTCGCGAAGACGCGCGGCTCAACTACCTCGCGTTCAACGACGGCCTCACGGGGTTGGCGAACCGGACGCTTTTCTTCGACCGTCTGCGGCAGTCGCTGCTGGCCTCGCGGCGCCGAGGGGAAGGCTTCGCGCTGCTGGCCTGCGATCTGGATGGCTTCAAGGCCGTCAACGACACCTATGGTCACGAGGCCGGCGACCGGGTGCTCCAGGCCACTGCCGATGTGTTGCGGTCCTGCTGTCGCGAGGTCGACACGGCGGCCCGCATCGGAGGCGACGAATTCGCGCTCATTCTCCCCGGCGTTTCCGATCCGAACGGGGCGGCACTAGTGGCGAGTCGACTCATTCTCGCCCTCGCCGAGCCAATCGCTGTCGATGGAAACTCGTGCTGTGTCGGTGTCAGCGTCGGCATCGCTCTCTACCCCAGGGACGGTGAGACCATCGAGACGCTGTTCGGATCGGCCGATGCCGCCATGTACGCGAGCAAGGCCGCCGGGCGGAATTGCTCGAGCTTCGCCGATCCGGGCAAATCCGAAGGCAAGACATCAGGACTCAACTTCATCGTCTGGAGCGACCTGCACGAGGTGGGAATTGGCGCAACCGACGCGCAACATCGGAAACTCGCCGCAATGATTGGCAAGGTGGGGGCCGAATTCGCCGCCGGGCAGGAGGCCACGAGACTGCGCGCTTCGCTCGAGGAGCTCTTCGCGTTTGCGCAAGTCCATTTTTCCGCCGAAGAGGAGTTGATGGATCGTTTCGCTATCGCGGACCGCGCAACGCACAAGCAGGCCCACCGAAGGATGCTGCAGGATCTCCAGAGCCTGTTGAATGGTCCTGGCGAGTCCAGCATGATGCTCACGATGAGCTTTCTGCACGAGTGGCTGCTTCGCCACGTCGATTCGGCCGACCGGGAACTGGCGAGGCAATTGCTGGCCAAGGGATACACCGACAGCGGTCACAGCGGCGCCCTTCCGCTCCGCGCTTCGAACTGACTCGCACGCCGCTCACTCGCTGGCAGGGTCTCCTGGGACCACAGACGGGTGCCATGCGGCCACCGCTCGCGCAAACGCCTCCATTTCCGCGGCCGGGACCGGTTCGCCGCACTCGTAGCACGCGTTGGTCATCCGGTCGAACCAGCGGCAGCCGCACGCATCGCAGGCGAGTTCGGGCGCGCCGGCGGGATTGCGGAAGATCATCGGCATGCCCCGAGAAACGCGAGCCCCAGCGAATCGAGAAAATCCTCGTAACCGGCGTCCTGCAGCTCGTTCCGCGGCCGGAAAACGAAGAACATCACGTTGCCGCGTCGAATGAGGCGCTTCAATGCACGCAGCGTGGTTTCAGCCGGCTCGGCGGCGAGCTCGGCCCGCGCTTCGTCGTCGGCGACGAACAAGAGGTCGAGGCCGGCCGGGTGGAAGCCCTCGAAACGTTCGAGCTTGACCTCGATCCGGCCGGCCACGGACTCGAACGCGAGCATCGGCACGCCGGCGCACTTCGCCACGGCGGCCTCGAGCCCCGCGCGCCGGCGTCCGTCCGGCGATGAATCCCGGTTGCGCAATGAGTCCGATCCGCGCACCCTCGGAGAGTTCGGCGAACAGCGCTTCGCGGCACTCGAACACGGTCCGCCAGTGCGCCACGTTGCTGCTCGCGTCGAGAGCCGGAGCGATCGCCCTCGACGGCGACGTCGATTCGGTCATGCCGGCACCCTAGAGTCGCGCACCGAGCCGGAAGCCTTCGTGGATCGCGGCGTCGAGCCCGCGCGGGACCAGCGCATCACCACAGCCGTGCAGTTCATCAATCATCCATTCGAACTCGTGGAAGAGCTCCTGGTTCGGCCGGCGCGGCGCCGCGGCGATGACCGTGTCGGCGGGTATCACGCGCTCGCCACCCCGCTCCGCGACGATGTGCACGCCATCCGCCGTCACCTTGACGACACGCGCCTGCGTCACGGTCGTTATGCCGAGCTCGTCGACCCACGCCGAGTGCCGCCACTTGAACGACGGCATGACGTCGCCGGCGATGCGTTTCTCGCGTTCGACGATCGTCACCTTCGCGCCCTTGTGCGCGAGCGCTTCGGCGACGACAAGGCCGATCTTGCCGGCGCCGATGACGACGATCTCGCGGCCGGTCGGCACGCGCCCATGGGCGACCTCGGTCGCATCGAGCAATCGCTCTGCCCCCGCGATCGACTGCAGGCGATCACGGTCGATGCGCGCGCCGCTCGCCACCACGGCGACGTCGTACTGGTGCAGCACGCTGCGCATGAGCTTCGGCGTCACTTCGGTGCCGAGCCTCACCTCGATACCAAGCTTCCCGGTCATCACTTCGTAGTGGCGGACGATGCTCATCAGGTCGTCGACACGGGCGAGATCGTTGCTCGCATAGGCGACGAGATTGCCGCCCGAGACGATCGGCCTTGTCGAACACGACGACGTCGTGCCCGCGCTTCGCGGCGGTGATCGCGCATTCGAGACCCGCGGGACCCGCCCCGACCACCATGATCTTCTTTTTCACCGCGGCAGGCGTCACCTGGTACTCCGGCTCGACCTCGTGCCCCAGCGCCGGGTTCATCGTGCAGGTGTACGGCAGGTCGCGGAAGAGCCGCGACAGGCAGTTGAGCGAGCCCACGCAGCGGCGCACCTCGTCCAGCCGGTCCTCGGCCGCCTTGTGCACGAGCTCCGGATCGGCAAGCAGCGGCCGGCAGACTTCCCAGAAGTCGAACTCGCCGTTGTGGATGCATTCGTTCGCCATCACCGGGTCGGGCAGGCGGTTGCCGAACGCGATCAGCGTGTCGGGGAACATCTTTTTCGCGCGCGCCGCGAGGTAGTTCCAGTGGCCCGGCGCGATATCCCGGCCGATCGAGGATTCCGGCGCTTCCTGCCAGCCGACGGTGACGCTGATCATGTCCACGCCGCTGTCGACTGCCTGCTGCATCAGCTCGAAGCATTCGTCCTCCGTATTGCCGCCCCAGCGGTCCATCAGCTCGGCGCCGTTCAGGCGCACGACGAGCGGACTGTCCGGCGTCGCCTCCTTGATCGCAGCGATCAGCTCGCGCATGAAGCGGCCACGGTTTTCGATCGAGCCGCCGTAGTCGTCCGTGCGCTGGTTGGTGAAGCGCGAGTTGAACGTCGCGAGCAGGTAGCCCATGAAGCTCGTGACCTCGGTGCCGTCGAAGCCGGCCTTGACCGCGCGCCGCGCGGCGTCGGCATGCTGGCGGACCACCTCGCGGATCTGCTCCCGCGTGATTTCGCGCGGCGGGCGGAAATGCGGCAGCGTCTGCGGCACGATCGACGGCTGCAGGCAGTAGCCAAGATCGATGCCGCCGTAGCGCCCGGCGTGCAGGATCTGCTGGATCGCGACGGCGCCGGCATCGTGGATGTAGCCGGCGATCTCCTCGAACTGCGGCAGGAACTTGTCGTCGTAGATCGCGATCTGCCGGAAGTACGCCTTGCCCTCACCGAGCGGATCGGGATAGGCGCCCTGATTGGTGATGATCCCGCAGCCGGTGCCGGCAATCACCTTTGTGCGCGCGAGCTCGCGCTGGCTGATGAAGCCGTCGCGCGAGTTGTAGTTCGACACGCAGCACGCGCCGTACTTGATCATGTTCTTGGTCGCGAACTTGCCGATCCGTCCCGGCCGGAACAGCTCCGGCAATTTTTTCTCGCCTGGTTTCATTGGTTGGCTCCCGAAATCGTTTCCTCGCGCAACAGCCCGAGCGCCTCCTGCACGGGCCGGTCGGAATAGCCGAACAGCACCGCCTCGGTGGCGGCGGACAAGGTTCGCATCTGCCACGACGGCGCGACGAAGATGTCGCGGGGTCCCCATTCGAACACGTCGTCGCCGATGCGGATCGTGCCGTGCCCCTCGACACAGCAATTGACGGTGCCGTCCTCCCACAGCGGCCGCACATGGCGGCCCGCAATGCGGTGGTAGAAATCCGCGCGGACGTTTCGCTGTGCGCCCTTGGCGCTGCGTGCCGTCCCTCCGCGGGAAGCCGATGATGCGCTCACGGCGGCACTCCCTCCGGGTGCAAGGCTTCGTACGCGGCAGCGAACGCGGGGTCGCGTTGCCGGACGTCCTCGTGGTCGACGCGGCCGGTACGGCGCAGGTAATCGTAGGCGAACGATACCGGATCGAGCGCGAGCTTGGTGCGCACCGATTCGTACCATTCGGTGCTCCGGATCGCCGCCGCCTGGAGCGCGTCGGACCCGGGACGGCGCCGGCGCTCGAACTCGGCGAGCAGCGCCGGCACGTCGCCGCCCGCGCCGCAGGCCTCGAACAGCGCGATCGCGTCCTGCATGGCCAGCCGCGTGCCCGACCCGACCGACGGGTGGCCGGTGCGCAACGCGTCGCCCAGCAGGACCAGGTTGCGCCAGTGCCAATGCCGGTTGCTGACGATCGCGTAGCGGAACCAGTCCGACCGGTTCGACAGCAGCGGCTTGCCCGCCGAGATCGTCGCGGAAGACGTTGGCGCAATAGGCGAGGCTCTCCGGCCTCCGACATCCGGTCGAGCCCGGCGTCGCGCCAGGTTTCGGGATCGCATTCGACGAGGAACGTGCTGTGCGTGCGGCTGTAGCGGTAGGCGTGCGCGATCAGCAGGCCGTCCGTCGTTCTCGCGGAAGATGAGCGACAGCGGATCGAAGAGCGCGGTCGTGCCGTACCAGGCGAGCAGATTCGGCCGCACGTCGAGCGTCGGCTCGAAGTGCTCGCGATAGCGGGTGCGGATCGCGCTCGCCGCGCCATCGGCGGCGACGACGAGGTCGCAGTCGGCGAATTCGGCGATGTCCTCGACCTTGCGGCCGAATTCGATCGCGATGCCGAGCTGCTGGCAGTGCTCGCGCAACGTCCGCAGCAGATCGATCCGCGCCATCCGGTGGAATGGTGTTGTTGGCGAGCGTGATCGCCTCGCCGCGATGCACGATTCGCATCGCATCGTGCACCTCCTGGTTGCGGGTCATCGCCGCGTAGAGCTCGGGGGCGACGTCGCGGACGAAGGCGAGCGCGATGTCGGTGAAGACGACGCCCCAGCCGTAGGTCGCCGTCCGCCGGATCGCGCTCGACGATGCGGATGCGGTGGCGCGGCATCGTGCCGCTTCATCAGGTACGCGAAGAAGAGTCCGGCGGGACCGCCGCCGACGATGCCGATGTTCACGCGCTTGCCCGTCGCCGCCGCCTCGCGCGCCAGCTTGTCGGTGATCATGTCGCGCAGCTCCCGCTTCAGGATCTTGCCGACCGGGCTCAACGGGAGCTCGGCGACGACCTCGAGCCGTTCGGGCAGCTTGAACGTGGCGATCTGCTGCTGCCGCAGGAACGCGATCAGCTCGTCGAAGGCGAGCGTCTCGCCGGGCTTGGGCACGACGAAGGCGCAGGCCTTTTCGCCGAACACCGGATCGGGCATCGCCACCAGCGTCACGACCTTGACCTTGGGGTGCGCGTAGATCAGGTTCTCGACCTCCTCGCAGCTGATCTTCTCGCCGCCGCGGTTGATGAGATCCTTGCGCCGGCCCTCGGTGAACACGTGGCGGCCGCGCTTGCGCACGATGTCGCCCATCCGGTAGAAGCCGTCGGCGGTGAACGCCTCGCGATTCTTGTCCGGCGCGTTGTAGTAGCCGCGGATCGTGTAGGGCCCGCGCGTGAGGAGCTCGCCCGGGACGTCGTCGGCGACCTCGCGGCCGTCGTCGTCGACGACCATGATCTCGTCGTCGGCGCACACCGGCGCGCCCGAGCTTTCCAGCAGCAGGTCGTCGGGGTCGTCGAGGCGCGTCATGTTGATGAGCCCTTCGGCGGTGCCGTAGATCTCCTGCGGCGTGCAGCCGAAGCGCTCGCGCAGGCGGCTGCGCAACTCCGGCGCGAGGCGGGCGCCGCCGTTCTGGATCACCTCGAGCGAGCTCGAAGTCGAAGCGGTCGGGGACGTCGGAATTGAGCCAGCTCGAGATCAGCGGCACGACCGCGGCGATCGTCGTCACGCGCTCGCGCTCGACCAGGCCGAACACGTCGGCGGCGTCGCCGGACGGCGCGAGCACGACGGTGCCGCCGTAGTAGAACGCGCCGAGCATGCCGGGCGAGGCGAGGTTGTAGTTGTGGCCGAGCGGCAGGATCGCCATCAGCACCGTGCTGCTCGTCGAAGCCGCCGGCCGCGCCGCACAGCCGCGCGTTCAGCACGTAGTCGTCATGCGTGCGCGGGATCAGCTTCGACAGCGACGTCGTGCCGCCCGACAGCAGCATCGTCGCGACGTCGGACGGATCGGGACGCACGCCGGCGAGCGCGGCCGCGGCGGCCGCGGGGAGGGCCGCGCATCGAGCAGCGCGGACAGCGAACGCTGGCCGGTGCCGGCTCGCCGGCGACGAAGACGGTGCGCAACGCCGGCGCCTGCGGCGCGAGCTCCTGCGCCATCGCGCGGTAATCGAAGCCCTTGATCGCGTCGGGGATGACGTACGCCACGGCGCCCGAGGCGCGCAGGAAGTGCCGGACTTCGGTGTGGCGGTGCGCGCGCAGCGCCGTGACCGGAATCGCGCCGATGCGCGTCAGCGCGAAATACGTGTAGACGAATTCCGGAATGTTCGGCAGCTGGACGACCACGCGATCGAGCGGGCGGATCCCGGCCTCGACGAAGCCGCAGGCGAGCCGGTCGACCGCCTCGCCCAGCGCGTCGTAGGTGATGCGTTCGTCGCCGCAGACGAGGGCGAGCTTCGCGCGGCGCGCGCCGGATCGGCCCGCGCCAGCATGTCGGTCAGCGTGATGCCCTGCCAATAGCCGAGCGCGCGGTATCGCTGCGCGAAGCTCCGCGGGCCACGGCGTGCATCCCTCGAGCATGACCGGCTCCTCCTTCGCTCGATGATATCGACGCAGCGTCCGCAGCGTGATCCGTCATCGCGGGGCAGCAGCGCCATCGACATACTACCAATCCGACCACTCCCCGAGCGCGGGGTCAAGCCATCAGCGCCTTGTACCGCGGCCGGTGCGGTCGGGCGCCCTCCTCGCCGAGGCGCTTCCTCTTGTCCTCTTCGTACTCGTGGAAATTGCCCTCGAAGAACACCCATTTCGAGTCGTCTTCCGCGGCGAGGATATGCGTCGCGATGCGGTCGAGGAACCACCGGTCGTGTGAGATCACGAGCACGCTGCCGGCGAACTCGCCGAGTGCGTCCTCGAGCGCGCGCAGCGTTTCCACGTCGAGGTCGTTGGACGGCTCGTCCAACAGTAGCACGTTGCCGCCCTCGAGCAGCGTGGCGGCGAGGTGCAGCCGGCCGCGCTCGCCGCCCGACAGCGTGCCGACCATCTTCTGTTGGTCGGCGCCCTTGAAATTGAATCGACCGAGGTAGGCGCGCGAGGGCATCTCGAACTTGCCGACGGTAAGTATGTCCTGCCCGCCCGATATTGCCGCCCACACCGTCTTGTCGTTCGGCAGCTTTTCCCGTGTCTGGTCGACGACAGCCATCTTGACCGTCGGCCCGATGACGACTTCGCCCCGGTCGGGCTTCTCGCGGCCGGTGATCATCCGGAACAGCGTCGTTTTGCCCGCGCCGTTCGGGCCGATGATTCCGACGATGGCGCCCGCCGGCACCTGGAACGACAAGTCGTCGATCAACAGCCGGTCGCCGTAGCCCTTGCTCACGCCCTTGAACTCGACGACGGCATCGCCTAGCCGCTCGGCGACCGGGATGAAGATCTCCTGCGTTTCGTTGCGTTTCTGGTGCTCGTAGGACGCGAGTTCGTTGAAGCGCGCGATGCGGGCCTTGCTCTTCGCCTGCCGGCCCTTCGCGTTCTGCCGCACCCACTCGAGCTCCTTCTGCATCGTCTTGATGCGCGCGGCTTCCTGCTTCGCCTCGGTCGCGAGCCGCGCCTCCTTCTGCTCGAGCCACGACGAATAGTTGCCCTTCCACGGGATGCCGTAGCCGCGGTCGAGCTCGAGGATCCACTCCGCCGCGTTGTCGAGAAAGTAGCGATCGTGCGTCACGGCGATCACCGTGCCCGGGAAGCGCAGCAGGAATTGCTCGAGCCATTCGACGCTTTCGGCGTCGAGGTGGTTGGTCGGCTCGTCGAGCAACAGCATGTCGGGCTTGGAAAGCAGCAACTGGCAAAGCGCGACCCGGCGCTTCTCTCCACCCGAAAGCTTCGCGATTTTCGCGTCCCAGGGCGGCAGACGCAGCGCGTCGGCTGCGATTTCCATCTGCACGTCGGAATCCGCACCCGCGGTGGCGATGATCGCCTCGTATTTCGCCTGGTCGGCGGCGAGGCGGTCGAAGTCCGCGTCCGGTTCCGCGTACGCGGCATAGATCGCGTCGAGCTTTTCCTTCGCGTCGAGAATCTCGGCGAGCCCCTCCTCGACGGCCTCGCGCACCGTCTCATCCGGATCGAGCTGCGGCTCCTGCGGCAGGAAGCCGATCTTGAGGTTCGGCATCGGCACCGCCTCGCCCTCGAACTCCTTGTCCTCGCCGGCCATGATCTTCAACAGGCTCGACTTGCCGGAGCCGTTCAATCCCAACACGCCGATTTTGGCGCCCGGAAAGAACGAGAGCGAGATGTCCTTGAGGATGACGCGCTTCGGGGGCACGATCTTGCCCACGCGGTTCATCGTGTATACGTACTGAGCCATCGGTTGCGCGCCTGCCGGAAGGAGGGGAAAGGCGCGATTATCGCAGGCCGGCGCCAGCGTCCGCGAGCGAAGAATGAAAAAGCGGGCCGCAGCCCGCTCGTTCCCGGCTCGTCGCGCTGGTCGGCGCTATTTCTTCGCCGTCTTCTTGATCGACGTCCAGTCAACGGGATAGCCGCGCGTTACCGGAGCATCCGCCATGGGCGTCGACGGCGATGCTTCCGTCGCGCTTCTTGCGGCAACCAGCTCGCGCCACCGTCGCTTGTCCGCATCGTATTTCACCTGGACAGCGGCTGCCTCCCTGTTCTTCTGGGCGATCAGCTCGGCCTGCCGGGCGGACTCGGCGGAGATCGATTCGAGCTCCCGCTCGAGGGCGGGCGGTACAGTCTTGCCAGCATAGGCCGCCTTCTTGGCCTCCGCGTCGGCGTTGCGAATCTTGAGTTGCGATGCGTAGGCCTCTGCCGATTTGATGGAGGCCTCGATCGTCCGCAGCGATCGATTGCGCGCAAGGTCGATTTCGTTCTCGGTCGTGTAGGAGGACAGCAGCGCGCGGTCGCGGCGGGCGATCTCCGAGCGCTCCTTCTCGACCGCGCGCGCCCGCGCCTCCTCCTGTTCCTTGGCCCGGAGTTCCTCCGGCGTCGGCGCCTTCGCCGACTTCTTGATCGGGAGGCCCTGCGCGTTGAGCTCGGTCCGGCTCTTGTCTGCTGCCTCCGGTGGAACTTTATCGCTGTAATGAACCACACCCTTGTCGTCGACCCACTTGTAGGTCGTGGTGTGCCCGACCCCGGCGGTCGACAGCAGGGCGAAACCGATCAGCGCTGCCGCCGTGGGCACGAGCGTGCTGCGCAGCCAATCGCCGCGCCAATCGAGGCACTGCGCCTGGCGATTCATTCCGTGATCCTTTGTTGCCACGTTGCTCTCCGTCTTCATATTGCCACGTTGCTCTCCGTCTTCATCTTCCGGCCGCCGCGCCTTCGTACCTTGGCCCACGCTGAAACCTCAGCCTGCGCCGTATCGTGCCCGGTACGCGGTAATCGCCTCCGCATAGGCGCAAAGCTCGGGCCGCCCGGCGATGAATCCCATCACGTCGTCCAGCGTCGCGATCGCGACGACCGGAATTCCGAACTCGTCCCGCACCTCCTGCACGGCGGATTTCGTGCGCTGTCCACGCTCCATCCGGTCCAACGCAATGAGCACGCCAGCAGGAATCGCGCCCTGACCACGGATCAGCCCCACCGATTCGCGCACCGAGGTTCCCGCGGTGATCACGTCGTCGACGATCAGCACGCGCCCTTTCAGCGGCGCTCCGATGACCATCCCGCCCTCGCCGTGATCCTTGGCCTCCTTGCGGTTGAAGCTGAATGGCAGATTGTGACCTTTTTCGGCAAGCGCGATCGCGGCCGCCGCCGCGAGGGTGATCCCCTTGTAAGCCGGCCCGTACAGCTGATCGCAGGCGATTCCCGCCGCAAGCAGCGCCTCCGCATAGAAGCGCCCCAGCCGCCGCAGGCTCTCGCCGTCGTTGAACAGTCCCGCGTTGAAGAAATACGGGGTGCGCCGCCCCGCCTTGGTCACGAAGTCGCCGAACCGCAGCACGTCGCATGCCATGGCGAACGCGAGAAAATCCTGGCGGAAATCGGACATCGCGGGTCGCGGGTTAAAAAAGTGGCGGAAAGTATACGCTTCGCGGAACGGGACGCCGGGTGGGTCCGCTCGGTCCGTTCCGAATCGCGCGGGTGCGAAGGTGCATTTCGCAGCGTGTACACTCGCGGCTTTCCCGGGCATCAAGAGCGCTCCAGCGCGTCTTCGCGAGCGTGCGAATCATCACTCTCAACGTCAACGGCATTCGCGCGGCCGAGCGCAAGGGCTTCGCGCGCTGGCTCGTGCGCGCGGAGCCCTGGGATGTCGTCTGCCTGCAGGAAATCAAAGCCTCGCTCGCGGATATTCCGCGCCCGTTGAGGGCGCCGCGCCGGGCGCATGCTGCGTTCCTCCCCGCGGAAAAGAAGGGCTATGCCGGCGTCGCCCTTTACGCCAAACAGGCGCCGCGCGTCGCCACCGGCTTCGGCAGCGCCGAGTTCGACGCCGAGGGTCGCTACCTGGAAGCGCATTTCCAGGAGCTCTCCATCGTCAGTCTTTACCTGCCGTCGGGGTCGAGCGGTCCGCACCGGCAGGAATCCAAGTTCCGTTTTCTCGATGAATTCCTGCTCCACCTCGTGCGCCTGCGCAAGGCGAAGCGCGAGATCATCCTCTGCGGGGACTGGAACATCGCGCACAGCGAGATCGACCTCAAGAACTGGCGCAGCAATCAGAAGAACTCGGGGTTTCTGCCCGAGGAACGCGCTTGGCTCACCCAGGTCTTCGACCGTCTCGGGTTTGTCGACGTCTTCCGCCGCGTCGACCCACGGCCGGAGCGCTACACGTGGTGGTCCAACCGCGGGCAGGCGTGGGAAAAGAATGTCGGGTGGCGCATCGACTACCAGATTGCGACGCCCGGGATCGCCGCGAAGGCAAAGACCGCGGGGATCTACACCCAGCGGCGGTTCTCCGATCACGCGCCGCTCATCATCGACTACGACTACGAACTGCGTTGACGGAACACACGCGTGCTCCGCCTGAACAACCTCGTCCTTGCCCGCGGCACGAAGCGCCTGCTGGACGGCGCCAGCTTGACGGTCCATGCCGCGCACCGGGTCGGCCTGGTGGGACCGAACGGCTGCGGCAAGTCGAGCTTGTTCGCGCTCATCCGCGGTGAATTGCACCAGGACGCCGGAGAAGTCGAGCTGCCTGCCGCATGGACGATCGCACATGTCGCGCAGGAAACGCCAGCCGTCGAGACTCCGGCGCTCGAATTCGTTCTCGATGGCGACCGCGAGCTGCGCGACATCGAGCGCGCGCTAGCCGCCACCGGAAGAGCGGCCGCAGTCGATCCGGGGCTCGAGGGTGAGGCACTCGCGGAACTCCACCACCGCTTCGAGGCCGTCGGCGGCTATGCGGCCCCCGCCCGGGCGGCGACGCTGCTCTCGGGGCTCGGCTTTCCGGCAGCTCTCCATCGCGACCCCGTGGCGAGCTTTTCCGGCGGCTGGCGGATGCGCCTGAATCTCGCTCAGGCGCTCGCATGCCGCTCGGATCTGCTCCTCCTGGACGAGCCGACGAACCATCTCGATCTCGATGCCGTGTTGTGGCTCGAGGACTGGCTCGCGCGCTACCCGGGGACGCTTGTCCTCGTCACGCACGACCGCGATTTCCTGGACGGGGTCGTCGATACGGTCGTGCATGTCGATGGGCTGAAGCTCAGGTCCTACGCCGGCAACTATTCGCAGTTCGAGCGCGAGCGCGCGCAGAAGCTCGCGCTGCAGCAAGCCACGTACGCGAAGCAGCAGCGCCAGATCGCGCATCTGCAGGCGTTCGTCGACCGATTCCGTGCCAAGGCCACCAAGGCGAAGCAGGCGCAGAGCCGAATCAAGGCGCTGGAACGCATGGAGCGGATAGCCGCCGCGCACGTCGACAGCCCCTTCGAATTCGCCTTCGCTCCGGTGAGAACCGCAGCGCGCCAGCTCGTCCGGCTCGAGCGCGCGACGCTCGCGCTACGGCGATGGACCGCCGATCTTCGCCGAGCTCGACTGGGGGATCCTCTCCGGCGATCGTATCGGCCTTCTCGGCCCCAATGGCGCGGGAAAATCGACGCTGCTCAAGGCGATCGCGGGCGAGCTCGTGCCGCATGCAGGCACGCGGTACACCGCGCAGGGCCTCGCGATTGGCTACTTCGCCCAGCACCAGGTCGACCAGCTCCGTGCCGGCGAATCTCCGCTCTGGCATCTCGCGCAGATCGACCCCTCCGCACGCGAGCAGGAGCTGCGCGATTTTCTCGGCGGCTTCGACTTTCGCGGCGACATGGCGAGCGCCGCGGTTGGGCGGTTCTCGGGGGGCGAAAAGGCGCGGCTGACCCTTGCGCTGCTGGTCCGGCAGCGGCCGAACCTGCTCCTGCTCGACGAGCCGACGAACCACCTCGACATCGAGATGCGCGAGGCGCTGGCCGAAGCGTTGCAGGACTACGACGGCGCACTCGTCGTCGTCGCGCACGACCGGCATCTCCTGCGCGCATGTGCCGATGCGCTGTGGCTGGTTGCGGATGGCCGCGTCGAGCCCTTCGACGGCGACCTCGACGATTATCGCGACTGGGTGCTGTCGCGCCAGAGGCGCTCCGCCGATACCGCGGGCGCCGGATCAACGGGCGCCAGTGCCCCGTCGGCCGCCGATCGCAAAGCGCAGAAGCGCGCCGAGGCGAAGGCGCGGCAAGAGCATTATGCGCAGCGCAAGCCTTTCGCCGACCGGCTCGCCAAGATCGAGCGCGAAATCGACACGCTGACCGCGGAAAAGCAGGCACTCGAGACCTCCCTCGCGTCGCCGGACCTCTACGTCGACGCGAACCGGGACACCCTTAACCAGGTGCTCGGGCGGCAGGGCGATGTCACCTGGCGACTGGCACGCCTCGAGGCCGAGTGGCTCGAGGTGAGCGAGGCGCTCGAGCGTGTCGCGGCGGATGCGCCGTAGCTACCGGATCAGGGTGCCCGGCCGGTAGAAGAGATAGACGCCGAAGCCGAGCGTTTCGCGGCCCCAGCGCAAGTAGGCATCGCGCCAGCGCCGAATGCGTTCGAGCATCGCCGGCACGTCGGGATCGTCCGGCTGCTCGCGCGCGTAACGCTCGATCGACCGGCAGTATTTCCATTCGTATTCGTCCCACTCGTCCGCAGAGGCGCTCACGGCATGCATCGGGATCAGGCCCGCCTCCACCCCCGCCTGAACGTTGCCCCGATGATCCAGATACTGGGTCGGCGGCCCGCCCAGGAGTGCGAGGTATTCGGGATGCGGCTTCTGCCGCCAGTAACCCTCGCCGATCAGTACGTAGCCACCCCCACGCGTCCAGATCTTCAACTGCTTGCAGATGCCGGCGATGCCGCCGGCAATGCCGCCCGCCCCGAGCATGACCGTCAGATGGAAGATTTCGGGATCGGCCCGGAACTCGCGGATATCGGTGTCGTCCAGGTGTAGCCGGCGCAACGCGCCGGTCCATTCCGCGCGCTCGCGGGCGGCGTCGAGCATCGGCGACGAATGGTCGACCGCGACGACGGTCGCGCCGAAGCGCTCGATGATCCGCAGCGCGAGCTCGGCGCGCCCGCAACCCAGATCGAGCACGCGGGCGGTCTCGTCCAACGTGAGCAGATCGAGCACCCGCTCGATCTTGGCGGTCGAGATCGGATTGCAGTAGTCGTGGTCGCGGTGCGCGATCGCGCTGAATTTCTGCGGGTTCATGGCATCGCTCCGGGCGAGTCGGACATTGCGGTCATCCAGTGTCGGCGGCGCATTCGGGAAGCGCACGCTCCACCCTCCTTTCGCCGCTCGGCTACGCAAGAGGGGTGCCACGCTCGCGTCACGACGCGCGCTACCGGGTCGAATCGAGCATCCGGCGCACCCACGGCAGCAACAGATAAGCGGGGAACGCGAGAAAGAACGTAAGCAGGAACCACGGGCCATAGCCCATCGACTGAGCGCCGAGACCGCCCACCCACCCCGATATCGAGCGCGACAGCGCGAACACCGACGTGAGCAGTGCGTACTCGGTCGCCGCACGGTCTTTGCGCACGATCGCCATCAGGAAGGCGAGGAACGCCGCCGTGCCGAGTCCGCCGGTGAACGACTCCGTGGCGCTCGCCGCGTAGAGGAGGGCCTTGTGCTCGAACGCAATCACGACGCCCGGCACGGGCGCCGGAATGAGATTGGCCGCGAGCCAGTAGCCGAGGTTCGAGAAGGCCTGCGCCAGGCCCAGAATCCACAACGCGCGGAAGATCCCGATGCGGTCGGTGATCCAGCCGCCAGCCAAGCCGCCGGCGATCGACAGGCCGAGACCGATGTTCACCGAAACCAACCCGATCTCAGCAGCGGTGAACCCCTTGTCAACCCAGAACGGCTTGACCATGAAGCCCATCGCCGCATCGGGCAGCTTGAAGATCAGGATGAACAGCAGGACCGGCACGATCGCGGGTCGGCGCAGCAATTCCATCAGCGCGCCGAAGAGGGGCCCACGAGTCAATTCGTCATTGGCCCCCGCGGGCCCGGTTGCCTGCGGCGCAAGGGCGTCCAGCCGTCTGCGCTCGGCACGCACCCGCTGTCCTGCAATACGCACCGCCGCGACGACCCCAAGCGCCGCCAGTGCCGCGTACGCCCAGAACCCAGGCACACCCTCGGACCACTCGCCCGCGGTGTCGGCCAGCCAGACGACGCCGACCACGAAGCCCCCCAGCACCGCGAGCGCGAAGGGCGAGTGGGCGAGCGCCGTCAGCTCCGCGCCGACGGACGCCCGATCGGGGGCGAGCGCCTGCTCGCGCGGCGCAGCAAGGCATGCCGCGGCGAGCACGAAAAAAATGCCCGCGGCGACGATGAAAGCCCCGTGCCAGCCAAGCCAATCGGACGCCATCAGCACGAAGCCCGAGGCGAGCATGCCGACGCGATAAAGGCCGATTCGGATGCCGTTGGCAAGCCCGAGCTCGTCCTTGGCGAGAAATTCGATCGTGTACCCGTCGATGGCGATGTCGTTGGTCGCCGAAAGCGCGGTGAAGATGGCGATGGCGAACCAGGTCAGCGGCCCGAAGCCCGCCTGGATCGCGAAGTGGAGCATCGCTCCACCCATGAGCACATCGGCCGCCGCCATCCAGCGCCGGTGGTGGCGCCAGTAGTCCACGGCCGGCGCCCACAGGAACTTGAGTGTCCAGGCGAGCCCCAGCAGCGACAGCATCCCGATCGACTTGAGCTCGACACCCTGCTGCCGGAAGTAAACCGGGAAGATTTCGTAGAAGACGCCGAGCGGATAGCCTTCGGCGAAATACAGGATGCCGACCCAGAAGAACTTGTTGCGAAGCAGCGGGGGCGAAGGCTCCAACTCAGCCGCGCCGGATGCGATAGATCGCGAGCTCGCCGCGCAGGTTGGGCAATCCCGTGACCGGGCGGCCGCCGGAAAGCACGATCCGGTTCTCGACAACGCAGCGCCGCGCGGCGAGAAAGGCGTCGAAATCGGCGACGGTGCACAGGTGGATGTTCGGCGTGTCGTACCACTGGTAGGGGAGCGACTTGGACACCGGCATCCGCCCTTTCAGGATCTGCCAGCGGTGTGCCCAGTAACCGAAATTCGGGAACGTGACGATCGCCTCGCGGCCCACGCGCAGCATCTCCGCGACGATTTCCTCGACGTGTCGCATCGCCTGCAGCGTCTGCGACAGGATGACCACGTCGAACGACGCGTCCTCGAACCCGGCGAGGCCGGACTCGAGGTCGCTTTGCAGGACGCTGACGCCGCGCGCAACACTCGACTGCACATCCGCGTCGGCGATCTCGATGCCATAGCCGGTCGCGCGGCGCTCGGCAGCGAGCAGGGCCAACAGGCTGCCGTCGCCGCATCCCAGGTCGAGCACGCGCGCGCCTTCGCCGACCCAGCCCGCGATCGTCGCGTAGTCCGCGCGCCGCACGAGCGTGGACATTTCCTCGAGGCCGCGCGCGAGCTTCTTGCCGAGGCGAAACGTCGAGTACACATTGGCGTCGCGCTCGATGCGATCGAAGTACGCTCGCACGAGCGCGTGATAGCGAGCGTCGTCGAGCAGAAACGCATCGTGGCCGTGCGGCACCTCGATGTCGGCGTAGGAAACATCGTGCCGGTTGTCGACCAGGGCCTTCACGATTTCCCGCGAGCGCGCCGACGGAAAGCGCCAGTCGGTCTTGAACGACACGACGAGGAACTTGCAGCGGGCGGGCGCCAGCGCAAGCGCCAAATCGCCGCCGGCGACGGCGGCCGGGTCGAAGTAGTCGAGCGCCTTGGTGATTCGCAGATAGGTGTTCGCATCGTAGTACTCGGCGAACTTCTCGCCCTGGTGGCGCAGGTAGGACTCGATCTGGAATTCGGACGCGAAGGAGAAGTTGAGTCCTTCGCGCAGCGCGCGGCCGAATTTCTCCTCCATCTGCTGGTCGGAGAGGTAAGTGATGTGGCCCAGCATCCGGGCAATGCGCAGCCCTCGCCGCGGCTTGGTCCCGTGCGCGTCGAACTGGCCTTCGTGGAAATCCGGGTCCGTCAGGATCGCCTGCCGCGCAACTTCGTTGAAGGCGATGTTCTCGGCCGAGAGGTTGGGCGCCGCCGCGATCACCAGCGCGTGGCGGATGCGCTCGGGGTAGCGGATCGCCCACGAGAGCGCCTGCATGCCGCCGAGCGAACCGCCCATCACGGCAGCCCACTGGCTGACGCCGAGGTGATCGGCAAGGCGCGCCTGCGAGTCGACCCAATCCTCGACCGTGACCACCGGGAAATCGGCTCCCCAGGGCCGGCCGGTCGCGGGATTGCGCGTCGTCGGCCCGGTCGATCCGAAGCAACTGCCGAGATTGTTCACGCCGACGACGAAGAAGCGGTCGGTGTCGAGCGGCTTGCCCGGCCCGACCATGTTGTCCCACCAGCCGACGTTGTCTGGCTCGTCCGCGTAGAAGCCGGCGACGTGGTGCGACGCGTTGAGGGCGTGGCAGATGAGCACCGCGTTCGTCCGGTCTGCGCTCAACGTCCCGTAGGTCTCGTACGCGAGGTGATAGGCCGGCAGCGTCACGCCGCAGGCGAGGGGGAGCGGCGTGTCGAACCGTGCCCGCTGGGCAACGACCGCCCCCACCGAGCGTCCGGTGGTGCGGTCGATGTCGCTGTCGGCGGTGGTTGCGGCGAAAGAGGGCATCGGCGAACGAGGACGACAAAAAACCCGGCCACCCTAAAGCCGGCGAACGGCTCCGTGGCTAGCCGGGTTGGGTTCGGGGTTTCCCTTGCCGCACCGCTGTAGCCGCATTTGTTCGGGAAAGCCGCGTCGGCGGTACGATCCTTCGCGCGGCTAAGCTGGCTCAAATCGGCGCTGGCGCGAAGTTTAGCGGGTCGGCAACGGTTTGCCTACCGCCAGCATCGACGCGTGGTCCGACGGCGTGCCCCGGCCGTGGCCGTCGTCGGGCTCTTCGCGCAGGGTCGCGTTCCCGTCCGACGCGCGGATCGAGCCATCGGCGGCCACCGCGAGCCAGCCTACGCGCTGGCTTTCCAGAAACGCCTCGGCTCGCTCCTCGAGCAGCATCGCGATCGTCGCGCAACTGCCGGCCACCACGCACAGCGGCGCGAGGACGCTGACGGAGCGCCAATGCGCCACCGGTTTCCCCGTCGTCGGATCTAGGATGTGGCAGTAACGAGCTCCGTCGATTTCGAAATAGCGCTCGTAATCGCCGCTTGTCGCCAACGCGCCCGCCGCGAGCGGCACCGCGGCAATTGCAATATCCGCGCGACGCGGGTGCCGAATGCCCACGCGCCACGACGAACCATCGGGCCGGGGGCCGATCGCGCGCACGTCGCCCCCGAGATTCACGAGGCCATGCCCGACCCCCTGTTCGATCGATATCGTCGCCACGCGGTCGGCGGCGTACTCCTTGGCGATGCCGCCGAAATCGATCTCCATGCCCGCTTGGGGCAGGCGCACGGCGCGATCGCTCCACTCGACGCGACCCCACCCGATCAATGCCATCGCGGCATCGAGCGCCGCGGCATCGGGCAAGCGCGGCGGCGTCCGGCGAAAATCCCACGCCCGGCGCAAGACGCCCGAGGTCAGGTCGAACCGCCCGCCGCTCGCCCGGTAGCAGCGGTCCGCATAGGCGAACAGGGCACCGGTTTCGGCGTCGATGGCGACCTCGTCGATCCCGGCCGCGCGGTTGATTCGCGTGGTGAGGCTGTCGTCCCGATAGCGCGAGTATTTCGCCTCGATCCGCGCAACGTCGGCGATCGCCAGCTCGGCCGCTCGGCGCGCGCGCGAGGGGTCATCCGAGCAGAGTGTCAACTCATGCTCCGAGGCCATCGCGCGAAAGATCGTCCGGAACGTCTGCACGCTGGGCTGGCCCGCGTCCAATGGCGGCAGGCAGAGCACCTTAGAACGATTGGGTGAAGCCGACCTCGATCCAGCGCGCCGAGAACGGTTCGAGCCCGGGGCTGCCTTCGCCTCCGAGGTGCCAGGCGGCGCGCTGCCGATAGAATGCAGCCCGGACATCGACGGTAAGGCCGCCGGCAAACGCCTTGGCGACCGTGATGGCGGTGGTGAACGCCCCGAACGCGGAAAGCCGCGTGTCGGCGCTGTAGTCCTGCCCCGCCACGTAGCCCTGCGGGTACGGCGGGTTGTAGTAGAAATTCGCCGCGCCCTGGGTGTAATAGCGCAGGCTCGGCGTTACGCTCCATCCGGCCGGAAACGGTTGCCACCATGCGGCCTCGACGGCGTTCGACGTGCCGCCGAACGAGTCGTGAAGATAGCGATAGGAAAGCTGCAACGTCGCATCGGTCTCCGGAAAGGCGCGGTTGTAGCGCAAGAGCCAGGCGAAGATCTCGCGCCGATCGGGCCGCGTGTCGAGCGGCTTGTACGGATCCGAGTAGTAGCCATGCCCGCGTGAGTAGGTGAAATTGGATTGCACGATCGCGCTCGGGGAGAGCGCCTGCGTCACGCCGATGAGGAAGTCGAGCGTGTCGCGTGGCGCGTTCGTCACCACGCCGTTCACCGGATTGATCCGATCCGCGGCGCCGCCGAAACCGAAGGCCCAGGTCCGATTTCGATCTTCGGACCAGATGCGCAGGTCCACCGATCCCGCGCGCGAAAGGTAATCGCGCTCCGAGGACACCGCCGCACCGACGCCGATCGCGAACCCGTTGAAGTACCGCGTCAGCTTGACGTCCCCGGCGGTCCGGTAGTCGGTGACGCCAATTCCCGATGCCCCCGACAGCGTGTTGAACCACAGCGGGGAGGCGCCGGACATGCCATCGTAGACGAGCGCGCCTTCCAACAGCAGCGACTCCGACAGCGGTTTCGAGACGAATACCGAGGGACTCTTAACGGACATCCGATTCGCGCCCGGCTGCCAATCGCGATAGCCCAGGTAGCGGAACGCGATGAACCCGTCCTCCGGCGCGCCCTGCGCACCCGCGGCTCCGGGCAACATGCCCGGCAATGCGAGTGCGGCGGCGACAAGCGCGCCGGCCGGTGACTCGTCAGTTGCAGCCACAGCCGCCACCTCCGACGCCGTAACCTCCGGTTGCCGCTTCCTTGCTCGTGTAGATATGCTGCGTGATCCGCTCATCCAACGGATCGGCGTCGAAGCGCATCTCGGGCCGCGCCAGCGTTCCTCTTTCCCAGGGCTGCGGTGGCTTCATCGTCGCGCATCCGGCCAGGACCAGGGCCAACAAGATCGGCAGGACGGGGCGGGCGGGAGCCATTCGACGATCGACGCCGTGGACCTTGCTCAGCAGGACGCGACGGGCGAGTGGCCCATGGGAGTGGATCGCCTGCGTCACCGCGCGTCTGCCAGCGCCCGGATTTTCGCTTCCAGCGCCGGAGCGTGGGTTTCGCGGAAGCCATACTCGACCGCGGCGATGCGCCCGTCGCGGTCGACGAGATACGAGCTCGGCATCGCCTTGGCGCCGTAGGCGCTCGGCGTCGCGCCGGTGGAATCGAAGACGACCGTGAAGGTTGCGGGATAACGCTCGAGGAAGCGATCCGCCTCGGCCCGTTTTTCGTCGACGTTGATCGCGACGACGCTGACGCCCTGCTGGCCGTAGCGCTGCTTGATTTCGTTCATCCATGGAAAGGAGCGTCGGCACGGCGCGCACCACGACGCCCAGAAATCCACGTAGACGACCTGGCCTCGCAGTTGCGCGAGCGCGATCGTCTGGCCTTGTGCGGTAGGCAACGCGAACGGGGGCGCCTCGTCACCGACCCCGAGGGCCTGGGTGGCGGTTGCGGCGAACCACGACAGCGCGAGCACGGCGGCCGCCCAGATGCGATAACGAACCGAATGCGATCCCGGATTCATGGCACCCCCGTGCGTTCGGTTCGCCCCGGGCGAATTCGCCACCGGTCAAGCGCCCCGAACACGCAATGACGAACATCGTTGCGCGCGCCGCTATTCCGTGATCGCGGCGTCAGGCGTTGAGCTTATCGAGGAGCGCTGCGAGTTTCACGGGATCGTCGGTGCGGCGCATACGCTCCACGAGCGGCCGGATCGCACCCAGGTCCGTCGTCAGCACCCGCTGCTTGATCGTCAAGAGATGGGCGGGATGCATCGAGAACTGGCGCAGCCCGAATCCCAGCAGCAGCCGCGTGAGCCCGAGCTCGCCCGCCATCTCGCCGCAGACCGCGATCGGGACACGCGCCTTGTTCGCGCTGCCGATCGCCATCGTAATGAGCTTCAGGACGGCCGGGTGCAGCGGATCGTACAGGTGCGACACCGCCTCGTCGGCGCGATCGACAGCGAGCGTGTACTGGATCAGGTCGTTGGTGCCGATCGACACGAAATCGAGCTTGGCAAGGAAGGCGGAAATCGCGAGCACCGCGGCCGGGATCTCGATCATCCCGCCCACTTCGATGGCCGAATCGAACGGGACGCCCTGCTCGCGCAGCGATTCTTTCGCCTGCTCGAGCAACGCGAGCGTCTGGTCGATCTCGCCCACCGACGCCAGCATGGGCACGAGGATGCGGACTTTGCCGTGGTGCGACGCGCGCAGGATGGCCCGCAGCTGCGTGAGGAACAGGCGCGGCTCGGCGAGGCAGAAGCGCACCGCGCGCAGGCCGAGCGCCGGATTGGGCGCGACCCGCATCAGGCCGGCGAAGCCCTCCGTCTGTTTGTCGGCGCCTAGATCGAAGGTGCGGATCGTCACCGACTTGCCTTCCATCCCGGCCGCAACCCGCCGGTACGCCTCGAACTGCTCGTCCTCGGAGGGCAGCCCCAGGCGGTCGAGGAACAGGAACTCGGAACGGAAGAGGCCGATGCCCGTCGCGCCATTGTCGATTGCCTGCTCGAGATCCTCGGGCAGCTCGATGTTCGCGTGCAGTTCGACGGGAACGCCATCGATCGTCGTCGCCGGCTTGCTGACGAGCCGCCGGAGCTTGGCGCGCCCCAGCTGGAGCTCGCCCTGCTTCAACCGGTATTCGGTCAGCACCGACTTGTCGGGGTTGACGATGACGACGTGGTTCGACCCGTCGAGGATCAGGAGCTCGTTCTCGCGGATCAGCTGCCGTGCGTTGTGCGTGGCGACGACCGCCGGCACCGCGAGGCTCCGTGCGACGATGGCCGTGTGCGACGTGACGCTGCCGAGATCGGTGAGGAACCCGGCGTAGCGGTGCGTCTTGAACTGGATCACGTCGGCCGGAGAGAGATCGTGCGCGACAAGGATCGTGTGTTGCTCGGCGCCGGCCGGTACGGCCACTCCCGGCTTGCCGAGCAACCGCTTCAGGATCCGCTCGACGATCTGGACGACGTCGGCCTTCCGCTCGCGCAGGTAAGAGTCCTCGATCTGCTCGAACTGCTCGACGAGGACGTTCATCTGCTGCGTCAACGCCCACTCGGCGTTGCAGTGCTGCTCCGCGATGACGCGCTTCGGCGCCTCCGACAGCGTCGGGTCGTTCAGGATCATCGTGTGCACGTCGAGCAGCGCGGCGAATTCCGCGGGCGCATTGCCGCCGGTGATCTCCCCGTGCAGCTCCTCGAGCTCGCGCCGGACCTCCTTGATGGCATTCTCGAGCCGCATGATTTCCGCATCGGCCCCGCCCGGCGCAATCGAGTAATGCGCAACCTCCAGCATCGCGTGCGAGACAAGCTGCGCCCGCCCGATGGCGATGCCGCCGGAAACCCCGATGCCGTGGAGGGCGAAACTGGTCATTTCACGCCGTCGGCGCGCGCGAGCTCACGCAGCGTCATTGGCCTTCGCCGAAGCAATCGCCGATCAGCGCCACGAGCGCCTGCATCGCCTCGGCCTCGTCCGGGCCATCGGTCTCTAGCGTCACCTTCGCCCCCTTGCCCGCGGCCAGCATCATCACGCCCATGATGCTCTTGGCGTTGACCTTCCGGTTGTTGCGGGCCATCGCGACATCGCACTGGTATTTCGCAGCGAGCTGGGTGAGCTTGGCCGACGCACGTGCATGGAGCCCCAGCTTGTTGACGATCTCAACCTCGCGTTGCTGCATAGGCCGGGCCCGCGTCGACGTGCAGGACTCCCTCGCAGCCGCCGGAAACGGCCTTCGTGAGCAGCGTCTTCATTCCTCGGGTGCGATAGGTGAACGCGCGCACCAGCATCGGCAGATTCACGCCGGCGATGCCCTCGACGCGGTCGCGTTGCAACAGCTTGACGGCGAGGTTGCACGGCGTGGCTCCGTAGATGTCGGAGAAGATCAGCACGCCCTCACCGGAATCCAGGCGCGCGACCTGCTCGCGAGCCCCCGGCAGCAACAGCAGCGGATCGTCGGTCGCGGCAACCGACAGCACCTCGAACTGCGAAGG
The DNA here is from genome assembly GCA_963809965.1 of uncultured beta proteobacterium. Classification (GTDB taxonomy): domain Bacteria; phylum Pseudomonadota; class Gammaproteobacteria; order Burkholderiales; family Casimicrobiaceae; genus CAIWHR01. The sequence goes on from CAWELU010000001.1 coordinate 90,748, forward strand.
CCGCGTGCCCAGTACGTGCGTCACCGCACGCGCGAGGCTCTCGCCCAAGCTGTCGTGCGCAATGATCAGGATGCCGATCATCGTCGTCCCCGCAACGGGTCGAAGGTCATGTTAGCACGCACCCCTCGCGGATCATGCCACCGCGCGCTGAAGCGCCGCGGCAAACATCGCCCCGACGTCGAAGCCCGTCTGCTCGGTGATCTCCACGAAGCAGGTCGGGCTCGTCACATTGACTTCGGTCAGGTAGTCGCCGATCACGTCCAGCCCGACGACCAGGAGCCCTTCCGCCCACAGCTTGGGCCCCAACGCGGCCGCGATCTCGCGGTCACGCGCGGTCAGCGGGCGCGCGACGCCGCGTCCGCCGACGGCGAGATTCCCGCGCGTCTCGCCGGGTTTCGGAATGCGCGCGAGCGAATACGGAACAGGCTCGCCCGCGACCAGCAGCACGCGCTTGTCGCCGTCTGCGATCTCGGGGATGAAGCGCTGCGCCATCACGGTCCGCGCGCCGTGCAGGCTGACCGTCTCGACGATCACGTTGCGGTTGGGGTCGTCGGCGCGGACCCGGAACACCGATGTGCCGCCCATGCCGTCCAGCGGCTTGACGATCGCATCGCGCTCGGCATCGATGAACGCATGTACCTCGTCCGTGTCGCGCGTGACGAGCGTGGGCGCGATGAATTCGGCGAACTTCGCGATTGCCAGCTTCTCGTTGTGATCGCGGATCGCCCGCGGCCGGTTGAACACTCGCGCGCCTTCGCCTTCCGCGGTTTCGAGCAGGTACGTCGTGTAGACATACTCCATGTCGAACGGGGGATCCTTGCGCATCAGCACCGCCGCAAAATCGCGCAGCCGGCGCACCTCGGGCTCGCCCGCCGTGTACCAGTCGTAGTTGTCCGCGGACAGGGTCAGCAGCGCCACGCGCGCCTGCGTGCCGCGCGCATCCCAGAAGATGTCGGCGGGCTCGAGCGCGTAGATCCGGTGCCCGCGTGCCGCAAGCGAACGCATCATCGCGACGCTCGTGTCCTTGTAGGCCTTGAGCTCGTGCAGCGGGTCGAGGATGAAGGCAAAATCCATCGCAGCGCATCCGGGGCGGGGACGCCATGCTAACAGACCCAAACGCCCCCGACTGCGCTCACTCCACCGTCACCGACTTCGCGAGATTGCGCGGCTTGTCGACGTCGGTGCCGCGAATGACCGCGGCATGGTACGCGAGGAGTTGCAGCGGTATCGTGTGCACGACCGGCGACAGATGCCCGGCATGCTCGGGCAGTCGGAGCACGTGGATGCCTTCGCTCGCCTGGAGCTTGCTGTCCAGATCGGCGACGACGTAGAGCTCGCCGCCCCGCGCGCGCACTTCCTGCAGGTTCGATTTGAGCTTTTCGAGCAGAGCGTCGTTGGGGGCGATCGCGACGACCGGCATGTCAGCGTCGACCAGCGCAAGCGGTCCGTGCTTCAGCTCGCCCGCGGGATACGCCTCGGCGTGGATGTACGAGATTTCCTTCAACTTCAGCGCGCCTTCGAGCGCGATCGGATAGTGCAGGCCGCGGCCGAGGAAGAGTGCGTGCTGTTTCCTCGCAAAGCGTTCGGCCCATGCGATCACCTGCGGCTCCAGGGCGAGTGCCGCCTGGAGCGCCGCCGGAAGGTGGCGCAGTCCGCGGATCCAGTACGCCTCTTCTTCCGGGGTCAGCCGGTTGCGCAGCTTGGCCAGCGTCAGCGCGAGCAGGAAATGCGTGACCAGTTGCGTGGTGAACGCCTTGGTCGAGGCGACGCCGATCTCGATGCCGGCGCGCGTCAGGTACGTGAGCGTCGTCTGGCGCACCATCGAGCTCGTCGCCACGTTGCAGATCGCGAGCGTGTGTGCGTGGCCGAGCTCTTTCGCATGTTTCAGCGCCGCAAGCGTGTCGGCTGTCTCGCCCGACTGCGACACGACGACCACGAGCGCATTCGGGTTGGGCACGCTGTCGCGATAGCGATATTCGCTCGCGATCTCGACGGTGCAGGGAATCCTCGCCAGCGATTCGATCCACTGCTTGGCGACGAGCCCCGAGTAGAGGCTGGTCCCGCATGCCAGCACGAGTACGCCATCGACGTGCGCGAGGACGTGCTCGGCCCCGGGCCCGAACAGGTTGGCGCTGATGCTCTCGACGCCTTCCAGCGTGTCCGCGACCGCGCGCGGCTGCTCGAAGATTTCCTTCTGCATGAAGTGGCGGTACGGTCCGAGCTCGACGGCATCGCCATTGGCTTCGATAGTGACCGGGGCGCGCTCAACGCGCTCCCCGCGCGCATCGTAGATCGCGTAGGAACCGCGGTGCACGTCCGCTACGTCGCCCTCCTCGAGGTAGATGACGCGGCGGGTGACCGACAGCAATGCCGCCGCATCGGAGGCGAGGTAGTAGTCGTTCTCGCCCAGCCCGACCACCAGTGGACTGCCTTGCCGCGCGCCGACCACACGGCCCGGCTCGCGCGTCGAGATGACCGCGATCGCGTACGCACCGTGGAATTCTGCGGTCGCCGCCTGTACCGCCCGCAACAGGTCGCCGCCGCCGGCCCCGTGCCAGTGCGCATGGATAAGGTGCGCGATCACCTCCGTGTCGGTCTGCGTGGCGAAGACGTAACCCTGTGCCTTGAGCCGCTCGCGCAACACCTCGTAGTTCTCGATGATTCCGTTGTGGACGACGGCGATCTCCCCGCCGGATACGTGCGGGTGCGCGTTGGTCGAAGTCGGGGCACCATGCGTCGCCCAGCGGGTGTGCGAAATACCCGTGTATCCGCTGAGTTTTCTTGCCTCGGCCTGTGCGGCCAGGTCCGCGACGCGCGCGGTGCTCACCAGCCGCTCGAGCCGCGGCGACGCGCCTTCGCCGACGAGCGCGAGGCCGGTGGAGTCGTAGCCGCGGTATTCGAGCCGGCGGATGCCGTCGATCAGGAGCGGGACGACGTTTTGCGCGGAGGCCGCGCCGACGATGCCGCACATGGGAATGGATCCTTCCGCGTTATTCGGTACATCGGGTGACCGGAGCAAGAACCACGCCCGCCGGCCGCGCCCGAGGGCCCGGCGTAGGGTTCACTTCTTCGGCGTCTTGACCGGTCGCGTCCACCCCGGCACGGACACCTGCGGCGCGCGCGAGAGCGTCAGCGTGTCGGGGGGGGCATCGCGCGTGAGCGTCGTGCCGGCGCCGAGCGTCGCGCCACGGCCGACGGTGACCGGTGCGACGAGCTGCGTGTCGGAGCCGATGAACACATCGTCCTCGATCACCGTCCGGTGCTTGTTCGCGCCGTCGTAATTGCAGGTGATCGTGCCGGCGCCGACGTTGACATTGCGACCGATGGTCGCGTCGCCGATATACGCGAGGTGATTCGCCTTGCTGCCGGCACCGAGCGACGCCTGCTTCACTTCGACGAAGTTGCCGATGTGCACGTCGTCGGCCAGCGCCGCGCCGGGCCGCAGCCGCGCGTAGGGTCCGACGCGGCAGTTCGGGCCGATCGTCGCATCGTCGATGTGCGAGAACGGCGCCACCTGCGTGCCTGCACCGACCGTCGCGTTCTTCAACACGCAGTGGGCGCCGACGCTTGCGCCGTCGCCAAGCTTGACCACCCCTTCGAACACGCAGCCGACGTCGATGCTCACGTTCGCGCCGCAGGTCAGCGTGCCACGGATGTCGATGCGATCGGGGTCTGCCAGCGTGACGCCGGCGTCGAGGAGCGCGTCGGCCTGCGCACGCTGGTAGAGCCGCTCCAGCTGCGCGAGCTCGCGCATCGTGTTGACACCGAGCGTCTCGATGACATTGATGGCTCGCGTCGTTTCGACGGGCACGCCGTCCTTGACCGCGAGCGCGATCACGTCGGTCAGGTAATACTCTCCGCTGGCATTGCGGTTGTCGATCGCGGCGAGCCAGCGCGCGAAGCAGGCGGTGGGTGCGGCCATGACGCCGGTGTTGATCTCGCGGATCGCGCGCTGCTCCGGCGTCGCGTCCTTTTGCTCCACGATGGCCCGCACGCCATCGTCCGGACCCCGGACGATGCGGCCATAGCCCGTCGGATCGTCGAGCTCGATCGTGAGCAACGACAACGCGCCGTTGCGCGCCCTCTCAACGACAGCAGCGAGCGTTTCCGCGCGAGCCAGCGGATCGGCACCGAAGAGCACGAGCGTCACGCCATCCGCAGCGAGCCTCGGCAATGCCTGCGCCAGCGCGTGGCCGGTACCGAGCTGAGGGTCCTGCAACGCCCAGGCGAGATCCGGGTCGGGAAATTGTTCGCGCACCGCGTCGCCGCCATGTCCGTAGACGATGCAGATGCGCCCGGCCGCGAGCTTGCGCGCGGTGTCGAGTACGTGCGCCAGCAGCGGCCGGCCACCCAGCGGGTGCAACACCTTGGGCAACCCCGAGCGCATCCGCTTGCCCTGACCGGCGGCGAGGATCGCGATATTGAGGGGGGCAGGCACTGCGGGCACCGAGGGTTGGCGGCATTTTACGCGAATCGCTTATCGGTTCCTCCGCGAAAACGCCGGCACGTAGCTACGGGCGGCCGCGGGTCAGGCTGCGGTATGCTCCCCATGATGGCGATCATCGCGGTCTTCAACCAGAAGGGTGGCGTCGGCAAGACGACCACTGCCCTCAACCTCCTGGCGGCGATCGCCCGGGGCGGCCAACGCCCGCTCGGCATCGACCTCGATCCGCAGGCGCACCTTTCTCACGTCTTCGGCGTCACCACGAAAAGGGCCGAGGACTCGATGTTCGGGTTTTTCGCCTATCGGCTGCCGCTGGACGAGGTCGCGCGGATCACGCGCAGCGGCGTTCTGCTCTGCCCTGCGCACGCGGACCTCGCCAAGCTCGATTCCCTGCTCGGGAAGGGTGTCGGTGTCGTCACGCATTTGCGGCGTTCGCTGCGTCCGCGGGACGCGGTTCCGGGGCCGGTCGTTATCGATTGCTGCGCATTGCTCAACGTCCTGTCGCTCAACGCCGTCTTCGCGTCCGACGTTATCGTGGTGCCGGTCTCGTGCGATTTCCTCTCGCTGCAAGGCGCGCTGCAGGTGGAACGCGCGCTGAACGCGCTCGAGCCCGTGTTCAGGCGCCGACTCGCGCGGCGCTATGTGCTGACCCGATACGACCCCGGACACGCGATGAGTGACGCGGTGGTCGAAACGATGGTCTCCTCGCTTCGACCCGCGGAAATCTGCGCCACGCGGATCCGCGAGCGGGTCGAGATCGCCCAAAGCCCGGCGGTGACTCTGGACGTTTTCCGGCACGCACCGGGCAGCGACGGCGCCCAGGACTACCAGGCACTGACCGATGAACTACAGCGCGCCGGATTTGCCGGCTGACGACGGCGCGCGGATCCGTTCGATCGTGGCCGTCACGTCGTGCACGTCGATGCGGCGCGCGACGGATTGCTCACGCCGCTCGACGATTTCGCACTGCTGATACATCTGCCGCAGCCGCCGTTCGGCGTCGCCCTGCGTCGCGGCGATGATCTGGATATTCTCGACGCGCTGACCGCTTTTGGTGCGAATGGAAAACCCGAACCGAATCATCGCGCGCGCTCCTCTACACCACCACGCTCTGTCGGTGCGCCGTTCCTGTTGAGTCAACGGCTTAGCGACAAGGGTTACTATGACAGATCAACACCCCGGCGCAAATACCACTTTTTCGAAGAATTGCCCAGCAATGGCGACCGAGTCCGTCACCGCCGCGACCCCGAATCGCAGCCCGGCCGAACGCGCACTCATTGATTCGATGCGCCGGATGGCGCTAGTAAGTGCTGATCAACAAGTTCGGCTGTCCCCTCTGGCGGGCGGCGTCTCGTCGGACATCTTCCGCGCGGACCTCCCGTCCGGCGCTGTCTGCATCAAGCGGGCGCTGCCGAAGCTCAGGGTCGCCGCCGATTGGGAAGCGCCGATCGATCGGAACCGGTTTGAAGTCGAATGGATGCGTGTCGCGGCCAGCGTGGTGCCGAACGCGGTGCCGGCGATCCTCGGCGAGGATCGCCCGGCCGGCTGTTTCGCGATGGCCTATCTCGCGCCCGACGATCACCCGGTCTGGAAAGCGGCTGCTTCGAGACGGGACGATCGATCCGGACTGCGCCATGCGCGTCGGGACGACACTTGGCCGAATCCACGCGGCAACGGCCGATCGGCCCGAGATCGCGGCGCGCTTTCCAACCGACGAGATCTTCCACGCGATCCGGCTCGAACCGTACCTCGTTGCCACCGCGCATGCGCATCCTGATCTCGGTCCGCGCTTCGCCGCCTTGGTCGAGAGCGACCCGCACGACCAAGCGGGTGCTCGTCCATGGCGATTTCAGCCCGAAGAACATCCTCATCGGTCCCGAAGGCCCAGTGATTCTCGATGCCGAGTGTGCGTGGTATGGCGATCCCGCGTTCGATCTTGCCTTTGTCCTCAATCACCTGCTGCTGAAGGGTGTCTGGCGACCACAATGGCGGTCGCGCTATGTCGCCGCGTCCACGGCGCTGGTCGATGCCTATCTCGAACATGTGGCGTGGGAGCCACGTGCCGCTGTCGAAGCGCGAACCGCGGCGCTGCTGCCTGGCCTGATGCTCGCCCGGGTCGACGGGAAATCGCCAGTCGAGTACCTCACGGACGAGCGCGAGAAGGAAGAGGTTCGGGCGTTCGCCCGGGGCTACCTGGGCGAACCGGCGGCGAAACTTGCCACGATAACGGCGCGGTGGGAGGCAGCAGGGTCGGGATGAAGACCGCGATTGCGAGCGTACGTGCCCGCCGCGTCTGGGATTCGCGCGGCAGGCCCACCGTCGAGGCCGAAGTGGCGCTCGAAGGCGGGGCCACCGGCCGGGCGATCGCGCCGGCCGGGGCTTCACGCGGATCGTGCGAAGCGACCGATCTGCGCGACGGTGGCGCCAGCTTCGCCGGACTGGACGTTTCCAGCGCCGTTGCCAATGTGAACGGCCCGCTCGCGCGCGCCCTCGTCCACCGCGACGCGCTCGACCAGCGCGACGTCGACGCGACGATCCTGGCGGAAGACGGAACGCCGAACAAGGCGCGGCTGGGCGGCAACGCGACGATCGCCGTATCGCTTGCGGTCGCGCACGCGGCGGCCGCCGCAAGGGGCGTCCCGTTGTGGCGATACCTCGCGGACGACGCGCCGGTTTCCCTCCCGCTGCCGGAGATCCAGATCTTCGGGGGCGGCGCGCACGCGGGTCGGCGGATCGACATTCAGGACCTGATGGTGATGCCGCTCGCGGCACGCTCGTTCGCCCAGGCGCTCGAAATGTCGGCCGAGGTCTATCGCGCGGCCGGCGAACTGATGCGGGAGCGCCATGCCCTTGCTGGCGTCGCCGACGAAGGCGGCTTCTGGCCGGCGTTCGACACCAACGAAGAGGCGCTCGCGATGACCGTCCGCGCGATCGAGCGTGCGGGTTTCGTCGCGGGCGACGAGGTGGGGATTTCCATCGACGTCGCCGCGTCGGAGTTCGGACGTGACGGCCATTACGTGCTCGGGCTCGAGCGGCGGGAGCTGACTCGCGATGCCATGATCGAACTCCTTCTCGACTGGCTCGGTCGCTACCCGATCGTCTCGCTCGAGGATCCGCTCGGCGAGGACGATCGCGACGGCTGGATCGCATTCACGCAAGCGGCGGGACCGCGCGTGCAGATCATCGGCGACGATTACCTCACGACCAACGCGGTGCGCATCGCGCAGGCGGCGACGGACCGCGCATGCAACGCGACGTTGATCAAGCCGAATCAGGCCGGGACGCTCACCGAAACGCGGGCGGCGCTCGACGCCGCCCGCGCGGCGGGCTTCGGCACGATCGTATCCGCGCGTTCCGGCGAAACCGAGGATGTTTCAATCGCGCACCTCGCGGTCGGGTGGAACGCCGGGCAACTCAAAGTCGGCGCGTTCGCGCGCTCCGAACGGATGGCGAAGTGGAACGAAGTGCTGCGGATCGAGGAGGCGCTGGGCGCCTCGGCGCGCTTCGCCGGTGCCGGCGCGTTGCCAGCAGGGCAAGCGCCGAGATCGGCGGGAAAGAAGCCCGTCTAGTCCGTTCGCGCGCCGCCCATGGATTTCATCTTCATGCTTACCCGCAACGACCGGACGGTCGAGGACGCGGAGTCCGCTATCGAGTGCGCGGGTGACCTGGGGGTGAAACATATCGGCTTCAAGGATGTCGGCGTGCCGCCCGCGACCATGCGGGAACTGGCGCAACGGATCCGGCGGCGCGGCGGGACCTGCTACCTGGAAGTCGTGAGTACCACGCCGCACGCCGTGCTTCGTTCGCTCGAAGTCGCGCGTTCCCTCCGCGTCGACCGGATCCTGGGCGGCTCCGATCTCGTCGTGGCGAAGGAGATTCTGGGGGACCTTTCCCGCTACTTCCCGTTCCCGGGCCGCCCCATCGGCCATCCAACCCGGCTGGAGGGCTCGGCAGTGCTCATCGCCGACCATTGCCGCACCGCGCGGGCATCGGGTTGCCCAGGCGTGGATCTTCTGGCCTACCGGGCGACGGAGGCCGATCCGCTCGAGCTCGTGCGCGCCGCGCGCCAGGCGTTGCCGGATGGCAAGCTGATCGTGGCCGGCAGCGTGGGTTCGCCGGGGCAGATCCATGCCTTGGCGCGGGTCGGGGTCGATGCGTTCACGATCGGCTCGGCGGTGTTCGATCGCTCGTTCTCGCCCGCGGGAGAGTCGCTGCGCGAACAGCTCGTCGCCATCCTCGAGGCCTGCAGCCAGGCATCCCGGATGGCGACATGACATGAGCGCGCCGATGGGCTCCGTGCCGGACGCGCTCGACCTGTTGCTGCGCGGCACATGGCCCGACCCCGACGGCGGCCCTTCGCTCGGGGTGTCCGTGCGCACAGTCGTGATCGAGACCAGTCTGTACGGCAGGGAGGCCGATGTCGTAGCGCCGCTCGAGCTCGGCCGCCGTTTTGCGGTCGTCAGCGACGGCAGGACGCGCGCGGTATTAGGCGAGCGCGTCGAGCGAGCGGTGGCCGGCTTGGGCGCCGTCGTGCCGGTGATCCTCGATGCACAGCCGCATGCGGATGCGCCCACCGTAGCAAGGCTCCGCCATGCCTGCGCGTGGGCCGACACGCTCGTGGCCGTGGGCTCCGGAACGATCAACGACCTGTGCAAATTCGCTGCCGCGCAGGACGGCAAGCCTTATGTCGTCTTCGCCACGGCCCCATCGATGAACGGGTATGCCTCGATGAACGCCGCGATCACCATCGACGGCCACAAGAAGACGCTGCCCGCCGCTTCGCCGCAGGGCGTATTCATGGACCTCACGGTGCTCGCGGGCGCGCCGGCGCGGATGATCCGCGCCGGCCTGGGCGATGCGCTCTGCCGGTCGACGGCGCAGGCCGATTGGCTGCTGTCCCGTCATCTGCTCGGAACGCCGTACCGCCTCGCGCCATTCGCGCTGCTGGCAGCGGACGAGCCCGCCTTGCTGGACAAGCCCGAGGCGCTGCTGAACGGCGACCTCGACGCCATGCGCTCGCTCGCTCGCACTCTGGTGCTTTCCGGCTTCGGGATGACGCTGTGCCAGGGCAGCTATCCGGCGAGCCAGGGCGAGCACCTGATCAGCCACTACATCGACATGTTCTCGCCGGCCGGACGCGAGCCCTGCTTGCACGGCGAGCAGGTTGCGGTGGCCACGTTGACGATGGCGCGAATCCAGGAGGACCTGCTCGCCGGCGGGCCTCCGCAATGGCACCTGTTGCCCATCACGTGCGCAGAGCTGCAAAGGCGCTTCGGCGCGGCAATCGGCGAGTCTTGCTGGCGGGAGTTCGAGGCGAAACACGCGGCATGCGCGCGCGCGCCCGACCTTGCGCGACCGGACGCCCGCGCGTGGGACGAAATTCGAAGCGACATTCGTCGCGCGCTCGTTCCCGCCGCAACAATCGCATCGGTCCTCGACCGTGCGGGCTGTCCGACCGGCCCGGCAGATATCGGTCTTTCGCCCGGCTTCTACGCAACCGCCGTGCGCAATGCCCGGTTCCTGCGCGACCGCTATACGTTTCTCGACCTTGCCGATGACGCCGGTCGGCTGGCTGCGCTATGGCCGACGTGATTGGTGTTGGCGCGCCGATGCGTCGGACGTGGCAGGTGCGCGCCCGGGCTATGGCACAAGCAGGAATTCGGTCAACTCCGCAAACCCCGCGCCGGCCTCGGCTTGCGTGACGTAAGCCGGCAGCGTCGCGATCCGGTCGGCGAACGCGCGAACGTTCGCGACGCCCACCGCGCCGGGGAAGAAGGCGAACATCGGCGCGTCGTTGGGAGAATCACCGACGAACACGAAGCGCGAGCGCTCCGAGTCGAGGTCGACGCCGAACACCTCGGCAAGCAGCGTACGGGTCATCGCGAGCTTGTCGTAGGTGCCGAACCAGCCGTTGACATGAATCGAGCTCACTTTCGCCGTCAGGCCCCGCTCCTCCATCAGCGCGACGATGCGGTCCACCGACGTTCGCGGCAGCTCGGGCACATCCTCACGGAAATCGATCGCGAGGTCACTCTCGCGGTAGTGCTGATCGGAGGCAAAGGCGCAGCCGGGGACGGCGGTCACAATTTCCCGACCGATCACCGCCAGCTTCGCGCGATTCTCCGCTCGCGTGGCATCGTCGAGGGTAAATCGCCGCACGAGCTTTCGAGCGGCAGTGTCGTAACGCATATACAGCGCCCCGTTCTCACCGACCACGGCGTCGACCGGCCACATCCGCGCGATGTGGTCGCACCAGCCGGCAGGTCGGCCCGTGATCGGGATCACGAGCTTGCCTGCAGCGCGCAGGCGCTCCATCGCACCGTAGGCTTCGCCCGTCAGCTTCCCGTGCGTCGACAACGTGTCGTCGATGTCGGTGAGCACGCCGCGGATAGCTCGCCGCGCGGCCAGCGGCATCGCGGCGAGCGGGCGTAACACCGGCGAGTCGTTCATCGGCCCGTGGCAGCCAGGGCTTTCGCAACGTAGGCCGCGACGCGCGCCCGCGCGGCCTCGTCCAGCCCCAGGCCGCACTTGGTCCGACGCCACAGGACATCGTCGGCGTCCACGCGCCAACTCTTCGCGCACCAGGTAGTCGATCTCGGCCGCGGTAAGGCCGTTGCCGAAATTCTCGCCCAGATCGCTCGGCTCTTTCGCCGCGCCCAAAATCCCGAGCGCGCGCGTGCCATGGCGCCGCGCGATACCGCGCAGCAGCGCTGGAGGCAGAGCCAGGTATCGGCGCACGAGCTCGCCTTGCCACTCCGGCAGCCCCCCGTTCGGGAGATCGCCTCCGGGAAGCGTCGACTGCTCGGTCCACGCCACCTTGTGCGGAGGCAGGAATCGCGCGAGCTCGCTCAAGGCATGCTCGGCCAGCTTGCGATAGGTCGTGATCTTGCCCCCATAGATCGACAGGACCGGGGCATCGCCATCACCGGCTGCGTCGAGCTTGAATACGTAGTCGCGCGTAATTGCCGACGGATCGGACGCTCCGTCGTCGTAGAGCGGGCGAACGCCGGCAAACGTCCACACGATGTCCGCCGCGGCTAGCGGCCGCGCGAGGTAGTTGTTGGCGAGCGCGAGCAGGTAAGCGATCTCGGCGCTCGTGATGGCCGGTCGCTCGAACACTTCCACCGGGACGTCGGTGGTACCGATCAGGGTATACCGGTCCTCGTAGGGAATCACGAACACCACCCGCTGGTCCACGTTCTGGAGGAGGTAGGCGTGGTCCTCGTCGTGGACACGAGGCACGACGACGTGACTGCCTTTGATGTGTCGCACTTTCTCCGCCGACGGCGCGCCGTTGACGAGGTCGCGCACATCCTTCACCCACGGACCGGCCGCGTTGATCAATGCGAGCGCGCTAACCCGGCGATTCGATCCCGCGCCCGTCCTTGAGCGTCGCCCGCCAGAACGGCGGCTCGACCGATCGTTCGCGCTCGGCGGCGACGATTTTCGTGCGCACGCGCACATCGGCACCCCGCGCCCGAGCGTCAAGGACGTTGGCGACCACGAGGCGGGCGTCGTCGACGCGTGCGTCCGCGTACACGAACCCGCGGCGGAAATTGGGCTTCAGACCCGCCCCCCATTTCGTCTTCGCGAGGTCGACGCCGAAGGACGCGGGAAGTCTCTCGCGCCGGCCCAGGTGGTCGTACAGAAACAATCCCGCTCGGATCATCCACGCGGGCCGCAGGTGCGGCTCGTGCGGCAGGACGAACGAGAGCGGCTCGACCAGGTGCGGCGCTTGACGCAGCACGATCTCACGCTCCGCCAGCGATTCGCGGACGAGGCGGAACTCGAAATGCTCGAGGTAGCGGAGCCCCCCGTGGATCAGCTTGGTGCTCCATTGCGACGTGGCGGCGGCGATGTCGCCCTGCTCCACCAGGAGGACCCTCAAGCCCCGCCCGGCGGCATCACGGGCGATGCCGGCGCCGTTGATGCCAGCACCGACGACAAGGAGATCGAACTGCGGATCGTTGAGGGGCATCGGCCAAGAGCGGTCGCGAAAAACCCTCGCATTCTAGCTTACGGGTTGCCAACACTCGGACGAGCGTCGCCGCGGTTGCGCTACCATCCTGCCCTCGCCCCCACACCGCCGCCGGAGCCTTCATGAAGCTCGTTCCCGAAATCGTTGCTCTCGTCCCCGCGATGAAGACCTGGCGGCACCACATCCACGCGCAACCCGAGACAGCATTCGAGGAGGTGGCAACCGCTGCCTACGTCGCGGACAAGCTGCGCTCGTTCGGACTCGAGGTGCACACGGGACTGGCGAAGACCGGGGTTGTCGGAGTCCTCCGTTGCGGGACGGGCGCGGATGCGATCGGCCTGCGCGCCGATCTCGACGCCCTGCACCTCCACGAGAAGTCCGGCGTCACCCACGCGTCGAAGACCCCGGGGAAGATGCACGCGTGCGGGCATGACGGCCATACGGCGATGCTGCTCGGGGCAGCGGCGGCGCTTGCACGGAAGAAGAGCTTCGACGGCACCGCCTATTTCATCTTCCAGCCGGCCGAGGAGAACGAAGGCGGTGGCCGCGTGATGGTGGAGGAAGGCCTGTTCGAGCGCTTCCCGCTTCGCGCCGTGTACGGCATGCACAACTGGCCACGACTGCCGCTGGGCAGGTTCGCGCTGCGCGCCGGCCCGCTGATGGGAGCCTACGACATCTTCGAGATCGTCGTGACGGGCCAAGGCGCACATGCGGCGATGCCCTATGCCGGCAAGGACCCGATGCTCTTCGCGGCGCACGCGATCAACGCGCTGCAGACGATCGTCGCGCGCAACCTCCATCCGCAGGATGCGGGCGTGGTCAGCGTCACGCAGGTGCATGGCGGTGACACGTGGAACGTGATTCCGCAGGAAGTCGTCCTGCGCGGCACCGTACGCAGCTTCAAGCCCGACGTGCAGGACTTGATCGAGCACCGTTTGCGGACGATCGTCGCCGGCATCGCCGCAACCTTCGAAATGACCGCCACCGTGCGCTACGAACGGCGCTATCCGGCGACCGTGAACGCCGAGGCGGAGACGCGCCATGCGATCGCCGCCGCCACGGCCGTGGTCGGACCGGCAAACGTCGACACCGATCCGGTGCCGGAGCTCGGCAGCGAGGACTTCTCCTTCATGTTGCAGGCGAAGCCGGGGTGCTACGTCTGGCTTGGCGCCGGACGTGGCGCCGACACGCCGAACGTGCACAATCCGCACTACGATTTCAACGACGACGCGCTCGCTATCGGCGCGAGCTACTGGGTGAGGCTGGCCGAGCAGCAGCTCAAGGCAGCGTGACGCCTTTGAGCGTCAGATCCTGGGGAGCAGCTTCGCGCGCCGGTCGTGCGCGACAAGCTTCAGCACCGCGGCCGAGACGAGCCGGGTGCGAACGCTGTCGGCGCGCGAAGTCAGCACGATCGGCACGCGCGTGCCGCACACGATGCCTGCGGAGTCCGCCCCGGCCAGGTATTGCAGCTGTTTCGCGAGCATGTTGCCCGCCTCGAGGTCCGGGACGAGGAGGATGTCCGCCGCCCCGGCCACCGCCGAGCTGATCCGCTTGGTCCGCGCCGCCTCGGCCGAAATGGCGTTGTCGAACGCGAGCGGGCCGTCGAGCAAGGCGCCGGTGATCTGGCCGCGATCGGCCATCTTGCACAGCGCGGCGGCGTCGAGCGTGCCGGGGATCTTCGGATTGATGGTCTCGACCGCCGAAAGTATCGCGACCTTCGGCTCCGCGATGCCGAGGATGTGCGCCAGGTCGATCGCGTTCTGGCAGATGTCGACCTTGTCCTCGAGGGTCGGATAGAGGTTGATCGCGGCGTCGGTGACCATCAGCAGCCGCGGGTAGGTCGGCACGTCGAGCACGAACACGTGCGAGATCCGGCGCGCCGTGCGCAAGCCGGTGGCCGTGGGCACCACGGACGACATCAACTCGTCGGTATGCAGGCTTCCCTTCATCAGCGCCTCGACGCTGCCCGCGCGCGCCATCTCGACCGCCTTCTCGGCCGCGGCGTGGCTGTGCTCGACGCCGACGACCTGATAGGACGACAGGTCGACGCCTTCGGCCCGCGCGACAGCGCGGATCTTCGCCTCGGGACCGATCAGCACCGGGATGATCAGGCCGCGCCGTGCCGCCTCGATCGGACCAAGGAGCGAATCGCGGTCGCACGGATGCACGATCGCGCAAGTGACCGGAGGCAGGGCCTCGCAGCGCTTGAACAGTTTCACGAACCCGTCGTTGCGGCGCAGGATCAGTTCGGGTGTGGCGATGTTCGCGTATGCGATCCGCTGCATCGGCGCGGCGACGGTGGCGATGCCTTCGGCCAGAACTTCGCCCGCCTGATTTTCGCAGCGACATTCGAATTCGATGCGATGGCCGGCCGTGTTCTTGGTGCTGGCCTTCACCGTCGCGGTCAGCGTATCGCCGACATGGCACACCCCTGCGTAGCGGAAATGCGACGCGACGATGGCGCTTCCCGGTCCCGGAAGGCGGCGGTTGAGCAGCCCTGCGACGAGCGCGATCGATGCCGCACCCTGTGCAAACAGGCGGTCCTCTAGGCTGCCGCCTTCGATGTGGAAACCCTCGACGTCACCGGCGGCGAGCGCCAGTGCCTCCACGTCGGTGGCGGTCAAGGTGCGCGAGACCGTCGCTGTCGCGCCGGGCTCGATCTCGTCGAAGGTGCGATTGGTGAAGTCGTTCATGACGGCCCTTCCCCGCGGATTCGATTGCGATTCAAGGTTACCGCGCCCTTCGCGCCCGTGCCTTGCGCCAGAACAAAGGGTGCCCCGCGAAGCCACGAACAAGAAGGGGCGGCATCGGCCGCCCCTTCGAAGGTCGCGCCGGGTGGCGCGGGCTCAAGCGCGATGGCGCATCTTGCGAATCGCCTGGATCTGCGCCATGGCGACCGCGAGCTCCGCTTCCGCGGTGGCGATTTCTTCCTTCGAGGTCTTGTTCTGCATCGCTTCCTCGGCGGCCCGCTTCGCGTCGAGAGCGGCTTTTTCGTCGAGGTCGCGTGCGCGGATCGCGGTGTCGGCGAGCACCGTCACGCGCGTGGGCTGTACTTCGAGAAAGCCGCCTTGGACGAACACGAGCTCTTCCTCGACCTTGTCCGGCAGCTTGATCCGCACTGCCCCGGGTTTGATCTGCGTGAGCAGCGGTGCGTGGCGCGGATAGATGCCGAGCTCGCCCATGACGCCGGGCAGCACGACAAACTCCGCTTCGCCCGAGAAGATCCGCTCTTCGGCGCTTACGACGTCGACGTGGATGGTGTGGGCCATGGGCCTATTGTAGCGTCTTCGCCTTCTCGAACGCTTCCTCGATCGGGCCGACCATGTAGAACGCCTGCTCGGGCAGCTGATCGCATTCGCCGTTGACGATCATGGAAAAGCCCTTGATCGTGTCCTTCAGCGAGACGTACTGGCCCGGCAAGCCGGTGAACACTTCGGCGACGCTCATTGGCTGCGAGAGGAAGCGCTGGATCTTGCGCGCGCGCGCCACGGCCAGCTTGTCCTCGGGCGACAGCTCGTCCATGCCCAGGATCGCGATGATGTCGCGCAGCTCCTTGTAGCGCTGCAGCACCGACTGCACCGAGCGCGTCGTGTTGTAATGCTCCTCGCCGATCACGTGGGGGTCGATCTGGCGCGACGTCGAGTCGAGCGGGTCGACCGACGGATAGATGCCCAGCGACATGATGTCGCGCGACAGCACGACGGTCGCGTCGAGGTGGCCGAAGGTCGTCGCCGGCGACGGGTCGGTCAGGTCGTCGGCCGGGACGTACACCGCCTGGATCGACGTGATCGAGCCGGTCTTGGTCGACGTGATCCGCTCCTGCAGCCGCCCCATTTCCTCGGCCAGCGTCGGCTGGTAGCCCACGGCCGAGGGCATCCGGCCGAGCAGCGCCGAGCACTCGACGCCGGCGAGCGTGAAGCGGTAGATGTTGTCGATGAACAGCAGCACGTCGCGGCCGTCGTCGCGGAAGCTCTCGGCGATAGTGAGGCCGGTCAGCGCGACGCGCAGCCGGTTGCCCGGCGGTTCGTTCATCTGGCCGTAGACCATCGCCACCTTCGACTTCGATAGGTCGTCCTTGTTGACCACGCCGGCTTCCATCATCTCGTGGTAGAAGTCGTTGCCTTCGCGCGTGCGCTCGCCGACCCCGGCGAACACCGACAGGCCCGCGTGGGCGGTCGCGATGTTGTTGATGAGCTCCATCATCGTCACCGTCTTGCCCACGCCGGCGCCGCCGAAGAGCCCGATCTTGCCGCCCTTGGCGAACGGGCAGATGAGGTCGATGACCTTGATGCCTGTCTCGAGCAGCTCGGTCGACGGCGCGAGCTCCTCGAACTCGGGCGCGTTGCGGTGGATCGACATCAGCTTCTCGGCGGCGACCGGGCCCCGCTCGTCGATCGGGCGCCCGAGCACGTCCATGATGCGGCCGAGCGTATTGGGGCCGACCGGCACCAAAATCGGCTTGCCCGTGTTGACGACGGTCATCCCGCGCTTGAGGCCGTCGGAGCTCCCGAGCGCGATGGTGCGCACGACGCCGTCGCCCAGCTGCTGCTGCACCTCGAGCGTCAGCCCGATCTCGTCCATCTTGAGCGCGTCGTAAATGCTCGGGATCTCGGTGCGCGCAAACTCCACGTCGACGACCGCGCCGATGCACTGGACGATGGTTCCCTGGTTCATGTTCGTTTCCTTGGTTTCGTGACTTCGCTTTTCCGTCAGAACAGATGGGAGCCGCGTGGGTGCCTACACCGCCGCCGCGCCGCCGACAATTTCGGCCAGTTCCTTCGTGATCGCCGCCTGGCGCGTCTTGTTGTAGATGAGCTGCAGCTCGTCGATGATCGTGCCCGCGTTGTCGGACGCGGCCCTCATCGCGACCATCCGCGCCGACTGCTCCGAGGCCATGTTCTCGTTGACCATCTGGAAGATGAGCGCCTCGACGTACCGGAGCAGCACGCCGTTGAGCAGCTCCCTCGCGTCCGGCTCGTAGAGGTAGTCCCACGAGCCGGCCTGCGCTTCCACCTTGCGCACCTCGCCAGTCGGCGTGCGGAACTGCTGCGGAATGGGCAGCATCCGGCCGAAGCGGGCTTCCTGCTTCATCGTGTTGATGAAGGTGGTGAAGAAGATGTGCACCTCGTCGACCATCCCCTCCATGTACTTGTCGAGCAGCACCTTCACCGGGCCGACGAGCTTGTCGACGTGGGGGCGATCGCCCAGCTGCACCACCTGGGAGACTACGTTCGCGCCGAGACGGCTGAGGAATGCCACTCCCTTGGCGCCGATCGCGCAGTAGTCGACCTCGAGTCCCCTGGCCCGCCAATCCTTGTGCGCGCCGAGCACCAGCCGCAGCACGTTGGTGTTGAGGCCGCCGCACAGGCCCTTGTCCGTAGTGACAAGAATGACGCCGACGCGCTTCACGACCTCCCGCCGGGCGAGGAACGGGTGCTTGTACTCGGTATTGGCCCGGCTAACATGCATCGCGATCTGCAGCGCGTGCTCGACGTAGGGGCGCGAGGCACGCATCCGGTCCTGGGCCTTTTTCATCTTCGAGGCCGCGACCATCTCCATCGCCTTGGTGATCTTGCGCGTGCTCTGCACGCTTTTGATCTTGTTGCGAATCTCTTTGGAGCCTGCCATGTCCGCCCATCCCGCTTTCGCTCGCCCGGCGCCCCGGGCGCCACCGCCGGCAACGCGAGGCCTCTGATCCCCGTTTTCTGTCCTCTGATCCCTGGTCAGTACGCGCCGTTCTTCTTGAAGTCCTCGACCGCGGCGGTGAGCTCTTTCTCGTCGGCGGCCGAAAGATCCTTCGACTTCTCGATGCTGTCCATGACCGGCGCGTACTTGCTCTTGAGGTACGCCCGTAGCGCCGATTCGAAGGCCAGCGCTTTTTCGACCGGCACGTCGTCGTAGTAGCCCTTGTTCACTGTGAACAGCGTCACCGCCATCTCGTTGACCTGCAACGGCTGGTATTGCGGCTGCTTCATGAGCTCGGTCACGAGGCGCCCGCGATCGAGCTGCTTGCGCGTCGCATCGTCGAGGTCGGAAGCGAACTGCGCGAACGCGGCGAGCTCCCGGTACTGCGCGAGCGCGAGCCGCACGCCGCCGCCGAGCTTCTTGATGACCTTGGTCTGCGCGGCGCCGCCCACGCGCGACACCGAAATGCCGGCGTTGATCGCCGGGCGGATGCCCGCGTTGAAGAGGTCGGTCTCGAGAAAGATCTGGCCGTCCGTGATCGAGATCACGTTGGTCGGCACGAATGCCGTCACGTCGCCAGCCTGCGTCTCGATGATCGGGAGCGCGGTGAGCGAGCCGGTCTTGCCCTTGACCTCGCCCTTGGTGAATTTCTCGACGTATTCCACGTTCACGCGCGCCGCGCGCTCGAGCAGCCGGGAGTGCAGGTAGAACACGTCGCCGGGATACGCTTCGCGGCCCGGTGGGCGGCGCAGCAGCAGCGACACCTGGCGGTAGGCCCACGCCTGCTTGGTCAGGTCGTCGTAGATGATGAGCGCGTCCTGACCGCGGTCGCGGAAGTATTCGCCCATCGTGCAGCCGGAGTAGGGCGCGATGTACTGCATCGCCGCTGATTCGGAGGCCGTCGCCGCGAGGACGATCGTGTAGTCCATCGCGCCGTGCTCCTCGAGCTTGCGGATCACGTTCTTGATGGACGAGGCCTTCTGCCCGATCGCGACGTAGATGCAGATCAGGTCCTTGCCCTTCTGGTTGATGATGGTGTCGACGGCCACCGCGGTCTTGCCGGTCTGGCGGTCGCCGATGATGAGCTCGCGCTGGCCGCGGCCGATCGGCACCATCGAGTCGATCGCCTTCAATCCGGTCTGCACCGGCTGCCCCACCGACTTGCGCCAGATCACGCCGGGCGCCACCTTCTCGATGACGTCCGATTCCTTCGCCGTCACCGGGCCCTTGCCGTCGATCGGCTGACCGAGCGAATTCACCACGCGGCCGATCAGCTCCGGACCCACGGGCACCGACAGAATCTTGCCGGTACACTTGACCGTGTCGCCCTCGGAGATCTCTTCGTACGCGCCGAGAATCACCGCGCCGACCGAGTCGCGCTCCAGGTTCAACGCGAGGCCAAACGTGTTGCCGGGAAACTCGAGCATCTCGCCGGCCATGACGTCGGACAGGCCGTGGATGCGGCAGATGCCGTCGGAGATCGAAACGACCGTGCCTTCGGTGCGCACCGTCGCGCCGGTGTCGAGGCTCGCGATCTTGCTCTTGATCAGTTCGCTGATTTCGGAAGGATTCAACTGCATGGTGTCCTCGCGTCGCGCCGGTTCCGCCTGGCGGCCGGCGTCACGGTAGTGTTGTGTCAGCCCCGCAACCGGTTGGCCATCGTCTGCAACTGCGCCTGCACCGAAGCATCGATCACGGTGTCGCCGACGGTGATCCGCGCTCCGCCGACGAGCGCGGGGTCCACGTTGACGGTCGTCTCGATCTTCTTGCCGAAGCGCTTCTCGAGCGCGGCCTTGAGCTCGGCGAGTTGCGCGTCGTCGAGCGGGAAGGCGCTGTCGATGCGCGCCTTCGCCACACCCTCGGCATCGTTCTTCAGCTCCTCGAACAGCGCGTCGATCTGCGGCAGCAGTCCGACGCGATCCGCCTCGATCAGCACCCGGACGAAGTTCTGGCCGATCGTGATCGAGCTTCTCGCCGCATACGGACAGCAGCAGCGATTCCTTGTCGCCGGCCGTGAAGCGCGGATTGTCGAGCGCCTGCGCCATTTGCGGGTCGCTGACGATCTCGGCGGCATATCGCAGCATCGACGACCAGACCGGCAGCGCATTGCGCTTCCTGCGCCAGCGCAAACGCCGCTTCCGCGTACGGTCGGGCAATCGTCGTCAGTTCGGCCATCGCGGGGGCGCCTAGAGTTCCTGCCGGATCGCGGCCAGCAGGTCGGCGTGCGCCTTCGCGTCGACCTCGCGCTTCAGGATCTTGGCGGCGCCGGCGACCGCGAGGTCCGCCACCTGGTCGCGCAGCGATTCCTTCGCCCGCGCGAATTCCTGCTGGATCTCCGCCTTCGCCGCGGCGAGGATGCGGTCGGCTTCGGCCTTCGCCTCGGCTTTCGCCGCGTCGATCGTCTCGCTCTTGAGCTTTTCGCCCTGCGCGATGATCTCCGAGCTTCGCGCCTTCGCCTCGGCCATCATGTCGGCGATCCGCTTCTCCGCACTGGCGAGGCTCTGCTTGCCTTGCTCGCCCGCCGCCAGTCCATCGGCAATCTGCTTCTGGCGCGTCTCGATCGCGCGCATGAGCGGCGGCCAGACGAATCTCGCCGTGAACCAGATGAAGGCCGCGAACGCGGCGGCTTGCATCAGCAGCGTCAGGTTGATGTTCATGGCTTCCCCGAGGCTTGTGGAGGGTCGGCGCGGTCCGACTTACTTGAACTCGGGCAGGATCAGCGGGTTGCCGAACGCGAACAGCATCGCGAGGCCGACGCCGATGATGAACGAAGCGTCGATCAGACCGAGGAGCAGGAATACCTTGACCTGCAGTTGGGGCATCAGCTCCGGCTGCCGCGCGGCGCCTTCGAGGAAGCGCGAGCACATGATGCCGATGCCGACGCACGCGCCGAGCGCGCCGAGGCCGATCATGAGCCCGATCCCGATGCTGGTGTAGGCCTGGATCATCGCGACCATTTGGAGCTTGTCCATTTGCTTTCCTTTCGTGAACGGTTTTGGACGGATAAACGGAGCGGGGCGTTAGTGGTGCTCGTGCGCCATCGAGATGTAGACGATGGTGAGCATCATGAAGATGTAGGCCTGCAGCGCGACGATCAGGATGTGGAAGATCGCCCAGCCGAGATTCAGCACGCCGCCGAACAGGACGCCGACGATCCCGGTCGACGCCCAGAGCCCGAGCAGCATGAAGATGATCTCGCCGGCATACATGTTGCCGTACAGCCGCAGCGAGTGCGACAACGGCTTCGACAGGTACTCGACCATGTTGAACAGCAGGTTGAAGATCCACAGCAGCGGGTTGCTGCCGAACGGCGAGCAGAAGAGCTCGTGGATCCAGCCGCCCAGCCCCTTGACCTTGATGCTGTAGAAGATCATCAGCGCGAACACCGACAGCGCGAGCGCGAAGGTCGTGTTCACGTCCGCGGTCGAGCACGGAGCGCCAGAAATGCAGGCCCAGCGCGCCGTAGATCGCGGCCATGATGTCGACCGGCAGGAAGTCCAGCGCGTTCAGACATCAGCACCAGCGCGAAGGTGGTGAGCGCGATGGGCGCGACGAGCTTGCTCTCGCCGTGGTAGATCTCCTTCACCTGGTCGTTGACGAACCCGACCAGGAGCTCGCAGAAGGCCTGCGTCTTCGACGGGACGCCGGCGCTTGCCTTGCGCACGACCCACCACAGGAAACCGAACGTCAGCACCCCGGCGAGAACCGTCATCACGAGCGTGTCGACGTGAACGGTCCAGAACCCGCCGCCCTCGCGCACCGGATTGCGCCAGGAACGTGAGGTGGTGCTGGATGTACGACGTCGGGGTCAGTTCCTGTCCGGCAGCCATCGGCTAGTTCCCGTTTGCCTTGTTCTCGTCGCGCACAAAAAACGCCATGCTGAACACGATCACCGTGACCGCGAAGGCCGTGAAGTACGCCGCCGCGACCACTTCCTGGTACATCGCCAGCGCGAGCCAGAGCCCGCCGATGATGACGAGGACCTTGCCCGCCTCGGCCCGAAACATCGCAACCAGCGACGCCCCGGCGCTCTGCCCCGGCTTCGCCCCGAGACCCAACCCGAGCAGCAATGCGTAGGCTACGCCAGCCGCCAGATTGACGGCGCCGCCAAGCGCCGCCGAAATCGCCGCCTCGGCCCCCGCCCACAAGCCCGCCACCGCCGCAATCAGCGCCGTGGCGATCACCTGCCACAGGAGGACGGTACGAATCGGCCTGGTCTTGAGCGGGGAGATCACGCGGGCGTGCGAGGCAGTGGGCGTCGCGCGTTTCCGGCAGAAGCAAACCGCGGGATTATATCGGTTGTAGGCATTGCGCCGCAACGAATATGCTGCGTCGCAGCGTGTATGCGGGAGTTGCGTGATCGAGATCATGATGGGCGCGGCAACCTCTCGGCCGGCTGACACCAGCGCGGGTATCGGGGATGAAAAACCGGTTCAGCCGCCGGACAACGCACCGACGATCATCAGTTCGCGCGCGGAAACCACGGATGCGCCCAACCCATGCGCGAGCTCGCCATCGACGAACATCTTGATGTGCGGCCGGATCGCGCCTTGCTCGTCGATCACCCGAAAGCGGAGCCCGGGAAAGCGCGCGTCGAGGGCCTCGAGTGCTTCACTGAGAACCGCCACGCCCCCGATGTCGACGATTTCCGCGCCCACGGGTATAGGACCGCAACAGGCCGGGAACCCGGACGATCATCGGCGCGGCGCCCGGATCACGCCAGCTCGATGGCGTAGATGTGTGGCAGGTGGCGGGCGAGGCATTTCCAGGTCCGGCCTTCGTCGCGGCTTCCCCAGACTTCACCACTCGTAGTGCCGAAGTAAACGCCCACTGTCGCCGCGTGATCTACCGCCATTGCCTGCCGCTTTACCGTCCACCACGCTTGCGATGCGGGAAGGCCGATCCCCTGCCGCTGCCAGCTGCGCCCGCCGTTGACCGATCGGTATACGGCCGGGCGCCCGCCTGGGCGAAACGCGCGGCCAGACGCTGCTTCCATCCATCGGGAACACCCACAACGTCTCGGGATCGCGCGGGTGCAGCACCAGCGGAAATCCGATGGCGCCCACCGACTTCGGCATCGTCACCCCGATGTCGGTCCACCGGTCGGCGGGCCGGTCGAGACGGTAAATGCCGCAGTGATTCTGCTGATAGAGCCGGTCCGGCAACTGCGGATGCAGGCGGACGCAATGCGGGTCGTGGCCGAACTCTGCGTTCGGGTCGGGCAGGAAGTCCGCTTTCACGCCCCGATTGAGCGGCCTCCAGTCGCCGCCGCGATCCGTGGACTCGAAGACGCCCCCGCTCGACATCCCGATGTAAAGGTGCGCGGCGTCGCGCGGATCGACGAGGATCGAATGCAGCTTCGGGCCGTCCGGAGTTCCGTCCTGGTCGCCCCCGCACCAGGTCTTGCGTTGCGGATGCTCGTTGAACCCGTCAACGCCCGTCCAGCTTGCGCCACCGTCCTCGGATCGAAACAATCCCTGCGGCGACGTCCCGGCGTACCAGACTCCCGGCTCGTTCGCGTGGCCCGGCGCGAGCCAGAAGGTGTGGTCGACCGTGCGGGCGCTTCCCGGATTGAAAGCCGGTGGCCGGGTGGCCTCGTTCCACGTCCTGCCACGATCGACGGAGCGAAAGATCGTCGGCCCGAGGTGGCCGGTGCGCGCGGCAGCGAGGAGCGTCTTGCGCTCGCGCGGGTCGGCAACCGCGTGGTGCACGATGTGTCCCGAGAAATTGCGGCCCCGCGAGCTTCCAGGTGCGCCGCGAAGCATCGCCGTCGATTGTCCACAGGCCTTTGCGCGTTGCGACCAGCAACTTCGTCGCGCGGGCCGCTGCGGCGGCTCCTTTTCTTGGTCGTGAGCATGAGCTCCCTCCCTTCGAGCGAGCCGATTACGCTACCGCTACGGCGGGAGTACTGCAAGCGGCGCCAACAAGACCCGCCGTACGCCGGGGTTGAAATCCGACGCAAGGCCTGCAATCCTGCGCTTCTTTCCCGTTACCCTTGGGCCTCCGGCCCGCACAAAGGAGCCCCCATGACCATCAAAGTTGGCGACAGGCTGCCGCGCCGGCACGCTTTCCGAATATGTCGAGGTCGAGTCCGCCGGCTGCACGGTGGGCCCCAACACGTTCGACGTTGCGGATCTCACCAAGGGCAAGAAGGTCGTGCTCTTCGGACTGCCGGGAGCATTCACGCCGACGTGCTCGGCCCAGCACGTGCCGAGCTATGTCGCGAACATCGACAAGCTGAAGGCGAAGGGCGTCGACGAGGTGATCTGCATGTCGGTCAACGACGCGTTCGTGATGGGCGCGTGGGCGCGCGACCAGAAGACCGCCGGCAAGGTGCGCATGATGGGCGACGGCAGCGCCGCCTACACGAAGGCGCTCGGGCTCGAGCTCGACCTCGTCGCGAAGGGTCTCGGCGTGCGCTGCCAGCGCTTCTCGATGCTGGTCGACAACGGCGTCGTGAAGACGCTCAACATCGAGGCGCCCGGCAAATACGAAGTCTCGGGCGCCGAAACGATTCTCAAGCAACTCGGCTGACCGCGAGGGAGGCGCGCGCGGCTCGCCCGCGGCGCCTCCACATCAACGGATCCTGGCCAGGATGCCGTCGAGCTCGTCGAGACTCGTGTAGGCAATCACGAGCCGGCCGCTGCCCGCCTTCTTCGGCTCGATCGTCACGTTCGCGCCGAGACGCTCGGCGAGTTCCTCCTGCAGCCGAAGAAGATCCGGGTCGGCCTCGCGCGGGCCGCGCTTCGTCTTGCGCTTCCCCGGCTGCGCCAAGCGGTGCGCGAGCCGTTCGGTTTCCCGCACCGACAGGCCCTGCGCGACGATGCGCGCCGCCGCTGCGGTCTGCTGGCCCGCCGCAAGACCGAGCAGCGCGCGGGCATGCCCCATGTCGAGCCGGCCGTCCATCAGGTATTCCTGTACCGGCTTCGCGAGCTCGCGCAGGCGCAGGAGATTCGACACTGCGCTGCGCGAGCGGCCCACCGCCTTCGCTGCCGCGTCGTGCGTCAGGCCGAACTCGTCGATCAGGCGCTGGATGCCATTCGCCTGCTCCAGCGGATTCAAGTCCTCGCGCTGGATGTTCTCGATCAACGCGAGCGCCAGCGCCGACTGATCCGGGACGGTTTTCACCAGCGCCGGCACTTCGCCGAGCCCCGCCCGCTGCGCCGCGCGCCAGCGGCGCTCGCCGGCAACGATCTCGAACCGCCCGCCATCGACCGGACGCACGAGGATCGGTTGCATGACGCCGTGCTCGCGAATCGACTCAGCAAGCTCGTCGAGCGATGCCTCGTCCATCCGCGTCCGTGGCTGGTAGCGGCCTGGCCGCAGGCGATCGATCGCGAGCATCTGCAACGATTCGCGCTCGCTCTTCGCGTCCGAGCCGGCGAGCAGCGCGTCGAGCCCGCGGCCGAGTCCTCTGGGTCGGATCATGGTCGCCGAACGCCTCAGGATTGGATCGCCATGCGGGCTCGCGCGTCGGCGCGCTCGTCGCGGGTCACGAAGAAACACGGCCAGGTGCTCGGGGTCCGGCGCATGGAGGTGTTCACACTTCCGCTGCAGCAACGTCCCGCGCGGAGACTGCTTCCATCCGGCGCAGCATCTCCCCGGCGAGCGCAAGATACGCCTGCGCGCCCCTGGAACTCTTCTCGAGATTGAGCGCCGGAATGCCGTGCGAGGGCGCCTCGGCCAGCCGGACGTTGCGCGGGATGACCGTTCGATAGAGCTTGTCGCCGAAATGCCGCTCGAGCTCTGCCGCAACGTTCAAGGCGAGCGTGTTGCGCGGGTCGTACATCGTGCGCAGGAGCCCTTCGATCTCGAGCGATGGATTCAAGTGTGCGCGGACCTTCTTCAGCGTCTGGACCAGATCGGAAAGGCCCTCGAGCGCGTAGTACTCGCATTGCATCGGGATCAGCACCGAGTCGGCCGCGCACAGCCCGTTCAGCGTCAGGAGCGAGAGCGACGGCGGACAGTCGAGGAATATGAAGTCGTATTCGGACACGACCTCGGCAATCGCGGTGCGCATCTGCCGCAGCGCCTCCGCCAGCGCATCCCTCAAGCGAGTCTCGCGCTCGGGCAGGTCGACGAGCTCGACCTCGGCACCGGCGAGCTCCCGATTCGCGGGCACGAGATCGAAACCGCCCGTAGGCGAGGCGACGCGCGCGTCGGCGATCGTCTTTTCCCCCAGCAGCACGTGGTAGACAGTCGTCGCCTGTGCGCGCTTGTCGACGCCGGCGCCCGTCGTCGCGTTGCCTTGCGGGTCGAGGTCGACCAACAGGACCCGCCGCTTCATCGCCGCAAGGCTCGCGGCGAGGTTGACCGCGGTCGTCGTCTTGCCGACTCCGCCCTTCTGGTTGGCAACCGCGATGATTCGCGTCACGCAGGCTGCCTCCGGAGTGCGCGATGCAGTGCGCTCCATCACGATGAGATGCCGTTCGGCGTCGAGTCCGGGAACAGCGAGCGCGGGCGCGGCGACCACACGAAGATCCGCAGGCAACTCGGCGATTTCCTCGTCCGGGTAGACGCCTTTCATCGCGACGAGTTGCCCGCCTGGGGCGAGATGGCGCACCGCGGCGCGCGCAAACGCGGCGAGATCGGAGAACGCGCGCGAGATCACGACGTCGAATGGCGACGAGGGCACGTAATCCTCGACCCGCGCGGTCACCGCTTCGGCGTTGGACAGCGCGAGTTCGATGACCGCCTGGGCGAGGAACGCGCCTTTCTTGTGATTGCTGTCGAGCAGTACGACGTGCCAGCCGGGCCGTGCGATCGCGAGCGGAATGCCGGGGACTCCGCCACCGCTTCCCACGTCGAGCAAACGCAGCGACGGCCGGCGCGGAAGATGCGGCAGGATCGCGAGTGCATCGAGGACATGGTGCGTGACCATCCGCGCCGGCTCGCGGATCGCCGTCAGGTTGAACGTGCGGTTCCACTTCGCGAGCAACGCGAGATACGCCTCGAGTCTCTCCTGCAGCTGCGCGTGGCCGCGGCTCGCCTGCCACGGCTCGCGCGCCGAGCGCCTGCAACCCGCCTTCGAGGTCGAGCGTCTCGATCACGCGGAACGCCGCTCGAGGGAAGTCGCGGCGGGGCCCGTCGATGCGTCCGCCTTGGCGCTGCGCCGCGAGCCCGCGCTTGAGGTGCACGAGCAGCAGCGAAATCGCGGCGGGCGTGATCCCCGAGATGCGCGCCGCCTGTCCGACCGTTTCTGGTCTGTGCAGAGCGAGCTTTTGCTTCACCTCGGCCGAAAACCCGCGAACCGCGGCATAGTCGAGGTCCGGCCGGCAGGCGCAGGTCCTCTTGCGCGCGATGGCGCGCGATCTCCTCGCGCTGGCGCTCGATGTAGCCCGCATACTTGGTCGCGATCTCGACCTGCTCGGCGACGATCGGGTCGGCGACCGGCGTGCCCGCGGCAGGTATCGCCATCAGTGCCGCGTAGTCGACGCTCGGCCGCCGCAGCAATTCGGCGAGCGAATACTCACGCTCGATCGATTGCCCCAGCACCTGTTTCGCATCGTGCGCCGCGACGAGCCGCGGGACTGACATACGTGGACTTGAGCCGCTCGAGTTCGCGCGCGACCGCATCGCGCTTGCGCGCATACGCTTCCCAGCGCAGGTCGTCGACGATGCCGAGCCGGCGCCCGATGTCGGTGAGCCTCAGGTCCGCATTGTCCTCGCGCAACTGAAGTCGGTATTCGGCGCGCGAGGTGAACATCCGGTACGGCTCGGTGACGCCGCGGGTGATCAGATCGTCGACGAGAACGCCGAGATACGCTTCGTCGCGGTGCGGGCACCACCCTTCCTCACCCGTCGTGTAGCGTGCCGCGTTGATGCCGGCGAGCAGGCCCTGCGCCGCGGCTTCCTCGTACCCCGTCGTGCCGTTGATCTGCCCGGCAAAGAAGAGGCCGCGGATCGCCTTGGTTTCGAGCGTCATCCGCAGCGCGCGCGGATCGAAGTAATCGTACTCGATCGAGTAACCGGGGCGCAGGATATGCGCGTCGGCGCAGCCCTCAATCGAGCGCACCAGCGCGAGCTGCACATCGAAGGGCAGCGAAGTCGAGATGCCGTTGGGATAGATCTCGTGGGTGGTGAGGCCCTCGGGCTCGAGAAAGATCTGGTGGCTCTTCCGCGCGGCAAACCGGACGACCTTGTCCTCGATCGAAGGACAATAGCGCGGGCCGACGCCCTTGATCACGCCGGTGTACAGCGGCGAGCGATCAAGGCCACCACGGATGATCGCGTGCGTGTGCTCGTTGGTGTGCGTGATCCAGCACGACACCTGGCGCGGGTGCATGTCGCGGCGGCCCATGAAGCTCATCACCGGCGCCGGATCGTCGCCGCGCTGCTCCTCGAGTGCAGCGAAATCGATCGTGCGCCCGTCGAGCCGGGGCGGCGTCCCGGTCTTGAGGCGGCCGACCGGGAGTGCGAGTTCGCGCAGCCTCGCGCTCAGCGCTTTCGCCGGCGGATCACCCGCACGCCCCGCCTCGTAGTGCTGCAGTCCGACGTGGACCAGTCCCGCGAGAAACGTGCCCGTTGTCAGTACCACGGCGTCGGCTTCGAAGCGGACCCCGATCTGGGTGACGACCCCGGACACCCGGGCACCGGCGCCGTCACCGTCGATCGTGAGGTCGTCGACGGGTTGCTGGAATACGGTGAGGTGAGGCTCGTTCTCGATCCGGTGGCGAATCGCCGCTTTGTACAGCACACGATCGGCCTGGGCGCGTGTCGCGCGCACGGCAGGACCCTTGCTCGAATTGAGCGTGCGGAACTGGATGCCGGCTTCATCGGTGGCGATCGCCATCGCCCCGCCAAGCGCATCGACCTCGCGCACGAGGTGCCCCTTGCCTATCCCGCCGATCGATGGATTGCACGACATCTGGCCAAGCGTCTCGATGCTGTGCGTGAGCAGCAGCGTGCGCCGTCCGGAGCGCGCGCTCGCGAGCGCCGCCTCGGTCCCGGCGTGCCCTCCGCCGACCACGATCACGTCGAATCGCTTGGAAAACATCATGATTTTGCTGTACTTTTACTTCTGACGCCGATCGTGGCGGGACGGATCGCAATCATACGCGATGCGGCTGCGCCGGAAAAGCCGCCGAACGGCCGATGGCGCGCTGGCCCCCCCGGCAACGTCAGCTTGTTTCACGTGAAACACGGCGCCTTGGCGAGTGCGAACCGGCCATGCGTCTGGCCGAAGGGCTCGGGCGTTTTGCGCGGGAGAGGTCACGCCACCAGCCGAGGCCGGGATGGTTCGATTTCATCGCGGCGCGGCGGTACCCCGGTTGACCGGCCAGGCGCGGGGCATCGCGCGCGCCGCTGTCTGCGTGGTGTGCAATCCGGTCGGGGAGCATCCGGCGACTTCTTCGATCTTCCCCAAAGCGCCTTCAGGCCAGGTCGCCGAGCGATATGGCTGATTGGCCGCACCACGATCCGTGACTCCAACCCGCTGAAGCCACCTGCGGGCCGCCGGGTCGACAGCCCGGGAGCGATCCGGCGGGAGGCGGCTGAAGCCCCGGATCGACGCTCGTGCGACCGTGAATCGGCGCGGGCGCGCTGTGCGCCGTTGCGGACGTTTCACGTGAAACACGTGACCCGGCCGACCCCGCCGCATACAATCGTCGGCGAGTCCCGCAATGTCGGCCGATCTACCTATTCGTCCCGCCCTTGGCACTGATGGCCCGGATTCTCTGCCTCGGCATGTCCGCGCTCGACTCGATCTATCGGGTGCCGAGAATACCGGCGACGCCGACCAAGGTGCTCGCCACGGGCTTCACCGAGTGCGGGGGCGGCATGGCCGCCAACGCGAGCGTGGCCGTCGCTCGCTTGGGTGGCCAATCCCACTACTGGGGGCGCGTCGGGGACGACGAGCTCGGCAGACGGATCCTGCAGCAGTTGGCCGCCGAGGGCGTGGACCCGAGCGCGGTGCGCCGCATCAGCGGGTGCGTCTCCCCGTCCGCCGCGATCCTGGTGGCCGACGACGGCGAACGACTGGTATGCGCCTACAACGACCCGGCGCTGGACCCGGATCCAGGCTGGCTGCCGCTCGACCGGATTCCCGGGTTCGACGCGGTACTTGTCGATGTTCGGTGGCCGGCTGGGGCCGCCTTGGTACTCGACGCCGCGCGCGTCGCCGGAAAGTCCGCAGTGCTGGACGGGGACGTCGGACCCCCGGAGGCGCTCGTTGACCTTGCGCGGCGGGCAACGCATGCCATCTTTTCCGAACCGGGGCTCGCCTGTGCAACCGGCAGCGACGTGCCGGGAGCAGCTTTGAAACGAATCGCCGCCGACGTCGCAGGGGTGGTCGGCGTGACCCTGGGCCCGGATGGATTTCTCTGGCGCGAAACCGGCCGCGAATTCCGGGCCAAGGCGCCGACTATCACCGCCGTCGATACGCTTGGCCGCCGGCGACGTCTGGCATGGCGCGTTTACGCTGGCACTCGGCGAAGGTGAAGCGACCGCGCACGCGGCAGGCTTTGCGAACGCAGCGGCAGCAATCAAATGCACCCGGTTTGGTGGTCGCCTCGGGGCGCCGACACGTCCCGAAGTGGTTGCCCGACTTGGCGCAAAGTTGATATATACTATACAAATCAATAGCGTAGGTATGCGTATGGATCGAGATGCGCTGTATTGCCCTCGCTCGATCACCCGGCGGTGCCGTGACCGCTGAGGCAAACCGACGGCGCGTTCCCATGGAAACCGTTACCCGACAGCACGTCCCGACTGGAACCGCGCCATGCGACGGGCCTTGAATGCGCAACCGGCCGCCACGTCTGCCCCCCTGCCGCCTAGCGCCCCAACGTTCAAACCACTTTGCCATGGTTACTGATCTTGGTCGCCGCCGCGTTCTCTCCGCCGCGCTGGCACTTGGCGCCAGCGCGTTCGCCAGGTGCATTCCCGCGCAATCGGCGATCGAAGGCGCCGCGCCGATCCCGCCGACGGGAACGACGATCGTGCTGCCGGATTCCGTCGCCCTCGATGGCTCGGCACTACCGGCGGCGCGCTGGCGTAACAAGGTTCTCGTGATCGAGCTGTGGGCGAGCTGGTGCCCTTTCTGCATGCGCCAGAATCCGCTGCTGGACAACCTGCACCGGCGGCACGCTGCGCAAGGCCTGGAAGTGCTTGCGCTGTCGATCGACAAACGGCCCGAGGACGCGGCCAAGTACGTGCGCGACCGGGGCTTTGGATTCAACGCCGCGATGTTCGACGCAAGGTGGCGTGCCACACTCGGCCAGCCGAAGGCGATTCCGTTCGTCTGGGTGATCGGGCGCGACGGCAAGCTCGCCTACACGGAGGCGCGCGAAATGTTTCCCGAGGACGTCAATGACTTGGCACGCTTCCTTCGCGCGGGCGCATCCTGACCCAATGAAACGTTGGTAGCGCTGATCGACACGCGAAGGCGCGGCGCGCTCATCGGGAACGCGGCGCCAACCCTTCCGCGGTCACTGTTCCGCGAATCTGTGTGTTCCACATCGAGCGGCGCAGTCTTTCCCTACGCGCCGAGCCGCTCGCCCAACCGCGCACGTTCCGTGACCAAGGCCGCCGGCTGCTTGTCTCCCAGCTTCGCGAACAACTGGTCGTGCGCGGCCAGCTCGCGCACCCACAAGGCGGGGTCGACCTTCATCACCTGCGCGAACTTCTCGCGCGGGAAACCGAGCCCGGTCCAGTTGAGGTCGTCGTACTCGGGCTCGAACCCCAACGCTGTCTCGACCGCCGCGCCGCGGCCGTGGCAACGCTCGACGATCCACGCCAGCACCCGCATGTTCTGACCGAAGCCGGGCCAGGCGAACTTCCCGTTCTCGTCGGTGCGAAACCAGTTCACGTTGAAGATCCGTGGCGGCTTGGAGGTGGCTTTCCCCAGGGCCAGCCAGTGCGCGAAATAATCCCCGACGTGATACCCGCAGAACGGCAACATGGCAAACGGGTCGCGCCGCACTTCGCCAACCTTGCCCGCCGCGGCGGCGGTCGTCTCGGAACCCATCGTGGCCGCCTTGTAAACACCCTCTTCCCACGATCGGGCCTCGACCACGAGCGGCACAGTGTCGCTGCGACGCGCCCCGAAGATGAATGCATCGATCGGGACACCGTCCGGATTGTCCCAATCCGGATCGAGCGACGGGCACTGGATGGCCGCGACCGTGAAACGCGAATTGGGGTGCGCCGCCTTGCGTCCGCAGTCCGGCGTCCACATCAGACCCTGCCAATCGATCAGCCGCGCCGGCGGCGTTTTCGTCATGCCTTCCCACCACACGTCGCCGTCCTCGGTGCGCGCGACATTGGTGAAGATGACGTTCGCGTGGAGCATGTGCATTGCGTTCGGATTGGTCTCGAACGACGTGCCCGGCGCGACGCCGAAATAACCGGCCTCGGGGTTGATCGCGTAGAACTTGCCGTCGTCGTGCGGCTTGATCCAGGCGATGTCGTCGCCGATGGTCGAGACCTGCCAGCCTTCGAAGCCCTTCGGCGGGATCAGCATCGCGAAATTCGTCTTGCCGCAGGCACTGGGGAACGCCGCGGCGACGTAGCTCTTCTGCCCCGAGGGGCTGGTGACCCCGAGGATCAGCATGTGCTCCGCGAGCCAGTCGTGATCGCGCCCCATCACCGAAGCGATTCGCAGGGCGAAGCATTTCTTGCCGAGCAGCGCATTGCCGCCGTATCCCGAGCCGTACGACCAGATTTCACGCGCCTCCGGGAAATGGACGATGTACTTGTGGTCGCGGTTACATGGCCATGGCACGTCCTGCTGCCCGGCGGCGAGCGGCGCGCCAACCGAGTGGACGCAGGGCACGAATGCGCCTTCGGCACCCAGCACGTCGAAGACCGCCCTTCCCATCCGCGTCATCAGCTTCATGTTGACGACGACGTACGGACTGTCCGAAAGCTCGATCCCGACATGCGAGATGTGGCTGCCGATGGGCCCCATCGAGAAGGGCACCACGTACATCGTCCGCCCGCGCATGCACCCGTCGAAAAGGCCGTTCAGCGTCGTGCGCATCTCGGCCGGCGCGACCCAGTTGTTGGTGGGCCCGGCGTCTTCCTCGCGCTCGCTGCAGATGAACGTCCGATCCTCGACCCGTGCCACGTCCGAGGGATCGGACAGCGCAAGGTAGCTGTTGGGCCGCTTCACCGGATTGAGCCGGGTAAGCGTCCCGGCGACGACCATTTCGTCGCAGAGGCGGTGGTATTCCTCTACGCTTCCGTCGCACCAAACGATGCGGTCGGGTTTCGTCAGGCGCGAGACCTCGCGCACCCATGCCAGCAGCTTGGCATGCTGGACGTAATGCGGCGCAGACACGGCGGCGGCGAGGACGGACAGCGAATCGGCTTGATTCATTCGGGGCCTGTGGGATGTGAAGGGTGGCACGAACCAGCGGTGGCGCCCGTACTCAGGAGGCGCCGCGTGAACCGAAAAGTTTACACCGGCGGCACCTTTCGCCGTAACTGCGGCGGCGTGTCGCAGCCCGGCACCAATCCGGGAGGCGTCGGGTTCGGGCCTTGCGGTGGGTAGAAGGGCGATCGAAGCGCCGGTGCCTCATCACTTTGCTTCGTCCTGGCCTTTGCGACGCG
This sequence comes from uncultured beta proteobacterium, assembly GCA_963809965.1. GTDB lineage: Bacteria > Pseudomonadota > Gammaproteobacteria > Burkholderiales > Casimicrobiaceae > CAIWHR01. The sequence continues at coordinate 124,407 of CAWELU010000001.1, forward strand.
TTGCGACAATGAACACGCGCCGAAACAGAAACAGCACGCGCCCATTGCCCAGCGCCGGGTAGGCCGCGGCGATGCGTGCCGTGTAATCGTCGACGAACGCGCGCTGCGCCTTGACGTCGAGCGCGGCAAGCAACGGGGTCAGTGTCGTCCCGCGCGTCCAAGCAACGACCGGGTGCTCGCCCTCCTTCGCGGCCGGGAGTACGTGCAGGTACTCGGTGGTCCAGATGTCCACCTCGTGCGCGTGCGGGGCAAGCAGCGAAAAATATGTGGCGGCCGGCGCAACCGGTGCCGGCCGCAGGAGCGCGCCAAGTCGATCGCGCCACCGCGCGGAGGTGGCGATTTCGGCCAGGAGCGTGTGCGACGGCGCGGCGTGATTGGCCGGCATCTGCACCGCGAGCGCACCGCCAGGCGCCACCATGGCAAACAGTCGCGGGAACAGCGCAGCGTGGTCGTCGACCCAGTGCAGTGCGGCATTGCTGAAGACGAGGTCGACTCTCTCGCGTGGCGACCAGGTAGCCGCGTCCGCCTCGATCCAGTCGAAGCGTGGATCACCACCGATCGCGTCGCGCGCACGGGCAAGCATTGCCGACGAATTGTCGATGCCGATGACGCGAGTGCCTGGCCAGCACTCGGCGAGAAGGGAGGTCACGTTTCCGGCGCCACAGCCCACGTCGACAATCGTTCCCGGTGCTTCGAGCGGAATGCGCGCGATCAGGTCGAGTGCAGGCCGCCGCCGCTCGTCGGCGTACTTGAGGTATTGCGTCGGATCCCAGGTCATCCTCGAGCACCTCGATTGCGCTTGCGCCACGCGCGCACCCGCACGAACAGCGGCGCCGTTCCCAGGAGCAGAACGACGAGTCGGGTCACGTGGAACGCGGTGACGAGCGGCACGCCAAGTTGCAACACCTTCGCAGTGACGCACATTTCGGCAATTCCGCCCGGCGCAGTCCCGAGCACCATTGTCACCGGCGGCAGGGCCGTCATCCAAGCAAGCGCAACGCCGAAGGCGGCCGAAAGAGCCATCGACAGCACGACGGTCAGTACGACCGCCCCCACGAAACGATGAGCTCCGCGCAGAAAGTCCGGCTGAAACCGCGATCCCAGCGCGCATCCCAGCAGGCATTGTCCCGCATTCGAAAGTCCCGACGGCATTGTCGAGAGATCGATCTCGGCCGCGGTGAGGCTGATAGCGACCACCAGCGCTCCCAGAAGGAACGCATTGGGAACCCGCAGCCACTGGAGCAGGAGGCCGCCCGCTCCGGTCGCCGTCATCAGGATGGCGAGCCCCGTCGCATCGAACGTCTTCGCGCCCTGCACGTACGGGTCGGTGCCGTGGACGCCAAGCGCCGTTATCGCGGCCGGAAGGATCCCGACGACGATCAAGATGCGCAGGCTCTGGGCGGCCGCGACGCGATCCCCGCGTGCACCGAATCGCTCCCCGAGGACGGCCATCTCCGTCGCGCCGCCCGGAACGCTCGCAAACAATGCTGTCGTGCGGTCCAGCCCGCCGAGCCGAGCGAGCACAAGCGCCGACAGATAGCCCGCGGCGATCGCGAATGCCGCGGCGGCGGCAAGCAAGTGCCATAGCCCGCCCACCTCGCGCATCACCTGCGGCGTGAAATACAAGCCGAGCGCCGTGCCGATGACCCATTGGCCGAGATACCGGGCGGCCGGCGGCGCCTCGATATCCATGCCGCCGATGCGCACGAAGGCCAGTGCGAACAAAGGTCCCAACATCCAGGGAATCGGCGTGTGCAGCAGCGTGCATGCGTAGCCGGCCACGGCACCGATCGCCAGCGCAATGGTCCAGCGCGCAGCGGGTGACGGCGACCGCGCTTGGTCGCTCAAGCGTTGCGGCCGGGCCGCCGCCGGCAATGGTGGGGACGCGCTCGGCGACGCGTCCGTTCGCCCCGTCGCCTCACCGCACGATTAACCGCCGCGTCTCTCGCGTACCACCCGGTAGAGCCAGGGCACGAGCACCAGCAGCACCGTGAGCGCGAGCAGCGTGGCCGAGATCGGGTGCGTGAGGAACACCGACGGATCGCCTTGGCTGATCGCGAGCGCCCGCCGGAACTGCGACTCGGCGAGCGGGCCCAGGATCAGGCCGATCACGGCCGGCGCCACCGGGAACCCCCATCGGCGCATCATGAAACCCAGCAGGCCGAACACGTACAGCGTGACCAAGTCGACCACCGACTGGTGCAAGCTGTACGCACCGAGCGTGGCGAACACCAGGATGCCGGCGTACAACAACTGCTGCGGAATCATCAGCACCTTGACCCAAAGTCCGATGAGCGGCAGGTTGAGGATCAGCAGCAGCACGTTGCCCACATACATGCTGGCGATGAGCCCCCACACCAGCGCGGCCTGCGTCTGGAAAAGCAGGGGACCGGGCTGCAGCCCGTAGCTCTGGAACGCCGCGAGCAGGATCGCGGCCGTCGCCGACGTCGGAATGCCGAGCGTCAATAGCGGCACCAGCACCCCGGCGGACGACGCGTTGTTCGCGGCTTCGGGCCCCGCCACTCCTTCGATCGCGCCTTTGCCAAATTCCTCCGGATGCTTGGTCAGCTTCTTCTCGAGCGCATAGGACAGGAACGTCGGAATTTCGGCGCCGCCCGCGGGTATGGTGCCGAACGGAAAGCCGATCGCGGTTGCCCGCAGCCACGCCGGCCATGACCGGCGCCAGTCGTCGCGCGACATCCATATCGACCCGGACACCTTTTCGACTTCCTCCTTCCGGCGGCTCTGGTACGCGGCGACGTAGAGCGCCTCGCCGACTGCGAACAGCCCCACCGCCAGCACGACGACGTCGATGCCGTCCAGGAGTTCCGGCACGCCGAACGCAAACCGCATCTGGCCCGTCTGATCATCGATACCGACCAAACCGAACAGCAGGCCCAGGAAGAGCATCGCGAGCCCGCGCACCATCGATGCGCCCAACACGGCCGCCACGGTCACGAAAGCGAACACCATCAGCGCGAAGTATTCGGTGGGCCCGAACTTGAGCGCGACCTCGACCACGATCGGTGCGAGCAGTGTCAACAGGATCGTGGCGATCGTCCCGGCGACGAACGAGCCGATCGCCGCCGTGGCGAGCGCCGGTCCCGCGCGGCCTCGCTTGGCCATCTTGTTGCCTTCGAGCGCGGTGGCGATCGACGCCGACTCGCCCGGCGTATTGAGCAGGATCGTCGTCGTCGAGCCCCCGTACATCGCACCGTAGTAGATTCCGGCGAACATGATGAGCGCGCCGGTCGGGTCGAGCTTCGCCGTAATGGGCAGCAGCATCGCGACCGTAAGTGCCGGACCAACACCCGGCAGCACGCCGATCGCGGTGCCGAGCGTCACGCCGACGAAGCCCCACAGCAGATTGATGGGCGCCAGCGCGACGCCGAAGCCGCTCATCAGCGCCTGCAGCGTCTCCGTCACAGCCCCGCCCCGCCGAGGATAGGATGCAGCCAGCCAGCCGGCAGGTTCACGTTGAGAAACTTGACGAAGAACATGAACACGCCCAGGCCCAGCACCAGACTGATCGCAAGGTCGCGGAGCGGACGGGAGCTCCCGAAGCCACGCGCCACGCAAACGAACAGCGCCACCGCGGCGATCACGAAACCCGCCGTGTTGATCAGCGCCATCTGCAGGAACAGTCCGGCACTCACCCACGCGAACGCGGTGACCTCGAACGCGTGCTCGCCGCGGGCCGCCGGATCGTCGGGCACCGGGTCGCGCCAGCCGCCGGTGAAATACTCGGCGAGCAGCCACAGACCCAGCACAGCGAGGCCGCCCGCCACGAACTTCGGCATGAAGTTCGGACCAATGCGGGCGTAGCCGCCCGCCTCGGGCAGCGCGAACGCGACGATGGCAGCCCCGATCCCGAGGGCCAGCACACCAAGCGAGAGGACCAGCTCGGCGCGTCCGTGCGCCAGCTGAGTCGGCATGGCTACTTCTTCAGTCCCAGCGACTCCAGGATGCCGGTGATGCGCTTGGTGTCCTCTTCGACAAAGGTCTTGTAGGCGTCGCCCGCCAGGAACACTGGGGTCCAGCCGTACTTGGCGAGCGAATCCTTCCACGCGGCCGACTCGGTGGCCGTCTTCACCGCGTTCACGAGCGCGTCGCGCTGCGCCGTGGTGATCCCCGGTGCGCCAAATACGCCGCGCCAGTTGCCGAGCACGACGTCGATGCCCTGCTCCTTGAGTGACGGAATGCCCTCCTCCTTCTCAGGGGCGGACACCGCGAGCGCGCGCATCCGACCTCCCTTGATGTGTTCGGCGAACTCGCCCAGCCCGGCAATGCCGGCAGTGACGTGGCCGCCGACGATGTTCGCGACCTGATCGCCGCCCCCCTTCGCGGCGATGTAATTGAGCTTCGCCGGGTCGACGCCTGCCGCGCGGGCGATGAGCCCGGCGAGGATGTGGTCGGAGCCGCCAGCCGAGCCGCCGTTCCACGACACCTTGCCGGGATCGGCGGTGAACGCCTTGACAAGCTCGGTCATGGACTTGTACGGGGAGTTCGCCGGCACCACGACGACCAGATATTCACTCGTCAGGCGCGCAATCGGCGTGACCATCGTCAGGTCGACCGGTGACTTCTGCAGCGCGATGCCGCCGACCATCACCATGCCACCCATCAACAACGCGTTCGGATCGCCCTTCGAACTGTTGACGAACTGCGCCAGCCCGATCGTCCCGGCCGCGCCGCCCTTGTTGTCGAACTGGACGGCTTGGACGACCTTTGCCGACTGCATCGCGGCCGCCAGCGCACGGCCGGTCTGATCCCAGCCGCCGCCCGGGTTGGCCGGGATCATCATCTTCAGCGTGCCGAGCGCCTGCGCGTGCGCGGCGCTCATGAACGGGACCTGCGCAGCGACGAGCGCGGCTATGGTGACGAGGGAGAAAACACGGCGATCCATGGGGCCTCCTTAAGGGCACGTCTTGGCGAGATTGCGTGCCGGCAGAGAATAACCGAAGACGGCCCGGTTGGGTTGTGTGTGGACGGTGGGACGCGCCGATGCCCCCGCTTCGACCCCCTCCCGGCACGGCGGCGCAGGAAGCAGGCGGTTCCCCTCCCCCCTTGCCGGAGAACGATCGGGTGATATGGGAGGACCGCCCCGTTGGAGCGTTCATTTGCCGATGCAGAAGCGGTCGAAAATGACGCCGAGCAGGTCATCGGCGCTGAACTCGCCGGTGATCGCCGCCAGTGCTTCCTGCGCTTCGCGCAGGTCCTCGGCGAAAAGCTCGATCGTGGGCGGGTTTGCCGCGACGTGCGCCGCCGCCGCCGTGAGATGTCGTGCGGCCTCGCGCAGCGCGGCGACATGCCGCTCGCGCGCGAGATAGGTATCCTCGGTCACCCCGTCCGCCCCGACCACGGTCAGCACTTCGTGCTCGAGCAGCACGATTCCGTCGCCGCTCAGCGCCGACAGCCAAACGTGCGGGCGGCCCTTGCCGCCCTCGTCGACGCGTTGCACATGCGACGCGATGCCGGCGAGATCGGTCTTGTTGTGGACGACGACGCGTGGAAGTTCTGCCGGCAACCGGGCCAGGATTGCGCGATCGTCGGCATGCAATGCCTCGGTCGCGTCGCGCGCATCGACCAGCAGCACAACGAGATCGGCCCGCTCGATCGCCGCCCACGTGCGCTCGATGCCGATCCGCTCGACGGTGTCGCCGGCATCGCGCAGACCGGCGGTGTCGACCACCGTCAGGGGAATGCCCGCGATCTCGACCACGCGTTCCACGGTATCGCGCGTCGTGCCCGGAATGGGCGTGACGATGGCCGCCTCCTCGTGCGCAAGCGCGTTCAGCAGACTCGATTTGCCCACGTTCGGCCGGCCGACGAGCACCACCGCAAGTCCCTCGCGCAGCAACGAGCCGGTACGGGCCCGCGCGAGCACGCGGTCAAGTCCCGCGCGGATCGCCGCGAGCTTGCGCTCAACCTCACCGGCGCGCAGGAGCTCGACGTCCTCCTCCGGGAAATCGAGGGTGGCTTCGGTGTACATGCGCAGGTCGGTCACGGCATCGACCTCGGCATGGATGTCCCGCGAGAAATCCCCCGCGAGACTGCGCGCCGCGGCGCGCGCCGCGGTTGCCGTGGCGGCGTCGATAAGGTCGGCCACGCTCTCGGCCTGCGCGAGGTCGAGCTTTCCGTTCAGGAATGCGCGCTTCGTGAACTCGCCGGGCTCCGCCACGCGCGCGCCCAGTTCGACGCAGCGCGTCAATACCAGGCGAAGCACCGATGGGCCGCCGTGACCGTGGAACTCGGCCACCGCCTCACCGGTATAGGATCGCGGCGCCGGAAAATGCAGCACCAGCCCCTGGTCGAGGGCGGTTCCCGCGCCATCGCGGAAGGTCGCCACCGTCGCGACGCGCGGCGGCGGCACGCGGCCGGCCACCCCCTCGATCAGCGCATCCAGCTGCGCACCGGACACCCGCACGATGCCGACGCCGCCACGTCCGGGCGGCGTCGCGATCGCGACGATGGTGTCGAGAGGCGCAGGGGTTATCGGCTTCACCTGCCAAGCTTACCGCGGTCAACCGGGGCGCCTCGCGCGCGCCGGCGCTCCGTTACCTGCGCTTGGCCAGGGTCGCCGCCGCTTCCTTCTCGAGCACGCGGTTCATGTGCCACTGCTGGAAGATCTGGATCAGGTTGTTGATGAGCCAGTACAGGACGAGCCCCGCCGGGAAGAAGACGAACATTACCGAGAAGGCGATGGGCATGATCTGCATCACCTTGGCCTGCACCGGGTCGGAAATCGGCGTCGGCGAGAGCTTGACCTGCAGATAGGCGCTTGCCGCATAAACGATCGGCAGCACGAAATACGGGTCGGGCGCCGAGAGATCCCGGATCCAGCCGATCCACGGCGCGTTGCGCAACTCGACGGCGGAAAGGAGCACCCAGTACAGCGCGATGAAGACCGGGATCTGCACCAGGATCGGCAGGCAGCCGCCGAGTGGATTGATCTTCTCCTGCTTGTACATCTCCATCATCTTGACCTGCAGCTGCTGCTTGTCGTTCGCGTATTGCTCCTGCAGCGCCTTAAGCTTCGGCGCGATCACCTTCATCTTTGCCATCGAGCGGGCGCTCGCATGATTCAGCGGGTAGAACGCGCTCTTGATGATGATCGTAAGCAGCACGATCGCCCAGCCCCAGTTGTGAACCAGACCGTGGAGCCACTTGAGCAACCAGAAAAGCGGCGCCGAAATGACGGTGAAGATGCCGTAGTCGACGACGAGGTCGAGACCTTTGGCGAGCTTCGCAAGCTCGTCCTGCTCCTGCGGCCCAACGTAGAGCGGAATGGTGATCGCGCCGGTTGCACCCGGCGCGATCGGCGACGCCTGAACGACCACGCCGGCGGCGTAGAGCCCGCCGTCGAGCTTGCGTGCGTAGAACTCGCGCTGCAGCTTCTTGTCGTCCGGTGGCAGCCACGCACCCACGAAGTAGTGCTCGACCATCCCGACCCAGCCGTTGTCGGTGCTCTTCGTATATGGCAATTTGCGCGAGGGATCGGCCGCGAGCTTGTCGAGTTCGCCGAACTCGACTTTCTTGAACTTGTCGGTTTCGTTGTAGATGACCGGCCCCACGTAGGACACCGGCGCCATCGAGTTGTGCGTGCCCTGCGTCTTGGTGTCGCGCGTGAACTGGTAGTACGCGTAAGGCGCGATCGGGCCCTGACCGCTGTTGGTGATCTCGTACGAGACGTCGATCACGTAACTGCCACGGTGAAAGGTCAACACGCGCACGACCTTGTCGCCGTTGAGCGACAGTGCCTGCATGCGCAACTGGACCTGGTCGCTTCCCGAGGCGAGTTCCCGCGGTCCCGGCAGCGCCTCGAAGTTCGTCCGATGGTTGGGCATCCCCTCGCCGAGCAGCCCCGACTGCGCGACAAAGGTGCGCTCGGGTGTCCGCATCAAGCGCGAGGTAGGGTTTCGACTCGTCCCCCGGGTCATGGTGCTTGAGCAACGCAATCTGCGTGATGACCCCGCCCGTCGTGTCGATCTCCGCCCGATAGAGATCGGTCGTCGACGGTGATCGTTCGGCCGACGGCCGCGGGCGCGCCCGGCGATCGCGGGGGGCGGCGTGGGCACACCCGAGGTCGCGGCGGGCGCGGAGGGCGGCGCCGGCAGGTCCGTCGGCGCCGCCGGCGCGGGTGCCGCGCTCGTCGTCACCGGCGGGGCGGGCGGGCGATTCTCCTTCTGCCACGCCTCCCATAGCAGGAGCGCGGAGAACGAAAAAATCACAAAGAGAATGAGGCGCTGGGTATCCATGAAAGCCTGGAAAATGGCGCGGACGGGCGCCGCGGGTCGCGGGATCAGGGCACCGGATCGTAACCGCCCGGATGATAGGGATGACAGCGAAGCACGCGCCTTGCGGCAAGCCACACTCCCCGCATTACGCCGTGCCGTTCGATGGCCTCGCGCGCATAGTCCGAACAACTCGGCGCGAAGCGGCAGTTGGCGCCGAGCATCGGCCGGATCGCGTACTGGTAGCCGCGCAGCAGCGCAAGCAACACGTGCCTTCATGGCGCCTGCATCTCGCCGATGAGCGTCGCCAGCAACCGCGCGGCTTCCGCGGCGACCTGCGTGAATTCCGCGCGCGGCGCGCCGCGCTTCAGTCGAAGGATCACGTCGTAGGATTCAATGGCGGGCCGTGCGTTGCGCAGAACTTCACGGAGCATGCGGCGGATGCGATTGCGATCGACCGCACGCGGCAGCGACTTCGTGCCGATCGCGAACCCGACGCGGCCCGGCGAGCGCGCCGCGGGCGACCAGAGCAGCTGCACATACCGCCCGTCCTTCCGGCGCGCCCGGCGGAACAGGCCGTCGAACTCGCCTGCGCCGGTGAGGCGGTAGCGACGGCCGCCCGCCGCGTGTGCGAAGCCCGCAGTCGCGATCAGGGTGCGAGCCGGGCGCGCCCCTTGGCGCGCCGCGCGGAGAGCACCTTGCGGCCACCTACGGTCTTCATGCGCGCACGAAAACCGTGCGTACGCTTGCGCTTGACGACGGAGGGCTGGAACGTACGTTTCATGGTCGGCGGGCCTCTGGCTGAAAAAGCCTTACATTAGAGCCTGTTAAGGCCATCCCTGTCAATCGCCCCGGCAAGGCGCCTTTGCCGACTCTTTTCGCCTGTGGATAACTCACCGTGCCGGCGCTATACTTCCGACCGGCTTCCGAAAGCAGCAAGACGTCCTGCCAAGGACAGTGGTCCCGATGCCCAACGGTCGGCGCCCGCAAGACATCTCGCGGCGTCCAACCCGTTTCCATAGGCAAGACTTACCCGACCTCCACCCGGCGGCCTGGCCATTCGTTTCCGGCCTGCTCGTCGCTCGGTTTCAGGATGCTTCGCCCGTATGTCCGACCTTCCGCCTTTCTGGCAACGCTGCCTAGACGCCTTCCGCGAGGAACTGACGCCGCAGCAATTCAACACCTGGATTCGACCGCTCGCGATCGAACCGGCGGGTTTGGGCTACCAACTGCGCGCGCCCAATCGCTTCGTCCTGCAGTGGGTCCGGGAGCGCTTCGGCGAGCGCATTGCCGAACTTGCGGCAACCGCCGAGGGCGGCCCGGTCGACGTATCGCTCGGCCTCGCCGGAGTCCCGGTCGAGGCGGCGCGCAAAAGCCCCGATGCGGCGGTGGCCAACGAAAAGCCGACCTTGTCCGCGGACGCGGCGCCTACCCTCGCGAACCCACCCCCGGCCGCGCGACGTCACGAACAGACGAGCCTTAACCCGAGCTTCACGTTCGCAAGTTTCGTCGCCGGCAAGGCCAACCAACTCGCCCGCGCCGCCGGGATGCAGGTTGCCGAGCACCCGACCTCGTACAACCCGCTGTTCGTCTACGGCGGCGTCGGACTCGGCAAGACGCACCTGATCCAGGCCATCGGCAACGACATCCTCCAGCGCGAACCGGGCGCGAAGATCCGCTACATTCACGCCGAAACCTACGTATCGGACGTCGTGCGGGCCTACCAGCACCGGGCCTTCGACGACTTCAAGCGCTACTACCGCTCGCTCGATCTGCTTCTGGTCGACGACATTCAGTTCTTCGGCGGCAAGAGCCGGACGCAGGAGGAGTTCTTCTACCTTTTCAACACGCTGGTCGAGGCGCACAAGCAGGTCGTCATCACTTGCGACACCTATCCGAAGGAAATCTCGGGCATCGAGGAGCGCCTGATCTCGCGCTTCGGCTGGGGGTTGACGGTTGGGCTCGAGCCTCCGGAACTCGAGATGCGCGTCGCGATCCTCCTCGCGAAGGCGGCACCATCGAACGTGAAACTCGACGAGCAGGTTGCGTTTTTCATCGCCAAGCATATCCGGTCCAATGTCCGTGAACTCGAGGGGGCGTTGAAGCGCGTCATCGCATACTCGAGCTTCCACGGGCAGGAGATCAATCTCGGGGTCGCCAAGGAAGCGCTGCGCGACTTGCTCACGGTGCAAAACCGCCAGGTCTCCATCGACAACATTCAGAAAACCGTCGCCGACTATTACAAGATACGCATCTCGGACATGCATTCGAAGAAGCGATCGCGCGCCGTGGCGAGGCCGCGGCAAGTCGCGATGGCGCTCGCCAAGGAACTCACGCAATTGTCGCTGCCGGAGATCGGGAGCAATTTCGGCGGGCGCGATCACACCACTGTGTTGCACGCGTGCCGGCAGATCGCGAAATTGCGCGAGACCGTGCCGGAACTCAATCACGACGTCAATTTCCTGCTGCAGGTGCTGCGCAACTGACACACTCCGCTCTTGTTGTCCGCCGGCGAATTTCTGCCGCTGCGCGAGGCCGCTGGAGCACGTCGGGCGTGGCTGAATTCACTGGTAAATGCACTGCTTTTGCGTCTATAATTTGTGGGTTAATCACGGTCTGCCGCAAAGGGCGAAAGAGACCCCAAACGATCCACTGCCGCCACCGTGCTTGTCCACAGGCGTTTTCCTTCTTCCAACTCGTTGACAGGGTTCCATGTTTGGGGGTTGTACCGGAGCCCCGCACGCTCTTATTAGCTGTTGTAGGTTTACTCAATGCAACTAAAACAGATTGCCCGTGATGCGCTGCTAAGACCATTGCAGGCGGTTTCCGGCATCGTCGAGCGCCGGCACACGTTGCCGATCCTGGCCAACGTCCTGCTCGAACAGAAGGACGGACGCCTCTTCGTCACTGCCACCGATCTCGAGATGCAGATCACCGCCCACGTGGAACTCGCGGGCAAGGAGGCGCAGGCCGTGACGGTGGCGGCACGCAAGCTGCAGGATCTCCTTCGCGCGTTGCCCGAGGAATCGATGCTCAACGTGGACGCGACCGGAAGCAAGATGACCGTGCGCGCGGGCCGCTCGCGCTTCAATCTGCAGACATTGCCGGCCGCGGAGTATCCGCGCATCGGATCGGGACAGGAGCAGGTCCAGGCGCTGACGCTGCCGCAGCGCGACCTTGCGTGGATTGCTGAAATCCGTCGAATTCGCGATGGCGCAGCAGGATATCCGCTATTACCTCAACGGAATGCTGCTGGTCGTGTCGACCGGCGCGCTGCAGGCAGTCGCCACCGATGGACACCGCCTGGCGTGGGCGAGCCTGGCCATCACCGGCGATCTATCAGCGGCAGGAGGTCATTCTGCCGCGCAAGACGGTGCTGGAACTCGGCAAGCTGCTCGCGGATGTCGATGATCCGGTGACCATCGACATCCTGGCAAATCAGGTCCGTCTCACCTTCGCCAATGTCGAGCTCACGAGCAAGGTGGTTGACGGAAAGTTTCCCGACTACAACCGCGTCATTCCGACCGGCCACCCGAAGCGAATCGAACTCGCTCGCTCGGAACTGCTCGCTGCGCTCCAGCGAGCGGCGATCCTTTCCAACGAAAAGTTTCGCGGTGTGCGCCTTGTCCTCGGTGCGGACCAGCTGAAGATCATCTGCACGAACAGCGAGCAGGAGGAGGCCGAGGAGGAATTCGAGGTCGCCTACAAGGGCGAGGCTCTCGACATCGGCTTCAATATCACCTATCTGCTCGACGTTCTGCAGAACATGGCCATGGAGCGCGTGCAACTGGCGTTCGGCGACGCGAACTCGAGCGCGCTGGTCACGGTCCCGGATCGCGACGACTACAAGTACGTCGTGATGCCGATGCGCATTTGAGCAGCGCGGGAGCGCGGCGACAGTGCGTTGGCGCCGACTTCCGGGTCGGCGCCGTCGTTTTGGGCAAAAGGCAGCCTCACGGAAAGTCACGATGACCCCAGAGATTTCCAGGCCGGGCAGCAACGGCGAAGACTACGATTCCTCCAGCATCCAGGTCCTGAAGGGGCTCGAGGCCGTGCGCAAGCGGCCGGGCATGTACATCGGCGACACGTCCGATGGCACGGGCTTGCACCACATGGTGTTCGAGGTGATCGACAACGCGATCGACGAGGCGCTTGCCGGCTACTGCGACGATATCAAGGTCGTCGTGCACGCGGACAATTCGGTGTCGGTGCTCGACAATGGCCGCGGTATCCCGACCGATATCAAGGAGGACGACGAGTTCAAGCGCTCGGCCGCCGAGATCGTCATGACCGAGTTGCACGCCGGCGGCAAGTTCGACCAGAACAGCTACAAGGTGTCCGGCGGGCTGCATGGCGTCGGCGTGTCCGTGGTGAACGCGCTGTCGGACTGGCTGAAGCTGCGCATCTGGCGCAATGGCAAGGCGCATCAGATGGAGTTCCGCAACGGCGTGGCCGTCGCGCCGCTCACGGTGACGGGCACGACCGATCGCCGCGGAACCGAGGTGCATTTCATGGCCTCGACGGCCACCTTCGGCCGCATCGAGTACCACTACGACATCCTGGCGAAGCGCATCCGCGAGCTCTCGTTTCTCAACAACGGCGTGAAGATCGAGTTGATCGACCAGCGCGACGGCAAGAGCGAGAACTTCGCGTACTCGGGCGGAATCAAGGGCTTCGTCGAGTACATGAACCGCAGCAAGACCGTGCTGCATGCGAAGATCTTCCACGCAGTCGGCGAGAAGGACGGCGTCACCGTCGAGGTCGCGATGCAGTGGAGCGACTCGTACGCGGAGAACGTGCAGTGTTTCACCAACAACATCCCGCAGCGTGACGGCGGCTCGCACCTGACCGGCCTGCGTCAGGCGATGACGCGCACGTTGAACAACTACATCGAGAAGGAAGAGATCGCGAAGAAGGCGAAGGTCGAGACCACCGGCGATGACATGCGCGAGGGCCTGTGTTGCGTGCTGTCGGTCAAGGTGCCCGAGCCGAAGTTCTCCTCCCAGACGAAGGACAAGCTCGTTTCCTCCGAGGTGCAGCCGATCGTGCAGGAGATCGTTGGCGCGAAACTCGCGGACTTCCTGCTCGAAAGCCCGGCCGAGGCGAAGATCATCTGCACCAAGATCGTCGAGGCGGCGCGTGCCCGCGAGGCGGCCCGCAAGGCGCGCGAGCTCACGCGGCGCAAGGGCGTGCTGGACTCGATGGGGCTGCCGGGCAAGCTCGCCGATTGCCAGGAGCGCGACCCGGCGCTGTGCGAACTGTATCTCGTCGAAGGCGACTCGGCGGGCGGCTCGGCGAAACAGGGCCGCGACCGGAAGTTCCAGGCGATCCTGCCGCTGCGCGGCAAGATCCTCAATGTCGAGCGCGCGCGCTTCGACAAGCTGGTGAGTTCGCAGGAGATCGTGACGTTGATCACCGCGCTCGGGACGGGCTTCGGCAAGGACGAGTACAACGCCGACAAGCTCCGCTACCACCGCATCATCATCATGACCGATGCCGACGTGGACGGCTCGCACATCCGGACGCTGCTGCTCACGTTCTTCTACCGGCAGATGCCGGAATTGGTCGAGCGCGGCCACATCTACATCGCGCAGCCGCCGCTGTACAAGGTCAAGCAGGGCAAGGAGGAGGCCTACCTCAAGGACGACCACGAGCTCAAACAGCATCTGCTCCGCCTGGCGCTCAAAGGCGCCGAGCTCGTTCCGGGGGCCGGCAAGCCGCCCCTCGCTGCCGAAACCTTTGCAGAGCATCGCGCGCGAATACCTGCTGGCCGAGGCGGTCATCGAGCGACTCGCGCGCATCGTCGAGCCGGCTGCGCTCTATGCGCTGTTATCGGGCGTGCGGATCGATCTGGCGACCGACGCCGCCGCGGCCGCCAGTGCCGCGGCGCTTGGCGTGGCAATCGCCGATCCCGATATCCGGGTCGAGTCGCGCTACGACGCAGCGAGCGAGACGTGGCGCCTGGTCGTCGTCCGCACGCACCACGGCACGCCCCACGTCACGGCGATCGATGCCGATCTGCTCGCGTCCGGCGACTTCACGCAGATTCGCGCTGCGGCCGATGTGCTGCACGGATTGATCGTGGCCGGCGCGGTCGTCCGGCGCGGCGACAAGCAGCAGGCGGTCAAGTCGTTCAAGGCGGCGCTCGACTGGCTGCTCGCCGAAGCACGTGGCGGCGTCACCCTGCAGCGCTACAAGGGGCTGGGCGAGATGAACCCCGAGCAGCTTTGGGAAACGACGATGGATCCGGGTGCCCGGCGCCTGCTCAGGGTGCAGATCGAGGACGCGATCTCGTCGGAAGAGATCTTCTCGACGCTCATGGGCGAGCAGGTCGAGCCGCGCCGCGCTTTCATCGAATCGAATGCGCTCGGCGTGCGCAATCTGGACGTCTGAGGGCGCATACGACGCCATTGTCGTGGGGCGACCCTGTTACCGAGATTCGCGACACGGCTAGTGAGACCGAGCGTGCGACGGTAACGCCAGTGTGACCGCCCACGCAGCCAGCGAATCCGCCATTTCCGCCCGGATTTGCGCATCCTTCTTTCCCGAGCGCGCCGGCACGTGGAACGAATGGTCGGCATCGTCGCACAGCGTGAGAGTTGCCCGCGCGCCGAGCTTCTTGACCAGGGCCTTCAGCAGGCGCAGCTCGGCGAATTCGTCGCGCGTCCCCTGCAGGAACAACATCGGAATATGCACGTCGAACAGGTGCGCCCCGCGCTCGCCGCCGGGCTTGCCCGGCGGATGCAGCGGAAAGCCGACAAACACCAGGCCGCGCACGCCGGCTAACGGTGCTGCCGCCTGCGCTTGCGACGTCATGCGGCCGCCGAAGGACTTGCCGCCGGAGAACAGGGCCAGCTCGGGAACCAGTCTGGAGGCTTCCGCCACCGCCGCCCGCACCGTCGCCTGCGCGAGCTTGGGCGTGTCCGGGCGCTTCGAGCCGCGCTCCATGTACGGAAACTGATAGCGCAACGTGGCGATGCTGCGTTCGGCGAGATCGTTGGCGAAGCTCGCCATGAACGGATGCGTCATGCCCGCACCGGCGCCGTGCGCCATGACGTAGCACACGCGTGCCTTGGGCGGAACCTGCAGCAAGCCGGAAACGTTGGCGGCGTCGTCGACGGTGATCGTCACCGCCTTTGCAGCGTTTGCGACTACAGCTTGTTTGGCACTCATGAGGCGAATTTCATCAGCGCCTTGGCATAGGCCGGCGCGGTCGGCTCGTGCATGAAGTACACGTAGATCTCGCGCCAGGAAGTCGCCGCGAGCTTGCGGACCCACTTCGTGAGATCGGTGTCCGAGTAGGTTTCGAGGCGCAGCCGGACGTAGCCCCACGGCGCGGTCTCCACCAGCGGCGGCTGGGCGCTGTCCTTGCGCTCGGACACGCACAGCGCGGCTCCGGCGCCTTTCAACGCCGCGTAGACATCGTCCTCGAACCACGAGTCGTGGCGGAACTCGAACGTCGCATTGTGGCCCTTCGGCAGCAGACCCAGGAATTCGTTGAGGCGCGCCAGGTCCTTCTTCATGTTGGGCGGCAACTGGAACAGCACCGGCCCGCGCTTCGGCCCCAGCGCGGCAAGATTCTTGTACAGATAGCCCACCGGCTCGGCCGCCGTTTCTGCCCGCAGCCGCGACTATGTGCGTGATCCGCTGCGACGCCTTGATCGAGAACCGGAAGTCCTTGGGCACCGTAACGACCCAGTGGTCGAACATCGACGTCTTGGGCATCCGGTAGAACGTGTTGTTGATCTCAACCGTCGGCAATTGTGCGGAGTAGTAGGCGAGCATGTCCTCTGGCTTGATGTCTTCCGGATAGAAGACGCCTTTCCACTCCTTGAAGGAATAGCCGCTCGCGCCGGCCAGCAGCTTTGCAGTTGTCATGACTCGGGACCTCCGTCAGTATGATTCCCGAATGGCCAAGAACGCCCTCAAAGAATACTCGGCGAAGCGGACCTTCACGGCGACGCCAGAACCGCCGCCCGCGCTACCTGCCGCCGGCGGCGGGCCGCTGCTGTTCGTCATTCAGCAGCACTCGGCGACGCGGCTGCACTACGACTTCCGGCTCGAATGCGATGGCGTCCTGCTGTCTTGGGCGGTGCCCAAGGGTCCGTCCCTCGATCGTAACGAAAAGCGCCTGGCCGTGCACGTCGAGGACCATCCCTACGACTACGGCTCGTTTGAAGGTGTCATTCCCGCCGGGCAATACGGCGCGGGCGAAGTGGTCGTCTGGGATTGCGGCGTCTATTCGCCCGACGAAGGCGGCGTGACGTTGTTCCACGATCGCGCGCAGGCCGAACGCGAGGTTCGCGACGGGCTGGAGAGCGGCAAGCTGAGCATCCTGCTGCGCGGCGAAAAGCTGAAAGGCTCCTTCGCGCTGGTGCGCACCAAGGAGAAGAACCAGTGGCTGATGATCAAGCACAAGGACCGGTTCGTGACGACGACCGACGTCACGCAGCAGAATCACTCGGTGCTCTCGGGCAAGACCGTCACAGAGCTCAAGTTTCTGCCGGTCCAGCGCATTCCCGCCGCGCAACTCGCGCCGGCGGGCAAGGTCGAGGCGATGCCCACGAAGATGAGCCCGATGCTCGCCGAGGCTGGCAGTGAGCCGTTCCACCGCGCCGAGTGGATGTGGGAACCCAAGCTTGACGGATATCGCGTGCTCGCATTTATCAACGAGCGCGGCGTCAAGCTGCGCTCGCGGCGCGGCCTCGAGCTTTCGTCCAAATTCCCGCGCCTGGTGGCGGAACTCGCGCAACAGTGGGTGAACGGGATGATCCTCGACGGCGAGCTCGTCGCGTTCGACGCGAACGGCAAGCCGTCATTCGCGGCGTTGCAGGATCGCGCCGGGCTGAAGACGGAACGCGAGATCGCTGCGGCCGACAAGGCGTCGCCCGTGGTCTTCTTCTGCTTCGACCTGCTCCATTTCGCGGGCATCGATCTGCGCAAATCGCCGTATTCCGATCGCCGGCGCTACCTTGCGCAATGCCTGCTGCCGTCGCCGCTGGTGCAACTGGTGCACGCGCATGAGGACGGCGTTGCGCTCAGCGCCGCGGCGCTCGCCAGTGGCTTCGAAGGCGTAGTCGGCAAGCGCAAGCAAAGCCGCTACGAGGACGGTCGCCGTTCGCATTCGTGGTTGAAGGTCAAGCCGACGCAGAGCGCGGATTTCGTCGTCGGCGGTTACACCCGCGGGAAGGGCGCGCGCGCCCCGCTGGGCGCCATCCTGGTCGGCTACTGGGATGGCGATCAACCCAAGGCAAGGCTGCATTACGCGTCGCACGTCGGCTCGGGCTTCGACGAGCGCGCGCTGAAGCAGGTCAAGGGCCGGCTGAAACCGTTGCACCGCAAGACCTGCCCCTTCGCCGAGACGCCGGACCTCAATGGCCCGACGACCTGGGTGGCGCCCGAAACAGTCGCCGAAGTGAGCTTTCAGAGCTGGACCGAGGACGGTCACCTGCGCGCGCCGGTCTTCCTGCGCCTTCGCGACGACATCAATCCATCGTCCGTGCGACGTGCCGAAGCCGACCCCGCGGCGGCAGATTCGTCCGGTGGCCCGATCGACGACGTCGTGAGCCAGCTCGCGAGCACCAAGACGGCGTTCACGCTGGCGGTGGGCGTGCACCGCATCCGTCTCACCCGCCTCGATCGCGTCTACTGGCCGGCCGATCCGGCGCAAGACCTTCCCGCGTTCACCAAGCGCGATCTGTTGACCTACCTCGCGCAAGTGTCGCCGTGCATGCTGCCGCACCTGGCCGATCGACCGCTGACGATGATCCGCATGCCCGACGGCATCGGCGGCCAGCGGTTTTTCCAGAAACACTGGGAGCAGGAGCGGCCGGATTTCGTCGAGTCCATCACCGTGTTCTCGAGCAGCAAGGACGAGCAGCACGACTACCTGTTGTGCAACAACCTGCCGACACTGCTATGGCTTGCGCAATCGGGCACGCTCGAGTTCCACGTCTGGCATTCGCGGGCAAAGTCTGGGCGCCGATGCCGTTTCGAAGAGCACCGACTACGCGAGTTCGCTCGAAGCGCTGGAGGCGTCGGTCCTCAACTATCCCGACTACGTGCTGTTCGACCTCGATCCGTACATCTATTCCGGCAAGGAGGCCAAGGGCGCGGAGCCCGAATTGAACAAAGTTGCGTTCGAGAAGGGCAAGGAGGTCGCGTTCTGGCTGCGCGAGTTGCTGCAGGGCATGTCGCTCGAAGCCATCGTCAAGACCTCGGGCAAGACCGGCCTGCACGTCTTCGTCCCGATCCGGCGCACGATCGACTTCGACGCCGCGCGGCACGTGTCGGAACTGGTCGGCCGGCATCTGCAGCGCCTGCACCCCAAGGACATCACGCTGGAGTGGAGCATTCCGAAGCGCACCGGCAAGATCTTCATGGACTACAACATGAACGTGCGCGGCAAGACGTTGAACGTCGCGTATTCGCCGCGGGGCGTGCCCGGCGCGCCGGTCTCGATGCCGCTGACCTGGGACGAGCTGGCCGGCGCGCATCCGCTCGACTTCACGCTCGCCAACGCGCCCCAGCGTCTGGCCCGGACCGGGGACCGCTGGCGGGACGCCTTGCAAAAGAAGCAAAGCCTGGAGGCGGCGTTGTCGAAAACTTCGAGCTGATGCTTGCAAATTGCGGAAAAGATTGACATATTTCACAGTTCGCATCCGCACGCCTCACAGGCAGGAGGCAACATGGCTGCACGATCGATTGCCAGTTTGACGGTCTCGTTCGGGTTGGTGTCCATCCCGGTGAAGCTCTATTCGGCCACCGAGGCGAGCAAGGCTGTTTCATTCAACATGCTGCACAAGACCTGCGGCTCAAGGCTGAAGCAGCAGTACATCTGCATCAAGGAGGAAGTGGTGGTGCCGCGCGAGGAGATCGTCAAGGGTTACGAATTCGCGAAGGACCAATACGTGATGTTCACGCCCGAAGAATTGAAGGCGATGGAAGAGGCCGGCACGCACATGGCCGAGATCACCGAATTCGTGCCGCTTGAAGCGGTGGACCCCGTGTATTTCGACAAGGCCTATTACCTCGCTCCGGACAAGGGCGGCGCCAAGCCGTATGCGCTGCTGGCAGCGGCATTGCGCGAATCCAACCGTTGCGCACTCGGCCGCTGGGCCGCGCGCGGCAAGCAGTACATCGTGATGATCCGCCCGGTCGAGGACGGTCTCGTCATGCAGCAGCTTCTCTACGCCGGCGAAGTGCGGGCGATGAAGGACCTGGAGATCCCGAAGACCGACGTGAAGCCCGCGGAACTGAAGCTCGCGCAACAATTGATCGAGCAGCAGACATCCGACACGTTCGACCCGTCGCAATACACTGACGAAGTTGCGGCGCGCGTGCAGGCCGCCGTGGAGAAAAAGGTCGAGGGTCACGAGATCACGATGTCCGAAGCCCCGGAAGGCGGCGGCGCACAAGTCATCGACTTGATGGAAGCGTTGCGAGCCAGCCTCGAGAAGAAGACGCCCGCGCGCGCGGCTTCCGCCAAACCCGCTGGCGCGGAGCCTGAGCCGGTGACGCGCAAGCCCGCCAAGCGTGCGCAACAGGTCGCCGCACCGGCGCCGGTCGCGCGCAAGGCGGCCAAGAAATAAGCGATGTCAGGGGGCGCACCGAGGCCGTGCACTCCTACGGCGTCCGGGACGTCGAGAAGCTGCTGCGCCTGTCGCGCAGCACGATCCGGTCGTTGATTGCCGCCGGCTTCGTCACGCCCGCGCGCGGACCGCGCGGCGCGTGGCGGTTCTCCTTCCAGGACCTGATCGTGCTGCGCACCGCGCAAGCGCTGGCCGATGCCAACATGCCGCCGCGCCGGATCATGCGCTCGATGCGCGAGTTGCGCCGCCATCTGCCCGACACGATGCCGCTGTCCGGACTCAACATCGGCGCCGTGGCCGAACCGCGTCGTCGTGCGCGAAGGCGGCAGCCGCTGGCAAGCGGATTCCGGCCAATATCTGCTGGGCTTCGATGGCGATCCGGCCGACGGCTCGTTGAGCGTGATTGAACGCGGCGACGCCGACGAGGAGTCGCGCGGGGCGGAAGCATGGTTCGACCAGGCCGTGACGCTGGAGCGGGACGACGTCGATGCGGCGCTGGCGGCGTACGAACATGCCATCGACGCCGATCGCACGTACCTTGATGCCTATATCAACCTGGGCCGCCTGCTGCATGAGGCCAAGCGCCTCGCCAAGGCCGAGAGCGTTTACCGCGAGGCGATCAAAGCCTGCGGCGACGATCCCGTGCTGCTCTTCAACCTCGGTGTGCTGCTCGATGACATGAAGCGGTGGACCGAGGCGATGGACGCGTACGCGGCGGCGTTGCGCGCGGACCCGGCATTGGCCGATGGTCACTACAACCTGGCGCTGCTGTGCGAAAAGCTGAGCAAGCCGAAGGACGCCATTCGGCACATGGCGCGGTATCGCGTGCTGACGGGAAATCGAGCCCGGTAGTCAATGCGAAGAATGCCTGGGCACGACATCTCCTACGGAAGCCTCTCGGATACGTTTCGCCACACTGCTACGCAGGTGTTCAATTCTTGTGTCGCAATAGTAGGACGCTCTCAGTTTATGTGCCGCGAAACGGAAAAGGCATTGTCGCCGCGTTACCGATCAAATCCTCCAAGCCTCTGAGATTGGTTACACCCAGCGCCGCTGATTGTGGCGCCCTACCCCACGCAGTGCGCTCAGGCATCGTCCACGTCGCAAGACTTGCGGTTCCCGTCGCGGCGATCTGGGTTGCCGCAACGTTGGCGGGCGAGGCGTTCGCCGAGCCGCCCGCCGCAACCGGCCCGGGTCTGATCGTCAAGCTCCGGGAGGCCGGCGAGCGCGCGCAGCTCGCGCCAACGCAACGTTTCGAGCGATTGCGCAACGACACCGGCGTGACGTTTGCGTACCACCGCGCAATGGCACAGGGCGCGCACGTTGTCGCGTTGCCTCGCGGGCAAACGATGGCCCGCGCCGAAGCGCTGGCGGCCGAACTCGCGCGGCATCCCGACGTCGAGTATGCGCAGGTCGATCGGCGGCGTCGTGCACAACGCTATGCGAACGATGAACTCGTGAATGCGCAAGGCTACCTGGACACCGACAGCGCCGGCATCAGCGCATTCGCAGCGTGGGATGTCACGACCGGCGTCGGGAGCACCGTCGTGGCGGTGATCGACACCGGCGTGCTCCAGCACACGGATCTCGCCGGCCGTGTTCTTCCGGGCTACGATTTCGTCACCGATCCGGCGCGCGCGAACGACGGCGGCGGCCGCGACGCGGACGCATCCGATCCCGGGGACTGGGTCTCCACCACCGACCGTTCCTTGCCGATCTTCAGCGATTGCGATGTTGCGCCAAGCTCCTGGCACGGAAGCTCGATCGCCGGCATCATCGCGTCGAATACCGATAATGCGCAGTGGACGGCCGGGATCAACTGGGCGGCGAAGATCCTCCCGGTCCGCGTCCTCGGCAAGTGCGACGGCACGGACTCCGATATCCTCGACGGCGTAGCGTGGGCCGCGGGGCTCGTCGTTCCCGGGGCTCCGCCGAACCCGAATCCGGCGCACGTCATCAACCTGAGCCTTGGCGGACCGGGGCCGTGCGGCCCGGCGTATCGCAGTGTTTTCGGCGCCGCGCTCGCGCACGGCATCACGCGCGCAATCATCGCAGCGGCGGGCAACGAGAGCGAAGACGTGGCGAATCACGCACCGGCCAACTGCCCGGAAGCCATCGCGGTGGCATCGACGACCTCGGTCGGCAGCCTCGCGCGTTATAGCAACTTCGGCAACGGGATCGCGCTGTCCGCGCCGGGTGGCCAGCCCGGTTCGGGCTCGAGGCTCGACGGCATCATCGCGCTGTCGAACGCCGGGGCCACGGTCCCGACAAGCGACAGTTTCGATTTCCTGGGGGGCACGAGTTTCGCGGCACCGATGGTGGCCGGAGTCGCGTCGTTGATGCTGGGGCTGGCGCCCAACCTGACCGCCGCGCAGATCCGGTCGATGCTCGTCGCGACGGCCAAACCTTTCGCCGCGACGTCGACGTGTTCGACGGACCGCTGCGGAGCGGGCATCGTGGATGCCTACGCTGCGGTGCTCGCGGCGCAAAGCACGGCGCCGGCCAACTACCAAGGCCTGTGGTGGGCGGCGCCGGCGGATTCGGAGTCGGGATGGGGGATCAGCCTGGCGCATCAGGGGGAGGTGATCTTCGTCACCTGGTTCACCTACGATGCGACCGGCAAAGCGTGGTGGCTGACGATGTCGGCAGTGCAGACGACGACGGGGACCTACAGCGGCACGATCTACGAGACAACGGGGCCGGGTTTCGACGTGGTGCCGTTCGATCCGGCGCGGGTGACGCGCAGCGCGATTGGGACGGGCACGCTCACCTTCAGCGATATTGCCAACGGCCGATTCGCCTACGCGGTCAAGGGCGTCAGCCAGGCGAAGGCGATCACCCGGGAGGTGTTCGGGCCCACGCCGGTGTGCGTGTTCGGCGGGCAGGCGAACCTGGCGCTGGCGAGCAACTATCAGGACCTGTGGTGGGCGGCGCCGGCGAACTCCGAGTCGGGGTGGGGGATCAGCTTGGCACACCAGGGAGACGTGATCTTCGCGACCTGGTTCACCTACGATCCGGACGGTACGCCGCTGTGGCTGTCGGCGACAGCAGCAAGGACGGCGCCCGGGGTGTACGCGGGGACGTTCTATCGGACGACCGGGCCGGCGTTCGATTCGGAGCCGTTTGATCCGGCGCGGGTGACGCGTAGCGCCGTGGGAACGCTGACGCTGACCTTTACCGACGGCAATCGCGGGAGCTTCGGCTACTCCGTGACGCTGGGCGCTCCGCCGCAAACCGTGAGTCGGAACAAGGCGATCACGCGGCAGGTGTTCCGCATTCCCGGCACCGTTTGCCAATAGTCTTTCGTCCGGCTCCCCCGACGCTGGTGCGTGAAACAACCGCGCGGTGTCCGCCTATCGGCTTGATGGGTAGGGAGCTACTTGCGCTTGCGTGTCGTGCCGGTCTTGCCACGCTTGTCCGCCACTTTCGCCTTCGACGATGGTCTGGCTTTTGGCCGCGCCTTCGACGTCGTCGTCTTCCGCGATTTGGTGGCGTCGGCAGCGGGCGTAGGCTCGCGCACGATGCGCGGGGGAGCCTTCGCGCGCTTCGACCCGGGGGACGTCGCACGACCCCCGGCACGAGGTTTCGCGCTTGCTCCGCCTTTCGCGTCGATCAGCGCGATCGCTTCGTCGAGTGTCAGCTTGTCCACCCCGTCGCGGTCGGGCACGGTCGCGTTGACCGCGCCGTGCTTGACGTAGGGTCCGTAGCGGCCCGCGTAGAGCTCGACCGGCTTCCGGTCGCGCGGGTGCGGGCCCAGAACTCGCAGTGGGGCAGGGCCACCGCGTGCCGACTTGCGGGCGCCGCCCTTGGTCTCGTCCTTCGCTTCGAACTCGAACCCGATCTTGCCGTCGGGTTGACGAACCAGAAAGGCCGAGAACGCGCGCCGCGTGCGTGCGGAGACGAATTGCAGGAGATCGGTCTTGCCGGCGGCAAGCAGTTTTTCCATCTGCGCGCGCTCGACCGGGCGCTGCAGGATGACGCGGCCCGACCGGAAATCGCAGGTCTTGTCCGGGCCGACGGCTTTCTCGCAGACATAGGCTTGCGGGGCCTCGAATACGCGCGCACCGCACTTCGGACAGACGCCCAGCGATGTCTGGCCGGTAAAGTCGGGCGCCGCGGCGCCTTCGTCGCCCCCGCCTGAGCCATCGCCGAAGTCGAAGGAAACCTCGTGCGCGTCGCTAAGCTTGAGCGACGCGGTAAACGGCCGGCCGAGCTTGCTGCGGAAACCCTCGAGCGGACCGACCTTGCGCTCGCGCAGCAGGAGGTCCGCCTCCGCGAGGTCGAGCTGGCGGCCCGCCATGATTTTCCAGAAGCCGAATTCACACCGCTGGCATTGAAACTTCTTGTACCGCTCGTGCACTTCGCCACCGCATTTCGGACAGCGCGCGGTGAGCGTGCCGAAGTCGACGTCGATCGTGTCGCTCTCGTGTCCCTTCGCCTGCGCGACGACGTGCCGTGTCATCGCGATGATTTCGCGCATGAACGCCGTGCGCCGCAGCTTTCCATGCTCCATCTGGGCGAGTTTGTATTCCCAGTCCGCGGTCAGCTCCGGAGAGAAGAGCTCCGGGATGCCCAGGCCATGAAGCAGCGTCATCAGCTGGAAAGCCTTGGCAGTGGGAACGAGATCCTTGCCCTCGCGATGGATGTACTTCTCGGTGATGAGACCCTCGATGATCTGCGCGCGGGTGGCGGGCGTGCCGAGCCCCTTTTCGCGCATCGCCTCCCGCAGGTCCTCGTCGTCGATCAGCTTGCCGGCGCCCTCCATCGCCGACAACAGCGTCGCTTCGGTCAGGCGCGCCGGTGGACGCGTCGTATGGGCGGTGACCTCGACCTTCTCGGCGCCGACCCGCTCGCCGGCCTCGACGGGCGCAAGTGAGCTCTCCTCGCCCTGGGCCTCCTTGCCGTAAACCGCGAGCCAGCCCGGCTCGACCAGCACGCGGCCCTCGGTCTTGAACGGCTCACCTTCCACGCGTGTGATTCGCGTTGTGACGAGGAACTCGGCGGCGGGGTAAAACGCGGCGAGAAAGCGCTTCACCACGAAATCGTAGAGCTTCGCCTCGAGCTCGTTGAGATGGCGGGGTGTGACCAGCGTGGGAATGATCGCGAAATGATCGGAGACCTTGGAGTTGTCGAAGATGCGGCGGTTGGGCTTCACCCACTTCCGTTTGATGACGCGCGCGGCGAAACTGCCGTAGGCACTCGACTCCGCGAGTGCGCTCATCGTCTCGAGCACGGTGGGAAGATAGTCCTCGGGCAGCGCGCGCGAGTCGGTTCGCGGGTAGGTCAGCGCCTTGTGCTTCTCATAGAGCGACTGGGCGAGCGACAGGGTCGTGCGCGCGGACAGTCCGAAACGGTTGTTTGCCTCGCGCTGCAGCGTCGTCAGGTCGTAGAGCAGCGGCGCGGCCTGCGTCGCCGGCTTCGCCTCTTCGGTGACCTCGCCGGACTTGCCGTCGCATCGTGCGGCGATTGCACGCGCCTTCTCCTCGTCCCACAAGCGCTCGGCGCGAGCATCCGGGTCGTCGTCACGCTTCTTCCACGTTTCGTCGAACCAGCGGCCGCCGTAGTGTCCCCCGCGCGCCCGGAACGTCGCGAGCACTTCCCAGTAGCCGCGCGGCACGAAGGCGCGGATCTTCTCCTCGCGCTCGACGAGGATCGCGAGCGTGGGCGTTTGCACACGGCCGACGGTCGTGAGCTGGAACCCGCCGGCTTTCGAGTTGAACGCGGTCATTGCGCGCGTGCCGTTGATCCCGACGAGCCAGTCGGACTCGGCGCGGCACACCGCGGCATCCGCCAGGGGGCGCATCTCGGCGTCGGTTCGCAGTTGCGCAAAGCTGTCGCGGATCGCCGCCGGCGTCATCGATTGCAGCCAGAGCCTGCGGATGGGCTTTTCGTTGTTCGCGTAGCGAACGATATTCCGGAAGATGAGCTCTCCCTCGCGCCCGGCGTCGCACGCGTTGATCACGTCGCCGACCTCCTTGCGCCGGAGAAGCTTGAGCAACGTCTTGAGGCGCCCCTCGCTCTTCTCGATCGGCTTCAGCTCGAATTTCGACGGGATCGCAGGCAGGTGCGCGAAGGTCCACTTCCCGCGCTTGACTTCCTCGTCCGCGGGCATCCCGATCTCGAGCAGGTGTCCGACCGCCGACGAGAGTACGTAGCGATCGCTCTCGTAATAATCGTCGTGGCGCGTGAACCCGCCCAGCGCCCGTGCCACGTCCGCGGCAACGGACGGCTTCTCGGTGATGATGAGGGACTTGGTCATCGGGGCTGGACGCAAAGAGCGGCAGATAGTACCGAAGGTGA
Organism: uncultured beta proteobacterium; assembly: GCA_963809965.1. Taxonomy (GTDB): domain Bacteria; phylum Pseudomonadota; class Gammaproteobacteria; order Burkholderiales; family Casimicrobiaceae; genus CAIWHR01. The sequence goes on from CAWELU010000001.1 coordinate 150,532, forward strand.
ACTCGCTGCGGCAAGAAAACTGTGGATGGAGTCGAGACTTGCGCGCGAGCATGACGCCTAGCGGCGATCAGCTCAAGCGCTGCCAGAGGCCCCCTGCCAGCGGGGCCACCCGACCGTCGATCTCGAGCGCGGTCAGCACGGCCGACACTTCCGCGACGGAAAGTCCGGAACGCGCCGCGAGCAGATCGACGTCAGCGGGATCGTGCCCCAATGCGGCGAGAACTGCGCGCCGCCCCGGGTCCGCATCGCGGTCGCGTTCCGGGGTAACGGTCGCCGCGTCGCGGGCCGGCTGGATGTTCAGTTCGCACAGGATATCCTCCGCGGTTTCGACGAGCTTCGCTCCGTCGCGGATCAGTTTGTGGCAGCCTTTCGAGAACGGCGAATGGATCGAGCCCGGGAGCGCGAAGACCTCGCGACCCTGCTCGCCCGCAAATCGGGCCGTGATGAGCGAGCCGGACGACAACGTTGCCTCGACGACCAGTACGCCGCGCGCGAGCCCGCTGACGAGACGGTTCCGGCGCGGGAAGTTCGCCTTGAGCGCGGGGGTCCCAACCGCGAATTCCGAGATGAGAAGGCCGCGTGTCGCGAGCTCGTGCGCGAGATCCCGATTGGCTGCCGGGTAGACGCGGTCGAGCCCGGTACCAACCACGGCGATGCTGCTGCCGGCGTGGGCGAGTCCCCCACGGTGCGCGGCCGCGTCGATCCCGATGGCGAGCCCGCTCACGATGGTGAGGCCCGCCGCGCAGAGAGCTGCCGCGAACGCCTCGGCATCGGCCATCCCCTGCGGCGTTGCGTTGCGGCTACCGACGATTGCGAAGGCCGGTTGGCGAAGGAACTCGCGGCGGCCGAGGCAATAGAGCACCGGAGGGGGGTGGTCGATCTCGAGAAGCGCTGACGGGTAGTCGGGGTCGTCCCAGGCGACCAGGCCATGACCCTCGGCACTGAGCCAGTCGAGGGTGGAAGCGAGGCGCAAGGCGTCCGCGGAGGCCTCGAGCGCCGCAGCCACATCCGGCGCAACCACGCGGAGGCGTTGCGCCCGTGTCGACGCCAGTACAGCGTCCGGGCTGCCGAATGCTCGCAGTAGCGCGACCAGCGCGCGCGGGGGGATGCCCGACAATTGCAGCTGAGCCCATGCCGTTGCACGGGCGTCGACGATCATGGCATCGGGCGGCGCTTCGACGCCGCACCGGACGGGCGCCGCAGCTCAGGCGTCGCTAGGGATTGGCGACGTAATCGCCGACGGAAACCGGATCGGTCGTGTTGAGCACGATCCCGTAGGATAGGCGGTCGAATACGCGAAAGACGAATAACAATCCGATGCGCTCGTCGGGCACGGCAAATTCGGGGAGCGTCGACGGCCAGAATCGCATCTGTTCGTCTGCCGGGTCGAGAAGCGGGGGCTCGTACGACGGGCGCGTGTCCGGGATTCCGGGAACCACGCGATAGATCGCGAGAACGGAACCCACATCGAGGCCGTCCGCCGCACCCTTGTTGATGGTCACAATCCATCCGCGGCCTGCTTCGATCGCGTCGTCACTCGTGGCGATGATCCGTCCGCCGACCGGTCGCGCCGGCGCGTGGGGTACGTAGTTGACGAGCTGTTCGCGCGGCGCTGGAACGAGCCGATCACCGACCTGGATTTCCTCGCGCGCGGCCGCGATCCGAACCGTCGACACCGGCGCGAAGCGCTCCACCTTGGCGGTGCCGAGGTAGCGCTGCTCGATGCCGAGGAGCTCGACGCCGTCATCACCGCGGAACGTGCGGCCTTCGCGATAGATATGCCACAGATCGCCGGCCTTGGGATCCATCCCTACGGCATAGACCATATCGCCGTTGCCGCGCACCACGCGGGCGTCACGGCCGGCCACGATTTCGGCCGCATCGGCCAGACCGCCGGGGCCGGTGATCAATGGGCGGGAAAGGTACGGCTCGATGTCGCCGGGCGGAATCGACGGGATTGCGTCCGACTCGAGAGGCGAAACCCGAACGGTCGGCGAGAGGCGTGTAGTCGGTCGATCGACCGACAGGCGCCATTCGCCATCGACGCGGTCCAGTACGACAACGTCGCCCGGATAGATGAGGTGGGGGTTTCGGATCTGCTCGCGGTTCATTCGCCAGATCTCCGGCCAGCGCCAGGGATCCTTGAGAAACCTGCCCGCGATGCCCCAAAGGGTGTCGCCTTTCTGCACCGTATAGCGCGTGGGGGCCGTGGACTTCACCTCCACATCGGCGGCCTTGGCGGGGGCTGCGGCCAGAACGAGCAGCGCGGCCGTGGCCGCGAGCAGGCACTTCGTTATGCTAAACTTCTGACGCATAAAGCCTCTTCCGGTGGGGGCGGGGCTTGCTAACGTCCTAAACCGCCGCAAAATAAGGGCTTACGACAGATTCTGCATCCACAATCTGCAATTTGCAAGCTAGGCATGGCAAAAAGGGCTCCCGAGGCTTCCGGGGCGTACCGATAACGCCAAGCCGCGGGTCCGGCGACCCTCCGACCTACCAAGCTTTCCGTGGCGCTGCTGACGATCCTCGAATACCCCGATCCGCGCCTGCGCAAGGTCGCGGCAGCGGTCGCCGCCGTGACGCCCGAGATCCAGCGCCTGGTTCGGGACATGGCCGAGACGATGTACGCCGCGCCCGGCGTCGGATTGGCCGCGACCCAGGTGGATGTGCACAAGCGCATCATCGTCATGGACATTTCGGAAACTCGCGACGAGCTTCGCGTGTTCATCAATCCCGAGCTCCTTCGTGCCGAAGGCGAAGCCGAGTGCGAGGAAGGCTGCCTGTCGGTTCCCGGTTACTACGACAAGGTCACCCGCGCCGCCATAGTCCGCGTCCGGGCGCAAGACGAGCACGGCGAAGTGTTCGAGCAGGAGGCCGAGGGTCTCCTCGCTGTTTGCCTCCAGCACGAAATGGACCATCTGATCGGAAAGGTCTTCGTCGACCACCTCTCGCCGCTCAAGCGGGCCCGTCTTGCCGCGCGGCTGCGCAAGAAGCAGCGGCTCGCCGGCTAGGCGCTGCAGGAACCGCGGTGCGCGTCGGATTTGCCGGGACTCCGGCGTTCGCAGTCCAGGTCCTCGAGGCCCTTCTCGACGCGGGATTTGCCGTTCCCTTGGTATTGACCCAGCCGGCGAGGCCACGGGGGCGCGGCCTTCGGGAAGAGGCTTCCCCGGTCAAGCGGCTGGCCTCCGACCGTGGGCTCCAGGTTGTCGAGCCAGCCGCGCTGCGCACCGCCGATGCCATCGCGCCGCTATTGAGCATCCCGGTCGATGTGCTGGCCGTCGCCGCCTTCGGGCTGATTTTGCCGCCCACGGTACTCGCCTGGCCGCGCCACGGCGCGATCAACGTCCATGCGTCGCTCCTGCCCCGCTGGCGCGGCGCCGCCCCCGTCCAGCGCGCGATCCTTGCGGGTGACCCGGAAACAGGTGTCACGATCATGCAGATGGACAGCGGCCTCGATACCGGTCCCTTGCTCGAGGTCGTCCGAATCCCGCTCGGCCCGCATGACACATCGGCCAGTGTCACGGCCAGGTTGGCGCTCGAAGGCGCTGCGGCGCTGGTTCGTGTCTTGCGCGAGCTCGAGGCCGGGCGTGCACCTCGGGCGATCCCGCAGCCGACTTTCGGCGTGACGTATGCAGCGAAGCTCGACAAGCGCGAGTCCGTGATCGATTGGAGCGCGAGCGCCCTCGCCATCGATCGGGCGATTCGCGCCTTCGATCCCACGCCCGGGGCGGCCACAACGCTGGGTGCGGAAACGGTCAAGCTCTGGCGAGCCGCGCCTGCCAGTGGCCCCGCGCCGGCGGCGGCGCTGCCGGGTTCCATCATCGAAGCGACGACCCGGGGCGTCGTCGTCGCCTGCGGCGAGGGCTCCCTGCGAATCACCGAACTGCAGCCGGCGGGAAGTCGACGCATGGATGCTGCCGCGTTTGTCGCCGGCCGGCGTAATCTGCCCGGGGCGCGCTTCGGCGCACCTCAACCATGAGCGCCGGCCGGGCGTGACGCCGCAATTCGGGTCCCGGATCAACATTCGCAGCGGCCACGGCACCGCGTTCGAGTCGGCGTGCAGGAAGCCCAGCGAATAGCGGCGCTCGTCGTCGACCGGGTGCTCGGCGGCGCGACGCTCCCGTCCGCACTGGCCGCCATCGCGCCACCGGAGGATGATGCCCGGGGTCGTCGACGCTCACTGGTGCAGGAGCTTGCGTACGGCACGCTCCGGCATTGGGGCACCCTTGACGCCCTGGTTCGCATGCTCGCGGCGAAGCCGTTCGGCGATCCGACGCTTGGGCAACTGGTCGCGGTCGCGCTCTACCAACTGGAGCACACGCATGCGCCGCCCTTTGCGGTGGTCGACCACGCGGTGAACGCAGCGGCAACGATCGCCCGGCCTGCCGCGAAGCCGCTCGTCAACGCGCTGCTGCGCCGTTACCTGCGCGAGCGGGAAGCGCTCAACCGGGCGGTGGCGGGCGACCCGATCGCTCGCTGGTCGCATCCTCGCTGGTGGATCGAGCGTGTCCGGCACGACCACCCGGACCACTGGGAATCGATCCTCGAAGCAGGCAATTCGAGGCCGACACTGGCATTGCGCGTGAACCGGCGCGTGGGCACGCGAGACGACCTGCGCGGGGCGTTCGCGGCCGCCGGGATCGAAGCGGAGCCGGTCGGCGCATCTGGGCTCGTGGTCTCGCGGCCGCGGCCCGTACAGGGGCTCCCCGGTTATGCGGAAGGTGCGTTCTCGGTGCAGGATCTGGGCGCGCAGCTCGCGGCGCCCTTGCTTTGCGTCGAAACGGGCCAGCGCGTCCTCGACGCTTGCGCCGCGCCGGGCGGCAAGACGACGCATCTCGTCGAGCTCGACGACCTGGACCTGACCGCGCTCGACGCCGACGAGACGCGCCTCGCCCGAGTCCGCGACAATCTTGCCCGGTTGCAGCTCGCCGATCGCGGGGTGCGCGTCATCTGCCGGCGACGCCGGCGATTCCGCTGCAATGGTGGGACGGCCGGCCGTTCGACCGCATTCTCGCGGATGTTCCCTGCACGGCGTCCGGCGTCGTGCGCCGCCATCCCGATGGCAAGTGGCTGCGCCGCGAAGGCGATGTTGCCGGCTTCGCGCGGCAGCAGGCCCGCATCCTGGACGCGCTGTGGCCCTGTCTTGCGCCCGGCGGCCTCATGCTCTACGCAACCTGCTCGGTCTTCCGGGACGAGAACGAAGCCCAGGTGACCGCGTTTCTCGCCCGCCGCACCGATGCGTTGCGGGAAACCCTCACCTTTCCGGCCGGGGTCGCCCATCGGGGAGGGCAACTCTTGCCTTCGCTGCCGGGTGCGGGCCACAATCAGGACGGATTCTTCTACGCGCTGCTTCGCAAGACCTGACGGAGGCAGTTGCGACGCGGTCCCGCCCCCCTCGACGGCCCGCCGCCCCGCGTTCGACGTTTCTCCCGCCGGCATGCTCCCAGCGATTCGTTCCGCCGACCGCTTGCCGCCCGATCGCGCGGCGGGGACAGCGCGCGGCCTCGCGTGGGTTGTGCTGGTCGCCATCCTCTCGCTTGCGGGCCTCGCGCATGCCGATACGATCCCGGTCCGGTCGGCGGAGTTGCGCCTGGACGATGACGCGTACGTCCTCAACGCCGAATTCGAGCTCGCCCTGAACCCGACGCTCGAGGAAGCGCTCGAAAAAGGCGTGGCGCTCAATTTCGTCCTCGAGTTCGAGCTCGGCCGACCGCGCTGGTACTGGCTCGACGAGAAGACGCTGTCCTTCGCCACCCAGTATCGCGTCTCCTACAACGCGCTCACCCGGCAATACCGGGTGGCGAGCGGTCTGCTCGGGCAAACGTTCGACTCGCTGGACGAGGTCCAGCGGTTCCTGTCGCGGGTGACGGCGCGACCGGTGGCGAGCCGCGACCAGCTCGCCAGCGGCACCCGCTACGAAGCGGCGATACGCCTGCGTCTGGACGTCAGCGCGCTGCCGAAGCCCTTCCAGCTGAACGCCCTCGCGTCGCGCGAGTGGTCGCTGCAATCGGAGTGGTATCGATGGAGCTTCACGCCGTGAGCGGTCTGTTGCCCTCGCGCGGAATGCGCTGGCTGCTGCTCGTCCTCGCCGGCCTCGCGGCGATAGCGCTGTTCCTGCTCGCCACTGCGTCCGCGAACACGGAACTCTTCGCGCGCCGCTACGACGTGTTGCTGCTGTTGAATGGGGCAATGGTCGTGCTTCTGATGGGGCTCGTCGGCTATCAGCTCTGGCGGCTGCGCAGAAACCTGCGGTCCGGGGTCTTCGGCTCGCGGCTCGCCTTGCGCCTCGTATTGCTGTTCGCGCTGGTGGCGGTGCTTCCAGGAGCGCTGGTCTACGCCGTGTCGGTACAGTTTCTCGGCCGGAGTATCGAGAGTTGGTTCGACGTGCGGGTGGACCGGGCGCTGGAGGGCGGCCTCAACCTCGGGCGCAACGCGCTCGACTACCTGCTGAAGGAGACGGGCAACAAGGCCGGCCAGATCGCGTTGACGCTGGGCGACCCGGGCGCCGGAAGCCTTTCGACCAGGCTCAATCGGGCCGCCGAGCTCGCGGGTGTATACGAAGCCGCGGTGTTCTCGCCGACCGGCAATGTGCTCGCCGTGGCGGGCCTCGGGGCGTCGACAGCGCCACCCGAGCCGCCCTCCGCGCAGCTGCTGCGGCGCGCGCGGCTGCAGCAGACGCATGCCGCGATCGAGCAGGGTGCGACCGGCGGCTTGGTCGCGAGAATCGTCACGCCGGTCAACACCGACGACCGACTCGAGCCGGTCCGGGTACTGCAGGTGATCGAGCCGGTTCCGCGGGCGTTGGGACTTGACGTCGAGAAGGTGCAGGCGGGCGCGCGCGATTACCAGGAGATCTCCTTCTCGCGCCAGGCGCTGCGCCGCTTGTATGCGGTGACGTTGACGCTTACGCTGTTCCTCGCGCTCACGACTGCGCTCGGCCTCGCGGTCCTGCTGTCGGAACGGTTCGCCGCTCCGCTAGGCCTGCTCGCCGAGGGCACGCGCGCCGTCGCGCAAGGGGATTTCACGCGGCGCCAGCCGGTGACCTCGCGCGACGAGCTCGGGGTCCTCACCGAGTCCTTCAATACGATGACTGCGCAACTGGCCGAGGCGCACCAGAAGGCCGAGGATTCCCGCCGCGCGACGGAGACGACGCGCGCCTATCTCGAGAGCATCCTCGGCAACCTGTCCGCGGGCGTGCTGGCGTTCGACGACCGGTACCGGTTACGCACGGCAAACGCGAGCGCCGCCGTGATTCTGCAACAGCCGCTCGCCGAGCTCACCGGCGTCGCGCTTTCCGACTGGGGCCGCAGGCTGCCTGCCGTGGCACCGTTCGCGGAACTCGTCGGCGCGGGCTTCCGGGCGAGTCGCGAGGGACAATGGCAGAGGCAGGCCGAGCTCTCCGTCGCGAATCTGTCGCGGGTGCTGCTGCTGCGCGGCTCACGGCTGCCGGTGGTGCCGGTCGCCGGCTACGTGGTCGTTTTCGACGACGTGACCGATCTCGCGCAGGCGCAACGCGACGCGGCGTGGGGCGAGGTCGCCCGGCGGCTCGCACACGAAATCAAGAATCCGCTGACGCCGATCCAGCTGTCGGCGGAGCGGCTCGAACTCAAGCTCTCGGGAAAGCTCGACGGCCCCGATCAGGAAACGCTGGTGCGCAGCACGCGGACGATCGTCGGGCAGGTGGCGGCGATGAAGCACATGGTCGACGACTTTGCGATCTACGCGCGCCGCCCGCGGCCCGGGACGATGCAGGCCGTCGATCTTTCCGCCCTCTTGCTCGACGTGCTCGCGTTGTACGACAATCTGCGGCCGCACGTCGCGTTGAGCCTCGCCACCGAGCCGATCATCGTTCAGGGCGAGCCCACGCGCCTCCGCCAGGTGATCCACAACCTTCTCCAGAATGCGATTGACGCCCAGGCCGACGCGAGCGAGCCGCACTACGACATCGCGCTCGAGGCGCGCGGCGACGACGTGGCGCTGGTGTTTGCGGACGCGGGAAGCGGGTTTCCCGACACTGTCCTGCACCGCGCGTTCGAACCCTACGTGACGACCAAGGCGAAGGGCACCGGGCTCGGGCTCGCGATCGTAAAGAAGATCGTCGACGAGCATCACGGCCGCGTCGAGCTCGCGAACCGGATTCCACATGGCGCGACGGTGACGCTCGTCTTCCCGCGCGCTGTCGCGACAGCGTAGGATACGGCTGCGATGGCCCCCGCCAAGGAAATCCTCATCGTCGACGACGAAGTCGGCATCCGCGAGCTGCTTTCCGAGATCCTGCGGGACGAAGGCTATCGTGTGAGCCTTGCCGAGAACGCGACCGAGGCGCGCGCGTATCGTGTGAAGCAGCAACCGGCGCTGGTGTTGCTCGACATCTGGATGCCGGACACCGACGGCGTGACGTTGCTGCGCGAATGGGCCGCGTCGGGACAGCTCACGATGCCGGTGGTCATGATGTCCGGGCACGGCACGATCGAGACCGCCGTCGAGGCGACGAAGATCGGGGCGTTCGACTTCCTCGAAAAGCCGGTCGGGATGCAAAAACTGCTCGGCACCATAACGCGCGCACTGACGCTTGCCTCGGCGAAGGAACCCCGGCGCGTGTCGCTGTCGGCGCTGGGCGCGAGCGCGGCGGTGCGCGACGTGGAGCGACAGCTGGAAGGGCTCCTCGCCGCGAAACAGCCGATCCTGATCCTAGGAGAACCGGGCACGGGGCAAGAGATCGCTGCGCGTGCGCTGCATGCGCCGGAAACGCCGTGGGTGGCGCTTGCCGGAGGCTCGCGGCTCGCGACGAACCCGCTGGCCGTGCTCGAGGAGGCGCGCGACGGGACGCTGTGCTGCGCGGACGTCGATCAGTACGCGAAGGCCGAGCAGAAGGGCCTCGCGTTCCTGCTCCCCAAGCTCGACAAGGGCAACGTGACGCTCGTGTGCACCAGTGCCGAGGCGCTCGCGGGCCTTGCCGCCGAAGGCCGGTTCGATGCCGCGCTTCTGTCGGCGCTATCCGCGGGGGCGGTGCTCTTGCCACCGCTACGCACGCGCCGAGAGGACATTCCCGGCCTGATCGAGCATTTCTGGCGCGATGTCGCGACGCAGGAGCGCAGTTTGCAGCAGGGCACGCTTCGCCCGCTCGCGTCGCTGCCGCCGGCAGCGATGAGCGCACTCGCGAACGCCTACTGGCCAGGCAACCTCGACCACCTGCAGAGCGTCGTCATCAACCTCGCGCTCCACGCTTGTCACGCCGAGCTCACGCCCGACCACGTCAAGCGACTGCTGGGCGAGGCCGCCGCGATGAAAGAGGCCGTTGCCCCGGAGATCACCGCGCGCTTTTTCGAATTGCCGTTGCGGGAGGCGCGCGAGGCGTTCGAGCGGATCTACTTCGAACAGCTGTTGGGTCGCGAGCAAAGCAACATGAGCCGGGTCGCGGAGCGGGCCGGTCTCGAGCGTACGCATCTGTACCGCAAGCTGAAGCAGCTCAACATCCGATTCGCACGCCGTGGCGAGGAAGCGAGCGCCGCAATCAGCGGCGACGGCAGCGACACCTGAAGTGGCGAGCGACGAGACCGCGTCGACGGCGAAACGCGGCTCGCGGCGCGCAGCCCTCGTTGTCGGCGCGCTCGGGGTCGTGTTCGGCGACATCGGCACCTCGCCGCTGTATACGATCCGGATCATCTTCACCGGCGAGCACAAGCTTCCGCTCACGCACGACACGGTGCTCGGACTGCTGTCGCTCGTGTTCTGGACGATCATGCTCGTCGTCACGGTGAAGTACGTAACGCTGATCATGCGCGCGGACAATCGCGGCGAGGGCGGCATCCTCGCGCTCACCGCGCTTGTGTCGCGCGGCCTGGAGGGCGAGCCGCGCAAGCGCTGGTGGCTCGTCGGCTTCGGCATCGTGGGCGCCGCCATGTTCTACGGCGACGGCATGATCACGCCGGCAATCTCGGTACTCGGCGCGATCGAGGGGCTCGAGGTGATCGCGCCCGCGCTGCACCCGTTCATCGTACCGGTCACGCTCGCTATTCTCATCGGGCTGTTCGCGCTGCAGAAGCACGGCACCGCGGCGGTCGGGATGCTGTTCGGGCCGGTGACGCTGCTGTGGTTCATCGTGCTGGCGGTGCTCGGTGCGATACAGATCGCGAACTATCCGGAAGTGATGCTCGCGCTGTCGCCGCATTTCGCGATCCGCTTCATCACGGAGAATCCCGGCGCGACGTTCCTGGCGCTCGGCGCGGTATTCCTCGCGGTGACAGGAACCGAGGCGCTCTATGCCGACATGGGGCATTTCGGCGCGGCGCCGATTCGGCTCGCATGGTTCGCGATCGTACTGCCGGCGCTGACGATCAACTATTTCGGCCAGGGCGCGCTGCTGCTGCGGGACCCGACGGCGATCCGCAATCCGTTCTACCTGCTTGCGCCCGACTGGGCGCTGGTGCCGCTGCTGATCCTCGCGACAATGGCGGCGATCATCGCCTCGCAGGCGGTGATCTCCGGCGCGTTTTCGCTCACCCGCGCCGCCGTTCAGATGGGCTATGCGCCGCGGCTGAAGATTCAGCACACCTCCGAACGGCAGATCGGACAGATCTACATTCCCTTCGTCAACTGGGCGCTGCTGATCGCCGTCATGCTGTTGGTCCTCGGCTTTCGCAGCTCCGACAACGTAGCGGCCGCCTACGGAATTGCGGTCACGACCGCGATGCTGATCGACTCGATCCTGATCTACGTGGTCATGCGGCGCATCTGGCGCTGGAACAGGGTGCTCGCCGTTGCAATCGTCGCGCCGCTGCTCGCGATAGACGTCGCCTTCCTCTCGTCCAATGGGCTCAAGATCCCGGCGGGCGGCTGGTTCCCGTTGGCGGTCGGCGTTGTCTTGTTCACGCTGCTCACGACCTGGAAGCGAGGGCGCCTCGTGCTGATGGAGAAGCTCGCGACAGACTCGATGGCGCTCGACATTTTCCTCGAGAGCATCGGCACGAGTCCGCCGGAGCGCGTCCCCGGCACCGCCGTATTCCTTACTTCGGCGGCGGATCGCGTGCCGCACGCGCTGCTGCACAATCTCAAACACAACAAGGTCCTGCACGAGCGCGTGGTATTCCTCACGATCCATACCCGGGACATCCCGAGAGTAAGCGCCCGCGAGCGCTTCCGAGTCAGTCCGCTGGGCGAGGACTTCTGGCGGATCGATGCGTATTATGGCTTCGCCGAAGAGCCGGACGTGCCTGTGTTGCTCGAAGCGACGGCAAGGAAGGGTTTCGCCTTCGACATGATGGACACGTCGTTCTTCGTGTCGCGAGAAACGCTGATCCCGACGGTCGCGCCCGGGATGGCGCTGTGGCGCGAACGCCTGTTCGTGTCGATGTCGAAGATGGCGGTCAAGGCGACCGACTTCTTCCACATTCCGACCAATCGGGTGGTCGAGCTCGGCACGCAAGTGGAGCTCTAGCGTCGCGCGCCCGAGAGTTGCGGGCAGGAAAACGCCGGCTCAGCGCCGGCGTCTCGGAACGTGCTGCGCGGGTTCGAGTGTCAGAGCGCGCCCATCTGCGAGCGCAGCGTCTTCAGCGCCTTGCCCTCGATCTGGCGGATGCGCTCCGCGGATACGCCGTACTCGTCGGCAAGGTCCTGCAGCGTTGCAGGGTCGTCCTCGCGCAGCCAGCGCGATTCGATGATCGACCGGCTGCGCGCGTCGAGCGACGCGAGTGCCCGCTTGAGGCCGGAGGTCCGGTTGGCCGCGGTCTCGGCGCGCTCGAGGATCTGCACGGGCTCGTTTTCCGCATCGGTCAGGTAGCCGATGGGCGTGATGGCATCCCCGTCCTCGTCCGGCTGCGGGTCGAGTGCGACGTCGCGACCCATGAGCCTGGTTTCCATTTCGAACACGTCCTCGGGCTTGACGCCAAGATCCTTCGCGATCGCGTGCGCCTCGGCCGTTGACAGCGAGCCCGGGTTCACCTTCATGCTGCGCAGGTTGAAGAAGAGCTTGCGTTGCGCCTTGGTCGTTGCGACCTTGACGAGCCGCCAGTTGCGCAGGACGTACTCATGGATCTCGGCCTTGATCCAATGCAGGGCAAAGGATACCAGCCGCACGCCGCGCTCGGGGTCGAAGCGCCGGACCGCCTTCATCAGCCCGACGTTGCCCTCCTGGATCAGGTCCGCCTGCGGCAGTCCATAGCCGAGGTAGTTGCGGCTGATGGCAACGACGAGTCTCAGGTGCGAGAGCACCAACTGCCGGGCCGCGTCGAGGTCGTTTTCACGGACCAGCCGGCGACCGAGCTCGACTTCCTGGTCCGCAGTCAGCAGGGGAAAGCGATTCACCGCCTGGATATAGTGATCCAGACTGCCCAGCGATGCAGGTGTCGGGAACGCGAGGGCGGTTGTGCTCATCGATCTCTGTCTCCTTTACGGACGGGGCCGTCTGCAACTGTGGCCAACCCCAAGTGAACCAATTTTAGCACTCGTCGACTACGAGTGCTAAGGGGCGCAAAAGTTCCTGATTGATTTTATCGGGTATGCAAGGATAACCCGAATCGAGCTTGAGGACCTCGGTTCGGACCCTCCAATCCGATCGTCGCGGCCAACTTGAATCCCTGTAGACAGAGGCTTACTGTAACAGTGAGCACACACTCAGAATGAATGGCAACAGCGCGTCGAACGGGCCGACGCGGGAGTCTCGGCGCGAGTCCCGCATGACCCGATCCGGTTCGGGGTCCGCGCCTTACGAGTCGTACCCGAACTGTCGGAGCGGTCCGCAGCCGCCTTGTGATCAGCCGACCAAAGCGTCGACGAACTCCGCGGCCGAAAACGGCCTCAAGTCATCGACGCTTTCACCCACACCGACAAACTTGAGCGGCACCGGCCGTTCCTTGGCGATCGCCGCGACGACGCCTCCCTTGGCGCTGCCGTCGAGTTTGGTCAGCACGAGACCGGTGAGGCCAAGGGCATCGTCGAACGCCTTCACCTGTGCCAACGCGTTCTGTCCGGTGTTCGCGTCGAGCACCAGCAGCGTTTCGTGCGGCGCCGTCGGGTCGATCTTGCGGATCACGCGCTGAACCTTGCGGATTTCTTCCATCAGGTTGAGTTGGGTGGGCAGGCGCCCCGCAGTGTCGGCGAGCACCACGTCGATGCCCCGCGCCCTGGCGGCCGAGATCGCGTCGAACATGACGGCGGCCGGGTCGCCCCCGTCCTGAGCGATGACGGCGACCCCGTTTCGTTCGCCCCAGACCGCAAGTTGCTCCCGGGCAGCGGCTCGGAAAGTGTCACCGGCCGCGAGCAGCACACTCAAGCCTTGCGACTGCAGGTACTTGGCGAGCTTGCCGATCGAGGTCGTCTTGCCTGCGCCGTTTACGCCGGCGAGCATGATGACGAACGGCCTCGCAGCGGTGACGATCAGCGGTTTCGCAAGGGGGGCGAGGAGATCGTTGAGTGCCGCCTTGAGCATTGCCTTCGCGTCGGCATCATCATCCGAACGTTTCCAGCGCAGGGTGAGGTCGGCAATCAGATGCTGCGTCGCCGCGACGCCGACGTCCGCCGTGATGAGCGCGGTTTCAAGGTCCTCCAGCGTTTCCTCGTCGAGCGTTTTCCGCGCGAATACGCCGGTGAGCGCCCCGGCGAACTTGTCGCGCGAACGCGCGAGCCCGTCCTTGAGTCGGTCGGCCCAGGATTTCCCTTCGTTGTCGGCAGACTTGCGCTTGAACAGGTCGAGCATCGGGGCGCGGGCGCCGCATTGCCGCGCGTGCACCGCGGCACGAGCAGAGGCGAAGCTATAATTTTACCTGCTTGCCGCGTGCCCGTTCCGTCCTCTCCCATCTCTCCGTTCCCCGCCAGGCAACCTTGGCTGCGTCGAGCGCGAATCGTGTCCGGATCATCGGTGGCGTCTGGCGGCGGCGCGTTGTTCGCTTTCCGAGCACGGCCGGCCTGCGCCCAACCCCCGACCGGGTTCGCGAGACCCTCTTCAACTGGCTAGGACAGGACCTCACCGGGCTGGCGCAGTCTCGATCTGTTTGCCGGAACCGGCGCGCTGACGCTCGAAGCGGCGTCGCGTGGCGCCGCGCTCGCCGTGGCCGTGGATCGCAGCAAAGCATTGATGGACGCGCTGCGGAGCACGGGGCGCTTGCTCGGGGCATCGGCGCTGGAAACGCACGTCGCGGACGCCGCCGTGTACCTCGCCCGCGAGAGGCGCTCTTTCGAGCTGATCTTCCTCGACCCCCCCTATGCCGACGATCCCTGGCCGTGGCTGCTGCCGGCTTGCGCGGCGCGGCTGGTCCCGGGCGGGTTCATCTATGCCGAGGCGGGCCACGCGCTCCCACCGCCACCGGAACTTCGATCGTTCAGGCGCGACAGGGCAGGGCTGGTGCATTATCATCTTTTCACGCCATGCTGAAGGTCGTCTACCCGGGCACGTTCGACCCGTTCACGCGTGGGCATGAGGATCTCGTGCGTCGCGCATCGAGACTCTTCGATCAGGTCGTGGTCGGCGTGGCGGCAAGCGCCGCGAAGCAACCCTACTTCACGACCGTGGAGCGCGTGGACATGGCACGCGAGGTTCTGGCGCCGTTCGCGAACGTCGAGGTCGAGGCGTTCTCGTCGCTGCTGATGGATTTCGTTCACGCGAAGGGCGCGCGCGTGATCCTGCGCGGACTGCGTGCCGTGTCGGACTTCGAGTACGAGTTCCAGATGGCGGGCATGAACCGCAATATGCATCCGGAGGTCGAGACGCTGTTCTTGACGCCCTCGGAGCAGTACACGTTCATCTCCGCGACCATCGTGCGCGAGATCGCCAGGTTCGGTGGCGACGTGTCGACCTTCGTGCACCCCAGCGTGCTGGCGCGGCTCAAGGCCAAGGTCGCCGGTGCCGGAGCCTGACGGAGCCCACGATGGCGCTGATGATCACCGACGAGTGCATCAACTGCGACGTCTGCGAGCCGGAGTGTCCGAACGGGGCGATCTCGCAAGGTCCCGAGATCTATGTGATCGACCCGGCGAAGTGCACCGAGTGCGTCGGGCATTTCGACAAGCCGCAGTGCGTCGAGGTCTGTCCCGTCGATTGCATCCCGGTCAATCCCGACTTCGTCGAGTCGAGGGACGAGCTGGCGAGGAAATACGACGGACTGATGGCGGCGGGGCAGGCGGCGCGAGGCGCCGCGTAGCTCCGCCCGCCACCGGACGGCGCGCTGTCCCTGCGTTTGCGACTACGCGTTCGCCGCCGCCGGCAGCGCGTCGGCGTCAGCGATAACCCGGTCGATCGCAAGGACCTCCCGGTCCAGCGCCGCGATCTGGGCGCAAAGTGCCTGGTCCTGCTGCTCGAGCTCGACGATCCGCTCCTCGAGCTCGCCGCTCGCACGGTGGATGCGACGGACGCTGTCCAGGCGCCGCCGTAGCTGCAGGTGGTGCTCCTTCACCTGGGTTTCGAGCGGCGACATCACGGCCTTGAGCCAGCCTTCCACGTCCCGGTTCGCGATATCGTAGATGTGCCTCGCCCGCGAGGCGATCGTTTCGAAGAAGCGCTTGAGCAGCGCGAACTTGGCCTTGCTGACCATGTTCCAGAGGGTGTTGAAATGCTGGTTGTACGCGCGTTCGAGGCGATCGAATTCCTTCTGGTACTTGAGCATCGACAACGGCGGGGGCACGAAACGCTCGCGGCCCGGCTCCGAAGCGAAGCGCAGGTACATCGCCTGCATCATGTCGTGCACGTCCGACGTCTTGCGGGCGGCGTCCTCGAAGTCGCGGCGAATCGTCGCGAAGAACTCGTTCATCGCCGCACGCATGCCCGTCGTGAACGTGCTCTCCTCGATGCGCCGCCGCGTGCGCGCGGCATTGTTCCGCAGCGCCTCGAGCCCGATGACGTCGAACAACGCGTTGGTCTCGTGCGTGAAGACGCTGCGCAGAGCCGTGAAACGCTGCAGGCCGCGCTCGAAGCTCTCCTTCTCGCCGTGGACGCGCTCCATGATGTGCTCGATCACGTCCTGGTTCTTGCCGCGCAACGAATTGAGCTCGGCGAGTTGCTCCGCGACTCCCTGTCGCCTCGCTTCGAGGAGCGCGCGCACACCAGCGGACAGTGAACGGATATCCGCCTGCGCCGCGGCGCCGACGATGTTGCGCTTGGCCGGAATCAGCTTGCCGGACAGGGCGTCCTCCAGCGCGGGCACGCGACTCTTCGCGAGCAGCGCGTCGTCGCCGTTGACCTTCGCAAGCAGCGCCTTCTGCGCGGAAACCGCATAGACCTGCGCGCGCGGCACGCCGAGCAGCGTGGCCGAACTCGCGACCTGGCGGTCGATTTCCGCCTCCACGGCGGCGTCGGGCTTGAGCTCGTCCCACAGCCCGTCGATCTTGTTCAGAACAACGATGCGTCCTGCGCGCTGCGACGGGTCCTCGCCGGCAAGATGGCGGTTCCAAACCTCCAGGTCGGTCTTGGAGACGCCCGCGTCGGCGGCCAGCACGAAGAGCAAGGCGTGGGCGTTGGGAAGGAGGTTGAGCGTGAGCTCGGGCTCGGTTCCGACCGCGTTCAACCCCGGCGTGTCCAGAATCACGAGCCCCTGCTTCAAGAGCGGATGCGGAAAATTGACGATCGCATGGCGCCAGCACGGAATGTCCACCAGTCCGGGATGCCCGGCATCGGGCGCGCCGAGCATGTCGACTGCGTCGGCAAGCCCGTACCGACTGGCCAATGCCGCGGGAACCTGCTTGACCTGCGACACCGACGAAAGCGCCTCGCTCATCCGCTCCGCGGCGGCGAGGTCGAGGGGAATTGTGAGCCACTCGTCGGCGTAGCCCTTGTACTCGGCTACGCTCGCATCCTTCGCGCGCGTTTCGATCGGCAGGAGGCGGATCGATGGCGGCCTCGACGGATCCCACAAAAGTTCGGTCGGGCACATTGTCGTGCGCCCCGCGGAGGACGGGAGCAGGCGCTGCCCGAAGTCCGCAAAGAACATCGCGTTGATGAGCTCGGACTTCCCGCGGGAGAATTCGGCGACAAATGCGATCACCAGCCGATCCTGGTGCAGCCGCTCGAGCATTCGCTGGACCTTGACGTCCACCTGCCCGTCCGCCAGGTCCTGCTCGCCCAGCCACCGGTGCAGCGCCGAAACCTGGGCGGACAGCCGCCGCCGCCAGTCGCTGTAGGCCTCGAAACGCTCGGCAAGTTCGCGGGTGGGAGTCATGCCGGAACGGTATCGTTAGATGCCCCGGGGGAAGGATGCGATCCGCCAGGCGGCCGCACATCATCGACGGTGCAAGCATTTCCCGTGCCTCGAACAGCCCGCCCCGCGTTCGCAAAGGACTTGGGCCGCGTCAGCGCTGGCAACGAGGACAGAAATACGTTGCGCGTCCGCCCAAACGCACCTGCCTGATGGCGGCGCCGCAGACGCGGCACGGCAACCCCTGCGCGGCCGTAGACGGCGTAGTCGAGCTGGAAGTAGCCGGGCTCGCCCCGGCTGTCGACGTAGTCGCGCAGCGTCGATCCGCCTTTGGCAATGGCGTCGGCAAGCGTTGCGCGAACTTCGCGGACGAGCCGTTCCAGACGCAGCCTCGGCGAGTTGGTTGGCCGGGCGCGTCGGGCCGGATGCCTGCCCGGAACAACGACTCGTTCGCGTAGATGTTGCCGACACCGACGACGAGACGGTTGTCCATCAGCGCAAGCTTGATCGCAGCGCCGCGGCGGCGCGTGGCTCTCCAAAGGTAATCCGGCGTCGAACTCGGCCGAAAACGGCTCAGGGCCCAGCCCCGCCAGCAGCGGATGCGCCTCGACGGGCGGAGAAAGCCACAGCATCGCGCCGAAGCGGCGCGGGTCGTGGTAGCGCAGCGTCAGGCCCGAATCGAGCAACAGGTCGACATGGTCGTGCGGACGTCGCGCGGGTGGAACTCGTGAATGCGCGCAGGGTGCCGGTCATGCCGAAATGCAGAAGAAGCGCTCCCGGAGCCGAATCGGAAAAGCAAGTACTTGCTTCGTCGATCCAGCGCTTCGATCCTGAGGCCGGCGATCCGTCGCGGCAGCGACGGCGGGAACCGGCCAGCGCAGGCGACGGTCATACACGTTTAGTGTCAGGACGCGCCGGCCGACGACCAGGGGTGCAATGCCGCGGCGGGTCGTTTCGACTTCAGGCAGTTCCGGCATCGAGGTCTTGAGGAGGCAATCCGGGATTCGCGATTAAGCGGCTGCGTCCGGCGGGCCGGTTTGTTGCGCCGCCGAATATATCCTAAGATGCCCTCCCGGTCCGGAGGTCGATTTCCGTGCCACGAACGAACGACCGCCCCAGCGCGTCCATGCCCACACGACTATCTTTTCGTTCGAGCCGCTTCATCGTTACGGGCGTTGCTTCTGTGCTTGCGCTGGCCGCCGGATTGGGGGGCGCCCAGACGCCGAGCGGACCCGGAGCCGAAGCGACCGAATCGGCGCCGGCCGACGTTCGGACGCGGAACCTCTCCGCCGACCTGATGTATCGCTTGCTCGTGGGCGACATCGCCCTGCAGCGTGGCGAACCGGCGCTTGGCCGCGCGCGCCTATTACGAGGCGGCACGCGAGAGTCGCGAGCCGGCTTTGGCCAGACGCGCGACCGAAGTCTCTCTCGCCGTGCGTCAGCGCGGGCTGGCGATGGACTCGGCGCGGCTTTGGAGCGAACTCGATCCGACGGCGGAGCGTCCGCGGCAGGTCATCGCAGTGCTGACAAGCGGCGCCACGGGCCGGGGTGCCGACGCCTTCGGAAGCGACGCCGAGCTCAAGGCCGAGCTCGAGCGCGTGCTGGCGCAAGCGGCCTCCAGCGGCGAGGGCGTCGGCGACGCGTTTCTGCAGCTGAACCGCTTGCTCGCTCACGAACCGGACAAGTCGGCGACGTTGCGCCTGATCCTGACCTTGGCGCAACCGTACCCGAACGTCGCCGAGGCGCAGTTTGCGATCGCGCTGGCGGCATTGAACACCGGTCCCGCGGACGCCAGCCACTTCGACGATCGCGGTCCAGGCGATCGATCGCGCGCTGGAGCTGAAACCGCACTGGGAGCGCGCGGTTCTGCTGAAGGCCGAGATCCTCGGCAGGCAGTCGCCCGCGCGCGCCGCCGAATATCTCGACGAGTTCCTGAAGGCCGAGCCGGACTCCAAGCCCGCATTGGTCGCGCTCGCGCAGGTCCGCGTCGAGCAGAAGCGCTACGCGGACGCGCGCGCGATCTTCCAGCGCCTGTGGGACGCCGATCGCGGCAATGCCGACTACCAGTTCGCCGTTGCGGCGCTCGCGTTCCAGATGAAGGACTGGGTTGCCGCCGAAGCGTCTGTTCGCCGAGCTCAAGCGCGCCGACTACGGCGAGAGCGGCAGCGTCGACTTCTATCTCGCGCAGATCGCCGAGGAAACGGCGCGCTTCGATCTCGCTCTGCGAGCGCTACCGCGCCGTGCCGGAGGGCGAGCGGGCGTGGCCGGCGAAGCTGCGCGCCGCCGCGATGCTCGGCAAGCTCTCGCGTGTCGACGAAGCGCGTCGCTATCTTGCGGACCTGCCGGCCGTCACGATCGAGCAGCGCAGTGACGTGCGACAGGCCGAGGCGCAGCTGCTGCGCGACGCGGGCGACAACGCCAACGCCTACGCCGTGCTGACGCAGGCGTTGCTCGAACACCCCGACGATCCGGACCTCCTCTACGACGTGGCGATGGTCGCCGAGAAGCTCGACCGGATCGATGTCGCCGAGGCGCGCCTTCAGCGCCTGATCGAGTTGAGGCCGTCGAACGCGCAGGCGCTGAACGCGCTGGGCTACACACTCGTCGACCGCACGCCGCGCATCGCCGACGGCCTCGTGCTGATCGAGCGGGCGCTGGAACTTTCGCCGGACGACCCCTTCATTCTCGACAGCATGGGCTGGGCGCAGTTCCGGCTCGGCAAGCTCGACGATGCGGAGAAATACCTGCGCCGCGCGCTCGACGAGCGCCCGGATCCCGAGATCGCCGCCCACCTGGGCGAGGTGCTTTGGGTGAAGGGCGAGCGCGTCCGCGCGCAGGAAATCTGGCAGTCGCAGCTCAAGAGTGCCCCGGAGAACCCGGTGCTGCTCGAAACGATGCGCCGCCTGGCGCGCTGACGCACCCCATGCGGCGCGCCGCATCGCTTCCGCTGGTGGCGGTTGCTCGGCTTGCTCGTCGCCGCATGCGCCGGCATTCCGCCGAGCCCGCGCACGGCGATACCCGTTGCCGACGGACGACACCGTTCGCCATCGACGGCCGACTTTCGGCTCGCGCAGGGGACGAGGGCCATCACGGCGAATTTCACGTGGACGCACGCGGCCCCGCGCGACGAGTTCGTCGTCGCGACGCCGCTCGGCCAGGCGCATCGCGGAGCTCGCTGGCGATGCATCGATTCCGCGCGTTGAGGTGCGCATGGCCGACGGGCGTCGCGACGAGGCGCGCGATTGGGACGACCTCACTGGAGCGCACCGTCGGTTTTCCGTTGCCGGTGACGTGGCTGGCGGCCTGGGTGCGCGGCGCGCCGCATGCCGATGCGCCACATTCGGTCGAGGTCGACGCGACGGGCCGTGCGAGCGTCCTGCGACAGAACGGCTGGGAGATCGTCTACGCGTACGCGGACGAGACGTCGCGCGACAGCCCTCGCGGCTTCGGCTCGCCTATTCCGACGATGGACATCGCCATCGTCGTCGATCGCTGGCGCCGCTGAGCACGCGACGGCGACAATGAACCGATGCGCACGCTGACCGTACCGGCACCGGCGAAGCTCAACCTGTTTCTGCATGTCACCGGCCGCCGTGCCGACGGCTACCACACGCTCGACACATTGCTCGTCGCACTCGATTGGGGCGACACGATCGAACTCACGCTGTCGCGACGACGGCGACGATCGCGCGCACGGTCGACCTGCCGGGCGTTCCGGTGGAGCGGGATCTTGCGCTGCGGGCCGCAAAGGCCCTGCAGGCGCGAAACCGGTTGTGCGCTTGGGGTCGACATCGGGATCACCAAGCGGATACCTCTGGGCGCCGGGCTCGGCGGAGGCAGTTCGGACGCGGCGTCGGTGCTGCTCGGGCTCAATCGCCTTTGGGGTATCAACCTCGCCCGCGCGGACCTCGCCCGGATCGCCCTTGACGCTGGGTGCGGATGTCCCGTTCTTCGTCGTCGGCGAGCCCGCCATCGCGCGAGGAATCGGCGAGCAGCTGACGCCAGTGACGCTTCCAATGACGTGGGTGGCCGTGATCGCGCCGCCGGTCAACGTGCCGACTGCAATGATCTTCGCGGCTCCGGAATTGACACGTGACAGCGCGTCGGCGAAAATGGACGTCTTTTCCGAGGGTTATGGTCGAAATGACCTTGAGCCCGCTGCGGTTGCCCGCTTTCCGGACATCGATGCCGCGCTCGGAATGCTGCGCAGGTATTCGGGAAGCGCTCGGATGACGGGATCGGGCGGGTGCGTGTTTGCGCCATTTGTGCGTGAAGCGGACGCGCGCGCTGCTCTGAAGGCGACGCCGCCGGGCACGCAGGGATTCGTCGCGCGGACGCTCGCACGCCATCCGCTTGCCGATTTCGCATGACGCTCGCGAGGGATGTGCGGGCGGGATTTCCGCGCCCTGCCGGGCGCACCGGTTTTTCCGCTGGGGAGTCGCCAAGTTGGTTAAGGCACCGGATTTTGATTCCGGCATTCGAGGGTTCGAATCCTTCCTCCCCAGCCCCTCATCGCGAGGGGCGGGCCGCGCCGTGCACGGCGCGCCCTGCCTGAGTTGCGCCTGGAGATCCCGCTAAATGGCCTTCGAACGCATGCGGGTCTTCACCGGCAACGCGAACCCGAAGCTCGCCGACGCCGTCTGCCGCCACCTCAACATCAGCCTCGGACGATGCGTCGTCGGCCGTTTCTCCGACGGCGAGGTGATGGTCGAGCTGCTCGAGAACGTTCGCGGGCGCGACATCTTCATCCTGCAATCCACCTGCGCGCCGACCAACGACAACCTGATGGAAATCCTGGTGATGACCGACGCGTTCAAGCGCTCGTCGGCGGCGCGCATCTCGGCGGTCATCCCGTACTTCGGCTACGCAAGACAGGATCGCCGTCCACGGTCCGCGCGCGTGCCGATCACCGCGAAGGTCGTCGCCGACCTTCTGACGACGGTCGGCGTCGATCGCGTGATGGTGATGGACCTGCACGCGGACCAGATCCAGGGGTTCTTCAACATCCCGGTCGACAACATCTATGCCACGCCGATCCTGCTGGGGGATCTGTGGAAGCAGAACTACGACGACCTGCTTGTCGTCTCGCCTGATGTCGGCGGTGTCGTCCGGGCTCGCGCGATCGCCAAGCGCCTCGACTCGGAGCTGGCGATCATCGACAAGCGCCGTCCGCGCGCCAACGTTTCCGAGGTCATGCACATCATCGGCGACGTCAGTGGCCGGACCTGCGTGATCATGGACGACATGGTCGATACGGCGAACACGCTATGCAAAGCCGCGACTGCACTTAAGGAGCACGGCGCGAAGAAGGTCGTCGCGTACTGCACGCACCCGGTGTTCTCCGGCGGCGCGGTCGAGCGCATCGCCACCTCCGAACTCGACGAGATCGTCGTCACCGACACGATTCCGCTGACCGACGAAGCGAAGGCGTGCGCGCGAATCCGGCAGCTTTCGTGCGCGCAGCTTCTCGCCGAGACGATGACGCGCGTGTCCAACGAGGAGTCGGTCAGCTCCCTGTTCACCGAGTAGCTCGCGCGCTGCTTCGCGTCACCCGGCGGTCCGCGCCAGCGAGTCCACGCCGCGCGACCACATCGCGGTTCGCGCGCCGGCCAAAAACCGGTTATACTTCAACGCTTTTCCGCTCCTCCCGCTTGGGCGGAGCCCGTGACCGCGGACAACCGGTGCCCCCGGAAGGCCGCAGACAACCGAAGGAGTCGCCCCATGGCCACGATCGAATTCACTGCTTTCCCTCGCACCACCGAAGGCCGCGGCGCCAGCCGACGCATGCGACGCGCCGGCAAGGCGCCCGGCATCGTGTACGGCGGCGACGACCGCGCCGCAGCCGATCGAGCTCGATCACAACGCGCTTTTCCACGCGCTGCGCAACGAGGCATTCCACTCGTCGATCCTGACGATGAAGCTTTCGGGCGGGGCGAGCAAGGTACTGCTGCGCGACGTCCAGATGCATCCGTTCAAGAACGAGATCCTGCACGTCGACTTTCAGCGCGTCGACGAGAACCGGAAGATCCACATGAAGGTGCCGCTGCACTTCGTCCACGGCGACGTCTCGCCGGCGGTGAAGCTCGCCGGGGCGATCGTGAGCCACGTGATGGCCGAGCTCGACGTCACCTGCCTGCCGAAGGACCTGCCGGAGTTCATCGAGGTCGATCTCACGATGCTCGACCTCGGCAAGCCCGTCCACGTATCGGCGCTGGCGCTTCCCGCGGGGGTCGCGGCCGTGACGCACGGCAAGCTCGACCCGGTCGTTGCGGCAGCCGTGGTGCCGAAGGCGCACGTCGAGGAGGTTGTCGAGGCGGCGCCGGAGGCGGAAGTCGCGGCCGCAGCACCGGCGGCGGAAGCCAAGCCCGCCGAGAGCCAAGGCCCCCGAGAAGAAGGAATCGGGAAAGGAAGAGAAGAAGAAATAGGCGAACACCGCCGCTCCGGGCACGAGGGCTCGCCGAATCGCACGCGGCGGGCCTTTTTGCTGAGCGGTCGGAATCTGACCCATGTCCATCCGTCTCGTCGTCGGCCTGGGGAACCCCGGCCGGGAACACGCGCTCACGCGACACAACGCGGGCTTCTGGTTCGCCGACGCGCTTGCGTCGCGGCTTTCGACCGCGTTCACGAGCGAGGGGCGCTTCCACGGGATGGTGGCGCGCGCGGCCGGCGACCTGCGACTCCTCAAGCCGGGCACGTACATGAACCTCTCCGGACGCTCGGTCTCCGCGCTAGCACGGTTCTTCGCGGTCGCGCCGCACGAAATGCTTGTCGTCCACGACGAGCTCGACCTTGCTTCCCGGTGAAGCGAAGTTGAAGCTCGGTGGCGGGACCGCGGGTCACAATGGGCTGCGGGACATCGCCGCACAACTCGGGACGCCCGACTTCTGGCGCCTGCGGATCGGAATCGGGCACCCGCGCGACTCGGCGATCCCGCAGCAGGATGTCGCCGATTACGTGCTTTCGCCTGCGCGCGGCGACGAACGCGATGCGATTCTGCGGGCGATCGAGCGCGCGCTCGACGCGTGGCCCGCGATCGGCGAAGGCGACTTCGAGCGCGCGATGCTCGCATTGCATACGCGGAAAGAGAATCCATGAGCCTCAAATGCGGCATCGTCGGCCTGCCCAACGTCGGCAAGTCCACGCTGTTCAACGCGCTGACGAAGGCCGGCATCGCAGCCGAGAACTATCCGTTCTGCACGATCGAGCCCAACGTCGGAATCGTCGAGGTGCCCGATCCGCGCCTCGCGCAACTCGCCGCCATCGCGCGGCCGGAAAAGGTGATGCCGGCGACCGTCGAGTTCGTCGACATCGCGGGGCTCGTCGCCGGCGCATCGAAGGGCGAGGGACTCGGCAACCAGTTCCTCGCCAACATCCGGGAGACCGACGCGATCGCGCACGTCGTGCGCTGCTTCGAGGACGAGAATGTCGTCCATGTCGCCGGTCGGATCGATCCGGTCTCGGACATCGAGACGATTCACACCGAGTTGGCGCTTGCGGACCTCGCAACGGTCGAGAAGCAGCTCGCGAAACACGAAAAGGCAGCCCGCGCCGGCGGCGACAAGGAGGCGCAGCGGATCGTCTCTGCGTTGAAGAAGGTCGAGGCCGTTCTCGACCGGGGCAAACCGGCCCGCACCGCTGACCTCAATGCCGGGGAGCGGGACGTGCTGAAGCCGTTTTTCCTGCTGACGATGAAGCCGGCGATGTACGTCGCCAATGTCGCCGAGGGCGGCTTTCACGACAATCCGCTGCTCGACGCGGTCACCGGCTACGCTGCGAAGGAGAGTGCGCCGGTCGTCGCGGTGTGCGCCGCACTGGAGGCGGAAATCGCCGATCTCGACGGCGAGGACAAGCTCGCGTTCCTCGCCGACCTGGGGCTGACCGAGCCCGGGCTCGATCGCGTCATCCACGCGGGCTACAAGCTCCTCGGGCTGCAGACCTTTTTCACCGCGGGGCCGAAGGAGGTGCGCGCCTGGACGATCCACCACGGCGACTCCGCGCCGCAGGCCGCCGGGGTCATCCACACGGATTTCGAGAAGGGCTTCATCCGCGCCGAGGTGATCGGGTTCGACGATTACCTCGCGTGCAAGGGCGAGCACGGCGCGAAGGAACACGGCAAGATGCGCCTCGAGGGCAGGGAGTACGTCGTCAAGGACGGCGACGTGGTGCATTTCCGTTTCAACGTCTAGGCCAGACTCCCTCGGATCGGAACGTGTCCCGCCTCCAATTCACCAAGATGCACGGGCTCGGCAACGATTTCGTCGTCCTTGACGGCATCGGCCAGCACGTCGATCTCTCCCCGGCCCAGTTGCGCCAGCTCGCGGACCGTCGCTTCGGCGTGGGTTGCGACCAGGTGCTCGTGGTGGAGCGTCCCACCCGGGCCGACGCGGACTTTCGCTACCGCATCTACAACGCGGACGGTGGCGAAGTCGAGCAGTGCGGCAACGGCGCCCGCTGCTTCGTGAAGTTCGTGCGCGACCGGGGGCTCACCGGGGAGCGCAGGATTCGCGTCGAGACCGCGAGCGGCATCATCGCGCCCGAGCTTGACGCCGATGGCCAGGTGACGGTGGAAATGGGCGTGCCGCGATTCGCGCCGGCCGAGATCCCGTTCGTATCGGATTCCGATGCGCCGGTTCAGTCGCTCGATGTCGACGGCGAGCGCGTCGAGATCAGCGCCGTGTCGATGGGCAATCCGCACGCGGTGCAGGTTGTCGCCGATATCGACGCCGCACCGGTGACCACGCAGGGCGCGAAGATCGAGCGCCACGCGCGATTTCCGCAACGCGTGAATGCGGGCTACATGCAGGTGGTGGATTCCGCTACCATTCGGCTGCGCGTGTGGGAGCGGGGCGTGGGGGAAACGCCAGCCTGCGGCACCGGAGCATGCGCCGCGGTGGTCGCCGGCATTCGACTCGGATTGCTCGATCACGAGGTGCGCGTACAGACGCACGGCGGGTGGCTCAAGATCGCGTGGGCGGGGTCCGGCGCGCCGGTCATGATGACCGGACCGGCGACGACGGTGTTCGAAGGCGTGTGGGAGGTCCCGCCGACGCAGTGAGCGCGGCGGGCTTAACGACAGGACGGATTCACGACAGGATTGCCGGGATGGACGCGGACGACGTCGCCGAGTATCTAAAGCAGAACCCGAAATTCTTCGAGGAATACGCCGATTTGCTCGCGGACATCTTCGTGCCGCACCCGCACGGTGGCCATGCCATTCCGATCGCCGAGCGGCAGATCCTCACACTGCGCGAGCGCAACGAAGCACTCGAGGCGCGCCTCTCGGAGATGATCCGTTTCGGAGGGGAGAACGATCAGATCGGCGAGAAGTTGCACCGTTCCACACTCGCGCTGTTCGCGGCGCCGGATCTCGAGACCACCCTCGCGGTGCTCTACCACAGCCTGAAGGAGGATTTCCGCGTGCCGCATGTCGCGAGCCGCTTGTGGGGAAGGGTTCCCGAGCGGTCGTATCTGCCCGAGCTTGCCGCGACAAGCCGCGAGCTGCGCGAGTACACCGACCGACTGGGCACGCCCTATTGCGGGCCCGACGCGCCGTTCGAGGCGCGGGACTGGTTCGATCCCGACGAGCCTTGCGCCTCGTTCGCCTTCCTGCCGCTGCGGACCGCGCAGACGTTCGGCCTGATCGGTCTCGCGAGCAAGGAAGCCGGCCGTTTCCATGCGGGCATGGGGACCGTGTACCTGACGCGCCTCGCGGAACTCGCGAGCGTTGCGACGGCGCGCTACCTGCCGCCGGCCTGACGCGGAAGGCTCGGCGAACCGGCCGCGATGCGCAAGTCGACGTTGCCGGAAAAGACGCCACCGGCGATCGCACCGGTCAACGCGGCGCATCTCGCCGCGTTCTCCGCTTCGCTCGCCACCCGTCCGGTCCATACGCGCGCGGCCTATATGCGCGACGTGCACGTGCTCGCCGCGCTCGCGCGGGACGAGGACCTCGCTCGGCTCGGTCCTGCCGAGCTGCGGCGCATTCTGGCCACGCTGCACGGCAGAGGGTTGTCCGGGCGGACTCTCGCGCGCGCACTATCGTCGTGGCGCGCGTTCTACCGTCATATGCAGGAACGCGATCCCGCGCTGGCGGAGAATCCCTGCGCCGGGCTCAAGGCCCCCAGGTCCGCCCGAAAGCTGCCGTCGGCGCTTTCGCCCGACGAAGCGGTACGGCTGGTCGCAATCGCGGGCAGCGATCCGCTCGCGGTGCGCGACCGGGCGCTCTTCGAGCTCGCGTATTCGTCGGGATTGCGGCTCGCGGAGCTCGCGGGTCTCGACGTCGACCGCGTCGATCTCGAGAGCGGCGAGGTGCGCGTCTGGGGCAAGGGCGCCAAGGAGCGGATCGTTCCGGTCGGGGCCGCCGCCCGCGACGCCGTCCGGGCGTGGCTTCCCGTGCGCGCCGGATTCGCGAAGGCGGATCCGAAGGCAATGTTCCTCGGCAGGAGTGGAGCGCGGATCACCCCGCGCGCGATCGAGCGCCGGCTCGCCGCAGTGGGCGCTGAGGCAGGGACTCACGCGCCATGTTCATCCGCACATGCTGCGGCACTCGTTCGCTTCGCACCTCCTGCAGTCGTCGGGCGACCTGCGTGCCGTGCAGGAGATGCTGGGTCACGCGAGCATCGCGAGCACCCAGGTCTATACGCACCTCGATTTCCAGTATCTCGCGAAGGCTTACGACGCCGCGCACCCGCGCGCGCGGAAGAAGCCGAAGCGCTGATCGGACGGGACCCCATCGATGGACGATCGGGTGGCTTGGATTGCGGCCATGTATCGCGGCACCCGACCAGCGGGGCGATTCCGGGAGGCGGACCAAAGCGGGGGTACGGCCACGCGCGGCGCTGTTCGCAAGCGAACTTGAGGGGAAATGGTCAATCGCAACGACCCCTGTCCCTGCGGAGGCGGGAAACGTTACAAGCGCTGCTGTGGCGAGCTCGCTTCCAGCGCGACGGATCCGGCGTCGACTCTGCAGCAGATCATGCTTGCCGCGCTCGCGCGCCAGCAAGACGGCTTTCTGCCCGACGCCGAGCGGCTGCATCGACAAGCGCTCGCCATTGCACCTGCCGAGCCGGCTGCTCTGCACATGCTGGGCGTGATCCATTTCCAGACCGGACGACTGTGGGAGGGATTCGCGTTGATTCGCCGGGCCCTCGACATCACCGCGTGGACCGTACCGACGATGCGGCACAATCTGGCGCTGGTGCTGAAGCACCTGCTGCCCGGCGACGACGTCTTGCCGCGGACCCGAAGGTCGCCCAGACGCAACGCGAGCACGCAGGAGCAGCCGCAGCTGCTGCGCCGAGTTCACGCGCCCGCATACTGGTCGTGGATCACGCGATGCCGCGGCCGGACCGCGATTCCGGGTCCGCTCGCATTGTCGAGATCATGCGCCTCCTTGTCCGCTCGGGGTGCCGGGTGAGCTTCGCTGCGTCCAACGTCGAAATCGACGGACCATACGCTGACGAGTTACGGCGCCACGGCGTCGAAATCCTCGGTCACCCGGAGGTCTCGAGCGTTCAGGAGTTGCTCGCCCTGCGCGGGAAAGCGTTCGACATCATCTGGCTCAGTCGGCACGTTGTCGCCGCGCCGTGCCTCGCGGCAACACGACGCTGTGCACGCGATGCGTTGGTCGTCTTCGACACGGCGGGCCTCCAATTTCCGCGCCGGCAACGGGAAGCGCGGGTGCGCAGGAGCGCGGAGCATCAGCGACGGGCCGCGCTCGCGCGCGAACAGGAGCTCGCCCTCGTGCGCGGCACGGACGTCACGATCGTGGTGAGCGAATTGGAGCTGACACCCCTTGCGGCCGAAGTGCCGGGCTCGGACGTGCGGGTCATCGCCGACGTCCATATCATTCGCGGTCTGGGTCCACCTTTCGCAAGCCGACGCGATATCTTTTTCCTCGGCAACTTCAGTGATCAAGCCAATGTCGATGCGGTTCGCTTGTATATCGAGGCCGTATGGCCACTCGTGCGCCGTCGTCGTCTGCCGCAGGCACGCACATTCGTCATCGGCGGCGACCTGCCAGCGTCGCTCGGTGCCCTCGCGCGCGACGGCATCGTGGCGATGGGACATGTGCCGGACCTCTCGCCCTACCTCGACGGATGCAGGGTCTCGGTCGCTCCGCTGCGGTTTGGGGCGGGGATCAAAGGCGAGATCGGCACGGCGCAGGGGGCCGGAGTTCCCGTGGTCGCGACGTCTGTTGCGGTCGAGGGTATGCACCTGTCGCACGGCTTGGACGTGCTTGTCGCCGACGACGCCGAAAGCTTTGCCGACGCCGTCGTCCGGCTGCATGAGGATGAATCGCTTTGGACCCGGATCGCGGAAGGCTCGTTGCGACACGTCGCGGAGCACTTTTCGCCGGCGGTTGCGGCGGAGGATCTCGACGCACTGCTGACGACGGCTGGCGCGCGCAAGGCCGCGCGGGTGCGCGTGCCCGGACCTCTACGGCGCGAGCCCGGCTGGTTCTCCTGCCCGCGGGCTATGGCAGTCTCGGCGACGAAGCGATGGTGCGCGGTCTGCTGACCCAGTCGAAGCACGATCATCCAGCCGCGACGATCGACCTCCTTTCGATCTATCCGGGAGAACGATGGCCACGCATCGCGGGCGCGAGCGCCGTCCTGACGGCGGTTGCGAGCGCCTCCCCACCCGACGCGTGGCCGGACCGGCTTCGGTCGCTTCTCGCTCGCTACAATGCCTTTGTCGTGATCGGGGCGGATGTTCTCGACGGGCACTATTCCGTCGACGACTCGAGGCAAAGGATCATGCTTGCGCAGATGGCGGCCGATGCGAACCTGCCCGTGACGATTCTGGGTTTCAGTGTGAACGAGCATCCCGTCGAATCCGTTATTGCGGACCTGCGGGCATTTGCGCCGCGCGGCACGCTGAGGCTGCGCGACGCGAAGTCGCTGCGCCGCCTACGCAGCCGAGGCGTGCCCCACCTCGTTCCGGTGGCCGACCTCGCGTTCCTGATGCCGCCGTCGGCAGGCGCGCGCAATTGCCTCGAGATCGAGCACTGGCTTGATGAAGAACGCGCAAGCGGCCGCACCGTCGCCATATTCAATCTTTCCAGCGCCGTGCTGACGGCGGCGAGGCGCGCGGGCAACACCAGCGTGCTGGAGGAATTCTCGCGCGTGATAGCCAAGCTCATCATCAATCAAGGGGTGAGCGCCCTTCTATTGCCACACGACCTGCGCAGTGGCTCCGCCGATACCCCGCACGACGTGACGATCGCCGGTGCGCTCTCCGAACGGCTGCGCGCCGCTGTCGGCCGTGATCATCACGTCATGTTCGTCCCGTCCAATGCCCCCGACGCCAAGCGGTTGGCCGGGCACGCCGATCTCGTGGTGACGGGCCGGATGCACCTCGCGATTGCCGCGTTGGGCATGCAAACGCCCGCAGTCGGGATCGGTTACCAAGGAAAGTTCGAAGGGTTGATGGAGCACTTCGGCCTCGACGATGCCATCGTCGAGGCCGTTGCGTTCGACGCCGCGCGGCTGGAAGCGTCTGCCTCCGTATGATCGCGGAACGCGCCAATGTGCAGCGCCGACTTTCCCGCCGCCTGCCTGACGTGATTGCGCGGGCCCGTGCCAATCTCGAAGACTGGACCGGCGCCTGACTTCGTTCGCCTACCGGGACATGCAGCTTCGGCCGAGGGATCGCGGCTTCAGTCGACGAATCGCACGACGCCCGGCAACCACGGCAGATCGGTGACCCCCGGATCGCGACCGGCCTGCCGGAGCAACGTCGTCAATTGACCGCGATGATGCGTGCCGTGGTTGAAGAGTTGCATCGCGGCGACCGCACGCGGCAACTCGCGTGTCCGACCATCGACCTTGCTCATGTAGGTCAACGATCCTTCGAGCCAGGCGGGCGTCACGCTACCCGCCCAATCCAGGATCTTCCGGTCCGTGATCTCGCGCTCGCGGGTGAGCGTCGCGAACTCATCGAACATGTCGGCCCCGAAAGCCGGGTACCTGCACGGCTCGTCGGTGAAGCGGCCGAGCCACATCCGGTCGCCCCAGAGCAGGTGATTGAGCGTGCCGTGCATCGAGCCGAAGAACGCCCCGCGCGGGCGCCTGCGTTCTTCGTCCGTGAACTCGGAAAGAAGCGCGTACAGCCGCTCGTTCATCCAGCGGTTGTAGCGCCCCATCAGCTGGCAGTACTGCGGCGCGATCATGCGGGGACCGCTGCCTCACCGAGCTGTTCGACCTCGATTGCCGCCGCAAGCTGCGCGACTCGCGCGACGACCCCATAGGCGTAGAAGCGGTTCGGCGCGCAGCCCGGCGCTCCGCCCAGGTCGGGAATGCATGGCGACTCGAAGGCGAGCGGGACGAACTGCGCACCCGGCGCGCTCAGGTTTTCGTTCTTGCCGCGCGCCATGTGGACGCGATAGAAGCCGCCGACGACGAAGCGGTCGATCATGTAGACGACCGGCTCGGCGAACGCGTCATTGATCGACTCGAAGGTGGGCACGCCTTCCTGGATGATCACCGACTTGCATGCCGGCCTGCCGGAGGATGCCCTGGAGCGTTTCGACGTTGTGCAGGTAGAACGTGTTGCGGGTGTGGTTCTCCGCCACCAGCAGGACGCCGCGAGCGTCCGGACACACGCGACTCCACGGTGGCCCGGATCGCCTGCACGCACAGCGGAAGGAACGCCGGGTTCAGGTTGTTGAGGCCGCCTGGAAACAGGTTGGTGTCGACGGGGGCGAGCTTGAAGCCGGCATTGCGCAGGTCCACCGACGCGCAGAACGGGACCGCGTGCTCCCACTGCGTTCGCAAACATCGCTCGATGTCCGACATCCGGTCGAGGAAGCGACGCTCGAGATTGGGGCAGAGGTTCGACGCATTGAGTCCTCGCGCCACCCCGCGCCGGCCGCAATGCGCCGCGGCCGGGCGGCAGCGCGTGCCGGACGGAACTACATCCGGTACGCCGACTCGCCGTGCGAACTGATGTCGAGCCCCTCGCGCTCTTCTTCCTCGCGTACGCGCAGGCCGACGACCAGGTCGACGATCTTGTACGAAACATAGGCGACCACGGCGGACCATACGATCGTCAGTCCCACCGCCTTCGCCTGGATCCAAACCTGCGCAGCGTAGCCGGGGAAATCCGTCTTGCCGGTGACCCAGTCCGACACGACGCCCGGTCCGCCGAGATCCGGCGAAACGAAGATCCCGGTCAGAAGCGCGCCGAGGATCCCGCCGACTGCATGCACGCCGAACACGTCGAGCGAGTCGTCGGCGCCGATCATCCGCTTCAGACCGTTGACGCCCCATAGGCACACGAGGCCGGCAGCGGTCCCGATCACGAACGCGCCCGGGATGCCCACGTTGCCTGCCGCCGGCGTGATGGCGACGAGTCCCGCGACTGCGCCGGAGGCCGCGCCCAGCATCGATGGCTTGTCCTTGAAGATCCATTCGCCCAAGGTCCACGAGAGGACGGCACAGGCGGTTGCGAGGAACGTGTTCATGAACGCGAGCGCGGCCGAGTTGTTCGCCTCGAGCGCCGACCCGGCATTGAACCCGAACCAGCCCATCCACAGCAGCGACGCGCCGATCATCGTCATCGGCAGGTTATGCGGCGCCATCGCTTCCCGTCCGTAGCCGATGCGCTTGCCGATCACCAGTGCACCCACCAGCCCCGCGATCCCGGCGTTGATGTGAACGACGGTACCGCCGGCGAAATCGAGCGCGCCCCACTGCCAGATCAGGCCTGCCTTCGCGTTCTGCGCGTCGACGACGCTGGCCGCGGTATAGGCATCCGGGCCGGGCCAGAACCAGACCATGTGGGCGATCGGCAGATACGAGAACGTGAACCAGAGCACGGCGAACAGCAACACCGCGGAGAATTTCGCCCGTTCCGCGAAAGCGCCGAGAATCAGGCATACGGTGATCGCGGCGAAAGTCGCCTGGAACGCGACGAATACGAGCTCCGGCAACGGCGTGTTCTTCGAGAACGTCGCCGCCATCGCGAACTCGCCCTTGGCTGAATCGAACGTGCCATTGAGGAATAGGCGGTCGAGGCCTCCGAAGTAAGCGTTGCCCTCGGTGAACGCGAGGCTGTAGCCGTACACGCACCACAACACCGTGATCAGCGAGAACACGACGAACACCTGCATCAGCACCGACAGCATGTTCTTCGAGCGGACCATCCCGCCATAGAACAATGCGAGCGCCGGGACGCTCATCATCAGCACCAGCGCCGTCGAGAGCAGCATCCAGGAGATGTCACCCTTGTTCGGCGTCGGTGCCGGCGCGGCGCTCGCTTCCGGAGCAGCTGCAGCGGCAGCCGCGGGCGCCGCCGCTGGCTGTTCCGCTGCCGTGGCGGGTGCTGCGGCGGGAGCTTTCGGCTCCGGGGCCTGGGCCAGAAGAACGGGAGCGGCAGCCTCCGCGAAGGCCAAGGCGGCAACTCCCGGCGTCGAAACGCCGGCCAACGCGCCGATGAGTGCGCACAGAGCGAGCAATCGTTTCATCATGATCCCCTTTACAGCGCCTGCGCGCCGGTTTCCCCGGTGCGGATGCGCACGACCTGTTCGAGCGCGAAGACGAAGATCTTGCCGTCGCCGATCTTGCCGGTGTTCGCCGCTTTCTCGATGGCCTCGATCGCCCGGTCGACGAGGTCGTCCGCGAGCGCGGCCTCGATCTTGACCTTCGGCAGAAAATCGACGACGTATTCGGCGCCGCGATAGAGCTCGGTGTGGCCCTTCTGGCGGCCGAAACCCTTGACCTCGGTGACGGTGATTCCCTGGACGCCGATCGAGGACAGGGCCTCGCGGACCTCGTCGAGCTTGAACGGCTTGATGATGGCGGTAACGAGCTTCATGGTGTCCTCGCGTGTGCCTGCGACTAGAACGTCTTCTTCACGTAAACGACACCGACGTCCTTGCCGGTGTTGTATCCCGTGGGGTCGGTGTAGAAGGCGCTTTCGGCGTTGTTGCCGCTGTAGTAGGCGCCGAACTCGACGCCCTTGAGGACGCCGTCGGGCACCGTGTAGGAGGCGCCGACCTTCCAGTCCTGGTACGACGCTTCGGTGGGACCGCTGCCGTCGTGCGCGACATCGAGATAGCCGTAATGTCCGATCAGCGCGAAGCCGGTTTCGCCGACGGGGTACGTGGCGGAGAGGTCGAGGTACCAGGTGCCGTCGGTCTTCTGGCCGGTCGGGCGCGCACCGAAGTAGTCGTCGAGGTTGTACGAGAACTTGAGGCCGACCCACTTCCAGCCGATGCCGGCGTAGAGCTCCCAGGTGTCGGCACTGACGACACCGGGATTCTTCGAGCCCGGGTAGTAGTAGTAGATGGTGCCCAGGTCGTACCAGAAGTCGGAGTTCGGGAAGTTCTGCTTGAACCCGCCGTAGAAGTCCCACTCGAGGCTCGACCGCGTGTAGAGGCCCCAGTCCTCGAGCCAGCTTATGTTCGACCCCCACGTTCCGGCGTAGAAGCCGCTCGCATGCGACCAGTCGAAGCCGCCTTGGACGGCAGGCTTGCCCGCTGTTTGCGAGATGCCGCGAAAGATGTAGTTGCTGAACAAGCCGACGTTCGCGGTGACGGTGTTTTCGGGAGCCGGCGCGGCGGGCGTCGCTTGCGCGAACGCGGCTCCGGAAAGAATGGCGGAGATCGCGGCTCCGGCAGCGAGTGTGCGTAGGCGATTTGGCACAGACATGATGGCTTCCTCGTGGTCGTTGAAAAGAAACGGATGAACAGGAGATGATTCCAACCACCCAGACAGCATTTCATGTGCCATCGCAGCAAAATGATCTAATTCAATAACTTATAGCGCTCATCAGCGCGGGCCCCTGAATCCTGTTCGTTACGACGCACGAATTTGGTGCGTTTTGGTCCTGTGTTGCCCATCCGTGGGGCGAGCCGAGTCGGGCTCGCGCTCGGCCATTGCATCGCAGCAAGTACAGCTAGACCGTAGGGCGTAGGGCGGAGACGAAACGATGTTTGCTAGACTCGATTGCACCCATCACGCTATCGAGGATTCCGGAGAGCGAGCCATGTTGAACCCGAAAGCCTTCGAGGAAATCGCCGCACGCATCGGCAAGGTCATCGAGACGAGTCCCGCCAAGGACATCGAAAAGAACGTGAAGGCGATGCTGGCATCGAGCCTTGCGCGCCTCGATCTCGTCCCCCGCGCGGAGTTCGAGGTGCAGGCCCAGGTGCTTCTCAAGACGCGCGAGAAACTCGAAGCGCTCGAGAAGCGATTGGCCGAGCTCGAGGCAAGGTTCCCGCCCGCGAACGCGTAGGCGCTTGCGCGCAGCCGGCGGCGTCGCGGAAGCTCCCGTCTCGTCGGTTTCGCGCGGGGAATCCGGCGATGTCGCTTGCGGTCGTCCTCTCGCGCGGGCTTTCGGGCGTGGATGCGCCGCTCGTCACGGTCGAGGTTCACCTCGCGGGCGGACTTCCGGCCTTCAACCTCGTCGGGTTGCCGGATACCGAAGTCAGGGAATCGCGCGATCGGGTGCGTGCCGCACTGCAGAACGCAAAGTTCGACTTTCCGGCACGCAAGATCACCGTCAACTTGGCACCCGCCGACTTGCCGAAGGAATCCGGGCGCTTCGACCTTCCGATCGCGCTCGGGGTGCTTGCCGCAACGGGGCAGATCCCCGGCAACGCTTTGGCACAGTACGAGTTCGCGGGCGAGCTCGCGCTGGGCGGTGCGCTGCGGTCGATCCGTGGCGCGTTGCCGATGGCGTTGTCCGCGCGGCGGGACGGTCGTGCGTTCGTCCTCCCGGTGGTGAGCGCCGCGGAAGCAGCGCTGGTCCGCGACGCGGTCATCTATCCCGCGCCAACTTTGCTTGCCGTGTGCGCGCACCTGACTGGTCGCGAGCCGATCGCGCCGCTCGCGGCGGCGCCATGCCCGAAGGTCAATGGCACGCCGATACCCGATCTCGCCGACGTGCGCGGGCAGATGCAGGCGAAGCGGGCACTCACAATCGCGGCTGCTGGCGCCCACAGCCTGCTGATGATCGGCCCGCCGGGAACAGGCAAATCGATGCTCGCGCAACGGCTGCCCGGCATACTTCCGCCACTCGCCGAAGACGAGGCGTTGGCAAGCGCGGCAGTCGCATCGCTGGCCGGGCGGTTCTCACTGGCAACATGGGGCGCACCGTCCCTATCGCGCGCCGCACCACACGGCGAGTGCGGTTGCGCTGGTGGGCGGCGGTGGCGATCCGCGGCCCGGCGAAATCTCGCTGGCGCATCACGGCGTGCTATTCCTGGACGAGCTGCCCGAGTGGGACCGCCGCGTGCTCGAGGTGCTGCGGGAACCACTGGAATCGGGCGTCATCCACATTTCCCGCGCCGCACGGCAGGCCACTTTCCCGGCGCAATTTCAGCTGGTCGCCGCGATGAACCCGTGTCCCTGTGGCTGGCTCGGGCACGCGAGTGGCCGCTGCCGTTGCACCGCGGAGCAGATCGCGCGCTATCGTGGCCGGATCTCCGGGCCGCTCCTCGATCGCATCGATCTCGGCGTCGAGGTGCCCTCGCTTTCTCCCCAGATGCTTGCGATCGGCGCGCCGCGAGGCGACGGCGAGTCGGGGGATAGTGTGACCAGCGCGCAAGTGCGTGAGGCAGTCACCGCCGGGCGCGACCGGC
The DNA here is from genome assembly GCA_963809965.1 of uncultured beta proteobacterium. Lineage (GTDB taxonomy): Bacteria > Pseudomonadota > Gammaproteobacteria > Burkholderiales > Casimicrobiaceae > CAIWHR01. The sequence continues at coordinate 187,240 of CAWELU010000001.1, forward strand.
AACTCTCCCGCCAAGGCAAGCCCAACGCCCGGCTGGTTTCGCGCGAGATCGACGCGCACTGTATTCCGGATGCGGCAGGTGCCGAGTTGCTGGCGCGGGCGATGGCGCGGCTGTCGTTTTCCGCGCGTGCGTATCACCGGATATTGAAGGTCGCGCGCACGGTCGCCGATCTCGCGGGTGCCGCGACCATTGCCGCTCCGCATGTCGCGGAGGCCGTCGCCTATCGCCGATTCGAGAAGGCGTGATCCGTCGAGGCACTCCCCGTGCCGGAGCCGGTGCCGAAGTGCGAGACGTCGCACGAGGCTCCGCCCCGGAAACACCTCCGGAAAGCGCGATGCCCCGACACCATCAGAGTTCGCGTGGCGGCGCCAGCGGACGCAGGTCGCGCGCGATTTCGGCCAGCGCACGGCGATCGATCTTCCCCGTCGGCGCCACCGGCAGGCGATCGACGTAACAGACGTGGCGCGGTCGCTTGTGCGGCGCGAGCTCGCGACGAAGGTAATCGAGCAGGGCCAAGTCCGATGGCGGATCCTTTTCGGCCACGAGGGCCGCCGCCACGGTGTGCCCCCAGGTCTCGTCCGGCACGCCGAACACGCCCGCAGCCGCGATGCCGGGAAAGGCCTCCAGCGCGCGTTCGACTTCCGCCGGATAGGCATTTTCGCCACCGGTGACGATGAGATCCGCGCGCCGGGCATGAACGTGCAGGTATCCGCCGGCGTCGATCTCGCCCATGTCGCCGGTGTCGAACCACGTGCCCGGCGCAAGCGGCGCCTCGTTCCAGTAGCCCGCCATCACGACCGGGCCCCGAACCTCGATGTGCCCTTCGCGCACGCGCACGTCGACGCCAGGAAGCGGCCGGCCGACGCCATGATCTTCGTGCGCGAAGCGGGACGCGTAGGGCGTGGCCGTCACGTGCGAGCACGCCTCCGTCAGACCGTACGTCACCACGATCGGAAGCCGGCGCTCGTTTGCGCGGTGCAGCAGTTTCGGTGAGGCGGCAGCGCCGCCCAGCAGCAGGGCGCGCAAGTGCGCGGGCGCCATCCATGCCGGATGCGCGTCGAGCACGCGGGTCAGCATCGTCGGCACCAGCGAAGCCAGCGTGATGCGGTGGTTCGCGATCAATTCCGGGACAACGTTGGCGTCGAATGCCGGGGCCAGAGCGACGCACTGCCGTGCCGCGAGGCAGCGCGTGATGATCGAAAGGCCGCCGATGCGCGCGACGGGCATGCACAATAGCCAGCAGTCCACGGCCTCCCAGCCCAGATTGGCGGCGCTTGCCATTGCCGAGGCGCGCAGCGCGGCGCGTGTCAGCACCGCGCCACGCGGTTCCCCCGTGGTTCCGGAGGTATACAGGATCGCGGCCGCATCGGGATGCGCGACGGCGCCGGCCTGTGCCGCGGCCGCCAGCAGCCGCATGCGTTCCACTTCGGTGAGCTGCGGATGCACGAGCAGGGCGGGCAAACGCGTCTCGAGGAGTGCATACAGCGTGACGACGGTTTCCAGCGTATTGCTGCCGACGAGCGGGAACGCAGCACTTGCACGCGCATCGTGCGTGATTTGGGCGATGCGCCCTTGCGCGAGCGCCGCGAGCTCGGCGAACGTGTACGTTCGTGCGCCGATCGCAAGGCCCGCGGCGTTGCCGGCATCGCGTGCGGCCGCGAAGATGGAAAGGGAATCGTCGCCCGTCACGGCAGGCGCCGGAACTTGCGGAAATCCGGCGGACGTTTCTCGAGGTAGGCGTCGCGCCCTTCCTGCCCTTCTTCGGAGAGGTAGTAGAGCAGCGTCGCGTTGCCGGCGAGTTCCTGCAACCCGGCCTGACCGTCGCAGTCGGCGTTGAGTGCGGACTTCAGGCAGCGCAACGCGAGCGGGCTGTTCGCCAGCATCTCACGGCACCACTTCACTGTCTCCGCCTCCAGCTGCGCGTACGGGACGACGCAGTTGACGAGCCCCATGTCCAGCGCCTGGCGGGCGTCGTACTGGCGGCACAGGAACCAGATCTCGCGCGCCTTCTTCTGGCCGACGATGCGCGCCATGTAGGAGGCGCCGTAGCCACCGTCGAAGCTGCCGACCTTCGGTCCGGTCTGTCCGAAGCGCGCGTTGTCCGCGGCGATGGTGAGGTCGCAGATCAGGTGCAGAATATGGCCGCCGCCGATCGCGTAGCCCGCGACCATCGCGACGACCGGCTTCGGCAGCGTCCGGATCTGTCGCTGCAGATCGAGCACGTTGAGACGGGGCGTTCCCTCGCTGTCGACGTAGCCGCCCGCGCCGCGCACGCGCTGGTCGCCGCCCGAGCAGAACGCTTCCTTCCCTTCGCCGGTCAGGATGACGACGCCGATGTCCGGGTCGTCCCTTGCGTCGGCGAAGGCGGCCTGCAGTTCGCGCACGGTCTCGGGCCGGAACGCATTGCGCACCTCGGGCCGGTTGATGGCGATCCGGGCAATGCCCTTCGTCCGCCTTGGCATAGAGGATGTCGCGATAGCCCGGGAGGGTATTCCAGGGCGGAACGGGTGGTTGGGACGGGGCCTGCATCGTGCTCTCCGTGGATCAATCGATTTTCGCGCCGGACTGCTTGACTACCTTCGCCCACTTCTCGGCTTCGTCTGCAACATGGCGCGCGAGATTTTCCGGGGTTCCGGGAACGGCTTGCGCGCCGTGGGCGAGCAGGGTCTCCCGCACCTGCGGATCCTCGAGCGCCTGGCGGATCGCGGCATTCAGCGTGTCGATGACGCGCGTCGGCGTGCCGGCAGGCGCGAAAATGCCATCCCAGGCGCTCACGACGTAGCCGGGAAGCCCGGACTCGGCGATCGTCGGATAATCGGGGGCGGCCGGAAAGCGCTGCGCGGTCGTGACCGCGACGCCGCGGAGCCTGCCGGACTTTGCCAGCGGGTAGGCATTCGGCATCACGTCGATCATCATCTGCACCTGTCCGCTCACGACATCGGCTGCCGCGAGCGCACCGCCGCGATAGGGGACGTGGACGATGTCGATGCCGGCCATCGTCCGGAACAATTCGCCCGCGAGGTGCGACGTCGTTCCGTTGCCGGCGGAGGCAAAGTTGACCTTCCCTGGATGCGCCTTCGCGTACCGGATCAATTCGTCCACCGATGCGGCCGGAAGATCCGGATTCACGACCAGCATCGCCGCGATCAGCGTCATACGCGAGACCGGCGCGAAATCCTTCATCGGGTCGAAGCGCAGCGTGCCGTACAGGCTCTGGTTGATCGCGTGCGTGCCGTTGGTGCCGTAGAGCAGCGTGTAGCCATCGGGCTGCGCGCGCGCGACGAACTCGGCGCCGACGTTGCCGCCAGCGCCCGGTTTGTTGTCGATGACGATCGGCGCACCGATGAACTGCGCGACCCGCGGCATGATGATGCGGGCGAGCGTATCGGCGCCGCCGCCGGCCGGAAACGGGACGACGAGGTGAATCGGCCGGTCGGGATACTCGGCGGCGAGGGCGGGCAACGCCCCCGCGGCTGCCGCCAGCAGGACGCCGGCGAATCTGCACGCCAGGTGGCGCAGGAAACGGGGTTGCATGGTCATCCTTTGGCAATGCCGCTCGAGGGGAAGCATGATCGCGCAAAGCGCGGACGGGTGCCCGCGCCGTCGCACGGGCCAGGGTCGAACGGCGCACGAGACGGCATCTTACCGATCCCCGCTGCGCGCGTCGGCGGCATTGTTGACGCACGCGGGGCATGCGTCAATCCGTCCTTGCCGCCCTTTGGGCACCTGTCTGGCCGCGCAGTGCGGGTGGCTTCGACCCCCGGCGAGCGGCCGCGAAGCGGCGAGAATTATGGATTGCGCCCTCGCCGGACCGTTAAGATGTCGCTGCACGATCCCCTCGATCCTCCAAAATGCCGGGCCCCGATGCGCGCGCGCTACCTTGCCCACTTGTCGGAAACACTGGACCGGATCCGCGCCGACGGTTTCTACAAGACCGAGCGCGTGATTCGCACGCCGCAAGCGGCGGCGATTCAACTCGCGAGCGGCGCGGAGGTCGCTCAATTTCTGCGCCAACAATTACCTCGGGCTCGCCGACGATCCCGCGGCTCGTCGGCGCGGCGCGGGACGCGCTCGACCGGTACGGCTACGGGATGGCGTCCGTGCGCTTCATCTGCGGCACGCAAAGCGTGCACAAGGAGCTCGAAGCCGCGCTCGCCGCGTTCCTCGGCATGGACGAAGCCATTCTTTACTCGAGCTGCTTCGACGCCAACGGCGGACTGTTCGAGACGCTGCTCGGCGAAGAGGATGCGGTGATCAGCGACGAGCTCAACCACGCGAGCATCGTCGACGGCATCCGACTGTGCAAGGCGCAGCGCTACCGCTATCGCAACAACGACATGGCGGACCTCGAGGCGAAGCTCGCGGAGGCCGATGCGGCCGGCGCACGCTTCAAGCTGATCGCGACCGATGGCGTGTTCTCGATGGACGGCATCATCGCCGACCTGCCGTCGATCTGCGATCTCGCCGACCGCCACGGTGCGCTGACGATGGTCGACGACTCGCATGCCGTCGGGCTTCGTCGGCGCCGGCGGTCGCGGCACGCCCGAAGCCTGTGGCGTGGAAGGACGGATCGACATCCTGACCGGAACGCTGGGCAAGGCGCTGGGCGGCGCGTCGGGCGGCTATACTGCGGGACGTCGCGAAATCGTCGAGCTGTTGCGCCAGCGCTCGCGCCCGTACCTGTTCTCGAACTCGCTCGCGCCCGGCATCGCCGCGGCGTCGCTCGAGGTGCTCGAGCTGCTTCGCAGCGAGGAGGGCGCCGCGCTGCGCCAGCGCGTGCGCGCGAACGGGGAGCGCTTTCGCCGCGCGATGACGGGATTGGGTTTCGACTCTGGTGCCGGGGCAGCATCCGATCATTCCCGGTGATGCTCGGCGACGCAGCGCTGGCCACGCGGATGGCGGACGCGCTGCTCGAGGAAGGCATCTACGTGATCGGCTTTTCGTACCCGGTGGTGCCGAAGGGCAAGGCGCGCATCCGCACGCAGATGAGCGCTGCGCACACCGAGGCGCAGATCGATCGGGCCGTGGCGGCGTTCGCGAAAGTCGGCCGGGCATTGGGCGCCATTCGATAGCGCGAACCACGCGACGACGAAGGTACGATGAAAGCACTCGCCAAGCTGGAACGCGCACCGGGGCTGACGCTCACGCGCGTCAGGAAGCCGGAGGTCGGTCACAACGACGTCATGATCCGGATCCGGAAGACGGCGATCTGCGGCACCGACGTCCACATCTGGAAGTGGGACGACTGGGCGCAGAAGACGATTCCCGTGCCGATGCAGGTCGGCCACGAGTACGTCGGCGAGATCGTCGAGATGGGGCAGGAGGTGCGCGGCTTCGCGATCGGCGACCGCGTCTCGGGCGAGGGCCACGTCACCTGCGGCTTCTGCCGCAACTGCCGCGCGGGCCGGCGTCACCTGTGTCGCAACACCGTCGGCGTCGGCGTCAATCGCGAGGGCGCGTTTGCCGAGTATCTCGTGATTCCGGCATTCAACGCCTTCCGGATCCCCGACGACATCTCGGACGATCTCGCGGCGATCTTCGACCCGTTCGGCAACGCGACGCACACGGCGCTGTCGTTCAACCTGGTCGGCGAGGACGTGCTCATCACCGGCGCCGGTCCCATCGGCATCATGGCGGCGGCGATCGCGCGCCACGTCGGCGCGCGGCATGTCGTGATCACCGACGTCAACGACTATCGGCTCGGACTCGCGCAGCGGATGGGCGCGACGCGCGCGGTGAACGTCGGGCGCGAGAGCCTGCGCGACGTGATGGCCGACCTGCAGCATGACCGAAGGCTTCGACGTCGGGATGGAGATGTCCGGCGTGCCGGAAGCGTTCACCGCGATGCTCGAGCACATGAACCACGGCGGCAAGGTCGCGCTGCTCGGCATTCCGCCGCCGCAGCATGGCGATCGACTGGAACCAGGTGATCTTCAAGGGACTCGAGATCAAGGGCATCTACGGCCGCGAGATGTTCGAGACCTGGTACAAGATGGTCGCGATGCTGCAGAGCGGACTCGACCTCACGCCGATCATCACGCACCACTACGCGGTCGACGCATTCGAAGCCGGCGTTCGCGACCATGCTTTCCGGCGCGAGCGGCAAGGTCGATCCTCGACTGGGCTGCGTAGCCGGCGGGTGCGGCTGGAGGCCCTTGGCGGCGCCTCATCCACGCCCGTCGTCGATTCGATGAGTGCGTCGTTCGAAGCGGTCTCGCTCTGGGGGCTGTTGGCATCGGGCTTTCTGTCCGCGACGCTGCTGCCGGGCAACTCCGAACTCGTGTTCGCGGCGCTGGTGCACCACGCGCCGGCGCTCAAGTGGCCCGCGCTTGCCATTGCGACGCTCGGCAACACCCTGGCGGGCTCGCGTCTTACGTCATCGGGCGGGTGTTTCCCAAGCCGCAGCAAGGGCGCCGGCGATTGGCACTCACGCGGGCAGATGCCGGATCGCTTTCAGGGCGTGCGATCGTTCGACGACGCCGACGTCCTCGCCCCAGGCCAGCGTCGGGGCGAGGATGTCACGTGCCGCGGTAAACTTGAACGCCCCCATGAACACCGTCACTGACCGTTTCGTCGTCGCCGCCGACGCCCAGGCCGAGCCGCCGCGGCTGCGCGAGATCCCGTACAACTACACGTCGTTCTCCGATCGCGAGATCGTCATCCGGCTGCTCGGGGCGCAAATGTGGCAGCTGCTCGACGAGTTGCGTAGCGCAGCGCCGCACGGGACGCTCGGCGCGAATGCTCTTCGAGGTGCTGGGCGACATCTGGGTGGTCGACCGCAATCCCTATCTGCAGGACGACCTCCTGGCCAACCCCAAGCGCCAGCGGCTGCTCGTCGACGCATTGCTGCACCGCCTGCACGAGATCGAGAAACGGCGCGTAGCGAGCTGCAGCGGCAAGTGGGGCCGACGAGGTCGACCGCAGCGAGAAAGTCGCCCGGCTTATCGGCGCCGCGCACGCGGCGATTGAGCGCTTCGCGGAGTCTTTCGGCGACAACCGCGGCGCTGCGCAGGAAAGCGATGCGTGTCCTCGCGCGCTCGACCCACCGGGACAACATCGCGTTCGACGGATTCGCTCGCGTCTCGCACGTGACCGATGCCACCGACTGGCGCGTCGAGTACCCGTTCGTGGTGCTTTTCCCAGACAGCGAGGACGAGGTGCAAGGACTCGTCGCCGGTTGCATCGAACTGGGATTGACGATCATTCCGCGGGGCGGCGGCACCGGCTACACGGGGGGTGCGGTGCCGCTCACCGCACGCTCGGCCGTAATCAACACGGAGAAGCTCGAGCGGCTCTCCCCGATCGAGCGGATCGCTCTGCGCGGCCGGGCCGAACCGGTCCCCACGATCGAGTGTGGGGCAGGTGTGGTCACCCGCCGGGTGATGGATGCCGCCGAAGCCGAGGGACTCGTATTTGCCGTCGATCCGACCTCGGCTGACGCCTCGTGCATCGGCGGCAATGTCGCGATGAACGCCGGCGGCAAGAAGGCGGTGCTGTGGGGGACGGCGCTCGACAACCTGGTTTCCTGGCGCATGGTGACGCCCGACGCCGAATGGCTCGTCGTGACGAGGCAGGACCACAATCTGGGCAAGATTCACGACGCCGCCGTCGCGACGTTCGAGCTATCGTGGTACGGCCCGGACGGCAAGACGCTGCGACGCTCGGAACTGCTGGCGATTCCGGGAACGGCCTTTCGCAAGGCCGGCCTCGGCAAGGATGTCACCGACAAGTTCCTCGCGGGGCTTCCGGGCATCCAGAAGGAAGGCTGCGACGGAATCATCACCGGCGCGCGCTTCGTGCTGCACCGGATGCCGAACGCGATACGCACCGTCTGTCTCGAGTTCTTTGGCCAGGTCCGCGACTCGACGCCCGCGATCGTCGAGATCAAGCGCTACCTCGACGGCCTCGGGACCGGCGCTTCCCCGTCGCGCGTGATGCTGGCCGGTCTCGAACACCTCGACGAGCGTTACGTGAAGGCCGTCGGCTACGCGACCAAGGCGAAGCGGCACGGGCGGCCGAAAATGGTATTGCTCGGCGACATCGTGGGTGACGCCGATGATGCGGTGGCGCGAGCTGCCTCGGAGGTGATCCGGATCGCCAACGCACGCGGCGCCGAGGGCTTCGTCGCAGTGTCCGCCGAGGCGCGAAGGAAGTTCTGGCTCGACCGCGCACGTACCGCGGCGATCGCGCGGCACACCAACGCGTTCAAGATCAACGAGGACGTCGTGATCCCGCTCGATCGACTCGGCGATTACACCGACGGCGTGGAACGGATCAACATCGAGCGCTCGATCGCGAACAAGCTCGCACTCTGCGACGCGCTCGAGGCGTTCTTCGCCGGAGGAGCGCTGGCCCACGCCTGGGGACCGGACGACGAAGCGCGTCCCGCCGCCGAACTTCTCGCGGCGAAGGTCGACGAGGCGCGCTCGCTCGTGGCCGCGACCCGCGCGCGCTGGCAGGATCTCCTCGACCGGATCGATGCGACTTTTTCCGTACTGCAGGATCACTCGGTCACGGTGTCGTGGAAAGTGGAGCTGAAGGCGCCACTCGAGGAGATCTTCGCCGGCCTCGTGTTCGCCCCGGTCATGGCGAAATGCATCGCGATCCACCGGGAAGTCCTGCGCAGCCGCGTGTTCGTCGCGCTGCACATGCACGCGGGCGACGGCAACGTGCACACAAATCTGCCGGTCAATTCCGACGACTACGCGATGTTGAAGGAGGCCAATGCCGCCGTCGCGCGCATCATGGCGCTGGCGCGAAGCCTCGGCGGCGTCGTCTCGGGAGAGCACGGGATCGGGATCACGAAGCTCGAGTACCTGACCGAGGCTGAGCTCGCGCCGTTTGCCGCGTACAAGCGGAAAATTGACCCGGACGGCCGCTTCAACGCCGGCAAGCTCCTGCGCGGCGAGGTTCTTCCGGCCGACCTGACGAACGCGTACACGCCGAGCTTCTCGCTGATCGGACACGAGAGCCTGATTCTCGAGGCCTCCGAGATCGGCGGCATCGCCGAGTCGGTCAAGGATTGCCTGCGCTGCGGCAAGTGCAAGCCGGTCTGCTCGACGCATGTCCCACGTGCGAACCTGCTCTACTCGCCACGCAACAAGATCCTCGCGGCATCGCTGCTGATCGAGGCCTTCCTGTACGAGGAGCAGACGCGACGCGGGATCAGTCTGCGCCACTTCGACGAGTTCTCGGATGTCGCCGACCACTGCACCGTCTGCCACAAGTGCAAGAATCCCTGCCCGGTCGACATCGATTTCGGCGATGTATCGATCGCGATGCGCAATCTGCTGCGCAAGCAGGGGAAGAAGCGATTCCGCCCGGCGGCCGCGGCCGCGATGCTTTTCCTCAACGCGACGGATCCCACGACGATCAAGCTCGTCCGGAAGACGATGATCGACTGGGGGTACAAGGCGCAGCGGGTTGCGCACGGCGCTCGCGCGGCGCGCGGGGCTGGTTGGGGCGCAGACGCGGCGCCCGCCGACCACCGTGGGCAGACCCTCGGTCAAGGCGCAGATCATCCACTTCGTCAACAAGCCGATGCCGGGCGGCCTGCCCAAGCGCACTGCACGGGCGCTGCTCGACATCGAGGACGACACGATCGTCCCGATCATTCGCGACCCGACGACCCGGACGGAGGACTCGGAAGCGGTGTTCTATTTTCCCGGCTGCGGTTCGGAGCGGCTGTTTTCCCAGGTCGGGCTCGCGACGCAGGCGATGCTCTGGCACGTCGGCGCGCAGACGGTGCTGCCGCCGGGCTACCTGTGCTGCGGCTACCCCCAGACGGCCGGCGGAAATCACGAGAAAGGCCAGCAGATCACGACCGCGAACCGCGTGCTTTTCCACCGCGTCGCCAACACGCTCAACTATCTCGACATCCGGACGGTGATCGTATCCTGCGGCACGTGCATGGACCAGCTGCAGAAGTACGAGTTCGACCGCATCTTTCCGGGCTGCCGGCTGCTCGACATCCACGAGTTCCTGCTGGAAAAGGGCGTCAGGCTCGAAGGCGCAGAGGGTGTGCGGTACATGTACCACGACCCTTGCCACACACCGATGAAGACTTACGCACCGCTCGCCGTCGTCAACGGGCTGATGGGTGCTCCCGTGGCGTTGAACGACCGTTGCTGCGGCGAATCCGGGACGCTGGCGGCGTCGCGCCCCGATGTCGCGACGCAGGTACGCTTCCGCAAGGAGGAACGGATGCGGGCTGGTGCTGATGCGCTGCGCGCCGACGGCTACCAGGGAGAGGTCAAGGTGCTGACGTCCTGTCCGTCATGCCTGCAGGGGCTCGCGCGCTTCGATGGGGATGCGGGAACGCAGGCCGATTACATCGTGGTCGAGATGGCGAGGCGGCTCCTCGGCCCGAACTGGATGGCCGAGTACGTGGCCAACGCGAATGCCGGCGGGATCGAGCGCGTGCTGGTCTGATGGCGCGCCTGTGCCGCGCTTCCGAAGAGACGCCGTTCGCCTCCGCCGTCCAGCGCCACGACACGGCCTAGTGGTCACGGTCGGGAACGTGGCACGGCTCAGTTGCTGCCGACGGCCCTTCGCAATGCTCGGGAACAGCGGCAACCACGTAGGGTAACGCCGGTGCTTCCGTCAGCAGCCAGGGAATCGCCACGACGGCCAGGTAGGCCAACACGACAGCGGCAGCGGCTCGGTGCACGCGCGCCCAACTTTGACTGTCGTGCGTCGCTGGGTGGAGGAAATGGGTGCGGCGCGCCGCGTTCGGGGGGCAGCGAAGGAAGTCGTTGGTGGTTTTTCCGTTCATGGGGGTACGGTAATGCCGGAGCCGGAATGCCCGCACCGGCAGAATCCCCGTTTGTCTTGCGGAAAATTCACGTCCGGACCCGACGGACGCGGGCGGAAGCCGGGCCCGTGGCAGAAGGAAGGCGCACCGTTTGTGCTATAAGAACTTCCCGCCGCCACGGATTTGAGCGGTGCACGGCGGTGGCAGTTGCGGAGGGACGATGACAACCGGGTGCGCATTCTGCGACGGGGAGGGAGGCCGGCTGGTATGGCGCGATGCGCGCTGCCGCGTCGTCGTGGCCGACGAGCCCTTTCCGGGGTTCTGCCGCGTGATCTGGAACGCGCATGTGCGCGAGATGACCGACCTTGGCACCGCTGACCGGGAGCATCTGATGCGTGCCGTGTTTGCGGTCGAGTCGGCCCTTCGTGCGCGGCTGGCGCCGACCAAGATGAATCTCGCGACGCTGGGCAACATGACGCCGCATTTGCACTGGCACGTGATCCCGCGCTTTGCCGACGATTCGCATTTCCCGCACCCCGTCTGGGCCGAGCGGCAGCGTGAAGCCGGTGCGCGCACGGTGCCCGACGACTTCGTACCCTCGCTCGCCGGCGACCTCGCCGCTCTCCTGGGCGCGCCGGCACCCGGCTGATCGCCAACGGAGCCCGGATGTCGGACCAGGCCCCATCGTCCACGCCCGAAAATCGCAGCGCCTACGCCTCCCGGAGGCGCCGGCCCGCCGCTTGCGTTCACCGACGCCGAGGGGGCGAAGCGCTGGACGCGAGAGTTGCCGCTCACCAACGTCGCGACGGCAGGCCGAGCCGTGCTGGGGCAACTCCAAGCGCTGTCGACGGCCGAGCTCCCACCGCGCGAGCGCGCGGCCATAGCCGAGGTCATGCGCGACCAGGTTGCGTATCTGCACACGGAGCTCGCTCGCCGCTACGCGGCACGACCGCAGCCGACCGAGGGGCGCGAGCTGGAGTCGAGCGATCAGGCGATCGCGTTGTGGCAGGAGCTGTGGGGACAATACTCTGCGTGCCTCAAACCGCTGCTCGACGGCGCACCGGAACTGGCCGGCGTCAAGTCCAAGCTGTTGCAGCGGGGACTCTACGTAGGCAAGCAACTCGTGCTGGTGCACGGACTTGCGCGCCGGGTCACGCCGCCGGCGCTGTGGCACGAGCTGCACGCGTACTACCGCCTTGCGGAAATGCTCGAATGCGCGGTGCACGCGGTCTCCGACAACCTGATTCCCAACGCCGTCGGCATTTCCTGTTATTCGACATACAGCCACGCGCTTCTGCTCGGGCTCGCCGATCCGTGCGCGATGTCGGTGAAGCAGCTCGAACTCGCCGACCGGTGGCTCGCGATGTGGGCGCGCAAGCTCTTCCCGTACGCGCAGCAGCGCGAGACCGAAGGGCCGGTGATCACCGTCGATCTCGACAGCTCGACCGGCGCGATGCTGTCTGCGACCGCCCCGCGAAATCCGTCGCAAGCGATGCGTTTCGGCTACCCGGCCAAGCTTGCGACCAGCGTTCGCGGCCGACTCAAGCGACTGCAGTCCGGAGCCAATCCCGCGGAGCTGCAGCTCGGGCACGACTGCGGCGCCGAGCAATGCACGACGCTGCTTGGGTTACCTCGATGCGCACTGGTATCAGATTCCGCGGCATGCCGCGCGAGGCGAGCCGAGGAGCGTCGAGCTGTGCGCCGGCGGCCTGCCCGCCGCGTACTTTCGCGTTGGCGGACGCACGTTCGAGCGTCTGGACGCGCCGGGCCACATGACGTTCGAGGATGCACAGCGGCTGCAAGCGTTGAATGTCGTCGCATCGCGCGACGGCGCCAGGGAGGGCGCCGAGCGCACCTGGGCGTGGGAGCGCTGGGACGGAACCTGCGAACCGCGTGAAGCATCGCTCCTGCGCGCAGGCGAGGCGCGCCACCGGTGGCAACTGGACCAGCTCGCCGTCGTGCGCGACGAAGGCAAGGTTCGCGCGGCCTACGTCACGCGGGTCTCGCTCGGTGCGGACGACGGCCTGTCCGTTTCGCTGCGTCTCTGGTCGGGTGTTCCCAAGGCTCTCGCGCTGCGGCCGCTGTCGACGACGGCGACCGGCGAGGCCCCGGTACCGGCGCTGCTGCTCGCCGAGACTCCCGACGACAAGGCGTGCCTCGTGCTTCCGCCGCGCTCGTTCAACCCGAGCCGCGTTCTCTCCTCGATCGAGGCGACCCCAGCGCACCGGTTACGACTGACGCGGCTGTTGCAGCGGGGCGCCGATTTCGAGCGCGTCGCGTTCGAAGAGACTGCCTGACTCCGTGCCCAACCGCCTCGCCGACGAGACCAGCCCGTACCTCCTGCAGCACGCGCACAACCCGGTGGACTGGCAACCGTGGGGCGAGGAGGCGCTCGCACTCGCGCGCCGCGAGGGCAAGCCGATCCTGTTGTCGGTCGGCTACTCGGCCTGTCACTGGTGTCACGTGATGGCGCACGAGTCCTTCGAGGACCCCGACGTCGCCGCGGCGATGAACGCGCTGTTCGTCAACATCAAGGTCGACCGCGAGGAACGGCCGGATTTGGACCAGATCTACCAGACCGCGCATGCGCTGCTCACCCGCCGGTCCGGCGGCTGGCCGCTCACGATGTTCCTGACACCCGAGGGCGCGCCGTTCTTCGGCGGCACCTACTTCCCGAAACAGGGGCGCTACGGGCTGCCCGGATTCGTCGACCTGCTGCCGCGGGTCGCGGCCGCCTACCGCGAGCAGGGCAGCGCGATCGCCGCACAGAGCGAGGAGCTCAAGGCCGCGCTCGCGAGTCTCGAGCCGGTTCCCGGCACGGCCGGCGACGTGCCGGCGGGAGCGCCGGCACGCGCCCTCGACGGGCTCAAGGCGAGCTTCGACGCGGTCCACGGCGGCTTCGGCACGGCGCCCAAATTCCCGCATCCGGCCGACCTCGAGTTCGCGCTGCGCACCCATCTGCGCACCGGCGATGCCGAAGCGCTCGCGCTGGTGCGCGTCACGCTGGAGAAGATGGCGGACGGCGGGATTCACGATCAGCTGGGGGGCGGCTTCTGCCGGTACAGCGTCGACGCCGAGTGGACGATCCCGCACTTCGAGAAGATGCTCTACGACAACGGCCCGCTGCTCGGGCTGTATGCCGACCTCGCGCGGGTCACCGGCGATGCCCGGTTTGCGGACGTGGCACGTGGCGTCGTCGGCTGGCTCGAGCGCGAGATGCGCTCTCCCGATGGCGCCTTCTATTCGAGCCTCGACGCCGACAGCGAAGGCGAGGAAGGCAAGTTCTACGTCTGGACGCGCGACGAGGTGCGGGGGCTGCTGTCGCCCGAGCAGTACGCGGTCGCAAGCGCGCATTACGGTCTCGACGGGCCGGCCAACTTCGACGGGCACGCCTGGAACCTGCGAATCGCGGTACCGCTTGCCCAAGTGGCGGAGCGCCTTTCGATCGCGCCCTCGGAGGCGGCGGCGCGGCTCGCCGCGGCGAAAGGCTCGCTCTTCGCCGCCCGCGCGCGACGAGTGCGCCCCGGCCTCGACGACAAGATCCTGACGTCGTGGAACGCCCTGGCGATCGCGGGTCTCGCGCGCGCAGCGCGCGCCCTCGACGAGCCGGCGTGCATCGCGCTGGCGATAGCGGCGACCGATGCGTTGCGACGCACGGCTTGGCGCAACGGACGGCTGCTCGCGACGCGCAAGGGCGAGCACGCGCACCTCAATGCGTACCTCGACGACTACGCGTTCGTGCTCGCGGCGCTGATCGAGCTGATGCAGACCCGCTTCCGCCTGGAGGACTATCACTGGGCCCGCGAGCTCGCCGACGTGTTGCTCGAGCATTTCGAGGATCGCGCGCACGGCGGCTTCCACTTCACGAGCCACGACCACGAACGGCTGTTCCACCGACCCAAGCCCGGACACGACAACGCGACGCCATCCGGCAACGGGGTCGCTGCCGGAGCGTTGATCGCGTTGGGAAACCTCGCCGCGGCGCCACGTTACGTCGCGGCGGCCGAGCGGACGGTACAGCTGTTTGCCCCGGCGCTCAAAGCCTCGCCGGCCGGCTACTCGACGCTTCTCATGGCACTCGAGGACACGCTGACCCCGCCCTCGTCGGTCATGCTTGCAGGCGATCCGGTCGCGTGCGCGTCATGGCATCGCTCGTTGGAGCGGACGGCACGGGCGGGGGTCCGGGTCTTCAATGTTGCCGGCTGCAACCTTCCGCCGGAACTCGCAAAGGGGCCGACGAGGACCGGAGGGGCCGTCGCGTGGGTGTGCCGGGGCGCCCATTGCCTGCCCCCCATGCAGACGCTGGCCGACGTCGAGCGGGAGCTTGGCGGCTGACGCTCGCCGCGGCACGCCGTTCCGGTCAACGGGGTTGTGCGCGTTGCGTTATTG
The DNA here is from genome assembly GCA_963809965.1 of uncultured beta proteobacterium. Taxonomy (GTDB): domain Bacteria; phylum Pseudomonadota; class Gammaproteobacteria; order Burkholderiales; family Casimicrobiaceae; genus CAIWHR01. The sequence goes on from CAWELU010000001.1 coordinate 202,382, forward strand.
GCGCACGCCGCCCGTTCGGGTACCATGCGGGCCGCATTTGACCTTACCAATGGAGTCACGATGAAGATTGCCGCCGCCGCACTCGCTGCCGCCGGATTGTTCGCCGCCGGCGCTGTCCAAGCCGATGCCGGCGAGGACCTGCTCAAGAAATCGGGCTGTACCGCCTGCCATTCCATCGACAAGAAGCTGGTCGGTCCCGCCTACGTCGACGTCGCCGCAAAGTACAAGGGCGATGCCGGTGCCGCGTCGAAGCTCGCGGACAAGGTCAAGAAGGGTGGCTCCGGCGTGTGGGGCCAGGTGCCGATGCCACCCAACCCCCAGGTCAAGGACGACGACATCAAGACGATGATCGTCTACATCCTCGCGCTCAAGAAGTAAGCGCACGCTCTCCATGTTGTGACGGTCGGCCGGGGCTTGGTCCCGGCCGATTCGTTTGTGCTCCGCCAGACTGCGCGGGGTCGGGCGCCCGATTTTGACAGCACGCAGCGCTGACGGTAACCTGCGCTCGTCCGTGCAGGAGAGTGCAACGTCAGCTTCGAGCCGGCGCTGCCGCCGAAGGCGCAACTCCCGCAACCGCTCAGGCAAAAGGACCGCGCGGACGCAATTCGACTCTGGAGAGCGGCCGCGCGGCATTGTCGCGACGGCCCACCGAAGGGGCACCCGGCGCCGCGACGATCGCGCCGCAATCTCTCAGGTAAAAGGACAGACGGGGCGAGACGGCGTGACCGTCCCGGCCTTTCTTTGCTCTAGCACTCGGGAGAACAGGTGCTCAAACAGACCCCCTTGCATGCGGTGCACCGCGCCGCAGGCGCGCGCATGGTGGATTTCGGCGGCTGGGACATGCCGGTGAATTACGGCTCCCAGATCGACGAGCATCACGCGGTGCGCAACGACGCCGGAATGTTCGACGTCTCCCACATGCGGGTCGTCGACCTCCATGGAGCCGGAGCGCGCGAGTTTCTCCGCTATGCGCTCGCGAACAACGTCGACAAGCTGAAGGAGGCGGGCCGGGCCCTCTATTCGTGCCTGCTGCAGGCCCGAAGGAACCGTGCTCGACGACTTGATCGTCTATTTCCTGCGCGAGGACTTCTTTCGGCTGGTCGTCAATGCGGGGACTGCAGACAAGGACATCGCCTGGTTCCGCCGGCTCATCGGCGAACGGGCTCGCGAGCTTGTTCTGACGCCGCGGACCGATCTTGCGATGATCGCCGTGCAAGGGCCGAACGCGCGCGCAAAGCTGTGGCGGGCGTTGCCCGGCAGCGAGGCCGCGTCGGCGGGACTGAAACCCTTCTCGGCGGCGGCCCTGGCAACCGACGCGGGCGAGGTGTTTATCGCCCGCACCGGATACACCGGCGAAGACGGATTCGAGGTGATGCTTCCCGCAGGAGAAGCCGCTGGTTTGTGGCGGGCGTTGGCGGCCGGCGGGGTGCGCCCGGCCGGCCTTGGCGCGCGCGACACGTTGCGCCTCGAGGCCGGAATGAACCTCTACGGACAGGACATGGACGAGACGGTGTCGCCCCTCGAATCCGGCCTTGCGTGGACCGTGGACCTCGTGAGCCCGCGCGATTTCGTCGGCAAGGCTGCGCTTGTCGCCCAGAGGCCAACCCGGCAGCTCGTCGGGCTCGTGCTCACCGAGAAAGGCGGCGTGCTGCGTTCGCACCAGACGGTGCGGACCGCCCGTGGCGACGGCGAAGTCACGAGCGGCACGTTCAGCCCGACGCTGGGCCGCTCGATTGCGCTCGCGCGGTTGCCCTCGGGCATCGCGCCGGGCACGCCCGTTACGGTCGTGATCCGGGACCGCGACGTGCCAGCGCGGGTGGTCAAGCCGCCCTTCGCACGCCATGGCAAGGCGCTCATCGATTGACCGGTACGACCTCCTTGCATCCCGTGCCTTACCACGGTTCGCCCTGCTGGCCCTGCTCCCGTCGAACGATTCTTCCCGCCCCAACGGAGTCCACATGAACCTTCCCGAGCAACTCAAGTACACGGCGTCGCACGAATGGGTACGGTCGGAGCCCGACGGCACCGTGTCGATCGGCATTACCGACCACGCGCAGTCGGCGCTGGGCGATCTCGTCTACATCGAATTGCCCGCGGTTGGCCGCACGGTCGCGGCCGGGGAAGCCTGCGCCGTCGTGGAATCGGTCAAGGCGGCATCGGATATCTACGCGCCGATCGCGGGCGAGGTCGTCGCCGTGAACGACGCACTGCCCGGGGCGCCGGAGCAGGCGAATCAGGACCCCTATGCGGCGTGGTTCTTCCGGATGAAACCCGCGGATCCAGGCGCCACCGCGGCGCTCCTCGATGCCGTCGGCTATGCCGCGACCATCGGTGACGCCTGACGCGGCCGCCGGCAATGCGATTCGCGCTTTACCCGTTGCCCTCGACGCCACGCTCTCCCGACTCCCATGAATGATCCTCGATCCGTCGCCGATGCGAGTGGACTCGCCGCACTCGAGCAGCGCAACGCGTTCATCGCGCGGCACATCGGCACCAGCCCCGACGACCAGGACGCGATGCTCGCCACGCTGGGCTATTCCTCGCGGGATGCGCTCATCGACGCCGTCGTGCCGCCCGCGATCCGTCGCGCGACGCCGCTCGGGCTGCCTGCGCCGATGACCGAGGCGGACGCGCTTGCGCGCTTGAAAGCGATCGCGAGCAAGAACAAGGTGCTGCGCTCGTTCATCGGCCAGGGGTATTACGGCACGCGCACGCCGGGCGTCATCCTGCGCAACATTCTCGAGAACCCGGCGTGGTACACGGCTTACACACCCTATCAGCCGGAGATCTCGCAGGGGCGGCTCGAGGCGCTGGTCAATTTCCAGACGATGATCTGCGACCTGACCGGGATGGCGATCGCCAACGCATCGATGCTGGACGAGGCGACCGCTGCGGCCGAGGCGATGACGCTGTGCCAGCGAATGAGCCGCAGCAAGAGCGCGCGCCTGTTCGTCGCCGCCGACGTGTTTCCGCAGACGCTCGATGTCATCGTGACCCGCGCGAGACCGCTGGGCATCGAAGTTCTCGCCGGCCCTGCTTCGGACGCGGCGCAGGCCGGGGCGTTCGCGGTTCTCCTGCAGTATCCGGGCGGTGATGGCGAGATCCGCGACTATGCGGCGCTCGCCGACGCAGTGCATCGGAGCGGTGGCCACCTGATCGTCGCCGCGGACCTGCTGGCGCTCACGCTTCTCAAGCCGCCCGGCGAATGGGGCGCGGACGTGGTCGTGGGCTCGGCCCAGCGCTTCGGCGTTCCCATGGGCTACGGCGGCCCCCATGCGGGCTACCTCGCGACGCGCGACGATTTCAAGCGCTCGATGCCGGGCCGGCTGGTCGGCGTCACGATCGATGCGAACGGCGGCCACGCCTACCGGCTCGCGTTGCAGACGCGCGAGCAGCATATCCGGCGTGAGAAGGCCACCTCGAACATCTGCACCGCGCAAGTGCTGCTCGCGGTGATCGCAGCCATGTACGCGGTCTATCACGGTCCCGCGGGCCTGACGACGATTGCGCGGCGCGTCCATCGCCTGACGGCGATCCTGAAGGCGGGGCTCGTAAAGCTCGGGTTTGCGGTGCCGGTGGGCCATTTCTTCGACACGATCGTGGTCGCCACGGGCGATGCGACGCAGGCCATCCTCGACCGCGGCGTCGCGCGCGGCCTCAATTTCCGTCGGGCGGACGAACGCACACTGGGGCTTTCGCTCGACGAGACGACGACGCGCGCGGACGTCGAGGCCATCTGGGCCGTGTTCGCCGGTGCCGATGCGATGCCACCCCTGGCGGAACTCTTCGCGGCACCGCTTGACGCGCTGCCGACCAAGCTCCTGCGCGGCTCGGCGTTCCTGACGCATCCGGTGTTCAACCGCTTCCACTCGGAAACACAGATGCTGCGCTACCTTCGCCGCCTCGCCGATCGTGATATCGCACTGGACCGCGCGATGATTCCGTTGGGATCGTGCACGATGAAGCTGAACGCGACCGCCGAGATGCAGCCCGTCACCTGGCCCGAGTTCGCGGATCTGCACCCGTTCGCTCCGGCGGACCAGGCGCTTGGCTATCGCGAGCTCATCGCGGACCTCGAACGCATGCTGTGCGCGGTTACGGGTTACGCGGCGGTCTCGCGTGCAGCCGAACGCCGGCTCGCAGGGCGAGTATGCGGGGCTCCTCGTGATTCACGCCTACCACGCGAGCCGCGACGAGGGCCATCGCAATGTCTGCCTGATTCCCGCCTCCGCGCACGGCACCAATCCGGCCTCGGCGCAGATGGCAGGCATGCGCGTTGTCGTCGTCGCCTGCGACGCCGACGGCAACGTCGATCTCGCCGACCTCGAGGCGAAGGCGAAGGAGCACAGCGCGAATCTCGCGGCGATCATGGTCACGTACCCGTCGACGCACGGCGTCTTCGAGTCGGGCATCCGGCGGGTATGCGAGATCGTGCATGCGCACGGCGGTCAGGTGTACGTCGATGGCGCGAATCTCAACGCACTGGTAGGGCTCGCGGCGCCCGGCGAGTTCGGCGCCGACGTGTCGCACCTCAACCTGCACAAGACGTTCTGCATTCCGCACGGCGGCGGCGGTCCGGGTGTCGGCCCGATCGGCGTGGGCGCGCACCTCGCCCGGTTCCTGCCGGGACATCGGTATCTTCCCCGCGACGATGAAGACGGCGTACGGCCTGCTCCCGCGCACGGGGGACGGACGACGGCGGCGAGAGCCGACGCGATCGGTGCGGTTGCCGCCGCCCCCTACGGCTCGGCGTCGATCCTGCCGATCTCGTGGATGTACGTCGCGATGATGGGCGGCGAGGGACTCACCGCCGCGACGCAAAGCGCGATTCTCGCGGCGAACTACATCGCGAAGCGTCTCGACGCACACTATCCGGTCCTCTATTCGGGGCCGGGCGGGCTCGTCGCCCACGAGTGCATTCTCGACCTGCGACCGTTGAAGGAGGCGTCCGACATCGCGGTGGACGACGTCGCGAAGCGCCTGATGGACTACGGTTTCCATGCGCCCACGATGAGCTTCCCGGTACCCGGCACGCTGATGGTCGAACCGACGGAAAGCGAGCCGAAGGCGGAGCTCGACCGCTTCGTCGACGCGATGATCGCGATCCGCGCCGAGATTCGCGCGGTCGAGGAAGGTCGGGCGGATCGCGCCGACAACCTGCTGAAGCACGCACCGCATACCGCAGCCGCCGTGTGCGCCGACGCATGGACCCACCCCTATCGCCGCGAGGAAGCCGCGTATCCGAGCGCCTCGCAACGCGAGGCGAAGTACTGGCCACCGGTTGCGCGGGTCGACAACGTCTACGGTGACCGCAACCTGTTCTGCAGCTGCATTCCGGTCGCCGACTACGCCGTCGATGCGCCGGGGAGCGAGCCTGCGGCAGTGGCGACGTAGCCGTGCGGGTTGTCGTACTGGGCGCGGGAGTCGTCGGCGTCACCGCGGCGTGGTATCTCGCCGAGGATGGGCACGAGGTCACGGTCGTCGACCGCCAGAGCGGGCCGGCGCTCGAGACGTCGTTCGCCAACGGCGGCCAGATCTCCGCGTCGCACGCCGAGCCTTGGGCGAATCCGCGCGCGCCGTTGCAGGTCTTGAAGTGGCTTGGCCGCGACGATGCGCCGCTGCTGTTCCGGCTGACCGGCGATTGGCGCCAATGGAGCTGGGGCTTGAAGTTCCTGCTCGAGTGCCTTCCTTCGCGGACGAAGCGCAACACGATCCAGTGCCTGAATCTCGCGCTCTACTCGCGCGATTGCCTGAAGGCGCTGCGTGCAGCAACGGGCATCCGGTACGACCATCTCGAACGCGGCATCCTGCAGTTCTACACCGACGCGAAGGAGTTCGCCGACGCGGTACAAATGGCGGAGCTGATCCGGCAGTACGGCTGCGACCGCGACGTAAAGACGGTGAAGGAATGCGTCGCGCTCGAGCCGGCGTTGCACCCCTGCCGCGAGCGGCTCGCCGGCGGCATCTACACCGCGTCCGACGAATCGGGCGATGCGCAGCGCTTCACGCAAGAGCTCGCCCGGATCGCCGCGACGCGCGGGGCCGTGTTTCGGTGGAACACGACGGCCGAATCGCTCGTGGTCGACGGCGACGCAGTACGTGGCGTGCGCTGCGGCGGCACCAGCGGCGAAGGCGTGGCCGAGAGCGAGACTCTTGCCGCCGATGCCTTTGTCGTCGCGCTCGGCAGCTACAGCCCGCGGCTGCTCGCGCCGCTGAAGGTGCCCTGCCCGATCTATCCGGCGAAGGGCTACTCGGCGACCATCGCGATCAACGGCCATCGCGGCGCGCCGACGGTGTCACTGACCGATCTGGCGTTCAAGCTCGTGTTTTCGCGATTGGGCGATCGGCTGCGCGTCGCGGGAACGGCCGAGCTTTCCGGCTATGGCACCGAGTTGAACCGCGTGCGATGCGAAGCGCTCGTCCGGCGGACATTCGACTTGTTTCCCGACGCGGGCGAGCGCGAGGGCGTGCAGTTCTGGACCGGCTTGCGTCCTGCGACACCGTCGAACGTTCCTCTTCTCGGCGCAACGCGCTACCGCAATCTCTTCCTCGACACCGGGCACGGCACGCTGGGGTGGACGATGGCCTGCGGTTCGGGGCGCGCACTCGCCGACCTCATCGCCGGGCGAAACCCGGACGTCGATTTCGCTTTCACCGGATCGCGCTGACCGGGCATGCCTTGCCCGCGGCCGCGCTCGCGGAGCCCGCTATAATTGCCGTTTCTCTCCGCCTCGCCGAATGCTTTTCTCCCGTATTGCGCTCGCTGTCGTACTCGCGCTCGGTCTCATCGCCGCGGCACTGGCGCAATCCGTGCCTGCCCCGACGATCGCCGCGGCGTCGTACGTGCTGCTCGACGTGACGAGCGGGCAGGTCATCCTTGCCGAGAACGCGGACGAGCGCCGCGAGCCCGCGTCGCTCACCAAGCTGATGACCGCATACCTGGCGTTCGCCGCGCTGCGCGACAAGGTCGATCGCGCCTTCGCAGATGGTGAACGTGTCCACGGCCGCCTGGCGGGCCGAAGGCTCGCGCATGTTCATCGAGCCGCGCAAGGCCGTCACCGTCGACGAGCTGCTGCGAGGGATGATCGTGCAATCCGGCAACGATGCCTCGATCGCGCTGGCCGAGCTCGTCGCCGGGACCGAGGGTGCCTTCGCGGAACGGATGAACGCCGAGGCCAAGCGGATGGGGCTCGCGAACACCCATTTCACCAACGCGACCGGGCTCTCGGATCCGCAGCACTATTCGACGGCAAACGATCTCGCGCGGCTCGCCGCGACGCTGATCCGCGACTTCCCCGACGACTACTCGCTCTACTCGCTCAGGGAGTATCGCTACAACAACATCACGCAGCCCAACCGCAACCGGCTGCTGTGGATCGATCCGTACGTCGACGGCGTGAAGACCGGGCACACCGAGGCCGCCGGCTGGTGCCTGATCGCGTCGGCCAAGCGCGGCGAGCGCCGGCTGCTCGCGGTCGTGCTCGGCGCCGCGTCGGACGCGGCGCGCACGAGCGAGGCGCAGAAGCTCCTGAACTACGGTTTCCAGGCATTCGACACCGTCCAGCTCTATCAGTCGGGCAAGCCGGTATCGACCCTGCGTGTCTGGAAAGGCGCGGCAGAGCGAAGTCGCCGGCGGGCTTTGTCGCCGACCAGTACGTGACGCTGCCCAAGGGCAAGGCAGACAAGCTTGCGCTGACGATGTCGGCGACGGAGCCGCTGGTCGCGCCGGTGGCGAAGGGGCAGCGCGTCGGGACGGTCAACGTGTCCGCTCGACGGCAAGGCGATCGCCGAATTCCCGCTGGTGGCGCTCGCCGACGTTCCGATCGGCGAACCTCTTCGGCCGCGCGTGGGACACGGTGCGGCTGTGGGTCAAGCACCGTGACGCCGGAGCATTCGCCAGGACCGGCATGATTGTCTATCTGAACGGTCGATTCCTCCCACTCGAAGACGCCAAGATCTCCGTCCTCGACCGCGGCTTCATCTACGGCGACGGCGTCTACGAGCTGATCCCGGTCTATGCACCGGCAGCCGTTTCGCTTGCCGCAGCATCTCGCGCGGCTGCAGCACAGCCTCGACGGGATTCGACTCGCCAATCCGCACACCGACGCCGAGTGGACGTCGATCATCGACAACGCTCGTCGCACGGCAGTCCGTTCGAGGACCAGGGCGTCTATCTGCAGGTCACCCGCGGCGTGGCGAAGCGTGACCACGCGTTTCCGCCGGGCGTGCCGCCGACGGTGTTCATGATGAGCAATCCGCTGGCCACGCCGTCGGCGGAGCAGGTCGACGCTGGCGTCGCGGTCGTGACCGCCGAGGACAATCGCTGGCGTCGCTGCGACCTCAAGACCATTTCGCTGGTCGGCAACGTGCTGATGCGTCAGCTCGCGGCCGACGCCGGCGCCGTCGAGACCGTGATGTTCCGCGACGGATTCCTGACCGAGGCGTCGGCGTCGAATGTCCTCGTCGTGATCGGCGGGAGCGATCGTCGCGCCGCCGAAGGACAACCTGATCCTGCCCGGGCATCACTTACGACGCGGCGCTACGAGTTCGCGCGCGAGGCCGGGCTGCCCTTCGAGGTGCGTCCGGTGCCGAAGGCCGAGGCGCTCGCGGCCGACGAGATGTGGCTGACGTCGTCGACGAAGGAAGTGCTCGCGGTCACGACGGTCGACGGGCGCCGTTCGGCGGGGGCAGGCCCGGGTCGATGTTCCGGACGGATGTACGCGCTGTTTCAGGAGCACAAGCCGCGCGCGCGGTAGCGCGGTTGTCTGCGGCGTCAGCCATCGCCGCGCTCGGGCGCGCGCGTGGTTCCGAAGCGGCCGTGGTGGAAGACGAGCCCCGCAGTCCTTGCGCCGCTCGCAGGTTTCGACCGCGCCGATGAACAGCACGTGGTCGCCCGCGCGATGGACTGCGCGTGGTGGCGGCATTCGAACCAGGCGACGCAGCCTTCGATCAGCGGCGCGCCGGCGCCACGCCGAGCCGGTACGGCACGCCGGCGAAGCGGTCGGCATGCGGTCGCGAAAAGCGGCGCGCGAGCTCGACCTGGTCGTGCGCCAGCACGTTGATGACGTAGCGCTCGCGCCGACTCGGAACGCCGCGAGGTTGTCTGCGCGGTGGTCGAGGCTCCACACGACGAGCGGCGGATCGAGCGACACCGAGTTGAACGAATTCGCGGTGAAGCCGACGTAACGGCCGTCCGGCCGGCGCGCGCAAATGACCGTGACGCCCGTGGCGAACTGCGCCAGCGCATCGCGGAACTGCCGCTCGGTGAACGTGGTCTGGGCGCGAACGTGCGCGAGCGCCCGAAACGGGCTTGGTCAAGGGGAAGCCGGCAAGGCGGCCGTCGGCGGAAAGCGCCGATGGTAGCAGCGGCGGCGGCAGGTGTCAAAAACCGGGCCACGGCCGCCCGTGCGGCCGGCTGGAAGGCTACTGCCCGACGCGCGAAGCGTGTCTTGCTAAACTCGTCATCCCGGCGGGGCGCGGGCGTTCCCGGTCAAGTTCCTGGACAGCCGCGACGATGGCCCAACCGCTGCAGAAGATCATCGCGAACCGCTACGGCGGGCGCAACCTGCCGGTGACGCTGGTGCTGCCCGACGGCGGCCGCGTTCCGCTTGTCGCCGCAGCGCCGAGATCGAGATCCTCGCCCGCACCTGGCGCGGCCTGAAGGCGCTGGCGTCGCCGGCGATGGGCGCGCTGGCCCGTGCCTACGTGCAGCAACGACATCGACTTCACCGGCAGCGCGCGGCGCGTGCTCGCGATCGCCGATGCGCATGGTCGGCGACATCGCGCACGGCCGCGACACGCTCGCGGCGCGCTGGCGGCTCTGGCGGCACCAGCGGCGCAGCAATCGCGCGAACATCGGCCACCACTACGACGTCTCGAACGCGTTCTATCGGCTCTGGCTCGACCGCGAGCTCGTCTACTCGTGCGCGTATTTCCGCGCCGACGACGACACGCTCGACGCCGCGCAGACGCAGAAGCTCGACCACATCTGCCGCAAGCTGCGCCTCGCGCCCGGGCGAGCGCTTCCTCGACATCGGCTGCGGCTGGGGCGCTCTGCTGTTCCAGGGCGGCGGAGCGCTACGGCGTCGACGGCGACCGGCATCACGCTGTCGAAGAACCAGTTCGAGCACGTGAGTGCGCGAGATCGCCGCGCGCGGTCTCGCGGGCCGCGTGACGGTCGAGCTGCGCGACTACCTCGACCTGCCGGAGGACGTTCTGTACGACAAGATCGCGAGCGTGGGAATGTTCGAGCACGTCGGCGTGGCGCGCTTCCCGAAGTACTTCGGCAAGATCCACCGGATCCTGAAGCCGGGCGGGTTGGTGCTGAATCACGGCATCACGCACAACCCGCTCGGGGCCGACAGCCTCGGCAGCGGCATCGGCGACTTCGTCGAGGAGTACGTCTTCCCCGGCGGCGAGCTCGCGCACGTCGCACGCGTCATCGAGGGGATTGCGGCGCAGGGACTCGAGGTGATCGACGCCGAGGCGCTGCGCGAGCACTACGCGAAGACGCTCTGGCACTGGTGCGAGCGGCTCGAGGCGAACGCCGACGCGGCGCGCGCCGAGGTCGGCGAGGAGAAGTACCGCGTCTGGCGGATCTATCTCGCCGGCTCGGCGCACGCGTTCGACCGCGGCTGGCTGTCGCTGTGGCAGCTTCTTGCCGGCAAGCCGCTGCCGGACGGCCGGCTGCCGCATCCGTGGACGCGCGATTACATGTACGCGCCGGGCGGCTTGATGCCCGAGGCTGCCGCGATCGCTGTTCGAGTTCCCCTGCGCCTTCCCGATCAAGGTGATGGGGCGCACGCCGCGACGGCTTCGCGCAGGCGATCGTGGCCGTCGTGCGCAAGCATGCTCCCGACTTCGATCCGGCGACGCTGGAGATGCGTGCGTCGACGGCCGGCAACTACCTGTCGCTGACCTGCACGATCAACGCGACCTCGCGCGAACAGCTCGATGACCTGTACCGCGAGCTCAGCTCGCATCCGATGGTCGCGATGGTCCTGTGACGATGTCCAGGGCCGCGATCCGCGGCCTCGGCCGCACCGAATACGAGCCCACTTGGCGCGCGATGCAGGCATTCACCTCCGCACGCGGCTCCGTCACTGCCGACGAAATCTGGCTGACCGAGCACCCGCCCGTCTACACGCTCGGGCTCGCCGGTCGCCGCGAGCATCTGCTGCGCGACAACGGGATTCCCGCGCATCAAGGTCGACCGCGGCGGTCAGATCACCTATCACGGACCGGGGCAGCTGGTCGCCTACCTTCTTTACGATCTCAAGCGCTCCCGCATGACGATCCGCGCGATGGTCCGGGCGATCGAGGCGTCGGTGGTAGACTGGCTTGATTCGCTCGGCATCGCCGCGTACGGCAAGCCGACGGCGCCCGGTGTCTACGTCTTGCGAGCCGACCGCGAGGCGAAGATCGCGGCGCTGGGCCTGCGGGTGCGCAACGGATGTACCTATCACGGACTCGCCGTAAACGTCGCGATGGATCTTGCCCCGTTCGCCGACATCGACCCCTGCGGCTATCGGGGGCTCGCCGTGGCGCAGGTCGCCGATTTCGGGGTGGCGCGGACGGTCGCGGAAGCGGGCGCCGAGCTCGCACCCATCCTTGACCGACACCTGAGCGCCGATCGATGACGACCGAAGAGACCGCTGGCCGTGTAGCCAATACCCCAGGCGTCAAGCAGACGGGCGCGGCGAAGACTGCCCGGATCCCCGATCAAGATCGTGCCGGGCGAGCGGCTCAAGAAGCCGGAATGGATTCGCGTGCGCGCGCCCTCCTCGCCGCGCTTCGGCGAGATCAAGAAGATCCTGCGCGCGCACAACCTGCACACGGTGTGCGAGGAGGCGTCGTGCCCGAACATCGGCGAATGCTTCGGCAAGGGCACGGCCACGTTCATGATCATGGGCGACATCTGCACGCGCCGCTGCCCGTTCTGCGACGTGGGCCACGGCCGTCCGTTGCCGCTCGACGGCGACGAGCCCGCGAATCTGGCGCGCACGATCGCGGCGCTCGGGCTTGCGTATGTCGTCATCACCAGCGTCGACCGCGATGACCTGCGCGACGGCGGCGCGCAGCATTTCGTCGATTGCATCCGTGCGGTGCGCTCGGCGCTCGCCGCAAACGCAGATCGAAGTGCTGGTTCCCGATTTCCGCGGTCGTCTCGAGCGCGCGCTCGACGTGCTCGCAACGTCGCCGCCGGATGTGATGAACCACAACCTCGAGACGGTGCCGCGGTTGTACAAGCAGGCGCGCCCCGGCGCCGACTACGCGCATTCGCTCGGGCTGCTGGCGCAATTCAAGCGGCGCCATCCGACGGTCCCCACCAAGTCCGGACTGATGCTGGGCCTGGGCGAGACCGACGACGAGATCCTCGCCGTGATGCGCGACATGCGCGCGCACGACATCGACATGCTGACGCATCGGCCAGTACCTGCAGCCCACGGCCGGGCACCTGCCGGTGCTGCGTTACGTCGCACCCCGACGTCTTCGCGATGCTCGAGCGCGAGGCGTACGCGATGGGCTTCCGGCACGCGGCCGTCGGCGCGCTCGTGCGCTCGTCGTATCACGCGGATCGGCAGGCCGACGAAGCGCGTTCGCGCTCCTGATGATCGTCCGCGAGGGAATGGAGACGGCGCTTCTGCTGTCGACGCTCTTGCTCGAACAGGGACAGCGCTACCTCCTTGTCGGCGCGCTTGCCGGTGTCGCGGCGGCGGCACTTCTGGCATGGGCGTGGACACGCTACGGCCGGCGCGTGAACCTCGCACGCTTTTTCCAGGTGACGGCCGTTTTCCTGCTCGTCTTCTCGCTCCAGCTCGTCGTCTACGCGCTCCACGAGTTCTTCGAAGCGGGCGCAGTGCCTTTCGTCGACAACGAGTACTGGCACGTCGCCACCGAGCCGTATGGGCCGGAGGGCGCGTACGGCCAGTGGCTCACGTACCTGATGGTGCTCCTGCCGGCCGCGTGGCTCATCGTCGCCTGGCTGAGGGACCGCGCTGTCGCGCCGGCGGCGGCGGCACGTTGACGGTTACACGGGACGCCTCGGCATGTACGTCTGCATCTGCAACGCGGTCACCGACCGCGACATCGTCACGGCCGCGGCGCGGGGTGCCCGCACTTCCGACGACCTCGCGCAAGACCTCGGCGTGGGGCTGGGTTGCGGTCGCTGCATGGCCGACAGCCTCATCGAGCGTATCCTGTTCCTCGAAGGGTTACCCAACCTGCAGAACTTGCACAAGCTGCGCGTCGGCGAGAACGTGAAGGAGGCGCTCGCCTGCGATCTCGCGCTCGAGATGGACGCGCATCCGGTGCTCCGGGCGGCGATTGCCGAGTGCGAGAGCGTCGGCGATTACGTGACTCGCGACGTGTTCCGCCGCATCCTCGATTCCGAGGAAATGCACATCGACTGGCTCGAGACGCAGCTCGACCTGATCGGCAAGGTCGGCCTCGAGAACTACCAGCAGTCGCAGATGGGCGAGCACGAATGAATGACGAGTTCGCCGCGACCGGGGAACGCAGGCCCCGACCGGATCGGTCTCGCGGACCGGACCGACTTTGCGGCGCGTTCAAGGTGCCGACGCTGCGCGACGTGGCGACACGGCGGGTGTTCCTTCACAACGGCCGTTTCGCGACGCTGCGCGACGCACTTCGCTTCCACGGCCGGCGCACCGGTGATCGGACCGCGGCGAGCGCCGTCCCGGATCCGGGGCGGGGCGGGCGATCGTCGTCGCTGCGACGCGGGCCGTATCAGGACGCGGGCAACGGCGCACCCTTCGGCCACAGCAGCCACATCCGGCCCTCCTGCCGCATCCGGCCGGCCTCGCCGTCCGGCGTCGTCGCCGAAGCCCCAGAAGAAGTCGCGCGCGCACGGCGCCGCGGATCGCGCCGCCGGTGTCCTGCGCGAGCATCAGGCGCTGCAGCGGTCGCGTCGACAGCGGGTACGTCGTCGCGAGGAAGACCGGCGCGCCCAGCGGAATCGCGCGCGGATCGACGGCGAGCGTGCGCTCGCGCGAGCAGCGGCACGCCGAGCGAGCCGAACGGCCCGTCGATTTGCGCCGCCGAGCGTGCCGGGCGCCGGCGGCGGGACCTCGCGGAAGAACACGTAGCTCGGATTCTCGTCGAGCAGCGCCGGCAGCTTGTCCGGGTTGCGCCGGCCCCAGTCGCGGATGCCCTGCATCGATGCACGCTCGAGCGTGAGCTCGCCGCGCTCGACCAGCACGCGGCCGATCGAGCGGTACGGATGCCCGTTCTGGTCGGCATAGCCGACGCGCATCACGCTGCCGTCGTCGAGCCGAACGCGGCCGGAGCCCTGGATCTGCAGGAAGAACGCCTCGACCGGATCGTCGACGTAGACGAGCGCCTTGCCGGCAACGGCGCGCCTTGCCGTCTCGATGTCGGCCCGCGGCCAGTACGGGACCACGCGCTTGCCCTCGACGCGGCCGCGCAGCCGCTGGTCCTTGAGTTCGGGATAGAGCTCGGTCAGGTCGATGGTGAGCAGGTCGTCGGGCGCCGCGTAGAGCGGCACGCCGTAGCGCGACGAACGCGTGCGCGCGCCGTCGAGCAGCGGCTCGTAGTAGCCGGTGATCGAGGCCGGTGTCGCGGCCGTCGGCGGCTGCTCACCTGGTATGGGATAAAATGGCTCTCGAAGAACGCGCGCGCGGACTTGGTGTCGATGGGGTCGATCGCATTCGCGGCGGCGCACGGCGCCTGCCAGAGCGTCTGCGTCGCGGCCGAGGCGACGAGCGCCGCGCAGCCGGCGATGAACGCGGGCCAGGCCTCGTCGACGCGATCCTCGCCCCAGCCGGGCAGGGCGCTCCACGCGACGGCGGCGTATCGAGCCGGCAGCGACGGGACGGCCGGCGGGCGGTGCGACAGCGGGCGGCGGTGGCGGCGGGACGGTGACGCAGCCGGCGACGAGCGCCGCGGCCGCGGCCACGGAGCGCCAGGCGCGGGACTGGCCGCAGTGGAAAGGATCGCAACGCGATGGCATGGATCTTTCTCGAAGCGCTCGTCGCGCTGGTCATCGCGGTGGCATCGTGGCGTGGACCATGGGGCCGAAACGGAAGACGTCGCGCGGCGAATTCACCGACGACGCCGGGCCGGGAGGCACGCGCTAATGCAGCACGCGCGGCACCGACAGCGTGAACGGCGGAATCGCGGCGTCGAACGCCTGCCCGTCCTCGGCCACCATCTGGTAGGTGCCGCGCATCGTGCCCACCGCGGTCGGCAGGCTCGCGCCGCTCGTGTACTCGAAGCTCTCGCCGGGCTTGAGCAGCGGCTGCTGGCCGACCACGCCGAGTCCCTTCACTTCCTGGACCTGGTGCTCGGCGTCGGTGATGATCCAGTGCCGGCTGATGAGTTGCGCCGCGACGGTGCCGGTGTTGGTGATCGTGATCGTGTACGCGAACACGTACTGGTTGCGCGACGGATCGGACTGGTCGGCGAGGTACGCCGCTTTCACCGCGACCGCGATCTCGTATTTCCTGGATTCGGCCATTGACGACGCATAGCGCATTGACGCGCGGATTATAGACCCATGCCCGATTACCGCGATCGCGCCCTCGCTCCTGTCCGCGGATTTCGCGCGCCTCGGCGACGAGGTGCGCGCGGTGATCGCCGCCGGCGCCGACCTCATCCACTTCGACGTGATGGACAACCATTACGTTCCCAACCTGACCATCGGGCCGCTGGTGTGCGAGGCGATCCGGCCGCACGCGAGCGTGCCGATCGACGTGCACCTGATGGTGAAGCCGGTCGACCGGATCGTGCCCGATTTCGCGAAGGCGGGCGCCGCGATCATCAGCTTCCATCCGGAGGCCTCCGAGCACGTCGACCGCACGATCGGCCTGATCCACGACTGCGGCTGCAAGGCGGGCCTCGTGTTCAATCCGGCCACGCCGCTCGACTGGCTCGACCACGTGCATCGACAAGCTCGACCTCGTGCTGATCATGTCGGTCAACCCGGGGTTCGGCGGGCAGTCGTTCATCCCGCACGCGCTGGAGAAGCTCACGGCCGCGCGCAAGCGGATCGACGCGGCGCAGCAGCGCACCGGCCGCCCGATCCTGCTCGAGGTCGACGGCGGCGTGAAGGTCGACAACATCGCGGCGATCGCGAAGGCCGGCGCCGACACGTTCGTCGCGGGCTCGGCGATCTTCGGCACGCCGGACTACGCGGCGACGATCGCCAGGATGCGCGCGGAGCTCGCGAAGGCGGCTTGAACGCCCAGCGCCCGGGTTCCGAAGTTCGCGCCGGCACCTTCGACGTCAGCGCGATCGCCTTCGACCTCGACGGCACGCTGCTCGACACGATCCACGATCTCGCGGCGGCGGTGAACGCGCTGCTCGCCGAGCTCGGCCATCCGCCGCTGCCCAAGGACACGATTCGCACACTGGTCGGCAAGGGGATGCCGAATCTCGTGCGCCGGGCGCTGGCCTTCGCGACCGGCACGCTCGCCGGCGGCGATCGAGGAGGCGCGAGCTCGCCGACGCGCTCGCGCGCTACCAGACGCATTACGCCGCCCGCCTCGGCCGCGAGACGCGCCCGTTCCCGGGCATGCTCGAGGGCCTCGACGCGCCTGCACGCCATGGGCTTTCCGCTCGCCATCGTCACCAACAAGGCGACGCGCTTCGTGCGACCGCATCTCGCGCAGGCCGGGATCGAGCACTTCTTCGCCGTTGTCGTCGGCGGCGACGACCTGCCCGACCAGGAAGCCGGACGCCGGGCCCGCTGCTGCATGTCGCGCAGCATCTTCGGCGTGCCGCCGCACCGGCTGCTGATGGTCGGCGACTCGAACAACGACGTCGCCGCGGCGCGCGCCGCCGGCTGCCCGGTGCTGGTGCTGCCCTACGGCTACAGCGAGGGCGAACCGGTGCAAAACCTCGATGCCGATGGTATAGTCGCCTCGCTCGACGCGGTCGCCGACCGCGTCCGCTACGACTGCTTCGGGCCCCGAGTGATCTTCGACGTTCACGCCTGCAACGACCTCGCCGCGCCAGCGCGGCGTTGGCGCGCGATCGCCTGGCGCCGCTGGCGCCCCTGACCGTCCGCGCGCCGGCGTCGCGCGCCGTTTCGCGATGCCCCTGCAGTCCCGCGACTGCCCCTTCCCGGGTTGGAAAGATCGTCGAAGCGCCATGACCGAAGCCGAATTCCGCGCGCTCGCCGCGCCAGGGCTACAACCGCATCCCGCTCGTCCTCGAGTCGTTCGCGGACCTCGACACCCCGCTCTCGCTCTACGTCAAGCTCGCCAACGCGCCGCTACACGTTCCTGCTCGAGTCGGTGGTCGGCGGCGAGCGCTTCGGTCGCTACTCGTTCATCGGCCTGCCCGCGAAGGTCCGGATCCGCGCGCGCGGCACCGCGATCGAGGTCGACGACGGCGGAACCGTCGTCGAGCGCCACGAGGGCGATCCGCTCGCGTTCGTCGGCGAGTTCCTGCGCCGCTATCGCGCCGCGCCGCGGCCCGGCCTGCCGCGGTTCTGCGGCGGACTCGCCGGCTATTTCGGCTACGACACGGTGCGCCACATCGAGCCGAAGCTCGCGGGCAAGGCGCCGCCGTCGGGCCCGGCGGACGGTTCCGGACATCCTGCTGCTGCTCACCGAGGAACTGGCGGTCGTCGACAATCTCGCCGGCAAGATCTACCTGATCGTCTACGCCGATCCCGGCGATGCCGGACGCGTACGCGACGGCGCGCGAGCGGCTGCAGGCGCTGCGGCGCAAGCTGCGGGAGCCGGTGGCGATTCCGTACCAGACGGCGACGGCGCCGACGCAGGCAGCAGAGCGAGTTCGGCGCAGCGAGGGTTCCAGAGCGCGGTGCGGCGGGCGAAGGAGTACATCGCCGCCGGCGACGTCATGCAGGTCGTGCTGTCGCAGCGGCTTGCGGCGGCCGTTCACCTCGTCGCCGCTGTCGCTCTACCGCGCGCTGCGCTCGCTCAATCCGTCGCCGTACATGTTCTATTACGACTTCGGCGATTTCCACGTGGTCGGCGCCTCGCCCGAGATCCTGGTGCGCAAGGAGGGCTCGACGGTGACGCTGCGGCCGATCGCCGGCACGCGGCCGCGCGGGGCGACGCGCGAGGAAGACGAGCGCCTGGCGGCCGAGCTCACGCCGACCCGAAGGAGATCGCCGAGCACGTGATGCTGGTCGATCTCGGCCGCAACGACGTCGGCCGCGTCGCGCAGACCGGCACGGTGACGCTCACCGACCGGATGGTCGATCGAGCGCTACTCGCACGTGATGCACATCGTCTCCAACGTCGAGGGCACGCTGAAGCCCGGGCTCACCAGCATCGACGTGCTGCGCGCGGCGTTTCCCGCCGGCACGGTGAGCGGCGCGCCGAAGGTGCGGGCGATGCAGATCATCGACGAGCTCGAGCCGACGCGGCGCGGCGTCTATGCCGGCGCGGTCGGCTACATCAGCTTCCAGGACGACATGGACACCGCGATCGCGATCCGCACCGCGCTCGTCAAGGACGGCATGCTCTACGTGCAGGCGGGCGCCGGCATCGTCCACGATTCGGTGCCCGAATCGGAGTGGCACGGAGACGCAGAACAAGGCGCGCGCGGTGCTGCGCGCCGCGGACATGGTGCAGCAGGGCCTCGACGCCGAGGGGTGAGTCATGCTGCTGATGATCGACAACTACGACAGCTTCACCTACAACCTCGTCCAGTACTTCGGCGAGCTCGGCGCGGACGTGCACGTCTACCGCAACGACGCGATCACGCTGGAGCAGATCGCGGCGTGGGAGCCGGAGGCAGATCGTCATCTCGCCCGGGCCGTGCACGCCGAGCGAGGCGGGCATCTCGGTGCCGCTGATCGAGCGCTTCGCGGGCAGGATCCCGATCCTCGGCGTTTGCCTCGGCCACCAGGCGATCGGCCAGGCGTTCGGCGGCCGCATCGTCCGCGCGCAGCCGGGTCATGCACGGCAAGCTGTCGCCGGTCACGCACGACGGCCGCGGCGTCTTCACGGGCCTGCCCTCGCCGTTCGCGCGTGACGCGCTACCATTCGCTGGCGATCGAGCGCGAATCGATGCCGCCGGACCTCGACGTGACGGCGACGGCCGACGACGGCGAGATCATGGGCGTGCGTCATCGCCGCTTCGCGGTCGAGGGCGTGCAGTTCCACCCGGAGGCGATCCTCACCGAGCACGGCCACGCGCTGCTCGCGAACTTCCTGAAGGGAATCGCGATGAAGACCGGCTTGCGCATGGCCGCGCATGCTGGCCGGCATCGCGATGCTGCCCTCGGCGGCGATTGCCGGCGCGCTCGCCGAGTGCCGCACGCCCGGCCGCGACTTCGAGGCCGTGGCCCGGTGCCTCACGGCGCTCGACCTCGAGACACTTGCGGCGCTGAAGGATGCCGAGCAGCGCGCGGCCGCGGCGGCGCGCGAGCTGGACGAGCGAACCAACCGCGGCAACGCCATCTATGCTGCCTTCATGCAGTCGTCGCGTGCGTTCGCGTTGTTCCAGGGTGCGAGTGCGAGTACGTCCACGCGATGACTCCCGGCTCCAACGTCCGCTCGAAAACGCCCGGCCCGACCCAGGCCGACCTGGCGCGCATGGCGTGCCGGATCGAGCTCGCGCGCGGTCGGATCGAATCGCTCAAGCCCTGACCTCCAACGACAGGAACAACCATGCCCATCACCCTCCAGGAAGCGCTGCAACGCACGATCGAGCACCGCGAGATCTTCCGCGACGAGATGCTGTCGATCATGCGCCGGATCATGAGCGGCGAGGTAAGCGCCGGTGATGATCGCGGCGCTCACGGTCGGCCTGCGCGTCAAGAAGGAGACGATCGGCGAGATCGCCGCGGCCGCGCAGGTGATGCGCGAGTTCGCGACCAAGGTCGACGTTCCCGACCGCGAGCACCTGGTCGACATCGTCGGCACCGGCGGCGACGCGTCGCACACGTTCAACATCTCGACCGCGTCGATGTTCGTCGCGGCCGCCGCCGGCGCCCGGGTGGCCAAGCACGGCAACCGCTCGGTGTCGTCGAAATCCGGCAGCGCCGACGTGCTGGAGGCGCTCGGCGCCAACATCATGCTGAAGCCCGCGCAGGTGGCGCAGTCGATCGTGGAGACCGGGATCGGCTTCATGTTCGCGCCGTCGCACCACAGCGCGATGAAGCACGCGGCGCCGGTGCGCAAGGAACTGGGCGTGCGGACGATCTTCAACATCCTGGGCCCGCTCACCAATCCCGCCGGCGCGCCGAACCAGCTCCTCGGCGTCTTCCATCCCGATCTCGTCGGCATCCAGGTCCGCGTGCTGCAGCGGCTCGGCAGCAAGCACGTGCTCGTCGTCTACGGCAAGGACGGCATGGACGAGGTGTCGCTCGGCGCGGCGACGATGGTCGGCGAGCTGAAGGACGGCGAAGTGCGCGAGTACGAGATCCATCCGGAGGACTTCGGCTTGCACATGAAATCGAATCGCGGGCTCAAGGTGGCCGATGCGCTCGGAGTCGAAGGAGATGGTGCTCGAGGCGCTCGCCGACATCGAGGGCACGCCGCGCGAGATCGTGGTGCTCAATGCCGGCACCGCGCTGTACGCGGCCAACGTCGGCGACGTCGATCGCGGACGGCATCGAGCGCGCGCGCGCGGCGATCGCCTCGGGCGCGGCGAAGAAGAAGCTCGACGCAGTTCGTCGCCTTGACGCAGAAGCTCGGCGCGGCGAACGGCTGATTCGCGGACGCCGGATGACGGACATCCTCGCGCGCATTCTCGCGACCAAGGCGGAGGAGATCGCCGCGGCGAAGCGCGCGCGGCCGCGGCGCGAGATCGAGGCCGCCGCGCGCGAAGCCTCGCCGCTGCGCGATTTCGAGGGCGCGCTGCGCGCGAGGATCGCGGCGGGACGGCCGGCGGTCATCGCCGAGATCAAGAAGGCGAGCCCGAGCCGCGGCGTGCTGCGCGCGGACTTCGACCCGCCCGCGATCGCCGCGAGCTATGCGCGCGGCGGTGCAGCGTGCCTTTCGGTGCTGACCGACCGCCAGTACTTCCAGGGCGCGCCGGAGTTCCTTACGGCGGCGCGCGCGGCCTGCGTCGCTGCCGGTGCTGCGCAAGGATTTCATCGTCGACGAGTACCAGGTCGCGGAGGCGCGCGCGCTCGGCGCCGACGCGATCCTGCTGATCGTCGCCGCGCTCGACGACGCGCGGATGAAGGCGCTCGAGGTCCGTGCGCCGCGAGCTCGGGATGGCCGTGCTGGTCGAAGTGCACGACGCAGCCGAGCTCGACCGCGCGCTGCGAGCTCTCGACGCCGCTCGTCGGCATCAACAACCGCAACCTGCGCACGTTCGACGTATCGCTCGCAACCACGCTCGACCTGCTGCCGCGGATTCCGTCGGGTCGCCTCGTCGTCACCGAGAGCGGAATCCTCGCGCCGGCGGACGTGGCGACGATGCGTGCGCGCGGCGTCGACGCATTCCTCGTCGGCGAGGCCTTCATGCGCGCCGCCGATCCGGGCGCCGCGCTTGCGGCGCTGTTCGCGTTGGGCGCGGGCGCAGTGCTATGATGCGCTGCCGTTTCGGCGCGGCGGGCGCGAAGTTCGCTGTCGCCATGCCGGCGCATCGCGCCGTGCCCTTCCGGATCAACCGATAGCTGCGTCAACGGGGAGCGTCTTCGTGTCGGCCATCGCCGCCGAGAACGTCAGCAAGCACTGGACGACCGCCGAGGGAGAGGTGCGGGCCGTCGACGACATCTCGTTCGCCTTCGACGAAGGGACATTGAACGTATTGCTCGGCCCGTCCGGTTGCGGCAAGTCGACGACGCTGCGCCTCGTTGCCGGCCTCGAGCGGGCGGACGGCGGCCGGATCTTCATCGGCGGCCGCGACGTCACGCAGCTGCCGCCGTCGCAGCGGAACATCGCCATGGTGTTCCAGAGCTACGCGTTGTTTCCGCATCTGTCGGTGGCCGAGAACATCGTGTTCGGGCTCAAGGTGCGCCGGGTTGCGCCGGTCGACGTCACCCGACGTTTGCAGCGGGTCGCGGACCTGCTCGGCCTCGGCGGGCTCCTCGACCGCAAGCCGTCGCAGCTTTCCGGCGGACAGCAGCAGCGTGTTGCGCTGGGCCGAGCGATCATCGCCGAAGCGCCCGTTTGCCTGATGGACGAGCCGCTGTCGAACCTCGACGCGCAGTTGCGGCAGGAGATGCGCGGCGAGATCCGCGCGTTGCAGCGCACGCTCGGCATCACGATGGTGTACGTGACGCACGACCAGATCGAGGCGATGTCGATGGCCGATCGGGTCGTGCTGCTCAATCGCGGCCGGATCGAGCAGAACGCGACGCCGGTCGATCTGTACGAGGATCCCGCGAATACCTTCGTCGCGCGCTTCATCGGCACGCCGCCGATGAACCTGCTGCCGCTCGTGCGCGGGAGCGACGGTGCGGTGATCGAAGGCACCGACCACCCGCCCGTTGCCCCGGCCGCGTGCGCGGGACTTTCGCTCGGCGTGCGCCCGGAGCACATGACGATCGGCGTCGAGCACGGCGTTCCCGCGACCGTCGCAGCGGTCGAATATCTCGGCGCGGATTCGCTTCTGACCTGTCGCCTGGGCTCGGCAACGCTTGCCGTGCGCGTTCCGGGCCGCGTCGGACTCGCGCGCGGCGACGCGGTCCGGCTCCACTGGGCGCCGGGCGCCCAGCACCTGTTCGAGCGCGACGGCACCCGTCGCGCAGAGATCGATCGTCAGCAGCCCGCAACGCTGTTCGCCTAGCGAGCGCGGGATTCGTCGTTCCAACCAAGGAGGAAACCATGTTGCTGCACAGGACCATCCGGCGCGCCCTCGCAGGCTTCGTCGCCGCGCTCGCATGCGGCGTTCGCATGGGCGCAGGCGCCGGTCGAGGTTTCGTTCTATTACCCGGTGGCCGTCGGCGGCCCGATCACCAAGCTCATCGACGCCTACGCCGCGGACTTCGAGAAGGAGAATCCGGGAATCAAGGTCAAGCCGATCTACTCGGGCAGCTACCAGGAGTCGATCACCAAAGCGCTGACGGCGGTGAAGAGCGGCGAGCCGCCGGTGACGTCGATCCTGCTGTCCACCGACATGTATACGCTTATCGATGAGGACGCGATCGTTCCCTTCGACGACCTGATCAAGACGCCCGAGGACCAGGCGTGGCTCAAGAGCTTCTACCCGGCCTTCATGGAGAACAGCCAGACCGGGGGCAAGACCTGGGGCATTCCGTTCCAGCGCTCGACGATCGTCCTCTACTGGAACAAGGAGATGTTCAAGGAGGCCGGGCTCGATCCGAACCGGCCGCCCGCGAACTGGAAGGAACAGCTCGAGTACGCGCAGAAGCTCACCACGCGCGACGCGTCGGGCAAGGTCACGCAATGGGGCATCCAGATCCCGTCGTCCGGTTTTCCGTACTGGCTGTTCCAGGCGCTGGCGATCCAGAACGGCGTGAACCTGATGAACCCGGCCGGCACCGAGACCTACTACGACCGGCCGGAGGTGATCGAGGCGCTCGCGTATTGGGTCGATCTCGCGAGGAAATACAAGGTGCACCCCGAGGGCATCGTGGACTGGGGCACGACGCCGAAGGACTTCTTCGAGAGGAAGATGGCGATGATGTGGACGACGACCGGCAACCTCACCAACGTCAAGAACAACGCCAAGTTCGATTTCGGTGTTGCGATGCTGCCCGCGGGAAAGCAGCGCGGCAGCCCGACCGGCGGCGGCAATTTCTACCTGTTCAAGAAGAGCACGCCCGCCCAGCAGCAGGCGACGCTCAAGTTCGTCAAGTGGATAACGTCGCCACAGCGGGCCGCGCAATGGGGGATCGACACCGGCTATGTCGCGGTGCGCGCCGATGCGTGGGAGACGCCGGTCATGAAGCAGTATGTGGCCGGGTTTCCGGCAGCGGCCGTCGCGCGCGACCAGCTGCCGTTTGCGAAGGCCGAGCTTTCGACTAACGACAACCAGCGCGTCACCAAGGCGCTGAACGACGGCCTGCAGGCGGCGCTCACCGGCACCAAGACGCCGGAGCAGGCGATGAAGGACGCGCAGCGCGAAGCCGAACGGCTGTTGCGGCCATACAAGAAGTAGCGGGGGATGACCCGCACCACGCAATGGCTGTACGGCTGGCTGCTGCTGCTCCCGGCGGCGGTGCTGCTGGCGCTCTTCACTCACTACCCGGCGGTCGCGACGCTGTGGCACAGCTTCCTTTCCACGCCGAAGGGGAGCCGACCCGCCACGTGGGTCGGACTCGACAACTACCGGCAACTCGTCGACGACCCGATCTTCTGGCAGGCCTTCGCGAACAACCTGTGGTACGCGCTCGGCACGATCCCGGCGTCGATCGCGCTGGCGCTCGCGATGGCGGTCTGGGTCAATCGCGAGCTCCGCGGCCGCGGCTTTCTGCGGCTCGCATACTTCACGCCGACGGTCCTGCCGATGATCGCCGTGGCGAACATCTGGTTGTTCTTCTATACGCCGGAGTATGGCCTGCTCGAGAAGGCGCTCGCCCCATTCGGCGCCGGCTCGCACAACTGGCTCGGGAGCAAGAGCACGGCGCTCGCGTGCCTGATGGTGGTCACCGTCTGGAAGGAAGCGGGCTTTTTCATGATCTTCTACCTGGCCGCGCTGCAGTCGATGTCGCCCCATCTGGCCGAAGCAGCCGCGATCGAAGGCGCGTCGCGGTGGTACTTTTTCCGGCGTGTCACGTTTCCGTTGCTCATGCCGACCACGCTGTTCGTGCTGGTGAACGCCGTGATCAACGCGTTCCGGCTGGTCGATCATATCGTCGTGATGACGCGCGGCGGCCCCGACAACGCGACGTCGCTGCTGCTCTTCTACATCTACGAGATCGGCTTTCGCTTCTGGGACTCCGCTTACGCGGCAGCGCTGACGATGGTGCTGTTGACACTCCTCGCGCTGGCCGCGTTGGTGCAGTTCTGGTTCCTCGAGCGCCGGGTGCACTACCAATGAGCGCGCCGGGCCGCCCCAAGCGCGAATTGCTTCCGGCTTCCGGGGCGCTCGACATTGCACGCTACGCCGAGGGGTCGGCCGGTGCGGCGATTCGCCTTGGCGTCGATCCCCGCGCAAAGACGAGCGCGGGGCCCCTCGCCGCCGGGCGAACACCGCTCCGCGGAAGGAAGGAGCGCACCGCCAAGGCGGCGCATCAATGACGCACGTCTACGAAACGCGCGGGGTTGTGCGCGCGCTGGAGACCGCCGGCGCCTGGCTGCTGGGGCTGCTGTGGGTGCTGCCGCTTGCCTACGCGGCGTGGACTGCGATCCATCCCGCGGAGTTTTCGACGCGTTTCGTGCCCACCGCTCCGCTCACGCTCGAAAATTTCGAGAACGCCTGGCAGGCGGCCCCGTTCGCGCGCTATTTCGTCAATACCGTGCTGCTCGTGACGATGGTTCTGGCGGCGCAGCTTGTGCTGGTGACGCTCGCCGCATACGCCTTCGCGCGCTTCGAGTTTCCCGGGCGCGACATCCTGTTCGCGCTGGTGTTGGTGCAGCTGATGATCATGCCGGACGTGCTGATCGTCGAGAACTACCGGACGATGACCGCACTTGGACTCAAGGACACGATCCTGGCGATCGGGCTGCCCTACATGGCGAGCGCGTTCGGGATCTTCCTCCTGCGGCAGACGTTCAAGACGGTGCCGCGCGAGCTCGACGAAGCCGCGCGCGTCGAGGGCTGCACGCCGCTGCAGGTGCTCTGGAAGGTCTACGTGCCGCTCGCGCGGCCGGTCTATCTCGCCTATGCGCTGGTCAGCGTCAGCTACCACTGGAACAATTTCCTCTGGCCGCTCATCATCACCAATTCGGTGGAGTCGCGGCCGGTGACCGTGGGACTGCAGGTGTTCTCGGCGACCGACCAGGGAATCGACTGGTCGATCATCACCGCGGCCACGCTGCTGACGACCGCCCCGCTGCTCATCGCTTTTCTGCTGTTCCAGAAGCAGTTCGTGCAAAGTTTCATGCGCGCGGGGATTCGATGAAGCTCATCACCTGGAACGTGCAATGGTGCCGCGGCGTGGACGGCCGCGTCGATCCGGCGCGGATCGTCGCCGAGGCGCGCCGACTCGCGGACTTCGACGTCCTCTGCCTGCAGGAGGTTGCCGACAACTTTCCCGATCCGCGACTACCGGGCAGCGCGGGCGAGGACCAGTTCGCGGAGCTTGCGAGGCTCCTGCCGAGCCACCAGGCGATCCCCGGCGTCGCGGTGGACGTGCCGGCCGACGAGGGTGGCCGGCGACGCTTCGGGAACATGATCCTCTCGCGTCTTCCCGTCGGCCAGGTCTTCCGGCATTTGCTCCCCTATCCGGTCGATCCCGGCGTCAACGGAATGCCGCGCATCGCGCTGGAAGCGGTCGTGCGTGCGCCATTCGGTGAACTGCGCGTGATCACCGCGCATCTCGAGTACTACGGGCAGAAGCGGCGTGCGGCGCAGGTCGATGCGCTGCGCGCGATCTACGCGGAGGGACGCGGCCACGCGCGCACCGGCTCGATCGTCGACACGGAAGGCGGCCCCTTCCACACGTTCCTGCGGCCGGCCGCAACGATCATCACCGGTGACTTCAATCTCGAGCCCGACGATCCGCTGCACGCACGGATGGGGGAGCCATTCGTCGACGGCGCTTCGCGGCTGTGCGACGCCTGGGAAGTGGCACACCCCGGGAAGCCGCACCCAGCCACGTTCCGCGTCTACGAAAAGGAATTTCCGGAGCAGCCCGAATCGCACTGCGACTTCATTTTCGTGAGCGACGAATTGAAGCCGCGCGTCGCCGACGTGACGGTCGACTGCGCCACCCAGGCGGCCGACCATCAGCCCGTCATTCTCACGCTGGCCTGAGCGGCGCGCGGCGCTTCAAGCCGACGGCGGCGCTCGCTTGAGGGAGCGCCAGACGCGCCGGAATGGCAGCGTCGCCCACCAGCGCAGGCCGGTACGCCGGGCGATCTCCTCGCGCTGCCGCTCTGCCTGTGCGCGCGCGGCATCGAGCTCCGCCCGCAGCGCATCGCGTTGGCGGACTGTTTCCGCATACGCGCCCTGCAGCGTGGCCATCTCGCCCTCGAGCGCATTGCCGCGCCGGTGCGCGCCGTCCAGCGCCCGCGTCACCTTCTCGTAATCCCGATAGATCCATTCGTCGCGGTCGGCCAGCACCGAGAGGCACGGGGCGATCGCCGCAAGGCGCTCGGCGCTCGCTCCGGCGATCACGATGAAGTACAGGGGACGCGCATGGCCGGGAAGAAGCGTCGCCGGCCGCACCCTCGCGAGACTTCGAAGATCTCGCCGGCCGTGGCGTGCCGCTCGGGCCACACCACCGAATAGAAGCTCGCGCCGCTGGCCGTACCAGGCGGCATGCGGGAAGCGGGCAGCGACGAGGCTCGTCGAGCTCGTCGCGGTAGAGCTCGCGCACATGGAACTCGTTGATCGAGCCGCGCCTGTCCGTGTACTCGACCTTGTTGGGGCAGGAAAGAACGACGAACCCGTCCGGCCGCAGCACGCGCCGCACCTCGTCGAGAAATCGCTCCTGCGCGGCGATGTGCTCGATCGTCTCGAACGAAACCACGACGTCGAAGCTGGCATCGGCGAAGGGCAATGCCGCGCAGTCGGCCTGCCGGAACTCGAGATTGGCGATGGCGGCGTAGGAACTGCGCGCATGTTCGATCGCTGCGGGGGAAATGTCCGCGCCGATCACCTTGGCCGCATGGCGAGCGAGGAGCTCGCTGCCATAGCCCGCCCCGCAGGCGACGTCGAGCACGTCCCGCCCTACGACCAGCGGTGCGGCGAAATGGTAACGATGCCAATGCTCGTACCAGATCTCGCCCGCGACGCCCGGGATGAAACGCTCGCCGGTGAATTCGAGCGTGTCGCTCATCGAGCCACGCCCCTTCCCTTGAGCCGCCGCAGCACCGGATGGCGCCACGCGGCGATGCGCGCGAGCCACGGGCGGCTGCCGACGAAGCGGCGCACATCGTCACGACTCACCATCACCAGCGACTGGCTGCGGACATAACTGTCGGCCATCTGCGAGATCTCGTACGGCGAGAGCGTAAGCTGCAGCGTGCGTTGGCGCGCGACGGCGTCCGCGTACGCCTTGTCGAGCATCTCCTGGCGGTCGGCCGCTTCGCGCGCGCCTGCCGGCACGCGGTACTTGGACGTCGTCTTCTCGACGAGGACGAAATCGTCCTCGAGCGTGTAGCGGGTCCAGAGGTTCCAGTCCTCGAGCTGGTCCATGTCCTCGGCGAAGCCGCCGTAGCGCTCGTAGAGGCTGCGGTGGAAGAGCACCGCCTGGATCGGCAGGAAGTTGTGGTGCCACAGCGTCAGCCGATCGAACGGCTGCCGGTGGCGCGTGAGTGCGCCAGTCTCGTCGAGCTCCGCGCTCTCGCGATCGGCGCACCTGCGTCTGCGTTTCCCAGGCGAGCCCGTAGGCGCCCTTGGCGCCCGTGCCGCTCGACCGCGTCCACCAGGATCTCGACGTGATCGGCGAAGAGCACGTCGTCGTCGTCGAGGAAGTTGAGCCACTCGCCGCGCGCCTCGACCAGCGCGAGGTTGCCGGCGCGGGCGCGTCCCACTTTCGTGCCGGTGGCGACGTAGCGCACGACGAGGCGAGTCGGCGAAACGCTCGACGATCGGCGCGCGACCTGCGGCGGCCCGTCCTCGACCACGATGACCTCGAGGTTGCGCCAGGTCTGGTTGGCGACCGATTCGAGCGCCTGCGCGAGCCAGGCGCCGCGGTCGACGGTGCGAATGAGGATCGAGACGAGCGGAGCGCCGCGGCGCGGGTTCTCGCGCCGCGACCGGAACGCGACGAAGGCGCCCGTCGCGGCGCTGCTCGTAGCCCCAGCCGACGAATAACGGCTTGAAGCCCGGGGCCAGTCGTACTCGTGTGCGCGCGAAACGGGGCCACAGCGTCGAGGAAGCGGCCGAGCGCCTTGAGCAACCCGCGCGACGGCCCGGGAAGTCCTGCGGCGCGAGGATCTCGGCCGCCAGCATCGACAGGCCCTGCAGCGTGCGCAACAGGCCGCCGAAGCGCGCGCGCAGGCAGAGGTTGGTCTGCACGCCGCCGAAGACCTGCAGCGGCTTCACTTCCGCCGGCGTCCGATAGGTTCGGTGGACGACGGCGCAGCGCGGGAGGTAGCGCAGTCTGCAGCCCGCGCGCGCGCAGGCGCCACGACAGGTCCACGTCCTCGCCGTACATGAAGATCTTCGGATCGAAGCCGCCGACCACGTCGAAGGCGCTGCGACGAAAGAGCGTCGCGGCGCCGCTCGCCCACGGCGTCTCGAGCGTCACCGGATCGTAGGCCTTCGGGTGCTCGTAGGGGATCTGCCGCAGCTCCCAGGCGGCGACGTTCGGTGCGTCCGCCGCTGGCGTACGCGACGAGGGGCGCCAGCACGCCCGGCTCGAGGATGCAGTCCTGGTTCAGCACGAAGCAGGAACGTCGCCGCGCTGCGCGCCGCATTCGCGTTGTGACCGCGGCCGAAGCCGACGTTGGCCCCGGAACGCTCGACCGCAACGCGCGCCAGCCCGCCGGCCTGTGTCTTCAGCAGCGCCGCAATGCGCGCGGTCGTGTCCGCATCCGGGCTGTTGTCGAGGATCAGCAGGCCGGCATCGAGGTCCCCCACCTGCTCGCCGATGCTCGCGACGAGAAGTGCAAGCAGGTCGAAATCCGGGCGGTAGGTGACGACGCTGACGTCAACGTCGGCCACGCTGCGCCTTTCTCCACAGCAGACCTCGCAGCGGCCGGGGCAGCAGGTCGAATGCCGCCTTGTCCTCGGCGAGCGCCCGGTTCGCGGCCCCGAGGCGCTCGATCTCCGCGTTGAGGGTGGCGATGTCCCCTTCGAGCTTGTCGTTCCATTGCTGCGATTCGGCGAACCGCGCATTGAGCTCGTCGAGGGCGGCCTCGAAGCGGACGAGCTCCTTGCGAAACACGAAGCCGTCAAGATTGACCGCCAGCAGCGGGGCGAGCGCCTCGGCGGCGGTCGCCGGATCCGCGGCATCGGGGGGGAGCACCGCGTAACGCACGTATAGCCGGTCGAGTTCGCGGGCCATGGTCTGGAGGGTGGGAACGCGCTCGGGATCGCCTGGAGCGATCTGCGATTTTACGCGTGCGCGCTCCGCGGTGCCCTCGGGTCCGAACAGCCGCGCGAGCAGCGCGGCAGCGTCCCCGGCCGCAAAACCCGAAGGCAGG
This sequence comes from uncultured beta proteobacterium, assembly GCA_963809965.1. Lineage (GTDB taxonomy): Bacteria > Pseudomonadota > Gammaproteobacteria > Burkholderiales > Casimicrobiaceae > CAIWHR01. The sequence continues at coordinate 232,522 of CAWELU010000001.1, forward strand.
TGCCAGCCGCCGCCGTGGCGTGCGACGCGCTCGCCCAGCGCGCCTTCGTCTGGAACGATGACCGGGAGGCCCGCGGCCCACGCTTCGGACAGGGTATAGCTGAAGCTCTCGGGCAGGCGGTTCGGGAACAGCACCGCCTCGGCGCGATAGGCGGCGAGCCATCCGGTGAGCGCGTCGTCGACGTAAGGACCGTGGACGTAGAGGCGTTTCGGCACGACCCATCCGCGCGCGAGCCGCGTATCGGTGTAGCCGATCACAACCAGGCCGATGTCGGTGCCCTCAAGCGATTGCGCGAGAGCGGCGAGCAGGCCGCTGCCCTTGTGCGGTCCGATCGCACCGACGATGGCGACAACGTGCGCCGGTGCCTGGTCGGTGAAAACCTGGGACGGCGCCGGCACTCGTGCCCCCGACACGTCCCCGATGTTCTCGGGGTTCGGAATGCCGGGCGCGATCAGCGTGAAGCGCGCGCGCGGCACCCAGCGCTGCGCGGCGTCGCGGATGAAGGCCGATGGCGCGACCACCGTCGCCGCGCGCTCGAGAATCGGGCCGACCTCCGTGATCCAGTGGACGTCCGGTACCCCCATTGCGTCGGTTTCGAAGGCCCGGGGATTGACGAAAAGGAGGTCGTGGAGGGTCGCGAGGTAGGGAAGCGCAGTCGAGCGCTCCAGTGCGCCGAGCCGCGCGCGGCAGCGCTCGTCGACGCTGTGCACGTGAACGATCCCGATGCCCGCGGCGCGCGACCAGCGGGCGAGCGCGGAAGCACCATCGACATGGGTCTCGTGCAGCGGCACGAAGTGGGTGGCCGCGATGTCCTCTAGAACGTCGACGCCGGGACCGACGTGCAGCAGGTGGTGGCGTCTGCGTGTGCACGCCGCGAGCGTCCGGATATAGCGGTCGGCGCCGCCTCCCGCCGCGGCGGTGACGTGGAGCACGGCCGGAGCATCGTCGTCGAGCATGGGCAGCGTGTCGTCGAGCGGGTTGCCGCGCAAGCGCGATGTCCGAGTATACGGCGCGCTATCGGCGTCGGAAGATCACGTCCCAAACGCCGTGGCCGAGCCGCACGCCCCGCGCCTCGAACTTGGTCAGCGGGCGGTAGTCGGGGCGCGGCGCGAAGTCCGCCGCGATATTCACCAGCAGCGGCTCGGCCGCGAGGGTCGCGAGCATGTCGTGCGCATAGTCCTCCCAGTCGGTGGCGAGATGCAGATATCCGCCCGGCGCGAGCCGGAGTGCGAGCTCCCGCACGAACGGGGGCGCCAGCGAGTCGTCGCTTGTGGTGGCGCTTCTTGGGCCACGGGTCGGGGAAGAACACGTGGATCGCGGCGAGCGAGGCGGGCGGAATCATCGCGGCAACGACTTCGACCGCGTCGTGCCGGATCACGCGTACGTTGGCGAGACCCAGCTCGTCGATGCGCTTCAGCAGGCTGCCCACGCCCGGCGCATGAACTTCGATTCCCAGGAAGTTCTCGGCCGGCCGCGCCTGCGCGATCGCCGCGGTCGTCTCGCCCATCCCGAAGCCGATTTCGAGCACCCGCGGCGCGTGAGCGACCGAAGGCACGATCGAAGTCGAGCGGCGTGGCCGAGAACGGAATGCCGAAGCGTGGCATCAGCGTGTCGTAGCGCGCGTTTCTGCGCCGGCGACATCCGCCCCTGGCGCAGCACGAAACTGCGGACCGGACGGCATTTCGGCGTCGCCGCCCTTGCCGGCGTAATGGTCGTCATGGACGATGGGTCCGCGCGATGTGACCGGCTACCTGCGGGCCTTGGCGCGTCACGGGCCCGACGGACGAATCCAGCCCGGGTCGGTGAGCCTGCGCTCGAGCTTCGCGGGCGTCGCCGCGCCGGCAACCGTGTACTCGATCACCACCGTGTCGGCATCCGCCCAACTCGCCGCGGCATCCTGCCACGCCTCCCCGGGCTTCCATGCGTACTCCTTCCGGATGCCCTCGCGCGTCACGCGCCAGACCGCAAGCTCGTTGACGCACCGCGTCGCGCAGAAGTCCGCCGTGACGAGACGCGCGCGGTCCGGCGAAAGCTTCGGGTCGGAGGGCAACTCGACCTTGCGGCCGTTGGCCCGCTGCAGCAAAGTGAACGTCGCGTCGTCGCCATCGGTCGTGTAGAGGACGCACCGTGTTGATCTCGGAAAAGAAATCCCAGAGGCTGTAGGTACGGCCGCCGTTCAGCGCCTCGGTGTCGTTGAACGTCTGCGCTGCCGGACGGGAACAGCGAGACCTTCAGCGCCGTGCCCTCGCGGGCGGCAAGGTTAGGCAGGCGCTTCAGCTGGACTTCCTCGACCAGCCGCCCGCAGTGCGCCGTGTCTTCGGCCTGCGCACAGACCTTCGCGAGTTCCTCTGTGGTGAGCGGCATTGCGAGGATCGCGGCAGGCGCGAGCGCGGCAAGCACCAGTGCTCCGCGCATCGCAACGCCGGCGAGTCGCCGCACTTGCATCCGATCAGCCGATGAGGCCGGTGGTCGGCGAGCTCGGGCTCGCTGCGTAGAGCTTGCGCGGCATCCGCCCGGCCAGGAACGCCTCGCGTCCGGCCTCGACGGCGAGCCTCATCGCGCGCGCCATCCGCACCGGGTCCTTCGCCAGCGCGATCGCCGTGTTCATCAGCACGCCGGCGCAGCCCAGCTCCATCGCGATCGCCGCGTCGGACGCCGTGCCCGACACCGGCGTCGACGAACACCGGCACCTTCGCCTCGGCGATGATGAGCTTCAGGTTCCACGGATTGAGGATGCCCATGCCGGACCCGATCAGCGAAGCGAGCGGCATGATCGCGACGCAGCCGATCGCCTCGAGCTCGCGCGCGACGATCGGATCGTCGGAGGTGTAGACCATCACCTGGAAGCCGTCGCGGACCAGCGTCTCGGCGGCCTCGCAGCGTTTCGCGCACGTTCGGGAACAGCGTCTGCGGATCGCCCAGCACCTCGAGCTTGACCAGCGTGTGGCCGTCGAGCAGCTCGCGCGCGAGCTTCAGCGTGCGCACCGCGTCCTCGGCCGTGTAGCAGCCGGCGGTATTGGGCAGATAGGTGAATTCGGACGGCGGCAGCACGTCGAGCAGCGAGGGCGCGTTCGGGTCCTGGCCGATGTTCGTGCGGCGGATCGCGACGGTGACGATCTCGGCACCGGACGCGACGATGGCGGCGCGCGTCTTCGTCGAAGTCCCGGTACTTGCCGGTGCCGACGAGCAGCCGCGAACGATAGGCGCGGCCCGCGACCAGCAGCGGGTCGGCAATGGCAGCGTCGGCCGGGGCATGCGGAGCATTCATGGGCGCTATTTTACGCTCTCGCGGCCCGCGCCAGCCCTCTTGCCTTCGGGGTCGGATCGCCGCTCAAACAGCGCGCGGCCTCCCGCGTCCCGTCTCGCGCCGCTAGCCGCCGCCGACGGCACCCACGATCTCCAGCGTATCGCCGTCCACAAGCATCGTCTCGGCGTAACGGCTCTTCGGCACGATCTCGCCGTTCCGCTCGACGGCGATGCGCTTGCCTTCGAGGTGCATGGCACGGACGAGATCGGCGACGGTTGCGCCGGCGTTGAGGCAAAGGGCGCCGCTGCCCGTTGACGGTAACGGCGGGCATCGGTGCTATTCGACGGTACTTGCGCATCGCCAGGCGCAGGAATCGCAGCTGCCCCTCGAATCGTGCGCAGGCGTCGCAGATCGCGAGGTGCGCCCGCAGCCTGCAAGCGCTGCCAGGGCGGAAGATCCTCGTCCTGCATGCGCGAGACCAGGCGCGAGACGTCCTCGACAGGAAATCACGTGCCCGAGTGCCTTGCGGATCATGATTTGCGGCGTTCGGGCCGAATCCGTCGCGGTCTCACGCGCCTGCGGTCCGCTGCGCGAACCAGTTCTGCTCGAGGCATTGCGCGAAGCGCCATCCTGGCCCGATACAGGATGACCCACAGGTTATTCGCGGTGATCGCCAATTCCTTACAGATTTCGTCGGTTTCGAGCTCCATGCACCTCGCGCATCATGAACACGCGGGCGGTGTTCGGCGGCAGCTTCTCCAGGCAGAAGTCCATGATGTCGAGGAACTGCCGGCGGTTCAGCGACTCCTCGGGGTCGCCCCAATCGGCCGGCGGCGTCTGCCACGCGCCGGTCGCCCGGAACAGCGCGTCGAAGTCCTCGATGTCGAGCTCGGATTCGAGGTCCCCGAAGTCGGCGGCCGCGAGCGGCTCGCGCTGCTTGCGGCGGATCGCGTCGACGATCTTGTGCTTCAGGATGCCGGTGAGCCAGGTCTTGAGCGTCGACTTGCCGGAGAAGCCGCTGCCGGAAAGCGCCGCGAGCAGCGTTTCCTGCACGACGTCCTCGGCGAGCGCCTCGTCGCGCAACTGCAGCCGCGCCACGCGCAGCAGATAGCCGCGGTGCGCTTCGAGCTCGGCGGAAAGGTCGGCTACAGGCATGACGGAGCGCAATGGGAACGGTTGGCATCATAGGGCAAAGCGTGGGACCGCGCCGCCGGCCCGGCGCACCTGGGCGAATCGGTCATAATCCGCGGCGCAACCCGGCGTCGCCGACGACGGCGAACCGGAAATTCGATCAAGCGGGAGAGGATCACGTGATCAAAGCATCCCCTCGGGCGTGCCTGATGGGCCATCCGGTTGCGCACTCGCGGTCGCCGATCATTCACGATTATTGGCTGCGAACGATGGGAATCGACGGGGCCTACGACCTCGTCGATTTGACGAGCGAGGAATTCCCGATCTTCCTCGCAGACCTTTCAGGCCGGGGCTACACCGGAGGCAATGTCACGGTCCCGCACAAGGAGGCCGCCTATCGCCTCGTGGACCGCCGCGAGGAGGCGGCGGAAGCGATCGGCGCGGTCAACACCGTGTGGCTCGAGGGCAGGCTCGTGATGGGCGGCAACTCGGATGCCCACGGCTTCATTACCGATCTCGATGATTGTGCGCCCGGATGGGACGTCACCGGCGGGCGGGCGGTGGTGCTCGGCGCCGGCGGTGCGGCGCGGTCGGCCGTGTATCGCGTTGGCGCGACGCGGCCTCGATGTGTCCGTCGTTAACCGGACCGTCCGCCGTGCCGACGAGTTGGCACGCCATTTCGGCGGGCACGTGCGCGGCTTCGGTTACGAGGAACTCCCTCGCCTGTTGCGCAAGGCGGACGTCCTCGTCAATTGCACGTCGCTGGGAACGTTCGGGTCCGAACCACTCGTGATCGACCTCGACCCGTTGAATTCGAAGCGCGGTGGTTTGCGACATGGTCTACGTGCCGTTGGAAACGCCGCTCTTGGCGGCGGCCCGGGCTCGCGGGCACCGGACAGTCGACGGCCTGGGGATGCTCCTGCAACAGGCCGGATTCGGCTTCGCAAAGTGGTTCGGCACCCTGCCGACCGTCACGCCCGAGCTCCGCGCGCTGGTCGAAGCCGACATCCGCGCGAAGACCGACGCCGAGGATTCGCGCGCGCCAGCGTCGGCACCACAATGAAAAGGGCCTGCCCGTGCGGCAGGCCCTTGCGTTGGATTGGTGGCGAACCAGGGACTCGAACCCCGGACCAAAGGATTATGATTCCTCTGCTCTAACCAGCTGAGCTAGTTCGCCAAGGGCCGGAATTATAGAGGATTCGGCAGTTTCCATCCACGCGAACCGTCGATTGGAATGCGCATTACCTGCCGATGCGGGAGCTTCGCGTAGAGGTCTTCCGCTGCGTCCCAAAGGAACGATTGCCTCGCGCGAGGCCCGTAAGCGGGTTTAGCGCTTGCGGAACGCCAGCGTGACCTCGCCGACGCGGATGCCGAACTTCGACATCGTCGTGCGGTTCAGCAGGGTCCGCTCGTCGATGAGGTACATCCAGTCGTCCATGTCCATGTTCCAGGTGCGCCCGTCCACTGGGATCGCCAGCACGTAATTCCAATGGAGCGCGTTGCCGGCCGTCGCGCCCTGCGCCACGCCGACGACATCGGCGGCAGTGCCGGTGTACCGGTTGTTGCCTTCCTTGACCAGTTTCCACACGCGATTCTGCGTCTCGCCGTCAGCGTATTCGAAGTGCTCGTCGAGCGTGCCCTCGTTGCCGATCCACCGGGCGTCGATGCGGACGGAGAAGCGCTTGACTACCCTGCCCGAGCGGTCCTGGAACATGCCCCAGCCGTCGATCGTGCCATTGAAGTACTGCGCGAGGTCCAGTGCCGGCTTCTCGGCGTGGTATTCGCCGACATCCACGGTCGCGCAACCGATCAACGCCACGGCGGCCAGCATGACGAACGCGGTCTTGAGCATTAGCGACTCCGTGAGGTTGATTGGAATCGCAGCAGCGCGGCGATGGCGCCGAGCTTCAGCAGGCAGGGCACGGCGGCGTAGACAAAGGCCAGCGATCGGATCGCCTCGATACCCCCGGTTCCCGGTGCGTAGCCCAGATATCCGAGCAGCGGCAGCGCGACGCCGGCGGCCAGCGCGAGATTCAACTTGGTCGCCAAGGTCCAGAGCCCGAAATAGGCGCCGGCCGCACGCGCCGGGCCGTCGCGACCGATGACGTCGGCGAGCAGCGACGGCGGCAGCGCAAGATCGGCTCCGAGCGCAAGCCCCGACAGCACGCAGATCGTGGCGAACGCCGTCGTGTCGCCGGCGGAAAGGCCCCACGCCCAGGCGAAGGCGGCGATCGCGGCAAGCATCGCGACCAACCAGGCGCGGGTCTTGCCGATCCGCGCGGACAGTTTCACCCAGAACGGCATCCCGACGGCGCCGGCGATGAAATAGAGCGCGAGAAACGCACCCTGCTCGCCATCGGCGCGCAAGACGTCGGTGATGTAGAACAGCACGAGCGTGGCAGGAATCGCCGCGGCGATGCCGTTGGCCATGAACACGACGAGCAATCGCCGGAACAGGGGGTCGGCGAGCGGGATGGCAAGCCCGTCCCACGTCGCCCGCGTCGCGGGCGGCGACATTGCCCCTGCCGGCGCGCGCAGCGTCACGGCGACGCAAGCCATGGTGAAACCGGCAAACAGGAGCGCGAACGCGGGGAGGCCCGTTGCGGGATCGCCGGGCGCGCCCAGCAACGTAGGCGCGACACTCGCGACGATGACGCCGACGAGCGCAAGGCCCTCGCGCGCCGCCGTGATCCGCGTGCGCTCGGTGCGATCGGACGAGAGCTCCGCGCCCCATGCATTGTGGTTGATCGTGGCGACGCTGAAGGCGGCATAGACTAGAGCGAGCGAGACGCCGAGCCACACGAGCAGCGGACCTTGCCCGCGCGGCACAGGAATGAACAGCGCCACCATGCCGAGCGCAAGCACCGGTGCCGCCAACGCGATCAGTGCCTTGCGCGATCGCGCGCGATCGCTCCACACGCCGAGCAGCGGGTCGACCAGGCCGTCCACGAGGCGCAGCGCGAGCAAGAGCAAGCCGAGCACGGTCAGATCGACGCCGAGCTGGCCGCCATAGAACTGCGGGAGGTGGACGTACAACGGCAACGCCGCCATCGCGAGCGGCATGCCGAAGATTCCGTACGCAATGAGCGTCGGCACACGCAGAGGCATATCGAACGCCCAGGCTGCGCTGGACGCCGCCACGCGCCCAGGGGCGCGCCGCGTCGCGGTGCTCGCGCTCGGCAAGCTCATCGCGTCATCCGCCAAGGAGTTTCCGCCGGAATTCCGGGCGCGAGGTCCTCGGATCGAGCCAGATGGCGAAAAAGGCGCGTGCGAACTGCGGGTCCGCGATTTCGCCGATCGGCTGGTCGTTATGGAAGAAGCGGACGAAGCCGGCCGGCGCATTGAGGCCGGTGATGCGGTCACCCGCCTCGACGCTGGGGAAGGTCCTCCGCATTGCCTCGCCCCAGCGCAGGCGCTGCTCGGGCGTGCCCAGCCCCAGAAGCGCGATCTCCTCGACGCTGCGCTCGGCAAGCTTGGCACCTTCAATTCGACGCCGGTAATGAAGGTCGAGCGCGAAGACCTGGTCGGCGGCCCAGGCGTGATCGGTGCCCCAGAACCAGCCGTCGTAGATCGACAGCCCGAGGAAGGTCATGGCACCGCCACCTTGTGGCCGCAGGTCGGGCGCAAGCGCCGCGACGCTCGTCGGGAGCGGGGGCGCGTCGACGGCCCGATGGTTGGCCATCACTGCGGTGCACAGTACGGTGGCCGCGATGCTCGCGGCGAACCCGGTGCGAAGTCGACGATCAGCGCGCGACGAGCGTGTACTGTGCGACATCGGTCGCCCCGCTGTCGAAGCCGGCTATGCAGTAGGCGAGGTAGAACCGCCAGCACCGGATAAAGCGCTCGTCGAAACCCTGTGCGCGAACGGCGTCGACCTGGGTGTCGAAGTCGGCGAGCCAGTGCTTGAGTGTCTTCGCGTAATCACTGCCGAAGGTGAGGGTGCCGGCGATGTCGAACCCGCCGGCCCGTGCTCCAGAAGCGAAGCGGGAGGGCGAGGCAAGCATGCCGCCGGGAAAGATGTACTGCTGGATGAAATCCGACTGCGTGCGATAGCGCTCGAACCGCCCGTCGGCGATCGTGATGGTCTGTACGCATGCGCGACCGCCGGGGACAAGTGCTTCGCGCAGCTTGCGGAAATACGTCGGCCACCATCGCTCGCCGACCGCCTCGAACATCTCGATCGATACCACCCCGTCGTAGGTGCCGCCGTGGTCACGGTAGTCGTGGACCCGGAACTCGACGCGGTCGGCGAGGCCGGCGCGGGCGAGGCGTTCCCGGGCGTAGGCGGTCTGGGCATCGGAAAGCGAAAGCCCCGTCACGCGATAACCGGCGCGGGCGGCGAATTCGGCGAAACCGCCCCAGCCGCAGCCGATCTCGAGAATGTGCGCACCCGCGGGCAGTGCGAGCTGGGCGAGAGTGCGGCGGTATTTCGCGGTTTGTGCCTCGTGGAGCGGGCGCGCGAGCTCGCCGTCGAACAGCGCCGACGAGTAAGTCATCGTCGGGTCGAGCCATAAGCGGTAGAAATCGTTGCCGAGGTCGTAATGTGCAACGATGTTCTTCTTCGCTTGCCGCCTGCTGTTGGCATTGAGCCAGTGCTTCAGACGGAACAGGGCCTGCTGCCACCATCGTCCATAGAACGCCTGCTCGAGCGCAGCCTGGTTGTGGGCGAGCACCGTCAGCAGCGCAGTGAGGTCGGGCGTTTCCCAGCGCCCGTCCATGTACGCTTCCGCGAACGCGACATCCCCGCCGGTCAGCACGTCGTGGGCGACCTTCCAATCGGTGAGGGTGAGCTCGCCGCACCCGTTTTCATCCCGGCCGGGACCGAAGCGGCAGTTCGTGCCGGCGGGCGTGTTGATCAAGACCTCGCCGCGGCCAAGACGGGCCAGCAGTGCGAAGAGGATCCGCGCCGCGGGCGGCGGCGCTAACGGCCGCGCGATTCGTGCGGTCGCGTGGCGGGTTGCAGCACAGGAGGAGGCGGTATTCTCGAGGCTCGTCATCGGGTCGTCGGGTCGAGCGGGGGCTGGGGTTTGGGGAAGAAGGGCGCGCGCTTGCACCACAGTTTCAGCGCCTGCCAGTGGATGCGAGCAAGGACGAACAGCGTGAACAGCCGGTAACGCCAGAGCAAACCGCGCACGGATCGGGGCTCCATGGGGAGTGCCTGCCCGGAGATCCAGGTCTCGAGCAGCGGCTCCGGAGTGTGGTCGTCGAAATAGTCGATGCGAGCGAGCCAGCGCCTGGCGGCAAAATGGAAGCGGAATGCGTATCGCCCCTTCGCCTCGCAAAACGGCGAGACGTGAAACATCTTGCGCACGCCGAGCGTTTCCCCCGAGCGAAGTGCTCGCCCGTCCGGATGAGCGAGCAGGTAGTTATGTCGCTCGCCGAACGTGTTGCAGACTTCGCAGAGCACGGCACGCACACGGCCGTCACGATCGTGACAAACCCAGAAGCTCACCGGGTTGAACACGTAGCCCAGCATCCGAGGGAACGTGTACAGCACGATCTCCCCGTCGGCGGACACCCGCTCGGCAGCAAGCAGCTCGCCTATCCATTGCTCGAGCGAACTGCCGTCGCGCGCGCCGTGGTCGCGGTCGTGGAATGAAATGACACCACCGCGGTTGTAGGAAATCCCGCGTGCAGGCAGCTGCGCGAGTTGCGACAGCGGCAACCGCAGGCAGAAGCCGGGATAGCGGAATGCGTTGCCAACCGGCCGTCGACGTGCGTGCACGATTTCGCCCTGAATCAGCGCAAGCCCCGCGACCGAACAATCGCCATCGATGGCGCTCCGCGGCTCGGCCGCCGCCGTCGTTACGGTGCTCTTTGCGAGGTCGACGAATGAAGGAGGACTCATGATCGGATCGGGGGCGTTTGGGTCGGCGGCGTCACGCGGCAATGCGCTCCGTCGCCCACTCGCGAACGGATGCAGCGCTGTGGCGCGCGATGTCGTTGGCAACGGCGTGCGCCGATTTGAGTCCGTCCTCGTGGAACCCGTGGCCAAGCCATGCGCCGGCGTACCAGGTATGGCGCTGACCCTGCAGGTAGTCGAAGCTTTCCTGGGCCGCGAGCGCGCGACCGTCGAGCAGCGGATGCGAGTACTCGAATTCCCGGAGCACTTTCGCGCGGTCGGGCTCGATGGGCGGGTTCAGCGTAACGATGACCGGCGTCTTGAACGGCAGCGGCTGCAGCCGATCGATCAGGTAACTGACAGCGACCGGCCTCATGTCGTCCGCGTCCGCTGCGGCGAGGTAGTTCCACGCCGACCATGCCCGCGGCGACTTCGGCAGCAGCGCGGTATCGGTGTGGAGGACGACGCGGTTTGGCTGGTAGCGCACCCGCGGGAGCAGCCGCGACTCACTGATCGACGGGTCGGCAAGGAGCGCGAGCGCCTGGTCGCTGTGGCACGCGAGCACGACCTCGTCGAAACGCTCGCTGCGGCCCGCAGCGTCGATCTCGACGCCGCGTGGCAAACGCCGAATTCGTGCCACCGGCGTCGCGAGCCGCACGTCGGCGAGCTTGGCGGCGATCTTTGCGACGTAGGCACGGCCACCGCCTCTGACCGTTCGCCATTGCGGCCGGTCCACGACCTGCAACAGGCCGTGGTTGTGACAGAAGCGCGCAAACGTGGGCAGCGGGAAGCCGAGAATCTCGCTCGCGGGCGACGACCAGATCGCGGCCGCCATGGGCAACAGGTACCAATCGCGGAAGGGGGCTCCATAGGCCTCGGCGTCGAGGTACGCGCCGAGCGAAATCGACGGCACGCGATGGGTTTCGATCAGCGCTGTCGTCGTCCGATTGAAGCGCACGATGTCCGACAACATATGCCAGAACGCGGGGCGCAGCGCGTTGCGCGGCTGGACGAACAGGGTCGCGAGGTTCGTACCGGCCCACTCGAGCCCAAGCGCGTCGATCCGCACCGAAAACGACATTTCGCTGCTGACGGTCTCGATGGAAAGTTCGTCGAACAGTGCGACCAGGTTCGGGTACGTGCGGTCATTGAACACCAGGAATCCGGTGTCCACCGGCGCGGTCATGCCGTCGAGCGTGACGTCGACCGTATGCGTGTGCCCACCCAGATACGGGTTGGCCTCGAACAGCGTGACGACATGGCCCTGCTTCTGCAGCAGCCACGCGCTCCCAAGGCCGGCGATGCCGGCTCCCACGATTGCGATGCGCACGTCCTTTTCCTTTCTGGCTGGTCCATCTCGTCGGCCCGCGGGCCAAACGCAGCTGCGCTCCGGATCCGCCCCCTCCCGGCGGCGGAGGCAGGCTGCCCGGCGTTGCGCGCCACGGTCAGTCGTCGCCCGCCGCGCCTGCGCCCGTGATCTCGGCGAACGCGGAGTGGTTGTGAATGGACTCGAAGTTCTCGGAGGTCACCGAAAAGCGGCCGACGCGCGGATCGCGCTGCAGACGCAGCGCGATGTCGCGGACGAGGTCCTCCACGAATTTCGGATTTTCGTAGGCGCGTTCGGTCACCCATTTTTCGTCGTGCCGCTTCAACAGGCCGTAGATTTCGCACGAGGCTTCCTGCTCGGCGATCCGCGCGATCTCTTCCAACGTGATCTCGCCTGAAGGCATGTCGACGCGGATCGTGATCCGCGAGCGCTGGTTGTGCGCGCCGTAGTCGGAGATCTTCTTGGAGCACGGGCAAAGGCTCGTCACCGGTGCCGCGATCTCGACGGCGAGCCGCGTGCAGCGGGGATTCATCGACTCGACGATCCAGGCCGCCGCGTAGTCGAGCAGGCTTTCGACGGCCGAAACGGGGGCCGCCTTGCGAATGAAATACGGAAATCGCATTTCGGTGTGGCCGGTAAGCGCCCCCAGTCGCTGCAACGTTGCATCGTGCAGCGCACGGAATCCGGCAAGGTCGAGCGGCTTGCGCGGCCGCTCGAGGATTTCGACGAACCGCGACATGTGCGTGCCCTTCACATCGTGCGGCAGGCCGACGTACATGGAGAAATCCGCGACGGTGTGCACGACATTGCCATCGCCCGCGCGAAGCGCGACCGGATAGCGAAGATCCTTGATGCCGACCTTCTGGATCGGCATTTGCCGGTGGTCCGGCAGCGCCTGCGTGTCGGGCAGGATGAAACTGTCACGAGCATTCATGGCAATCTCCCGAGGTGTGGAGCAGATTTGGGAACGGCAAGCAGTCGTTCAATCAGGCCGACGAAGCCGCGCTGATCGGGCGTGACATCACTCGCAAAGCTCTCGACGCGCGTGCCGCTGCGGTCGAGCACGTACTTGTGGAAATTCCACCGCGGGGCCTGCCCCGTCCTGGCGACGAGTTCCGCGTAGAGCGGATGCGTGTCGAGCGCGCGACGCTCGGTCGATCGTGCTTAAAGCTGGAACTGCAAGTTGGGTGTTCATTGTCCTGGACAAATGTATTCGCAGGGCGGACAATAACGGAGCGACGCCTATTTGTCAATATTTGTCCTGGACAATTATAGAAAGTGTCTACCCTTATGATCTTCAACATCAGCGGCGTCGAGCGCGAAACCGGGCTATCGAAGGACGTCCTTCGGATGTGGGAGCGTCGTTACGGATTCCCCAAGCCCGGGCGCGATGAGAATGGCGAGCGCCAATACGCGGTCGCCGAAGTCGAAAAACTTCGCGCGATCAAGCGGCTGATGGATGTCGGGTTGCGCCCTGGCAAGCTTATCCACTGCGCGCTCGACGAACTGAATTCGCTGGCCGACGCCCGGGTGGCGACGCGGCCGCACCAGGTCACGCCGTCATTGGAGCGAGACCTTCTGGCCCGGCTGCGAGGTCACGATGCGCCCGGACTGCAGCACGCACTTGCGAACCTGCTGATGAAGGAAGGGCTGCAGCGTTTTGTGCTCGATGTCCTTGCCCCGCTGAATCGTGCGGTCGGGGAGGCGTGGATGCGCGGGGAGCTGCAGGTGTTCGAAGAGCATCTGTACACCGAACAGCTGCAGGTCGCACTGCGCAGCGCGATCAACGCGTTTCCGCGGCAAACGGGGTCGCCGAAAGTGCTGCTGACGACGTTCCCGGGCGAGCAGCACGGCTTGGGTCTGCTGATGGTCGAGGCGCTCCTGGTGCCCGAAGGAGCGCAGTGCATCTCGCTCGGCACGCAGACCCCCCTCGAGGACATCCGCCGCGCCGCACTCGCGCACGAGGCGCAGATCGTTGCGCTTTCGTTCTCGGCCGCGTTTCCGGCTCGACAGGCGAGCGAGGGCCTGGCCGCACTGCGTCGTCAGCTGGCGCCGGCGACGACGCTCTGGGCGGGCGGTGAAATGACGCGCCGTCTGCGCGCGCGCCTGCCTGGGATCGCGCTCATTCCGGACCTCGCGGCGACGGTGGGCGCGCTGAAGAACTGGCGCGTTCGCTCGACGGAAGCGGCTCCACTGCCGGTTGTCGCCGCCTGAAGGGGATTGGGCGAAGGGCGCGCTCGCCGCGGTGCATACAAGAACCCGCCCGCACGAGACCGCGCCTTGCATCGAAACTGGCGCGGGTTCGACACCGGTTCTGCCCCGGCTTGGCGCTCCGCAGTATCATCGCGGGCGATGACCACCGCGATCGCGCTCTGGCTGCTGTTCGCGGGTGTGCTCGCATCCTTCGTCGGTTGGGCTGTGGTGGCGATCGGGCGTGGCGCAAGCGCGTGGTGGATCGCTGGCGCGGCGCCGCTTGCCGCCGCCGCCATTCCGATGGTGTTGGCCACGGTTTATTTTGCCATCGCCTGGGTCTTTCGAACGCCGCGCCCCCCCGAGCACCAGATCGGCTTTGCCGACAGCGTTCGCCTGCTCGGCAACGAGGTAGCGGCAATCGGTGCTTCGTGGCCCCGGATGGCCCTGTTCCGCTGGCTGATCCGCGATCCGGCACCAGAGCCCGCATCGGTCCCGGTGATCCTGCTCCACGGTGTGCTGTGCAATGCCGGCGTGTGGCGAGGCCTGACCGACTACCTCGGGGCACGGGGCATCAAGCCGGTTTACACGCTCACCTTCGGCCCTCCGCTCGCCTCGATCGAGGATTTTGCGGAGCAGCTCGCCGCCAAGATCGACGCAGTCCTGACGGCGACCGCGGCCCAGAGGGTGGCGCTCGTCGGACACAGCATGGGTGGACTCGTTGCGCGGGCCTATCTGCGGCGCTACGGAGCGCAGAGGATCGTGTCGGTAATGACGCTGGGCACGCCACACCACGGCAGCATCCACGCTTGGCTCTTTCCCGGCGTTTCGCTTGCCCAGCTGCGGCCCGGGAACTCCTGGCTTGTCGAGTTGAACCGAAACGAGGGCGAGACGTTGCCCGTACGATTCGTGTCGCTGTGGTCCTGGCACGACTCGATGGTCGCGCCGCAGGCGAGCTCGCGTCTGACGGGGGCAATGCATGTCGAGCTCGACGGGGTCGGGCACAACGCGATGCTCCGCGATCGGCGGGTGTTCGAGTGCGTGGCGACCGAGCTCGCCAACCTTCAAGACCGAGCAGCTGACGCGCCCGCGGCCCCCGCGCCGCCGTGGCGATGAGGACGCTGAGCTGTCGGCCGCGTGGCATTGCTTTGGGTCGCAACCCCACGCGCTACCCGCGCACTACCCGCGCGCGGGGCCCCTGCTACCCCGTCCGCAATCGCTACCAGTGAATCCCCTGAGTGATCTGGGCGAAGGCGATCTGCTCGGGCGTCAGCGGAGCCGGTTCACCGTCTTTCTTCCCCGCCGCGGCGCTGGAATCGGGGAACATGTTGAACGCCGTGTTGAGCAACACCTGAGTCAGCTTTGGTGCGATCGCATGCGCTACCGCAGTGAAGACGCCGAGTCGCGTAGCGATACGCACCGGCCGATTGACGATCGCATCCACCACGAGGCCGGCGGCCTCCTCCGGCGAAAGCGTCGGAACATTCTCGTAGATCTTGGTCGGCGCGATCATCGGTGTGCGCACGAGCGGCATGTTGATCGTCGTGAACTGGATCCCCTTGTCGACGAATTCGGACGCCGCACAGGCCGAGAATGAGTCCAGCGCAGACTTCGACGCGACGTAGGCCGAGAAGCGCGGCGCATTCGACAGCACGCCGATCGACGAGATGTTGATGATGTGCCCGCGCTTTCTCTCCAGCATTTTCGGCAGGAAGCCCATGATGAGGCGGAGCGCGCCGAAGTAATTGAGCTGAATCGTTCGTTCGAAGTCGTGGAACCGGTCGAACGAGTTGATGACGCCACGGCGGATGGACCGGCCGGCGTTGTTGACGAGAAAGTCGCAGCCGCCGTGCTCCTTCAGGACTCGCGCGACGAGCGCATCGCACGACGCGAGATCAGCGATGTCGGCCGTGTAGATCCACGCCTTGCCGCCCAGCCGGTCGATCTCCGCCTTGGTCTCCAGCAGCTTTTCCTCGCCACGCGCGACGAGAATCACCTTCGCGCCCGCTTCGGCCAGCTTCAACGCCGTGGCCTTGCCGATGCCCGACGAGCTGCCGGTGACGACGACGACCCTGCCTTTGACGCGGCCCGCGAGGCTGTGGTCGATGAAGAGGTCCGGATCGAGATTGCGCTCCCAGTAGTCCCAGATCTTCGGCGCGTAGGATTCGAGCGGCGGCACCTCGATGCCCGACCCCTTGAGCGCCTTCGCGGCCTCGCGATTGTCGTAGCGCGTCGGCCAGTTGATGAACTGGAAGACGTCGCGTGGAATGCCGAGGTCGGTCAGGACGACCTTGATCGCGCGCTTCACCGGCGAGAGTGATGCGAGCCCGTAGAGCACCGGCGCCGGGATGAAGCCGAACATCCGCGCGTTCACGCGCATCGTCATCTTCGGCGCGTGGCCGGCGTGCGCGAAGATGTTGAGCACCTCGCCGATCCGGTGCGGCTCCGGGTCCGTGAGATGGAAACACTTGCCGTCGAGACCCTTCTTGTGCGCGATGTGATCGAGCGCGTCGGCGACGAAGTCCACCGGCACGAGGTTCATGCGCCCGCCTTCGATGCCGATCATCGGCATCCAGGGGGGGAGCACCTCGCGCAGCTTCTGCAGCGTCTTGAAGAAGTAGTATGGACCGTCGATCTTGTCGATCTCGCCGGTCTTCGAGTGGCCGATCACCATCGAGGGCCGGTAGATGCGAAGGGGCACCTTGCACTCGCGGCGCGCGACCGCCTCCGAGTCGTGCTTGGTCTTGAGGTAGGGGTGATCGAGGTCCTCGGCCTCTTCGAACATGTCTTCGCGGAACATGCCGTCGTACAGCCCCGCGGCGGCGATCGAGCTCACGTGATGGAAGCAGCGGGCCCCGATCGTCCCGGCGAACCGAACCGCATTCCGCGTCCCTTCGACGTTGGCGAGCTGCTGGTCCTCCGCGCTCGCCGAAATGTCGTAAATGGCGGCCAGGTGGAAGAAGTGGTCGACCTTGCCCTTGAGCCTCCTCGAGTCGGCCGCCGCCACGCCGAGGTCGGGTGCCGCGAGGTCGCCATGGACGCCGATCACCTGTTTCTCGTCGGCACCCCATCGGGTGCGCATTGCAGCAAGCTTTTTCTCCGACCCCTTGCGCACGAGCACGCAGACCGGCTTCCCGCGCTCGAGCAGGTTCGCGACTAGGAAGCGGCCGATGAAGCCGGTCGCGCCGGTGACGAAGTAGGTCATCTGGATTCTCCTTGCTTTCGAGGGGCGCGGCCGGCCACCGAGGACATCGCCGCGCGTGAGTGGCGACGGAGGGCGGCGCCCGGCGCGGACGAGCGCGATTGTAACGCGCGGTCGGCCCCGGAGCGCCCGGGCCGGTCGAGCTCCCGTTTAGTGTGCCGACTCTACGCAAGACGGCCTAGAATTACGACCGGTGGCGGCGTGCGAGACCCCGCGCGGCGTTCGATGGCGATTCGCAAAGGAGAACGGGCGATGCTCAAGAAAGCAAAGGCTCAAAGTGCGTCGAGCGAGTCCTTCTCGGCCAAGGATGTGTCCGATTCGGTGTTCGAATCGTCGCACCAGATCTGGCTTGCCGGGCTGGGGGCGTTTTCACGCGCGCAGCAAGAGGGCATGAAGGTCTTCGAATCACTGGTGCGGCAGGGCGAGCGGCTGCAGGACCGGACCAGACGAGCTGCCACCGAAACCGCTGCTGCAGCCCGCGGCGCAGCTACCGCGAAGGCCAAGGAGGTCCAGCAGATGGCGGGCGGCACGTGGGACAAGCTGGAGCAGGTGTTCGAGGACCGCGTCGCGCGGGCGCTCGCCAAGCTGGGTGTCTACACGCAGAACGATGTGCAGCGACTGGCTGAGCGTGTCGACGAGCTTTCCGAAGCGGTGAACCGGCTGATCAAGGCCTCGCGTACGGCGTCGGGCCCGGCAGTCGCGCCCGAACCGAAAAGGAAGCGCGCCAGCCCCAAGACGGCGAAACGCAAGCGCAGCGCGCGCGCCTGAAGCGCGCGCAAGGGGGTCCGCGTAGTGCCGCGGGCCAGCTGCCGGAAGGGGGCCGCTAGTCGCGGTTCAGCTTGTCGACCTGCCGGATATAGTTTTCCATGGCCTCGTCGCGGCTTAACCCCTTCAACTTCGACCAAGCGTCGAACTTGGCCCCGCCGACGAAATCGAATCCACCGGGCCGCTCGCCCTGCACGTCACCGATGGTTGCCTGCTTGAAGTACGAATAGAGCTTGAGCAACGTCGCGTTGTCAGGCTTCTTCTTCGTCTTCTTGGCTGCCGCGACAGCCGTGTCGAACTGGGCCTTGAGGTCGCTCTTCTTGGGTGCCGCTGCCATGCCCTTCCTCCTTCCGGGATGCTTTTCTGCGCGCGCAGGGATTGTGCTACTTTAGCGCGAAGCCGAAAGCGCGCGCAATTCGCGCCTGCCCCGCCCCTGCCCCGTCGTGCCGCAGCGTTCCTCCAAGCCCCGCACCGTGCGCGCCGCCAATCTGCGCCGCGAACGGATGTCCGCGGTCGACACCGCGTGGCTGCGGATGGACCGCCCGGAGAACCTGATGATGATCACGGGCGTCCTCATGTTCGAGGGCCGCGTGGACGTCGCTCGGCTGAAGCGAACGGTCGCCGAACGCTTCGTGCGGTTCGAACGCTTCCGCCAACGGCCGGTACAGATGGCGGGCATTTCGTTCTGGGAGACGGATCCGCATTTCGACCTCGACTACCACGTCGTCGAAGTCGCGCTGCCCGGCCGCGCGGGGGACCGCGAATTGCAGGCGCTGGTAAGCCGGCTTGCCTGCGCGCCGCTCAATCCGGCGCGGCCACTGTGGCAGTTCCACGTCGTTGCGAAGTACCGTGGCGGCAGCGCAATCGTGATGCGGATCCATCACTGCTACGCCGATGGCATCGCGCTCGTGCAGGTGATGCTGTCGATGATGGACGCCGGACCGGATGGACCGCCAGCGATCGTCACCCCGCCGACGCGCAAGCTGCGCGGGCACGCGCCAAGCGATCCGGTCACGCAGGTCGTGCAGCCGCTGACCGATTTGATGCGCAAGGCACTGCGGATCGGGTCGACGATGATCGAGAAGGGGGTGGAAATCTGGTACGAGCCGGCGCGGGCACTCGCGCTCGCCGAGCAGGGCGGCGAGCTCACTGCGGAGATCGCCAAGCTCGCGCTGATGAGCGAGGACTCGCCGACGCGCTTCAAGGGCACGCCCGGCCTTTCCAAGCGCGTCGCCTGGGCCGAACCGATATCCCTCGCCGAGGTGAAAACGGTCGGCAAGGCGCTGGGCGCCTCGGTCAACGACGTGCTGCTGTCCTGCGTCGCGGGCGCTCTGCGCGAATACCTGGTCGACAAGGGCGACGTCGTCGACGGCGTGATGCTGCGCGCGATCGTTCCAGTGAACTTGCGGCCGCTCGAGGAAGCGTACAACCTGGGTAACGAGTTCGGGCTCATCTTCCTCGATCTGCCGATCGGGATCGAGAATCCGTTCGAGCGGCTCTACGCAGTGCGCGCCAACATGCGCGCTCTCAAAGGCAGTTATCAGCCGATCCTCGCGCTCGGGCTGCTCGCCGCGATGGGTGTGGGACCGCAGGCGCTGCAGGAGCAGTTGCTCGGTGTGCTGTCGCGCAATGCGACCGCGGTGATGACCAATGTGCCAGGCCCGGCGCGGCCGCTCTACCTGGCCGGCGCGAAGATCGAAAGCGAGATTGTCTGGGTGCCGCAATCGGGCAACGTTGGGATGGGGGTGTCGATTCTGTCGTACGCCGGCCGGGTGCAGTTTGGGCTTATCACGGATCACGGGTTGTGCCCGGATCCGGAGCGAGTGATCGCTCGCTTCGGATCGGAGTTCGAGAAACTCGTGCTCGGAACGCTGCTTGCGCCGTGGCCGCGCGACGGCGATCTCGATCCTGTCGTCGCGGCGAGGGCAGTTAGCTCGCGGCCGACGCCTCTCACTTCCGTGAGCGGCGACGTCCTGCGCGCCTGACGGGTTGGCTGCGCTGCAACCGTCCTGGCGGTCGTCCCGCGGCCGCGGGCCATCCGAAACAAGCGCTATACGCGCCTTACTCGAGCTCGGCCCGCGCCAGCTCGACGTCGAGCCGCTCCATGGCGTCGGCCGGTTTGCATGCCACGGCCTCGCGGTAGAGCCGCTCGGCTTCCGCCAGGCGGCTTTTGCCGAACAAGAGGATCAACGCATTCGCATACTCGACGCGTGCGATCGCGGAATCCGGATTGAGCTTGAGCGCCTTCTGATAGCAGTCGATTGCCGAATCCTTCTTCGCGCCGTACGTCATGCCGGCCACGAGGCCGCCCACCTTGTCGATCACCTCGGCCTGGTACGTCGCGTACGCAATGTGCGCATCGGCGTGCTTCGGTTGGAACTTGATCGCCGACAGCAGCGCGTCTTTGATCTTGCCGCCAATGCCCCGAGTGAGCGCCTTGAGGACCGACGTGCCTTGGCTGTACTTGCCCAGCGTGTACGCGTAGAAGTAGTGGCCGTTGGCGTCGTCCGGCGCCGCGCGCCGGCGTTCGTCAGCCCAATCGGCCGCCTCCTCGAGCAGGGCGAGCTTCGCCTTCTCGGACTTCTCGAGATAGTTCGCGTAGATCATCTGCGCCTTCACCGCCGCGTTGACACCGGTGCCACCCGCCTTGCGACCCGCTTCCACCGCCTCGGCGAATGCGCCGGCGTGATAGTGCCGCCAAGCGTCGAGCACGGCGAGGTCCTTCGGCAAGGACTCGCAATCGCCTTTGTGCAGTCGCGACCAATGCTTTCGGAGGGCTGCTGCGTCGTACGAGTACGCCTTGTCGGGATGCGGGAAGCGTGCCCATTTCTTGGTCATCGTGTCTGCTCCATCAGAGGTAGTCGGCCGCGAGCCGGTCGAGCCGGCTGCGGGCGTCGTCAACGAGGTAGGGGGCGAACAGGGCGAGCACCTGATATGCGGCGCGTCCCGCCTCCGCGTCGGTGGGAACAGCGCGTGCCACGCGGTAGACCCGGTCGAACGACGGCCAGTACGTTGCGACGAGCAGCACATTCTGCGCCAAAGCGACGATCTCCTGCTCCGACGCCGTCATCGTGCCAGCGCGGACCATGGAGCAGCACAGCCCGACGACGGTCGCGACGCACTTGCGCAGCAAGGCACCGAAGCGCTTGCCGAAACGGTGGTCGCGCCCGGCAAGGGCGTCGATGTCGCGATACAGGAAGCGGTACTCCCACATCCGCTCGAACAGAAGGTGCAGCCACAGCCAGAGATCTTCGACGCCGATCGGACGGCCACCCGGATCCGCGAGCAGCGGCAGGAGGCGGGCTTCGTAGGCGGCGTAGAGTTCGCCGACGATCTCGTCCTTGTTGCGGAAATGGTAGTAGAGATTGCCCGGGCTGATGTTCAATTCGTCGGCGATGTCCGCGGTCGTCACCTGCGGGGCGCCGGAGCGATTGAACAGCACGAGGCTCGTTTCGAGTATGCGTTCGCGCGTACGGCGGGGGCGTTTTTTTTCCGCCATGTGCTGGCCAGCGGGAAGTCGGTGACGCCGGAGTGTAGAGCGCCCCCGGACGCGAGGCAAACGCGTGGGCGCCCGTCGGCGATCAGTGCGCGGCGAGCCAGCGCTCGAGCTGGTCGAGCGCGTGTGCCAGGTCGCTCGTGGCCTGTCCGACCCCGGCTCGGCCAACGCCGGTGCGCAGCGGGCGCGGGTCGCACAGCGCATCGGGCAACTGGCGCTTTGCGTCGCGGAGCCGCTCGAGATTGATAGTGATGCCATGCTTCGCGAGCTGCGGCACGAGCGCGTCGGCGCGCGCGAGCAGGTTCTGCCGGGTCTTGCGAAAAGCCGCCGCGGACAGGTGCTTGCGCTGCGAATAACTGAAGATGTTGGCGAAGAACATGTCGGCGTCCTCGCGGTCCGGCTCGAACAGCACGATGTCCGCATCCGGGTACTGACGGCCGTACTTCTCCATGCCCACCTTCATCCGCGAATGAATGATCGCGCGGAACGTCTGTGAAAGCACGATCGGCAGCCCTCCCTGATTGAGCTTCTCGACGGTGAGGCGTCCGTTCGGCGTTGCGCGGCTCGCGTCGAAGGGAACCAGGGGATTGACGCAGAGGAGCAAGTCGATCCCTTCATCGAGCGCGACCGACGCGTGCAGTGTCTTGTTGAGCGCGCCGTCGACGTAGTACGCGCCACCGATCTTGACCGGGGGGAACAGGCCCGGCAGCGCAGCGGACGCTTCGATCGCCGTCGAGATCGGAACGTGGTCGTGGCCGGGCGCCCCGAAGGTCACCGACGCGCCGGTGTCCAGATTCGTCGCGACGAGGAACAATTTCCGGCGGAGTTCGCGGAACGCGTTGGTCCGACCGGGTGCGGCGAACAGGCGGCGAAGGAAATCGCCGACCGAACGCGTGTCGAACATGCCGACGGGAACAGCGTGAGCGAGTGTGGCGAGCGACTCCATCATCCCGCGGCGGAACGGGTCGCGCAGGCATTGCCGCGCCGCCCGCACGAACAGGCGCGGGAGTGCCGCGGCGCGGAACGCGAACTCGGAGAATGCGGGGCGAAGGAAAACTTCGGGCGTCAGCGCCGCATCGGCGCCGTCGTCGATGAACAGACGGTACATTTGCGCCGGCGAAATGCCGTTCGCCAAGGCGGCGGCCACGAAGGAGCCCGACGATACCCCAACGTACGCGTCGAGGTCGTTGAAGTCGATGCCGTCGAGCGAGTCGGTGAGTGCGAGCAGCGCGCCGACCTCGAAGATCCCTCCCAACGGCCCGCCGCCCGCGAGCGCAAGGCCCAAGCGGGAGCGCGCGCGCCCCCGCTTCCGGGAGCGCCGAGCGCGCCCGGTTGCCGTGCGTGCCGGCATGGACCTCCTTTTGGCTTCGTTGGCGGCGGCGCAATCCTTACTGCATCACGCGCGCTTCGTCGCCGCCTTGGACTTGCGCTTTGCCTTTGCTGGGCTGCGAACCGTGCGCTTGGCCTTCTTCACCGGCTTGGCTGCGCGCTTGGGGGCCTTGACTGCGACCGGGAATTCGAACACCGGCAGCGATTTCGGGAGTACCTGCTGCGCAAAATCCACGGCCGCGGTAGCGGCCTGCTTCACCGACGACTCGACAGTTCTGCGGGTGCGCTTCCACACGGTGTTCGCGCGGGTCACCGATGTCTCGATCTGGTCCCCGACAAAGCGGATAGCGCGCGATTCGACAACGGTCCCTTCCTTCACCAGCGTCTTGAACATGTCGCCGGCTTCGGTTTGCACCCAGTCGCGGGTCACGACGGTAGCACCCAGACCCGCGAGCCATACCTGGCGCGACGCGGCCAGCGCGGCTTCGCCGAATTGGAGCGGGTAGAAATTGGTGGTGGTCTTGAGCATGATCGTTCCTTTCAGGGGTTGGCAGAAATCTCGCGCTCATCGCGGCGCTTGAGCACAATTTATTCGCATCCGTTAGAGCAAGCACACTAATCGGCCGCGGGCCCCCATCGGGACGCCACGGTCCAGCCTCGGCTAGACTAGCGATTGCCCAGGCGCGTCTGCGCCGCCCTTCAGTGCAAACTCGCATTGTCGAACGTCGACCCTTCCGAAAGCCTTCATCCAAAGCATCCGGCACAGGCCGCGCTGGTCGAGGAGCTTTCGCGCGTCGTCCGCCTGCACGCTGATCGGAGCGCGAATGCTGCGCTTGCCGCGGCGCTCGAGCGCTTGGCGGACTGGCAAGCGCGGCGCCTTGGACAGACGTATGCTGACCTTGCCGCGCAGCCGCGATTTGCCGCGGCAATCGGGTTTTTCCAGACCGACCTCTACGGCGGCACGGACTTCGCGCAGCGTGATGCCGATCTCGCGCGCGTCGTGCCGGTGATGACACGAATGCTTCCCGAAGGCGTGATCGCGACGATCGCCAAGGCGGTCGAGCTCAACCGGTTGTCGCAGGAACTCGACCGCTCGCTGCTCGCGCACCTCGCGCGCGGCGAGGACGTGTTCACCGTCGCCCAGTACGCGGACGCGTACCGCCGGATGGGCAATCGGGTCGCACGCGAACGGCAGATCCGGCTGATCGGCGAGATCGGCGCAGCACTCGACGTCTTCGTGCAAAAACCCCTGATTTACGCGGCACTGGTAATGATGCGCGGGCCGGCGCGTCTCGCCGGGCTCTTCGCGCTGCACGATTTCCTCGAACGTGGCTTTGCCGCATTCCGGCAGATGCACGGCGCCGACGAGTTTCTGGCGACGATCGACCGGCGCGAACGACGGCTGTTGGACGCGATGTTCGCGGGAGACGTCGCGCCGTTTCCCGACCCGGGCGCGCAGGTGCAGGCGACCAGCGTCGCGGAGGCAAACCGCCGGTTGAACTAGACCGGCGCGGACGGGCGTTCGCTACGCCTTTGGTTTGCCGAAATACTTGTCGAACTCGTCGTGCACGGCTTCTTCAAGCGCCGGCTTGAACATCGACATCACGAAGCCCAGCTCGCAATCGAGGCGCACCTGGTCCTTCAGCACGTGCAGCTTGCCGGCGAGTCCGGCGCGTTTGAAGTCCACGCTGTCCCCCTGCCACTCGTACGCCAGTCCAAAGCGCTTGTGCAGATCGCGGGCGACTTGCTCGGCGGCCTCCTTCGCCTTCCGGTGGGACAGGTGATGCCGCTTGGTGATCCTGATGTGGGACATTCGCCGCTTCCTCCACGTTGGCCAGTATAGCCAAGGGGATGGGGGCCGCGGCCTTCCGGGGCACCACGGGCGGCGGCGCAACGACAACCGACGCCGCGGCCGTCGGCACGATCATGAAGTCACGACGCCGCAAGGGGCGCTGTGTGGGTGGCGCCGCCCCGATCCTGACGAGCGCATTGACAACCACCCTCAAACAAACATAGGATTCAAACAAACGTTTAACCCAATTTCATTAGATAGAGGTCCGGCCACGCGACGGCGAGCCGCAGCATGACGCGTATGGGCCGAAGGCGAACGCACAGGCGAGACATGCAACATGCAAGCTGAGGAGCCGCAAGCGATGAACGGGAACGTGATCCCCATCAGCGCGAACCGCACGCCAGCCGCGACCAAGAGCCGCATCCTCGATGCGGCCGAGGGCCTATTCATGGAGCACGGCTTCGAAGCGACGAGCCTCCGCGCGATTACCACCGCTGCCGGCGCCAATCTCGCGGCCGTCAACTACCACTTCGGCAGCAAGGAAGAATTGTTCCAGGCGGTGCTCACGCGCCGCCTCGATCCGATGAACCAGGAGCGCGTCGATCTGTTGACGCGCCTCGAGCACGAAGCCGCGCCGGATCCCGTTCCCTGCGAGCGGATCCTGGCTGCGATGTTCATCCCGGCATTGAAACTCGCCCGAGATCCGCAACGCGGTGGAACCGATTTCCTGCGCCTGCTCGGGCGCGCTTATGCGGACCCTGCCCCTTTCATCCGGCGGTTCCTGTCCGAGCAGTACGCGGTGATGATCGCGCGGTTCAAGGCGGCGTTCGGCCGTGCGCTGCCGGAGCTTCCTAAGAGGGAGCTCTCGTGGCGCCTGCACTTCATCATGGGCGCGCTTTCCTACACGCTCGCCGGGACCGACGCGCTCAAGCTCATTGCCGAGCTCACTCCCGCCGAATCCGGCAACGACGAGCTGCTGTTGCAGCGGCTCGCCCCCTTTCTGCTTGCGGGTCTCCAATCACCGGTGCTGGACACCGCCGGCACCGGACATCTGGACAACGACTTGCGTCGCCCGCGCTGACGCACCGATGACGCGTTAACGACACCTTGGGAAGGAGCCCATGATGCTCGTTCATACTCTGGCTTGTCGCCGTTCTGCTCGGCGCTCTCGCACTGGCTTACGTGAACGCCTCCGCCGCTCGCCTGGAGCGCAGGGGTCGCCGCGGCAATCGGTGTCGCGTGGGGCGCGCAGGTGCTCCCGGGCTGGCTCACGCTGGCCCTTGCCGCCATATTCGTTCTGCTGGCGATTCCGCTGAACGTCCCGGTGCTGCGCCGCGCGCTATTCAGCGACGCGGTACTGGCCGGGTTTCGCAAGGTGATGCCGCCGATGTCCCAGACGGAGCGCGAAGCAATCGAGGCGGGGACCGTCTGGTGGGACGGCGACCTGTTCTCCGGCAAGCCGGATTGGCGGAAGCTGCTCGCCACCGCACGTCCCGCGCTGACGCCGGAGGAACAGCGCTTTCTCGACAATGAGGTCGAAGAACTGTGCGCACTCACCACCGACTGGGAAACTACCAACGTCCACCGCGACTTGCCGCCGCACGTGTGGCAGTTCATCAAGGACAAGGGCTTCCTGGGGATGATCATTCCCAAGGAATACGGCGGGCTCGGCTTTTCCGCCTACGCGCATTCGCAGGCCATCACCAAGCTGTCGACGCGATCGGGCACCGTTGCGGTGACGGCCATGGTGCCGAACTCGCTGGGACCGGGCGAGTTGCTGCTGCATTACGGCACGGAAGAGCAGAAGCGGCACTACCTGCCGCGGCTTGCGAAGGGACTCGAAATCCCCTGCTTCGCGCTAACGAACCCGAACGCGGGCTCGGATGCGGCGTCGATCCCGGATTTCGGCGTTGTCTGCTGGGGTGAGCACGAGGGAAGGCGCGTCCTGGGGCTCTCCGTCACCTGGGACAAGCGGTACATCACGCTCGGCCCGGTGGCGACGCTGCTCGGCCTCGCCTTTCGCGTGTACGACCCTGACCGACTCGTCGGCGAAAAGGACGACCTCGGGATCACTTGCGCGCTGATTCCGACCTCGCACCCCGGCGTCGAGATCGGACGCCGCCACCTCCCGCTGAACGCGGTGTTCCAGAACGGCCCGAACTGGGGCCGGAACGTGTTCATCCCGATGGACTGGGTGATCGGCGGCCAGTCGATGCTTGGCAAGGGCTGGCGCATGTTGATGGAGTGCCTCGCCGCCGGCCGCGGCATTTCGCTGCCGGCGTCGAACACCGGCATGGCCAAGCTTGCCGTGCGCGCAGTCGGAGGCTATGCGCGCGTGCGCCAGCAGTTCAAGACGCCGATCGGCCGCTTCGAGGGCGTCGAGGAGGCGCTGACGCGGATGGGCGGTAACCTGTACCTGATGGATGCGGTGCGGATGCTGACAGCCGCGGCGGTGGACAGCGGCGAGAAACCGGCCGTCGTCTCGGCGATCGCCAAGTACCATCTGACCGAGCGCGGCCGGCAGGTCATCAACGACGGCATGGACGTCATTGGCGGCAAGGGGATCTGCATGGGGCCGTCCAACTTCCTCGGCAGCGCGTACATGCAGCACCCGGTGGCGATCACCGTCGAAGGTGCGAACATCCTCACGCGCAGCCTGATCATCTTCGGCCAGGGTGCGATCCGCTGCCACCCGTACGTACTGAAGGAAATCGCCGCGACCCGCTCGGCGGACCGCGCGCGAGCGTCGATCGCCTTCGATGCCGCGCTGTTCGGCCACGTGCGGTTCGTCGTCGCGAATTTCGCGCGCACGCTGGTGATGGGCATGACCGGCTCGCACTTTGTCAGCGTGTCGGTCGATGTCGCGCCGGAGACGCGGCGGTACTACCAGCAACTCACGCGCTTTTCCGCGGCGCTCGCGTTCCTCGCGGATGTGTCGATGGGCACGCTGGGCGGGGCGTTGAAACGCAAGGAGAAGCTTTCCGCGCGACTAGGCGATATCCTTTCGCTGATGTACCTCTGCTCGGCGACGCTCAAGCGTTACGAGGACGACGGGCGGCCGCAGGAGGATTCGCCGCTGATGCACTGGGCGATCTGGGACGCGATGTTCAAGGCGCAGAACGCGTTGGAGGGGGTGATTTCGAACTTCCCGAATCGCTTCCTTGCGGCGATCATGCAAAGAGTCGTGTTCCCTCTGGGCCGGCCCTACGAAGTCCCGTCGGATCAACTCGGCCATGAAGTGGCGCGCCTGCTGCTCGCGCCGTCGGCGACCCGTGACCGTCTCACGGCCGGCATCTTCCTCTCGCAGGCAGCCGATGATCCGGTTGCTCTGGTCGACCGAGCACTCGTGGCGACAATTGCCGCCGAACCGGTCGAGGCAAAGATCCGGTCCGCCATGCGCGACGGCCGACTCGCGCTGAAACTGGCACCGGGTGCTGGGCCGGACAGCCTGGTGGCGCAGGCGCACGCCGCCGGGGTCATCACCGGAGCGGAGGGATCCGCACTGCTGGCGGCGCGCGAACTCACTGCCAGCGTGATCCGTGTCGACGACTTCCCGCAGGACTTGGAGGCCGAGGAAGCGAGGCTCCCGGCCCCGGTGTCGTCCGAGGCGGCGCCGGCCGTCGTACACAAGGTGGCAGCCTAATGTTCATACCACGCGATTTCGCGCGTTCGCGAGGTATAGGGCTCGCGGTTGGAGTACTTGGCCCGGAGGCCGTTTTCGCGACGGCGCACCGCGCCTTGAGGTTCCAGGGCGCAAGGTGTCGCTCGCGCCGATAATCCAGGTTGGGCCAAACCCATGACCGAACCCATCTACATCATCGACGGTGCACGCACGCCGTTCTTGAAATCGCGCAACCGACCGGGCCCGTTCGCGGCGTCGGACCTCGCGACTGCCGCGGGCCGCGCTGTGCTGTTACGCCAGCCATTCGCGCCCACCGACCTCGACGAGGTGATCCTCGGTTGCGCCGCGCCCTCACCGGATGAAGTCAACATCGGGCGGGTCGTCGCGTTGCGGATGGGCTGCGGGGAGAAGGTGCCAGGCTGGACCGTGATGCGCAACTGCGCGTCCGGCATGCAAGCGATCGATTCGGCGATCGCTAATATCCGCACGGGTCGCTCGAATCTCGTGCTGGCGGGCGGCGTCGATGCGCTGTCGCGGGCGCCGTTGCTTTTCTCCGAAGCAATGGTGCATTGGCTTGCGAATTGGTACGCCGCAAAGACGGTTGGCCAGCGCGTTGCGCTCGTCACCAAGCTCCGGCTCACTCACCTCGCGCCGGTGATCGGCCTGATGAAGGGGCTCACGGACCCGATGGTCGGGTTGTTGATGGGACAGACAGCGGAGAATCTCGCCTTCCGCTTCGACATCAACCGTCGGGAGATGGACGAGTTCTCGGCACGCAGCCACCAGCGCGTGCTGGCGGCGCAAAAGGCCGGGCATTTCGCGGAAGAGGTCGTTCCGCTCTACGACCGGGCAGGCAAGCTCTACGCCGCCGACGACGGCGTGCGCGAGGACTCGACGGCCGAGAATCTCGCGAAGCTTAAACCCTTCTTCGACCGCAAGTACGGCAACGTCACGGCCGGCAACAGCTCGCAGGTGACCGACGGGGGCGCGTGGCTCGTGCTCGCTTCCGAACATGCGGTCCAGCGGTACGGCCTTGTGCCCAAGGGGCGCGTCGTCGATTCGCAGTGGGCCGGCCTCGATCCGGCGCAAATGGGCCTGGGACCCGTACACGCAGCGACGCCGATCCTGAAGCGGCACGGCCTGGGCCTGGCCGATCTCGACGCCTGGGAAATCAACGAGGCGTTTGCCGCGCAGGTGCTCGCGTGCGAGCGGGCGTGGAAAGACGCTGACTACTGCCGCGCCGAACTCGGCATCGACGGCGCACTTGGCGAGATCGATCCAGCGAAGCTCAATGTCGACGGCGGCGCAATCGCACTCGGACACCCGGTCGGCGCATCGGGTGCGCGCATCGTGTTGCACGTGCTGAACGTGCTCGAACGTACCGGCGGACGGCGCGGGATCGCGGCGATTTGCATCGGCGGAGGCCTTGGCGGCGCGATGCTGGTCGAACGCGCCTGACACCCGGGGTGCCCGCCTTGCAGCGCTGCGCCGCGACAATGCGCGAGACTCGAAGCGCAATCACACACGACAGGAATCATCGATGGAGCACTGGAAGCTCACGCGCGAGGACGACGGTTATGCCCGGCTCTCGTTCGACAAAGCAGGCGCAACGACGAATACGTTGTCCGCCGCGGTGCTGGCCGAGCTCAACGAAGCGCTGGATCAGCTCGATCGCGACCCGCCGCAAGGCCTCGTCATCGCTTCGGGCAAGGCGAACGGCTTCATCGCCGGCGCCGACATCGACGAATTCGGGGAACTCGACAACGAGGCGGGCGCCATCGCGCTGGTCAAGCGCGGCTGGGATACGTTCGAGCGCCTGGCTGCGGTGAAGTACCCGACGCTGGCGCTGATCCGCGGTTTCTGTCTCGGCGGCGGGTTGGAGCTTGCGCTTGCGTGTCGCTATCGCGTTGTTGTCGACGAGCCGGGAACGCGACTCGGACTGCCGGAAGTGATGCTCGGCATCGTGCCCGGCTGGGGCGGCATCAAGCGGCTGCCGAAGCTGACCGGTGCGCCCGCTGCGCTCGACCTCTTGCTCACCGGCAAGACCGTGGACGCGCGCCGCGCGAAGAAACTCGGCATCGCCGACGAGTGCGTGCCGCCGCGCGTCATGGAAAACACCGCCCGCGGCGTCCTGCGTGCGTTGCCACCGCCACGCACGCTTCCCACAACGTTGTCGCTGACGCTCAATCCGCTGGTGCGCCGGTACATCGCCGCGCAGGCCAGGAAGCAGGTCGCCAGGCGCGCGCGACGCGAGCATTACCCGGCACCCTACGCGATCCTCGATCTTTGGGTCCGTTATGACGGCAACGCGCTCGCCGTTCCTGCTTCCGATCCCGCATCCATCCCATCGCTGCTGAAGACGCCGACCGCCGGCAACTTGATCCGCGTGTTCCGGTTGCAGGAGCGCTTGAAGTCGCTCGGGAAGGAGGGCGAGTTCCAGGCCGCCCACGTGCACGTGGTAGGCGCCGGCACCATGGGCGGCGACATCGCGGCCTGGTGCGCGCTGCGCGGAATGACCGTGACGCTGCAGGACCAGAATGCGGAGCGACTCGCGCCGGCGATCGGCCGTGCCGCGAAGCTCTTCGCGCAGCGGCTGAAGGACCCGCGGCGTGTCCGCGACGCGACGGACCGGCTGATTCCCGATGTCGCCGGCGACGGCATCGCGCGCGCCGACGTCATCATCGAGGCGATCTTCGAGAATCTCGACGCCAAGCGCAGCCTCTTCGCGGCCCTGGAGGCGAAGGCGAAACCGAGCGCCATCCTCGCCACGAATACGTCGTCGATCCCGCTCGAGGACATCGCGACCGCGATGGCCGATCCATCGCGGCTCATCGGTCTTCATTTCTTCAATCCGGTGCCGCAAATGATGCTGGTCGAGATCGTCGTCGGGAGCCACACGCGCGCCGATCTCGTGCCGAAGGCGGCGGCGGTCACGCGGCAGATCGACAAGCTGCCGCTGCCGGTAAAGAGCGCGCCTGGCTTTCTCGTGAACCGCGTGCTGGCGCCGTACCTGATGACGGCGATGCGCTGCGTCGACGAAGGCATTGCTCCGGAGGTGGTCGACGAAGCAGCGCTGGCCTTCGGGATGCCGATGGGACCCATCGAACTGGCCGACACCGTCGGTCTCGACATCTGCGTCGCGGTCGGCAAGATGCTGAACCCCGACGCGGCCCCGCCCGCGAAGCTCAAGGCGCTGGTCGATGCCGGCCATCTCGGGCGCAAGTCCAAACGAGGATTCTACGATTACGCATCGGGAAAGCCGGCCAAACAGGCGCCCGGAGCGGTACCGCCGGGGCTCGCAGAAAGACTGATCGAACCGTTTGTCGCCGAAGCGCAGGCTGCGCTGGCCGAGGGCATCGTGGCCGACGCCGACCTGGTGGACGCCGGGGCCATCTTCGGCACCGGCTTCGCACCGTTTCGCGGCGGTCCGCTGCATCACGCGGCCGCAAGTGCGTCGATCGCGGCCGCGTTGCCGACCAAAGCCTGAACCACCTCTGGCGAGACAACTTGTCGCAGGCGTTGCGACGGCGTGGCCGTGCGCCCGCCACGTCTCTTCTGGTGTAGGATTTCCGTCATGGGGCCGGCGTTCGCCCGGCTCTTCGTTCCGGTTGACTGTTGCGATCGCTCGCCCGAGGTGCGGGATTGCGCTGCAACGGTGATCGGCCAGCGGTCGTCGCAGCTTGTGGAAGCAGGGAGTGCATCGTGGAAAAAATCTGGCTCAAGCACTATCCCAAGGGAGTCCCCGCCGAGATCGACATCAACGAGTACGCGTCGGTGCGCGACGTGTTCGACGAGAGCGTGCGCAAGTATGCGGCGCGCAAGTCGTTCACGTGCATGGGCAAGTCGCTGACGTTCGCCGAACTCGACACGCTTTCGGAGGCGTTCGGCGCCTATCTGCAGGGCATCGGCTGCAAGAAGGGCACGCGCGTTGCGCTGATGATGCCGAACATCCTGCAATACCCGGTGTGCCTGTTCGGGATCCTGCGGGCCGGCTGCACGGTCGTGAACGTCAATCCGCTCTACACGGCGCGCGAACTGCAACACCAGCTACACGATTCGGGCGCCGAAGTGATTGTCGTCGTCGAGAATTTCGCCCACACGCTGCAGGAGGTGATGGACAAGACGAAGGTGCGGCAGGCCATCGTCACCAGCATCGGCGAGATGCTGGGCTTCAAGGGAATCATCGTCGACGTCGTTCTGCGGCACGTCAAGAAGATGGTTCCGGCGTACAGCGTGCGCGGCGCGATCCGGCTGTCCGATGCACTCGCCGACGGGCGCCGGCGCAAGCTGGAAGCCGTTCCGCTCAAGCACGACGACATCGCCTTCCTGCAGTACACGGGGGGTACCACGGGCGTGGCGAAGGGGGCGATGCTGCTGCACCGGAACATCGTCGCCAACCTGCTGCAGGCGCGCGCCTGGGTGCATCCCTTCCTCAACCCGAATCAGGGTGAGGTGATCATCACCCCGCTGCCGCTCTACCACATCTTCTCGCTGACGGCGAACTGCCTCGTGTTCATGACGCTGGGCGCGGAGAACGTGCTGATCACGAACCCCCGCGACATCCCCGGCTTCGTGAAGGAAATGGCGAAGCACAAGTTCACGGCGATAACCGGCGTGAATACGCTGTTCAATGCGCTGGTCAACAACCCCGATTTCGGCAAGCTGGACTTCTCGTCGCTGCGGATGACGCTCGGGGGCGGAATGGCGGTGCAGGAGGCGGTCGCCGAAAGGTGGACGATGATCACCAAGACGCCCCTGATCGAAGCGTATGGGCTGACCGAGACCTCGCCGGCGGCGACGATCAATCCGCTCGATCTGCCCGAGTACAACGGTTCGATCGGCCTCCCGATCCCGTCGACCGACGTGGTTCTGCGCGACGACGCAGGCAAGGAAGTGCCTCTTGGCGAGCCGGGGGAGATCTGTATCCGCGGCCCACAGGTGATGGCGGGTTACTGGCAGCATCCGGCCGAGACGGCGAAAGTGCTCGACAAGGACGGGTGGTTCGCAACCGGCGACGTGGGGGTGATGGACGGTCGTGGCTTCGTCAAGATTGTCGATCGGAAGAAGGACATGATCCTGGTATCGGGGTTCAACGTGTACCCCAACGAGATCGAAGGGGTCGCGGCGATGCACCCGGGCGTGCTGGAATGCGCCGCGGTGGGGGTCCCGGACAAGAAATCGGGCGAAGCGGTCAAGCTGTTCGTGGTCAAGAAGGACGAGCGGTTGACCGAGGCGGAGGTGATCGAGCATTGCCGCGAACATCTCACCGGCTACAAGGTGCCCAGCCAGATCGAGTTCCGCAAGGAATTGCCGAAGACGAACGTGGGCAAGATCCTGCGGCGCGAGCTACGCGACGAAGCGAAAAGGCAGGCGGCGTGACCAGCGACGACCCGACGCCGAAAAGCAGGAGAACGGGGTAGGTCGGAAGTTTGGCGCGCGCAAGCGACTCATGCGCGAATCGGCTCCAAGCATCCGGACAGGGCCGTCAATCAACGACCGGGGGTACCGGTGAAACTTCCCAAAGGCGAACCTGCGCTGCGCGTCGTCCCGATGCCGGCCGATGCGAACCAGCACGGGGATATCTTCGGCGGCTGGGTCATGTCGCAGGTGGACATTGCCGGCGGCGTTGTCGCGGCGCGCCGCGCGCGAGGACGGGTCGCCACGGTCGCAGTCAATTCCTTCGTGTTCAAGGAGCCGGTGCTGATCGGCGACCTGGTGAGCTTCTACGCAACGATCTCCCGGACCGGGCGCACGTCGATCACGGCGGACGTCGAGGTTTTCGCGCAGCGCAACCCGACCGATGTGATCTGTGTCAAGGTCACCGAGGCCAGCTTGACGTATGTTGCAGTTGGTCCCGACCGGCGCCCGAGGGAGTTGCCGGCCGAATGACATCGGCATCGGGGGAGTGGGTCGATTGCGCGGGAGTGGGGTGATTGCAACAAGCGGCCGGCAACCGCTTAGACATTGCCCCGCGGGAGCGACGCCGGTACCCGCCGCGATGTATAGTCATTTCAATGAGAATCCGGGGAGCCGGATGCGCTACCGGCCTCCGCAACGACTTCAGGCAATCTTCTCCACGGCCGCGATGCAGGTCCTAGGGCGGCGCTTCGAAACATCACGCGAATCAAGGAGACAGTATCCATGACGACCCCCTTCCGTCGTACCCCGATTGCGGCTGCCCTTGTCGGCCTCGCATTGGCGCTTGTCGGCGGACAGGCGTCCGGCACCGGCTTCCAGCTGAACGAACAGAGCGCGAGCTCGATCGGCAATGCGTTCGCCGGCGGGGCCGCCTTTACCGACGACGTGACTGGCATGTGGTGGAACCCGGCCGTGCTCTCACAGTTCACGCGCGGGCAAATAGCCGGCGCTGTGCACATCGTCACCCCCTCGATCAAGTTCCGGAATGACGGCTCACTCCCGGCCCAATTCCAGCCGCTCGGCGGCGATGGTGGTGATGCCGGCAACGTCAACTTCGTGCCGAATGGGTACGTGTCGGTGCCGATCAATCCACAGTTTGCGTTCGGCCTCGGCATCAATGCTCCGTTCGGCCTCACGACGAATTACGACGAGGGCTGGCTCGGCCGGTACCAGGGGCTCAAGTCTTCGATCTTGACGGTCAATGTCAACCCCGCGCTGTCGTGGCGGGTGAGCCCGCAATTCGCCATCGGGGTCGGCGCCAACTACCAGTACCTCAGAGCCACGTTGACGCAGAACGTCAACTATTCGGCCGTGCTTGCGGGCACTGCCGCAAGCAGCCGCGGCGGCCGGCCAGATTCCCGCATCGCTTATCCCATCGATCATCGCCGCGACCCCGGGGCTCGACTCGAAGGCGACGGTCAGGGGCGACGACGGGGCGTGGGGCTGGAACATCGGGGTCGCGTGGGACGTCACGCCCCAATTTCGCCTGGCCGGCGGCTATCGCTCGGAAATCAAATTGAACGTGTCGGCCGATCAGACGCTCGAAAACCCCATTGTGACCGTCCCGCCGGGCACCTCGCCGACGGTGGCTGCGACGGTGGCCACGCTCTCCGCCACGGTCAACAGCAGGTTGTTGTACAACAAGGGTGTCACCTCCGACATCACGTTGCCGGCGATCGCCAACGTGTCGATGCTCTACCGGATCGACCCGCAATGGGAGGTGATGGCCGACGTGCAGTACACCGGCTGGTCGAGCATCCCGAAGCTCCAAGTTCGACCCGACCGACGGCTCCGCGCTCCTCGGTGGTGCCGCTCAACTGGGACGATTCGTACAAGTACTCGGTCGGCGCGAGCTACCGGTACAACGAGCAATGGAAGGCCCGGGTCGGCGTGGCCTTCGACCAGACGCCCGCCAATTCGACGGATACGACGGTCCGGCTGCCGGACTCCGACCGCTGGTGGCTCGCGCTCGGCGGCGAGTACAAGTATTCGCCGAACCTCAAGTTCGACGCCGGCTTCGTCTACATCTTTGCGGACAGCCCGAGCTTCAACCAGAATCAGGGAAGCACGGCGCTCAACGGGTTGGTCAACGGGTCATTCGACGCGAGCACGACGATCTTTTCGATGCAGGCGACGTACTATGTTCTGATGTCGTCGCGCTACGATCGGCGAACCACGGAACACGGCCGGGGCGACCCGGCCGTGTTCCCTTGGACGCGTGCTCGCGCCGCGGAGTGCGGGCATCGGGTCATGGGATCGCGACCGTCGGCGCCCCGCTAACCCAAGGAGAGTCACCATGCGCAAGCTGTCGATCGCAGCTCCTCGCCGTGCTGTGTTTCGGCACGTGCGCACTCGCCGCCGAGGTCGGCGGCGTCAAGCTCGCCGACAAGGCCACGGTCGGCGGGCAGGAGCTCGTGCTTAACGGTGCCGGCATCCGGACGCGCGCGATCTTCAAGGTCTACGTCGGCAGCCTGTACGTGCCCGCGAAGGCGTCCGACCTGGCCGCGGTGGTGGCCAAAGGCCCCCGGCGGATCCAGATGAACCTGTTGCGCAATGTGTCGGCGGACGACCTGGTGAACGCGCTGGTCGACGGGCTCAAGGAGAACTCCGGGACCGACGAGTTCAATGCGGTCAAGCCGCAGACCGACCAACTCGTCTCGATCATGAAGTCGTTCGGCGAGGTGAAGGAAGGCAATGTGGTCACGCTGGACTTCGTTGACGGCGCGACCGTCGTCGGCTTCAACGGCGCGGCGAAGGGAACCATTCCCGGGGAGCCGTTCAACCGGGCGCTGACGAAGATCTGGCTCGGCGACAAGCCGGTGCAGGCGGATCTCAAGAAGGCGATGCTCGGCGGCTGACCGGCGACGCGTGCCCGACTTCTGGCAGTCCAGCGGATACCGGCTGCTCGCACGGGGCGCGGACGGAAGACTCACGCTTACCGACGACTTCCTGCGCTCGCTGTTGCTGCGACCCGAGCTCGCGCCAATCGCCGAGTCCTGCGCGGCTGAGCGTGCCTTGCACGAGAAGCTCTTCGCCGCGCCGCGCGCCGCGGTCACCGAATCCGAGCTCGCGCCGATCGTCGATGCGGATGCGCGCGAGAACTTCCGCATCTGGCTGCGCTTCCGCCAGCGGCTCGTCGCCGCGCCGTCGATCGAGGCGGCGTATGTCGCGCTCTTCCGCGACGGCGTCGACGTCCCGCCGCTCTTCGTCGCGCAGCTGACCCAGATCCTGCTGCGGCACATTCTCGGCGTCGCCGCTGACCCGATGGAGGCACGCGCGGCGGAAATGCTGTTCCGCACGCAGAAGATTGCCGTGCTCGACGACGGTGCCGTGATGGCCGCCGATGAGCGCGCAGTCGAGCGCTACGCGACCACCGGTGGCTTTGGCAGTCTTGGCGAGCTGCTCCAGCGCCACCGCGCACCCGTGCGCACGGTCGATCTCGACGTGCTCAACGCGGACAATGCGCCGACCTACTGGGACCGCGACGAGCGCCTCGACCTCGCGGTCAGCCTCAATCGCGGGCGGCCGGCGCTGAACGGACTGTGCCGTGTGCTGGAGCGTTGGATCGCGCATTTTCTCGGCGTTGGCGTGACCATTCATCCGCAGCGCGAGATCGACGACCGGCGCTGGGTCTGGCATGTGGGACTGACGGTGGAAGCGAGCGCGCTCCTGAACGATCTGTACAATGGCGTCGATGTCGACGACGAACGGATGGCACGGCTCCTGTGTCTGTTCGAATTGACGTTCAACGATCCGGCCGACATGCGGCCGGCGATCGCCGGCCGACCCGTTTATCTCGCCATGGCGATGGACGGCGACGCGCGGCTGAAAATGAAGCCGCAGAATCTCCTCCTCAACCTGCCGCTCGCGCGGTCGCAATAAGCGAACTCACGCCATGGTCATGCGCACCATACCGCTTGCCTTCCAGACGGTTCCTCTCCTGATCGCGTTGGCCGGCGTCCCGGCCGGTGCCCAAACGGCGGCCCCGCCGGAAGCCAATCCCGCGCCGGCCGCGTCCGCGCAGACCATGGTTGCTGGCACGGAGGACTTTACTGCGCTCGCCTGGCTCGAAGGCTGCTGGCGCGGCAGTGTGAACCAGCGCGAGTTCAACGAGCACTGGCTGCCGCCGCGCGGCGGCCTCATGCTCGGCGCGAGCCACACCGTCTTCCAGGGGCGGACCCAGGGTTACGAATACCTGCGGCTCGAGGTTCGCCCCGACGGTGTCTACTACGTCGCCGCGCCGACCGGCAAGAACGAGGTCGCCTACCGACTTGTCGAACGGACCCTGGACACCGCGACCGGTCGCACCGACGAGTTGTTCACCTTCGCGAATCCGGCGCAGGACTTTCCCCAGAAGATCATCTACCGGAAGGGATCGGAAGGATGGCTTTATGCGACCGTCGAAGGCAAGGTCGACGCGGCGCCCAAGCAAGTGATCTATCCGATGCGCAGGATCGGGTGCGAGTCGGGCGAGTTCATCCGCCGCTGACGTACTGACGTAATCCGGGCTCCCAAGCGCTACCCAGCGCGGGGCCCCTGCTACCCGGCTCGCGCCGCCGCGTCCTCCATTGCTGCCGCGGCGTGCGAATGGCGTGCGTCGGCCGCGTTGCGTCGACTCGCCTGGTCGCATCCCCACGCGCTACCCAGCGCGCGGGGCCCCTGCTACCCGGCTCGCGCCGCGATTGGCAAGCGCGTCGGCGCGATCGTTGCCGGGGTGGCCGTTGTGGCCCCGGACCCAATGCCACCGAACGCGATGCGCTGCGGCCAGCGCGTCGAGCTCACGCCAGAGCTCGGCATTCTTGACCGGCTTGCGGTCCGCTGTCTTCCAGCCGTTCTTCTTCCAGCCGTGGATCCAGCTTTCGATTCCGTTCTTGACGTACTGCGAGTCGGTGAACAGATCGACTTCGCAGCCCCGCTTGAGGATCGCGAGCGCGCGAATCACCGCGGTCAGTTCCATCCGATTGTTGGTGGTCGCCGGATCACCGCCGCAAAGCTCCTTTTCGTGATCGCGCCAGACCAGGAGCGCACCCCAGCCCCCCGGTCCCGGATTGCCCCTGCACGCGCCGTCGGTGTAGATCGTGACCGTGCCGCTCATTCGACCAGTCCCGCGATCGTTTCCGGGACGCGCTCGATGCACTGGCGGGCCTGGCGCGGCGCGGCGGCGAGACCGTTCTGGCGCCGTTCCCAGGCCGGTGTGATGACGCGCATGCCGAGCACTTTCTTGGTGGCGCGGAGGAAGTAGACCCCGCCGCCGACGGGCCACCAGCGATCGCCGGCGGACTCGAAGAAGCCGCAGCGCGCGCGCCACTTCTCGTTCACGAACGGGGGCACGTAGCAGTCGAGGGCCCCGCCGGTCACCTCGAAGCCAAGAAGAGCGAGCCAGTCCTTGAGCCGGTAGAGCGCGATGAAGTTACCGGTCCAGGGCGGCGTCTCGCCGCGCCCGAAGTACCGCTTGGCGCCGAACAGGCTGAACGGATTGAAACCTGAGATCAGGACCTGACCCTCGGCGCGCATGGCGCGGTAGACCTCGCGCAGCGTCTGATGGGGCTCGCGCGAGAACTCGAGTGCGTGCGGCAGGACGATCAGGTCGATGGCGTTTTCCGGGAAGGGAAGCCAGTGCGGGTCTGCACGTATCTGCGCGGCAGTCCCGTCGTCGACGGTCCAGCGCGCCGCAATTCGGCTCTGCGCGAGAAACGAGCATGCCGGCAGCCCGACCTGGATCGCGTGGAAGCCGAAGATGTCGGCAACGGTCCGGTCGAACCACGCCTGCTCGCGTGCGAGTACGTATTGGCCGAGCGGGGTCGCCAACCAGTCGGCGAGCGTCGTTGACAGGTCGACGCTCGCTCCGGAAGATGCGTCCATGCCGGCGATTATCCCCATCCCCGCCTTCAGCGACAACTACATCTGGCTCGTGCGCGAAGGTGCCCACGCGGCGGTCGTCGACCCCGGCGATGCCGCGCCGGTGCTCGCCTATCTCGACGGCGAGCGGCTCGAACTATCGGCCATCCTCAACACGCATCACCATGGAGACCATGTCGGCGGCAACGCCGGCCTGCTCGCGCGATTCGCCGTGCCGGTGTTCGGGCCCGCGCGCGAGGCGATCCCGGCCCGTACGCATGCGCTGCAGGAGGGCGACCGCATCACGGTACCCGGGATCGGTCTTGCGCTTGCGATCCTGGACGTTCCGGGGCACACGGGCGGCCACATCGCCTACGTAGGCGAGACTGACGGTATTCCGCTCGCCTTTGTCGGCGATACATTGTTCGCCGGCGGCTGCGGGCGGTTGTTCGAAGGCACGCCAGGGCAGATGGTCGCCTCGCTCGCGAAGCTGGCCGGTCTGCCCGACGAAACCCGAGTCTACTGCGCCCACGAGTACACGCTTGCGAACCTGCGTTTCGCCAGGGCGGTGGAGCCGCGCAGTGCGGCGCTGCGTGCGCGGCAGGCGCGCGAGGAGGACAAGCGCGCCCGCAACCTACCCACGGTGCCGTCTACCGTGGCCGACGAGCGCGCAACGAACCCCTTCCTGCGCGCCGACGTGCCGGACGTGTTCGCTGCGGCCGAGGCCCATGCGGGACGAAGGCTTTCCGGTGCCCTAGAAGCGTTCGCCACGCTGCGCGAGTGGAAGAACGGATTTCGGTAGGGGTCGGCCGCAGCGGATCGCGATAGCGGC
The DNA here is from genome assembly GCA_963809965.1 of uncultured beta proteobacterium. GTDB lineage: Bacteria > Pseudomonadota > Gammaproteobacteria > Burkholderiales > Casimicrobiaceae > CAIWHR01. Next base: position 272,553 of record CAWELU010000001.1, read on the forward strand.
ACGCGATGCCGACCGCTGTCGGTTGACGCTTCTGCCCTCCACGCCTAACATCGCCGCAACCCCGCCCGGGTCGCCGATCGAACGAATTGCGCCTACGTACACTCGTCCCGTTCACGATGATCGCGGTGCTCGCCGCTTGCGCGGCACCGGGCACGGAACATCCGACCATCGTTCCGGAAACGCCCGTCGCAGTCGAGGCACCTCCGGCGGTCGTCCCCGAGCATGCGGAGATCGTCGTCGTCGATGATCCCGTGGTGGTCGTTCCAGACTCGGATTCGGCGATCGGCGGGTGGGGCGACCTCGAGCCGCTCGCGCCGCCCGCCGATGATCTCTGGGACCGCATCCGCAAGGGATACGCGATGCCCGAACTCGACAACCCGCTGGTCGAGAAATGGGAGCAGTGGTACGCGACGCGGCCCGACTACGTTGCGCGGATGATCGATCGCAGTCGCCGCTACCTGTACTACATCGTGGTCGAGGTCGAGCAGCGCGGCATGCCGCTCGAGATCGCACTGCTTCCGATGATCGAGAGCGCGTACAACCCCCACGCGGTTTCGACCAGCCGTGCGTCAGGGATCTGGCAGTTCATTCCGTCGACCGGGACGCACTACGGGCTCAAGCAGAACTTCTGGTTCGATTCGCGGCGCGACGTCGTTGCCGCGACCGGCGGCGCACTCAACTATCTGCAGAAGCTTCATGCCGACTTCTCGGACTGGCAACTCGCACTTGCGGCCTACAACTGGGGCGAGGGAAATGTCGCGCGGGCCATCTCGAAGAACCAGAACGCCGGCAAGCCCGCCGAGTACGAGAGCCTCGCGATGCCGGACGAGACGCGCAATTACCTGCCGAAGCTGCAGGCGGTCAAGAACATCGTCCGTGATCCGGAAAAATACGGCCTCGAGCTCGGTGACGTCCCGGACGCCCCCTATTTTGCGGTGGTCAAGACGACCCGGAAGATGGATGTGCGGCGGGCCGCGGAACTGGCCGAGATGTCGGTCGAGGAATTCCAGTACCTGAACCCGCAGCACAACCGGCCGGTCATTGCCGGGGCCGACGAGTACACGATCCTGCTGCCCATCGACAAGGCGGAGCTCTTCGCCGCGAAGCTCGAGCTGACCGACCAGCCGCTGGTGTCCTGGCAGGCGCACCGTCTGCGCACTGGCGAGACGCTGCCGCTGGTGGCGGGCAGGTTCGGAATGTCGGTGGAGACGTTGCGGGCGGTCAACGGGATCGGCGCGAAGGCAAAGGTTCTAGTTGGCCAAACCTTGCTCGTGCCGTCGCAGCGCCCTACCCAGGACGCGGAGCAGACGCTGACGAACGCCGTCTTCACGACGGTCCCGCAGGGCCGCACGTTCTACTACCGTGTGAAGCGCGGCGATTCCCTCACGGGGATCGCTGCCCGCTACGCCGTGACTACGCAGGACCTGCGGCGCTGGAACGCTCTTGGCCAGAACGCGCTCAGGACCGGCCAGTCGCTGCGTATCACCAGCAACCTTGCGCCGAACGCCGGCAAAGCGAAGCGGGCCGCCGGAACGAAAGCGAAGTCGTCGCGACCGGCGGCCAAGTCGAACGGTGGACCTCCGTCCGCCAAGTCCGGAACGTCGGGACCGGGGTAGCGGCGCGAGACGGGCAGCAGGGGCCCCGCGCGCAAAGCGCGCGGGGATGCGACCAGGCGAGTCGACGCAAAGCGGCCGACGCTCGGAGCGGCGTCCCGTACCGAAGGCAGGTGGAGGCCGCGGCGCGAGACGGGCAGCAGGGGCCCCGCGCGCAAAGCGCGTGGGGATGCGACCAGGCGAGTCGACGCAAAGCGGCCGACGCTCGGAGCGGCGTCCTGTACCGAAGGCACGCGGAGGCCGCGGCTGGCGACGTACCGGGCGCTGAAATGAAAACAGGCGACGCGTTGCGCGTCGCCTGTTTTTCGTCCGTCTCGGAACCGAAACGGACCTGCTGCCGCGGAAGGGTTACTTCTTCGCGGCCTTTTTCTTGGTCGCCTTCTTCTTGGGGGCGGCCTTTTTCTTGGTCGCTTTCTTCTTGGTCGCCTTCTTCTTGGGGGCGGCCTTTTTCTTGGTCGCTTTCTTCTTGGTCGCCTTCTTCTTGGGGGCGGCCTTCTTCTTGGTCGCCTTCTTCTTGGTCGCCTTCTTCTTGGGGGCGGCCTTCTTCTTCGTCGCCTTCTTCTTCGTTGCCTTCTTCTTGGTCGCCTTCTTCGGAGCGGCCTTCTTCTTGGTCGCCTTCTTCTTGGTCGCCTTCTTCGGAGCGGCCTTCTTCTTGGTCGCTTTCTTCTTCGTCGCCTTCTTCGGCGCCGGGGCCGCAGCGGCCGGCGTCATCATCGACATCATGTCAGCCATTTCGTTTCTCCTGTCTGAGTTGCTCTAACTGTTATGGTGCTTCTACTTCGCGCAGGCGGCGCTCCGATTCGTCGATCGCTACCGCAACTACTTGACAAACCCGGCGTTACCTGCTGCCTGAATTCTAGCCGCATTTTGTTGAATTGCAAGATTTCTTCGCCGATTCCCTCGCCCGCATCCGCGACTGTTGCGAATTCGCACACAAGAAAATCGGCCGGTTGCGCGGTATCACACGCGCTGTGCGCCGATGGTCACGGCAGCATGGATTCGTGCGCGAAGAGCTCCGCGATGCACTCGCGCGGACGGGCAAGATGGACGCGATCACCGTCGACGATAACCTCGCACGCGCGGGGCCGGGAGTTGTAATTCGAGCTCATGACGAAACCGTAGGCGCCCGCTGCGCCGACGGCGAGCAGGTCGCCGGGAGCGAGGGCAAGCTCGCGGTCGTGCGCGAGGAAATCGCTGCTCTCGCACACCGGCCCCACGATCTGCCAGCGGCGCGCCGCCTCATCGCGCGGACGCACGGGATCGACTGGATGCCAGGCGCGGTAGAGCGCCGGCCGGATCAGGTCGTTCATCGCGGCATCGACGATGGCGAAGTCGCGGTCCGCTCCCGGCTTGAGGTAGGTGACCCGCGTCAGCAGCACGCCCGAATTGCCGACGAGAAACCGCCCCGGCTCGAACAGCAGTTCGTGTCCACGCGCCCCCAGCATCCGCCGGACCGCGCGGCCGTACTCGCCGGGATCGATCGTTGCCTCGTCACGATAGCGGATGCCGAGCCCGCCACCCAGGTCGATGTGACGCAAGCTGATCCCGTCGGCCTCGATCCGGTCGACGAGGCCCATCATCTTCTCGGCTGTCTCGACGTACACCGACAGGTCCGTGATCTGGGACCCGATGTGGCAATCGATGCCGCGCACTGCGACGTGCGCAAGGTCGGCGGCGTGCCGGTAGAGCGCGGGGGCCTCGGTGAACGCGATGCCGAACTTGCTCTCCTTCAGACCGGTCGCAATGTACGGATGGGTCTTGGGGTCGACGTCCGGATTCACGCGGAGCGACACCGGCGCGACCTTGCCGACGCTGCCGGCAACAGAGTTCAGCGCCTCGAGCTCGGCGACCGATTCCACGTTGAAGCATCGGATGCCCGCGCTCAGGCCCGACTCCATCTCGGTCATCGTCTTGCCCACACCGGAAAACACGACCTTGGCGGGATCGCCGCCTGCGGCGATGACGCGGGCCAGTTCGCCGCCGGACACGATGTCGAAACCGCAGCCAAGGCGGGCGAGCAGGTTGACCACCGCAAGGTTCGAATTCGCCTTCATCGCATAGCAGATGAGGTGCGGCGTGCCGGCGAACGGTGCGGCAAATGCGCGGTACCCTTCCTCTAGCGCGGCGCGCGAGTAGACATAGCAAGGCGTGCCAAACCGTTCCGCGATCGTGGTCAGCGGGACTCGCTCGGCGTGCAGTTCCGCGCCGATGCGGCGGAATGCGGTCATGGCTTGCGCTCCGCCGGCTCGCGCGCGGCCGCGGGAGATTGCGCCGGCGAGGATGCGGGTACTGCAGCGGGTGTCGGCGGGGGCAGCGTAAGGGGCCCCTTGATTCCGCACGCGGTGAGCGTCAGCACGCCGATCGCGATCACCACCGCGGGCGCCCCGACGACGCCTCGAAGGGAGGCAACCAGTTCACGTAGCATCGGGCTTGAATCCTATCACGGTGCCCGATCGCGGCACTTCCGACGCGCCTCAGGCCTCGAGCAACGCTGTCCAGTCGTCGAGCGCGTCACGGGCGCGGGCATGGCCCGGAAAGAGCTCCTCGACCAGGCTCCAGAAACGGCGCGAGTGGTTGAGCTCGACCAGGTGAGCGACCTCGTGCGCGACGATATACAGCGCGAGGTCGGGGGGCAGCTGGACGAGCCGCCAATTGAGCCGGATCTCGCCCGCCTGGTTGCAGCTTCCCCACTCGGATCGCGCGTTGGAAAGCTTCACCGCGGGCGCCGTCGAGGTGACCCGCGCCGACAGCTCGGCCACGCGGGGAACGAAAATGCGCTGAGCCTCGTTCCTGAGCCACCGGCCGACATCGCTCGCGAGCTCGCGCTCGTCCTCCGGTTCGGGATGCAGCACGGTGAGGTTGATGAGGTCGGGGACGATCGCCTTCTTGCGTGCCGGAAAAACGGCAAGCGCGAGCTCGCGACCCAAGTAGAGGATGGGCGCGCCGCTTGTCCATTCGCGCGGCAGCACGTCGCGCCGGCGCGCACGCCACTCGGCGAGAGAGCGGACGATCCATGCCGCGCGCTCGATCAATGCCGCCTCGACTTCGCGGATCGGAACCCAGCGCGGCGCGCGAACGGTGAGTCCTGCAATACCGATCTCGATCCCGATCGTGCGCCGGCGCGCGCGGATCAGACGGTAGTCGATGGGATGCCCCGCGAGGACAATGCACCGCACCTTGCCTTCGGCCGGCGGCTCGGGGGCGCGGCGAGGTTCGGCAGCCCGCAACCGGAGGTCCGGAAGCGTCGGGCTCATTGCGGCACGCCGAGGCGCGCGACTTCCCCCTCGATCCAGGTCTCGATTTCCTTCATCAGCGTCTGCGCGTCCTTGCGCTCCGGCGCGATCGGCTTCCCGAACGAGATCGTCACGGTTCCCGGACGCTTGCCGAATACCCCTTTGGGCCAAAGATAGCCGGCATTGTGCGCCACAGGAACAATCGGCACGCCGAGCTCGGTCGCGAGCCGCGCGCCGCCGGTCTTGTACTTGGCGCGCCTGCCGGCCTTGATCCGCGTGCCCTCGGGATAGACCACGATCCAGAAGCCCTGCTTGAATCGTTCCCGGCCCTGTTTGGCGATCTGCTGCATCGCATCGATGCCCGCCTTCCGGTCGATCGTGATCGGCGAGGCGAGCGCGAAGCCCCAGCCGAAGAACGGGATGGACAGCAGCTCCTTCTTGGCGACATAGGCGAGCGGCGGGAAGAACAACGTCAGCGCCAACGTCTCCCAGGTCGAGCTGTGCTTCGACATCACGATGTGCGGGGCCATCGCGGCGCCGGACGGGAGATTCTCGGCGCCGATCACGCGGTGCCGGATACCGCAGATCCAGCGCGCCCCCCAGAGGTTGGTCCGGCACCATGAGGCGGCGATTCCGTACATCGGCACACGGGGAATCCAGAACAGCAGGAGCATCGTCGCCGCGTACGCGGGTGTGACGATCGACTGGAACGCGAGGAAGAGTAGCGACCGGAAAGCCGACACGGAAGCGTGTACGTCAGTCGCCGGCCAACAGCGCCGAGACGGCGAACGCCAGATCGGGAAAGATCACGGTGTTCTTCGGGAAATTGCCTTCGCGCAGAGTCTTCTCGCCCTTGCCGGTCAGCACCAGCATCGGTTGCGCGCCGACCGCATCGGCGGCCTGCAGGTCGCGCAGCGAATCGCCGACGCACGGCACGCCGGACATCTCGACGCCATACCGGACCCCGATCTCGTGCAGCATCCCGGTCTTGGGCTTCCGGCACTCGCATTGCGAATCGGCCGTATGCGGGCAGTAGAAGAGCGCATCGATGCGGCCGCCCGCGAGCGCGAGCGCCTTGTGCATCTTCTCGTGAATCGCGTTCAACGTCGCCATGTCGAACAGGCCGCGGCCGATGCCCGACTGGTTGGTCGCGACCACGACGCGGTAACCAGCGTGGTTCAGGCGGGCGATCGCTTCGAGGCTCCCCGGAATGGGGCGCCACTCGTCCGGCGTCTTGATGAACTGCGCGCTGTCGTGGTTGATGACGCCGTCGCGGTCCAGCACGATGAGCTTGAGCGCCCGGGTTTGCGCCACGGCTTCGGAGGCGAGCTGGACCATGGTGCGATTCTAACCGGCGCTCCCCGCCTCACGCCGCCAGCTTCGAGATGTCCGCAACGCGGTTCATTGTCGCCGCGACGCCACGGAGCAGCGCGAGCCGGTTCGCGCGCACCGCGGGGTCGTCGGCCATGACCAGGACGTCATCGAAGAAACGATCGACGACCGGCTTCGCCGTCGCGAGCGCCAGCAGTGCCTCCGTGTAGTTGCCTGCGGCGCAGTGCTCGCCCACGACGGGCTCGAGCTTCTGGAACGCAAGATAGAGGTCGTGCTCGGCGCCCTCGGTCAGGCGCGCGCGATCGACGGCGGGCGCGGCCTCGCTTTCCGCCTTGCGCAGGATGTTGGTGATCCGCTTGTTGGCAGAGGCGAGTGATTGCGCCTCCGGCAACGCACCGAAAGCGCGCACCGCCTCCGTTTTCGCCGGGACGAGATCGAGGCGCGCCGGACGCTGGCAGAGCACTGCTTCGGCCTGGTTTGCGGTATAGCCGGCATCGCGCAAGTAGCCCCGCAGGCGTTCGTGGACGAAGTTCTCGACGTCGGCGTGCGCCGGACGGACCGCGGCCACGCCGGCAAGCGTCTCGAACGCGGCGGCGATGAGATCGGGCAGCGGCAACGCCACCTTCTTCTCGATCAGGATCCGGATGATGCCGAGCGCGTGCCGGCGCAGTCCGAATGGATCGCGGTCGCCCGTCGGGAGTGCGCCGATCCCGAACATGCCGGCGAGCGTTTCGAGCTTGTCGGCGAGGCCGACCGCCTGGGCCACCGGCCCGACCGGCAACGCATCACCGGCAAAACGTGGCCAGTAATGTTGCTCGATCGCCGCCGCCACTGCCGGCGCCTCGCCGTCGTGCTCGGCGTAGAACCGGCCCATCAACCCCTGCAGCTCCGGGAACTCGCCGACCATGTCGGTCGACAGATCGGCCTTGGCGAGCCGCGCGGCGCGCTCGACCTCACCGAGGTCGGCGCCAGTCATCGCGGCAATCCGCTTCGCAAGGTGCGTGACCCGCGCCGCACGCTCGAGCTGTGTGCCGAGCTGGTTGTGGTAGACGACCGCTCCCAGCTTGTCGATCCGCGCTTCGAGCCGCGTCCTGCGGTCCTGATCAAAGAAGAACTTCGCATCGGCGAGCCGCGCGCGCAGGACACGCTCGTTTCCCTGCACGATCGCCGCGGGGTCGGTGGCCGCGACGTTGCTGACGAGAAGGAAGCGGTTCAGCAACTTGCCTTGTGCATCCGCAAGGGCGAAGTATTTCTGGTTCTGCTGCATCGTAAGGATCAGGCATTCCTGCGGGACCGCAAGGAATGCCTGATCGAAACCGCCCTCGTAGACAGCCGGCCATTCGACCAGCGCCGTGACCTCGTCCTGCAGCGCCTCAGGCATGATCACGGTCGCGCCGGCCGCGGCCTTGCGAAGTGCGGCCGCGATCGTCGCGCGGCGTTCGGCGAAGCGCGCGATCACCTTGCCCTCGGCGCGCAAGGTTTCCTCGTATGCATCGGCGCCCGCCACGGCGATCGCGTCCCGGCTCAAGAACCGGTGGCCCCCCGTCAGGCGATCGGCATCAAGACCGAGCGCGCGCACGGCGAGGACCTCGGCGCCATGGAGCGCGAGCAGCCGATGCGCGGGCCGGACGAACTTGACGTCGTTGTAGTAGCTGCCGGCGGCGGCGTACGCCATCACCTTGGGGATCGGCAACTTGGCGAGCGTCGTGTCGAGCGCGGCCTGCAACCCGCTCGCAAGCGGGCTTCCCTTGGCGATCGAGTACAGAAAGATTGCATCCGCCTTACCGTCCGACTCGCGTGCCAGGCGCTCGGGACCGTCGACGGCGCTCGGCCACGCGTCGGCAAGATGAAGGCGCCCCATGGCCTCGAGCTTCCGGCGCAGGGCAGTGGTCGGCTTTCCCTCGGCATCGAGCGCGACCGACGCCGGCATCAACTTCTGCGTGACCGGCGTGTCGGGCGAGGTGGGCAGAACATGCGTGATCGAGACTGCCAGGCGTCGCGGCGTCGCATAGGGAACGATTGCGCTGGCCGCGGTCAGGAAGCCGCCGTCGGTGAGACCATCGACGATGCCATCGGCGAAGGCTTCGCCCAGCCGGGCCAGCGCCTTCGGCGGCAATTCCTCGGTCAGGAGCTCGACCGCAAGCGTTGCGCCGGCGCTCATGCCGCGGTCCGGCGCAACTCGGGCGGCAGCATCGGGTAACCGAGGGCCTCGCGCGCATCCACGTAGGCCTGCGCGACCAGCCGCGACAGCGTACGGATCCGGCCGATGTAGGCCGCACGCTCGGTGACCGAAATCGCACCGCGCGCGTCGAGCAGGTTGAACGTGTGCGCGGCCTTGAGGATCATCTCGTAGCCGGGCAGCGGGAGCTTCATCTCGAGCAGCCGCTTCGCCTCGGACTCGAAGAACGAGAAGAGCTCGAAGAGCTTGGCCGCGTTCGACTGCTCGAAGTTGTACGTCGACTGCTCGACCTCGTTCTGGTGATAGACATCGCGATAGGCAAGCGTCTTCTTCGCGCCCCGCTCCTGCCACTCGGTCCAGACCAGGTCGAAGACGTTCTCCTTGCCCTGCAGGTACATCGCGAGCCGCTCGAGGCCATAGGTGATCTCTCCGGTGATCGGATCGCAATCGAGGCCGCCGACCTGCTGGAAGTAGGTGAACTGCGTTACCTCCATCCCGTTGAGCCAGACCTCCCAGCCGAGACCCCACGCGCCGAGCGTGGGGTTCTCCCAATCGTCCTCGACGAAGCGGATGTCGTTCTTCGCAAGGTCGAAGCCCAGCGCCGTCGAGCGATCCGAGGTACAGATCGAGGATGTCCGGCGGCGAGGGCTTCAGCACGACCTGGTACTGGTAGTAGTGCTGCATCCGGTTCGGGTTCTCGCCGTAGCGCCCGTCTTTCGGCCGGCGCGACGGTTGCACATACGCGGCCCGCCACGGCTCGGGCCCGAGCGCGCGCAGGAATGTCGCCGTGTGCGAAGTCCCCGCACCGACCTCCATGTCGTAGGGCTGCAGCAGCGCACAACCCTGGCGATCCCAGTAGTCCTGCAGCGCGAGGATGATCTGCTGAAAGGTGCGCATCGGAAGGAGCGTCTTCCACCGCGAGGCTGGCCCGCGGGCTCGACAAAGAGCGCCATTCTAGCGGCATCGCGCGCGCGCACGAAGCGCGTGCGAATCAGGCGCCCGTTCGGGCGGTTCTTCGGCGCCCCGCCGACGCGAGCAGGAATGCGATGGCCGCGATTGCCACTGCCGACGCATCCCCCCACCGTACATACGGCGTCACGCCCTGCCGTCCCGTGATTTCGACCTCCAGAATGCCGCGCGTAAACCACGGCAGGCGTCCGATCTCTCGACCACGGTGGTCGATCGCCGACGTGATGCCCGTGTTCGTTGCGCGGAGCATCGGCCGACCCGTTTCGAGTGCACGCATCGCGGCGATCTGGTTGTGCTGCAGGGCGGCGAGCGAGCGGCCGTACCACGCGTCGTTGGTCACGTTGACGAGCAGCGTCGCGGCGCCCGCCTGCGGCCGAATGTCCGCACCGAAGGCGTCTTCGTAGCAGATGTTGACTGCCACCTTCTGACCCGCGACCCCGAGAGGCGGCTGGTCGGCATCGCCTGCCGCCTGACTCGCGAGCGGGATCGCGAGCATTTTCCGGATCACGAACCCCAGCACCGGCTCGAGCGGAATGGTTTCGCCGAACGGGACGAGGTGCCGCTTGCGGTAGAGCTGCGGATCGGCTGCGCCCAGGCTCACGACGCTGTTGTAGTAGCGGGGTTGCCCACCGGCGACTTCCGGAGGTTCGGAGGTGAAAAGACCGGCCAGCACGTCGCCATCGCGTGCGGCAGCCGTCCTCAGCAGAAACGCCAGCATCGAATCGGGGATTTCGTCCGCGAACACGGGGAAGGCGCTTTCCGGCAGCACGACGAGTCGGCCGCGGCTCGCGGCGACGAGCTCCGCGTAGATCCGGAAATTCGCGCGACGGAAGTCCGGATCGAATTTCAGATCCTGGGCGACGTTGCCCTGCACCAGCGACACGGCGACCGGCGCGCCGTGCGGAACGGTCCACTCGATTCGCGCGAGGGCCGCGCCCCCGCCGGCTATCGCGCCAATCGCCGCCAGCAGCGCGATACCGCGCACGCGTCGCGGGTGTCGCAAACGCATCGATCGCCAGAGCGAGTGCGGCAGCGGCCAGCGCCATGGCGAACGTCACCAGAAACACGCCGCCAAGCGGCGCATAGCCCGCGAAGGGGCCGACCAGTCCGTTCGGCAACGCCGCATAGCCGAGCGCGAGCCACGGGAATCCGGTGAAGACGATGCTGCGCGCCCATTCGGTGAGCGTCCACAGGGCGGCGGCCGCGAGCGTGCGCGGCCAGCTTTCCGGCGTCGTCCACCGCACCGCCAGCCAGCCCGTGAGCGCGGGATAGAGCGCGAGGAACGCGCAGAAGCCTGCGGTGCCGATCGCCGCCAGCGGCGCGGCCATCCCGCCGAAGGTGTTGAGCGCGACGTAGACCCAGGGAACGCCGACGCCGAACAAGCCGAGGCCGAACGCGTAGCCCAGCCACCCCGCCGCGCGCGGCGTGAGAGCGCGCTGCCACAGCACGATCAGCAACGCGAGCGTGACGACCGGCAGCGCGGAGAACCCGAACGGTGCGAACCCGAACACCGTCGCCGCGCCGAGGAGGAACGCGCCGAAAAGGGCAAGCGCTCCCACGGCCTTCATGGCAGGGCACGCTGTCGACGCGGGGCACCGTCAGCGAACGTCCGGCGGTGACGCGCCCACCGCGGACCCGGACACGCCTGACGTCACGGGCTCGACCTGCAAGGTGTACAGGCGCCGGCTATCGGCGCGGACGACGCGAAAACGGAACTCGCCGATGGTCACGGTCTCGCCGCGCTTTGGCAGCCGGCCGAACGCCTGCAGCACGAGGCCGCCCACCGTGTCGAACTCGTCGTCGGCGAAGTCGGTGCCGAAATGCGCGTTGAAGTCGGCGATCTCGGTCTGCGCCTTCACGCGATGGCGCCCGTTCGCCTCGGCGATGATGTTGTCCTCGCTTTCGTCGAAGTCGTACTCGTCCTCGATGTCGCCAACGATCTGCTCCAGCACGTCCTCGATGGTGACCAGGCCCGACACGCCGCCGTATTCGTCGACGACGATCGCTATGTGGTTGCGGTTGGCGCGGAAGTCGCGCAGCAGCACGTTGAGCCGCTTCGATTCCGGGACGAACACCGCCGGCCGCAGCGTGTCGTGCAGATCGAAGCCCTCGGGATTGCGATAGTAGTTGAGGAGCTCCTTGGCCAGCAGGATGCCGATGACGTCGTCCTTGTTCTCGCCGATGGCCGGAAAGCGCGAATGCTTGGTCTCGAGGACGAGCGGGATGAACTCGGCGGGATCGTCGTCGATCGAGACGACGTCCATCTGCGCCCGCGGAATCATGATGTCGCGCACCGTCATCTCGGAGACCTGCAGCACGCCCTCGATCATCGACAACGCGTCGGCGTCGAGAAGCTTCCGCTCGAAGGCGCCGTGCAGGAGCTCGAGGAGCTCCTCGCGATCCTCGGGCTCGCGAGTCAGGAACGCGGACAGGCGTTCGAGCAGCGTCGGCCGCGCGGGCTCCTCCATGGCTGCGTCGCGCTCAGGCGCGGCGGCGAGCGCCCGGTGCGACGGGGTGCGGCGCGGCATAGGGGTCGGGAACGCGGAGCCGGGCGAGGATCGCGGTCTCGCGCGCTTCCATCTCGCGCGCGGCGCGGGCCGTATCGTGGTCGTAGCCTTGCAGGTGCAGCATGCCGTGGACGACTAGGTGCGCGCAGTGGTCGGCGAGGGGCTTGCCTTGCGCTTTCGCTTCCCGCCGCAGCACCGGCGCGCACAGCACGACATCGCCCAAGACCGGGTTGCCAGCATCGTACACGAACGCGAGCACATTGGTCGCGTAGTCCTTGCCGCGATAGAGCGCGTTCAGTGTCTGTCCTTCGCGGGTTCCGACGAAGCGCAGCGTGACTGCCGCGTCGCGCCCGAGCGCAGCGCGCGCCCAGCGTCGGACCGTGGCAGGTGGCGGCAGCGTCGCGGCCGCGACTGCGTACTGGACGGCAAGCGAAGCTCGCGGCGCACTGCGTGGCCGGCGGTTCGCGCGTTTCATTTCCCCGCATCGCCCTTGCGCTGCTGCGGCGTCGCGCTCGTACGCGCCGATGATCTTCTGCACCAGCGGATGGCGCACGACGTCGGCGCTGGTGAAGCGGGTGAAGGCGATGCCACGCACACCGGCGAGCACGCGGTCGGCCTCGATCAGGCCGCTCTTCTGTCCGCGCGCCAGGTCGATCTGCGTCACGTCGCCGGTGATCACCGCCTTGGTGCCGAAGCCGATTCGCGTCAGGAACATCTTCATCTGCTCCGGCGTCGTGTTCTGCGCCTCGTCGAGGATGATGAACGAGTGGTTGAGCGTCCGGCCGCGCATGTAGGCGAGCGGCGCGATCTCGATCGTCCCGCGCTCGAAGAGCTTGCCGGTCTTGTCGAAACCCATCAGGTCGTACAGTGCGTCGTAGAGCGGCCGGAGGTACGGATCGACCTTCTGCGCGAGATCGCCGGGCAGGAAGCCCAGCCGCTCGCCGGCCTCGACGGCGGGCCGCACGAGCACCAGCCGCTTGACCGTGTCGCGCTCGAGCGCGTCGACCGCGCAGGCGACGGCCAGGTACGTCTTGCCCGTGCCGGCCGGCCCGATGCCGAACGTGATGTCGTGCTCGTGGATGTGCTTGAGATAGAGCGTCTGGTTCGGCGTGCGGCCGTGCAGGTCGGCCCGGCGCGTGCGCAGCCTGGCGCCCTCCTCGTCGCCGGCCGCCGCCGGGCTCGTCGCACGCTGCGTGGTGAGCTCGATCAGACCGAGCTGGATGTCGTCGACCGACAGGGGCTTCGCGGCTAACGCATAGAAGCGTCGCACGACTTCTGCCGCTCGACTGGTTTGCGCGGGCGCGCCGGTGAAGCTGAAGGTGCCGCCGCGATGGGCGATGGTGACGTCGAGCGCTGCTTCCATTTGCCGCAGGTTCGCATCGAGCGGTCCGCACAGGTTCGCGAGCGCGTGGTTGTCGAGCGGCGTCAGCGTGATTTCCTCGCGCTCGCGCTTCGCATTCGATGCTGCCTCCCCACGTTGGCGCAGTTGTTCGGGCCTCCTCGCCCCGTGTCGCGGTCGGGATCAGACACCCTGCCGGACGAGCGGCGCCTTCAACGCCTCGTCGAGCGTCGCGATCGTTTCCGCGATGTGTGCCTTCGCTTCGGCCGAGTAGCCCTTCCGCGCCTGCGCGGCGGCGAGCTCGGCGCGCAGCGATTTCACCTCGGCGCGCATCAGGCTGCGCGCGTCGGCCGGCATCGAGGCGGAGGGCCGCAGCAGCGCCGACGCCAGCCGGGTCGCGTGCTCGCGCTGCAGGTTCCGGCGAATCAGGTCGATGTCACGGCCCGTCTTGAGCTCGCTCCATATCGCGCGGTGCAGCGTGTCGTACAGCTCGGAGAGCCGGAGCGCCTCCTTCGGCGCGACAGTCTTCGACTCGTTGTTGAGCAACCGCTGCGCGACGGTCTCGCTCAGCAGCTGGTTGAGCGCGAGCCGCTGCAGCGCGAGAACCTGCTGGTCGATCGCGATGTCGGGTGTGGGCGCCGGAAGCCCGAGTTGCTGGCTGTTATCCAGGTCGAACTGGCTGATGCCGACGCGGCGCAGAAAATCCGGCGGGAAGCCGAAGCTGTCGGCCGCGAAGACCCCGGTAGCGAGCTGTTCCAGCGCGGCGCGCTGCCTCGCCGCCGGCACCGGGCTCAGCGGCACCCGGTCGGTGCCGGCATGGTCGCGCAGCAACGTGAGCCCGCCGACAAACTTGGAGGTGTGCTGGACCGCCTGATTTGCTTCCGTGAGGCCGCGCGTCAGGTTGCGCCGCAGGATCGCGTAGCTTTCTCCGGGCTTGAGCTGGCGCTTCTCGGTCCGTGCCCAAAGCTCGCGGACCAGAGCGAGGCGCCGCTGCGCGAACTGGAGCGGATCCTCGCCCAGATCGAACGTGTTCGTGTCGGGGTCGAGGCCGCTGTGGAACAGCGCATCGTCCATCGCGAACGCAAGCTCGCGCTCGGACGAACGCGCCGCGATACGCGCGAGCTCCGAGGCTTCGTCCTCGGGCGTAAGCGGCTTGTAGCCGTACTCGATGGCCCAGTAATCGTACGGGCCCAGCGATTGCATCTGGTAGGCGCCCTGCCGCTCGCCCTGCAGCGCCAGATTCCATGGGTTGTATTCCATCACCGAGCCAGCGATGCCGTTCTCGCGCGTGAACTCCGGATTCGAAAGCTGCGCCTGCGTGTAGATCGTGGAAGCGCGGAAGTTGTGGCTCAGCCCCAGCGTGTGCCCGACCTCGTGCATCGTGACGTCCTTGAGGTACGCGTGGACGAAACGCTCGACGTCGGGGCTGTCCGGCTCGAGATCGCCGCGCGCCTCCAGCAGGTCCAGCGCAAAGCCGGCTTCGTGTGCCGCCTCCGATTCATAGCTGCAGTAGCGGTCCGTTGCCGGCATGATCGGAGCCGGATTGGCCGGCAGCCGTTCGACACGCAGCGCCCGGATCGCGCGCACCGAGTTGGCGTCGAAGCCGATGTCGGCATCGAGGATCTCGCCAGTTCGCGGATCGACCGTCGTCGGTCCGATGGCGCCGAAGCTCGAGCGCGCCACCGTCATCCACCGCACCGAGGCCCGGCGTACGTCGCCCACGTCCCAATCGGCGTCCTCCGGCTCGACCTCGACCCGGATCGCGTCCTTGAAGCCGATCCGCTCGAACGCCTTGTTCCACTCGAGGATCCCCTCGCGGATCGGCGCCCGATAGGCCTCGGGAATCGTGCGCTCGAGCCAGAACACGATCGGCTGCTTCGGCTCGGACATCGGTGCCGTCGGATCCTTCTTCTCGAGCCGCCAGCGGTTGGCGTAGCGGACGATGGGCAGCCGGGGGAGATCCGAGCTGAAATCGAGGCGGTCGGTCCAGAAATAGCCGACGCGGTCGTCGGCGACGCGGGGCCGCATCGGCTCGTCCGGGAGCTTCGCGAGGCTATAGTGGAAGCCGAGGAACATGCTGCGAATGTCGGGCAGCGTCGACGGCGGTTCCGTCGGAGGTGGCGCGCTCGGCGATGGATTCGCGGGCGGGATGGAAACGCGGGCGAGCGCGTAGTGCGCGCTGACCGCGAAGGTCACCAGATCCGGTGTAGCGCGGACCTTGTTGATCGCGGAGTTGCGCGCGTCGAACGAGTACGACTGGCGATAGATGCGCTCGAGCACGGCGGTCGCCCCGGGGATGTCCGCGAACAGCAGCGCATTGGCCTCGATCAGCACTGACTTGCGCTCCGGATGCGGCTGCGAGACAACCTGCGCGCTCGCGAGCAGGCTGTCGGAGAAAGCCTGGGCGACGGCACGTGCTTCGGGCGTTCCCGCCTTGGCCGTGTACTTGACGTTCTTGGCCAGCAGTTGCACGGTGTTGCCGATCTTGCGGAACGCGACCACCTGCTCGGGGCCGAACGGGTACCCCGCCATCATGCCGCCGTAGATGCGCTTCTCGCCGATGCCCTGGTTCAGATTCGCCTGGAAGAAATAGATCTCGCCGAACTGCTCGGGCGCGATCTCGATCCAGACCTTCTCGTCTTTCTGCCAGAGCCGGAAGAGGCCGGGTATTTCCTTCGCGTCCTTGATTACCTCCGCGAACGGCTTCGGGCCGGCTGCTGCAGCCGCGGCCGCGCTTGCGGCCTGCGCGACACTGGCGGGAGACGCGCCCGGGCGCGCGGTCGCGACATTTCCGGCCGTCACGCCGGCCGCCACCGCGGCGGCAACCTTGGCGGTGTCCAACGGTTGCTGCGCCGACCTCGCCGTGTCGGGCGCATCGGTTGCGCCGGGCACGGCCGCACACCCGGTTAGCACCAGAGCGGCACCGGCCAGCGCGAGGATGACGCGGACCCGGGAAGATCGGAACCTGGATCGAGTGGGGGGCATTTCAGGCATCTCGCCAGCGGAATCGTCGAGTCGACCGCGAAGTGCGATCGGATAGGGACTCTTGTGCCACGTCCGTCGCCGGTGCGTCAGTTCGCGACGGCGAGTTCGCCGCGCAGCGAGTGCGGCAGCGCGGCCGAGATCGTCACGTCGACATAGGTGCCGACCAGCGTTGCGTTGCCGGGGAAGTTGACGACGCGATTGTTCTCGGTACGCGCCGCGAGCTCGCCCGCGTTCCTGGCCGCGGGTCCGGTGACCAGCACCCGCTGCCGAGTGCCGATCATCGCTGCACTGTAGCTTTGGTAGTGGGCGTCGAGGAGCGCCTGCAATGCCTCGAGCCGTACCTGCTTCGACTCGGGCGGCACCTGGGCGTCGAGTTCCGCGGCCGGAGTCCCGGGACGGGGACTGTAAGCGAAGCTGAAAGCGCCATCGAAACGGATGTCCTCGACCAGCTGCATCGTCTTGGCGAAGTCGACGTCGGTCTCGCCGGGAAAGCCGACGATGAAGTCCGTGGTGAGCGCCAGGTCGGGGCGCTCGGCCCTCAGCTTGCGTACGATCGACTTGTATTCGAGCGCCGTGTAGCCGCGTTTCATCGCAGCGAGAACCCGGTCCGAGCCCGACTGCACCGGCAGGTGCAGGTGCGAGACGAGCTTGTCCTGCGTGCCGTAGGCGGCGATGAGCGGCGGCATCATCTCCTTCGGATGCGATGTCGTGTAGCGCACGCGCTTCAATCCGGGGATCTCGGCCAGGTAGTCGATCAGCTTCGCGAGGTCGGCGGTCTCGCCCGACCCGGCCATGGGGCCACGGTAGGCGTTCACGTTCTGGCCGAGCAACGTCACCTCCATGACACCGCGGTCGGCGAGATCGGCAACCTCGGTCAGCACGTCGTCGAAGGGCCGCGAGAGCTCCTCGCCGCGCGTGTAGGGAACGACGCAGAACGAGCAATATTTGCTGCAACCCTCCATGATCGAGACGAACGCGGACGCACCCTCGACGCGCGGTGGCGGCAAATGATCGAATTTCTCGATCTCGGGGAACGAGACGTCGACCTGCGGCCGTCCGCTCGCCCGCCGGTCGCGGATGAGCTGCGGCAGCCGGTGGAGCGTCTGCGGGCCGAAGACGACGTCGACGTACGGCGCACGCTGCACGATCGCCGCGCCCTCCTGGCTCGCGACACAGCCGCCGACGCCGATGATGAGGCCCGGGCGCTCCGCCTTCAGCGCGCGGACGCGGCCGAGGTCGTGGAACACCCGCTCCTGCGCCTTTTCGCGCACCGAGCAGGTGTTGAACAGGATGACGTCGGCTTCCTCGGGGCGCGCGGTAAGCGCGAGTCCGTCGGCGGCGGCGAGCACGTCGGCCATCTTGGCCGAGTCGTACTCGTTCATCTGGCAGCCAAACGTGCGGATGTAGAGCTTCTGCGTCACGGCGAGGGCCCCGGGGCCGGCGTTATCCGGAGGGAGCCCAATTCGTCGAAGGGGGGCGAATTATAGCAGCTTGAACCGTGGCCCGAGATGCGGGAGAAACCGAAATTGCGGTACGATCGTCACCGCAGGTGCCCGCGGCGAATCCCTCGCGGCGGGTGAAACGGGAATGCGGTGCCGCGCGGAAGTCCTCCGCGCCAACCCGCGGCTGCCCCCGCAACGGTAGGCCGGCGCGGTGCGCCCACATCGCCACTGTCAGCATCGCGGACGGGAAGGCGGGCGTACAAGTCCGGCGAGCCCGGAGACCGGCCTGCATCCGGTTCGTGGCGCGCGGCTTGTCGTGCGTCCGGCCCGGCGACTTCAGGGGTCTTGGGACGCACGCGAACGTGCTCGCTCGACGCCCCGTCGCCACTGCCGTGCGGGGTCGCACGGCCCACGCGGAGCCCGCGATGTCGCACATCCCTTCCCGGTCTTGGTCGGCTGCCGTTGGCTTGCCGTCCTCTCGCCGCCTGGCTGCGCACGGGCCCTCGCGCGTTTGCGCGACCGCGCTGACGCTCGTCGCGGGCATGGTGTCCAGCGGTGCCCACGCGCAGAACGTGCCACCGGCGCAAGCGACGCGACTCGACCCCGTTGCCGTAACCGCGACGCGCAGCGCACAGCCCATCGCCGACGTGCTTGCCGACATCACGGTGATCGGCGCCGACGAAATCGCGCGCTCCGGGGTGCAGAGTCTCGCCGAGCTCGTGCAACGCCAACCCGGCGTCGAAATCGTGCAGAACGGCGGGCCTGGTTCGGTGTCCGGCATCTTCCTGCGCGGCGCCAATCGCGGTCAGACGCTGGTATTGATCGACGGCATCCGGATCGCCTCGTCGTCAGCGCGGGGCGACCTCACTCGAGGCGATCCCGCTCGACCAGATCGAGCGCATCGAGATCCTGCGCGGACCGGCATCGAGCCTTTATGGGGCGGACGCGATCGGAGGCGTGGTGCAGGTATTCACCCGGCGCGGGAACGGCGCGATCATCACCAACGCGAGCGCAGGCTATGGAACGTACGACACCTGGGACATCAAGGGAGGCGCCGGCGGAAGCGCCGGGCCCGTGCAGTTTGCCGTGCAGGTCGCGGCCAAGGAAAGCAACGGCTTCAATGCGATCGCGAACCCGGCGAACTTTCTCTACAACCCGGATCCCGACGGCTACACCAATCAGAGTGTTTCGGCGAATGTCGGACTGACACTGGCGCCGGGGCAGGAACTCAGCGCGCAATACTTCAGGAGCCGACTCGACAATCAGTTCGACGGCAGTCCGGATTTCGACGACCGGACGATCACGGTGGCCGAGACCTGGCAGGTGGCGAGCCGCAATCGCCTGGCGTCATTCTGGGTGTCGCGGCTTTCGGCGGGCGAAGGACTGGACGACAGCCAAACCGAGACCGGGTACGGCAACTTCCCGTTCCGGACGACGCAGCGCCAGTATGTGTGGCAGAACGAGTTCGCGCTGCCGATAGGCACGCTGACCGCCGGCTACGAGCGGCGCGAGGAGCAAGTGGCGACCGATCCCGGCTTTGCGACGGCGTCGCGCACGACGGACTCGCTGTTCGGGGTCTACCAGCTGCGCGTCGACGCGCACGCGCTGCAGGCGAATCTGCGCCGCGACGACGCCTCCCAGTACGGCGGCAAGACGACGGGCGCCATCGCGTACGGGTATCGGTTCGCCCCGGCCTGGCGCGTCACGATCGGCTACAGCACCGGCTTCAAGGCGCCGTCGTTCAACGACCTTTATTACCCCGGCTTCTCGAACCCCGACCTCGTCCCGGAGACCTCGCAGAATCTCGAAGCCGGTGCCTACTGGAACGGCAGCATCGCCGGCGCGGCGATCGAGGCGCGTGCGATCGCCTATCGCAACCGCGTCAAGCAGCTGATCGCGTTCCAGTGCGACGCGAACTTCGACTGCGCGCCGTACAACGTGGATCGTGCGACTTTGGAAGGGGTGACGCTCGGCCTCGAGGTGCGCGGCGAGAACGGCGCCACGCTGACGGCATCGCTCGACCTGCAAGCGCCCGAAGACGATCGCAACGGGAAGCTCCTGCCTCGCCGCGCTCGCCGGCACGGCGCCCTCAGCGTCGTGTATCCGTCGGGTCCGATCGGGTCGGTGCCGAGCTCGTCGCGTCGTCGCTGCGTTACGACGATCCGGCGAACCTCGTGCGGATGGGCGGCTACGGGATCGTCAATCTCACGTTCGAATGGACGCTCGGCCATGGCTGCACGCTGTTCGCGCGCGCCGACAACGTTTTCGACAAGAATTACGAGCTTGCCGCGGGCTACGCGACAGGAGGCGCGACCGTGTTCGCCGGCGTGCGTGCGCAGCTGCGATGAGACAACCGCGCCCCCGGTGGCTGCTGGCGGCGGCGATCGTCGGCGCGGCGATGCCCGTGCGCGCAGTGGTGCAGGCGATCGACGATACGGGTGTCACCGTCACGCTCGCGGCGCCGGCGACGCGAATCGTGAGCCTTGCCCCGCACGCCACCGAGTTGCTGGTCGCGGCGGGCGCGGGGACGCGCATCGTCGGCGCGGTGGATGCCGTTGCGGCGCCGGCCGGCGCGAGCGCCGTGCCGAACGTCGGCAACGCGCGGTCGCTGGATCTCGAGCGCATCGTTGCGCTCGAGCCCGATCTCATCGTCACGTGGCCGTACACGGTGCCCGCGCAGGTCCAGGCGCTCGCCGCGCGCGGCGCGCGGGTCTTCATCACGGACCCGACCACCATCGACGGTATCGCCACCGACATCGAGCGGCTCGGCACGCTCGCGGGTACGCAACCGAAGGCGCGTGCGGTGGCGGCGGCATTCCGCGATCGAGTGTTCCGGCTGCAGGCCGGTCGTCCCGCCGGCGCCGCCGGTTCGCGTCTTCTACCAGATCTGGAATGCGCCGCTGTACACCGTCGGCGGGCGGCATCTCGTCAGCGAAGCCATCCGCGTGTGCGGCGGCGAGAACGTGTTCGCGTCGCTCACGTTGCCCGCACCCGGCGTCAGCGTCGAGGCGGTTCTCGCCGCCCGGCCCGATGCCATCATCGCCGGCGGCGACCGCGGTGCGCGCCCGGCGTGGCTCGACGACTGGAAGCACTGGCCGATGATTCCGGCCGTGGCCAAGGGTTCATTGTTCGTTGTCGACGCGGATCTCCTGCATCGGCCGGGTCCGCGCTTCGTCGACGGCGTGGAGCAACTGTGCGCAGCCGTGGCCGAGGCGCGCAGGAACGCACGTTAACGCGGCACGAGCGTTCGCGTCGCCCCTTCGCCCACCGCGGCGAGGGGGTGGCCGAACAGCGGCGAGAGCACGTCTGCTGTCAACACGTCTCGTGCTGGTCCGGCGATGGTTCGTCCGCCCCCCATCGCGATCGCATGGTCGGCATAGCGCAACGCGAGATGAAGGTCGTGCAGCACCATCACGATGGCCTTGCCGGCGGTCCGCGCCCAGGCGGTGAGCGTTTCGAGCGCGGCGATCTGCGTGCCCAGATCGAGGTGCGACGAGGGCTCATCGAGCAGGAGCAACGCGGGGTCTTGCGCGAGCAGCGCAGCCAGCGCAACCCGCCGGCGTTCGCCGCCCGAAAGCGAGCGGACGTCGCGGCGTTCGAGACCGGCGAGCCCGAACGCCGCCAGCGCTGCCCGCGCGCATGCAATGTCGGCGGCGGATTCCCATTGCCAGCGCGACAGATGCGGATGCCGGCCGGTCAGCGCCGTTTCGAGCACGCTCGCCGGAAAGAAGTCGACGCTGTCCTGCGGCAGGAATCCGCGCTTGCGTGCGCGCTCGCGCGGCGCCAGTGCCGCGAGCGGCGTGCCGTCGTACGCGATCCGACCGGTATCGGTGGCGAGCAGTCCGGCCAGGGTCGCGAGGAGCGTTGTCTTGCCGGCGCCGTTCGGACCGACGATCGCCCAGCATTCGCCGGCGTCGACGTCGAGATCGAGCCCGCGGACCAGCGTGCGACCCGCGACGGCGAGCGTCAGGCCGCGGCACGACAACCGGGGGGCAGTCCCGCTCATGGCCGGGCCCGCGCGAGCAGCCAGAGAAAGGTCGGCACGCCGAGGAGCGCCGTGATCACGCCGACCGGCAACTGGACCGGCGCCGCCAGCGTGCGGGCGAGCGTGTCAGCGAACACGAGCAGCGCGCCGCCGGCCAGCGCGGCTCCCGGGCAGCAGCAGGCGCTGATCGTTCCCGACCACCAGACGCAATGCGTGCGGAACGACGAGGCCGATGAAGCCGACGCTTCCGGCCGTCGTGACGGCGACCGCAGTGGCGAGCGCGGCGAGCGCGTAGAGCGCGAGGGTCACGCGCGGCACCGCGACGCCGACGGTCGACGCGATATCCTCGCCGCGCGCAAGCACGGTCAGATCACGTGCGAACGCCAGCGCGCCAACGAGAACCAGTGCGAGCGTCACGAGTGCCGGGCCTGCCGGCCCCGCCGCGGAAAGATCGCCGATCAGCCAGAACAGCATTCCCTTCACCTGCGCGTCCGGCGCGAGGGTGAGCAGCAACGTCGTGAGCGCCCCCCAACCCGCGGCCGCAACGACACCGGTGAGGAGCAGCCGTGTCGAGGTCCAGGGCGTGCGCTCGGCACCGGCGCGGGAGAGCCCGAACACGAGCAGCGATCGACGCGAGCGCTCCGCAGAACGCTGCGGGCGCGACGAGTCCGGCGAAGCCCACGAACATCGCGCCCAGGGCGCCGACCGCCGCCCCGCCGGAGATGCCGAGCACGTAGGGGTCGGCGAGCGGATTGCGCAGCAGAATCTGCATCAGCGCGCCCGCCAGCGCGAGCAGACCGCCGACCGCAAATGCCGCGAGCGCGCGCGGGAGCCGCAAGTCACGCACGATCGCGGCTGACGAATCGACCCCGGTGCCGATGAGCGCCCGTACGATCGACGCCGAGTCGACGGGAACGCTGCCGACCGCGAGCGCCACGACGATCGTTGCCATGGCCACGGCAGCGAGCACGGCGAGGA
The DNA here is from genome assembly GCA_963809965.1 of uncultured beta proteobacterium. Taxonomy (GTDB): domain Bacteria; phylum Pseudomonadota; class Gammaproteobacteria; order Burkholderiales; family Casimicrobiaceae; genus CAIWHR01. The sequence continues at coordinate 295,115 of CAWELU010000001.1, forward strand.
TGGCGACGGCACGGCCGGGCGTGGCGAGGCCGTGAGTCGAGTTGGCGCGCATGGGATCGGTGGAACGCCGGCCGGACCGCGTTCGTCCGCCGATTATAGTGGGACCGACCGAGAGCCCGGCGACGCCGACGGCCGCATGCCCCTGACCGTCCAGGCGCATCTATAATCGCCCGATCGCCATTTCGGAACGAATCGGCCGCGACCGGATCACCGATGAGCAAGGCCTTCACCCGCGAAACCGAAGCCCCCGACGAAGACGACCTCGAGCCGGCCTCGCCGTTGCCACCCGGTGCGCGGAACTACATGACGCCGGGCGGTTTCGCGCCGCCTCAAGGCCGAGCTCGAAGAGCTGGTCCAGAAAGAGCGGCCCGAGCTCGTCGCGACGGTAGCGTGGGCCGCCGGCAACGGCGATCGCTCCGAGAACGGCGACTACATCTATGGCAAGAAACGGCTGCGCGAGATCGATCGCCGCATCCGGTTCCTGATCCGGAGGCTCGATGCCGCCGAGGTTGTCGACCCGGCGGCGCAACGCGAAGACGGAACGGCCGATCAGGTGTTCTTCGGCGCGACGGTCACCGTGTGCAACCCGCAGGGCGAGGAGCGCACGGTCAGCATCGTCGGCGTCGACGAAATCGACACCGGGCGCGGCTACGTGAGCTGGGTGTCGCCGATCGCGCGCGCACTGCTCAAGGCGCGCGAAGGGGAAACGGTGACGCTGCGCACGCCCGGCGGCGTCGAGCAACTCGACATCGTTGCGGTCCGGTACGACGCGCTCGCAACCGGTGCGGGCCCCGGGGCCGATTTGACGATTCGCGCTCGCAACGGCTAGAGTGTGGCGATGACTTCGCCGCTGTCGTTCGATTCCGCGCCGGGCTCCCCGACGGACGCCGAACTCGCCGCGCTCGAGCAGCGTCTCGATGCGCTCATTGCCCACGTCGCGGCCTTGCGCGTCGACGAACGAAGCGCTGCGGCGCGATCTCGCGAGCGCCCAGGCGCGCAACCACGCGCTCGCCGAACGTGTCGCCGAGGCAACGCGACGGCTCGACGCGCTGCTCGCGCGGTTGCCCGAGCCGGTCGCATGACCCCCCGGCCGGCGCCTCCGTCCGAGCGCGACGGTCACACTCGACGTGTCACTGCTCGGTCGCGCCTACAAGGTTGCATGCAAGGAAGGGGAGCGCGCCGAGCTCATGGAAGCGGTGGCCTTCCTCGAGCCCCGGCTGCAGGAAATTCGCGCGAGCGGCAAAGTCAACGGCACCGAGCGCATCGCGGTGATGGCGGCATTGAATCTGGCGCACGAGTTGTTGCGTGACCGCGCGCAGCAGACCACGCCGGAAATCCGGCGCTCGCGCGGTGGGCCGATTGACGTGCCTGCCGTGCGGCGTAGAATCGCTTCGATGCAGGCCGCAATCGATCAGGCGCTGGCCGGACAGGAGAAGTTGCTCTGAGAGGTCGTCCGGCGGCTCCGGTCCGCGTGCCGTAGCTATGTTCCCTGCGGTGTTCGAGGTGCCCAGATACTCTTTGAACCAATGCTACCTAGCGAGGTTGCCGAGCCTTGAATGGGCTGGTGTGCGCTCCCACGCGGAAGCGCCTGAAGGCCCCGGCAGGCGACCCTCTTGAACCTCCGGTTCAAGATGAGGGGCGCCACGGCACAGGCGGGGAACACCCTTTCCTTCGTTCGCTGAAGCGGTGCGGATGACGGGGTCGACAATGACGACGCGGCTGATTCCTCCGGGCATTTCGGATCGGGGGCCGATACCGGACCCCCTCTTCTCGGCCTAGCCCCGCGGACACCCAGACAGGCGCGGCGCCGGTGACGGCGCCGCGATTTTTTGCATGCGCTACTGGCTGCTGAAATCGGAGCCTGACGAGTTCTCGATCGACGACCTCGCCGCGGCGAAGGGGCGAACCACGCCGTGGTTCGGGGTGCGCAACTACCAGGCGCGCAACTTCATGCGCGACCAGATGCGGCTTGCCGACCGCGCCTTCTTCTACCATTCGAGTTGCCCGGAGCCGGGGATCGCCGGCATCGTCGAGGTGAGCGCGCAAGCTTATCCCGACGCGACGCAGTTCGATCCCAAGAGCCCGTATCACGATCCGAAGGCCACGCGGGAGGCCCCGCGCTGGGTCAATGTCGACGTGACGCTTGTCGCGAAGACCCGCTTCATTCCGCTGGGCGAGTTGCGGGCGCATCCGGAGCTCGCGCGGATGCGGGTCCTGCAGCGTGGTAACCGGCTCTCGATCACGCCCGTCGATCCGATGGAGTGGGCATTCATCGCAAAGCTGATGAAGAAGAATGGGTAGCGCGCGCTATGGATGCATCGCTGATCGTCGTCTTCGTGCTGCTGGGCGGGATCGTCGGCTTGCTCGCGGGGCTGCTCGGCATCGGTGGCGGGATGACCATGGTGCCGTTCCTCACCATCATCTTCACGCGCGAGGGTTTCCCGCCCGACCACATCGTGCACATGGCCGTGGCGACGTCGACTGCGACCATCATGTTCACCTCGATTTCGTCGGCGCGCGAGCATCACCGGCACGGCGCGGTCCTGTGGTCGGTGGTGGCCGGGCTGGCGCCCGGAATCATCGTCGGATCGTTGCTCGGGCCGCAAATCGTCGGCGGCATGTCGACAGCGATGCTGGCGGGATTTTTCGGTGTCTTCGTCGCCTTCTCGGCGACGCAGATGCTGCTCGACCGCAAGCCCGCCCCGACGCGCGACCTGCCGGGCAAGGCGGGACTTTTCGGCGTCGGCAGCGGGATCGGGCTAGTGTCCAGCATGGTCGGCGCCGGCGGCGGTTTTCTGTCGGTGCCGTTCATGACCTGGTGCAACGTGCGGATCCATAATGCCGTGGCAACGTCGGCAGCGCTCGGGCTGCCGATCGCGGTGGCCGGCACCGTGGGTTATGTGCTCGCCGGGCTGCGCCAGGCCGGCATGCCGCCGTACACGATCGGCTACATTTACGTGCCCGCGCTGCTGGCGATCGTCGCCGCCAGCGTGCTCGCGGCACCGATCGGCGCGCGCGCTGCGCACCGCTGGCCGGTGGGCAGACTCAAGCGCGCTTTCGCAATCCTGCTTTACTGGCTGGCGGCCTACATGCTGTGGAAAGCCTTCCAGACGTGGCAGCGTTGAGCCGCACGCCGTACGAGCGCATGCGCCGCGGATGCTTTGCGTTCCTTGCCAGCGCGACTTGCCGTTCCCGCGGCATTGCGGCCGACATGGTGCGACATGCTCGTACCGCTTACGAGTACCTGTCGCGCAGGACGTTCTTCTGGACCTTGCCCATCGCATTGCGGGGCAGTTCGTCGACGAAATGCACGTGCTTGGGCACCTTGTAGCTCGCGATCTGCGCTTTCAACGTTGCGATCACGCCGTTCTCCGTGAGCGCGTGGTCGGATCGCGCGACGACGACGGCCGTTACCGCTTCCCCGAAATCGGGATCGGGCACGCCGATCACGGCCGATTCGACGACGTCGGGCAGCGCGTCGATCTTCTCCTCGATTTCCTTCGGATAGACGTTGAGTCCGCCCGTGATGACCAGGTCCTTCGCGCGGCCGACGAGGCGAACGTACCCATTGTCCAGGATTTCGCCCACGTCGCCCGTGCGGAAGTATCCGTCGGCGGTGAAATCGTCGAGCGATTTCTCCGGCAACCGCCAATAGCCGCGGAACACGTTCGGTCCCTTGACCTCGATGCCGCCCACTTCGCCACGGGCGCAGGACGCGCCCTCGACGTCGACGACGCGCACCGCGACGCCGGGGAGCGGGGGACCGACCGTGCCGGCGATCCGCGCCCCGACGAGCGGGTTCGATGTGAGCATCCCGGTCTCGGACATCCCGTAGCGCTCGAGGATCGTGAACCCGGTGCGCTGCCGGAACTGCTCGAACGTCTCCGCAAGGAGGGGCGCCGAGCCGGAAATGAACAGTCGCATAGAGGCGCAATCGGCTGCACCGAACGATGCTTCCCCGAGCAGCCGCGTATAGAACGTCGGCACACCCATCATCACCGTGGTGCGCGGCAGCAGCTGGCGAACCGCCATCGGGTCGAACTTCGCGAGCCAGAGCATGTGGCTGCCCGAAAGCAGCGCGCAGTGGCAGGCGACGAACAGGCCGTGGACATGATAGATCGGCAGCGCGTGCAGCAGCACATCGCCGCGGGTGAATCCCCAGCAGTCGACCAGCGCCAGCGCGTTGCTCCCGAGGTTGCGGTGCGTCAGCATCGCTCCCTTGGGGCGACCCGTCGTGCCCGAGGTGTAGAGGATCGCCGCTAGGTCGTCCGGCGAGGAGCGAACCGTTTCGAATGTCTCCCGCTCGTCGGCGGCACGGTCGAGCAGAGTTCCCTCGCCGGCGGCGAGCGTCATCACCCGGGACGCGGGCCGAAGTGCGGCGACCATGTCGGCGGCGCCAGGACGGCAGACGATGACGCGCGGCTCCGCGTCGGCGAAGAAGAAGGCGAGCTCGCCTTTCTGGTAGCCGGTGTTGAGCGGCAGAAACACGAGGCCGGCACGCAGGCAGCCGAGGTAGAGCGCCAGCGCCTCCCAACACTTGTCGACTTGCGCCGCGACCCGGTCTCCGGGAACGCAGCCCTCGGCGCAAAGCGCGTGCGCGATGCGCGCGGAAGTTGCGTCGAGCTCGTCATAATGGATCACCGGTCCGTCCGGTATCAGCAGGCATGGCTCGGCCATGCGGTCCGCAAAGTGGTCGTGGAGGAGCGCGTAGAGGTTGGCGTTCATGGCTGGGCGTATTGGTACGGTCCGTCGCGCACGACGGCCGACATTACAGCACACCGTTGGCCGGGCCGGTGCTAGCATCGCGGCAGCGCCGCCATGACCGTGACGGCAGCATCCGGCGGTGCGGTAGTCACGAAGGCGGGGAACGCGGAACCGTATGACGCCGAAGGTCTTCGTTGACGTCTCGCGCCTCAGCACGAAAGGCGCGGTGCGCGGCCAGCTCAGGGGCCGGCAGGTGGATCCGCGCGCTTTGGACGAGGTGCGCGCGTTGCTCGGCGATGCGGAGCGCCGCCGGGACCTGCTGATCGAATTCCTGCACCTGATCCAGGATCGCCACGGATTCCTTTCCGCTGCCCACCTCGTTGCGTTGGCCGATGAGCTGAAGCTCGCGCCGGCCGAGGTCTACGAGGTCGCGACCTTCTATCACCATTTCGACGTGGTGAAGGAAGGTGAAGCGCCGCCGCCGGAGATCACCGTGCGCGTGTGCGAGACCCTGTCCTGCGCGCTGGCCGGCGCGGACACCTTGCGGGCCGAGATCGCCCGCCGCTCCGGGGCGGACGTGCGGGTCGTCGGCGCGCCGTGCATCGGGCGCTGCGAACACGCGCCCGCCGCTGTGGTCGGACGCTACCCGGTCGATCGCGCGACGCCCGATGCACTCGCCAGCGCGATTCATGCGCGTCACGTCACGCCCGAGGTCCTGCCGTACGTGGGCTACACCGACTATCGTGCCGGTGGCGGCTACCGCACGCTTGTGTCGTGCACGCGTGGCGAGCGCAACGTCGACGACGTCCTCACGGCACTGGAAGATTCCGGGCTTCGCGGTCTGGGTGGCGCCGGATTTCCGGCGGGACGCAAGTGGCGCATCGTGCGTGCCGAGCCCGCGCCGCGGCTGCTTACGGTGAACATCGACGAGGGCGAGCCGGGCACGTTCAAGGATCGCCACTACCTCGAGCGCGATCCGCACCGCTTCGTCGAAGGCGCGCTGATCGCCGCGTGGGCCGTCGGCATCGACGAGATCTACCTGTACCTTCGCGATGAATACGCGGCTTGCCGGGCCATTCTGAGGGCAGAGCTTGCTGCGCTCGAACGCGATCCGCCGTGTCCGCTGCCGCGCATCCATCTGCGCCGAGGCGCGGGTGCGTACATCTGCGGCGAGGAGTCGGCGATGATCGAGTCGATCGAGGGCAAGCGTGGCGTGCCGCGTTTGCGCCCTCCCTACGTCGCGCAGGTGGGACTCTTTGGGCGGCCCACGCTCGAGCAGAACATGGAGACGCTGCACTGGGTGCGCGACATCCTTGAGCGGGGCGCCGCGTGGTTTTCCGGGCAGGGCCGCCACGGACGCAAGGGCCTGCGTTCCTTTTCGGTGTCGGGGCGCGTCGCCAAGCCCGGCGTTCATCTTGCACCGGCGGGCATCACCGCGCGCGAGCTGATCGACGAATACTGCGGTGGCATGTTACCGGGGCACGAGTTGTACGCGTACCTGCCGGGAGGCGCCTCGGGCGGCATCCTGCCCGCATCGCTCGCCGACGTGCCGCTGGACTTCGACACTCTCCAGCCCTACGGGAGCTTCATCGGATCCGCGGCGCTCATCGTTCTCTCGCAGCACGACCATGCGCGCGATGCAGCGCTTAACCTGCTGCGTTTCTTCGCCGACGAATCCTGCGGGCAATGCACGCCGTGCCGTGTGGGCACCGAGAAGGCCGTGCGCCTGCTCGAGGCGCCGCGATGGGACCTGCCGCTGCTCGACGAGCTTGCGCGGGCGATGGCCGACGCGTCGATCTGCGGGCTGGGGCAGGCCGCGCCGAATCCGATCGTCTCCGTGGTGCGCTACTTCTCGCACGAGCTCACGTGATCGCCTTCCGACTCGATGGCCGGGATCTGACCGCGGCCCCGGGCGAGACGATCATCGCGGCGGCGCAGCGGCACGGCATCGAGATTCCGCATTTGTGCTACTCCCCCGGGATGCGTGCGGACGGCAACTGCCGCGCCTGCGTCGTGGAGATCAACGGGGAACGGTTGCTCGCACCATCATGCTGCCGCGCGCCGGCACCAGGGATGGAGGTGTCGAGTGCAAGCGAGCGTGCGTTGCACGCGCAGAAGATGGTCATCGAGCTGCTCGCAGCGGACATGCCGGGGCGTGTGTACAAACCCGACTCGGAGCTCGAATACTGGCGGCGCCGGCTGGCGATCGATGCTCCGCGCTTTCCTGCTCGCGCACAGCCGGAACCGGACCTGTCGCATCCGGCGATGGCGGTCAATCTCGACGCCTGCATTCAATGCACGCGCTGCGTGCGTGCGTGCCGCGAGGAACAGGTCAACGACGTAATCGGCTACGCGTTCCGTGGCGGCCACTCGGCGATCGTGTTCGACCTCGGCGATCCGATGGGCGCCTCGTCGTGCGTCGCGTGCGGCGAATGCGTCCAGGCCTGTCCCACCGGGGCGCTCGCGCCCGCGCACGAGGCTTATCGGGTCGCGATCGACCGCGAGGTGCCGTCGGTGTGCCCGTACTGCGGCGTCGGTTGCCAGATTACCTACCACGTGAAGGACGACGCAATCGTGCGCGTCGAGGGCCGCGACGGGCCCGCGAACCATGGCCGCCTGTGCGTGAAGGGGCGCTTCGGCTTCGATTATGTGCGCCATCCGCAGCGGCTGACGAAGCCGCTGATCCGGAAGCGTGGCGTGCCGAAAGCCGCAGACTGGGTTGTCGATCCGGCCGATCCGTCGTCCGCATTCCGCGAGGCGAGCTGGGACGAGGCGCTGGATCTCGCGGGCGGGGTACTGCGCAAGATCCGCGATGCACACGGCGGGCAGGCACTCGCCGGATTCGGCTCGGCCAAGGGCTCGAACGAAGAGGCGTACCTTTTCCAGAAGCTCGTGCGCACAGGCTTCGGGACGAACAATGTCGATCACTGCACGCGCCTTTGTCACGCGTCCAGCGTAGCCGCGTTGCTCGAGGGGATCGGATCGGGCGCGGTCTCGAATCCGGTGATGGACGTGTTGCAAGCCGAGGTGGTGCTCCTCATCGGCGCCAACCCGGTTGTCAACCATCCGGTGGCCGCGACGTGGATCAAGAACGCCGTGAAGCGAGGCACCAAGCTGATATTGATCGAGCCCCGCCGCTCCGAGCTCGCGCGGCACGCGACGCATTTCCTGCCATTGAAGCCGGACGCCGACGTCGCGCTGTTGAACGCGATGCTGCACACGATCGTCGCGGAGGGACTCGTCGCCACCAGCTTCGTCACGGATCGCACCAGCGGTTACGACGAGCTTGCGCGGAATGTCGCCGGCCACAGCCCGGAGGCGATGGCGGCGGTCTGCGGGATTCCGGCGGCGACGATCCGCGAGGTTGCCCGGCTGTATGCGCAGTCAAGCGCTTCGATGATCCTTTGGGGGATGGGGATCTCGCAGCATGTTCACGGCACCGACAATGCCCGCTGCCTGATCGCACTCGCACTGGCGACGGGGCAGGTGGGGCGACCCGGCACGGGATTGCATCCGTTGCGCGGGCAAAACAACGTGCAGGGGGCGAGCGACGCGGGCTTGATCCCGATGATGTATCCGGACTACCGGCGCGTGGACCACGCGGACGCGCAGCGTCGCTTCGAATCGCTGTGGGGAATGTCGCTCGACGCGAAGGCTGGGCTTACCGTCGTCGAGATCATGGACGCCGTTCACACGGGGCAGATCCGCGGCATGTACGTGATGGGGGAAAACCCCGCGATGTCGGATCCCGACGTCAGTCACGCGCGCGCCGCGCTGGCACGGCTCGAAATGCTGGTGGTGCAGGACATCTTCCTCACCGAGACCGCGTATCTCGCCGACGTGGTCTTGCCGGCGTCCGCGTTCCCCGAAAAGACCGGCACGTTCACCAACACCGACCGCCTGGTGCAGCTCGGGCGGCAGGCACTCGCGCCGCCGGGCGAGGCGCGCTCGGACCTCGAGATCATCGTCGCGATGGCGAAGCGCCTTGGCCTCGATTGGCAGTACGCGACGGCGCGGGACGTGTTCGCCGAAATGCGCACCGCGATGCCCTCGATCGCCGGAATCACCTGGGAGCGCCTCGAGAAAGAGCATGCGGTGACCTACCCGTGCGAGAAGGAGGGCGACCCCGGAACGCGGGTCGTGTTCACGCAATCGTTTCCGACCGCGAACGGCAAGGGCCGATTCGTTCCTGCGCAGGTGATTCCCGCGGCGGAACAGCCGGACGATGCCTACCCGTTCGTGCTGATCACCGGGCGCCAGCTCGAGCATTGGCACACGGGGAGCATGACACGGCGCGCGCAAGTGCTCGATGCGATCGAGCCCGCGCCGGTCCTCTCGATGCATCCGCAGGACCTTGCGAGGCTCGGTGTTGCGCCGGGCGGAATGACCACGGTCGAGTCACGGCGCGGGAAGATCTCGCTCCATGCGCGCGCCGACGAAGGCACGCCGCGCGGCGCGGTGTTCATCCCGTTCTGCTTCTACGAGGCGGCGGCGAACCTGCTGACCAATCCGGCACTCGACCCGTTTGGCAAGATCCCCGAGTTCAAGTACTGCGCGGTGCGGGTGAGCGCCGGCGGAGTCGCGAGCCCGCGCCCAGGGTACGGCGCCAGAGCCGCAATTACACGGCCGCGTGACGCCGGTGCTATAGTTTCCGCATAACAAGCATGCACGGGGAGATTCATGACATCGCCGCTCGGCCAGCGGGCGACGCCACGATCGGCGCATGCGGCCGGCGGTGGTGGAGTCCGTCGAATGAACGCGTTTCGGATCCGGCACGTCCTTGGCGGGACGATGTCCGTGCGGCTTCTCGGGGATGCCGATCGGGTTCCCGGTCGGACGGGGGCGCTGGCGACCGCGTTGCCGAATCGATACCAGGGAGATAGCCATGTGCGCGTACTCGCCCAGACCGGGCCCGGCCATCACCCTGGAAGCCATCGCCCCGCGCGAGCGGATCGCCGCCCTCGCCGATCCGGGCACGGTGCGCAGCATCGACGCGTCGTTCGAGGCGCCACGACCTTCCCCGCACCTCGCGCGCTGGGGCATCGCGGCGCAGGCCGACGACGGGATCGTGGTCGCGCGGGCCACGATCCACGGCGCGCCCGTGCTGCTCGCGGCGCAGGACGAGCGTTTCCTGCGGGGCAGCGCCGGCGCGAACCATGGCGAAATCCTGCGCCGACTGTTCGCGCGGGCGCAGGTCGAACGGCCCGCGGCCGTGGTGATCCTGGCAGCATCCGCGGGAGTGCGCCTGCACGAGGCGAATCCGGCCGAGTTGGTGTTGGCCCGTGCCCTGGCGGCGCTGCTCGATCTGCGCCAAAGCGGTGTTCCTGTCTTCGCGCTCGGTGTGGCGGATACTTTCGGCGCGATGTCGGTGCTCGTTTCGGCCGCGGAGCGCACGGCGCTTCTGCCGGGCACCCGGCTCGGCCTGTCCGGGCCCGCGGTCGTCGAAATGATGCACGGCAAGAGCGAGCTCGACGCAGCGGACGCGGGCATGGTCGCGCTGCTTTTCGGTGCCGAAGCACGGATGCACGCCGGCCAGTTCGAGCTCGTCGCCGACGACCACGAGATCCTGCGCTCGTGGATCGCATCCGCGGTGGCGGAGAGCCTTCCGTTTGCGGACTGGGTGCTCTCCACGCAGGACCGGCTCGCTCGCCGCCTCGTCGCGGCGACCGTGTCCGGCGTTGCGGAGCCGGACGCGCGGGCCGTGCACGCTGCAACGGCGCCGATCGTGCCGCTGCCGCGGAAGCTCGCATCGTTGTACGCCGACGCGCAGGCGGTGGATCGCATCGGCTGGCTATGGCGTATGGCGGACCGGCCCGTCTGGCTCTCACGGCCGTTTGGGGTGGGAACCTTCGGGCCGCGGGAGGCGCACGGGCTCGATGCGGCACTGCTCGCGCAGCTGGCCGGAGACCCCGGCGAAGGGCCGCGCACGCTCTTTCTCGTCGGCGATTCGTATGGCCACGAGACGTCGCGGGCGGCCGAGTCGCTCTGCGTCTCGCAATACCTCGCGCAGCATGCCGCGGTGATTGCCCTGCTCAGGGCGCGAGGCGTGCGGGTGCGCGGGCTGCTGACCGGCATCGGCCACAGCGCGGCGTTCTTCGCCAATGCGCTGCAGGCGCAGGAAGTCTATGCGCTCGAAACCGCGCGCGTCGTCGCGATGGACCCGTCGGCGATCGCCCGCGTCACCCGGCTGCCGGAGCGGGAAATAGCCGCCTTGCTCGAGAACAACCCGCTGCTCGGCCAGCCTGTGCGCCAATTCGCCCACTGGGGCGGGATCGACGAGATCCTCCCCGACGCGGGCCGCGAACGGTTGCTCGCGCTCGCCGCACGTGAGGCGCGTGCCGCATCGGCGCGCTGATCGAAAGTCACTTGACGCTTGCTCGCTGGCGAGCTGACGGCATCGGGCCCCTCTGCCGCCGAGGGGGACCGTGACCCGAGTCAGTCCCGATCGTCGTCTTCACCGTGCGTCGCGCGCGAGAGTCGGTCACGCACGGCGAGCCATGTTTCGTTGTCGGGCACCGCTTCGATGAGTATGGCATCGACGTTCGCGGCGTCGAGTGCACGGAGGTTCGCGTACAGGTCGTGTGCGTAGGCGGTGGCTTCGACCGGCGCGTGGACCCACATGCCGGGGAAATCGGCCGGGCGCGCGACGGTGCGCGCCAGCACCGCGACATCCTCGTCGCGCTCGCCGCGTTGCTCGATCGCGGATCGTAGCGCGCCCGCCGCAACCAGCGTCGCTGTCGTCCGGGGAGCGTAGTGCGAGGGCAGCGTTCCCGACGCGCGTGGCACTGCGGCATCCGGCGCGCGCGGCGCTCGGCCCAGCACGCGCGCGAGGTCCGCGCTTCCGATTCCCCCCGGGCGCAGCAGCATCGGATCGTTGTCCGTCGAACGCGATGATCGTCGACTCGATGCCGACATCGCACGCGCCGCCATCGAGGATCAGCGCGACCGCCTCTCCGAGATCGTCGGCGACATGCCGTGCGGTCGTCGGCGAGATGCGCCCGTAGCGATTCGCCGACGGTGCCGCGATGCCGCCGCCGAACGCCGCGAGCAGGTTCTGCGCAACCGGATGGGAGGGCACGCGCAAACCGACGCTATCCTGGCCGCCGGTGACGACGTCGGGTACGTGCGGCGCACGCGGCAGGATCAGCGTGAGCGGGCCGGGCCAGAACGCCGCCGCGAGCCGTCTCGCGGCGTCCGGGATGCGACGCGCCCACTGAGCAACCTGCGCGGCATCCGCGAGATGCACGATGACCGGATGATCCGCGGGCCGACCCTTGGCCGCAAAGATCCTGCGCACCGCGGCTTGATTCGACGCATCGGCCCCCAGTCCGTACACCGTTTCCGTGGGGAACGCGACGAGCTCTCCCGCGCGCAGGCGATCGACGGCGCGGGCGAGCGCAGCGGGTGTCGGCGCTTCGATGAACGCACTCATGGTCGCGCACGTGTCGCGTGCGGGAGCCTTGCCTGGAGCATCTCGACCCTCTCGTGGCAAGGGTTTCGCGAGGAGCGGAATCGAGAGAAAAATCTGCTAGAATTCAAGCTTTTGCGCGGCGCGTTTCGAACGCGTCGCCGAGGCGGCAAGGAGTGTCAATGAGCGATTTCCTGTTCACGTCGGAATCGGTGTCGGAGGGCCATCCGGACAAGGTCGCGGATCAGATATCCGATGCGGTGCTCGACGCGATTCTAGAGCAAGACCCGACCGGGCGCGTGGCCGCGGAAACCCTGGTGTCCACGGGCCTCGTCGTGATGACCGGCGAGATCACCACGGCGAACAAGCACGATTACGCCCGCATCGCGCGCGACACGATCCGCAGGATCGGCTACAACGACCCGGAGTTGCGCTTCGATGCCGATGGTTGCGCGGTCCTGGTTTGTTACGGACGCCAGTCGCCCGACATCGCCCGCGGCGTCGATCACGCGTCCGACGAGTACCTGAATCAGGGCGCGGGCGACCAGGGCATGATGTTCGGCTACGCCTGCAACGAAACGCCGGCGCTGATGCCGTTTCCCATCTACTACGCGCATCGCCTCGTCCAGCGGCAGAGCGAAGTTCGCAAGGACGGCCGACTTCCGTGGCTGCGCCCGGATGCCAAGTCGCAAGTCACCGTTCGGTACGCCGACGGCATGCCGGTCGCCATCGACACTGTCGTGCTGTCGACGCAGCATGACCCGAGCATGAACGACAGGCAGGAGTGCCCTGGCGGAGGCGGTGATCGACGAGATCATCAAGCCGGTGCTGCCGCCGAACATGCTCGCGGGCACGAAATTCCTCGTCAATCCCACCGGCCGCTTCGAAATCGGCGGCCCGCACGGCGATTCCGGGCTCACCGGTCGAAAGATCATTGTCGATACCTACGGCGGCGCGGCACCGCACGGCGGCGGCGCGTTTTCGGGCAAGGACCCGTCGAAGGTAGACCGTTCGGCAGCGTACGCGGCGCGCTATGTCGCCAAGAACATCGTCGCCGCCGGGATCGCGACGCAATGCCAGGTGCAACTGTCCTACGCGATCGGCGTCGCCCATCCCATCAACGTCACCGTCTACACCGAGGGTACGGGCCGGATCGCCGACGAGCGGATCGCCGAGCTCATCGGCGCGCATTTCGACCTGCGGCCGAAAGGCATCATCCAGATGCTGGATTTGCTGCGGCCGATCTATTCGAAGACCGCCGCGTACGGGCACTTCGGCCGCGACGAGCCGGAATTCACCTGGGAGGCGACCGACAAGGTCGAGGCGTTGAAGGCTGCTGCCGGGCTTTGACCGGCGCAACGCTCCCATGCCCCTGTTTCGACCCGATTTCGCTTCGCGCCTTCGCGTTGCGCAATCGCATCGTCGACCTGGTCGCGTTGGCGCGAGGTTTCCTGCGTGAGCCGCGCTGGCCATGGCGGGCTGCCGCGGAACTGGGTGGCTCTGTCCGCGGGGCGCCGCAGTATTGGCGGGCGTTCACCAAGGAAACGGCGCACATATTCGGCGTACATCCGCACCGGACAGCGGTAGCGCCACGCCAAGACCGGTCCCGACCCCGATGTTCAGGTAGAATGTCGTTCTTCCCGCGCGCTACGTAGCCGCGCGGACTCTGTCCATCCGTAACCCGTCCGAAGGGAGCCTTTAATGGCCGAACGTTCCCGCACCCGCCGCAATACCCTCGAGCGCCGTTGCCTTGGCAAGGCCTACAAGCGCCTGTTCGTAGGCTCGTCGAAGGGCATTTTCAAGATGCTCGAGAAAATCAAGAAGGCGTAACGCTTTCGCTCGCGGCGCTACCGCGTCGTACCGATGCACCGGGGCCGCGTTCGCGGCCCCTTGGCTTTAGGTGGTTCGACGTGCGCGGCGCGCAGCGATTGCAGGTTACCGGCCTCCCGGACATCGGCCATGCCCTTCGCGTATTACGCCAGGCTTTCGCCGGCGCGCCAGCGGATCTATCGTCGCAGCGACGCGATCGACCGGCTCGCCCTTCCTGCGGGGGTCGAGGCCGGCGCCTGCGTCGAGCGCCTGCACGCCGGTCTGGCAAACGACGATCGTGCCTCGGTTCACGCGAGTGCGCAGGCTCTCGTCGATGCGCTCGTCGCCGGCTATCGCGTTCCGCGGATCCGCGTACGGGTGCTGGCCAAGCGCCCCGCGGATGACTACGGCGAACTGCACGGCCTCTATGAGCCTGAAGACGGCGCCACGCCCGCGCGAATCACCGTGTGGATGCGCACTGCGGCAAGGAAAGAGGTCGTCGCGTTCAAGACATTCCTGCGCACGCTGGTTCACGAGGTATGCCATCACCTGGATTACGAGCACTTCAAGCTCGAGGAGACGTTCCACACCGAGGGCTTCTACAAGCGCGAGTCGGCGCTGGTCGCGGCTTTGCTGGCGCAGGAGGCAGGCGCGATCGGCATCCAGCGCCCGTTGCTCTGATCTCCGCGCCATCGGCTACAATGACCGCCTGCCTCCGAGGAGCGTTGCAACAGGGCCGCACTCGTGTTCGCGTCGGACCCTGCCAGGCTCGGAGTTTTTCCGTTCGCAACCGCGCTCGTTGAACCGTGCCCGCGCACGGGCTGACGAGCGCGATCCCGCCTCCCCCGCCGCGCGGTCACCAACGATGGAGTGACCGATGAACGCTGCAACCGAACTCAAGAAGTTTGCCGATTTCAGGGTCGCGGACCTTGCGCTGGCCGAATGGGGCCGCAAGGAGATCGCGATTGCGGAAACGGAAATGCCCGGCCTGATGGCGATTCGCGAGGAATTCGCCCCGCGGCAGCCGCTCGCCGGCGCGCGCATCGCCGGCAGCCTGCACATGACGATCCAGACCGCCGTGCTGATCGAGACCCTGCGCTCGCTCGGGGCCGATGTGCGCTGGGCGTCGTGCAACATCTACTCCACCCAGGACCACGCGGCGGCCGCGATTGCCGCGCGCGGCATCCCGGTGTTCGCGTACAAGGGCGAGTCGCTCGCCGAGTACTGGGACTTTACGCACCGGATCCTCGAGTGGCCCGAGGGCGGACCGAACATGATTCTGGACGATGGCGGCGACGCGACGCTGCTCGTTCATCTGGGCGCGCAAGCCGAGGTCGACGCCTCCTGCATCGCGCACCCCGGCAGCGAGGAGGAAACCGCTTTGTTTGCCGCAATCCGTGCGCGGCTCGCCCGGAACCCGAAATTCTATTCGCGGATCAAGACGGCGATCCGGGGGGTCACCGAGGAAACGACGACCGGCGTCAAGCGGCTCTACCAGATGCACCAGGAAGGTCGCCTCGCGTTCCCCGCGATCAACGTGAACGATTCGGTGACCAAGTCAAAATTCGACAATCTTTACGGCTGCCGCGAATCGCTCGTCGACGGCATCAAGCGCGCGACCGACGTGATGATCGCCGGCAAGGTGGCGCTGGTCTGCGGCTACGGCGACGTGGGCAAGGGCTCGGCCCAAGCGCTGCGCGCCCTCTCGGCCCAGGTCTGGATCACCGAGATCGACCCGATCTGTGCGCTGCAGGCGGCGATGGAAGGCTACCGCGTGGTCACGATGGATTACGCGTGCGACAAGGCCGACCTTTTCGTCACCGCGACCGGCAACATCGACGTCATCACGCACGAGCACATGCGGCGGATGAAGAACAACGCTATCGTGTGCAACATCGGGCACTTCGACAACGAGATCGACGTCGCATCGCTGCGGCAGTACAGGTGGGAGAACATCAAGCCGCAGGTCGACCACGTGATCTTCCCCGACGGCAGGCGGATCATCCTGCTGGCCGAGGGCCGCCTGGTGAATCTCGGCTGCGGGACCGGGCATCCCTCCTATGTGATGAGCTCGTCGTTCGCGAACCAGGTGATGGCCCAGATCGAGCTGTGGGCCGACGCGAGGAGCGGCGCGGGAAAGTACCCGGTCGGCGTCTATGTGCTCCCGAAGCACCTCGACGAAAAGGTCGCGCGGCTGCAGTTGACGAAACTGGGGGCCGCGCTGACGCCGCTTACCGAACGCCAGGCTCGCTACATCGGTGTAGCCCCCGAAGGTCCGTACAAGGCGGAGACGTATCGTTACTAGCGGACCGGGCTTCATGCGGGTGGCGTTGCGCGACGTACGCGGGACGTCCGGCGTCCCGCGCGGCTCGCCGCACGCTCGACATCGAATGCCAGACCGGAATGCGGAGGCGAAATGCGGATCGCGATTATGGGCACGGGCGGCGTCGGCGGATACTTCGGCGCCAGGCTGGCACGGGCGGGACAGGAGGTCGGTTTCATCGCGCGCGGCCGGCATCTCACCGCCATGCGCGAGCGCGGCCTCACGGTGAAGAGTGCGAACGGCGACGTGCATCTGCCACGTCCGACGGTGACGGACGACCCCGCGGCGCTGCCGCCGGCCGACATCGTCATCTTCGCGGTCAAGCTCTGGGACACGGAGAGTGCCGCGGAGGCGGTACGGCCGCTCCTCGCGCAAGGCGGCGTGATCGTTCCGTTCCAGAACGGGGTCGAGAGCATCGAGCGGATCGGTGCGGTGGTCGGGGCGGAGCGCGTGATGGGGGGCGTCGCGTACATTGCCGCGACGATTGCCGAGCCCGGCACGATCGCGCACACCGGAACGATGGCGCGCTTGCGCTTCGGGCCGGTGCTGCCGGCGCAGCAGCCTGCGGCGGAAAAGCTGCACAGCGCCTGCCGGGAAGCCGGCATCGAGGCGGAGCTTTCGTCGGACATTCGGAGGGCGCTTTGGGAGAAATTCGTCTTCCTCGCGGCGTTCTCCGGATTGACGAGCGTGGCGCGACAGCCGATCGGGGTGATCCGCGCCGATCCGGACCTTCGCGCAGTCCTCGAGGAGGCGATCACGGAAGTGTGCGTTCTCGGCCGCACGAAGGGCGTCGCGCTGGCGGACGACTTCAGCCTGCAGCAGATGAAGTTCGCGGACGGATTGCCCCCGGAGATGAGGTCGTCAATGTCGAACGATCTAGCCGCAGGCAACCGCCTGGAGGCGCCGTGGCTCTCCGGGGCGGTCGTGCGGATGGCGCGGGAGGCGGGGATCGCCGCACCGGTGCATGCGACGCTATATGCGGCGCTCAAGCCGTATTGCGAGGGTGCGCCGCGCTGATGCGGCCGATCGTCGAAGGGAGCACCATGATTCGACTGCTGGTGATCTGGGTCGTCAATGCGCTGGCCCTGCTGGCGTTGCCCTACGTCTTCCCGTGGGTGAAGGTCGACTCGCTTACCGCGGCACTAATCGCGGCTCTTGCGCTGGGACTCGTCAACACGCTCGTCCGGCCGCTACTGATCCTGCTCACGCTGCCGGCCACGATCCTGACGCTCGGCCTGTTCATCTTCGTGCTGAACGGTCTCCTGTTCTGGTGGGTCGGCTCGTTCGTGGACGGCTTTCACGTCGGCGGCTTCTGGCCGGGGTTCTTCGGGGCGATCGTCTACAGCCTGATCTCATGGCTGTTGTCGGCGTTGCTGCCACGGGAGAAGGGCTGACGCTGCGAGACGGGTTGCGCGAACATGGCCGACACCCCTGGCATCTTCAGTCTGGAGTTCTTCCCGCCGCGGACGCCGGGAGGTATCGAAAAGCTCCGTGCGTCGCGTCGCCAGCTCGCGCAGCTCAAGCCCGCATTCTGCTCGGTTACCTTCGGTGCCGGCGGATCAACGCGGGAGGGAACGCTCGCGACCGCGCTCGAGTTTCGCGCCGAGGGCATGGAAGCGGTCCCGCATATCTCCTGCATCGGCGGCACGCGGGAATCCGTGCGCGAGGTGCTTGCACAGTACCGCAGCCATGGCATCCGGCATGTGGTTGCCCTGCGTGGCGACCTGCCGTCGGGCGCGGGGGAGGCCGGAGATTTTCGCTACGCGAGCGAGCTCGTCGCGTTCATCCGGCAAGTGACCGGTGACTGGTTCCACATCGACGTCGCCGCCTACCCCGAGTATCACCCGCAGGCAGCAAGCGCACAGGACGACCTGGCTGCGTTCAGGCGCAAGATCGAGGCAGGCGCGGATTCGGCGATCACGCAGTACTTCTTCAACCCCGACGCCTACTGGCATTTCGTGGATGCCTGCCAAGCCCCGGGCGTGAAGGTGCCGATCGTCCCCGGGATCATGCCGATTGGCAGTTTCTCCAAGCTCGCGCGCTTCTCCGACGCCTGCGGCGCCGAGATCCCGCGGTGGATCCGCAAAAAGCTCGAGGGCTACGGCGACGACGTCGGCTCGATTCGCGCGTTCGGCCTCGACGTCGTCACCGAGTTGTGCGACGGGCTATTGACCGGCGGCGTGCCTGGGCTGCATTTCTACACGCTGAACGTGGCATCGCTGACGACGACGATCTGGCAGCGACTGGGCTTGTGACGGGCCGCAGCGCCGAACCGTCGTTCAAGGCCCACCCGGCGTGAAGGAAATGAGCTCGAGCGTTCCGAACTGGGTGCGGATCGGGAACTGGTAGTTCATTTCCCCCCTTTCGATGTATTGCGAGCTCTTCGTCTCGCGGACCATGTTGCGTACCCCGGGTGCGTACCACATGATGTTGTTGCTGCGGGTCGGCCACCGCCAGAACTCCTCGTCGTCGAGTTGCATCATCACGTGCAGTTCGAGCGCATCGAACGTTCCCGCGGGCGTGCTCACCGGTCCGCTGCGGGCGACCCGCACGAAGTAGTTGATCCGTCCCTGCCTTTGCGTCGCCTCGTTGAACTGGTCGACCCACTGGTTCCACGTCTTGCCGACCGCCAGCGGAAAGTCGAAACGCTTGAGAGGTGTCGTGAATCGACGCGTCTCGTCGGCATAGACGGCACCGACCTGCACCAACCCGGGCGCCGCCCATTTTTCGGTGTGCACCGAGTCGATGTCAGCATCCTTCCGGGTGACGCGGACCGTGATCCCATCCGGCCCGAGCGCGGTGATTTCGTGCGTTTCCTCCCACCGCGTCCGGACCCGAAAGCCGTCCTCGCCCCGGTAGATCCAGCGGTCGCCGACGCGATACACGGGAGCGTCGACGAGGGGCCCCGAGCCCGGCGAATCGAGTCCGGCGCAGCCGGCGAGCGCAGCGCCGAACATCGCGGCGAACAGAAAGTACACCGCGCGGGGACAGGATCTCATGAGTCCTCGACGCATCCTGATGGGTAAACAAGGCGCCGTACGCCAATGTTCCAGCAACATCGATCGCACCGGCGAGCGCGATGAAGATCGTCAATGCCAGCCACCGACGCTCAGGCGCCGGGGGAATCGGTGATCGCACCCTTGCTGGCGGTGGACACGAGGCGCATGTATTTCGCCATCACGCCCCGCGTATAGCGTGGTTTTGGTGGTATCCAGCGCGCGCGCCGGCGCACGAGTTCGGCGTCGTCGACGTTGAGCTGGAGCAGCAGCCGATGCGCATCGATGGTGATCGAATCGCCTTCCTCGACCAGCGCGATCGTGCCCCCGACGTAGGCCTCGGGCGCGACGTGGCCAACGACCATCCCCCACGTGCCGCCGGAGAAGCGGCCGTCGGTGATGAGTCCGACCGATTCGCCGAGTCCCTGCCCGACGAGCGCCGAGGTCGGCGCGAGCATCTCCTGCATGCCGGGACCACCCTTCGGCCCTTCGTAACGGATCACGATGACGTCGCCCGGTGCGATCTTCTTCGCCATGATCGCGTCCATCACCGCCGGCTCCGAGTCGAACACGCGGGCGGGCCCGGTGATCGACGTGTTCTTGAGGCCGGTGATCTTCGCCACGCAACCCTCGGGCGCGAGATTTCCCTTCAGGATCGCAAGGTGCCCTTCGGCGTACATCGGGTTCGACCACGGACGGATTACCTCCTGGTCGGAGCGCGGCGTCGTTGGCACGGCGGCGAGCTCGTCCGCCATCGTTCGGCCGGTGATCGTCAGGCACTCTCCGTGAACGAGGCCCCGCTCCAGCAGCATCTTCAGCACCTGCGGTACGCCGCCTGCCCGATGAAAATCGACTGCGACAAAGCGCCCGGAGGGCTTGAGATCGCACAGCACCGGCACGCGCCGGCGTATTCGCTCGAAGTCGTCGATCGTCCACTCGACCTCGGCGGCGGCGGCGATGGCGAGGTAATGCAGCACCGCGTTCGTCGAGCCGCCGGTCGCCATGACCAGCGAGATCGCGTTCTCGATCGACGCGCGCGTGATGATGGCGCGCGGCTTCAGGTCGCGCTTGACCGCCTCCACCAGCACGCGCGCCGAGTCCGCCGTGGAATCGGCCTTCTCCGGATCGGGTGAGGCCATCTGCGAGCTGCCGAGCAGGCTCATGCCCAGCGCCTCGAACGACGAGGACATCGTGTTCGCCGTGTATTGCCCGCCACACGCGCCGACCGTCGGGCAAGCGTTGCGCTCTATGCCGTCGTAGTCCTCCTTCGTCATCTTGCCGGCGGCGTACGCGCCGACCGCCTCGAACGGCGAAACGATGGTCAGTGCCTGTCCCTTCCAGTGGCCGGGCTTGATCGTGCCCGCGTACACGAAGATGCCCGGCACGTTGATCCGCGCCATCGCCATCATGCTGCCAGGCATGTTCTTGTCGCAGCCGCCGACACAAACGACGCCGTCCATCAATTGCCCGTTGACCGCCACTTCGATCGAGTCGGCGATGACCTCGCGTGAAACGAGCGAGTATTTCATCCCCTCGGTGCCCATCCCGATGCCGTCGGTGACGGTCGGAAAACCGAAGACCTGCGGCATCGCGCCCGCGTCCTTCAATGCAACCATCGCGCGATCGACCAGTGGCTGGATCCCGGCATTGCACGGGTTCATCGTGCTGTGGCCGTTCGCCACGCCGACGAGCGGCTTGTCGAAATCGCCGTCGCCGAAACCGACCGCGCGCAACATCGCGCGGTTCGGCGAGCGGGCGATTCCCTGGGTGATCAGCCTGGAACGTCGGTTGTACGACATAGGGAGAGCCTCCTCGGCGTCAGGGCGCTACGCGGGCGGGACGTGCGATGCCGCGTGCGTATAATCGATCAATTCCGAGCATCAATTCTAGCGCAGGCCGAAGCCGACATTCTCGCGGCATGCTTGTTCACCCCCAGTTCGATCCGATCGCGTTCCAAATCGGACCCGTTGCGGTCCGGTGGTATGGGCTCATGTACCTGGTCGCGTTCGTGCTGTTCGTCATCCTCGGGAAGCGGCGCGCGCGCGAGAATCTGCTGACGGGGTGGCACCCGCGCGATGTCGACGACATGCTGTTCTACGGGGTGTTCGGCGTGATACTCGGTGGGCGGCTGGGGTACGTGCTGTTCTACAAGCCGCTTTACTACCTGGCACATCCGGTGGAGGTGTTCGAGGTCTGGCAAGGCGGGATGAGCTTTCACGGCGGGCTCGTCGGCGTGCTCGTCGCGTTGTGGCTGTTCTCGCGTCGCCGCGGAAGGCGCTGGCTCGAGGTCACCGACTTCGTCGCACCGCTGGTTCCGCTGGGCCTTGCCGCCGGCCGGCTCGGCAACTTCATCAACGGAGAGTTGTGGGGGCGTGTGGCGAGCGTGCCTTGGGCAATGGTGTTCCCGCAGGCGGGACCGGAGCCGCGCCATCCGTCGCAGCTCTATCAGCTGGCGCTCGAAGGGCTGGCGCTGTTTGTCGTGCTTTGGGTGTTCGCCCAGCGGCGGCGTCCGATGGGCGCGGTGTCGGGTCTGTTCCTGCTCGGGTACGGGGCTTGTCGCTTCGCCGCCGAGTTCGCGCGCGAGCCCGACGGCTTTCTCGGTTTGCTTGCCTTGGGATTCACGATGGGCCAGTGGCTGTCGCTGCCGATGATCGTGATCGGCGCGGTGATGATGGTGTGGGCGTACCGCCGCGCAGCCAAGGCCGAGCCGACGGTCCTCGACCGGATGAAGTAGATGTGCACCGCCGCGGCCCCCCGGACGAGGCACACGGGCGCCGAGCGTCGACCGCTAATCGACCCGGCGGAATTCGCCGTCGATCGCGCGGCCGTCCGAGCGTCCGGCCGGCGCGGTCCGTGGCTCGAAATCGCGACCGACGTTGATCGGCAGGGCGAGCAATACCAACGCCAAGAGATCGCTGACGATGCCGGGAATCAGAAACAGAAACCCGGCGAGCACCTTGCGGCCGCTGTCCAGGAGTCCGCGCAGCAGCGGTTGCTGGCCATGCATCGTCGCGACCGTATTGGCTCGGAAGGCGAGCCGCTCGTTGTACAGCAGGAAGAATCCGGCGGCGAGCGAGACCGAAAGCCACGCCCAGACCGGCACACCGGTCCAGCGCGCGAAGCGCACGGTCGTATAGAGGTCGATGAGCGGGAAACCCAGTACAATCGCCAGGAAAACGAATCGCATGGAGACTCCTTGGCCGGGGCGGCGATCCTCGTATTGACCCAGATGCCTGACCTTGCCTCGGCCCAGGCCCTGGCCCGGGCGCTGGTCGAGGCACGGATCGCCGCCTGCGTGAGCATCGGCCGACCCGTCGAGTCACTCTACCACTGGCGCGGGGAAATCGAAACCGCGTCCGAGGTGCCGGTCGTGGTCAAGACACGGATAGGTCGGTATGCGGAAGTCGAGGCCGCCATCCGCACCCGACACCCCTACGAACTTCCGGAAATCCTCGCGGTCCCTGTAATCAATGGCTTCGCCCCGTATGTCGACTGGGTTGTCACGGAAACCGGCGGGGGTTGACCTCGGACCCGTGCGTCGGCGCGCCTTGCTGCTCGCGGTGTTGCTGGCAACCGGGCCGGCCAACGGACTCGCGCAGCCCGACCTGCTCGCGCCCGAGCGCGCGTTCGCGTTCAGCGCGCGCGCCTTGGACGAGAAGACGCTCGAGGCGCGCTTCGCGATTGCGCGCGGTTATTACCTTTACCGCGACAAGCTGCGGTTCAGCGTCGAGCCGGCCGCGCTGGCCTCCGCACCGACGCTGCCCTCGGGTCAGGTCAAGGACGATGAGTTCTTCGGCCGCGTCGAAACCTATCGAAACCAGGTGGTGGTCCGGCTTGCGCTCGACCACGCGGCGCCGGGCGAGCGCGTTACCGTCAAGGCCGAATCGCAGGGTTGCGCCGACGCCGGGGTCTGCTATCCGCCACAGATCCAGAACGTCACGCTGACGCTTCCCGCAGCCGGACGCGGCGGCGGCGCCGCTGTCAACGCAAGCCCGACCCGAAAGTCCTGGTTCAACTGACGCCGCCGCGCCGAGTCTTCCCATCGAACGCTGTGAAGTAAGGGCACGCTGTCGCCAAGTGTGTTAACACAGTTGAATCCTCCTCGTCTGCATTGGGTGTGGGTTGGCACCGTTGGCGTGCTTGCATTGATTGCTGGCCTTTATTTTGGCCGTGGCATGATGGAGCCGTCGACGGGACCGCTGGGAGCAAAGGACGCGAGCGCGCTACTCGGAA
Organism: uncultured beta proteobacterium; assembly: GCA_963809965.1. Classification (GTDB taxonomy): domain Bacteria; phylum Pseudomonadota; class Gammaproteobacteria; order Burkholderiales; family Casimicrobiaceae; genus CAIWHR01. Next base: position 318,588 of record CAWELU010000001.1, read on the forward strand.
TCGCGCTTCCCGATCCGGCGGGAAAGGAAGAGGCCCTTGGCCAGTGGAAAGGGAAGGTTCTCGTCGTCAACTTTTGGGCCACCTGGTGCACCCCCTGTCGCGAGGAGATGCCCGAGTTCGTGGCCGCGCAGCGGGAACTTGGCGACCGCGGACTCCAATTTGTCGGCATCGCCATCGACGAACCCGACAAGGTGCGGCAGTACGCCAAGGAGATAGGCTTGAACTATCCCGCGTTGATCGGAGGCTACGGCGCCGTCGAGCTTTCCAGGACATTGGGCAACCGAGTGGGGGCTCTCCCCTTCACCGTCATCGTGGACCGGTCGGGTCGCATCGTGCATACGCAGCTCGGTCCATTGCGGGATACGAAGCTGAGAGACATTCTCGCCGAACTGCTTTGAATTTCTCCTTATCGTTGGTAATTAATGCTAACTTTTCTAATTGGACTCGTTGGCAGCGGCATCGAGTGACCTCGCCCGGTAGCCGACGCGCGAATAGGGCATTGCCAGGGCGGCGCCTCGGCAACGGTGAGCGTTAGGCGCCAGCCGACGCGATCTTGCACGATTGCTGGACAATTTGGCACGAACTGCGGCAAACTCCCGTCAGTATCGCGAGGTGACGGAGTTATGGCGGCGTCAGTAGCGGCGGCAACGTTTTCGCCGTATCGATCGCGAACACGACGTAGCCATCCGCCGCGAACGGCGCAATCCAGCCCGGTACGGCGTCCCGACGACGCGGCGCCCCTGCCAACAGTGCCTGCCCGGCGGAACCGGTGAAGCAATGGATCTGCGAAAACTGAAGACCCTGATCGAGCTCGTCGAGAGCTCCGGCGTGGCCGAACTGGAAATCCAGGAAGGTGAAGAGCGGGTACGCATCACCCGAGTCTTCGCTGCGTCGAGCCCGGCAGCAGTCGCGCCGGCACCGGTTGCGGCGCTTGTTCCCGCCGCACCACCGGCGGGGGGTATAGCGGTGCCGCAGGCGGTCGTGGCGCAAACGGCGCCCCTGGAGCCGGAGGGCCACCTCGTGAAGAGCCCGATGGTCGGAACGTTCTACCGCGCCGCTACCCCCGGCGCGAAGCCCTTCGTCGAGGTCGGTGACCCGGTACAGGTCGGCGACACGCTTTGCATCATCGAAGCGATGAAACTGATGAACGAGATCGAGGCCGACAAGGCCGGCATCGTCAAGCAGATCATGGTGGAGAATGGCCAGCCGGTGGAGTTTGGGCAACCGCTCGTCGTGATCGTCTGACTTGGCGCCGCTCCGTCCGCCGTCGTCGCCGATCGTGGCCAAGAATCCGAACCAGCTGTTCGGCAAGATCCTCATTGCCAATCGCGGCGAGATCGCACTGCGCGTCCAGCGCGCGTGCCGGGAGCTCGGCATCAGGACCGTCGTCGTCCATTCGGAAGCCGACCGCGAGGCGAAGTACGTGCGACTTGCCGACGAATCGGTTTGCATCGGGCCTGCGGCGTCCTCGGCGAGCTACCTCAACGTCCCTGCGATCATCGCTGCCGCCGAGGTCACCGACGCGCAGGCCATTCATCCGGGATACGGATTCCTGTCCGAGAACGCGGATTTCGCCGAGAAGGTCGAGCGCTCGGGTTCGTGTTCATCGGCCCGCGGGCGGACACGATCCGGTTGATGGGCGACAAGATCAGCGCGAAGACCGCGATGATCAAGGCGGGCGTGCCGTGCGTCCCCGGTTCGGAGGGGTCGATCCCGGATGACGCGAAGGAGGTCGTGAAGATCGCGCGTTCGATCGGCTACCCGGTCATCATCAAGGCGGCCGGCGGCGGCGGCGGGCGCGGGATGCGGGTCGTGCACACCGAGGCGGCCCTCATGTCCGCCGTGACGTTGACGCGTGCCGAAGCGCAGGCGGCCTTCGGCAATCCGGTGCTGTACATGGAGAAGTTCCTCGGCAATCCGCGGCACATCGAGATCCAGGTGCTGGCCGACGAACACAAGAACGCGGTCTACCTGTTCGAGCGCGACTGTTCGATGCAGCGACGGCACCAGAAGATCATCGAGGAGGCGCCTGCCCCGGGGGTTTCGGTGCGCGCGCTGACGCGCATCGGTGAGCGCTGTGCGGATGCGTGCCGCAAGATCGGCTACCGCGGCGCCGGAACCTTCGAATTCCTGTTCCAGGACGACCAGTTCTTTTTCATCGAAATGAACACCCGTCTGCAGGTCGAGCATCCGGTCACCGAGCTCATCACCGGCATCGACATCGTGCAGGAGCAGATCCGCGTTGCGGCCGGGCAGAAGCTGCGCTTCCGGCAGCGCGATGTGATACGGCGCGGTCATGCGATCGAGTGCCGGATCAACGCCGAGGATCCGTACACGTTCGTGCCCTCTCCCGGCCGAATCACGTCCTACCATGCGCCCGGCGGTCCCGGGATCCGGGTCGATTCGCACGTCTACCAGAACTATTTCGTGCCCCCGTTCTACGACTCGATGATCGGCAAGGTGATCGCGTATGGCGACACGCGCGAACAGGCGATCGCGCGGATGCGCATCGCGCTGTCCGAAATGATCGTCGAGGGGATCCGGACGAACATTCCGCTGCACCAGGAGCTGCTGCTCGACGAGAAGTTCCTGCGCGGGGGGACCTCGATCCACTATCTCGAAGAGAAGCTCGCGAAGCGCAAGCAGGTCGCGTGATTCGGCGTTCCCGCGCCATGACGGGCAATCGGCAGTGGTGAGCTTCGTTGCGCTCCGCCTCGATGTTGCCGGCGCCGCCGCCGACGCGCTGGCCGACGCCTTGCTCAACGCCGGTGCGCTCTCGGTTGACCTGGCCGACCCGCGCTCGGGGACGTCCGACGAAACGCCGCTGTTCGACGAGCCGGGGGCCGCCGATTCCGGGCGATGGGAAGTGAGCCGGCTCACCGCGCTTTTTCCGGCGGCAGCCGAAGTTTCGAAGGCGTTCCACGACGCCCTCGGCGCGACCGGGACGGACGCGATGCCCCACGAAACATTCTTCGTTCCCGACGCGGATTGGGTCCGGGCGAGTCAAGCCCAGTTTCTTCCCATCGGAATCAGCGATGCATTGTGGATCGTGCCCTCATGGCACGAACCGGTCGACCCGAACGCCGTCAACCTCGTACTCGATCCGGGGCTTGCATTCGGTACCGGCTCGCACGCGACGACGCAACTTTGCCTGCGTTGGCTGGTGCGCGAACTGCGCCAACACGAATCGGTTCTCGACTACGGCTGCGGTTCCGGCATCCTGGCCATTGCCGCATCGTTGCTGGGCGCCGGCAGGGTTGTCGGCGTCGACATCGATCCGCAGGCAGTTCTCGCCGCTCGCACCAACGCCGCGCGCAACGGCGTTGGCGCCGACTTCGCGTCACCGGACGAGCTCCATTCGGGACCGGAGACGTTCGACGTGGTCGTGGCCAACATCCTCGCCAACCCGCTGACGCTGCTCGCGCCCGCGCTTGCCCGGCGCGTGCGCGTCGGCGGACGCATCCTGCTGTCGGGAATTCTCGCGTCGCAGGCGGAAGACGTCCTCGGCGCATACGGGCGGTGGTTTAGAATCGGCGTCGGCGAGACCGAGGAAGGCTGGGTCGCGCTCGTGGGTGTGCGGGCGAACGCGCCGCATCCCGGATGATCGGTACAACCTGCCGCGAGAGCCGACGCCATGGCCGCAGTATCGCCCGCGCAACCCTGGCAGTTCACGCGCTGTCCGGACTGCCGGACCCTCTTCCGTGTGACCTCGGAGCAGCTTGCGCGGCGCGCGGGGCAGGTTCGTTGCGGGCAATGCAAGACGGTGTTCGACGCCAACGCTCAGATCGTTTCGCGAGCGTCGGCACCGCGGACCGATGTCGGCGAGCACGACGACGAGGCGACGTTCGGTTCACCGACTGTGACGCTGCGCAATGGCCATGCCCTCGAGGCACCCGTCGCGGCGGTGCCCGCGGCACCATCGATCATTCCGCGCATCTCGCCGCCCGACGAGACGGCTACGAACATCGCCTACGGCGAGCGTTTCGCGCGCACCCGCCGGCAGCCTTCGTCGCGCGCGTTGGCGGTGGTCTACGCCGCCGCGATTCCGTTGCTTGTCCTGCTGCTTGCCGCACAGACCCTGTTTCATTTCAGCTCCGTGATCGCCGCCCATTGGCCAGGGACCGCGCCGGCGCTGGCGCGGTTGTGCGAGACGGCCGGATGCGCCGTACGCCCACTGAGCGACGCGACGATGCAATACCTGGCGATCGACGCCTCGGATCTCCAGGCGGATCCGGCGTACAAGGGATTGCTCACGCTGACGGCGACGATACGCAACCGGGCCGGCTGGGCACTCGCGTATCCCCACCTCGAGTTGACCCTTACCGACGCACAGGACCAGGTCGTGGTCCGGCGGGCCCTTGCACCGTCCGATTACGCCTCGGGTACGGTCGAGCTTGCGAAAGGGATAGCGGCGAATGGCGAGGTCGCCATCAAGTTGTTCATCGATGCGAGTGCAACCGTCCAAGCCGGCTATCGGCTGTACATGTTCTATCCATGACTAAGCGGAGTCGTCAGGCCGCCCGATCGTTGCGCACCGCAATGGTGCGTGCGACAACTCCGGCCGTCCTGAAGTTATCCGATTTTGAATCATGTACTTAAATAAATATACCAGCGATCGATCCAGCATTCGGGTTCGCAATTTCGGCCGTTTGCCATGCTCTTTGATGCATAGCAGCATCAAAATTCGCGACGGACCCCGGACAACGCACCGATAAGATGCATCGAGTGCAGCAGATGCACCAAAGTTGGGCAAATGGAAGCCCAGGGTTGGCTCGATATTCACAGATCCGCGGCGATTCCGCGTTTTTCGCGGGCATCGAATATGGCATAGTTCTCGCTGATACCATTCCGCTTTTTTGCAACGCACCCAAATTCCCCCGTTTCGCTTCGTTCAGGAGAGTCGCATGACCAGTGCCCACGACGTGCTCAAGATGCTCAAGGACAAGGAGGTCAAGTTCGTGGACCTTCGCTTCACCGACACGCGTGGCAAGGAGCAGCATGTATCCGTTCCCGTGAAGCAGTTCGGCATGGAAAAGTTCGAGGGCGGCCATGCCTTCGATGGGTCATCGATTGCCGGGTGGAAAGGAATCCAGGCGTCCGACATGCTGCTGATGCCGGACCCCATGAGCGCGTACATCGATCCATTCACGGACGAGACGACGCTCAACATCACCTGCGACGTAGTGGAGCCCTCGGACGGAAAAGGCTACGAGCGCGACCCGCGCTCGCTCGCGAAGCGGGCCGAAGCCTACCTGAAGTCGACCGGTTTTGGCGACACCGCGTATTTCGGACCCGAGCCCGAGTTCTTCATCTTCGATGCGGTCGAGTGGTCGGTGGACATGTCGGGCAGCTACTGCAAGGTGTTCTCGTCCGAGGCCGCGTGGTCGTCCGCCGAGAAATTCGAGGGTGGCAACATGGGCCATCGCCCTTCGGTCAAGGGCGGCTACTTTCCGGTTCCGCCGGTCGATTCACTGCAGGACATCCGTTCGGCGATCTGTCTCGCACTCGAACAGATGGGCGTCGAGGTGGAAGTGCATCACCACGAAGTCGCGAATGCGGGCCAGTGCGAGATCGGCACCAAGTTCGCGCCGCTGGTCCAGCGCGCCGACTGGCTGCAGATGCTGAAATACGCGGTCCACAACACCGCGCACGCCTACGGGAAGACGGCGACGTTCATGCCGAAGCCGATCGTCGGCGACAACGGCTCGGGCATGCATTGCCATCAGTCGGTCTGGAAGGACGGCAAGAACCTGTTCGCCGGCGACGGCTACTCCGGGTTGTCGGAGTTCGCGCTGTATTACATCGGCGGCGTGATCAAGCACGCGAAGGCGCTGAACGCGATCACCAATCCGGGCACCAATTCGTACAAGCGCCTGGTGCCGGGCTTCGAGGCGCCGATCAACCTCGCCTACTCCGCGCGCAATCGGTCGGCGGCCATTCGCATCCCGTATGTCGCGAATCCGAAGGGCCGCCGGATCGAAGTGCGTTTCCCGGACCCGACCTGCAACCCGTATCTCGGCTTCACCGCGATGCTGATGGCGGGCCTGGATGGCGTGCAGAACAAGATCCATCCGGGCGACCCGATGGACAAGAACCTTTACGACCTCGAGCCGCACGAAGCGGCAAAGGTGCCACACCCCTGCGCTTCGCTCGACGAAGCGCTGGACAACCTCAGTCGCGATCGCGCGTTCCTCACCAAGGGCGGCGTGTTCACCGACGACATGCTCGACGCCTACGTCGCGCTCAAGATGGAGGAAGTCACACGCTTCCGCATGACCACGCATCCCATCGAGTACGACATGTACTACTCGCTGTAAACGCGGGCATTTCGCTGCGGGTTTCCAGGCGTACGGCGAGGGGCGGACCGCAAGGCCCGTCCCTTTTTGCTCGGGCTGGCGTTTACCCCTACACTCGATACCGTGCGCTCCATCTGTCGCCGTTGGCATCGACGATCCGTCGCGGTTTCTCGCCGCGCAGTGCTGCGTTCAACGCTCGGTCGCGTGCTGCTGCTCGTGGCCTTGACCACTGCCCACCAGGCGGTGGCGGACATCTGCAAGTATGTGGATGCCGACGGCAATGTCCACTACTCGAACCTGCCACCGGAAAAAGGCTGGCGCCGGCTCTCATGCACTTCGGGGGACGAGGGATCCGGCAAGCGCCCCTCCGGCGCCTCCGCGCGCTCGACGCCCTCGCCGGCCGGCTTTCCGCGCGTCGATCCGGATACGCAGAAGAACCGCGACGACGTCCGCCGCAAAGTGTTGAACGACGAGCTCGCTGCGGAGGAAAAGCTGCTCGCCGATGCCCGTACGCAGTACGCGGACGGCGCGCCGGCGCCGCTGGCGGATGAGCGTGCAGACGCCGAGAAATACCGCGCGCGCATCGGACGGCTGCGCCAAGCCGTCGCCATCCACGAGAAGAATGTCGAGGCGCTGAAGAAGGAGCTCGCCACGGTCAAGTGAAACGCGTTCCCGCGCGTATCGGTCGGCGCGGATATTGCTAATGCAGTCATGTCGGCGTCTCGCCGTCGGCGAATCCGCGACGATACCCCTCCCGATCTTGGACCCAGACGTCTCGATGCGACCCGTCCGCGAGCATGCGCAAGCCGCCTACCCGGGTCTCGAACTGCTGGCCACGGCGGTGCTGCTTCTCGATGCCGCACGTCGCGTGATCTATGTCAATCCGGCGGCCGAAAACCTCTTTGCGCTGTCGCGCAAGCACCTGATCGGACAGCCTCCGGACCAGATCTTTTCCGATGCCGCAGGACTATTGACGGCCATAAGCAAGGCAGTCGAAAGCGGTGCCGCCTATACCGAGCAGGAACTCGAGCTGGGGGTAAACGGCAAGCCCAGGCTCCATCTCACCTGCACCGTTTCGCCGGTCGACAGCGGCAATGCCACGCTGCTGCTCGAGTTCCGGCACATCGATCAGCAGCTGAAGATCGCGCGCGAGGAGCGTCTGAACGAGCAGCAGCAGGCGAATCGCGAGCTCGTGCGCAATCTCGCGCACGAGATCAAGAATCCGCTCGGCGGAATCCGGGGCGCGGCGCAACTGCTCGAGCGAGAGCTGGATCGACCGCAGCTGATCGAATACACGCAGGTCGTGATCGGCGAGGCGGACCGGCTCCAGTCGCTGGTGAACCGGCTGCTGACACCGCACCGGCTGCCCACGTACCGGCGCACGAACATCCACGAGGTCCTGGTGCGGGTGAAGGGCGTGGTTCAGGCGGAGTTTCCCCAGGTGGCCGTGGTCAGCGACTTCGATATCAGCCTGCCGGAGTTCGACGCCGACCCCGAGCAGCTCACGCAGGCGGTGCTCAACATCGTGCGCAACGCGGCGCAAGCGCTCGTCAAGGCCACGGCGGATCCGCGAATTCGCCTCACTACCCGCGTCGCGCGCTACGTGACGCTTGCCAAGAAGCGCCATCGGCTCGCCGTCGCCGTCGCGATCGTGGACAACGGGCCCGGCATTCCGGAAGCGATTCGCGACCGGATCTTCTTTCCGTTGGTGTCTGGGCGCGAAGGCGGTACGGGGCTCGGGCTTACGCTCGCGCAGGCGTTCGTGGCGCAGCACGGCGGCACCATCGAGTGCGACAGCGCCCCGGGTCGCACGGAGTTCACGATCCTGTTGCCGCTCGCTTCCGGTCGAGCTGGCGCCACGCGATGATGACGAACGCAGCGGCGCCGGGCCGCGCGAACCGGTGCGGAGCCTCGCCATGAAGCCTGTCTGGATCGTCGACGACGATCGCTCGATCCGCTGGGTGCTGGAGAAGGCGCTCGAGCGCGAAGGCATCGCGCACCAGTCGTTTGCCTCGGCCTACGAGGTGTTGCAAGCGCTCGCGACCAGCCGTCCCGCGGTTCTCGTCTCCGATATCCGGATGCCCGGGGAGTCCGGTCTCGTCCTGCTCAACAAAGTGAAGGAGCGTTATCCGCACCTGCCAGTGATCATCATGACCGCGTACTCGGATCTCGACAGTGCGGTCGCGGCGTTCCAGGGGGGCGCGTTCGAGTACCTGCCCAAGCCCTTCGACGTGGACCAGGCGCTGGCGCTCATCCGTCGGGCAATGACGGAGACTCAGGCCGCGGCGGAAAGCGCCACCGTCGCCGCCACCGCGGGCGACACTCCGGAGATGCTCGGCCAGGCAGTCGCGATGCAGGAGGTGTTTCGCGCGATCGGCCGGCTGTCGCAGTCGAGTGCGACGGTGCTGATCACCGGCGAGTCAGGAACCGGCAAGGAGCTGATCGCACGTGCACTGCACCGGCACAGCCCGCGCGCCGCTGGACCGTTCGTGGCGATCAATACCGCGGCGATCCCGAAGGACCTGCTGGAGTCGGAGCTGTTCGGCCACGAGCGTGGTGCATTTACCGGGGCACAGAGTGCACGTCGGGGCCGGTTTGAGCAGGCGGAGGGTGGGACGCTGTTCCTCGACGAGATCGGCGACATGCCGCCGGACCTCCAGGTGCGCCTGTTGCGCGTGCTTTCCGACGGCGAGTATTACCGGGTCGGCGGCCATGCGCCGCAGAAGTCCAGCGTCCGAGTCATCGCGGCCACCCACCAGGACCTCGAGGAGCGAGTGCGGCGGGGACTGTTCCGCGAGGATCTGCTGCATCGTCTCAATGTCGTGCGGCTGCGGCTGCCGCCGCTGCGCGAGCGGCGCGAGGACATCGGACCGCTCGCGCGCCACTTCCTGCAGAAGAGCGCGCGCGAGCTTGCGGTCGAGCCCAAGCAACTCTCCGACCCCGCGTTGAAGGCGCTGATGGATTTTCCTTTCCCGGGCAACGTGCGCCAGTTGGAGAACATCTGCCATTGGCTCACGGTCATGGCGCCAGGCCAGCGGATCGATGTCGCCGACTTGCCGCCGGAAGTGCGTGCCGCGCCGGCCGCGGGACAGGAGGCGGGGATGCACGAGGTCGGCTGGCAGCAGGCGCTCGATCGTGAGTTGGGTCAGGCGCTCACGCGAGGAGAGCGGGCGCTCGGCGAGCGCTTCGAGCGCGAATTCGAGCGGACGCTGATCCTGCGCACGCTTGCGCATACCGGCGGCCACCGGATGGAAGCGGCACAGTGGTTGGGCTGGGGACGCAACACGCTGACGCGCAAGATCCAGGAGCTCGGCTTGAAGGCCCGATTGAACAAAGGCAAGCCGGTCAGCGAGTAGCGCCGGCTCGGGTTCTCGGCGTCGCAGCGACCGGACAGAACGGGCAATCCACCCAAGTCGGAGCGCGGGCGCGCTTCGCCATACGCGCCTGGCGAGCAGGAAGGTGTCCTGCACCGCATTCCCCGCGCCATGCGCGTACTGTACCCCGCGATGCGATTGAAGGCGCAAAACATCAGGTCGCGAGCTCGGCGATTACCGGCGCGTGGTCCGATGGCTTTTCCCCCTTCCGCGCATTGCGATCGATCCGACATGCTTTGCATTTCGCCGCGAGGACGCTCGACAGCAGGATATGGTCGATCCTGAGCCCATGATTTTTCGGAAAGGCAAGCTGCCGGTAGTCCCACCAGCTGAACGTCTGCTCCGGCTGCTCGAACAGCCGGAAGCTGTCCACAAGACCGAGCGCGGTCCAATCTGCGAAAACGCGACGCTCCGGATCCGAGCACAGCACCTGCCCGCGCCAGAGGACCGGATCGTGGACGTCGCGGTCTTCGGGCGCGATGTTGAGATCACCGACGAGCGCGAGCGAGGGATGCCGCGCGATTTCGCTCTTCAGAAACGCGCTGGCCGCACGGCACCATTCGAGCTTGTACCGGTACTTGTCCGAATCGACCGCCTGGCCATTGGGCACGTAGAAGCAGATGAAGCGCTTATCGGCGATTGTCGCTGCAATCACGCGTTTCTGTTCATCGTCGAACCCGGGCAGCGCGGTGAGGATGTCGGTCGCGGCGCCGGCGCCGTCGCGCACCAGCAGCGCGACACCGTTATACGTGCGTTGGCCGGAACAGTGCGCAGCGTAGCCCGCGTCGGCGAGCGCCCGATGCGGAAATTTCGGGTTCTCGATTTTGGTTTCCTGCAGGCACAGGACGTCGGGCGCTTCGACGCCGAGCCAGCCGACGAGCCGCGGCAGGCGGACGTTGAGCGAGTTGACGTTCCAGGTGGCAATTTTCACGCTGGAACTCACTCGCCTCGCTACGACCGAAGGCGAGTACCTGGCCGTTAGCGCTCGCGCATTGCCCTGACGCTATTCCTTCGGATACCCGCCGCTTGGCGCCGTCGCCTGCGGTGGCGTGTCGGCGCGCGGGGCCGAAGGCGCCACCGGCGGCTCGACGGGACCGCGTACCGGAGTCGCACGTCTGGATGGTGGCGTCTTCGGGTAGCCGGCTTCGTCGAGCAATGCGTTCCATCGCGCTTCGTTGTAGCCCCTGGCCATCAGTTTGTCGCCGACCTGCAGCACGGGCGCCTGGAGCTCGCCGGTGAGCTTTTGCAGCCGCTCGGCGCCCTTCGGATCCTCGACATTGACGGTGGCAAACGGCACACCGCGGCGATTGAGCAACGCCTCCGCGCTCTCGCAGAATTCCCCGCAGGCAAAGGTGAAGAGGGTCACCGGGAAGCGCTCCTGCGCCTGCTGCGTGGCGATCGACACCTTGTTGCTCTCGATGAAGTTGGGCGTGACGCGCTTTGCCTGCACGTCCGTGGAGTCCGACGGCGGCGGCCGGTCGGTGTAGACGACGTGGCCGTCCTTGTCGACATAGCGGTAGACCTGCTGGCCCTGCGCGGCGACGCTTGCGGCGAGGACCAACGCAAGTGCGCTGCAGGCGAGCGCGATGCGGCCCGATGATGACATCACGACTCCTCCTTGGTTCGGCGTCATGCCGGACTGACCATCCCATTATGCCGCAGAAGGGCGTCGAGCTGGGGCGAGCGGCCTCGAAAGGCCACGAACGATTCCATCGCGCCGCGACTGCCGCCGCGGGCAAGCACTTCGTCCCGGAACTTGGCGCCGACGTCGCTCGAGAGCACGCCGGTCTCCTCGAACAGGGCAAAGGCGTCCGCCGCGAGCACCTCGGCCCATTTGTAGCTGTAGTAGCCGGCCGCGTAGCCGCCGGCAAAGATGTGTGCGAACGACTGCATGAAGCGATCGTATGCCGCCCACGGTGCGACGGCGATCTCTCGGCGCACCGCATCCAGCAGCGATTGCGGCGAGACGCCGCTTCGCGGGTCGAAGTCCGAGTGCACGAGGATGTCGAACAACGCGAACTCGAGATGCCGCATGGTGGCAAGGCCGCTCTGGAAATTCTTCGCCGCGCGCATCCGATCGAACAGCTCGCGCGGCAGCGGCCGGCCCCGTTCCTCGCCCGGATCGACGCACGCCGTCATCTCTCGCAGTACCTCCCATTCCCAGCAATAGTTCTCCATGAACTGGCTCGGCAATTCGACGGCGTCCCACTCCACGCCCTGGATACCGGAAACGCCGGCGACGTCGACGCGCGTGAGGAGCTGGTGGAGTCCATGCCCGAACTCGTGGAAAAGCGTGATGACTTCCCGGTGCGTGAACGTCGGCGGCTCGCCGTCGACCGCGGCGGACAGGTTGCACACCAGGTACGCGACCGGGTGCTGCACCCGTTCCCGGTCGCGGCGGCGGTTGATCGCATCGTCCATCCATGCCCCGCCCTGCTTGCCCGGCCGCGCGTAATTGTCGAGATAGAACTGCCCCACGAGCGCCCCCGCGCGATCGACCAGATCGTAGAAGCGCACCATGGGGTGCCACGTCGGCGCGACGCTTGCCCGGACCTCGACGCCAAAGAGGGTCTTGGCCACCCGGAACAGCCCGGCCAGGACCCGGTCCTCGGGGAAATACCGGCGGATCTGCTGTTCGGTGAACGCAAAGCGCCTCGACTTGAGTTTCTCCGACGCGTAGGCGAGGTCCCAGGGTGCCAGCTCGGGCAGACCGAGGTCGTCGCGCGCGAACGCCATGACCTCCGCATAATCCCGCTCGGCATAGGGTCTCGCGCGCGTCGCAAGGTCCCGCAGGAAGGCGAGCACTTCGTCAACACTTCGCGCCATCTTGGGGACGAGGGAGACCTCGGCATGATGGGCGTAGCCCAGCAACTGCGCGGCCTCGTGGCGCAACTCGAGCAGGCGCCGGATGATCGGCGCGTTATCCTGTCCGGTCGAGTTGCCGAGATCCGATGCCCGGGTAGCGTACGCGCGGTGCATCCGCGCGCGCAGCTCGCGATTGTCGGCGTACGTGATGACCGGCAGGTAGCAGGGCATCCGCAGCGTCAGCTTGTATCCTTCGCGCCCATCGGCGGAAGCGGCGGCACGCGCCTCCGCGAGCGTGGCAGGCGGCACGCCGGCGAGCTCGGCTTCGCTCTCGACGTAGAGGGCCCAATCGTTGGTCGCGTCGAGCAGGTTGTCGTCGAAGCGCGCCGCGAGGTCGGAATGTTCCTGCTGGATTGCCTTCAAGCGTGCCTTGCGTTCGACGGGAAGGTCGGCTCCGCCCAGCCGGAAGTCGCGCAGCTCGTTTTGGATCGCCCGCTGCTTCGCCGCTTCGAGCGTCGCAAACGACGGCGCCGCCGCGAGCGCCTTGTAACGCGCGTAGAGGCCCGGATGCTGCGCGAGGTCGGCATGGAACGCACTGACCTTCGGCAGACCGGCGTGATAGGCATCGCGCAACGCCGGGGTGCTCGCCACGGAGTTGAGGTGCCGCACCGCGCCCCACGCGCGATCGATGCGGTCCAGCGGCTCCGCAAGCGGTTCGGCGACCGAGTCCCAAGTCGCGGGCCCGGTATCCGCGGCGACTGATTCCACCGCGTTTCTCGCTTGCGCAAGCAACACATCGAGCGCGGGCATCACGTGCTCGGCCCGGATGAGGTCGAAACGAGGCAAGCCGGAGAAATCGAGCAGCGGGTTGTTCGGTGTGGCAGGATTCGTCATCGGCTCGTTGATCCGGTTGCGGGGCTTGCGATTCGCTCACGAAGCGCGGCATCGAGCGCCGCGAGATCGCCGGGGGTGCCTGCATTCGCCCAAGGGCCGGTGTAGAGCTCGCCGGACACTAGGCCCGCCGCGATCCAGCGGTGGAAGAAGGGCAGCAATTTGAGTTTCACCCCGCGGGGAAGTTCACGGAACAGTGCCGTGTCGTAGATCCCGATGTTGCCGAACGTGCGACAAACGAGGCCGGATGCGCCCGGATGCATCGCCGGCATCCCGACGCGAGCGGGCGCGCTTGCGTCCGCACCTGGGCCCCCCGTGGGCTCGATAAGCGTGAAGTCACCGCCCGGGTGATGCGAGGGGTTGGGCACCATCACCAGGTGTACCCGCGGGACGTTCGCGTCGCGGATCATTGCCATCGCCCGTGCGCGCAGCGCTGCATAGTCGAACGCGGTCCAGATATCTCCGCTCACGATCAGCGCGGGGCCAGGCGGCAGCAATGGTACGGCAGACGCGATGCCGCCGGCGGTTTCCAGCGCCTCCGGCTCGATCGACCAGCGGAGCTCGACCCCCAAGGCTGCGCCGTCGCCGAGCGCCGCGACCAGCCGGTCGGCGAGGTGCGCGGCGTTGATCACGATAGTCCGAAATCCTGCCCGGGCAAGCGCTTCGATCTGCCGAGTGATCAGCGGCTTCCCCGCGACTTCGAGGAGCGGCTTGGGAACGGTGTCCGACAATGGCCGCATCCGCTCGCCACGGCCGGCCGCGAGGATCATTGCTCCGATCGTCGCCGACATATCAGTACCCGCCCGGCCGTCCGAAGGGTACTGACTGTACCCATTGGGGGGGCAGCGAACGTAGTGAGCGTGGGGGTCGTTTCATCCTAGAACGTGTACCCGACGATCGGCTCGCGATCCTCGAGTTCGTCCAGGAGCTGCGCAAGCCCGCCGAGCGCGCGGTAGCGGCTCGAGGCGCGGCGCAGGTACGCCATCACTCGGGGCATGTCGCCGAGGTACGCCGACTTGCCGTCGCGGTGGAAGAGGCGAGCGAAAATGCCGAGCACCTTGAGTTGCCGCTGCACGCCCATCCACTCGTAATCGTGCCAGAAGGCGCCGAAGTCCTCGCCAACCGGCAGCCCCACTCTGCGCGCGCGCTCCCAGTAGCGGACCGCCCAGTCGAGCTCGCGCTCCTCGTCCCAACTCACGTACGCGTCGCGCAGCAGCGAGACGAGGTCGTAGGTGATGGGTCCGACCACGGCATCCTGGAAATCGAGGACGCCGGGATTGGGATCGCCGATCATCAGATTCCGTGAATGGTAATCGCGGTGGACGTACACGCGGGGCTGCGCAAGGTTGTTGTCGAGGATCTTCCGACGCGCATCCGCAAATGTCGCGCGCTGCGCCGGTGAGAGTGCGCGGGAAAGGTGCCGGCTCGCGTACCATTCCGGGAACAGATCGAGCTCGCGTGCCAGCAGCGCCTCGTCGTAGGACGGCAGCTCGCGGTCGCGCGTGGCGAGCTGCCATCGGATCAGCGCGTCGATCGCGTCGGAGTACAGCCGGGGCGCCGAGGTGGCGTCGAGTGCGGCGAGATAGGTGCGCGCGCCAAGATCGGTCATCAGCAGGAAGCCCTGCGCGAAGTCCTGCGCGAGCACGACCGGGGCATGCACGCCGGCGTCGTCGAGCAGCCGGGAAACGTGGACGTAGGGTCGGCAATCCTCCATCGGGGGCGGCGCGTCCATCGCTATCAGCGACGCGTGCCCTCGCCACGACCGGGGCGGCGTTACGCGGAAGTACCGGCGGAAACTCGCGTCCGCGGAAGCCGGCTCGATCGCGAACTCGCGCGTGCCGAGTGCGCTCGCGGTCCACGCGGACAGCATCGCGAAGCGCGGATCGGCGTCCGCGCCGGGGGTGATTGCAGTCATCGGATCGGCGCGGTGCGCGGCCGGCACGTGAGTGGGAACGATCCCGGCGCGAACGGATGGACGCGACTGCGCGGGGAACGTGGAGCGGCACGCTAGAATGCGCTATTTTACCATCGCTGCAACGGTCTTAAGCCTCCACTTCGTGCGCAAGCGCCCTTGCCTGACCCGCCCCGCACTGGCTGTAGCGGTGGCGCTCGCGCCATTGCCCGCGTACGGCGAGAACTCGTCGCCGGAGCAAGGCATGGCGACGACGCTGCCGGTGCCGGTATTGCGGACCGCGCCACAGCTCGTTCCACCGGCGCCTGCGGCGCAGCCCGGATCGGCCGCGGGGCTCTCGCCGGCGACGCCGACGACTCCGGACGGCAGCGCGATATTCCTGCGGGCCGACCGGGTCGAAGGGGTCGCCGAAAAATACGTCGAAGCTGCCGGAAAGGTCGAATTGCGTTCACGGCGCGAGACGGTGCTCGCCGATTGGCTGCGCTACGACATCGTCGCGGACGAGATCTGGGGCAAGGGCGACGTGCTGATCCGGCACGGGATCGACTGGATCACGGGACCGGAGGTCCGGTTCAAGCGCGACACCGAAACCGGCTATTTCTCCTCTCCGCGTTACTACATCGGCGAAAACGGCGCGCGGGGGAGCGCGGCGGAGATCCGCTTTGCCGGCCCCGATCGTTACGAAGCGACCGACGCGCGGTACACGACATGCGTGGCGCCGCATGACGACTGGTACATCCGGCTGGGCGAGCTCGAAGTCGACC
The DNA here is from genome assembly GCA_963809965.1 of uncultured beta proteobacterium. Taxonomy (GTDB): domain Bacteria; phylum Pseudomonadota; class Gammaproteobacteria; order Burkholderiales; family Casimicrobiaceae; genus CAIWHR01. The sequence goes on from CAWELU010000001.1 coordinate 334,630, forward strand.
GGGCACGCAACGTCGGCACCGGCCACGACGCAACCGTCTACTTTCTCGGGGCGCCGATCGTGTTCTCGCCGTGGATCGAGTTCCCGCTGTCGAGCGCGCGCAAGACGGGATTCCTCACGCCGACGCTGGGCTCGACCAACATTCGCGGTTTCGAATACGCGCAGCCCTATTACCTGAACCTCGCGCCGAACTACGATGCGACGATCGTTCCGCGCCTCATGACCAAGCGCGGGCTGCAGGTCGGTGGGCAGGGACGCTACCTGGCCGAAACGTTCCAGGGCGAGGCACTGGCCGAGTACCTGTACAACGACCGCGTGACCGGGACGACACGGTATGCGCTGGCGTCGAGGCACACGCAGAGCCTCGGGCTCCTGCCGGGGTTGATCGGCTACTGGAACCTGAACAAGGTCTCGGACAACACCTACTTCGCCGACCTTTCCGACCGCGTCGGACTGACGTCGCAGACGACGTTGCCGCGCGAAGGCGGCTTCACGTGGGCCACAGGCCCGTGGCAGTTCGTCGCCCGGGCCCAGGCATTCCAGACGCTGCAGGATCCCAACGAGCAACAGCCGCTGCCGTATAACCGCGTGCCGCAATTCCTCGCGACGCTGAACGATGTCGAGTGGAACGGCCTCGCATTCGGCGGCGTTGGGGAGTACGCGTATTTCCGGCAGCCGACGCTGACGACCGGGCAGCGCGTCTATGCGTGGCCGACGGTGACGTGGGCGAGGGAAGGAGCCGCGTGGTCGGTCAACGCACGGACCGGCGTTCACCTGCGCCACTACGACTTGAACGAGAAGCGGCCGGGCGTTCCGAACACCCTCGACTATGCGATTCCCATCACGTCGATCGATGCTCGGCTCCTCTTCGAGCGCGACTGGAGCATCTTCGGCCGGAACTTCGTGCAGACGCTCGAGCCGCGCGCGTTCTACGTGTACGTTCCCTACCGCGATCAGAGCCGCGCGCCGGTATTCGACACCGCGCTCGACGATTACAACTTCAGCCAGCTGTTCAGCGTGAACCGGTATCTGGGCAATGACCGCATCGGTGATGCGAACCAGATTACGCTCGCGCTGTCCTCGCGGCTGCTCGACCCCGAGACCGGAGGAGAACGCCTGCGGGTCGCGATCGGCGAGCGCTTCTACTTCGAGGACCAGCGCGTGGTGCTGAACGAGTCGCCGCGGGCCGCCGCCACGTCCGACGTTCTGCTGGGCGTCGAGGGGCGGCTTTCCGACGCATGGTCGATCGTCGCGCTGTGGCAGTACAACTTCGACTCGTCGCGGACCGAGCGGACCAACGCCGGCTTCCGCTATACGCCGGCGCCGGGACGTGTGTTCAACGCGAGCTACACGTATTCGCGCCAGTACTTCGATCCGATCGGCAGGCAGTCGCAACTGAACCAATTCGACCTTTCCGCGCAATGGCCGCTAAGCGAAAACTGGACGCTGCTCGGACGCTGGAACTACTCGCTCCTCGACCACAACACGCTGGAGGCGGTAGCGGGCGTCGAGTACAATGCCGGCTGCTGGGTGTTGCGCTTCGTCGGCCAACGGCTGACGACGACGACGCAGACCACGACCAACTCGGTCTACCTGCAGCTCGAGCTCACCGGCCTGGCGCGGTTCGGCACCAGTCCGCTCGACCTGTTGCGCCGGAGCGTGCCCGGCTATCAGCAAACGAACGATCCGACGGTATCGCCGCGCGAGCGCGACGACTACTTTCAGGAATTCTGAGGCCCCATATGAGCCGCTTGCGTGTTCATCTCCCCGTCGCCGCCTTTCTCGTCGCCGTGGTCGCGGCCGTGCTCGCGTTCGATGCCGGGGCGCAGCGCCCTGCGCCGCGCACCTCGCCGGCGCCAGGACCGGTGCCGCGAGCCGCTCCGGCGCCCGGCGGCGCCTCGCTGGATCGCACCATACCCATCGATCGCGTGGTGGCGGTCGTCAACGACGAGGCGTTGACCCAGTTCGACATCAACGAGCAGAAGCGCATCGTGTTGGGGCAGATGCAGGCGCAGAAAGTCTCACCCCCGGCGCCGGAGGTGCTCGAGAAGCAGCTGCTCGACCGGCTAATCACCGAGCGGGTACTGTTGCAGTACGCCAAGGAAACGGGCATTCGCGTCGACGATACGCAGGTCGAGCGCACGATTCTGCGGATCGCACAGGACAACAAGGTTTCCGCCGAAGATTTTCGGCGGGCCGTCGAGCGCGAAGGCATCCCCTACCCGAAATATCGGGAGGACATCCGCAACGAGATCGTGATCCAGCGGCTGCGCGAGCGCGAGGTCGACGGGCGGGTCTCGGTCAGCGATGCCGAGGTCGAGTACTTTCTCGCCACGCTGAACGCGCAGACAGGGGGCGACATCGAATACCGGCTGGCGCACGTGCTGGTGCTGGTGCCGGAGCAGGCGTCCCCCGAGCAGATCGATGCCAAGCTCCGGCGCGCGGAGGAGGCGCTGCGCCAGATCCGCTCCGGCACCGATTTCGGACAGGTCGCCGCCGGCTTCTCGGACGCGCAGGATGCGCTGCAAGGCGGCAACATGGGCTGGCGGGCGCCGGCGCGGTTGCCAACCGTGTTCGCGGATCCCGTGCGCGGAATGAAGCCGGGGGAAGTGTCGGGAGTCCTCCGATCGGCCGCGGGATTCCACATCGTGAAACTGCTCGAGACGCGCAGCCGCAACGCGCCGACCGTCGTGGACCAGACGCGCGCGCGGCACATCCTCGTCAAGGTCAACGAGGTGACCTCGGAATCCGAGGGCAAGCTCAGGATCGACCGGATCCGGGAGCGGATCGAACGCGGCGCGAAGTTCGAGGAGCAGGCGAGGCTCAACTCCGAGGACGCGAGTGCGGCGAAGGGCGGCGATCTCGGATGGCTGTCGCCAGGCGACACGGTTCCGGATTTCGAGCAGGCGATGGACAAATTGAAGCCGGGCGAGGTGTCGGCACCGGTGCGCACCCAGTTCGGCTGGCACCTGATTCAGGTGCAGGATCGGCGGACGCAGGACATCACTGCCGAGCGGCAGCGCGACCAGGCGCGGATGGCGCTGCGGCAGCGCAAGTCCGACGAGGCGTTCCAGGACTGGGTGCGCCAGACGCGGGACCGAGCCTACGTCGAGATCAAGGTCGACGAGCGATGACGCGGCCCGCACAGGGTCTATCGACCGACGTGCGCCAACGATGCCGTCCCGAGAGCCGATGACGCACGCACCGGTCGACGCGGAGGCGGCGCTCCTCGCGGATCAGGTCGCGTACTATCGAGCGCGCGCCTCCGAATACGACGAATGGTGGTTTCGGACCGGTCGTTACGATCGGGGAGCCGCACTCAACGCGGCATGGCGGGCCGAAACTGGGGCGGTCGAATCCGCGCTGGCCGAGTTCCTGCGCGAGCGCAGGCCGCAGCGGGTGCTCGAGCTCGCGTGCGGAACGGGGCTCTTCACGCGGCACCTGGCGCCGATGGCCTCGCGCGTCGTCGCGGTCGACACGTCCCCGGAGATGATCGAGATCAACCGGGCGCGGACTTCCGCACCGCACGTCGAGTACGTCGGGGCCGACATTTTCTCGTGGACCAGCGAGGAGCGCTTCGATCTCGTCTTCTTCAGCTTCTGGCTCTCGCACGTTCCGCCGGCGCGCTTCGACACCTTCTGGGCACAGGTTCGCGGCGCTCTCGCGCCGGGCGGCGCTGCCTATCTGATCGACTCCGCGTTCGACCGCACGTCAACGGCGAAGGATCACGTCCTGACCGACGCCGGGGTCCTGACACGCAGGCTCAACGATGGTCGCGAGTTCCGCGTGGTGAAGATCTTTCACGAAGCCGACGCCTTGAATGGACGGCTCGCGCAGCTCTCCTGGGATGCCACGATCGCGCGCACAACCACCTACTTCATCCATGGGGTGGCGCGGCCGGTGTGAGCCGCTTCTCCATCACCACGAACGCGATGCCCACGCCCGGCGCGAGCGGGTGCTGGTCGACGCCTTTGGCAGCGTAGCCCAGGGCCTGGTAGAAGGGCACCGAATTGAGCGACGCTTCCACGACGAGTCCTGGAAGACCACGGCTGCGGCTTTCGCGCTCGAGCGCATCGACGAGCGCCGCGCCGACGCCTCGGCGCACCCAGCCGGGATCGACGTAAATCGCATCGATCGTGCCCTCCGCGACGTGAAGCTGGCCGTAGCCGATGATGCGGGAGCCCTCCTCTGCCGTGGTTTCGGCGACCAGCAAGAGCCGCGTCGACATCGGCTCGAGGTAGCCCTCCGGGCGCATCCGGGTCGCCCAGGCCTCCCGTTCGTCGGGCGTGTAGTGAGTGCCGGCGAGTGCACGGACAGCGCGTCCGTGAACCAGCCATAGCGCCTCCGCGTCGGCGGGTCGGGCGGGACGAATGGCGAACCGGAACCCGCCTTCGCCGAAGCTCCGGAGCGCGGCGTCCGGCCTCGGCATCAGCAGAGCGTCAATCGTCGCTCTGATAGACGTAGGCGGGCAGGGGCACGCGCCCTTCGTCCATCTGCCTGCGTGCTGCGAGGTCGGTCGGTCGCTTGTCCCACCAGAGCGCGCGACTCTTCTTCTGCTCTTCGGCGATCTGCGGCTTCTTCTCCAGCAGCTCGCGGATGAAGCGCGTATGGTCGGATTCGTAGTGACGGGAGGGAAGCATCGGCATGGCGGTCGGCGCGGCGGCAGGCGATAAGGGAACGAACATACTAGCATTCGCCGGCCGCTGCGCTAGCGCGCGCGCCCCGCGGCAGTCGTCCTGCAACGACCTCGAAGCGAAACAGCCGGCATTCGATGTTGCCGTTGTAGAGGGGTGTCCTGCGCGAAGGCTTGAGACCGATCAGGCGGGCGAGCCGAAGATCGCCGGTGAGCAGATGCGCGGTCCAGCCCGGAAAGTGCTGTTTCAGCGCGTCGCCGAGCCGCGGGTAGAACGCCGCGAGCGTCGCTGCGTCGTCGAGCCGGCTGCCGTAGGGCGGATTGGCGATCAGCAGGCCGGCGGGCGCCGGCGCGGGCCGCATAAGCACGTCGAGCTCGGCCATCTCGATCCAGGCATCCACGCCCGCGAGCGCCGCATTGGTCCGGCATTGGGCGACTGCGCGCGGATCGATGTCGCTCGCGTAAATCGTCGGTGTGCCGGGCGCAGGGCATATGCGATCGCGTGCGCGTTGCCTGATGCGTTGCCACGTGGGACCGTCGTACCACGCGAGCTTTTGAAATCCGAACGTCCGCGCGAGACCCGGCGCGCGGTCGCTGGCGATCAGGGCCGCCTCGATCGGAATCGTGCCGCTGCCGCACATCGGGTCGAGCAGCGGGGTGCCCGGCGTCCAGCCCGCCAGCGCGACAAGGCCCGCGGCGAGATTCTCGCGCAGCGGGGCAACGTCGGTGTCGCGCCGCCAGCCGCGCTTGAACAGCGGCTCGCCCGAGGTGTCGAGATAGACGGTCGCCTCGCGTTCCGTAAGATACGCGTGGACGCGGACATCCGGGCGCTGCTTGTCCACCGACGGCCGCTTGCCAGTCGTCACACGGAATCGGTCGCAGACCGCATCCTTGACCTTCAGCGTCGCGAACTCGAGGCTCGCGAGCGGCGAACGCGTCGCGGCCACGTCGACCCGCAGCGTGCGATCACCCCGGAAGTGCCCGCTCCAGTCGATGCCGTGTGCGAGCCGGTAGAGCTCGTCCTCGTCGCGGTAGCTACCGTGCGCGACCTGCCAGAGTATCCGGCTCGCGAGCCGCGATTCGAGATTCGCGCGGTAGGCGAGCTCGAGCGGGCCGGCAAAGGCGACCCCGCCGTCCGCAGGCGCAGCGAATTCGGCCTCGAGCGCACGGAGCTCCGCGGCCAGCGCGGATTCGAGACCGCGCGGACACGGCGCGAAGAAGCGCTCGGTCATCGCGGCAAGACTCCCGGCCCGCGGCTCACCGCGACAACCGACGCCGGGTCAGGACCAGGGCGACGAAGTAGGCAGCGCCGGCGTAGGCGAGCAGGACCGCGAGATGAAGCACGATGCCGTTCGGAACATTGCCCATCAGCAGCGGGCGCGAGAGATCGATCGCGTGTTTCAACGGCAGCAGGTTCGCAACGGCTTGCAGGGCGGAGGGCATCTGGTCGACCGGGAAGAACACGCCGGACAGGAGCAGCATCGGCGTCAGCACCAGCGTGAAGAAGTACGTGAAGAAGTCGTAGCCCGGGGCCAGCGCGGTCATCACCAGGCCAAACGCACCGAACGCGAGCCCGACGAGAAAGCCCAGCGGCACGATCCAGAGCGCAAACCAGGAATGCCCGAAACCCAGCGCCAGGATGACGCACAGGATCGCGACGGTCGACATCACCGCCTTCGATGCCGCCCAGATCCACTCGGCGAAAACGACGTCGTCGAGCGAGATCGGAGCGTTGGTGATCGCGTCCCAGGTCCGCTGGACGTGCATGCGCGAGAACGCCGAGTACATCGCCTCGAAGCTCGACGTGAACATCGCGCTCTGGCACACCATCCCCGTGCCGATGAACGCGATGTATTTCATGCCGCCGATCTCCGGCACGAACGCGCCGATGCCGTAACCGAGCGCGACCATGTAGAGCAGCGGGTCGGCGATGTTGCCCAGCACGCTCGCAAAGGCGAGCTTGCGCCAGACGAGCTGGTTGCGGCGCCAGACGGGGATCCAGCGCAGCGAGAGTTCGGGGGGCTTTAACAGGGCGAGGGTGGTCATGGGGCAACGAGAAGAGGTTGACGTGCGCAGCGGCCGGATGCGAGGATCGCGCCGGGCATGACGCGCATGTTAGCGCGGGCGAGCCGCGGCTGCCGATTCCGGACGGGCGGCGAGGGCGCCGGCTCAGTCCCGCAGCTCGCGCCCGGTGAGCTTGATGAAGAGATCCTCGAGATTCGCCGGCCGGTGCAGATAGCGTACGCCTTGTGCGTGGGCGAGCGCCGCCAGCAGCGGCTGCGGATCGACTGCGTAGCAGAACGCGGTTTCCCCCGCCTGCTCCACCCGTGTGGCCAACGCGGGCCCGTGCGTTTGCGCCCACGCCTTCGCCTCGTCGCCGTAGACTTCGATCACTTCCGGCTCGACGTGCGTTGCGATCAGCGCGCGCGGTGTGTCGGATGCGATCAGCACTCCCTTGTCGATGACCGCAAGCCGGGTCGCGAGCCGCTCCGCCTCGTCCATGAAGTGCGTGGTCAGCAGGATCGTCTTGCCCTGCGACAGCAATTGCCGCAGCCCGTCCCAGATCAGGTGTCGCGCCTGCGGATCGAGCCCGGTCGTCGGTTCGTCGAGGATGAGCAACTCCGGGTCGTTGACCAGCGCGCGGGCGAGCGTCAAGCGGCGTTTCATCCCGCCCGACAACGTGCGCAATGCCGCATCGCCACGGGTCGCCGAGCCCGGCGAATTCGAGCAACTTCGGAATGCGTGCAGCGAGCGTGGCACGATCGAGGCCGAAATAGCGGCCATAGACCGCGAGGTTCTCGGTGACGGTGAAATCGGGATCGAGGTTGTCCATCTGCGGGACGACACCGACACGGATACGGGCGCGTCGCGCGGCTCGGGGCACCGGCTCACCGACCATTTCGATGGATCCGCCGTCCGGGTCGATGAGGCCGAGGCAGCAACGCAGCGTCGTCGTCTTGCCGGCACCGTTCGGTCCGAGCAGTCCGAAGCATTCGCCGCGGCGGATCTCGAACGACAGTCCGCGGACGACCTCGTTGCCGCCGTACGACTTGCGCAGGCCGTCGACCCGCAGTACGACGTCAGGGGCGGACACGACTTCGCGTGAACCAGGTCACGGCGCGCGATTCCTCGACGCGCGACGACGTGGCCGAGCCTAGGCACCGGGAACCACCGCGTGCCCGTGCCACATCCCGGCAATCGTGCGCTGCAGCTGCAACAGCCGGCCGTGGAAGAAGTGACCGCATCCCGGGAAGACGATGACCGGCAGCTCCTGTGGCCGCGCCCAGTCCAGCACGTCAGCCAGCGGGACAATCTCGTCGTTCTCGCCATGGATCACGATGGTGTCGGCGGGGACGGCTTCGAACGCGAAGCGCTTCACCGCAGGACCGACCAGGACCACGCGCTCGGCGGCCACGGTGCGCGCGACCTGAGTCTGCACATAGGAACCGAACGAGAAGCCGGCGAGCACGACCGGCAACGGACCCGCGGGCGCACTGACGCGCTTTTCCGCATGTGCCAGGGCGGCAAGCGCATCGCCGGTCTCGCCCCGCCCATCGTCGAACGAACCTTCCGATCGTCCGACTCCGCGAAAGTTGAATCGTACTGCCGCGTAACCCAGCGCGAAGAAAGTCTTCGCAAGCGTCTGCGCGACCTTGTTGTCCAGCGTCCCGCCTTGCAGCGGATGGGGATGCGCAACGAGGGCGATGCCCCGTGGCGCGTGCGAGGGGACGTTGAGCGCGATTTCCAGCGCTCCCGCAGGCCCGTCGACCGTATATCGCTCGGTCGTGCGGGGCGTCAAATCCTGAGCCTTTCGACGACCTCGCCGCCGAGCACGTGGCGCTCGATGATCTCGTCGATGTCGGCGCGATCCACGTACGTATACCAGACCGCGTCGGGATAGACGACGAGGACCGGCCCTTCGTCGCAGCGGTCGAGGCAGCCCGACTTGTTCATCCGCACCTTGCCCTTGCCGTTTGCGCCGAGGGCCTTGATCCGATCCTTCGCATAGGCCTGCATTTCGGCCGAGCCGTGGTTCGCGCAGCAAGCCTCCGGCGCCTCGCGCTGGTTGCAGCAGAAGAAGACATGACACCGGTAGTAACTCATGGCAGATCGCGGCGCCGCGGCAATCGGTGTCGAGCCCGGTCGCGCGAAAAATTCCCGACGGCTCATTATAGCGGAGGCCCCGACGAGGCCGGCGCCCGTCATGGTCCCTCCGCTATAATCGGCGCCTCTCGCGCAGCACGCGAGCCTCTCCATCCCACGCCGCGTCCGCCTCCCACCGTGAAGCTCTACCGCCGGCTGCTGCGCTACGTGCGGCCCTACCGCGGGGTGTTCGGCGTGGGCATCCTCGGCATGCTGCTCGTCGCGTCGACCGATGTGATGATGCTGCGGGTAGTGCAGCCGGTGCTCAACAACCTCGGCACCGTGGATCCCGCCGGGACGCGCTGGCTCCCGTTCCTCATCGTCGGCATCTTCGTGCTGCGCGGCATCGGGTCGTACGTGAGCGAGTACGGGCTCGCGTGGATCGGCTCCCGCGTGGTGTTCGACCTGCGCTGCGAAGCTTCCAACCATCTGCTGCGCCTGTCCACGCCGTACTATGACGCCAGCTCCGCCGGCTTCCTGATCTCGAAGATCACCTACGATGCGCAGCAGGTCGCCTCCGCCGCATCCGAGGCCATCACCGTCAGCATCCGCAATACGCTGACAATCGCCTTCATGCTCGCGTATCTTCTGTACATCAACTGGGAGCTGACGCTGATCGCGTTCGCGGCGTTCCCGGCGGTCGGCTACACCTTGCGCCAGATCCGCCGGCGGCTCAAGCGCGTCAGCGGGCTCGTTCAGGAGCGCACCGGCGCGCTGACCCATGTGCTCGAGGAGGCGATCGGCGCGCACCGCGTGGTGAAGGTCTTCGGCGGCGAGAAATACGAGAGCGCGCGTCTGCGCGTTGCGGCCGACCGGTTGCGGCTCGCGACGGCGAAACAAGCCGCGGCCGCGGCGCTCGGCACACCGATCAACCAGATCATCGTCTCGATAGCCGTCGGCGTGATCCTCTGGATCGTGATCGGCAAGAGCGCGGGTGGCAATTACGCTGTCGGCGATTTCTTCACCTACATCTTTGCGCTGCTGCACCTGTTGAACCAGCTGAAGACGCTGTCCAATGTCACCGGCGTGATCCAGCGCGGCCTCACGGCCGTCGAAAGTGTGTTCGCGCTGATCGACGAGAAGCCCGAGCCGGACACCGGCACCGTCGGCATCGACCGCGCCCAAGGCGGACTCGTGTTCGAGCACGTGACCAAACGGTACACGGCCGACGGGCACGCCGCTTTGGACGATGTCGACCTCGCGATCGCGCCGGGCGAATCGGTGGCGCTCGTCGGACCCTCCGGCGGCGGCAAGACGACGCTCGTCAACCTGATCCCGCGCTTCTACATGCCCAGCGCCGGGCGCGTCCTGCTCGATGGACAGGACCTGAACGCGATCAAGCTTGCGGACCTGCGCCGGCAGATCGCACTGGTGAGCCAGGAAATCGTGCTGTTCAATGACACGATTTTGGCCAACATCGCGTACGGGGCGATGGCCGACGCGCCGCGATCCGCGATCGAGAGCGCGGCGGTGGCCGCCAATGCGCTCGAGTTCATCAACGCGCAGCCGAACGGCTTCGACACGGTGGTCGGCGAACGCGGCATTCGTCTGTCCGGGGGACAGCGCCAGCGCATCGCCATCGCGCGCGCGATCCTGAAGGACGCACCGATCCTGATCCTCGACGAGGCGACTTCGGCGCTCGACACCGAGTCGGAGCGTCTGATCCAGGCAGCGCTCGACGATCTGATGCGCGGACGCACGACCATCGTCATCGCGCATCGACTTTCCACCATCGAGCACTGCGACCGCATCGTCGTGCTCGAGGCTGGCCGCATCGTCGAGCAGGGCAAGCATGCCGAGCTGCTCGCGCGGGGCGGCCTGTACGCACGGCTGCACTCCCGGCAGTTCCGCGACGACTGAGCGGACGACTGCAATCGCGCGCCGAAGCGAGCGCGATTGCAGGTCGCGGGGGAGGGGCGTAGGCTGAAAAACAACGGGGTCCGGTTGCCCGGCCGTGGCGCAGTGCTGGCAAGGCACTGATCATTCGCTGCTGCTGCGCCCGCTGCGCGGCCGGCGCCTCGCGACGGCCTTCCACCGCCGGTGCACCCAGTACCACTGCTCGGGCCGGGCGAGGATCAGGCGTTCGAGGGCCGCGTTGTACGCTCGCGTGTTCTGGCGGATGGCCTCGTTCGTGTCGGCACATTCGATCGGCGCCACCGGGGCCTCGAAGCGCAGCACGTGCCGTCCGTCGGGCTCGCGCCAGGAAGTCGCCGGCAGCACCGGGGCGCCGGTGGCGAGCGCGAGGATCGCGAGGCTCTTGAACGTCCACGCCGGATGGCCGAAGAACTCGACCTCGATGCCGTCGGGAGGTCGCGCATGCTGGTCGAACGGAAACACGATCACGTCGCCCCGGCCGAGCAGATCGAGAATCTGGTCGAGCGATCCGCGCTTGCCGAGCACGCCGAAGCCCGCCTGGTTGAACCGCCGCGTGACCAGCGCATCGAGCCAGCGCGGCTTCAACGGACGGCGCACGAAGTGGAACTTGCCGCGCACCTCGGGGTAGTTGCCGATGCCGGCGATGGTCGCGACCTCCCAGTTGCCGAAGTGGCCGGTGAGCACGAGCACGCCCTTGCCCTCGTCCCAGGCGGCGCGGAGCGCCTCGATATTCTCGACCCGCACCAGCGCCGCCTTGCGCGCTGCCGACAGCCAGCGGAACCGGAAGAACTCGCCCAGGAGGCGCCACAGATGACCGTAATGCGCCTGCGCGAGCCGTACGATCTCGGCAGCGGGAAGGGAATCCCCGTAGACGCGGCGCAGGTTGGCGAGGATCACGTCGCGGCGCAGCGGCACGAAGCGATAGAGGAGCCGGCCGGCGAGCGGAACATCCACGCTCACCCGTTCGGCGATGGCCATTGCCGAAGCGCTGGTGCGATCGTGCGTCAGCGACAGCGCGATCGACGCGATCCCGTGGCGCGCGAGCACGCCTGAGGCTGCGGGCGTGCAGACGACCTTCGGCGCACCGTAGTTGTCGCGCGTCACCGAGAAGTCGGTCGGCTCGAGCGCGCCAAGCGCCGTCTCGCGCGGGAAGAGCTTCGCACAGGCTTCCTTCGCCGCGAACCGCGCCGCGAGGCTCGCCGCGCGGCCCGGTCCTTCGCCGCTGTCCGCGAGCTCCTGTGCGGAAAAAATCTTGGCGAGGTCATCCGGCGATGTGTTTTCCAGGAGTCGTTCGATCCGCGCGATCTCGACGGTGTCGATGCCGCAGCGACGTTCCGGCGGGGCGGTGTCCGGCATCGCGGACCGGGTCCGGCGCGGCGTCAGGCACCGCGCAGGAGGAACGCCGCGTCGGTCCCGGCGAATCCGCGGCACAGAATCAACGCGACCTTGCTGCGGAGTGGCTGAGGCTGCGCCGATACGGCGAGGCCGCCGCATTCGGGATCGAGCGTATCGAACGTGGCGACACCGGGTACCTCGCCTTGCGCAAGGGCGGCGAGCGCGAGGGTCGCCTCGAGGATTCCCGCGGCCGCGATCAGGTGGCCGACCGCCCACTTGAACGCGGTAACCGGTGGCGACGTCGCGCCGAACACGCGGCGGATCGCCCGCGCTTCCGAGATGTCGGACTGCGGCGTGCCGTTGCCGTGCGCGACGATCATGCCCACGTCTGCGGCCACAATCCCCGCATCGTGGAGCGCTTCCTCGATGGCACGCGCCAGGCCGTCTCCGTCGTCGCGAATGGCCGTCAGCCCCTGCGCTTCGCAGGCGTGGCCACCACCGAGCACCTCACCCAGCACGGCCGCGTTGCGCGAACGCGCCGACGTCTCGGTTTCGAGCATCAGTGCGCCGGCGCCTTCGCCGAACAGGCTGCCGTCGTGGCGCGCATCGAAGGGCCGCAGCACCTCGCTCGCGAGGAGCCCCAGCCGGTGGTAGTAGAGCACCATCTGCGGCTCGACCGGCGCGTCGTGGCCGACGGCGAGCGCGCGGTCGGCCTCGCCGCTGCGCAGCGCGTGCATCGCCTCGATCACCGCCAGCGAGCCCCCGACGCTGTGGCAGGTGATGCAGGCATTCGGACCCTTCAACGTGTACTTGATGCCGATATGGCCGAGAACATTGTTGGGCAGCGTGCGCAACAGCCACATCGGATTGACCGTATTGGAAAGCTCGCGGCCGAACACGGCAAGATCGCCGTTCGCCTCGGTCATCAGCGGAAAGAAGTCGTACTGGTTCTGATAATTGCCACCGCCGGAGCCGACGTAGACGCCGGTACGGTCGTTGAAAAGCGCCGCCGCCGTCGCATCCAGCGCATCGCGGTGGGCCGCGATGCCCGCGCGCTCGATCGCGCGCCCGGCGGCGTAGAGGCCGAAGAGGTCGGTCCGCCGGACGAGCTTGTGGAGCTTCCGGTCCTCGACCAGCGCGCGCGGATTGAAGTCGGTGACCTCCGCCGCCATGCGGCACGGCCAGGCGGACGTGTCCCACTGCGTGATCGGCACGATCGCGGAACGGCGCGCACGTACCGTCGCGAGGATTACCTCCGGATCCATGCCGGCGGCGCACACGGCACCCGCTCCGGTCACGACGATGCGGGATGCGCGAGTCATGCTTTGCGGCCGGTCATCGCGGAGCGGCCGACGCAGCGATGCCGTCGACCTCCTCCGGGTTGCGCAACACGATACAGCTGTTCGAGCCGCCGAAACCGAACGAATTGGACATCGCCATCCGGATGCGCTGCCGGCGCGGGGCGCCAACGACGATGTTGAGATCGCATTCGGGATCGCGCTCGACGAGGTTCGCGTTGACGGGCATTTCGCCACGATGGATCGCGAGCGCGCATACGGCGACCTCGACGGCACCGGCCGCGGCGATCAGGTGCCCCATGCTGCTCTTCGTCGAGCTCACGCTGACGCGTTGCACGTCATCGCCGAAAACCGCGTGCGTCGCCGCGCTCTCGCTCTTGTCGTTCATCGGCGTCGACGTGCCGTGCGCGTTCAGGTAGTCGATGTCCTCCGGCGTTGCGTCGGCGTCGAGGAGCGCGGCACGCATCGACTGGATCGGTCCATCGCCGTCGGGCGGCGAGTCGGTGATCCGGTAGCTCGACAGCGAATTGCCGTCGCCTGCGAGCTCGGCATAGATCCGCGCCCCGCGTCGTCGCGCCGCCGCCCATTCCTCGAGGACGAGAAAGCCGGCGCCTTCGCCGAGCAGGAACCCGTTGCGCGTGATATCGAACGGGCGGCTCGCGCGCTGCGGCGTCGCATTGTCCGGCGACACGGCCGAAAGCAGGCAGAACCCGGCAAGGCCGATCGGGCTGATCATCGAGTCAAATCCGCCGGCGAGCGCACAATCGACAGCGCCGCGTCGGATCAGCTTCAACGCGGTCCCGATCGCCTGTCCGCCCGACGCGCAGGCGGTGTGCACGGATGTTGCGTAGCCTTGTATCCCGAAGCGGCGCGTAAGGAGCGAGATGCCGGTGGTGGCCTGGCTGCGACAGAACACCAGAGGGTCGTTTGCTGCCGCGTCGGTCAGCAGCGCGTCCGGATTGAGCTCGCCGTCCGCCGCGCTGTGCACATGCGTCGCCGCGAGATCGACATACTCCGAGGTCATCATTCCAGCACCGACGGCACAGCCCCATCGCGCAGCGGTCTCGGGCGTCGGGCGCGCTCCGGCGTCGCGAAAGGCCTGCTCGGCCGCGACCAATGCGAAGCGATGGGGCCGATCCGCGGACTTCAGGAGCTTGCGCTCGCCGGCAAGCTCGCCCGCCGTGAAGTTCTTCACTTCCGCGGCGATGCGGACCGGGAAGCCGCTCGCGTCGAACAGCGTGATCTCGGCACCACCGCTTCTGCCCGCAAGGAGCGCGTCCCACGTCGACGCGATGTCGTTGCCGACGGGCGTGACCAGACCGATTCCGGTGATCGCGACCCGGCGCGTTTGGTTCGTCACGCTTGCGCCCTCGCGGCGACTTCGAGCCGCGCCGTTGCCACCTGCTGGCCGTCCATGCGCGTCGAGAGCCGGACCGTCGCCGTCTCGGCCGTGGGCGGCGCGAGATCGGCGCCAAGGTCGAGCCGAGCCCCGGGTGGCATGAAAGCACGCATCTTCACGTGCGTCAGCCGCGAGGCGCGCACCTGGGTCCCGGGCGCCCATTGCGTGGCCGTTGCCGCAAGCTCCAGAGCGAGCTTGATCTCCTGATCGAGCAGCAACGTGGCCGGGAATACGGGGCGCCGCGGGAAATGGTCGGCGAAGTATGGTGCCGCTTCGGGTACGTGCAAGACGGCCGTCGCCGATTGCCCGGCAATCAACTCCCCCGAAACTACACGGGGCGCCGCGATGCCATGGAACCGGCCGGGCGGCGCGCCCGCGGAGCGCAGCAGGTCGAAACGCTCGGCGAGCGCCTCGGGCGAATCGAATTCCGCCACGGGGAGCATCGGGCCGAGGCAATCGACGAGCTCGATGAGCGGCGTGCCCGCCGCGCGAGCCTGTCCGCGATACGCGACCGCATCGTCGTCGCAGCTCTCGATGTCGACGGCGAGTTCCATGAGCTGCCCCGGCACGGCATCGGCGAGAAAACGCGTTTCGTTCGCGAGCGCGGCGACCGGGCGGCCGCGAAACGAGACCTGCGCCATCGCGACCCAGGCGGCGAGCTGACCGACCGCTTCGGCGACGAGGCAGGAAGGAAAGGAGGACAGCGACGCCGGGATGGCGAAGAGCCCGCGCGCGCCCTTTCCCGGCAGGTAGTCGACGATGCGGTCGACGAACGAGAATGCGGCGAAGTGATCCGCCGCGTGCACGCTGGAAGGGGAGTCCGCCGTTGCGATCGGCATCACCCGCCGGCCTTCGCTTCGCGCTGCGCGCCGATCACGAGCTTGCAGAACGTTTCCGGCGTGAACAGTCGCGGAATGTCCTTCACCTTCATCGGTGTCTTGAACCGTGCCGCGGGAACCTCGGACATGTAGGCGCGGAGCTGGACCATGCCGGCCTCGGTGACGATCCCGTGCTGCTCGAACTCGGCCTCGGTCAGCGTGCCGCGCGCGTTCTCGACGATCTTGCCGCGCGGGATCTTCACCTTGAACGAGCGCTCGAGGCGAAAGACCATGTCGAGAAAGTCGATCGACTCCGCGCCGAGATCCTCGATCAGCGAGGCGTCGGGCTTCACTTCGTCGACGTCGCAGCCGAGTGCGTCGGCCATCGTCGCGGCGACCGCCGGAAACACTGCGTCGATTTCTTCCTTGGTGATTTCAGCTTGCGCCATGCTCGTTGCTCCCGTCATTCCATCTTGAATCCGCCATCGACCCCGAACACCTGGCCGGTTACGTAATCGGCATAGGCCGAGGCCAGGAACCACACCGCATACGCGACTTCCTCCGGCCGGCCGTAGCGCTTGAGCAGGATGCGGGCCTTTACCTCGTCGCCGGCCATCTCACGCACGTCCTTGGACATCTCGGTGTCGATCACGCCCGGCGCCACGCAGTTCACGGTGATCTTGCGCGGCGCGAGCTCCACCGCGAGCGCGCGCGTGAAGGCGTTGATCGCGCCCTTGCTCGCCGCGTAGTTCGTCTGGCCGCGGCCCCCCTTTTCGCCCGCGACGGAGCTCAGGTTCACGATCTTTCCCGCGCGCTGCGAAATCATGTAGGGCACGACCGCACGCGTGACATTGAACACGCCGGTGACGTTGGTGTCGAGCACCGCGGCGACGTCGTCGTCGTCGAACGCCGACAGCGGGTTGTCCCGGATCACGCCGGCATTGTTGACCAGGATGTCGATCCGGCCGCGGCGCTCGGCGACGCGTTCGGCGGCGGCGGCGCAAGCCTTCGGATCGCGGATGTCGACCTGCTCGGCAACGATCGCGCCCCCCGCCGCGTGCCCCGTGGCGACGACTTCGTCGGCGGCCGTCGTGTTGCCGCGATAGAAGAACGTAACATCGACGCCCTCATCCGCGAGGAGCAGGACGATCGCGCGCCCGATGCCGCGGCTGCCCCCGGTCACGATCGCGGTCTTGCCCGCGAGTCCCGCATCGATGCGCATGGCCCTCGTCAACCCGAGATGGCGAAGCCGCCGTCGACCACCAGCGTATGGCCGTTGATCATTGCGGCCTCGGGCAGGCACAGCAGGTAGACGGCACCGGCGACATCCTGCGGGGTCAGTACCGGACCGGCCGGCGTGCGCCGCGCGAAGTCCGCCAGCAACTCCTCCCGGTTCGGGAAGTAGGCCAGCGCGTCCGTGTCGACCACCCCGGCGCTCACCACGTTGACGCGAATGCCGCGGGGTCCCAGTTCCTGCGCGAGCGCGCGCGCGAGCGACTCCAATGCCGCCTTCGACGCGCCGATGAAGCCGTAGCCGGGCATCGCGCGCTGTGCGCCGAGGCTCGACATCGCGATGATCCGGGCGTTGGGGGACAGCAGCGGCAGTGCGCGCTGCGCCAGCAGGTTGAGCGCGAGCGCGTTGGTCTCGAGGCACCAGCGCCAGTGCTTCAGGGTCATCTCGGTCGTGGGCTTCAACACGCCGGACGCGGCATTGCTCACCAGGATGTCCAGCCGATCGAAATGCGCCCGCAATCCGGCGAAGATCTCGTCGACCGATTCCGGAATACCGACGCTGCCCTGGACCGCGACGGCGCGGCATCCAAGCGAACGGACTTCCGCGCAGAGCGACTCGGCCTCCGCGGCGCTGTTGTAGTAGTTGGCTACGATGTCGCAGCCCGATGCCGCGAGTTTCAGGCTGATTGCGCGGCCGATGCCGCGCGCGGCGCCGGTGACGAGAGCGACCTTTCCTGCCAAGGCGCCGGACATCGGGAAACCTTCTGGGTTGGTGGGTGTCGCGGCACGGACGATGGCTGCCGAGGGCGACGGTCGAAAACCGATATTCTACCGGGCCTTTTGGAATTGCCCGACCGCTCCCGCCCTCACCCTTTCCTGCGCTCCCGCGAAGCGCGGATGAGCTGCTGCGTCTCGAGGCACCAGTGCTGCTTGACGCTGTGCCATACGTCGGCCGCCCACAAGGTGCCGTCGGGCGAGTCCGCGGGTGGCACGCTCGTCGACGGCTGATCGGGATTGTAGGCATTGATCCAGTCGCGCGTGGCGCCCTCGCGCGCCAGATCCTGGGTAAGGGGAAGCAACACGTGGTTGGCGCTGGCCGGAAGCACGACGTTGCGGACTTTCGCGGTGCCGTTGGCGCGGTATTCGCGGGTGCCGGGCACACCCGGAAGCGTCCACGCGAAGAGGTCGAGCTCGATCGCGTAGCCGGTGAAATCGTCGACCGTGTCGGGAATGCTTCGCAGGCGT
>CAWELU010000002.1:0-11446 GCA_963809965.1 uncultured beta proteobacterium
GGTTGCGTGAGTTCGCAACTCAGCCCGTAAGCTGCCCTTCGCGGCAAGAGCCTGATTCTTCCAAAACCCGCTTTCGGCGAACATCGGGAACCGCGGCTGTCGGCCATAACCGGTCGGCCGAGATCGCGCTACATAGCGGTCGGTCAGCCGATGTGGCCGAGCGCTTCACGCTCAAGTAACGACGGTCAGGTTCGGGTTGCTGCGCGCACGGAGGTTTCATTTGCGCGGCTTCTTCGCCGAGCGTGCGCCTGTACCGCTTGCCTTCTTCTGCCGCCCTAGCCCGGCCCGATGTTCCTCGGCTGAATAGACGGCAATGGGATCACTTGCCGGGAACGTCTCGGCGAGCGCCTCGTCCAGCTCGCGCTCGAGGCCCGCAATTGCCGTGACATCTGGAGATGGTTTCGAAGCACCGGGCGCCGACAACCTCGCGCATTGCGCGCATGCTTCGTGAACTCGAAGGCAGCGATGCTGCTGAGAATCGCGCGGTCGACGTAGGCAATCCGGCAACCGACCGCGACGATCATCCGCCAAAATATGCAGCCCAGCGTTGGTTCAAGACCGCCGCGATCCTTATCGCCGCTGGCTTTGTTGGCGCTATTGTGTCGCGGGCGGGTGCGATCGAGATGACCGAAGCAGCCGTCACGGCATGGGGCGCCATGCTTTTACTCGGCCTCGGTAGCGCCGGAATCGGACTGGCGCGCTGCAAGCAGTAACCGATTCAGCGCCGACACATACCCCGCTTCGGCGGGGTTTGTTTTCTGTGACTACGCACAGTGCTACTCGGTGCTACGACGCGGAAGGCGTAGAGCGCGATCGGCGCCACCGCTCTCTTACACAAAGAAACGCGCGACCTCGACCGCAACAAGGTACGCAAGGCCCGTTACTCCCAGCGCGATCACAGCCGCCACTAGAATCGCGCGTATCATTTCCCAAACCGTCAGTTCGCCGCGTCGCGGCGGGCGAATCAATTTCATGACGACGTTACTTGCGATCGATCGGGCAACAGCTTATCGAGTCCGTTATTAAGCCACGACCGCGTCAACGCTTCGCAGCCGTACCGTCCATCACACGCCGCCGGGCACGCCGACGTACAGACGCAAAGTTGCCCGTCGTATTCACCGGACCACGGATAGCGCAGGAGGCCTTCTCGCTAGTTCCGCGGGGTCGGGGGGGAAATTCCTCGCTTTCATATGTCTAAGGAAGATCTTATTCACGCCACCCCCGGATACGAGGATGTGATTGTCGAAGGTACTAAGTTCGTCGGGAGCTGGGCAAGGACCCCGGGGCTGGCAGTTGAATACCGTGCCCGGACCTACGCGCGCAGTTAGTTTGGACGACGCGCGCCGACTCCACCGGCAGAAACGAAAAGGCCCGCGCGCGGCGGGCCTGATCGTCATTCCTGCTGAACGGCTACTTCTTGCGGCGGCTCCAGCCGAGGCCGGCGAGGGCAAGACCAAGCAGGGTGAGAGAGGCTGGTTCGGGCACACTGAGAGGGTTGGGACCAACGGCCACCGGCCCCGTATTGCCAGTTTGGCCGCTGAATACGTCAGCAACGAAGATGTTTAGCGGATTCCCAGCGGTCAAGTCGGCAATCGTCGCGTTGGCCACAGTGAAATCAAGGTTGCTGGTGATGCCAAGAGCCCCGTCGCCGCAGGTGGTACAAGAGATCCCGAATGAGAAAGGCCCCGTGCCATCCCCATTAAACGTCCCGGTGTTTGCCTGTAGGGTCTGGCCGACAAAGGTCTGAAGTGACCGAAATGTCCCCCAGAACGATTCCTGTCCCGTTGAATTTGAACAGCAGGAAGTCTGCGAGACTCGTCTGTGCCCAACCAACCGTATTAGGAGGCCCATTAGCTAGATCCACCACGACATGGACGTTCGCCCCGACCTGCGTCACGTCCACGGTGCCAAACGGTGCAGTGCCACAACCGCCCGTGCAATGGTCGCTGGTCAAGTCAAACGTAATCGCCTGCGCAGCGGGAACCGCCAACGCTAACAAGACGGCCGACAGCAGAACGCGGACCCCATTTGCGTATCTCACGCCACTCTCCCGTTACGTACACGCCGGATGCCCATTCCCCAACAAACGCGCGCGCCGGGCAGGGACGGTCGTGAATTAGCGCAAGAATCGGGCCGGGAAATGACACCGATATGAAAACATCGGGTTACGGCGCGCCAAGCCGCGACCGTATTCCAGATGTAAAGAATTCCGAAATCCTTGCCGGCATCTTCTTGGTCGGCGTCGTGCTCATCTTGTCTCCTGGAATAGTTGCCGACCGCGCCGCGAAAGGAGTGTGACGGCCGCCGGCTGTCGCGGGTTTGTTCGCTGGTCGCGGGGACGGTAGGGGCATGGCAAAGTTATGTCGCCGACTCAGCAAGTAGCGCCGGCGCAATCGCCGCGGCGAACACCAGAAACAGCAAAGGCAGTACGCGCTGCATCAAAAAGCGGGCGGGGGTATCTGAAAAACTGGCACTGCCGATCGCAGCCCCCTGATGGGCGCCAGGTTTTTGCATAGCGCCCGTTCTCTTCTCGGGATTCATCGAGGACACCTGGTCCGACCAGGCCCCTGAACGACCGCTTCCATTCCCCGGCAATGTCAGCAAGGGGTCGATAGCGCCGTTGAGCGGCCGCTTTCACGAAGCGTCCTAAAGTCGCTCTACGGCCACAACCAGCCGCATGACCCCGTTTCCTAAGTTGCTCCGAAGCGGACGTTCTTGCAGGTGCGATTAGCGGAGTTGACAAGAGGGGCGCTGGATCGTCGAGCGGGCTCAGCACGCCCGTTGCCCGGTTCAGCACATCGGGTGTGGAGATCTTCCATGGTGCCGGGTCACGCCAGGTTGAAGGGCAGCTGGCGCAGCGGCTTGCCGGTCAGCCGCGCGATGGCGTTGGCGAACGCGGGCGCCAGCGGCGGCAGGCCGGGCTCGCCCATGCCGGTGGGCGGTTCGGCGCTGGGCACGATGTGCACGTCGAACTGCGGGCATGTCGGTGATGCGCGCCACGGTGAAGTCGCCGAAGTTGCTCTGCTCGCACGACGCCGTCCTTGAGCGTGATGGCCGAACCCGGCAGGCACATCGACAGGCCCATGACCGCCGCGCCCTGCACCTGCGCTTCCACGCGTGCGCGGGTTCACCACCAGGTTGCAGTGCACGCCGGCGGTCACGCGGTGCAGCACCGGTCGGCCGTCCTGCACCGAGGCTTCCACCACGTAGGCCACCACGGAGTCGAAGGACTCGTGCACGGCCACGCCCCAGGCGCGGCCGGCGGGCAGGCGCTTCTTGCCGTAGCCGCTCTTGTCCACCGCCAGTTGCAGCGCGGCGCGGTGGCGCGGGTGCTTGTCGCCGAACAGCCGCATGCGGTAGGCCACCGGGTCCTGCTTCGTGGTGCGGGCGATCTCGTCGATCAGGGTCTCCATCACGAAGGCGGTGTGGGTGGAACCCACGCTGCGCCACCACAGCACCGGCACGTTGAGCTTGGGGTGATGCACGGTCAGGCGCATCGGCAGCGGGTAGGGATCGCGCATGCCCTCCGTGGCCGTGGCGTCGATGCCGTTCTTCACCTGGAACTGCTCGAACACGGAGCCCGTGGTGATGGACTGGCCGACGATGACGTGGTCCCAGGCCAGCACCTTGCCGCGCTCGTCGAAGCCGATGCGCGCGCGGTGCAGGTGCATGGGGCGGTAGTAGCCGCCCTGCATGTCGTCCTCGCGGCTCCAGAGCGTGCGCACCGGCGCGTTCAGGCCGGCGGCACGCGCGGCCTTGGCGATCTCGCAGGCCTCGACCACGAAGTCGCTGCGTGCTCGACGAAACGCCGGCCGAAGCCGCCGCCCGCCATCTGCACATGCACCGTCACCTGCTCGGGCTTGAGGCCCAGCACGCGCGCGGCCGCGGCGGCGTCCAGACCGGGGCACTGGGTGCCGACCCACAGCTCGGCGCGCCCCTCGGTGAGCTGCAACGGTGCAGTTCAGCGGCTCCATCGGCCGCGTGGGCCAGGTAGGGGAACACGAACTCGGCTTCCAGTTGCCGGGGCGCCGTGGCCAGCGGCGCCATGTCGGCGTCGAACTGGCGCGGGCCGGGGCGACCGGCCAGTTCGCGGTACTGGGCCAGTTGCCGTTCGCTGTCCACCTTCTCGACGGCGGCCGTGTCCCACTGCAGCTTCAGCGCGTCGCGCCCCTGCTTGGCCGGCCAGTAGCCGTCGGCCACCACGGCCACGCCTTCGGCGCCGCGGTCCAGCGGCACGCGCAGCACGGCCTTCACGCCCTTGACGGCGCGCGCCGCGCTGTCGTCCACCGAGGCCAGGCGGGCGCCGAACACCGGCGGGCGCGCCACCACGGCCGTCAGCTGACCGGGCAGGCGAACGTCGATGCCGAAGTCCTGCCGCCCGCTGCTCTTGGCGCGCGCGTCCAGGCGCGTGGTGGGGCGGCCGATGATGCGGAAGTCCTTGGGATCCTTCAGCGTGACCTTCTCGGGCACGGGCAGGGCCATGGCGGCCTCGGCCAGTTCGCCGTAACCCAGCTTGCGGCCACCCGGGCCCAGCACCGTGCCGGCCTGCGTGCGCAGGGTGGCCACGTCCACGTTCCAGCGCGCCGCGGCGGCACCCAGCAGCATGGCCCGGGCGCGCGCGCCGAGCTCGCGGTACTGCGTGAAGCTGTTCTTGATCGAATTGGAACCGCCGGTGAGGTGAATGCCGAAGCAGCGGGTCGAGCGTAGGCGGCGTCGTTCGAGCCGTGCCGGCTGCGCACCAGGCTCCAGTCGGCGTCGAGTTCCTCGGCCAGGATCATCGGCAACGCGGTCTGCACGCCCTGGCCGAACTCCAGCCGGTTGATGGTCACCGTGACCTCGCCGTTGGGGGCGATCTGCACGAAGGCCGAGGGCTGTTGCGTCGGCTTGAGGGCGCTGGCCGCCTGGCCGGCACCGGTGGCCTGTGCCGTGGCCAGGTGAGGAAAGGCGCCGAGCGCCAGGCCGCCGGCACCGGCCAGCTTCAGGAAGCTGCGGCGCGGCAGCGTGGCGGCTTCGTCGGCTTGGCCCCGGGCCAGCAGGTGCTGCAGGGCGCGCGGCATTTCGCTGTGGTCGATGTTGGGCAACATGGCGGCTCCTTCAGGCGAGGGCGCGGGCGGCGTCGGCCACTGCGGCGCGGATGCGGGCGTAGGTGCCGCAGCGGCAGATGTTGCCGGCCATGGCCGAGTCGATCTCGGCGGCGGTGGGCTGCTTGCCGCGCGGGCAGCGACTTGAGGAAGGCGGTCGCGCTCATGATCTGGCCGCTCTGGCAGTAGCCGCACTGCGCCACGTCGTGCTTGACCCATGCGGCGTGCACGGCGGCACCGACGCGGTCGCTGCCGTCGGTCGCGGCTTCGATGGTGGTGATCTTCTTGCCCTCGGCCGCCGAGATGGGCGTGACGCAGGAGCGGATGGCCTGGCCGTCCAGGTGCACGGTGCAGGCGCCGCACAGCGCGGCGCCGCAACCGAACTTGGTGCCGGTCATGCCCAGCGTGTCGCGCAGGGCCCAGAGGATGGGGGTGCCGGGGTCGGCGTCGACCGTGTGCTCACGGCCGTTGACGTTGAGCGTGCTCATGGTGGTCTCCTGATCAGAAATCGCCGTCGGTTGACTTCAAAAGATCTTCGAGCGCGCGCACTTGCTTCAAGCGAGCTTGGCCCACTCAAGGCGGGATCTGTCCCTGCTATCTCCGTTCGGACCTCCTGCAAGAGCTCCTCGCGGCTCTTCTGCCAGAAGATGCGGCCGCGGCGCAGGAAGACGTGCCGAATGAGGCGGCCGCCGCGCGCCTCGACCCGCTTCGCGAACGCGTCGGTCTCCGCCTGCTCGAAGCGGCTGTTGCCGGTCGTTACGAGCACGACTTCCTTGCCCGTCAGCTCAGCCTGCTCCACGTAGGCCCAGAGCGGCGTCGCCGGGCGGAACATCCAGGTCGGCGACACGAGGAAAACGCGGCGCGCCCGAGCGAGGTCGATCGGCTCGACGCGGATCCGCGGAAGCGCACGCGCCCTCGCGTCGGAGACGGCCTTTCGTTGGCCCGAGAAGTCACGCGGATAGTCCGCGTCGATCCGGGCGATGGGCGCGATGAACAGGCGTGCGATCTCGCGGGCCGCAGCCTCCGAGTGGCCCGAGCGCGAGTAGTAGACGACCGCGACCTCGCGGTTGGGCTCGCCCGGCGGCGCGTAAGGGTCGCTCGGGACGTAGGTCCGGTCTTTCACCGCCATGACGGTGAAAGCGCCGGCGCCCCCGAGGGCGGCCGCACCCATCGCGATGAGGAGAACGCGCTTCTTCGTGTTCAAACGACCAGTGCGGATCGTGCTCATGCCAGATGAAAGGGTAACTGTCGCAGCGGCTTGCCGGCCGCCGGGGTCGCAGGAGCCGTCGGGGTCGTGATCAGAAGCTGCCGGCGGTCGACTTAGAAAGTTCCTCGAAGGCGTGCACTGCCTTGAGACGAGCCTCCACGGTCGACCCAACCGTCTCAATTGCGTCAGGCCCGGCCACGAATATCCGCGGCGGCGTTTCCATGCCCGCAAGCTGTACCAGGATCTCACCGAGCTTGTTGGGATCGTTCGGCTGCGTGCCCGCGTAGGGCGACCACATTTCCTTGGCGCTCACCTCGGTCGCCGCGTAATCGTCGATGCGGTTGCTCGCCCACTTCGCGTTGGAATCGGCCAGCAGGTCCGTGCGGAAGAATCCCGGCTCGACAACCGTGACCTTGATCCCGAACTTCTCGACTTCCTCGACCACGGACAGCGAAAGCCCCTCGACGGCGAACTTGCTCGCGCCGTACGCGCTGCAATGCTTGAGGCCGACGACGCCGGCCACCGAACTCATGTTGATGATGTGGCCGGAGCGCTGCTTGCGCATGACCGGCAGCGCGGCCCGCATCACGTACAGCACGCCCCAGAAGTTGGTCGCGAACTGGCGCTCGATGTCCTGCGTTCCCAGCTCCTCGAAGTTGCCGAGCAGGCTGTAGCCGGCATTGTTCACGACGACATCGATCCGGCCGAACTTCTTCACCGCCTGGTCGAGCGCGGCCTTGGCCTGCGCCTCGTCGGAAACGTCCAGTTGGAGAACCTCCAGGTTCTCGCCGGCGACGTCCTTCAGCGCATTGCGCACCTTTTGCACGTTCCTGCCGGTGGCGACGACGCGATCGCCGACCTTCAGCGCCGCCTTGGCAGTGCCGGCGCCGATGCCGCTGCCCGCACCCGTGATGAACCAGACTTTGCTCACGATGTACTCCTTGTGTGATGTGCGACTATAGGCACGGGCATTAAAAAGAAAAAGCGCCTAACGCTGCACGCCTTGTGAAGGTAAGCTTCAAGGTATGAAGCTGAAGCAACTCGACGGATTGATGGCGTTCTGGAAAGTGGCGCGAACACCGCGGGTTCACTGCGGCTGCCGCAGAACTGGAGGTCTCGCCCTCTGCCCTAAGCCAGGCCATCCGGCAGCTGGAAGCCCGCCTGGGCGTGCGGCTGTTGAATCGGACGACGCGAAGCGTGAGCCTGACGGAAGCCGGCGAGGCCTACGTCGCGCGGGTCGGTCCCGCGCTTGGCCAGGTGATCGAGGCGGGGGAGGAGCTGAACGTCCTCCAGGGACGGCCCGCCGGCACATTGCGCCTCAATGCAGCAAGGATTTCCACCGCGATGGTCCTGCAACCCATGCTGGCCGGCTTCCTCCAGGAGCATCCCCATGTCCAGCTCGAGCTGACCAACGATGAGGGCTTCGTCGACATCGTCGAGAAAGGTTTCGATGCCGGTGTCCGCTTGGGCGAGAGCGTCCACCGCGACATGGTGGCCGTCCCCCTCGGAGGACCGGTCACCGTCGCGGTGGTCGCTTCACCGGAGTACCTGCGGCGGGTTCCTGCGCCACGCCATCCGGATGAACTGGTGCGTCACAACTGCGTGCGCTTACGCTTTGCTGGCACAGGCGTGATCTACAAATGGGAGTTCCAGGTGGATGGCCGGCTCGTGGAGTACGAGGTCAACGGCAACCTGACCATCAGCGACACGCTGTTCAGCGTGGACGCCGCACTCGAGGGCGTCGGATTGGCCTACACCTTCGAGCAGCTGGCACTGCCCCATATCCGAGCCAAGCGGCTGAAGCGGGTGTTGGCCTCGTTCTCGCCGACGTTTCCAGGCTTTTACCTGTACTACCCCAGCAGGCGCAATCAGCCGACGAAATTGAAGGCGCTGATTGAGTACTTCAGTCGTCGCGCGACTTGAGTGAGATGCCTCTACGCGTGTCGTGCTTTGCTCCTGAGCGCGGGCGTTCAACGTCTCCTCGGTTTTCTGCGTCCGCTCTCGGCAGTCTTGAGTTTCCGCTTTGGGTCGATAGCGCCGCCGACCAGCCGCTTTCAGCGCCGGGGCCGTGCAGCCGCTTCTGACCCCGAAAGCGGACGCATCGAGCAGCCTCGAGCCCGGGAGCGCAATCCCCCTTTTCCGCTTTCCCCTTCCCGCGCCACGCGGTAGCCTCGCGCGGTCATGACGATCACCCTGCCCGCCTGGCTTGCTGTCGCCATCGCCGTGCTCGCCGCACTCGGCGTCTACGACCGAGTGATGCGCCCGAGCTGGCGCTGGCTACTGCGCAGCCGCGCGAACCGCGTCCTCGACGAGGTCGCGGACCGGCTCAAGATCGAGGTGCGGCCGTTCCAGCGCACCCGCCGCAGCGCGCTCGTCGACGTCCTCACCTACGACGCGAAGGTGCAGGAGGCAGCAGCGGCCTACGCCCAGGCGCAAGGCATGCCGCGCGAGGTCGCCACGGCGAAGGCGCGCGAGTACGCGGCCGAGATCGTGCCGGCGTTCAACGCGTATTTCTACTTCCGGCTCGGCTACTGGGTGGCGAAGCGCGTCGCGCAGGCGCTCTTCCGCGTCCGCGTCGGCTACGTCGACGACGCGGGCCTCGCCCGGGTCCCGGCGAACGCGACCGTCGTCTTCGTCATGAACCACCGCTCCAACATGGACTACGTGCTGGCCGCCTATCTTGCCGCCGACCGCGCCGCGCTCTCGTACGCCGTCGGCGAGTGGGCCCGGATCTGGCCGCTGCAGCAGCTCATCCGGTCGATGGGCGCGTACTTCGTGCGCCGCGGCTCGGGCGACGAGCTGTACCGCCGGGTGCTCGAGCGCTACATCGCGATGGCGACCGAGAACGGCGTGACGCAGGCGCTCTACCCCGAGGGTGGGCTGTCGCGCGACGGACGCTTCCGCGAGCCGCGCCTCGGCGTCCTCGATTACATGCTGCGCGGCTTCGACCCGAACGGCGAGCGCGACCTCGTGTTCGTGCCGATCGGCATCAACTACGACCGCACGCTCGAAGACCGCACGCTGCTGCTCGAGCTCGAGCCGGGCGCCGCGCGGCCGGGCGCGCTGCGCGCCGCTCGCAACACGCTCGGCTTCGTCGCGCAGCAGGCGGGCCTGCTGCTGCGCAGCCGGTGGCAGCGGTTCGGCTATGCCTGCGCGAACTTCGGCACGCCGGTCTCGACCCGCGCGTTCCTGTCCGAGCGCGGGTGGGACCTGCGCAAGCTCCCGAAGGAGGAGCGCTTCGAGCGCGTCGGCGAGCTCGGTCGTCATCTCATGGCCGAAATCGGCCGGCTCGTGCCGGTGCTGCCGGTCCCGCTCGTCGCCGCCGTGTTCGCCGGAGCCGACGGGCGGCCGCTGTCCGAGCTCGAGGTCAAGGCGGAAGCCGCGAGGGTGCTCGATGCGCTCGAGCGCTCGGGCGCGCACATCTACGTGCCGCGGGGCGATCGCGACTACGCGATCACCGCGGGGCTGGAGATGCTGCGGCTAAGGCACGTGGTGGACGAGGCCGACGGGCTCTTCGGCGTCCGACCGGGCGAGGAGCGCCTGGTTGCGTACTACGCGAACTCGATCGCGCACCTCGTCAGCCCTGCATCGTGAGGCCGCCTGAGACGCTGATCGTCTGTCCGGTGATGTACGAGGCGTCGTCGCTGGCGAGGAACGCGACGAGTCCGGGGTAGTCTTCCGGCGAGCCGAGGCGCCGCATCGGAATCGCGCGCTTGAGGCCCTCGAGGATCTTCGCGCCGTCGGGGCCCTCGGTGAAGCTCCGGAGGATCGCGGTGTCGGTCGGACCCGGGCACACCGTGTTCAGGCGGATGCCCTTCCCCACCAGCTCGCGGGCAAGCGTCTTCGTGAGCGCGATGAGCCCGCCCTTGCACGCCGAGTACACCGCCTCGCCGGACGAGCCGACCCGCCCGGCGTCCGAAGCGATGTTGACGACGCTGCCGCGCCCGCGCGCGGCCATCCGCTTCAGCACGACGTGGTGCATGTTCAGCGGGCCGTAGAGGTTGACGCGAATCACCTGGTCCCAGAACGGAGGCTCCGTGTCGAGAAAGTTGGCGGCGCGGTCCCAGCCGGCGTTGTTGACCAGGATGTCCACTGGCCCACGGGCAGCCTCGAGGGACTCGACCGCGCGCTCGACCGCCTGGTGGTCACCGATGTCCACCATCTCGACGTGCGAGTGACCGCCCTGCGTCTGGATCGCGCCCGCGCACCCCAGCGCGCCGGTCTCGTCGAGATCGAAGATGCCGACCGTGCAGCCTTCGGCGGCGAGCCGCAGCGCGATCGCCCGGCCGATGCCGTTCGCGGCACCGGTCACCAGCGCCACTTTCCCTGCGAGTCCCTTCATAAGCCCTCCTCCTTTACAGCGCCGCGACGAACCGGGAGATTGCGGCGAGCGTTTCCCCCGGCCGGTCGCGGTGCGGGCTGTGCCCGCACCCTTCGAGCCTGACGATCTCGCATGCCCCCCCAACCTGCCGTGCGATCGCTTCCACCTGCGCCATCGTGCCGTATTCGTCCTCCGCGCCCTGGATCGCGAGCACCGGGCAGCGGATCGCCGGCAGGAACGCCTCGATGTTCCAGCGCCGGAAGTCCGGGTGCAGCCAGATGTCGTTCCAGCCGTAGAAGCTCTTGCGCACGTCGGCGTGGTGGCGTGCGAGCTTCTCCGGGAGGTCGGTCGTCTCGAAGGCGACCTTCGCTTCGGCGATGCTCTTCACCGAAATGTCCTCCACGAAGACGTGCGGCGCGAGCGCGACCAGGCCGCTCAACCCCGCGCGCGACCCGGCGTAAATGAGGGCGATCGACGCGCCGTCGGAATGCCCGACGAGGATCGGCCGCTCGATCCCGAGCCTGGCGAGCACCTCGGGGAGCGTTTCGAGCGCCTCGCGGTGCATGTAGTCGACGGCGAACGGCGCTTCGAGGACGTCCGAGCCGCCGTAGCCGTAGCGTGAATATACGACGGCCGGACAGTCGGTCGCCGCTGCGGCCCAGGCCGGAAATTCGCGCCACATCGAAACGGAGCCGAGCCCTTCGTGCAGGAAGACCAGGGTCGGGCGCGCCGCATCGCCGGCGATGCGCTCGATCTCGAGGCGGCGGCGGCCTGCCTCGACGAACGATCGCTGGGGTTGCTGCGAGCTCGACACCGGAAAGATCGTACGAGAGTCGC
>CAWELU010000003.1:0-5390 GCA_963809965.1 uncultured beta proteobacterium
AGTCCAATTTCTGGTGCCCGATCGACCTTTCCCAGCGCAAGACGGACAACGATCAGCGCTGGGAGATCACGCCGGCGGTGCGCGGCATCCTGGACGAGGCGGCAAAGCTGCCCGGTAGAGCGGTGTCGATGTATGTCTTTCCAACGCGCCGTGGCACACCGTATAGCGAAACAGGGATTCACCACATGCGCAGAAACGCGCTAACCGCAGCCGGGCTGACGAACGTCCAGTTCCGCGATATTCGCAAGGCGGCGATCAACGAGGCGAAAAAGTTGGGCCGGAATGCCACAGAGTTTGCCGGGCACTCCGACGAACGCACGACCAACAAGCATTACCTCACCGAACCTGTGAGCGTCAAACCGATACGGTGACATGGTGTCAAAACTCGGGCCGCTACGGATAGCGATCGAGGGCAAAAACAGCATTAGAGTTTTGACACCAACTCTAACCCATCTCTAGGAAAACACTGGCGATTTTCGACCGTCGCTCACCTGATTTCGAGTCAGGCGCCTTCGACCACTCGGCCAACTCTCCGCGAGTCGGGGATTATACCGGGTCGGCCCGATTCGTCTGAACGGAGACCGCACCAAACGCCGGCCGTCGACCAAGCGGTGGGCATCCAGTCGATCCTGAAACACTCGTTAACGAAAACGGGGGCCGCAGCCCCCGTCGAAGGACGCCCGCGCAAAGTGCGGGGCGAAACCACGCCGCGCTATTTCTTCGCCGGCGCGGCCGCCGGTGCTGCGGTGCCTTCGCCGGCGCTGCGGCCGACGCGGCGGCTAGCCGCCGCTGGCCCCATCTGCGGCGTGACGACCTTGCCCTTGGCTTTCATCTCGGCGATATAGCGCGCAGCGACGCGATCCTCGGCCCGCGCCTGCGCCGCCTTCGCTGCCTCGGCCGCTGCGGCGTCCTTCGCCTTCTTTTCTTCCGCGGCAGCCTTTTGCGCGTCGGTCAGCGGCGGCGGCGGCGGCAGCTTTGCCACGGCGAAGCCGAAGGTGCCGACCACCAGGCCGGCGGCGATGAGTGCGCGCAGCGTCGTCATTGCTCCCCTCCCCCTGTTGTCTCGATCACGCCGTCAGGCCAGCCGTTGTTGCGCGAGCGGAACCGCCGGCTCCGGTCCGCGCGGCACCTTGCCCGACGACGACATCGTTGTACCAGTACTCGTGGTGCTCCTTCGCCCAGGTCTCGTCTACGTACCCGTAACGCATCGCCTCGTACGCGCCGCGCATGCCGATCGTGCCGAGATAGATGTGGAAGCACGCCATCGCGATGGCGATCAACGCCGCTACCATGTGGATGATGTTGGTGAGCTGCATCGTCCCCCGCGTCTGGTCGAAGTTCGGAAAGTTGAGGATCAGCCCGGTGACGACGAGAACCACCGACAGCACGCAGACCAGCAGCCAGAACAGCGCCTTCTCGCCCGCGTTGAACTTGCCGCTGGGCACGTGCGTGCCGCCCGAGCGGTCGAGCATGCCGCCGAACTTCGCGATCCACTGTGACGTCGTGGGCGGCCGGAAGGTTGTCGCGGATGAAGAGCACGATGAACACGGGCAGCGTGACGGTGAACAGCGGCCCGACGAAATTGTGCAGCGATTTCGAGATCGTCGCGAGCCACGAGAACAGCGTGTAGCCGATGAGCGGCAGGAGCACGGCCTTGCCGAAGGTCACGACGAGCCCGGTCAATGCCAGCACGACGAAGCTCAGGGCCATCGCCCAATGGGCGACCCGCTTGACCGGCGTGAAGCGCTCGATCGTTCTCCCCGTGGGCTTGCCGTGCACCTCGATCGGACCCCGCCACGCGTAATAGCCCATGAGCCCGAGCACCGCGATGGCAATCAGCCAGCCTCCCGCCATCGCGATCGGCACCCGCATCGCCCGCCAGGTCTGGCCTTCCGGTTGCACGAGGATGTTGGTTTCGCGCCCGCGCACCGTGGTCACCTGCGGCGCGCCCGAGCGAACTTCCTTCCACACGGGCTCGTTGTTCCCGGGCTGATTCACCTGCTGCTTCTGCTGCTCCTGCGCGTATTCGGCCTCCTTCGGATTCACGGCCGGCGACTGCGCGAGCGCGACGCTTGCCGCGAGCAAGCAGCCGGCCACAAGGGCGCCGGTTGCACGTGCGAGGTTCGGGATCACGATGGTTCCTCCGCCCCCGCTCATGCGGTGCGCTTGTACTCGTTCTGGTTCTGGTTACGCGCCTTGATCGCGCGCTCCCATTCGCCCTTGTTGCCCTTGAACGTGGCGCTGTCCCACGGCGGGTTGTCGGCCTTCCCCTGGTAGTTGCCCTGCTTGTACTCGATGACCTGGGGCCGCTCACCGCAGCCGGCCATTCCCGCGCGCCACTCCCGCCGCGACGGCGGCACCGCTGGCCTTCAGAAAAGTGCGCTTGATCACGATTTCGGTCCTCCTGTTGCCGGCGCCGCCGGTTGCTTTGGTGCGTCCGGACGGCCATAGGCCGTTGCCCAGCCCCAGACGTCGCCGCCCTTGCCGCGCTTGGTGACGCGCTCGCGGTAGATGTCGGCGATCACGTCGCCTTCGCCGCCCAGCAACGCCTTGGTCGAGCACATCTCGGCGCAGACGGGCAGCTTGCCTTCGGCCAGGCGGTTGCGGCCGTACTTCTTGAATTCCGCTTCCGAATTGTTCTGCTCGGGCCCGCCGGCGCAGAACGTGCACTTGTCCATCTTGCCGCGCACGCCGAAGGCGCCCGCCTGCGGAAACTGCGGCGCGCCGAACGGGCAGGCGTAGAAGCAGTAGCCGCAGCCGATGCACAGGTCCTTGTCGTGCAGGACCACGCCTTCCTCGGTGCGGTAGAAGCAGTCGACGGGGCACACTGCCATGCACGGCGCATCCGAACAATGCATGCAAGCCACCGAAATCGATCGCTCGCCGGGCACGCCGTCGTTGATCGTCACCACGCGCCGGCGGTTGACGCCCCACGGGATGTCGTGCTCCTGCTTGCAGGCGGTGACGCAGCCGTTGCACTCGATGCAGCGCTCGGCGTCACAGAGAAATTTCATGCGAGCCATGGTCGTCTCCTCTGCGTGTCCGTTCGCGTCAGGCCTTGGCGACCTGGCACAGCGTCGTCTTGGTTTCCTGCATCATCGTCACCGAGTCGTAGCCGTAGGTCGTGGCGGTGTTGACGGCCTCGGCGCGCACCAGCGGGTGCGCCCCCTCCGGGTAGTACTCGAGCATGTCCTTGCCCATCCACCAGCCCGAGAAGTGGAACGGGATGAACGTGGTGCCCGGGCCGACACGGTCGGTGACCATCGCCTTCACCTTGATCTGCGCGCCGGTCGGCGACTTGACCCAGACGTACTCGCCGTCGCGCACGCCGCGGTCGTTGGCGTCCTTCGGGTTGATCTCGACGAAGTTTTCCTGCTGCAGCTCGGCGAGCCACGGGTTCGACCGCGTTTCCTCGCCGCCGCCTTCGAACTCCACCAGCCGGCCGGACGTCAGGATCAGCGGAAATTCCTTGCTGATGTCCTTGTTCTTCTCCTGCACGGTCTTGTAGAGCGTCGGCAGTCGCCAGAACGCCATCTTGTCGTCGTGCGTCGGGTACTTCGCGACCATGTCCGGCCGCGGCGAGTACAGCGGCTCGCGATGCTGCGGAATGGCATCCGGGAAGTTCCAGACCACCGCGCGCGCCTTGGCGTTGCCGAACGGGTGGTTGCCGTGGTTCTTCATGAACACGCGGATCATCCCGCCGGAAAGGTCCGTCTTCCAGTTCTTGCCCTCCGCCGCCTTCTTCTCGTCGTCGGTGAGCTCGTCCCACATGCCGAGCTTCTTCATCAGCACGTGGTCGAGTTCCGGATAGCCGGTGGTCAGATCGCCACCCTTGGGATACGAGCCGTCCTCGGCGAGCAGGTTGACGCCTTCCCGCTCGACGCCGAAGTTGGCGCGGAAGCAGCCGCCGCCATCCATCATCGCGACCGACGTGTTGTAGAGGTTCGGGGAGCCCGGGTGCTTCAGCTCCGGCGTGCCGTAGCAGGGCCACGGCAGCCCGAAGAAATCGCCGTCGCAGGGGCCGCCTTTCGCACGCAGCGTCTTCACGTCGAACGTGTTCATGTGCTTCATGTGCAGCTTCAGCCGCTCCGGCGACTGGCCCGTATAACCGATCGTCCACGTGCCGCGATTGATCTCGCGCAGGATCGACTCGGGCTCCGGCTCGTCGAACTTGTTCGCGTCGGGTTTGACGATCTTGTAGTTCTTGGCGAGCTCCTTGTCGAAGCCGAATTTCTTCGCGAACGCGTACATGATCGCGTGATCGGTCTGCGACTCGAACAGCGGGCTGATCACGCGCTCGCGCCACTGGATCGAGCGGTTCGACGCGGTGACCGAGCCGGAGGTCTCGAACTGCGTGCACGCGGGCAGCAGGTACACGCCGTCCTTGCGCACCATCGCCGCCATCGCCGCCGTCGCCGACGGGTAGGGGTCGATGACGACCAGCAGGTCGAGCTTCGCCATCGCCTCGACCATTTCCTTGCCGCGCGTCTGGCTGTTCGGCGCGTGGCCCCAGAACACCATCGCGCGCAGGTTCGGGCCCTGGTCGATCATGTCGTTCTTTTCGAGCACGCCGTCGATCCAGCGCGACACCGTGATGCCGGGCTTTTCCATCATCCCGTCGGCGTACTGCTTCTTGATCCACTCGTAGTCGACGCCCCACACCGCGGCCCAGTGCTTCCACGAGCCGGCGGCGATGCCGTAGTACCCGGGCAGCGAGTCCGGGTTCGGGCCGACGTCGGTCGCGCCCTGGACGTTGTCGTGGCCGCGGAAGATGTTCGTGCCGCCGCCCGACACGCCGACGTTGCCGAGCGCGAGCTGGAGGATGCACGACGCGCGGACAATCGCATTGCCGATCGTGTGCTGCGTCTGGCCCATGCACCAGACGATCGTCGACGGCCGGTTCTTCGCCATCGTTTCGGCGACGTGCAGCACCGTCGCCTCGGGCACGCCGCAGACCTCCTCCACCTTGTCCGGTGTCCACTTGACGAGGATCTCGTCCTTGACCTTGTCCATGCCGTAGACGCGGTCGTTCAGGTATTGCTTGTCTTCCCAGCCGTTCTTGAAGATGTGGTACAGCATGCCGAACACGAATGGGATGTCGGTGCCGGAGCGGATGCGTACGTGTTCGTCCGCCTTGGCCGCGGTGCGCGTGAAGCGCGGATCCACGACGATAATCTTTGCGCCGCCTTCTTTCCCGTGCAGCATGTGCAGCATGGACACCGGGTGCGCCTCGGCCGCGTTGCTGCCGATGTACAGCGCGCACTTCGTGTTCTGCATGTCGTTGTACGAATTGGTCATCGCGCCGTAGCCCCAGGTGTTGGCTACGCCGGCGACCGTCGTCGAGTGGCAGATCCGCGCCTGATGGTCGCAGTTGTTCGTGCCCCAGAACG
>CAWELU010000004.1:0-50587 GCA_963809965.1 uncultured beta proteobacterium
CAGATCGGGTCGCACACAGCGCGGTCCCCTGCCCGGCGCTGCATCATATTCAACCGTTCGACGCCCAGCTCCTCAAATGCTGATCCAGATCAACCAGATGCGCGATCCCATATATATAAAAAGGTTTATATTCTGCCCATGGACCCGAATCTCGGACGTGATCGCAGACGCGACCCGGCGCAGCATCCTCGCCCTCCTCGCCGTCGAGCGGCGAAGTGTGCGTGTGCGAATTCGTCGCGGGGCTCGAAGAAGTCCAGCCCGCGATCTCGCGCCATCTGGCGCCTGTCTCCGCGAGGGCGGATGGATCGAGGCCCGACGCGAAGGCAGCCCGTGGAACGGCACCACCGCCTGCGCGCTGGCCCTCGTGGGCGAAAACCGTGGTCGATGCGCTCCTGTCGCTGCAGGGGTTCCGCACCCGTAGTCGCGCAAGGCGCGCGCTCGGCTCGCGGCATTTCCGGGCCGGCCGAAACGCACAACGGAGACGATCCGCGAACACCGTGCCGCCGGGACGCGGACTCCGGCATAGGGAGGCCAGCCATGCTGTTGAATGGAGGACCGAAGGCCGCACGCTGCTGTTTCTGACGGGGGCCTTTCTCGCCGCGCTGTGGGTTCCTTTCGAGGCGCCCCGCTTCGAGGGGGCGCTGCACGAGGCGTTCGCGCTGCTGCAGTGGTATGCCCGCGAGCACGTGGTTTCCTGCCTGTTGCCGGCGCTGCTGATCGCCGGTGCGATCGCGGTGTTCATCAGCCAAGGTGCGGTGATCCGACTGCTCGGCGCCGGCGCCAACAAGCTCGTTGCCTATGGCGTCGCGTCGGTTTCCGGCACGATCCTCGCCGTCTGCTCGTGCACCGTGCTGCCGCTGTTCGGCGGCCTCTACAAGCGTGGCGCCGGGCTGGGCCCGGCCATTGCGTTCCTCTACTCCGGTCCGGCGATCAATATCCTCGCCATCGTGCTTACAGCAAAGGTACTGGGGTTCGAATTGGGCGCGGCGCGGGCGATCGGCGCCGTAGCGTTTTCGGTGATCATCGGCCTCGCGATGGCGGTGCTCTACCGCCGCGAAGAGGCGGAACGCAATGAGTCCACTTCGGGACCGATGGTGGTGCCGGAAGATCGCTTCCAGTTCTCCGCGAGCAGTGTCATCGCGCTGTTCGCGCTGATGATCGCCTTTCTGGTGTTCGCCAATTGGGCCAAGGCGGAGGCCGAAGACAGCGCGATCTGGCACGCCATCCATGCGGCGAAGTGGTGGCTGGCAAGCATCAGCGCCGCGGGCGTCGGCCTCGTCCTGATCGTCGCGTTTCATTGGCCGTGGTGGCGCATCGCGCTCGTCGCCGTCCTGGTCCTCGCATCGGCGCTCGCCATTCCGGAGCAGCCGCAGGTCGCGATTGCGATGGGCGTCGTCGGGCTGTGCGTCGTCGCGGCGAGGCAGCCCGGCGCCGGCCAGGAATGGTTCGACCAGACCTGGGGCTTTGCCAAGCTGATCGTGCCACTGCTGCTGGTGGGCGTGCTCGCCGCCGGCTTCCTCCTGGGCCAGCCCGGGCGCGAGGGCCTGATCCCGTCGGAATGGGTGGCGGCGGCGGTGGGCGGCAATTCGCTGGCGGCCAATGCCTTCGCCGCGGTTGCCGGCGCGTTCATGTATTTCGCGACGCTCACCGAAATTCCGATCACGCAGGCGTTGCTCGGCGCCGGGATGGGCAAGGGGCCCGCACTGGCGTTGCTCTTGGCGGGCCCAGCGCTGTCGCTGCCCAGCATGCTGGTCATCCGCGGCTTTCTCGGCACGCAGAAGACTCTTGTCTACATCGGCCTGGTCGTCGTCATGGCGACGATCTCCGGCATGATTTTCGGTACGTATTGGGGTTAAAGGAGCAGCATCATGGTCGACATCAAGATTCTCGGATCCGGTTGCGCCAAGTGCATCAAGCTGACGGAGAACGCCGAAACCGCGGCGAAGAGCCTCGGACTCGACTACTCGATCGCCAAGATCACCGACCGTGCGGCGATCGTCGAGTCAGGCGTGATGATGACGCCGGCTTTGATGGTCGATGGCAAGATCGTTTCTTCCGGACGCGTGCCGAGCCCCGAGGAGATCAAGCCGCTCTTGCGCTGACCGTTTGGATGCGCCCGGCGCCGTGGCGCCGGCGTCCAATCCATATCCGTCGCTTGGCAACCAGGACAGCCTCCCGGCCATGCTCGGCGGGATTATCATTGCGGCAAGCGAGCCTGGGTACGTGCGCTCGAGCAGCGGAACGCATAAGTCGTAAATCCCGGGCGGGCCGCCCGCGGGCACGCATGGCAAGGGCGGATGACATGGAAACGAAGAACGTGCTCGCCGCCTTGGCGGCGCTGGCGCAGGAGAATCGGTTGGCGATCTTCCGGCTGCTGGTCGAGCACGGTACCGAAGGCTTGCCCGCCGGGTCGATCGCCGAACGGCTGAATGTCGCGCCCGCGACGCTGTCGTTTCATCTCAAGGAACTCGCGCATTCCGGCCTCATCGTCGCTCGCCAGGATGGCCGCTTCATCTGGTATCGCGCCGATTTCGCGGCGATGAACGGCCTCGTTGGTTATCTCACCGAAAACTGCTGCCAGAGCAGCGTAACCTGCGACCCGGCCTGCGCGCCGGCGGGTGCGGCTCGGCCGCAGGCGCGCGTTATCGCTGCGTCAAGGAAGAGGAAGACCGCATAGCGGCTTTTCGCGCGCGGGGCAGCGGCGAGAATGCCCTGATAGAGCCGACACGCTCGATGCCTCAGGCGGCAGGTCTTTTCGCCTCGACGGTTGCCGAAAGGACGTAATCCGCCATCACTTTCCCGTGCGCCCGAAGCTGGAAGGTCATGGATTCGCTCCCGCCTCGTACCAACCCTTGCTGGCGTTGACCACGCGCACCACCAACAACATGACCGGCACTTCGATCAGGACGCCGACCACGGTTGCAAGCGCCGCACCGGATTCGAAACCGAAGAGGCTTATGGCGGCCGCCACCGCCAGTTCGAAGAAGTTCGACGCACCGATCAACGCGGATGGGCAGGCCACACTGTGCTTTTCTCCAACGGCCCGGTTCAGGAGATAGGCCACCGTCGAGTTGAAGAAGACCTGGATCAGGATCGGGACCGCGAGCAATGCGATGATCAGCGGCTGTTGGAGGATGGCATTGCCCTGGAAGGCGAACAACAGAATCAGCGTGAGCAGCAGCGCGGCGACCGACCAGGGCTGGATCCTGGACATCGCGGCGTCGAATGCCGACTGTCCGCGCGCCAGCAGTCGCTTGCGAATCACCTGCGCGAGGATCACCGGGATGACGATGTAGAGGACCACCGACGTGAAGAGGGTCGCCCAAGGCACGGTGATGCTCGAGATGCCCAGCAGCAGGCCGACCACCGGCGCGAACGCGAAGATCATGATCACATCGTTCAACGCCACCTGCGACAGCGTGAAATAGGGGTCGCCGTTGGTGAGGCGGCTCCAGACGAATACCATCGCGGTACAAGGCGCGGCGGCGAGCAGGATGAGACCCGCGATGTAGCTGTCGATCTGGTCCGCGGGCAACAGCGGCGCGAACAGCACACGGATGAACAGCCACGCCAGAAACGCCATCGAGAACGGTTTGACCAGCCAGTTGATCGCCAGCGTCACACCGATGCCCTTCACGTGACCCTTGACCTGGTGCAGCGCGCCGAAATCGATCTTCAGCAGCATCGGGATGATCATCACCCAGATCAGGATGCCTACGGGCAGGTTGACCTTGGCGATCTCCATCCCGCCGATCGCCTGGAAGAAGCCCGGCAGGAACTGCCCGAGGGCGATCCCGACGACGATGCAGAGTGCGACCCATGCCGTCAGGTAGCGCTCGAAGAAGTTCAGCGGCGCCGCGCTGGCCCCAGGGGCGGTTGCTTCGTATTGTGCGGACATGATTGCCGGATGCTGGCTAGACGGTAAGCGTCGCGATCCGGTCCAGTTCGACCTTTAGCGCGGCCTTGTCGCGTTGGAGCGACTTCAGCGGCAACGCGAGGAACGCTTCGATCCGCGTGCGCAGTATGCGATACGCCTTTTCGAACGCGGCGTCGATCTCGGCGTCGGTGCCGGTAGCGTGCGCCGGATCGTCGACGCCCCAATGCGTGCGCAACACGGGGCCAAGGTAGGCCGGGCAGGTCTCCCCCGCCGCGCTGGCGCAGACGGTCACGACGACGTCAGGGGTGAGCGGCAAGTTGTCCCACGACTTGCTGTGCAACCCCTCCGTCGCAATGCCTTCGCGGGCGAGCAGTGCGAGCGACCGCGGATTGACCTGGCCGGTCGGATGGCTGCCCGCGCTCATCGCGTGCCAGCCTGCTCGCGCAAGGTGATTGAACGTCGCCTCCGCGAGGATCGATCGACACGAGTTGCCGGTGCACAGGAAGAGCAGATTCATGACGCCATCGAACCGACCGTGTAGCGCTTTCCGCTCGGGTGCCCCACGGTATGCTTTCACCATTCGACAAATGTCGAACTATTGGACCACGATTGATCGCGTCCTGTCGACTGCACGTCGAGAACCCCGGCCGATGCCGAAGTTGATCAATCGCGACGTTGCGCAGCGTTCCCTTCGACGCGCATCTCGGCGTCTAAGCAGGGACCGGTCCCGACTACCGCCTGCTACCGCTTCCGCGGACGCGGCGCGACCACTTCACGTACGGCCGCGTGCATGTCCCACGCCACCTGCAGGTGCATCCAGAACGCGGCGTCGTTGCCGAAGTACATCGCGAGCCGCACGGCCGTATCCGGCGTGATCGCCCGGCGGCCGTTGATCAGCTCGTTGACGCGACGGCGCGAGACGCCGAGCGCTCGCGCCAGCTCGGTCTGCGATATCGCGAGCGGCTCTAAGAACCGGCTCGCGAGGAACTCGCCGGGATGCGGCGGCTTGCGGGACGACAATGCGAGGCGCGCCGGCCGTTGCCGGCCGGCGCCCTTCCAGCGCATGCTTTCACTCCCGCTCAGCATCGCTGCCGGTCCGGCGCCTCGCATCCGGCCCGGTCCTCCCCTTTTCGTCACGGCCTCCCCGCTGCGCCCGTGTCTTGCGGTGACGCGTAAGGCATGCGTGGGGCCCCTGCTTTCCGCCTCGCGCCGCTACGCTCCCGGCTCGCGCTTGAACAGCCTGATGCCGTTGACCATCGTGCTGATGATCGTCTCGCCGCTCATGATGTCCTCGCGGAACACCATGTACATGTGGATGAACGCGAACAGCAGCAGGTACCACATCGCCAGATGGTGCAGCGTGCGCACCATCTGCGGATCGCCGAACAGCACGAACACCCACCCGAACCACTGCATCCAGTACGTGCCCCAGCCCCACTGCTCGGCGTAGAGCGCCATCCCGGTAACGATCAGGAACAGCGTCCCGAGCGTGAACATGAAGAACATCGCCGCCTGCGCCACGGGATTGTGGCCAACCCACAGGTCGGATTCCTTTTTCAGGAACAGGTAGTAGCTCACCTGACTGAAGAACCCCCGCCACCACTCGCCGCTCCAGAACGGCACGTAGAAGATGGCGCGGGCACTGTGGTTGCCCATGATCGCCCAGTAGAGCCGGACCAGGAACGCGACCACGAGGATCATTCCCGCGCTCATGTGAATCATCCGGATCCAGCCGAAGTAGAAGCTGTCGTAGGCTTCCCCGCCGACCGCGGGTAGCGGGCTCCCGATCAGGTAGCCGGTGGCCGCGAGCACGAAGATGGCGAGCATCGTCACCCAGTGCCACAGCCGGACCGGCGCCTCGTACACGTACACCGACTCGAGCGGACCGCTCACGACCCGGCCGGAAACGGACTCGACACGCATGAGAGTCTCCTTCTTCAGTGCACGCACGGCCGCCCGAAGTCCACTGTGCGCCCCCCCGGGGGGCAGCGAACGCAGTGAGTGTGAGGGCAGTTCATCCTAGCGCACCTTGACCGAAACGAGCTCCTCGCCTTCGGGGCTCATCACGTGCGTCGCGCACGCGAGGCACGGGTCGAAGCTGTGGATGGTCCGCAGGATTTCGACCGGCTGTTCGGGCTTCGCCATGGGCGTGTTCATCAGCGCCGCTTCGTACGCGCCGATCTGCCCCTTCGCGTCGCGCGGTCCCGCGTTCCACGTCGTGGGCACCACGCACTGGTACAGATCGATCCTGGTGTTCTTGATCTTGATCCAGTGCGCGAGCGCGCCGCGCGGGGCTTCGCAGGGTCCGGCGCCCTTCGCTTCGGCCGGCCACGTCGACGGCTCCCACTTCTCGACGTTCGCGGTGGCGAGATCGCCAGCCTTGATGTTCGCGATGAGCTCGGCGTGGTACTCCTTCATCTTGCGCGCCGCCCACTGGCACTCGAGGCCGCGTGCCGCGGTGCGGCCCAGCGTCGAGAACAGTGCGGTGATCGGCACGTCGAGCGCCTTCAGCGTCGCGTCGACCTGCTCCTTGATGTCTTTCCGGCCGCTCGCGTAGGCAACGATGTAGCGGGCGAGCGGCCCGACCTCGACCGCGTTGCCCTTCCAGCGCGGCGACTTGACCCATGAATACTTCGCGGACTCGTCGATCTCCTTGATGTCGGTGCGCGTGCCCTTCGTGTCCTTGCCGAGCACGAAGTTGGGCTCGGTGACGCCGTCGAACGGGTGCAGCCCCTTCGCCTCGTCGGGGTACTTGTACCAGGCGTGGGTGACCCACTCCTGGACCTGTTCCGGATCCTTGAGATCGACCTCGTACACCTTCGAGAGGTCGCCGTTCAGGATCACACCCGATGGCAGCGCGAGGCTCTTGTTGGAGTAATCGTTCGGGATCTCGGGGAACTCTCCGTAGGACAGCACATTCTTGCCGGACAGCCCGCCGCCCCACTGCGCCCAGTCCTTGTAGAAGCCCGCGATGGCGAGCAGATCCGGAATGTAGACCTGGTCGATGAACTCGTTGGTGCGGTTGCAGATGTCGCCGACCATGTTGAGGTAGGCCATGTTCACTGCGCCGACTGCGCCCGTACCATCGACATTGATCGGACTCGGCACGCCGCCGACCAGCCAGTTGGGGTGCGGATTCTTCCCGCCGAAGATCGTCTGGATCTTGACGATCTCCTTCTGGAAGTCCAGCGCCTCCAGGTAGTGCGTCGTCGCGAGCAGGTTCACTTCCGGCGGCAGCTTGTACGCCGGGTTGCCCCAGTACGCATTGGCGAAAATGCCGAGCTGGCCGCTCTCGACGAATTTCTTCAGCCGGTTCTGCACGTCGCGGAAATACGCGGGCGAGGAATTCGGATGGCTCGAGATGCTTTGCTGGATCTCCGAGGTCTTCTTCGGGTCCGCCTTCAGCGCCGAGACCACGTCCACCCAGTCGAGCGCGTGCAGGTGGTAGAAGTGGACGAGGTGGTCCTGTGCGTACAGCGTCGCGTGCATCAGGTTGCGGATCGTGTTGGCGTTCTTTGGGATCTTGATCCCGAGCGCGTCCTCGACCGTGCGCACCGACGCCAGCGCGTGCACGCCGGTGCACACGCCGCAGATCCGCTCGACGAACGCCCAGGCGTCACGCGGGTCGCGGCCCTTGAGGATCACCTCGAGGCCACGCCACATCGTGCCGGTGGAGACCGCATTGCGGATGACGTTGTTCTTGTCGACGTTGACCTCGATGCGCAGGTGCCCTTCGATCCGCGTGATCGGATCGACGACGATGCGCTTGCCGCTGTTGTCGAGCGTGAAGCCTTGGGTCTGGATGGTCGCCATGATTACTTCTCCACGTCGGAGAGCTTGTCGTTGCTGCTCTTGCTGCGCGCCTGCTTGATCGCGCTCACCGCGGCGTGCGCGGCAACCGCCGCGCCGGCGGCGGCCAGCACGGTCAAGCCGATGCGGTCGGCCGTGCCTTCGGCGCCGGCGATGCCCGGCACCTTGATCGTGGTGAGGTGATCGTAGAAGGAACCCTTGTCCCAGAACGCGTCCTCGGAGCAGCCGATGCAGCCGTGCCCGGACTGGATCGGGAACGACAGCCCGTCGTTCCAGCGCAGCGCCGAGCAGGCGTTGTACGTGACCGGGCCCTTGCAGCCGACCTTGTAGAGGCAGAAGCCCTGCCGCGCGCCCGCGTCGTCGAACCTCTCGACGAACTGGCCGGCATCGAAGTGCGGCCGGCGGTAGCACTTGTCGTGCACGCGCTGGCTGTAGAACATCTTCGGGCGCCCCTGCGCGTCGAGATCGGGCAACCGGTCGAACGTCAGGATGTACGTGACCACACCCGTCATCACTTCGGCGATGGGTGGACAGCCCGGCACCTTGATGATCGGCTTGTCGGTGATCACCTTGTGAATCGGCGTTGCGCGCGTCGGGTTCGGCTTCGCGGCCTGCACGCAACCCCAGGATGCGCAGGAGCCCCACGACACGATCGCTTTCGCGTCCTTCGCGACATGCCGGAGTTTTTCGACGAACGGCTTGCCGCCCGGGATGCAGTAGATGCCATCGTCGGCGAGCGGCGGATTGCCCTCGCAGGCGAGAATGTAATTGCCCTTGTACTTGCTGATGGTCTGCTCGAGCGCTTCCTCGGCCTGGTGGCCGGCGGCCGCCATCAGCGTGTCGTCATAGTCGAGCGAGAGCATCGACAGCACGACGTCCTTGGCCAGCGGATGCGCCGAACGGATGAAGGATTCGGTGCAGCAGGTGCACTCGAGGCCATGCAGCCAAACAACCGGCGTGCGCGGCTTGGTCTGCATCGCCTGCGCGATCTGCTGCGCGCCGGCGTCGCCAAGACCGAGCGATGCGGCGGTGAGACTGCAGAACTTGAGAAAGCTCCGGCGCGAGATTCCCTGCCGGCGCATCGACTCGTAATAGGTTTCGATCATTTCGCCGCTCCTCGAGAGGTTCTTCGCCCCGCGCGCAGTTTCTGCGCGAGGCCCCGCGGATTCGATGCAACGAGTGCTATTTAGAACCGCGCCCTATCCGTTCCCGTTGACGTGGATCAATGGATAACCAGACGCCGAGCGCTGTGTTTTTCCGACCAATTCGCACAGGATTTCGCAGCGAGCGCGTTGTAACGGTTAGCGTTACAACCTGCCACGCCCAAACGACGATTCGAGGCGTCCGCGGAGTGCGGTCCTGCACTGGCTGGCGCAGGCACCTTTCGGGGCGCCGGCTGACGCAGATCAAGTCCGGTACCCCGTACGGGTAGCACGATGGCAGCGACGGCGGCAGCCCAGCGGCTTCCCTGTTCCGTTGCGCCAACCGCACGACGGCGGCTGCCGTGACCATGAAGCACGACCGAGTGTCATCCGACGACGCCGTCGAGACCGCCATCGCCCGCGTGCTCGACG
This sequence comes from uncultured beta proteobacterium, assembly GCA_963809965.1. Classification (GTDB taxonomy): domain Bacteria; phylum Pseudomonadota; class Gammaproteobacteria; order Burkholderiales; family Casimicrobiaceae; genus CAIWHR01. The sequence continues at coordinate 9,262 of CAWELU010000004.1, forward strand.
CCGAGCACGCCGCGCGCGATGCGGTGCGCGATGCCGAGCAAGCCGCGGTGGCAATGACCGAGGCGGCGCGTGCCGCTGCGCGCGCGCTGGCCGAGCGCACCGAGCGACGGATCGGAGGGGTTCGCGCTCGCTTCGAGCAGAGGACGACGACCGAGGTGGCCGCACTCGACGCCCTGGCGGCGGAAGCGGCCACGCGGCACGATCTCACCAAGGACGACCTGGCGCGACTCGATGCCGCCATCGGCGTGCTCGCGGCACGCCTGACCCAAGCGAGTCCGCAATGATCATCGCGGCCGGAAGTCTCGAATACGCGCAGGCGCGTCTTTCGGCGCGCTACGGCGAGCGGCCCGACGAGATCGCATGGCGGCGCATCGAGCATGTCCGAACGTTTCCGGCGCTGCTGGACGCGGCGCGGACCTCGGCGCTGGGGGCTTGGCTTTCGGGGATCGGGCCGGGCAGCACGCCGCACGAGATCGAAGAGGCCATGCGCGGACACTGGCGCGATCTGGTCATGGAGGTTGCGTCCTGGATGCCCGACGATTGGCATTCCGCTGTCCGCTGGTGCGCGATGCTCGTCGACCTGCCCGTTCTGCAGCATCTGGCGCGCGGTGGCGCCGCGATGCCGTGGATGCGCGAAGATGCGGTTTACCGCGATTTATGCGAGCGCGAATCGGCCGGCTTCGGCACGGCCCCGGCGTCCGGTCCGCTCGCCTCGCTCGCAGCGGCCTGGAGCGATCCGGATCGGGTCGGCCAACTCTGGCTCGCCGAATGGAAGCGGAGGATTCCGGACGGCGACAGCGGCGATCCGCTGCTGCAGCAAGCGGTCGGTCGCGCACTCGCTTCGCATCTTGCGGCGCTGCGCGATCCGAGTTTGCGCACCAGCACCGCGCTGCGGCGGGCGTTGCAGACTCGGCTCGAGGCGTTGTTCCGCCGCGCGATGCTCGATCCGGCTGCCGCATTCGTGTTCATCGCGCTGTCCGCCCTCGATCTCGAGCGCTTCCGCGGCGAACTCCTGCGCCGCGCCGCGTTCCCCGGCCTTCCGCTAGTCGCGTGAACCGCTAATGATTCGTCCCAAGCCCGCCCGCTGGTTCGAGATCCTCGCCGCACGCGACGATGCAACGCTGGCCCTGGAGGCATTGGCGAGCACCGGCGCCGTCGAGCTCGAAGCACGCGCGAGCGCGGTGCTGCCGGCGGCACTTGCGGACCTGCGGCCGCAGCTTTCCGAGTTCGCCGAATTGTCCTCGCGTCACCGGCTCTACTGGCCGCAGGCAACCACGAAGACGTCGCCGTTTCCCGAGGCCCCCGCGGTCACGCTGAAGCGCAGCCTCGCGCATCTGCGGGCGTGGGCCGCCGATGCGGAACCGGTGATCCAGCAGCTGCAGCGCGGCGAGGCCGAGCGCGCTGAGCTACTGCTGTGGCGGCGCGTGCTGGTGACGATCGGTGAGAGCGTCATCGATTTCGCGCGACTGGCAGGCGCGGGTCCGGTACTGCACGCGCGGCTGTTCGTGTTCCCGCCGGACAGCGAGCCCGAGCTCCCGCCGGGAACGCTGACGCGCACCGTCGACCTCGATGGGACGATGGTGTGCGCGCTGGCTGCATTGACGGTCGGCGCCAGCGAAGAAGTGCAGGCACTGGCGCAGCAGGCGGCGCTCCTCAAGGGGCGCGTCTACGACGCGCCGGCGTGGCTTTCGGTCGACGCCGAAGAAACCGAACGTTACATCGCGCCGCGCCTGGACGCACTCGCTCTCGAGGAGGGACGACTGCACGCGGAGCTGGCGGAGCTGCACGCGCGGCACGATCTGGTCACCGCGCTGTCCGACGCGAATCGGCTGCAATGGGTGATCCAGAACGTCCACGCGCTCGAATCGGGCGACCTCTTCTGCTGGATCACCGGCTGGACCAGCGATTTCGAAGGCGCCCGCCTCGCGCTGGCGCTCGAGCGCTCGGGTGCACGGGCATTGCTGCATTTCCCGCCGCCGGCTCCGAAGGCGAGGGCGCCGCTCCTGCTCGACAATCCATTGTGGGCGAGGCCATTCGAGATCTTCAGTCGCGCGCTCGGCATGCCGTCCTCCAACGAGGCGGACCCGTCCGTGCTGCTCGCGATCGCGGTGCCGCTGATGTTCGGCTACATGTTCGGGGACCTCGGTCAGGGCCTCGTGGTCGCGGCTGCCGGCTTCGCCGTGCGCAAGCGCTATCCGATCGCACGGCTCTTCATCGCCGGCGGGCTCGCCGCAGCCGTCTTCGGAATCCTGTTCGGCAGCGTGTTCGGCATCCACGCATTCGACGCCGTGTGGATTCCGCCGCTCTACGATCCGCTCACGATCCTGGTTGTACCGCTCGCGGGCGGCGCAGCGCTCCTCACTGTCGGGCTTGCGCTGAACGCGCTCGAGGCCTGGTGGCGCGGCGAGTTCGCGACCTGGATCACGACCGATGCCGGCTACGTCGCGACCTATCTCGGATTGCTCGCCGGATTCCTCCATCCCGCGGGATTCGCCGTCGCCGCTGCCGGAGCCCTGGTCTTCTGTGCGGGTCATGCCTTTCATGCACGCCGCGCCGGCGCAGCGCTCACCGCGAGCGCCGAGTTGCTCGAGCGCCTGTTCCAGATCCTGATCAACACGCTTTCGTTCGCGCGGGTCGGCGCGTTCGCGCTCGCGCACGCGGGCCTGTCGTCCGCGATCGTCGCGCTGATGGATGCGACCGACAATCTCGTCGTCAAGGCGATCGTGCTCGTGGCCGGCAACGCGCTCGTGCTGGTGCTCGAGGTGATGGTGGTGTCGATCCAGACCACACGCCTCGTGCTGTTCGAGTTCTTCACCCGCTTCCTGACCGCCGAGGGCCGCATCTTTCGGCCGCTGCCCTCGCCCCCTTCCATCTTCGAGGAGAAAGCCCGATGAGACTATCGCACAAGTTCGTGGCCGCGCTGGTCGTGGTCGCGGCCGTGCTCAGCTTGGCAGCCACTGCCCTGCTCGTGCTGGCGCCGGCTGCGCTCGCTGCAACAGCGGGCCCTGCCATCGGCGTCAGCACCGAAGCGTGGAGCTGGGGCCTGCTCGGCGCGGCGCTGGCCACCGGCCTGTCCTCCCTCGGCGCCGGGTTCGCCGTCGCCAAGGTCGGGACGGCCGCGGTCGGCGCGCTCGCCGAGAAACCCGAACTCTTCGGTCGCTTGCTGATCTTCGTCGGCCTCGCGGAAGGGATCGCGATCTACGGTCTCATCGTGTCGATTCTGATTCTGAACCGGCTGGTGTGAGGCACATCCGATGACGGCGCCCGTGTACCTCGGAGACGAAATCGCGGCGGCCGGCTTCCGGCTTGCGGGCATCGACGCGAGCGTTCCCGAACGCGGCGGCGAATCAGCGGCGCTCGCCGCGGCGCGCGAGACGGCGCCTCTCGTGCTCGTTTCGGCGGCAGTGGCCGCCCGGATTCCGGAGGGTGAAATGCGCATGGCGACGGCAGCGCTTGCTCCTTTGGTGCTGGTCGTGCCCGACCTCACGATGGCGACGCCGCTGCCCGATCTAGCGGCGCGCCTGCGAAGACAACTGGGGTTGGAAGCATGAGCTACCCGGCGCGGGGCCCCGTGCCCGCAAGGGGATCGACGGCAATGCGAATGCATCTGTCGCCGACCTCGAGGCCAGCGAACCGGAACGGCAGCACGGAGGCGTCGCCGTGACCATCGATCGTCAAGCACAGGCGCTGCTCGACCTGGTCGCCGCCGACCGCGCGCAGAAATGCGACGCGATCCTCGCCGCCGCGCGCGCCAAGGCCGATGCGCTGTTGCGGCAAGCGCATGCCGACGCACGGGAGCGGATGCGCAATGCATTCCGCGAAGAGCGCGAGCGGCGCGATGCCCGCGTGAACGCCGCACGGGCCAACCTCCAGACGCGACGACGGCTCGCACTCCAGCAACGCGCGGCAGCGCTGCTCGCTGCCGCGTCCACGCGACTGCCGGACGAGCTCGTCCGTCGCTGGCAGGAAGCTCCATCGCGAGCGTGTCTGGGTGGCCGCGGTTGTCGCGAGCGCACGCGGGCTGCTGCCACGCAGTGCCTGGCGGATTTCCCATGCGCCGGATTGGCCGACGGCGGAACGCGATGCAATGGCATCCGAACTGACGGCCGCACTGGGCGTGACGCCGGCGCTCGTCGCGGACGCCGACATTCGCGCGGGGCTCAAGATCTCCGCCGATGGCAACGTCGTCGATGGCACGCTCGACGGCCTCGTTGCCGATCGCGCCGAAATCGGCGCGCAGTTGCTGCACCTGCTCGAAGCGAGGCGGGCAGACCACCGGGCGCCAGGCGCATAGGGCCAGGCCTCGCAGGGATGGCGGCCAAGTGTCGGCGTGCGGCGATTCGCCTTGGCGTCGATCCCCCGAGCGGCGGGTCGCGCGTGGCGACGCGCTTGCGGCCGCAAGCGTGGGGGTCCACTGATGAGCCGCGCATCGATTCGCTGGATCAGCGGGCCGGTGCTCCGTGCCGTCGTCGAGGGCCCGTTCGGATTACGCGAGGCCGTGCGTGTGGGTCCGCAGGCGCTGCTGGGTGAAGTGGTCCGCATTGCCGGCGACGAGATCGTCGTCCAGGTCTACGAGGACACGACGGGATTGCGGCCCGGCACCCCGGTCGAAGGCACCGGTGCGCCGCTCGCCATACCGCTCGGGCCGGGGCTCCTCGGCAACATCTTCGACGGCCTGCTGCGTCCGCTCTCGGGAATCGATTCCGCGTTCGTGCAGCCCGGAATGCGCCGCGGCGACGCGCCGATGTGCGCGTTCACGCCGCGCGTGAAGTGCGGCGATCGTTCTCGGCCCGGGCGCCATCCTCGGCGATGCCCTCGGATCCACCGAACGCTTGCAGGCAGTTCTCGCGCCACCCGATGCCAGCGGCGAGGTGATCGCAATCGCGCCGGCGGGGCAATATCGCGAGACCGAGTCGGTGTGCACGCTCCGCGCGCCGGATGGCACGTCGCGCCAGCTTGCGATGCGCCACGACTGGCCCGTCCGCGCCCCCCGCCCCGTCGCTCGGCGGCTGGCACCGGTCGCGCCGCTCGTCACCGGCCAACGCATCGTCGACTGCCTGTTTCCCGTGGCCCAGGGCGGCAAGGCCGCGGTCCCGGGCGGCTTCGGCACCGGCAAGACCGTGCTCCTCGAAGCGCTCGCCAAGGGCTGCAATGCCGACGTGATCGTCTATCTCGGCTGCGGCGAGCGCGGCAACGAATTGGCGGGCGTGCTCGAAGAATTTCCGCAGCTCGACGACCCGAAGACCGGCCGGCCGCTGATGGAACGCACGGTGATCATCGCCAACACGTCGAACATGCCGGTCGCGGCGCGCGAGGCTTCGATCTACTCGGCAATCACGGTCGCCGAGTACTTCCGCGATCAGGGCCTCGCCGTCGCGCTGATGGCCGACTCGACGTCGCGCTGGGCCGAGGCGCTGCGCGAAGTCTCGGGGCGCTTCGGCGAACTGCCCGGCGAGGGCGGCTATCCCGCCTACCTGTCCAGCCGGATCGCCGATTTCTACGAGCGCGCCGCCATCGTCGAGCCGCTCGCGGGCGGTGTCGGTTCGGTCACGGTGATCGGCGCGATCAGCCCGCCGTCCGGCGATTTCTCGGAGCCGGTCACCTCGCACACGAAACGCTACGTGAAGGCGTTCTGGGCGCTCGACGTCAAGCGCGCACAAGCTCGCTTCTATCCCGCGATCCACCCGCTCTCCTCGTACGCGGAGGACGCGCAGGGGTTTGCGCCGTGGTGGACCGAGCAGGGCCTTTCGCAGTGGCTGCCGCTGCGCCGCCGCTTCCTGACGCTGCTCGACGAGCAGGCGCACCTCGAGCGGATGGCGCGGATCATCGGCAAGGATGCGCTGCCCGCGCGGCAGCAGCTCACACTGCTGTGCGCCGATCTCATCAACGAGGCGTTCCTGCGGCAGAACGCGTTCTCCGAGATCGATCGCGTCTGCAGCCCCGGCAGGCAGGGAGCGATGATGCGCCTCATCGGCCGCTTCATCGAACTGGCCGAACGGGCCTCCGCCGCCGGGATCCGGCCGGAGCGGCTGGCGCGGATGGCGTGCCTGCGTCCGCTGCAGCGGATGGGCGAGGAAATCCGCGACAGCGAGCTGCCGCGTTTCACCGACCTGCAGGCGGCGATGGAGGCCGAGTTCGCCGAGCTCGTGCACGAGAGTGAGGGGAGCGATGCGGCTCACGGTTGAAGGCGCGGCGACACGGATCGAAGGACCGCTCGTCTTCCTGAAGCGCACGCTCGACGTGGGCCTGTCCGATGCCGTCGAGGTGCGCGGACGCGATGGTCGCGCACGGCTCGGCCGGATCGCCGCGATCGACACCGACGTGATGACGATCGAGGTGCTCGAGTCGACGGCGGGACTCTCGCTCGAAGGCACGATCGTCCGTTTCATGGGCGAACCGCTGTCGTTCGGACTTTCACCTGGCGTTCTCGGCCGCGTCTTCAACGGCGTCGGACAGGTGATCGACGGCGGGCCGCCGGTCGCGGCACGCGAGACCTACCCCATCGACGGGCTGCCGATCAATCCGGTTGCACGCGCGAGTCCGCGCGATTTCATCGAGACCGGCGTCACGACCCTGGACCTGATGAACAGCCTCGTGCGCGGGCAGAAGCTGCCGCTGTTCTCCGGCGGCGGACTGCCGCACGACCGGCTCGCGGTCGAGATCGCGACCCACGCGCGCTTGCGCGGCGCGGCGGCGCCCGGGAAAGGAGAAGACTTCGCCATCGTGTTCGCGGGAATCGGCGTGCCGTACGACAGCGCGGAGTTCTTCCGCGCGAGCCTCGAGCGCACGGGCGCGCTCGAGCGGACCGCGCTGTTCCTCAATCTCGCGAGCGATTCGTCGACGCAGCGGCTCCTGACACCGCGTTTCGCGCTGACCGCTGCCGAGTACCTCGCGTTCGTCTGCGGCAAGCACGTGCTGGCGATCCTCACCGACATGACGAACTACGCCGAGGCGCTGCGCGAGGTCAGCTCGTCGAAAGGCGAGATCCCGAGCCGCAAGGGCTTCCCCGGCTACATGTACTCGGATCTGGCGACGCTGTTCGAGCGCGCGGGTTGCCTGCACGGAGCGGCCGGGCACGCTCACGCAGCTGTCGATCCTCACCATGCCCGCCGACGATATCGGCCACCCGATCCCGGACCTGACCGGCTACATCACCGAAGGCCAGATCGTGCTCTCGCGCGACCTCGACCGCCGCGGTGTCTATCCTCCGGTGAACGTGCTGCCGAGCCTGTCGCGGTTGATGAAGGACGGCACCGGCGGCAAATACACGCATCCGGACCATCCGGCACTCGCGAGTCAGCTCTACGCCGCGTACGCACGTGCGGTCCAGGCGCGCGTGCTGGCGAGCGTGGTCGGCGAGGAAGGCCTGGCCGATACCGATCGCCATTACCTCGCATTTGGTGCGGCGTTCGAGACGCGACTCGTCCACCAGGACGAAGCACGCACGCTCGAGCAGAGCATGGACGCCGGCTGGAAGCTCATCGCGGGATTGCCGCGCAGCGAATTGACGCGGTTGTCCGACGCGCAGATCGCCGCGCATCTGGGGCCGGTAGCGTAATGGACATCACCCCGACCCGCAGCGTCGTGCTCGAACTGAAGGACGAGCGCCGGGCGATGCACGAGGGCTACGTTTTCCTCGACGAGAAATGCCTGTTGCTCGCCGGCGAGATGCTGCGCGAGCTGGCGCGCTACACTGCCTTGCAGCAAGCGTTCCTTGCACGATGGGATGCCGCAATCGCCGCGTTGCAGGCCGCCATCGCCCGGCACGGTCTCGAGGGCTTGCAGGTCTATCCGCCGGCCGCCTTCGAGCACGCCGAGATCCGATCCACGCCGCGATCGCTGATGGGCGTGCGGCTGCAGGAAGCGGCCTTGCGCAGCGGTCCGCGCGCCGCCCCGCCGGCAGTCGATCGCTCGCCCGAAGGCGAGGCCTGCCGCCGCACGTTTGGCCACCTCGTCGAGGACGCGCCCGGGCTGGCCGCGGTTGCCGGCAACCTGGAGCGGCTTTCGCTCGAGTACCGGCGCGCGGTCCGCCGTGCTCGCGCGCTGCAGGACGTCCTGCTCCCCGAGATCGACCGCGACGTCTACGAGATCGAGACCAGGCTCGAAGAGCTCGAGCAGGAGGACGCCATATGGATGCGGCCGCGTCCGGAGTGAGGTGGGCAACGCGGATTCCCGACCCGAGCCCATTACAATGGCGCATGGACGTGCGCAAGACCGTGCTGGTGGGCCACTCGGCGGAGCGGATGTTCGACGTGATCGAGGCGGCCGAGCGGTATCCGGACTTCCTGCCTTGGTGCGCAGCGGCCACGATCATCGCGCGCAGCGACGCGGAGGTCGTCGCGGACATCAACGTCGACTTCCATGGCGTCCGCTTCGGCTTCCGCACGCGCAATCCGAAGCGGCGTCCGGGCTGGATGGCGATCAACCTCGAGCACGGGCCGTTCCGCGATTTCGGCGGCACGTGGAACCTGACGCCGCTCGCCGCCGAGGGCTGCCGCATCGATTTCGAACTGCACTACGACTTCGACCGCACGCCGATGGCCCGACTCGCACGGCCCGTCTTCGATCGCATCGCGAACGCGCTGGTCGACCGGTTCGTCGCCCGCGCGGACGAGGTCTATCCGGCGAGCGACCTCGCCGCAGCCGACCGTGGCAACGAAACTCTCGACAGGAGCGATCCATCATGACCCACCCGACCAAACTCGATGCGCTCCGCGCGACCAAGCTTGCCGGCGAGCTTTCCGAGGCCCAGTGCCGCACGCTCGCCGATCTCGTCACGCTGCGTAACCTGAAGCAGGGCGAAGTGCTCGCGCAGGAGGGCACCGTGGACAACCATCTCTACGTGGTCCTGAGCGGCGCGCTGGGCGTGGTCAAGCACGCGGGCACCGCTGACGCGCTCACGATCAACACGCTGTCCCCAGGCGATTTCGTGAGCGAGATGGGGTTCCTGGACGGCTCGGAGCTCTACGCATCGAAGGTGGCACTCGGCGATTGCCGCGTGCTCTGTCTCGAGCGCGAGAAGCTGGAATCGCTGCTCGACACCGATCCGCACGTCGTCTATCGCGTCATGCGCGCGATCATCCGCGTCGTCCACCAGATCCAGCGCCGGCTGGCGATGCAGCAGGTCGAGCTCTCCAACTACATCTACAAGCAGCACGGGCGATACTGAAGCGGCGGCGGTGCGCGTGCGGCGCGCCGCGCCGGCTGGCCCCAGGTCAGTGCGCGACCGCGACGATCACCTGGCGCAGTTTGCCGCTCACGGGGTGAGGCTCGGGCTCGCGCTCGTCCAGCCGGATCGCCACGTTCGACAGCGCTTGCTGCGCGAGATAGTCGGCGAGCACCCGTGCCGCGGCATGCCAGGCGGCGCGTCGCTCTCGTGCGTCGCCATGGGCAAGGCGCAACGACAGCCGGTCCGGCGCGTCCTGCACGAGCTGGAACCGGTGAATCCCGGCGACGTCCTCGATGAGCGTCGTGAGCGCCAGCGGCAGCAGGTGCACGATGCGGCCATCACGCGTTGCGAGCGACACGATCTCGTCGCGACGCCCTTCCACGCGAATGGCAGGCAGCGGATTGCCGCAGGCGCAAGGCGTTCGACTGGCGACGACGCTGTCGCCCAGGTCGTAGCGGATGATCGGTTGGACCCGGTTGGCCAGGTTCGTCAGCAATACCGTGTGCGATGCCTCGCCGGGCGCAACAGGATGCCATTCGCGATCGACCGGCTCGAGCAGCACCCAATCCGCGTTGACGTGCAGCCAGCCGCCGCTGCACGCCCACGCGATGCTCATGCACTCCGAGGCACCGTATTCGTTGGCGAGCGGACAGCCGAACGCCCGCTCGATCGACGCGTGCGCTCCCGGCGCCAGGTACTCGCCACCCGACCATAGGGTCGTCGGGGTGATGGCTAGCCGTCCCGACCGTTGCTCGTCGGCGAGCAGCCCCAGCATCGTCGGGTAGCTCGCCAGGAATGCAGGCCGATACGCATTCAATGCCGCAACCAGGCGGGGCAGCGGCTCGAGCACCGACAGGTTGAGCGCGTCGAGCCACGGCCTCGACCGGAAGAAGCGCCGCCACGACGCGATGCTGGCGAAATGGTCGCCGGTGGCCGCGATCAGCGCGGCCCGCGCGCCTTGCGCGAAACATCCCCACGCGATGCCCGCGGCGAGCCGCGGCGAGGCGAGTTGCGACGCGATGAGCGCATCGTAGGTCGCCAACGCATCGGCGTCGTGCACGAACACACCCGGAACGCCGGTGCTGCCCGAGCTCTTCCACACGAGGTAACGGCCGAGATAGCGCTCCCCGATGTGCGCGCGGTCGGCGATGAACGTCTCGATCCCGGCGCGCGTCACTGCGGGATCGGTGACCCAATCGTCGAAGCGTGCCATCAGGTCGCGCTTGGTCACGACCGGCAGGCGTCCCGCGGCAAGATCGTCGTCGTCAAGGCCGCGGTAGGCTTCGCGGTAGAACGCCGAGTGCGTTCGCGCAAACTTGACCAGCGATGCGAAGCGCGCACCGCGAGCGGCATCGATGGCCGCGGGCCCCTCGTGGCGCGCCCACCATATTGCGGAGGTGAGCGACGCTCGATTCCACCAGTCGACCGCCGGACCGAGCGGGTCGAAGCTTCTGCTGCCTGCAGCGCGATGCTGCATCTAAAGCGTCGGCATCGCCTCGTGCGCGTATATGCGCTCGTGGTGCTCCTGGCACCCGATGCACCGCGTAGCGGTGGGAAACGCCGCCAGCCGCGCGTAGTCGATGTCCTCGCCGCAATCCACACAGATCCCGTAGTGGTGCTTTCTCATCCCGGCGAGCGCCTCGTCGATGTGGCCGATCGCGACGACATGCCGTTGCACCACCGCGTGATCGAGATCGATCACGGCCGTCGCCACCGACTGATCGCCCACGTCGGGCACTTCGCCCGCAAGCTCGCCGACGGGATGCTCTCCCCAGCGCGTGAGTTCCTGCCGCGTCGAATCGAGCAATGCCTTGCGCTCGGCGATGAGCCTGCGTCTGAGCTCGTGCATCTGGTGCGGATTCGGCCGTGTCATGATCATCTCCCCCGCGTTGCACTCTCGGCGCTCTCTCGCGACACCCTCCATTGCACCGGGGCCTCCAGCGTCAGCGTAGACCTGCCCGGAGTCGCGTGCTTGACGCAGGTCAAAGGGTGGTCCAAGCATGGTGCGTCGTTGTGCCGCAGCCGGGAACACGCGAACTCGCGTGCGCATTCACGGCGCCTGGCGGCAGTGGGCACGCCTTGATGCCGGTTTGACTTGCCTCAAGACGGGGCAGACGTGATGCAGTAGTCTCGAAGCGGCACCCGCCCGCAAGTGGCGCGGGCCGGACGGTGCCGAAAGCGATGCCGACAAGGCGGGTCGTGCGGACATGATCCCGGGCACGTTGGGTAATGGGTGGATCGTCAAGTCCGTTGCGGACCTGAAGGTCGCTCCCAACCTGCGCGACTACGGCTCGATGCGGCACAGCTTCTCGTGGTCCGCGGCGCGCGGGGAGCTCGACTTACTCCCGGACCGACGCGGCCTCAACATCGCGTACGAGGCCGTCGATCGCCACGCGCGGGGCCGGCGGGCCGAGCATCTGGCGCTGCGCTGGCTCGGCAAGGATGGAACCCGCGAAGATTTCACGTATGCGGAGCTGTCGCGGTTGTCCAATCGCTTCGCGAACGTCCTCGGGCAACTGGACGTCGCAGCGGGCGACCGCGTATACGCGCTGACCGGCCGGCTCCCCGCTCTTTACCTTGCGGCACTGGGCAGCTGGAAGCGTCGCGCCGTGTTCTGCACGCTGTTTTCGGCGTTCGGGCCCGAGCCGATTCGCGCCCGGATGGCACTGGGCGAGGCCAGCGTGCTGATCACCACCCCGTCGCTCTATCAGAAGAAGATCGCGGGACTGCGCGCCTCGCTGCCGCACTTGAAGCACGTGCTGCTGGTCGGCGCAGCGGGCGTCAAGACAGCTGCCCCCGACACGCTGGATTTCGGCACGCTGCTCCAAGGCGCGAGCGAGGTGTTCACGATTCCGCCGACCGATCCGGAGGACATGGCGCTGCTGCACTTCACGAGCGGCACGACGGGTACGCCGAAGGGCGCGGTGCACGTGCACGACGCCGTGGTCGCACACCACATCACGGGCAAGCTCGCGCTCGACATGCACCCCGATGACATCTACTGGTGCACCGCCGACCCGGGCTGGGTGACGGGCACCTCGTACGGAATCATCGCGCCGCTCACCAACGGCGTGACCAGCATCGTCGACGAGGCCGACTTCGACGCCGAGCGCTGGTACGACATCCTGCAGGAGCAGCAGGTGAGCGTTTGGTACACCGCGCCCACCGCGATCCGGATGATGATGAAGGCGGGGCTCGATCCGGTTCGCCGGCGCCGCACCGCGACGCTGCGCTTTCTCGCCAGCGTCGGCGAGCCGCTCAACCCGGAAGCCGTGCGCTGGGGCGTCGAGGCATTCGGCCTGCCCTTCCACGACAACTGGTGGCAGACCGAGACCGGCGGCATCATGATCGCCAACTATCCCGTCGATGGACGTTCGCCCCGGCTCGATGGGCCGTCCGCTGCCCGGCATCGACGCAGGCATCGTGCGCGTGAACCCCGACGGCACGGTGACCGAGATCGACACGCCCGACGAAGAAGGCGAGCTGGCGCTCAAGGCCGGCTGGCCGTCGATGTTCCGCGCATATCTGAACGAGCCGGCGCGCTACGCGAAATGCTTCGCCGGCGCCTGGTACCTGACCGGCGATCTCGCCCGGCGCGATGCCGACGGCTACTACTGGTTCGTCGGCCGCAAGGACGACGTGATCAAGACCTCGGGCCATCTCATCGGACCCTTCGAGGTCGAGAGCGTGCTGCTCGAGCACTCCGCCGTGGCGGAGGCCGGCGTGATCGGCAAGCCCGATCCGGTCGCGCTGGAGGTGGTCAAGGCGTTCGTCGCGCTGAAGAACGGCTATGCGCCGACCGAGGCGCTGACGCGGGAACTCCTCGCCCACGCGCGGAAGCGCCTCGGGGCGGTCGTCGCGCCGAAGGAAATCGCCTTCGTCGCCTCGCTGCCGCGCACACGCAGCGGCAAGATCATGCGCCGGCTCCTGAAGGCGCGCGAGCTCGGCCTGCCCGAAGGCGATACGTCGACGCTGGAAGGCGACTAATGGCGCAATCGATCGCCGCTCTCCGCAATCTCGAGCGCGATCACGCGCTCGACCTGTTGCGCGGAATGCTGCTGATCCGGCGCTTCGAGGAGAAGTCGGCCGAGGTCTACACGCAGGGGAAGATTCGCGGCTTTCTTCACCTGTACATCGGCGAGGAGGCGGTGGCCGTCGGCGCGATGCAGGCATTGACCGCGGAGGACGCGATCGTCGCCACGTACCGCGAGCACGGACACGCTCTGGCGCGCGGAATTCCTCCGCGAAGCGGTGATGGCCGAGATGTACGGGAAGGCCAACGGCTCGAGTCGCGGGCGCGGCGGCTCGATGCACATCTTCGACGCGGCGCGTCGCTTCTACGGCGGCAATGCGATCGTCGGCGGCGGACTGCCGATTGCGGTCGGCCTGGCACTCGCGGACCGGATGCAGCAGCGCGCGCGCGTCACCGCGTGCTTCTTCGGCGAGGGCGCGGTCGCCGAGGGCGAGTTCCACGAATCGATGAATCTCGCGGCGCTTTGGCATCTGCCGGTCCTGTTCCTGTGCGAGAACAACCGTTACGCGATGGGCACGGCGCTCACGCGCTCCGAGTCGCAGACCGACATCCATGCCAAGGCGCAAAGCTACGGAATCACCGCACGGGTGGTCGACGGCATGGACGTGCTGGCCGTCGAGGCGGCGACGAGGGAGGCGGCCGCCGCCGTGCGCGGCGGCCAAGGTCCCCGGTTCCTGGAGTTCGCCACCTACCGTTTCCGCGCGCACTCGATGGCGGATCCGGAACTCTACCGCAGCCGCGCCGAAGTCGACGAGTGGAAACACCGCGACCCGATCACGACGTTCGCGAACCTGCTGCGCACCGAAGGCGTGCTGTCCGCGGCGAATTGGGAAGCGATCGAGGCCGACGTCGCCGCAGTGATCGATCGCGCCGTTGCGGCAGCCGATGCGGGGCCATGGGAGCCGGTCGAGGACCTGACCCGCGATGTGTACACGCCGGCGGCCCCGGGCTGATCTTTGTCGACGGCCGACACGATGCCGACGATGACCTACCGCGAAGCCGTCCGCAGCGCGCTGCGCGACGCGTTGCGCGCAGATCCGCGGGTATTCCTGATGGGCGAGGACGTCGGCCGCTACGGCGGCGCCTTCGCGGTGAGCCACGGCCTGCTCGAGGAGTTCGGGCCCGAACGGATCCGCGACACGCCGCTGTCGGAATCGGTCTTCGTCGGTGCGGGCATCGGCGCGGCGCTCGGGGGGATGCGGCCGATCGTCGAGGTGATGACGATCAATTTCAGCCTGCTGGCACTCGACCAGGTCGTCAACAACGCCGCGACGCTGCGGCACATGTCTGGTGGCCAGCTCAGCGTCCCGCTGTGGTGCGCATGGCGACGGGCGGGGGACGCGGAATGGCGGCGCAGCATTCGCACAGCCTCGAATGCTGGTATGCGCACATTCCCGGCATCAAGGTCGTCGCGCCGGCCACGGTCGCCGATGCCCGCGGCCTGCTGCTCGCCGCGCTCGCGGAGCCGGATCCCGTGTTCGTGTTCGAGCACGCGCTCCTCTATCCGCTGCAGGGCGAGACCGACGACGCCACGCCGATGCAACTCGGCATGGCAGCAGTACGACGCCCAGGCCGGGACGTCAGCCTCGTCACCTACGGCGGCTCGCTCGGCAAGACGCTGGCGGCCGCGGAGCAGCTCGCGCGCGAGGGCATCGACGCCGAAGTGCTCGATCTGCGCTCGCTGCGCCCGCTCGACACGCCGGCGATCCTGGCGTCGGTGGCGAAGACGCACCGCGCGCTGATCATCGACGAGGGCTGGCGCACCGGCGGGCTTGCCGCCGAAGTAAGCGCGCAGATCATGGAAGGGGCATTCGACGCGCTCGATGCGCCCGTCGCGCGCGTTTGCGGCGCGGAAGTGCCGATGCCCTACGCCAAGCACCTCGAAGATGCCGCGATGCCGCAGACGGCCGGCATCGTCGCCGCCGTGCACGCCATGCTCTGACCGACGCTTATGACCCAGTTCCTGATGCCCAAGCTCGGCGCCGACATGACGGCAGGGAAGCTCGTCGAGTGGTGCAAGAAGCCGGGCGACCCGGTCACGCGCGGAGACGTCATCGCGGTCATCGAGACTGACAAGGTCAATGTCGACGCCGAATCGTACGTGACGGGCGTGCTGGAGCGGATCCTGGTCGAGCCGCATGACGAGTGGCTGCCGGTGGGCACGCCACTCGCGGTGCTCCGCGTCGAGGGCGAGGTTGCCCTCGAGCGTGTGGCGCCGGTCGAACCGGCTGCCCGCGCACCGGCGATTCCTGCAGCCACGCCGGTCGCGCCGCCGGTCGCGACACCACCAGCCAGTGCGCCGTCCGCAGCCGAAGGCGCAATGGAACGGCTTCGCATCTCGCCGGCCGCGCGCAAGCGCGTTCTCGACCTCGGCATCGATCCGGCGCGCCTCACCGGCACCGGGCCGGGTGGTCGCATCACGCTCGAGGATGTCGAGCGGGCTGCGGCAACCACTCCCACGCCCCCTGCCGCAGCACCGGCCGATCGCCAGCTGCGCATGCGCGAAGCGATCGCGGTCGCGATGACCCGCGCGAAGCGTGAAATCCCGCACTATTATCTCGCCACGACGATCGACATGGCGACGGCGCTCGCCTGGCTCGAGGCGCGCAATCGCGAAAAGCCCATCACCGAGCGGCTGCTCCCTGGTGTATTGCTGATCAAGGCGACCGCACTGGCCTTGCGCGAGGTGCCGGAGCTGAACGGCTTCTGGCAGGACTCGCGCGCGCAGAAAAGCGAGGCGATCCACGTCGGCGTGGCAATCTCCCTGCGTGGCGGCGGACTCGTGGCGCCGGCATTGCACGATGCCGATCGACAGGACCTCGACGAGCTGATGCGCCGGCTACAGGACCTGACGCAGCGCTCGCGCGCGCTCTCGCTGAAAAGCTCGGAGATGACGGATCCGACCATCACGATCACGAGTCTCGGCGAGCGCGGGGTGGAGACGGTGTTCGGGATCATCTATCCACCGCAGATCGCGCTGGTGGGCTTCGGACGAATCGTCGAACGGCCGTGGGTCGTCGCCGGACAGGTCGTCGCCCGTCCGGTGATCACCGCGACGCTCGCCGGCGACCACCGCGCAACCGATGGCCACCGTGGCGCGTTGTTCCTCGCCGCGATCGATCGACTGCTGCAGGAGCCTGAGAACTTATGATGGCCGAACAAATTCGTGCGAAGGTGGTCGAAGTTCTCGGCAGTGTCGCGCCCGAGCTCGACCCGGCGAGCCTCCTGGCGAACGTCGAGCTGCGCGACCAGCTCGACCTCGATTCGATGGATTTCCTGAACTTCGCGATCGGGTTGCACAAGGCGTTCGGTGTCGACATTCCCGAAGCAGACTACCGCAAGCTCGGCACGCTCGATGGATGCGTCGCCTATCTCGCGGCAAGGCTCGGAGCTTGATTTCGGTCAACCTGCTTCGCGGCGGAGGGTCCAGAATCGAATCGTGCAAGGAGAGTTCTTATGACCAAGCGCAAGACCACGACGAAATCGCCCACCACCGCCCCTGCCACCCGCCGGCGCGCGACGCACCCGCGTAGCGTGCCCGTGCCCGAGCTCGAAACCGAATTCGATGCCGCGCCGGACCAGCCGTTCGAGGAAGGATCGAACGATGCGATCGGTCCAGACCTCCGGCACCGGATGATCAGCGAAGCCGCGTTTTACCGGTACGCGCAGCGCGGGTACGCCGACGGTTACGATGTCGACGACTGGATGGCCGCCGAAGCCGAGGTCGATCACCTGTTGCTCAATCCCGAGTCCCACGCGGGGCCCAACGTCTCGCATTGACGTGCCCCGCGCGGCGGCACGCCCGAAGCGGGCGTGATCCGGCACGGAGCCGCAACGTAATGCAGCCGCCGCCCGGCGCAGGTGGAGCGCCGGCTTCTATTGTTCGTTCGAACCGTTCGATGTTGCAGCGTTCGTTGCCGCCAAGCGCGGACGATTCCGCAGCCGCCGGTGTCGTGCTGCGCATCGTCGCGGATCTGATCGTGGAAACGCGGTCGGGTCGCGGATTAACGGCGCCGATCGAGCTCGACAGCGACCTCGAACGCGAAATCGGCCTCGACAGCCTCGAGCGCGCGGAGTTGCTGCTGCGCCTCGAAACGGCGTTCGGCGTCAGCCTCCCCGTGCGCACGCTCGCGACCGCGGAATCGCCGCGCGACCTCTTGCGCGCCGTTCGCTTGGGCGGAACCCTGCGACCGTCGATTTCTGCGCTGCCGAAGGCCGCGCCGCTCGAGCCGGTCGCCGACATTCCCCACCAGGCGCCGACGCTGCTCGACGTATTGGACTGGCATGCCGACGCGCGGGGGCCACGCACCCACCTGACGCTGCTGACGGAAACCGACGCCGGCCCCAGCGAGCAGCCGCTTTCGTATTGCGAGCTGCGCGAGGTCTCCCGGCGCGTCGCGGCGGGTCTCATGGCACGCGGGCTCGAGCCCGGCGGCAGCGTCGCGATCATGCTGCCCACCTCGCTCGACTTCTTCGCCGCCTTCTTCGGAACACTCATTGCAGGCGGGGTGCCGGTGCCGATCTATCCCCCGGCGCGCCGCTCTCAGCTCGAGGAACATCTGCGGCGGCAGTCGAGCATTCTCGACAACTGCCTCGCGACGATGCTGATCACCGTGCCCGAAGCACGCGTCATTGCGCGACTGTTGCGCGTGGCGAGCCCGGCGCTGCGCCACATCGTCTCGGTCGCGGAGCTCGAAGCGCCCGCGTCATCGTCGCCCGCCACGGTGCGCGCGCCCGTGCGCCCGCAGGACGTCGCCTTCCTGCAGTACACCTCGGGCAGCACCGGAAACCCGAAAGGGGTGATCCTCACCCACGCCAATCTGCTCGCCAACATCCGCGCAATTGGACCCGCGATCGGTGTCGTGCCGACCGACCTCTTCGTGAGCTGGCTGCCGCTTTATCACGACATGGGACTGATCGGCGCGTGGCTCGGCACCCTCTACTACGGCGTGCCGCTGGTCGTGATGCCGCCCACCGATTTCCTGGGCCGGCCGGAAAGCTGGCTGTGGGCGATCCACCGGTATGGCGCAACGCTGTCGGCCGGGCCCAATTTCGCCTACGAGATCTGCGCATCGCGCATCGACGTTGCGCGACTCGCCGGGCTGGATCTGTCGCGCTGGCGAATCGCGTTCAACGGTGCCGAACCGGTGAGCGCCGACACGCTGACGCGGTTCGCCGAACGGTTCGCCGCTTTCGGTTTCGACGCGCGCGCGCAGACACCGGTGTACGGGCTCGCGGAATCGGCGGTGGGACTCGCGTTTCCGCCCCTTGCGCGAGGCCCGCGAATCGACCGGATCGACCGCCTGGAGCTCGCCCGAACCGGCGGCGCCGTGCCCGACACCGGCCCCGAGGCACTCTCGGTCGTCGCCTGCGGACGCCCGTTGTCCGGTCACGAAATCCGGGTCGTCGATGCGACCGGGCGCGAGCAGCCCGAGCGCCGCGAAGGCCGGATCGAATTTCGCGGTCCGTCCGCGACCAGCGGCTATTTCCGCAACGCGGATGCGACGCGACGCCTGTTCCACGACGGCTGGCTCGACACCGGCGACATGGGCTACATCGCGGAAGGCGAGCTCTTCGTCACGGGACGCGTCAAGGACATCATCATCCGCGGCGGCCAGCACGTGCACCCGCAGGAAGCGGAGACGGCGATCGGCGCGATTCCCGGCATCCGCAAGGGCTGCGTGAGCGTGTTCGGCGTACCCGACCGCGCCACCGGCACGGAAAGAGTCGTCGCCCTCGCGGAAACGCGGGAAACCGATCCGGCAAAGCAGGAAGCGCTGCGACGAGCGGTCGCCGCGACAATGACCGCCTTGCACGGTGCCCCGCCCGACGACGTTGTCCTCGCTCCGCCGCACGCGGTGCCAAAGACCTCGAGTGGCAAGCTTCGTCGTGCGGCCTGCCGCGAGCTGTACGAACACGGCATGTCGGGGGCAGCCCCGCGCGCGGTCTGGTCCCAACTCCTCCGGCTCGTGGTGACCGGATCGGTCGCGCGAATACGCGATGCCATCGCGCGCCTCGGCGCCTTCGCCTACGGGGCGTACGCGTGGACATTGCTGGCGGCGACGGCGGTCGTTGCCCTGGTGCTGGCGGTCGTGCTGCCACGCCGGGTGTGGCGGCGGCGTGCCGCAACGCTCCTCGCGCGCGCGTTCGTCGCCGCATCG
This sequence comes from uncultured beta proteobacterium, assembly GCA_963809965.1. Lineage (GTDB taxonomy): Bacteria > Pseudomonadota > Gammaproteobacteria > Burkholderiales > Casimicrobiaceae > CAIWHR01. Next base: position 28,625 of record CAWELU010000004.1, read on the forward strand.
GGCGTTCCTGTTCGCGTCACGGGCTCCGAGCACGTGCCGCCGGCCGGGCCGATTGTCGTCATCGCCAATCACGCGAGCTATCTGGACGGCCTCGTGCTGCTGACGGTGCTGCCCGAGCGCTGCGATTTCGTCGCCAAGCGCGAGCTCGCCGAGCTCTTCCTGACCCGCTTCCTGCTCTCGCGCATCGGCACCCACTTCGTCGAGCGGTTCGAGGTCGAGCAAAGCGTCGAAGCGGCGCGGGCGCTCGCTGCGCGCGCGAGCGAGGGCGCCTCCTTCGCGTTCTTCCCGGAGGGCACGTTCGCGCGGGAACCCGGCCTGCGCCCATTTCACATGGGCGCGTTCGTGGCGGCTGCGACCAGCGGCGCAACCATCGTCCCGATCGCGCTCCGCGGCACGCGGTCGGTGCTGCGTGCCGGTCAGTGGCTTCCGCGCCGCGGTGTCGTCCAGATCGTCGTCGGTGCGCCGATCGCAGGCGAGGGTTCCGATTGGGCGGCGGCGGCGCGCCTGCGCGACCGCAGCCGCGCGGCGATCCTCTCCGCATGCGGCGAGCCCGATCTCGAAGATCGCCGTGCGCCCGGTTAGCCTCGACGTTTCGCGAGCCACGAGAACCAACCGCGCCAATGCGCCCGATGTTCCAGCCGGAGCTCGTCAACGGTCCCTCCGGTGACCCGGGGCTGTACGTCGACTTCCTGTTCGAACGACGTGCGTTCCTGTTCGACCTGGGCGATCTTGCTGCGCTCTCGACGCGGAAACTTCTACGCGTGAGCGACGTGTTCGTGAGCCACACCCACATGGATCACTTCATCGGGTTCGACCGGCTGCTTCGCACCTGCGTCGGGCGGGCGTTGGCGATGCGCCTGTTCGGACCGCCCGGCTTCGTCGCTCAGGTCGAGCACCGGCTCGCGGCCTACACCTGGAATCTCGTCGACAACTACGATACGAATTTCACATTGACCGCCGTGGAGATCGGTTCCGATGGCGGGGCGCAAGCGGCCCGTTTCGAGTGCCGCCGCCGCTTTGCGCGCGAAACGCTCGCGCCGGTGCGGATCGAAGACAACGTGCTCCTCGACGAGGAAGCGTTCCGCGTCCGCGTCGGATTTCTCGATCACCAGGTGCCGTGCCTCGGCTTCGCGCTCGAGGAGAAGGTACACGTCAATGTCTGGAAGAACCGGCTCGCGGAGCTCGGGGTGCCGGTCGGCCCCTGGCTCAAGGCGTTGAAGCGGGCCGTTGTCAACGACGATCCCGACGAAACCGAGGTGCGTGCCTGGTGGCACTCGGAGGGCATGCTCCACGAGCGCGTGCTACCGCTCGGCCAGCTCAAATCCGAAGTGCTGCGGCTCGTCCCGGGCGAGAAGATCGCCTACGTCACCGATGTGGTCGGTCATGCCGACAACTGTGCGCGGATCGTCGCGCTGGTGCGCGATGCTGATCTCCTGTTCATCGAGGCCGTATTCTGGAACAGGACCTCGCGCACGCAACGCGCAAGTACCACCTGACGGCGCGGCAGGCCGGCGCCATCGCCCGGCAGGCGCGTGCCAGGCGGGTCATCCCGTTCCACATCTCGCCTCGCTACGCTGGAGCCGAAGCGCTCGTGGTCGCGGAGCTCAATGATGCGTTCGCCGCAATGCCGGCGAGTGGCGATCCGGTACGGCGAACGCAACCGCACTTGACGCGCGTCAAGCGGCATGCGCCCGGCAGCGCGTATCGTAATCTCAGATGCGTGCGCCAGAGGCACGCACGGGCCGGGCCGCCGCTGGCATGGGCGGTCGACCCACCATCGGGAGTCGACATGCAAACTCCGTTGAAGATCACGATGCGCAATTTCCCGCGGTCGGAGGCGCTCGAGGAGCGTATCCGGCAGAAGGCCGCCAAGCTCGACCAATTCCATCCGAACGTGACCGGGTGCGACGTGGCCATCGAGGAGCAGCGTCGCCACCATGAGCAGGGCCATTGGTTCAACGTCCGCATCGTCGTCGGGGTTCCCGGCCACGATATCGTGGTCAATCGCGATCATGACGAGGACCCCTACGTCGCGCTGCGTGACGCGTTCGACGCGCTCGGGCGCCGGCTCGAGGACGTCGCCCGCCTCCAGCGCGGGGACGTCAAGTCCCATCAGCCGACAATGAATGCGGGCGCCGGCCGGGTCCAGGGTCCCGTTAGCCGTTGGCAGGCCGGAGTCAAGCCGCTCGCGCGTCCGGCCTGCCGCTTGAGATCACGCTCCGGCCGGATAGCCTTCCTCGCCCGGCGCCGGCTGCCGCGGCAAATCGACGATGATGCAATCGGTGGTGAGGATCAGGCTCGCGATGGATGCGGCGTTCTGCAGGCCGAGCCGCGTGACCTTGGTGGGATCGATGATCCCCATCGCCACCACGTCGCCGTACTCCTCGGTGGCGGCGTTGTAGCCGAAATTCCCCTCACCCGCGACGACGCGTCCGAGCACGACCGAAGGCTCCTGCCCGGCGTTGGCGACGATCTGCCGCAGCGGCTCTTCCAGCGCCCGGCGCACGATCCTGATGCCGGCATCCTGCCCGAGCGTCGGCCCGTGCAGCGCATCGAGCGCGCGCCGCGCCCGCAGCAACGCGACGCCGCCTCCCGGCCCGATGCCTTCGGCCACTGCCGCGCGCGTCGCGTGCACCGCATCCTCGACGCGCGATTTCTTCTCCTTCATCTCGGTCTCGGTGGACGCGCCGACCTTGATCAGCGCGACGCCGCCGGCGAGCTTCGCGGCGCGTTCCTCGAGCTGCTCGCGGTCGTAGTCGCTCTTCGCCTCGTCGATCGCCTTCCTGATCTGGGCGATGCGCGCCTTCACCTTCTCCGGCGCGCCGGCGCTGCCGATCAGCGTCGTCGCGTCCTTGTCGATCTCGATCCGGCGCGCGCGGCCGAGATCGGTCAGCTGCACATTCTCGAGCTTGAGGCCGGTCTCTTCCGAGATCACCGTGGCGCCGGTCAGCACCGCGATGTCCTGCAGCAGCGCCTTGCGGCGATCGCCGAAGCCCGGCGTCTTGACGGCACAGATCTTGAGCACGCCGCGCAGCGTGTTGATCACGAGCGTCGCGAGCGCCTCGCCGGTCACGTCCTCGGCGATGAGCAGCAGCGGCCTGCCGTTCGCCGGCGACCTTTTCCAGCAGCGGAAGCAAGTCGGCGATCGTCGAGATCGCGCGATCGTGGACGAGCACGCAGGCATCGTCGAGCACGACGCGCTGCTTCTCGGGATCGGTGACGAAGTACGGCGACAGGAACCCGCGGTCGAACTGCATGCCTTCGACCACCTCGAGCTCGTTGGTCGTGCCGCGGCGTCTTCGATCTTGATGACGCCGTTCTCCCCGACTTTTTCCATCGCGGTGGCGATCATCTCGCCGATCGACACATCGCCGTTGGCCGAGATCGTGCCGACGTGCGCGATCTCCTGCCGCGAATGGCAGGGCCGCGAATTGGCCTTGAGCTCGGCGACGACGGCATCGACCGACGCTTCGATGCCTCGCTTCAGATCCATCGGGTCGACGCCGGCCGCGACGAACTTCATCCCCTCGTTGACGATCGCCTGGGCGAGCACGGTCGCCGTCGTCGTGCCGTCGCCCGCGGTCTCCGATGTCCGGGCGGCCACTTCGCGCGCCATCTGCGCGCCCAGGTTCTCGAACTTGTCGGCAAGCTCGATGGCCTTCGCGACGACGACGCCGGAATTGATGACGGTCGGGCGCGCCGAAGCTCTCGCTCCAGCATCACCGTGCGGCCTTTCGGGCCGAGCGTGACCTTCACTGCGGCGGCGAGCGTGTTGAGCCCCGCGCAGATTTTCTCGCGTGCCTCGCGATCGAACTTGAGCGCCTTGGCAGCCATCGCAATTCCTTTCCGATCCCGAGGCTGGAACATCGGGCGCCAGCAGCCCCGCTCCCGCGAGAATCGCGTCGGCGCCACTGCGCCCATGCTATCGACCCGACCGCGTCCCGTCTTGATGCTGGTCAACACGGCCCACGGCGCCCCGAACGCTACGGGACCATAATGGTTAGTCGGGATGAACCGGCATTTCGCTGCATGGGACCGGAGCGATCGATGGTCAGCAACCCCACATCGAATGGCGGCGGCGCCCTGTCGGTTAGTCGAACGCGGACCAGACAAGGCATCGCAACCGGGCGGCCAAGCCGCGGCCCCTCGGTCGAGGCCAAGGTCGCCTTCCTCTCGCGGCCGGACAGCTACCCCGAGCCGACATGGCGGGTCGTCGTCATCCAGACCCACATGTCCTGGGTCTTTCTGACCGAGCGCAATGCGTGGAAGCTGAAAAAGCCGGTACGGACGAGTTACCTCGACTTCAGCACCCTGTCCGCGCGCAGGCGCAATTGCGCGGCAGAAGTGCGACTCAACCGGCGCTTGAGCCCCGACGTCTACCTTGGTTCCGTCCCGTTGACGCAGGGTCCAACCGGAGAGTTCCGGCTCGGGGCAGACGGCCGTGTCGTCGACTGGCTCGTGAAGATGCTCCGGCTGCCGGCGGATCGCATGCTCGATCGCGCCATCGGCGACGGGACCGCAACCGTCGCCGATGTACGCAGCGTCGTTACCGTGCTCTGCGACTTCTACCGGAAATGTCCGCGAATCGAGACGACAGGCGCCGGATACCGCTCGCTCCTCGCGGGGGAGGTCGCCGCGAACCAGCGCGAGCTGAGCAAGCGGGAATATCGCCTGCCGGCCGACCTGTTCGCGCCGACTTGCAAGCGCCTCTCAGCCGCTCTCGATGCTCCTTCCGGCCTCTTCGATGCGCGCGTGCGGGACGGCCGCATTGTCGAAGGGCACGGCGACCTGCGTCCGGAGCACATCTGCCTGCTGCGGGAACCGGAGATCATCGACTGCCTCGAGTTTTCGCGCGACTTCCGCATCCTCGACATCGCCGACGAGCTCGCTTTTCTCGCGCTCGAATGTGAACGGCTCGGGGCGCCATCGTTCGCGCGCGTGATCTTCGACACCTATACGCGGAACACGGGCGATGCTCCGCCCCAGGCGCTGGTGCATTTCCATTGCAGCCTTCGCGCCCTGATGAGGGCGAAAATCTCGCTGTGGCACCTCGACGAACCCGGATTTCGCGATGGCCGCAAGTGGGTGGCGTTGGCGCGCACCTATCTGGCGCTCGCTGGCGTGCACGCGGCGCGCACTGAGTGACTTCGCCGGTCGTGAGGCAATCAGGGACCGACGAGCTCGACGATCGAGCCGCCGGCATGCATCCGCGCGATCGCTTCCGCGAACACATCGACGGTGCTCAGCGTCACCAGGCGCGAGCGCACGCTGGGATCGGTGATGCGTTCCGACGCGATCGTGTCGGTCACCAGGAGTCTTTCCAGCGGACACTGCGCGAGCACGGCATTCGCGATCTCCGCGAACACCCCGTGCGTCGCGGCAGCCCACACACGTGCCGCGCCATGATCGCGGCATGAACCTGCGGCGCGAGCGATCGTGGTGCCGCCGCTGATCAGGTCGTCGACGACGATCGCCACCTTCCCTTGGACGTCGCCGATGAGAGCCTCGCCGCTTACCACACCACCGCTGCGGTACTTCTCCGCGAATGCGGCGCCGACCGGGCGCCCGAGTGCCGCGCCGAGGAGCGTCCGCAGGCGCTCCGCACGCTTGATCCCGCCCGCGTCCGGCGAGACCACGACCACCTCCGCAGCGCCGAGCAACGGCGTGAAATGCGCGACGAAGAGCCCGGCCGCCTCCAGGTGCTCGGTACGGCAGCGGAAGGCGTTCTGGAACGCGGCCAGGTTGTGGACGTCCATCGTCACGAGGCAGTCCGCGCCGACCGCCTCGAACATGGCGGCGACATAGCGCGTGGTCACCGGATCGCGCGGCTTGGTCTTCCGGTCCTTGCGCGCGTAGGCGAGGTAGGGCACGACAGCCGTCACTCGTCCGGCGGCGGCATCCTTCAGCGCACCGACGAAGAACAGCAGGCGCAGGAGCTTGTCGTTCGCGCTCGCGTGGGCGTCGGAGTACAGCGAATGGATCACGTAGACGTCCCGGGCGCGGACGTTCACGAGCGGACGCGCCTTGTGCTCGCCGTCCTCGAATTCGCGTTCCTCGTGGGCGGACAAGGGCAATCCGAGCTTCGCGCTCACGAGCGTGCCGAAAGCGCGGCTTGCGCCGAGCGCGAAGAGCAGCAGGCCGTCAGCGTGGGTCATCGTCACCGGCGCTTCCGTACCGGCCGGAGCGTCGCCGTTGGTCGCTTCCGGGTGGGCGCGTCTTTGGTGTCATGCACGCTTCCGGAGGTCAATCCTGCGCATTCGAGGAGTCCTGCTCGTGCAGGCGCACGATGCTCTCGACCACGCGCGCCACTTCATCGTCCGGCAACGGTGGCACGCACCGCGACCGATTCCACGCGAGGAGGAGCTGCAGCACCACGTCCGGGTCGACACCGTGCCAGAGCAGATGTCCCGCGAACGACGCGATCGTGGTGTTGCGCTGGCCCTCGCGCACGCCGTCGCGGGCGAGCTCGCGCCAGTGCGTGAGCGGATGTCCCGGCCGGAGGCTGCCGTCGCGGATGAGTGCGCGTAGCCAACCGGGCAGCGGGGCGAGCGGCAGTTCGTCGGGCGCATGTCCGCGCAACCAAGTGTAGCGTCGTCCGCTCGGATGCGTCGACGGCGGCGCCACGACGCACCCGCCGTCCCCTCGCACATCGACGCCCGGCGCGAATCCAACCTTGTTGCGCACGACGCCTCGGGGATGGAGAAAGTACAGATGCCTGCCGCCGCCCCCCGTTGCCGCCTCGACGGTCGGTGGCAGCCGGTCATGCATCGATTCGAGTTCGGCGAGGCTCGGCACGCCGCCGTGCTGCGGATCGATGTCGAGCACGACGAGCCCGGAGACCGCCCCGGTGACGATCGCGACATTCGCGCGCGGCCAGCGGCGAAACCAGTCGCCGATCTCCTCGGTTGTGGCGATGCGCTGCTGGAAGGCCTGCCAGGCAACTATCGGGCGCTTGCCCCGCGCCTCGATCGGGATCACGGACCAGCCGCGCGCGGCATAATCGAGAGCCACACTCCCGGCGTCGGACGAGGTCACCTCTTCTTCCGCCCGCGCTCTCTTCGTCGCCATCGACATCGTCACCCCGTATGCTCGTATTGGGTCGCGGCACAGAACAATGGTCCAATCTACCCCGTTAGCCCGCGGATTGATTGACCGACGTCAATCGACCGAGCCTGTGGCTCGCCACCGAGTGGCGGAGGCGTTCCATTGTTGCAGCCGCCCTTGTTGTGGCATCTTCCGATGGCGTGCAACGCCGCGGACGCACGAATGCTCGGGGCCTAGGGTCTCTCCCCGTAGTGTTTTCGCCGCTGCGCTTCGGAGACGAACTCTTCCAAGTCGGGATCCATCGCACTGCGAGCCGAGACGATGCCGATGGGCTTGCCGTTCTCGATGACGGGCAAGTGACGAAACCCGTGCTCGTGCATGACCAGCAATGCGTAGCCGAACGGCTTGTCCGGATCGACTGTACGCGGAGACGTGGTCATCACGTCGGCAAGCCGGGTTGTCCGAGCATCGAGCCCGCGCGCCATGACGCGAAATACTGCATCGCGCTCCGTAAAGATCCCGACCAGGCGTTCGTTTTCAATGACCATGACCGCGCCGACATTCTTGCCGGCCATGAGGGCCGCGGCTCTGTGGACCGAGGTCTCCGGCGCCGCCTTGAGGATGTTTCGCCACTGCATGACGCTTCGTACGGATTGATCGAACATGGCACTTCCCTAACCGATCACCTGCCCCTTCGAGGGTCGCCGACCTGGAGGCGTTTCAAGCCCCTCATGAACGAAATCCCAAGCCGCCCCAAGACTTGTCCGCCGTTACCTGGAGATGTCTCCAGTCGTCATTGATGGGTGTACTCAAATTTCGCTTGAAACGGATCCGGCGCGCCAGGTCGCTTGATTTGCAGGGTGACAGTGAAAGGTCCCGTGCCCGCCATGGCGAAATAATTGCCATAGGACCGCGAAGCTGCTGCGCTCGTCGGCTCCAACTGCTTCTCAGGGCCGGCCCCCGTCCCGGTCGAAACGCGTGCCCGTACCACGGCGTCGGCTATTCGCTGGCCATTGTTGGCGTCGAACAAGGCAACGGTCACGTAATACTGTTGCGGGACTGCCGGCGGAATGCCGAAATCGCTTTCGGGGTAGTCCTTGGGTCTGCGCCGGATTGCGTCAGCCGGAACGACTCCGAAATAGATCGTCGTTCCTTCAATCACCTTGTAGTCCTGGCCCGCAGCGGCTTTCGCGGCCGGTGCCGCCTTCGTGGCCACCGTCCCCGCGTTGAACATGTAGACGACCGCGCTGCGTATTTCGGGATCGGTAAGGTCGGCCGCCCCGCCGCGGGGCGGCATTCCGCCATGCCCGTTGATGGCGGAAAGAATCAGGGTATCGAGCCCCAGCTTCAGTCGCGGGAGCCATGCCGATCGATCGCCGATCCGCGGCGCACCACCGACACCGGTTTCGTGACACTTTACGCACTGGGCACGCACGATCTGCTCGCCACTGCGCGGGCCACTCGAGCTTGCCCTGGTCACCGGCTCGGTCCAGTGGCCGCCGGACTGATTGACCATATAGGTGATGGCCCGCTCGATCTCCGTGTTGCTGAGACTAGGATTGCCACCGTGCGGCGGCATTTGCCGAATGCCGTTGAGCGCGTGTTGCGTTAGGCTGCTGAGGCCCTGCGACGCGCGCTTGGCCCAGGCCTTGTTGTCGCCGATCTTCGGCGCCCCGCTCGCGCCAGTGCCGTGGCACGAGATGCACAGCGTGTCGACGATTTCCTTGCCGGTGCGATCGACGTGCTGGGCGACGCCATCTCCCGGCGCCAGGTATGTCGCGAGAGCGAGCGCGGCCGCCGCGACCGCCCTCGCCATTGCCGTTTCTACTGCCTTGTATTGCCGTCCGTGGTTCTTGGCGTTCATGGTCGTGCTCCTTCTTGAACGTGTCGCGGACCCGAAGCCGGCTTCCTCGATCGTCAGCTAATGACGGGAGCATCGCGATCTTCCCTGTGGGCCACCGGCGAGGGCGTCGAGGAGAACCAAAGCTGATACATCGTCGTGACCCACATGAATGCGAAACAAAGGCCCATCACGCCACCGGCGATTATCACGACCCACGCAAAGGGATGGTAGAGCTTGGTGAAATACCAGGAGCTGATATCGAGCAGAAGGGCAACGAACGGAAGCGCGACGATCGTGCACTTGAACCATACGGGCCGCACGTAGGCGTGGCTGTACATGAGGCCCATGATGAAGAATATGAACGTGACGCCGAAGAAATGGATGTGCGATACGCGGACCAACGTGAAAATATCGGTGCCGGTATCGCGCTCGGTCAGTTTCCGAAGGTCATCGTATCCGGCCAGGTTCGGCAGGTGCGGATTGCTGCCATCGTGGCAGGCTAAGCACCGGCGTTCGAGCAGCGGCCGGATATCGGTTTCGTACTTGGCGCGGTCGCTGCCGGCCTCCACCCAGGCGACGATGGTCGTGACCTCGCCGGCCGGCAGCATTCTCGACATCGGCCCGCGCAACGCCGACTCGAGACGCGACCCCTTTCCGCTGCCGGTGTAGACGTAGACGATGTCCTGATACGACAGCATCATCGGATTGCCTCCGGCGCGCCCCGCATACGTATGAAACAGATTGATCAGGGCGAAGAGGTACCCCGTTCCCAGGACGATGAGCGTCGCCGTGTAGAGGACGCGCAGGCTGTAGGGCAGCTCCGAATAATGATGAAAGAGTCGGTGCAGAGGAACATCACTCATGGTTGTTTCCTTTGGTCTTCCGGGGCCGGAACAGTCGAGGACGGCAGAAGCCGCGTCCCGCGTGCACCGACCTCGGTGTCGGTGGCGCCATGGTGCGCTACGGTGAATGTGCGACGCGACATCACTTGGCTGCCCTGTGCGAGAGCCCGTTCATCGATTCCTACTTGGCTGGCAGTATCACGTACACGACGGCGCGCGCCTTCTGGCGCGCGTAATGCGCCGCAAGGCTCTCGACATCGCTCGCGGTCAGCATTTCGGACATTGCCGCCATCGGCGTGCTCTTGCGCGCGCCCGTCCGGTAGGCGTGCAGCACCTTTTCCAAGTAGTCGACGCGCTGGGCGGCCAACGCCGGCAGGAGTGCGTCGGTGCTGTTGCCGTCGACCCCGTGGCAGCGATCGCACCGTTGCGCCCACTCGGCGACCGACATCGGCCTGCGGACCTTCGGCGGCTGCGGCTGCTGCGCCGCGTAGTAGGCGGTGAGGTTCTTGATGCCGGCATCGTCCAGCGATGCGACAAGGCTCTTCATCGTCTCGTGCGGGCGCGACCCGTCCTTGTACTCGCGCAGCGCTGCGGCGTGGTATTGCGCGTCCTGACCGGCGAGGCTCGGATTCGCGGGAATCGTGCTCACGCCCTTCTCGCCGTGGCACCCGGCACAGAGTTCCTCCGCCCGGGCCTTGCCCGCGGCCGCATCGCCCGCGGCCGGGGTCTGCGCCCGCGCCGGTTTTTGCAATGCGTAGTAGAGCGCCACGTTGGCCAGATCGGCATCGGAAAGTGGCGAAACCAGTGACTTCATCAGCTCGTTCTTGCGCTGCCCGTTCTTGTACGCGTTCATCGCGGCGACAAGGTAACCTGGATCCAGCCCGACGAGGCTCGGCATGCCGGGGGTCTTGCTGACACCTGCGTCGCCGTGGCAACCGCCGCAGCCTGCCGCGACCGCCTTGCCCGCCTGCACCGGGTCGGCCTTGCGGCGCGGCCTTGCCAACGATCGCTGGCGCTGGCTGCGGCGGGTCCAGACTGGCGTAGTAGGCCGCGACCTTGACCAACGCATCGTCGCTCAGGAACTTGACCGCGTTGCCCATCGCATTTTCGCCACGGGCACCCGACTGGTAGGCGCGCAACTCGAGGTGGAGGTAGGCGGCGCGCTGTCCGGCAAGATGCGGTACGCCCGGCGCAGTGCTGACGCCGTTCAGGCCGTGACAGCTCACGCACGACACGTCGGCGAGGCGCTTGCCGTCCGCAACGTCTGCGGCGTTGGCGTACGCAGCGCGCAGATCGTCGCCACCACCCGGCGTGACTCGGGCAGGTTGAGTTGCCGCACTTGGGGAATAGCCCATGCTCGATGCACACGCAACGAGCGTCAATACCATAACGCAAAGAGTCTTCGCGCTTCGTTCCATCGACATTCCCTCGCACGCTTACTGAAATCTTCGATTCCGGCGGCGCCCCCTCTCAGCATGGACGCAAATAGGATCAGGAGTAGCGGCGATCCGATACCAAATTGCCGGATGACGAAGCGACCATGCCCGCCTCTTATCTTCCTGCCGGGCTCAATGGCACGCCTTTTCGGCGCCCGGGGCCTTGACCTGCGTCAAAACGTCACACCAGAACCGGAACTAAGATGTACCCATCGAGCGGGAAAGCGGAGATTGCGCCTTCCGCCAGTCCGTGCCGTTCCACATGTGCGCGAGCGTGTTCGACGTTCCCGGGAACTCATCGTTCTTTGGAGGACGAAAATGCTGAGAATCGTCGTTGCATCATTCCTGATTGCCGGTGTTTCGGGGGCATCGTGGGCGGACGATGTCACGTACCGAAAACACATCCGGCCGCTCATGGCCGAGAAATGCCTCTTCTGTCATGGGGCGGATGCTCCCTATCTTGGCGATTTCGAGAAGGACAAGGCGAAGTACGAGGCCATGCTCAAGGGACCGAGAATGGATACCTACGCCGATCTGATTTTTTTCATTGGCTGGCCCGACACGGGCGCGATCATGAGAAGGCTCGATGACGGGAAGAGCGCAAAGGACGGGAAGCCGGGCAACATGTATCAAAAACTCGGCGCCAGCGAGGAAGAGCGTCAGAAAAACCTGGACCTCTTCAAGCAGTGGGTGGGGAAGGATGCGTGGAAACTCAACCGATGGACAGCGAGGGGCGACGTACCGGCCATCACCAAGGAAGACCTGGACAAGATCAAAGTGGAATATTAGCTTCAGTTGGCGTCGCGAACGTGGCGACGCTTAGGAAAAAGGGCTGCGCTGATGCAGCCCTTTTTTTGTTGCCGCTCGCGTAGGCGGGCGGGCGTTTGCCGTGAAGCGGCGTGACATGTGCATTTTTCACCACCCCCGGATCCGCAATTCAGTGGCACACCCCTTCCGAGAACAATTACGATGCGCTGGCGAGGGCCGAACGCGACGATGTGGCGTCATGCCAGGGCGGGAACAGCCGGGTCATTACCCACAGCAGAGCAAACGGCGCGACGAGCACCGCCGCCCCCGACACCAGGCTTTCCCTGCCAAGAATGAGCGGGTGATGGGTCAGCAACCCCTTACCCGTCTTCGCGATCTCCTGGCCGCCGATGACGACGTTCCAGCGCATCATCAACACCGCGAGCAGCACCAGGATAGCGCTCGCGGCAACCCCGGCGATCAATGTCTTGCCGGTAGTGCCGCGCCAGATCATGAACGTAAGCACGACGAGCGGTACCAGCGAGCCAATGCCGAATTGCAGCGTGACGAAGGGAATGATGAGCGGACCCCTCACGTATTCCATGATCATGTCGATCCCCTCGCGGCCTCGGTAGACGAGGCTCGCGAATTCCACCGCCTCCAGCAGCAGCGTGAACATCACGAAGCCCCACAGCGTGTAGGCCATGCCCTTCAGGCACGGGAGGTCGACCGGAACCTTGCGCAGCTTGCAGGAAAGCACGTAGAGCACGATCATCAACGAGGTGCCGGAGATGATGGCGGAAAACAGAAAGACCGCCGGCATGAGATCGGAGGACCACCATTCGCGGGACTTCAGCGAACCGAACACGAAGCCCACGTAGCCGTGCAGGCCGTGCGCAGCGGGAATGCCGATGACGGCCAATGCGAAGATCCATTTCCGGTCGTAGCTGCATCGCCCTCGTCGGACAGGTCGTAAGACCCGAGGGACAGCACGCGGTAGAACCACCGCAGCGCCCCTTTCCGCGTCTGCGCCTGCTCGACGATTTGCGGCCGAAACACGAACCAGTTTTCCAGCAGCAACAGGACGGCGTAAAAACCGGCCGCATAGCCGAAGATCGCGAAAGCCGAGGTCGTGTGCGGGGTGATCATGGCATTCATCGCGCGTTCGGGATGGCCGAGGTGCAGCAGCAACGGGGTGGGTACGATCAGCATGCAACACAGCGACGTGAGCAACGCCAGGTGCGCTACCGGCTTGAAGCGCTGCATGCCGAAGACCTGGTAGAGGCTCGAAATGGTAAACGCGCCGGCCACCAGCCCGGTGAGATAGGGATAGACCACGATCAGCACCGACCACGGTATGAGTGTTTCGTTCGGATACACGTAACCGGTGAACGGGGCAACGTCGAAGAGGGCTTCCATCAAACCACCTCCTTCTCGAGGCCGACGTAGAAGACATTCGGAGCATTGCCGGATTCCGGTCTCAGCACATTCGTGCGGTTGTTGCGGATGAACAGGCTGATCGGGCTTTGCTTGTCCCTGAGATCGCCGAAGATGCGCGCGCCGACGGGGCAGACTTCGACGCAGGCAGGCTGCAACCCCTTGGTGATGCGGTGGTAGCACCACGTGCACTTTTCCGTAACCCCCTTGCTTTCGTTGAAGAAGCGCGCGCCGTAGGGGCAGGCCTGCACGCAGTACTGGCAGCCGATGCAATAGTTGTGGTCGATGAGGACCACGCCGTCCACGGTCTTGTACGTCGCGCCGGTCGGACACACCTGCACGCAGGCCGGATGCGTGCAGTGGTTGCACAGCTTGGGCACGAAGAAGGCCTTCTCCACCTTCGCATCCTGGTAGCGATTGGCGAATCGGTATTCGCTTTCCGAGCCGGAGGCCTCGATGTTCACCGGATCGTGATGGCTGTCGATGCGCGGCTTGTCTTCCCCCTCCAGATAGACGTAGCGCTCCACCCAGGTGCGGAAGTGATGCGCGTCGCCGAGGACGTCGTTTTCCCGCTTGCACGCCTCGACGCAGCGCAGGCAGCCGATGCACTTGGTGGCATCCACGCCGTAGGCCCAGCGGTGCTGGGTCCAGTCGTAATTCGGTATGCTGGGCTTCGGCGGCGTCGGTGGGGCGCCAGCGGCCGCTGCCTGCGGCAAGGCAGCCTTCGCCGCGGTGGCGGCACCCGCACACGCAACCGCCTTCCCGCATAACTGCAGAAACTCGCGACGCCCCGCTTTGCGGTCACGCGTGCGCTCATTCATTTGCGAGCACTCCTGTCCAGATGTCGATGGAATCTGCCTCAGCGGGCACCGAGGCTCGCGTAATAGCTGGCCAGGGCCTGCACATCGGCGTCGCTCAGGTTTTTGGCGATCCCGGCCATCACGTCGTTCTTTCGGGAGCCGTTCTTGTAGGCCGCCAGGGCGGCGACAAGATACTCCCGTGGCTGTCCGGCGAGGCTGGGCCACGCGGGGTTGCCGCTGACGCCGGTCGCGCCATGGCAAGCGGCGCAAGCGGACGCTCGCGCCTTGCCTGCGCCGACATCTTCCCGGCCGCGCCGACCGCCGGGACGGCGGGCTTGAGCGCCTCGTAGTGGACCGCCACTTTCTGCGCGTCGGCATCGCTCAGACCCTTGGCGATCCCGGCCATCATCGCGTTTCGCGCGCACCCGTCCGGTACGCCTTGAGGGCTTCGACGAGGTAGGTGCTCGGTTGTCCCGCGAGGCTCGGCCACGCCGGATTGCGACTGATGCCATCCGGGCCATGACACGCCGCGCAACTCCCCGCCGGGTCGCCCACCGCCTTCCCCGGCGGCGCCGCCGATGTATCGACCCCCAGGATGATCCTGGGCGAGTGCGGGTTGTGACACGCCTTGCATTGCTGCGTGCCGGCATGCTCGGCGACCACGATCTGCCGCTGCTCCGTGGGCCTGCCAGGCGTCTTTTCGTGGCAAAGCGTGCACAGCTTCACCGTATCGGCCGGGACAGGCAGCTTGCCGCTGGCGGGATGATCGACGCCGGTCGTCGCGTACTCGAAGCCGGCCGCCTTGTCGCGCCCGCCGGCGGCGCCGTGGCAGACCTCGCATTGGACGACCTTGCCGGCCTGAGCATCATGGTGGACGCCTTTGGCCCACTCCGCATGCCGTTCGGTGTGGCACGCCCGGCAATACTCCGAGCCCTTGTACTTCGGCTTCTCGGACGCGATCTCCGCGACCGAATCGCCCCGATAGTGGCCGTACCGATAGAACGAGTCGGCGGTGAAGAATACTTTCGCTGCGTATGCCCCGGCGCCGAAAGTCACCAGCAGCAGAACGAGACGGGCGATGTGCTTGGGCATGAATCTCTGCCTTGCCATCCGAATGCGACGAATTTCGACGATCGGAACGGCAAGCCGTTTCGCCTCCGGCCTTGGCGTTCAGCAGCTGCATGCATGGACGCCTGTACCACCGCAGTGGGGCGACGTAACCTCAGGATTTCCGTTGATACACTCTAATTCCCCAGCAAATTTTTTCGAGATGCGCCAGAGCCGTAGAGGAACCCTGAAGCACGCCAGCACGCGCAACGGGATCGCTCAGAGTTTCAGAATCCACTCCATGATTTCCTTGAGGTCCTTGTCCGACACCTTGAGCGACCCGTGAACCGGCGCCGCCCTCATCGCGGCGGCCACGTTTTCCCGCGATTGGCCCTTGAACTTTTTCGCCACATCCTTGTAGGCCGGGCCAATCTTCTTGGTGTCGATCGCGTGGCAATTCAGGCAGCCGGAACTCTTCGCCAGTTCTTCGCCGCTATCCGCGTTCGCCGCACCCACCGCCAACATTCCTGTTGCCAGCACCGCCATGATTGCGATCGATTTCATGTTTCCTCGCCTTGTGATTGACGCAGTCCGCTGAAGTCACGCTCTGCCGCCGCAGGCGCTCCTGCGGGCAATGTCTTGACGGTGGCCGCATCGACGGCAAATGCTGTGGCGCAGAAGCACAGGCAGATTGCCGTGGCCGAAAGGCCGGACAGCAGTTTGGAACGGGCGCAATACCTTCATTTCCCTCTCACCATGAAATGGCATTGCCATTGAATCTGAGGGATACGTCCGCAATCCCGTTTGAACTCCTGCTCAATGCACGTGCAGGTGCATCCGGTAAGCGCAAACTCTCTGCCCTTTTGGGGCGCGGCAAATTGACGCAGGTCAACGGCCGAGCGCAGCACCAAAGGCGCCGATCCAGTGCGCGCCATCGTCTTGATCCGGGTCAAGGATCCACGTCGTCGACGCCGCGGCCAGCCGGCAACGATGGGATAATGAGAATCATTAGCAGGAACCAACGCCCATGAACCTCACCCTCGATTGCCTGGCGCCGGATCATTCCGGGTCGATCACCGCCGTCAACGCCACCGGGATGGCCGGCGAGCGCATGGCAGCGCTCGGGCTCATCCCGGGCAAACGCGTGGCCCTTCTTCGCCGCGCGCCCTTCGGCGGGCCGCTGCACCTTGCCGTCGGACCGACGGAGCTGATGATCCGTCGCGCGGACGCGCGCGCCGTCCTCCTCGATCACATTCATCGGGGACGATCGGCCACCGTCGTTGATCGGACTGGCGCATGGACGCGTCCCGTCGGCACGTTCACACGGTGGCGGTGGTCGGCGCTCCCAATACCGGCAAGTCGACGTTCTTCAATCGGCTGAGCGGGGCATCGGCCCGCGTCGCGAACTGGCCGGGCATGACGGTCGACATCACGACCGCACGGGTGCTCATGGGCGGCGAGATGGTCAAGCTCGCGGACCTGCCCGGCGTGTACTCGCTCGACGGTCATTCGGAGGACGAGGCGCTGGTGCAACGATTCCTGGGCTCCGTCGCGCTCGATGCGATCGTTGCGGTGGTCAATGCCACGCGCATCGAGCTGCAATTGCCGCTGGTGCTCGCGCTTGAGGGCGACCGGCGTGCCGTTGCTCGTCGTCCTGAACATGGCCGACGAGGCGACGAAGCTCGGCGTCACCATCGATGCGCCGCGGCTGGCACGCGAACTGGAGGCCCCCGTCGTCACGGCCTCGGCCAAGTACGGCCAGGGCATCGAGGAGGCGAAGGGCGCACTCACCGCCCTGCTCCGCTCGCGCGGCGCTCCAATCGTCGCGATGCTCGCGCATGTGCCGCCGCGCGAAGCGCGCGAGCGCGAGGCCGCACGCTTGCGCGAGACCTGCGTGCACGTGCCGGTGGTGTTGCCGGCGGGCCTCACGGCATCGCTCGACCGGATCCTGCTGCATCCGTGGCTCGGGATCCCGCTGTTCTTCGGCGCGATGTTCGCGCTGTTCCAGGTCGTCTACGGTGTGGGCGTTCCGCTGCAGGACGCGATGAAGTGGCTGCTCGACGGACTCAAGACGACGTTCTCGCCCGCCACGCTCGCCGACGCACCTGCAGCTCCTGCGCAGCTTCATCGTCGAAGGGCTCGTCGACGGCGTGGGCACCGTGTTCACGTTCATCCCGCTGATGGCCGTGTTCTTCGCCGCGATGGCTCTCGTCGAGGACTCCGGATACCTGTCGCGCGCCGCGTGGCTGATGGACGCGCTGATGGGGCGGCTCGGACTCGACGGGCGGGCGTTCGTCATGCAGTTGATGGGATTCGGCTGCAACGTTCCAGCGCTGATGGCAACGCGCGTCATGCGCAATCGCGCGGCAAGGCTGCTGTCGATGCTGGTGATCCCGTTTTCGTTGTGCTCGGCGCGGCTGCAGGTATTCGTGTTCGTCACCGCGGCCGTCTTCAGCCCTCGCGCCGCGCCGGTTGCGTTGTTCGCGCTCTACGTCGTCGAGCTTCGCCGCCGCCTTCCTCACCGCGGCGGTGTGGCGTCGCCGGTACGCGAGCCGCGAACCGCTGCTGATGGAGTTGCCGCCCTATCGCCTGCCGACG
Organism: uncultured beta proteobacterium; assembly: GCA_963809965.1. Lineage (GTDB taxonomy): Bacteria > Pseudomonadota > Gammaproteobacteria > Burkholderiales > Casimicrobiaceae > CAIWHR01. The sequence goes on from CAWELU010000004.1 coordinate 46,419, forward strand.
CTCGCGCATGGTGACGGCGGAGGCCTGGCGCGCGACCTCGCACTTCCTGCGCCGGGCCACCGGTTTCATCGTCGCCGGGGTGCTGCTGATCTGGCTGCTGACCCACCTGCCCGTGGGCGCGACGCCAGCCGGACCGGACACGCTCGCCGGACAGCTCGCTTCGTGGCTGGCGCCGATGTTCCGACCGCTCGGGATCGACTCCCTGTTGTCGATCACGCTGCTGTTCGGCTTCGTCGCGAAGGAGATCGTGCTCGGCGGGATGGCCGTGGTCCTGGGCGCGGGCACCGAAGGGCTCGCGAGCGCCGTCGCCGCGCGGCTCGATTGGGTAAGCGCGATGAGCTTCATGATCTTCACGCTGATCTACACGCCGTGCCTCTCGGCGGTGGCCACCATCCGGGACGAGGCGAAAAGCCTACGCTTCACGGCGCTGGCGGTGGTCTGGCCGCTGTCGCTCGCCTGGCTTGCGAGCTTCGCCTTCTACCAGGGAGCGCGCGCGTTGGGGCTCCATTGATCGCCGCACGCGCCGGCCCAACAGGCATGAAAAAGCCCCGCACGCGGCGGGGCCTTTTTGGGCTGTGGTACGGCGCCAATTACTTCGTCGTCTCGCCCTTCGCCTGCACTTCCACGCGACGGTTCGGCTGCAGGCATTCGATCAGCGCCTTCATGTTCTTCTGATCGCACTGCACCACCGGCTGCTTCTCGCCCATGCCGATCGTCTCGATCTTGTCCTTCGCGATGCCCTTGCTGACGAGGTAATCGCGCACCGCATCCGCACGACGCTCCGACAGCTTCTGGTTGTACGGTTCCGTGCCGAGCCGGTCGGTGTGGCCCGTCACCAGGACGACTTCCAGCTTCTGGATCTGCGCCAGCTGGCCGACCACCTGGCTGTCGATGGCCGCCTTACCTTCGGGCTTCAGAACCGCCTTGTCGAAGTCGAACAGCACCTTCGAGTCGAGCGTGATCTTCTGCACCGTCGCCTTCGGCGGCGCCGGCGGCGGCGGTGAGGGCGGCGGCGGCGGCGGCGGCGCCACGACCGGCGCGGGAGCCGGCGCTTGCGCCATCTTCGCGGGAGCCAGCGGCGGGTCGAACTTGTACGTCACCGTCAGCCAGAACAGGTTCGTCTTGTAGCTCGGATCGGCGAACGCGCCGCTGTACCAGCTGATGTTCGAGGCTGCCGAGGTTCTGGAAGTACGGGTAGTAGCTCGCGTAGCCCGCCATCTGGCCGTCGCTGTAGTCGTACTTCTCGTACGCGTACCCGCCGTTGAAGGCCCAGTTCTTGGTGTAGTTGTAGGTGCCCTTGATCAGGAACCGCTGCAGCTTCGTGTTGTCGGTGTCGTAGTTGACGAGCGGCCCGCCGTTGGTAGCCGCCGGCGGCCTGCGTGTTCGCCGACGTGAAGTCCACGCCGCCGAGCGGTCTTCCCGTACGCGTAGGTCGCGTTCAGCGTCCACTTGTCGGCCGGCGCCCAGTCGACCGCCACCGCGGCCATCCAGCCGTCCTGGGTGTTGTTGGTGCTCCAGTTGAAGTTGGTGCTGTTCGTCGGGCCGTCGGGCGACGGATTCCCCGGGACGCCGGCGACGGTCGCGGTGTTGCGATAGTCCTGCTCGAACTCGACCTTGCCCCAGTTGCCGATGCCGGTGATCCGGAACCTGTCGTCGCCCCAGGAGACCGTCGCGTCGTACTGCTGGCTCTTGTCGTTGACGCGGCCGTAGTAGTTTTCCTTGTAGTCGGTCTGCCGCCACTGCGCGCCCACGCCGACGAACCACAGCGGCGCCGGCGTCCAGTCGAGGGTGAACTTGACCACGTTGCGGTCGAAGTCCGAGACGTCGTACGGCGAGAAGTAGTACGGGACCGTTGTCGGGGTCGCCGTTCAGTTGTACGTCAACGAGTGGTCGATGTCCGAGTCCCGCTGCCAGTACTCGTACTTGAGCCGCCCGGTCAGGTTGTTCCAGCCGCCCGTGTTGCGGTACTCGATCCAGTAGCGGTAGTCGTCGGTCTTCGGTGCCGGCTCGAGGTCGCGGTCGACGTTCTGCCAATCGAAGCCGCCGAGGAGCTTGTTGTACCGGTTGAACGCCCACGTCGCGTCGAACCCGGCCGAGTTCTTCGTGTACTGGAAATTCTCGGGGTCGACGAGCGCGCCGATCTGGTAGCACGTCGCGCTGTTGGCCGGCGGCGTCGCGCAGTTCGTACCCTGGCTCCCCTGCCGGTAGGAGACGTTCGTCGAGTTGTTCTCCAGGTCGTAGTAGTCGTAGTACACCCGCAGGTCGAGCTGGGCCATCGGGCTCGCATTCCACGCGGCGTTGAAGGTCGTCGTCTTGTGTTCACCGTCGAAGTTCGTAATGTTCTGGTTCGACGACGTGTCGTACGGCTGCGTCAGCAGGTTGCCGACGCTGGCCGGAATGAAGTTGCTGAGCGTGTGGTCGCCGGCTTGAGGCTCGTCCCCGCGATCCCGATGTTGTTCGTCAGCTTGCTCTGCGTGAAGCGCGCGATGATCGCCGAGTCCCACGGCAGCTGCTTGATGTACCCGTTCAGGCTCCACTTCTTGAGCTCGTTGTCGGGCGGCAGCAGCGAGTAGTCGAGCCCGCTGCGCATGTAGAAGTTCGTCCACTGCAGCGTATCGTTGTCGTCGGTGAACTTCGAGTCGATGTACGCGAGCTTGATGCCGTATTGCCTGCTGTTGTAGCCGCCCTCGATCGTGGTGTTCTTCGTCTTGTAGTCGACCGGCGCGCCGAACTCGATCAGCCCGTTGCCGGAGCCCGTCCCCAACTGGCCGCTGCTGGGCTTCACACCGTTCGTGCTGACCTCGTTGTAGTCCGCGCGGATGAACCAGGGCGTCTTGCCCGAGAACTCGGCGTTGCCGCCCCAGGTGTTGCGCTGGGTGCTGTAGTTGAAATAGCTCCAGTTCGCCGGGTTGGGCGACTGCGGATAGGGCAGTCCGGGGCCCTGCAGCAATGTGCCGTCTGTGCCGTTGAGCGGCGTGAGCGCGTTGAACGAGTAGTTGTGCGGGATGTTGTTGTTGTAGATCGACGCCCTTCCACACGCCAAAGCCGCCGCCGGTGATGTTGATGAACTGGTCGTCGCGGCCGAATTCCTCGCCGAACGCGCGCAGATAAGTAGCTGCGGTTGCTGCCGCGGATGTCGATCACGCCGATCGCGCGCGCTGTCGATGTCCTGGTACTCCTGCGCCTTGGCGCCGTCGACCGGTCCCGTGTATGGCATCGGCAACGCGGGCGTCGTCGATGCGGTGTGCGGTCCGACGCCGCCGTTGCGATTGGCGCCGTCGATGTTCGTGCCGCGGCCGCCGACCTCGGCCGAGCCGCTCCACACCCAGTTCTCGTCGGCATAGGCGCTCTGCGCGAACAGGCCGGCCACGACGATCGCGATAAGCTTGACTCTCATGTTCGTCCCCTGGTCTTCAGCGGAGGAAGAATTCGCCGTAGGCGGATGCCGGCGCGTTGCTGCCGTGGATCTGCCGGTGGCAACCGACGCAGCCGCTGCCCTCGAAGCGGATGTTCGACGGCAGCTGGTTGGGTATCGTCCCGCGTCCGTCGTAGATTCCGTGCGTGTGGCCGCCCGGGTGGCAGTCCGCGCACAGCGCCGGCGGTTTCTGCGCGAGCAGGGCGCGGTGCGCCGAGCCGTGCGGCGTGTGGCAGGTGGCGCAGTTCTCCATCACCGGGGGATGCTCGTGGATCCACGGGCCGCGCTTGTCGGTGTGGCAGGTGACGCACAGGTCGTGGATCGAGTCGTTGCGCAGGCTCGCCTTCGTCAGCGCGCCGTGCGGGTCGTGGCAGTCCTGGCAGCCGACCTTGCCTTCGATGATCGGGTGGTGCGAGGGCTTGATGATCTCGCCGCGCACGTCGCGGTGGCACGCGATGCACGTCTTGTACGCGAGCTGCCGGACCGTCGTCGTGTACGGCGCGGCCGCGAACTGCGCGTCCTTGATGTCCTTGGTGTTGGCGGCGCTCTGCGTGCCGTGGATCGAGTGGCAGTTGACGCAGCTCACGTCGACCTTGCGGTGCTTGGCGACCGACCAGTTCTCGAGCTGCCGCTGCCCGGCGTGGCAGCGTGAGGCAGACCGCCGACTTCTCGGCCGCGGTCGCGGTCTTCGTGGTCAGCGCGCTCACCGGCTTGCTCTTGGTCGGATCCTTCGCGTGCGCCGTCGCGTCGCCGT
>CAWELU010000005.1:0-71005 GCA_963809965.1 uncultured beta proteobacterium
GTCAACATATGGCTCCTCTCCTACTACCAAGGAGCCATTCATGTATGCCGTTACCAACACCGCCCCCAAGGCTGACGGACGTGTAGTACCGTGGAACAAAGGGAAGCTCATCGGCCAGAAGCCACCGCTGAAGCTGAAGGAGATCTGGGCCATCCGGATATCACTGCAACTGAATCATCGAGCCCGCGAACTTGCGTTGTTCAATCTCGCCATCGACAGCAAGTTGCGCGGGTGCGACCTGGTGGGGGTCTTCACGTCCGCGATGTGTTCCAGGGCAGTGATGTTGCCCACGCGCGATTGTCATGCAGAAGAAGACCCAGCGGCCGGTGGATCCAAGATCAGCGAACAAACGCGCGACGCGGTCGGTGCCTGGATCGCGGCCGCCCGCCTGAAGCCGGAGCAGTTCCTCTTTCCGAGCCGTATGTCGGCGTCGCCTCACCTTTCGACGCAGTATTCCCGGATCGTCCGGAGCTGGGCGGGATCGATTGGGCTTGATCCGGCGGTCTACGGCACGCATTCAATGCGGCGAACCAAGCCGACTTTGATCTATCGCCGCACCAGGAATCTTCGGGCCGTTCAGCTCCGTTTGATCGGTGTGGGTGGTGTTGGGTGGGGGTGCGACGCTGCCCGACTCGATCAAATGCGCTTTCGCAACGCGGATTACGACGCCGCATACGAGGCGTTCGTGCGCACTCCGCCCGGCCTCGAACGCAATGCTCTGGCGCGGCGCATGTCCGAAATTGTCGCCGCACGTGCCCCTATCCTCCTTCGCGCCACCCAATAACAACCTTTCGTGCAGCGCTGGCTCAAGGGCTACTACCCCGCTAGCTTCGGGTTCACCTAGAAGTACGTCGACATCGACCTATCCCACAAGCGCGCCGCGCGCAAGTGACGGCTGTGGTTCCCCCGGCCCTTCAGCGGCGTCCGCGAGCGTCTGCTTCGCTGACGCACGACAGGCAGCAGTGGGTCGGTGGCCGCCGCTCCCCTGCGTCTGCCGAATGGCTGTATTCAGTCGGCGACCGTCAAGTCCGGCGGCCGCCGACCGGACGGGCGGGACTACACCTCAGTCTGTTCGGCGATCTCCAGCGCGTCGTCGACCTCGATTCCGAGGTATCGGACGGTGCTCTCAAGCCTATGGACTGCAGTCCATAGACTTGACTATCTCCCGCCCCGGACTATGTCCCGCTGACGACGGAGCGGCCCAGCTGCCGCGTGTCAGCGCCATTCGAACGGGGCATAGTCCGATGCTTCTTGCCGGGCAATCCCGCCCGCAAGGAGAGCATCATGGAGCGATCCTATGAGAACGCCGCCGCGCGCGCCCACCGCGCCGTCGGTCCGCTGGCAGATCATCTCGACGAGTTTGTCGCGTCGTTGACCAGTCAGCAGTACGCCCCGGCTGTCGTCTATATCAAGGCACTGCATGCAGTGGCGTTCGACCAGTGGCTCGCGAAGCGCCGAGTGACACTGGCCGATCTCGGCGAGACTCATATCCAGCGGTACCAGCGGCGCAGTCGGCGTCGACATCGATCCATTCTCGCCGAAACCCGGCGTCGCGAGCGATATGACGTGAGCGAGCTGCTGCACTTCCTGCGAGCTCGCGGTGTGTGCAAGACCGCTGGCGTCGATCCCATGCCTGCCGATGTGATTGTTGTCAGCTTCGAGCAGCACCTGCAGCATCACCGGGGGCTCGCGACCCCAACGATCGAGAGCTACAGCAGGTTTGCATGGCGGTTTCTGCATGAGCGATTCGGCGCGGGCGAGGTGGAGTTGCGCGCGCTACGCCCGATCGACCCGATCGAGTTCGTGCAGCGGCAAGCCGAGCGCATGCAACCGTCGGCGCTCAAATGCGTTGTGACGGCCATCCGCTCGTTTCTTCGCTACGCGCAATACCGCGGCGAGGTTGCGCCCGAACTCGTTGCCGCGGTGCCTGCCGTAGCGAGCTGGATCACCACGCCGCCACTGCCAAGAGCGATATCGCCCGACCACGCGCGGCGAGCGATCGCCAGCTGCGATGTTCGAACCTCGATCGGTCTGCGCGATCGTGCCGTGCTTCTGCTCTTGGCTCGTCTCGGGCTTCGCGCTCACGAGATCATCGCGCTACAGCTGCGAAGACTGCGACTGGGACGCCGGTTGCCTGCGCGTGCACAGCAAGGGTGGGCGCGAGTGCCTCTTGCCAATGCCCGCCGATGTCGGCGAGGCCATCGCCGCTTATCTGCAACGAGGAAGGCCTGCTACTGCAGATCGGCATCTGTTTCTTCGCTCCATGGCGCCGATCCGCGGCTTTCTGCCTGGCTCCTACGCCATCGGCTCGATCGTTCGTTACGCGCTTCAGCGGGCCAAGATCGAGGCTCCCCACATGGGATCGCATCAGTTCCGCCACGCATTGGCCGTTCACATGCTTGAACGAGGCGCCTCGCTCGCCGAGATCGGCGAAGTTCTTCGTCACCGCAGTCCGCAGACCACCTCGATCTACGCCCGCGTGGATGTCGGAGCGCTGCGTTCGCTGGCTCTGCCGTGGCCGGGAGGTGCGCGATGAACACGCTGCGTGAAGCCTTGCAAGAGTACCTCGCGCTGCGCCGAGGCTTGGGCTACAAGCTGTACGACGCTGGCCGCGTGTTGCCGCGATTCATCAGCTTCCTGGAAGAACGACAGGCGAAGCACATCACGGCGGGGCTCGCTCTCGAGTGGGTACAGCAGGCGCACACCGTTCAGCCGGCAGAACGGGCCCGGCGGCTTTGCTTCGTGCGCGGCTTCGCTCGCTATCGCAGCGCCGCCGATGCACGAACCGAGATTCCACCAGTCGGCGTCTTGCCGTACGGATCGACGCGGGCCAGGCCGTACCTGTACACCGACCAGGAAGTGCAACGTCTACTGGATGCGGCACTGAATCTGCCAACACCGCGGCGCACCTCGACATTGCGACCGTGGGTGTTCCATTGCCTGCTCGGTTTGCTAAGCGTGACAGGTCTGCGCATTTCTGAAGCGCTCGATCTGAAGCTCGGCGACGTTGATCTCGATCAGGGCGTGCTGACGATCCGAGCGGCCAAGCTCGGTCGATCCCGTCTGGTGCCGCTTCATCCGTCGACCTGTGCTGTGCTGGCCGACTACCTTCAGCGTCGCGAGCAATTCGTGGGCAACTCCGGCAGCGGCCACGTCTTCGTCTCCACCCGTGGCACGCGCTTGGACATCGGCCGGGTTCACCGAGCCTTCTATACGCTATCGCGACAGACTGGCTTGCGTGCGGCTGGAGCGAGTAAGGGTCCCCGGCTGCACGACTTCCGACATCGCTTCGCCGCCTTAACGCTGACCCGATGGTACGAGTCTGGCGAAGACGTCGCTCGACGCTTACCGGTCCTGTCGACCTATCTCGGCCATGTGTACGTGGCAGACACATACTGGTACTTGGGTAGTTCCCCCGAACTCATGGCGCAGGCGATGTCGCGGCTTGGGCGACGCTGGGGAGAGCCGTCATGAAGCGGCAGCCGAGCCTCGCCGCACTGTTGCAGAACTTCTTCACGCAGCGACTGATGCTGCAGCGTCGCGTCAGTGCGCACACGATTGCCTCTTACCGCGACACATTCCGGCTGCTGCTGCAGTTCATGCAAACGCGCCTGCACAGGGCGCCTTCAACGCTCGCACTTGAGGACATCGACGCGCCTGCGGTCGTTTCCTTCCTGGATGACTTGGAGAAGGCTCGCGCCGTCACGGCCAGAACGCGCAACTTGCGCCTAACCGCGATCCACTCGTTCTTCCGCTATGTCGCGTTCGAGGCGCCGACGCATGCAGCGCAGATCCAGCGCGTGCTGGCCATTCCGGCCAAGCGCTTCCAGCGTGCGCTGGTACCGTTCTTGAGTCGACAAGAGGTCGATGCATTGCTCGCCGCGCCGGATCAGCGAACCTGGTCAGGGCGTCGGGACCACGCACTGATCCTGCTGGCGGTGCAAACCGGGCTACGCCTATCGGAGCTGACTGGCCTTCGGCAAGAGGATCTGCACATGGGGACCGGCGCACATGTGCGCGTCACAGGCAAGGGACGCAAAGAGCGGTGCACACCGCTGAGCAAGAACACCCGAGCTGTCCTCGCCGCCTGGCTCAGAGAGCCAGGCCGAGCCCCGGATCAGCCGTTGTTCCCGAACGCCCGCGGTGGCCGATTGAGCTCGCACGGCGTGCACTACCTGTTGGCGAAGCACGTCGTCGCGGCTGCTCAAGTTTGCCCATCGCTAAAGCGGAAGCGAGTAAGCCCTCATGTGCTGAGACACACGACCGCGATGGACCTCTTGCACGAAGGATGCGAGCAGTGCGTGATCGCGTTGTGGCTCGGTCACGAGTCGATCGAGACCACCCAAGTCTACCTGGACGCCGATCTCGAAATGAAGCAGCGCATCCTCGACAAGACCACGCCCCCCAATGGCAAGCCGGGGCGGTATCGACCCGAGGACAAACTGCTCGCTTTCCTCAAGAGCCTGTAGAACCGCCGACTATGTCCTGCGTTCCGCATCCGTTCATATCCTCGCGGAACGGCGCGACAGGACATAGTCCGGCGCGGGAGATAGTCAAGTTTCGTATGGCCGAGCAGGAGCTGAACGGCCCGGAGATACCGGGTGCGGCGATAGATCAAAGTCGGCTTGGTTCGCCGCATTGAATGAGTGCCGTAGGCCGCTGGATCAAGCCCAATCGATCCCGCCCAAGTATGAACGATCCGGGAATACTGCCGAGTCGAAAGGTGAGGCGACGCCGACATACGGCTCGGAAAGAGGAACTGCTCCGGCTTCAGGCGGGCGACCGCGATCCAGGCACCGACCGCGTCCCGCGTTTGTTCGGTGATCTCAGAATTGCACCGGCCGCTGGGTCTTCTTCTGCATGACGATCGCGCGTGGGGCGACATGACTGCCCTGGAACAAATCGCGAACGTGCAGCCCCCCGAGGTCGCACCCGCGCAACTTGCTGTCGATGGCGAGATTGAACAACGCGAGTTCGCGGGCTCGATGATCGAGCTGCAGTCGAATCCGGATGGCCCAGATCTCCTTCAGATTCAGCGGTGGCTTCTGGCCGATCAGCTTCCCTTTGTTGCACGGTACTGCACGCCCTTCAGCCTTGGGGGTGGCGTTGGTAACGGCATACATGAATGGCTCCTTGGTAGTAGGAGAGGAGCCATATGTTGATCGTGGATCAAGGGCGCTTGTCGACCCCTTTCTGCCGGGTCGCGGTCGCACGAAGCGGACGCTCGCGAATTCGCCGAATGGCCTTCGATCATTACATGGCTGAACATGTGGCGCGTGGTCAGGGAGCGTGCGTACGCCGAATTGCGTTAGACTCGGCGTCAGGTGGCCCTTCCTACGACGCTGCACGGCTGCTGGGGAGGTACTTGGGATGGACGTTGCGTCTTGGCTGCAGGACCTGGGCCTTGAGCGGTATGCCCCTGCGTTCCGCGACAACGACATCGATGCCGCGGTCCTACCATCGCTGACCGGCGATGACCTCGAGAAACTTGGTGTCCCCTCGGTCGGGCATCGCCGCAAGCTGCTGGATGCGATCGCCGCGCTTCGTGTGGGGACCGTCCCCATCGGACCAGCCAACACCGAACCCACCGAGGACGCGGGCCTAGCCGGTCGAATCACCCCACCCCTTGCGCAGGCTGAGCGCCGCCAGATCACGGTGCTGTTCTGCGACCTGGTCGGCTCGACCGAATTGTCGACCCGGCTCGACCCGGAGGACATGAGCGAGCTACTGCGCACCTACCGCAACTGCTGCGCCTCGACCATCGGGCAGTGGGATGGCTATCTCGCCAAGTATCTGGGCGACGGGGTGCTCGCCTATTTCGGCTGGCCGCGGTCGCACGAGGATGACGCCGAGCGGGCGGTGCGCGCCGGGCTTGCGCTGGTCGAGGCCGTTGGCAAGCTGATGCCTGCCCCGGGAGCGCGTCTTGCCGCGCGCGTGGGCATCGCGACCGGACAAGTCGTGGTCGGTGACCTGATCGGCGAAGGTGACGCGCAGGAGCACAACGTCGTCGGCGAAACGCCGAACCTCGCGGCGCGACTGCAAGCGTTGGCGCCGCCCGACGCGATCGTGATTGCGCCTGCCACGCGGCGGTTGCTGGGCAGTCTGTTCGAGTTCGGTGACGTCGGCCCCGTGGTGGCCAAAGGTTTCGCCGAACCTGTCCCCGCCTATCAGGTGCTGCGCGCCAGCGCCGCCGAGAGCCGGTTCGAGGCACTGCGGGCGGAACAGACGCCACTGGTCGGACGCGAGGAAGAAATCGGGGTGCTGCTGCGGCGCTGGCAGCAGGCGAAGGCGGGCGAGGGCCAGGTGGTGCTGTTCTCGGGCGAGCCTGGCATCGGCAAGTCGCGGATCGGCGGCGACGCTGTTGGAGCGGCTCATGGACGAGCCGCACGTGCGCTTGCGCTATTTCTGCTCGCCTTACCACACGACCAGCCCGCTGCACGCGTTTGTCAGCCAGCTCGAGCGCGCCGCCGGCTTTGCGCCCGACGACCCGCCGCGGATCAAGCTCGACAAGCTGGAGGCGCTGCTCGCCCCGTTCACGAAGAATCTGGCCGAGGATGCGCCGCTCATTGCCGAACTGCTGTCCATTCCGACCGAGGAACGCTACCCGCCGCTGACACTGAGCCCGGAGCAGAAGAAGGAGCGGACCCTTGCCGCCTTGCTCGGTCAGCTGGAATCGCTGGCGACCAACAGCACGGTGCTGATGATCTTCGAGGACGCGCACTGGATCGATCCGACCTCGCTCGAGCTCCTGGAAAGGACGGTCGATTCGTCTGGAGCGATGGCCGGTGCTGGCTGGTGATTACCTTCCGGCCGGAGTTCCAGCCGCCGTGGGTCGGGCTCGCCCACGTGACGATGCACCCACTCAACAAGCTGAATCGGCGCGAGAGCACGTTGCTGCTCGAACGGCTGACCGGCGGCAAACCCCTGCCGCGGGAAGTCGCCGAACAGATCATCGAGCACACCGATGGCGTGCCGCTGTTCATGGAGGAGCTGACCAAGACCGTGCTCGAAGGCGCGCTCCTCGAGGAGCAGGCGGATCGGTACGTGCTCACCGGGCCGCTGCCCCCGTTGGCCATCCCGACCAGCCTGCAAGCCTCGCTGATGGCCCGGCTCGACCGCCTCGCGTCGTTGAAGGATGTGGCGCAGGTCGGCGCGGCAATCGGGCGGGAGTTTTCCTATGACCTGCTGGCGGCGGTAGCCGGGCGCAGCGAGCCAGACCTGCAACGCGCCCTCGACCAACTGGTGGAGGCGGGACTGCTGTTCCGGCGCGGCACGCCGCCGCGCGCGAGCCTGATGTTCAAGCACGCGCTGGTGCAGGATGCAGCGTACTCGAGCCTGCTGCGCAGCCGCCGTCAGGAGCTGCATGCGCGCATCGCGGCAGTTCTTGAGCAATCGTTTCCTGCCATCGTTCAAAGCGAACCCGAGCTGCTGGCGCAACACTACACACAGGCCGGCCTCGCCGACCGAGCCGCCGAGTACTGGCAGCGCGCCGGCGATCGCGCGCTGCTGCGATCGGCCAACTTGGAAGCGATTCAGCATTTCAATCAAGGGATCGGGTTGATCGACTCGATGCCGGCCGCGCGGGAGCGCCAACATCGCCAATTCGGCCTGTATCTCGGTCTCGGATCGGCCGCCCGCACCGCTAAGGGCTACTACGCGCCCGAAACGCTGCAGGCCTATTCGCGGGCCCGCGACTTGATCGGCGCCGCCACCAGCATCCCGGACCAGATACGGGTGCTCTACGGGCTGTGGGGCGTCCACTACACGCGCGGCGAGCTCCAAGCGGCGCGCGCTGTCGCCGAGCAGGCACTGCAACGGGTCGCGGGCGTCGACGAACCCGAGCCGCACGCGTTTGCCAATCGCATGCTGGGCGAAGTGCTGTGGTCCATGGGCGATCTGGTCGCGGCACGCAGCTATCTGGAACGCGCGCTCGAGTTCTGCGGTGCGCTGGAAGGTCACATGACCGATCTGCGCTTTTCCATGGATCACAAGGTCACAGCATTGGCGTTCCACGGCTGGATCCTGTGGCCTTTGGGCTATCCGGAGCGTGCACAGGCCTCGGCGGCAGAGGGCCTCGCCTTGTCATCGCACATCCCTCATGCGTTCACGATCGCCATGGGCCAATTCGGGATGACGTATGTCGCCGAGTTTGCAGGCAATGCACAGCAGCTGTTGGAAAGCGCAGAGGCTCAGGTCAAGATTTGCGAGCAGAACGGAATCTCCTCGTTTGGCAACTGGGGGCGGTTCTCTCGGGGGCACGCCCGATATCTCGCCGGAGACATCCAGACGGGCATCAACGAGATGACTGCCTGGGTCGCACCGGGCCTGTTTCGGCCGATGCAGCTGGGTTTTCTCGCTGAGGCGCACGCCAGCGCGGGCGAGCGCGATCGCGCTCTCGAACTGCTCGACGAGGCCATCGCGCTGGCTGTCCGGACGAAGGAGGGCCTGTTCGAGGCCGAGTTGCATCGGATTCGCGGCGAAGTGCTTCTTGCGCAGGACAGGGACGCGGCGGAGGCCAGTTTCCAGAAGGCCCTAGAGGTCGCCCGCCGCCAGAGTGCAAAGTTGTGGGAGTTGCGCACCACGGTGAATCTTGCGCGGCTATGGCACGAACGCGGCAAAAGCAAACTGGCCGAGGAGCTTCTTGCGCCGATCTATGGTTGGTTCACAGAAGGCTTCGATACCGCCGATCTTCAGGCAGCCAAGGCGATGCTCCAAACACTTGCTCGTGACTGAATTTTCGGCGGTACCCGCGCGGCACTTGCCGCGGATGAGCCCACGCCATTTGCGAAAGACCGCTATTCCAACAACTGAAAGCACCTGCAGATACCCGCTTGTGGCCGAACGCGCCCGTTGATGAGCTGCGACCGAACGGCTGCTGTCCGTCTGAAGCGGTCGGCCAGTCGGCGTCGGCCAACGGCAACTGATGGCCGAACTGGCGTTGCGCTCATGTAGTTCTACACTCGGGCTCGACCCGTTCCGGTCGTTCGCTATACAAGAACCGACATTCAATCGCGATCAACTCTCGACGTTCAGCTACTGAATCACCTCGTCCGCACGCACCAGCACCGACTGCGGGATGGTGAGGCCGAGGGCCTTGGCAGTCTTGAGGTTGATGACCAGCTCGAACTTCGTCGGCTGCTCGACGGGCAGGTCGGCGGGCTTGGCGCCATTGAGGATCTTGTCCACGTAGGTAGCAGCGCGCCGACACAAATCAGGAACGTTCGGTCCATAGGACATAAGGCCCCCGGCATCGACGGCAACTCTCCCTGTGTACACTGCCGGCAGCCGGTTCTTGGCCGCCAGGTCCACGAGGCGTCTTCGCTCATTGTTGAACATGGCGCTTCCCAACACAGTCAGAGCACCCGCGCGCGCCCTGGTCATGTCCGAGAAGGCCTTGTCGAAATCGGCGGGACCTCGCGCTTCGACGAATTGAAGCAGCACCCCCAGCGACCGCGCCGCGACTTCTGCTTCCTTCAGCATGTCCTTTTCCGTGCGTTCGCCGTAGGCATCCGGCTGCCAGAGGACAGCGACCCGAGTGACCCCCGGAACGGCCTGCTTGAGCAGTTCCAGACACTTGCCGACGAGCTCCGGGGCGAGTGAGCGACAACCCCGTGACATTGCCGCCCGGCCGCGCCAGGCTGGTGACGAGCCCGCTCGTCACCGGATCGGCAGCACCAACGGAGACAATGGGGAGGGTCCTGGTCGCTTGCTTGGCGGCCAGGGCGGCGAGTATGTTTGCCGCCACGATGACATCAACCTTGAGCGCAACAAGGTTCGCCGCAAGAGCGGGGTACCGCTCGGGCTTCCCCTCGGCATATCGGTATTCGATCACGAGGTTGCGGCCCTCGACGTAACCGAGGTCACGCAGTCCTTGGAAGAAGGCCTCTAGCCGGGGGCCAGCGGCCGACATGTCGCCCAGCCAGCCTATACGAGCGACCTTGGCCGCCTGCTGGGCCTTGGCGGCGAGCGGCGCGGCAAGAAGTGCTCCCGCCGCGATCAGGAAGTCCCGGCGATGGACGCGATCCATGCGTTTCTATCCCTGGAGTGATCGCCAGGAAGTCTACATTTGATCGACTACTGTGGGTCGATAGCGCAGTCGAGCGGCCGCTACCGGTGACTTCACTGTAGGGCTGCTCGTGGCCGGTCGCCGGCATTGTTGCGATTTGATCGAGCGGCCGCTGTACAACGCAGGGCAGCCATCGAGGTGTGAAGGGCTGCTGCGGATCGTAGTGCCGCCGTTCAGCGCCTGGGCGTGGTTGACTCTGACCGACCCGAAGCCGACATACGCGACGCTCGGAAGCGGCCATTCGGGTCGATACGAAAGACAAACCAAGCTGATCAGCTTTGTCGCGGCTGCACGCCGCGCGATCCCCCGGGGACGATTCAACGGTGTTGCTGGCGCCGTTCTCGCCATTGCCCGTTGGTCATTCCGGTCGCGCCGGATCCGCGTGTTGCCGGCTCAACGTACGCCACGCGGCAACGATCTCGCAGTGGTGAGGGATCCTGGTCAGGAAGCCGTCGCGCAGCACTGCATCAGGCAGGGAATCGGCCCGTGCCTGTAGAGCTGCGTGGCTGCTCTGCAGCAGCGCCGCCGCGCGCGCGTCGCCCATGCGGGAGAGCACGCGATAACAGGTCAGCTCGATCAGTCGCGGAGAGTCGGCGCCATCCAGCACGGCGCTTGTCGCCAACTGAGGCAACAATGCCTCCACAAGCTGCAAGGCCGTAGCGATATTGCCCTGCACCAGCGCCACCCGAATCAAGCCGGCCGTGGCGTTGTGCTGCAGCGGAGAGCCAATCTCCAGCGCCTGCAACCGTGCGTGCTGGTACGCGCTTGCTGCCGATTCGTAGTTCCCCTGCAGCGACTCGGCGTCCCCCAGGACGATCCGCGCGAAAACTTCGAAATCCGGCGCCTCCATTGGCGCCGCGATGTCCAAGGCTACTCGCGACAACGCCAACGCGCTCGCGCCATCGCCTTGCCAATGCGAGACTTGTGCCAGGTTGATGAGGCTGTTGCATTCGGTGGCCCGGTCACCGATCGATCGAGCCAGCTGCAAGCTCGACTCCAAGTCGCGCGTCGCCTGCTCGAAATCGCCCAGACCCAGCCATGCAGCCCCGAGATTGCCCAACGTGAGGGCTTCCCCATGCCGGTCGCGCGTTTCCCTTTCGATACGGAGTGACTGGCGGCACAGCTCGACGCTCCCCAACATGTCGTCCTGCATTCCGGCCATGCCCGCCAGCGTGTTGAGGAACTGGCTTTCGATCCCTTTCAGCCCGCGCTCGCGCGCCTCCGTCAACCCTTGCTGCGCCAGTGCCTTGGCCGACTTGTAGTCGCCGGAGTCGCGTCGTGCGTACACAAGCAGCCGCTGCGCGCGCAGTCGTAGCGTGGGGTCGCCGGCGGCAGACGCCAGCGTCATAGCGCGGTGCGCGGCGTGCTCACATGCCGGCGGGTCAACCATGCGATACGCCAAGTTGCTGCGCCGAAAGGCCGCATCGGCCTTCCGCCAATCATCGCCCATCGTCTCTGCCAGCGCTTGCAACGCGTTCGCGTCATCGCGTTGCTCACTGCGCAGACCCTGCAGGTCAAGCGTCTGCTCGCGCACATCCAGGAGCCGCCAGCGTAATGAAGCGGTGTCTTGCTCCGAAGCCTTGTCGAGCAAGGCCAGTGCTCGCCGCACATGGTCCAGGACCCCGTCATGGGCAAAGCGGTCCTTGATGTGCTCCGCCGCGCGGGCGTGGTACTCGGCGGCATTGACCGGGTCGCCTGCCTCCTCGTAATGCCAGGCGGTAATGCCGAGAAAGTCGTTTGCGCGGGAGCCCGTTAGCTCCGAGAACCAGCGTGCAACCTTGCCGTGCAGTTCGCGCCGCGCACGCCTGAGCACGGTGTCATAGGTCACTTGGTGGAGGATCTGGTGCCGGAACGCGTATTCGCGCAGGCCCTCGAGCGATCCATCCGAGCGCGGCAAGGCGAGTTCGCGTCTCTCCAGTGCCGACAACAGCTGCTGGGCGCGCGCGTCAAGCGACACGAGCGCCTGATCCCAGAAGATGTGACCGATGACGCTGGCTTCCTGCAGCACCTCCCTTTCCGCGGCCGGCAGGCCGTCCAGTCGCGCCTGCAACACACCGGTCAGCGTCGGTGGAACGTCGGCTGCCAGCAGCCTCTCCGGGTGCAGACTCCAAGAAGTGGATCCGGTCTCGATCGCGCCTCGATCGATCAGCATCTTGATCAGCTCTTCCATGTAGAAGGGGTTGCCCTCGGCGCGACCGATGACCATCTCGCTCACCGCATTTGGAATCGTGGGCAACTTCTTCAGCAATTCGAAGGCGAGCAGGTGACTTTGGTTGTTATCGAGCGGGCCGAGGTCGATTCGGCGACCCGTGAGTTGTTTGCCCAGCCAGTCGGCACGGCGCTCGAACAGCGTCGGCCGTGCGAAAGCGAGGACGAGCATGGGCACGTCGCGGTTCACCTGGGCGAGGTGGCTCAGGAAGTCCAACGTGGCATCGTCAGCCCAATGAAGGTCTTCCAGCTGAAGGAGGATGGGCCTGCCGTCCTGCGCACCAAGCCGGCGGAACGTTTGTGCCGCGACGTGGAACGCGCGGTTGCGAATCTGTTTGGGGTCGTTGCGGATGCCGCTGATGTGGCGGCTGGCGCTGAAATCCAGACCGATCAAATGTCCCAGCAAGTGGGCGTGCCCCTCCGCCAGGTCTTCGCCGTCGTCGTGAACGAACAGCGGGACGATGCCTTGCTCGATCTTTCGCTGGGCGGCCGGCAGTGTGTCGTCGTCGGCGATCTGCAGTCGGCGCGCGAAGACGTCGCGCAACAGTGCATAAGCGTGACCTTGCGTTTGCGGACTGGCGCGACCCTGGAACAAATGGAACTGATCGGATCTCGCGTCGATCCAGTTGCCGAACTCGTAGAGCAGCCTGCTCTTGCCGATGCCCGCCTCAGCGACGACGGTTACGACAGCCAGTTCACGCTCGCTGAACAGACGCTCGAAGCTGTCACGCAACGCCGCCAGTTCCGCATCGCGCCCGATCATGCGGGTGTCGACGCCTTCGATGCCGCGCGCGGTGGCCCTGAATGGGCGTGGCTTGGCGCGCAACACGAGATAGGTCGTGAATGGGCCCTCCAGACCCTTCGGCAAAATTGCCGGCTGGACTTCGACCTCGAACAGCCCGTGCACATGGCGATAGGTATCGTGGCTGATGCGCAGTGTTCCGGACGGCGCTGTCTGCTCCATCCGTGCAGCGATGTTGACAGCGCTGCCTCGAATGCTGCCTTCGGCATCGACGCCACCGCCCAGCAACACGCTGCCTGTGTGGACACCGACACGTATGCTGAACCCTTCGCGCCCGTGTTGGCGCTTGACCAATTCGCCTTGTTGTCGCGCTGCTTCGAGCAGTGCGAGGCCTGCATGCACCGCGCGCTCCGGGTCGTCTTCGCGAGCCTCATCGACACCGAACGCCGCCAATACACTGTCGCCGGCGTACTTGAGCACCTTTCCGTCGAGCTGCTCGACGATTGCAGTGAACCGTGCCAGCGCGCCGTCCATCACCACGCTAATTGCCTCTGGGTCGAGGTACTGGCTCAGCGCGGTGGAGCCTACGATGTCGAGGAACAGGATGGTGACTTGCTTGAGGGTTTGCGCTGAAGGTACGTCCAGGGGCGCTGCCACCAGCGAGGCAAGCCTGGCGCGCAGCGGGACGAGGGCCGCATCGACGATCGCATCGCCGAGCAAGGCGCGTTGGGCTTCAAGCCCCGCGATGGTGTCTTCGAGTTGTTGCCGTTCCGTGGACATCGGGTGCGAGGATACCAATTCGTCGCGGCCACCACGATTGACTTACGATCCCACAGAAGGCGAATGGCCGCTTTCGGGGCGTTACCTGAAGGACCGCTCCTGGCCCGCGAGCCGCCTCATCATCGACCGGCGCAGTTCGACCGGAGGCTGCCGGTCACAACGGATGCTTTGGCAATTCCTCGCCGCGATTCCAAGGCCAACGTCCTTCCACTTCCAACTGCAGCGCCACGCTGAGAAATGTCCGGACCACGAAGATGAGCGCGAGGATCAGTACGTTTTCGAGCGTCGGCGCCACGACAACGGTGCGGATAATATCGCCCGCAATCAAGAACTCCAGACCGAGCAGGATCGCACGTCCAAGACCCTGCCGGTAGGCGCGGTACGAGTTGGTAAAGTCGGCTCTTCCACGCACCACAAACCGACCAGTCGCCACAACAGCACCAATCACGATTATGAACACGCCAACCGCATCGACGGACCGGCCGATCAGTTCCATCAAGTCGCGGTAATAGGTATTGACGGTCAGTCGGCGCTTGTTGAATGGGCCCAACGACGAGACGCTTGCCGTGCATCCGGCGGTTGAACCCACTCCACGAAATTATATGGCGGTCGTCGAACTTCCAACCAAGTACTTGTGCGCACCACCTATCCCATTTGAAAGTTGGGCGTGAGAACACACGCGCGGTCGGTACCGGAGCGATGTGGAACCGACCCCGATCGATGTTTGACGTCCGACTGATGACCGCGTTGCGCGTTGACGGTTATACCGGTTCTACGGCCGCTCTGTGGAAATTGCGGCGGCGATGCTGACCGGCGGCTCCTGGCCGGTCACCGGCATTGGTGCGATTCGACCGAGCGGCCGCTGCGTAACACACACCAGTCATCGAGGCGTCAACGGCCGGTGACATCGTCGAGCAGCCGTTCAGGACCAGGGAGCGGGTGGCCGTGCCCGACCCGTTGCTGCCTGTGGCGTCTTGTAAAAGCAGACGTTGGCGCTTGCTGAACGGCCACATGCTGCCATTCGCATTACTAGCTCAACAACCCGCCCGGGTGCGGGTGAGCGCTAGGAAGAAACATGGGGCGGCGCGGAGTGCTAGGGTGGAATGCCGCGCTGGAGAAGGCCGAAGCCGCAATGGTGCGTAGCTTGCCCGATTACTAGCATGGTCCTGGGTCACGTCAGCGACATTGGTGAGCCCGTTACAGCGGGCATCCCGTTTGAAAGAGTGAGTACAACGACGAACCCATACCGGCGCGGCATTCCGACGAAGAGGATGGAGGATGCTGTGGCCAGACGCAAGCGCGAGTTTGAATTGGCGTATCCCAACGCGGCGGGGATCGATATCGGATCGGCGAGCCACTATGTGGCGGTGCCGCCGGACCGAGCGGATGACCCGGTGCGAGAGTTCAAGAGTTTCACCGAGGATCTGGAGGCGCTGGCGGACTGGCTCAGCGCATGCGAAGTGGACACGGTGGCGATGGAATCGACCGGTGTGTATTGGATTCCTCTCTACGAACTGCTGGAGTCGCGCGGCTTCGTCGTTTATCTGGTCAATGCGCGACACGTCAAGAACGTTTCCGGTCGCAAGAGCGATGTTCTGGACTGTCAGTGGTTGCAGCAGTTGATGAGCTACGGTCTGCTCTCGGGCGCGTTCCGTCCACGTGACGAGATCTGTGCGTTGCGTTGCCTCACGCGGCAACGCGACATGCTGATCAAGTGCCAGTCCCAGCATGTGCATCACATGCAAAAGGCGCTGGCGCAAATGAACGTGCAACTGACCAACGTCATCTCCGACATCACCGGATTGACCGGACAGAACATCATCCGGGCGATCATCGCGGGCGAACGCGATCCGGCAAAGCTCGCCAAACTTCGTCACGAACGCGTCCACGCCAGCGAAGCCGATATTGCCAAATCGCTCAAGGGTAATTGGCGTGACGAGCATTTGTTCGCGCTGAAGCAGGCCATGACTCTGTGCGACACCTACAGCGCTGTCATCGCCGACTGCGATCGCCAGATTCAAGGGCAACTCGAGCGCCTGTACCGGCATGAGGCGGCCGCGGGCCCGGAACGCAAGCGCGGCCGTCGTTGCGATCCCATGAAGTTTGATCTGCGTACGGCGCTGCTGCGTACCTGTGGTGTCGATCTGACGCGGATCAACGGTGTGGAGACCGCCACCGCCCTGAAAGTGATCGCGGAAGTGGGCCCTGATCTGTCCCGCTTCAAGAGCGCCAAGCACTTCGCGTCGTGGCTGGGGCTGTGTCCAGGCACCAAGATCTCTGGCGGCAAGGTGCTCTCGGGGGCCACCAAGCGCACGGCGAATCGCCTAGCGCAGGCCCTGCGCATGGCCGCCTTTGCCTTGAGCCGCAGCAAGTCTGCCCTCGGCGCCTACTATCGCCGGCTTTCCGGTCGGCTCGATAAAGCCAAGGCCATCACGGCTACCGCCCACAAGTTGGCCCGCCTCATCTACACCATGCTGACCCAAGGTACCGAATACGTCGACCGGGGGCAGGATTACTACGAGGAGCGCTATCGGCAGCGCGTCATCCATCACCTCAACCGCCGCGCCGCCGCATTGGGCTTCGCTCTGATTCCCGTCGAACCCATAGCGAAATAGTTACTCATGCAAATCAGACATGTAATTTAAGTTTCTTGAAAGCGTGACGGAATAGTCGCGTGCGCCCGTACATCCTTGTGGTGCCAATCGACCGTCAACGGTAAGGTAAAGGCGAAGGTCGAGCCAAGCCCCACTTGACTCTCGACCCAGATTCTTCCGCCATGGAGCTCGATGAACTTCCGCGAGATGGCAAGACCGAGCCCGGTGCCTTCCACTTTCTTCGACGCTGTCCCGACCTGCCGGAACTCCTCGAACACCACCTCCTGATCCTCGGCAGAAATGCCCACTCCGGTATCGGTGACCGAGATCTCTGCCGTGCCGTCGCGAACAGCAGCCCGAACTTCGATCCGCCCGCCCTCCGGAGTGAACTTCAGTGCGTTCGACAAGAGGTTGAGCAGCACCTGCTTCACCTTGCGCTCGTCGGCACGGACCATTCCCAGGCGTTCATCGACAGTGCGGCCAAGGGCGATGCCGCGCCGGACCGCTCGCTCCCGGACCAGGATCAACGTGTTCTCGATCGTGCTGGGGAGATCGAAATCGGTCAGCTCCAGTTCCATCCGCCCCGCTTCGATCTTGGACAGATCGAGGATGTCATTGATAAGGGAGAGGAGATGTTGTCCCGACTGCAGGATGTCGCCGATGTATTCGGCCTGTTTCTCGTTGATCTCGCCAAACAGCCGCTCAGCGAGGACTTCCGAGAAGCCGATGATGGCGTTGAGCGGGGTGCGCAGCTCGTGCGACATGTTGGCCAGGAACTCGCTCTTGTGCTGGCTGGCGATCTCCAGTTCCCGGCTCTTGGTCTCGATCTCGCGGAACAGCCGCGCGTTCTGAATGGCCAGCGCCGACTGGGTCGCGAAAGTCTTGAGCAGCTCGATCACCTCCGGCGCAAACTCCCCGGCGCCGGTCCGATTCACGGCCAGCGCCCCGAGCAGGTGGTCTTCGCGCAACAATGGCACTGCCAGCACCGCACGATAGCCGCACCGAACGAGGGTATCCCGGAGGCGGCTCGGGTAGCTGCGTTCGCCGGCGATGTCGCGGATTTCGACCGGCTCGCCAGTCATCGCCAATAGCCCGAGCGCGCCCTCTCCCTTGCGGATGGGCGTGGCCCGGAGCGTGTCGACCAGCTCATCGGGCAGTCGGTCCGTCGCGTGTAGGTAGAACTCCTCGCGCGCTTCGTCGTACTCCCAGATCGAGCCGCCGTCCATGCCGGCCAGCTGGGCCGCGCGGGAGACGATCGTGGCGAGTACAGTCTCCAGGTCGAGCGTCGAGCTGACCGCCTGGCCGACCTCGCCCAGCGCCTTCAACTCTCCCACCGAGCGCGTGAGCTGGGTGGTGCGCGCTTCGAGTTCCGTGAACAGCCGCACGTTCTCGATGGCGATTACCGCCTGATCGGCAAACGTCTGGAGCAAGGCAACCTGCGTGTCGGGGAACGGCCCAGGCTCGGGCCGGCCGACGGCAATGGCGCCGATGGGGTTCCCTTCACGCATAAGCGGAACGGCGAGGATGCTGCGAAAGTTTCCGGTCACCGCCGCGGTGCTGGCCTCAAAATCTGGATCCTCCACCACGTCCGGAATCACGACTGCGCCACGAGTCAGAATCGCGCGGGTCGCCGCCATTCCGCGGCTGGGCGGCCGCGGCCAGAGGCTGCGAATCGCTTCGGCCCCCGCAGGCGTCAGGTTCACGAGCGCGGCGAGGTGAATCAACTCGCCGTCGAACGTGAACACGTTGGCCGAGCTCGCGCCGCACAGCCTCAGCGCCTGCGCGGCGATCGCGTCGAAAACCGGCTGTACGTCGGACTTCGAGCGGCTGATCACGCGCAGGATCTCGCTCGTCGCCTTCTGCTGCTCGAGGGCGGCCCTGAGGTCCCAGTCGCGCGTCTCCAGCTCGTTGACAAGCCGGGCGTTCTCGATCCCGATCGCGGCCTTCTGTTCCAGTGCTTCCGCCAGGTGCCGCTCGAGTTCGCTGGATCTAGAGTCGTCTATCTTCCGCGATTTCGTGGCGACAGAGGACTTTGCTTCGCCCTTGGCTTCTACAGGTCTTGCCCCCCGTCCCATCGACCCTCCTTGCCACTCAGGCGCTACGACAGCGCAGCGATCGACAATAGGCTACGCCGCCGTACGGATTCGAGAAAGAGCGGCGTGCTCTGTCGCAGCTGCGCCCTAGATGCGCACCCCGAACGGGGCACGAAGGAGGGCCTGGAATGCGAGGCAGTGGAAACGACGAGTTCAGAGCAGCGCGTATGACGAGCTCGTATCAACAGCGCCAATGAACGACCGCTATCCGTGGCTTCGCTGTACGGCTGCTTCTGGCCGAGGCCGTGTAAAAACGCGAAAGTTGCCTATATTGAGGAAAGAGATTTCTTCGAGGTGGCAACATGAAGCGATTCGTCGAAGGCGAGGACCGAAGCCAAGTGGCCTTGCTGCCGGAGTGCCTGGACGACTATGTGGGTGAGGACAACCCGGTGCGGGTGGTGGAGGCCTTTGTCGAGCAACTGGACCTGCGGGAAATGGGCTTCGATGGCGTTGCGCCGGCGGCAACTGGGCGTCCGGCGTACCACCCGGCGGTGTTGCTCAAGCTCTACCTCTACGGCTACCTGAACCGGATCCAGTCCAGCCGCCGCCTGGAGCGCGAGGCGCAGCGCAACCTCGAGCTGATGTGGCTGACCGGGCGGCTGCGGCCGGACTTCAAGACCATTGCCAACTTCCGCAAGGACAATGGGCCGGCGATCCGCAATGTCTGTCGCCAGTTCATCGTGCTGTGTCGCCAGCTGAACCTGTTCACCGAGGCGATCGTGGCCATCGACGGCAGCAAGTTCAAGGCGGTGAACAACCGTGACCAGAACTTTACCCCGGCCAAGATGCAGCGGCGGATGGCGCAGCTCGAAGAGAGCATCGCGCGCTACTTGGCGGATATGGACACCGCCGACCGGGCCGAACCGGATGTGGCGGAGCTGAAGAAGGGCCGGCTGCAAGAGAGGATCGCGGCGCTGCAGGAACAGATGCAGCGGCTCAAGATGCTGGCCAGCCCCGATCAACAGCTATCGCTGACCGATCCCGACGCGCGGTCGATGAAGAGCCGGGACGGGGGCATCGTCGGCTACAACGTCCAGACGGCGGTGGACGCCAAGAACCATCTGATCGTGGCGCACGAGGTCGTCACCGCGGGCATCGACCGCGACCAGCTGACGCCGATGGCCGAACAGGCGCGCGCAGCCACGGGCATCGACGATCTAACCGTCGTGGCTGACCGTGGTTACTTCAAGAGCGAGCAGATTCGGCAATGCGATGAGGCCGGGATCACGCCGCTGGTGCCCAAGTCGATGACCTCCAACAGCAAGGCCGAGGGTCGCTTCGACAAGCAGGACTTCATCTACCTCGCCAGCGACGATGAGTATCGCTGCCCGGCGGGGCAACGGGCCATCAAGCGCTTTACCACCGTCGAGAACGGCTTGACCTTGCACAAGTACTGGTCCTCGGCTTGCCCCAGGTGTCCGCTCAAGGCGCGCTGCACGACAGGCGACTATCGGCGCATTGCGCGCTGGGAACAGGAAGCGGTGCTCGAGGCGATGCAGCGGCGGCTGGATCGGCAACCCGAGATGATGCGCGTGCGCCGCCAGACGGTCGAGCATCCGTTCGGCACGATCAAGTCCTGGATGGGGTGGACCCACTTCCTGACCAAGACGTTGCCGCGGGTGCGCACCGAGATGAGTCTGCACGTCCTGGCGTATAACCTGAAGGGTGATGCGCATCTTGGGCATCGGCGCAATGATGCGCGCGATGAGCACTTGAGCCGCTGCGGCTCGTATTTCGCCCGAAAAACTGGCGCCCTCGGCCCGATCCGCCACCAAAACTGCGTAACGGCTTCTTACGGGTTACAGGACGGCGAAAAGGGTCCGCGCCAATCGTCCAAGGTCAGCTCCGCCATCGTCGCTCAACTCGGAATATTGGTGAGCGTTTTTGCACAGTCTCGGCCGTTCACGGGCATCCGCTGCTGGGCGCCGAACGGCGGTTCTACGATCCAGATCTGCCGTTGCTGCTTGGATGACAGCAGTACGGTAATCAGCGGCCGCTCGGTCGAATTGACTCAATGCCGGCAGTCGACCGAGAGTGTGTGAAAACGTGAAGGTTGCCGAAACGGAAAGGTTGCCTATATTGAAGAAAGCAATTTCTTCGGAGCGGCAACATGAAGCGATTCGTCGAAGGCGAGGACCGAAGCCAGGTGACCTTGCTGCCCGAGTGTCTGGACGACTATATCGGTGAAGACAACCCGGTTCGGGTGATCGATGTCTTTATCGACGAACTTGATCTGAGCGGCCTTGGCTTCGAGGGCGTGGCGCCGGCGGACACCGGGCGGCCCGCCTACCACCCGGCGGTGCTGTTGAAGCTCTACGTCTACGGGTATCTCAACCGCCTGCAGTCCAGTCGGCGGCTGGAGCGCGAGACGCAGCGCAATGTCGAGCTGATGTGGCTGACCGGGCGCTTGACGCCGGACTTCAAGACCATCGCCGACTTCCGCAAGGACAATGGCAAGGCGATCCGTAACGTCTGTCGCGAATTCATCGTGCTGTGCCGCCGGCTCAAGCTGTTCTCGGAAGCGATCGTGGCGATCGACGGCAGCAAGTTCAAGGCGGTCAACAACCGCGACAAGAACTTCACCGCCAACAAGCTCCAGAAGCGCATGGCGCAGCTGGAGGAAAGCATCGCCCGCTATCTGGCCGAGCTCGACCGCGCGGATCGGGAGCCGGCCCTGGTCACGGAAGGCAAGGTGTCGCGGCTCAAGGAGAAGGTCGCCGCGGTCAAAGCACACCTGCAGCGCCTGAAGCAGATCGGCCAGCAACTACGGGCAGCGCCCGACGGGCAAGTCTCGCTGACCGATCCGGATGCCCGCTCGATGGCGACCAGTGGCAGAGGCACCGGCATCGTCGGCTACAACGTGCAGACGGCGGTGGATACCAAGCACCATCTGATCGTGGCCCACGAAGTCACCAACGTCGGCCATGACCGCACCCAGCTGTTCGCGATGGCCACAGCAGGCGCGCAGCGCGACGGGAACGGAAGCATCTGACCGTCGTTGCCGATCGCGGCTACTTCAACGGCGAGGAGATTCTGGAGTGCGACCAGGCCGGCATGACCCCGCTGGTGCCGAAGCCACTGACCTCCAACAGCAAGGCCGAGGGTCGGTTCGACAAGCGCGACTTTGTTTACATCGCCGAAGACGATGAGTACCGCTGCCCGGCGGGCCAACGGGCCATCAAGCGCTTTACCACCGTCGAGCACGGTCTCGCCTTGCACAAGTACTGGTCCTCGGCCTGTCCGAGGTGTCCGCTCAAAGCGCAATGCACGACGAGCGTCTACCGGCGCATCGCGCGCTGGGAGCACGAGGCAGTCCTCGACGCGATGCAGGAGCGCCTGGACGGTCAGCCCGACGCGATGAAGCGACGCCGGCAAACCGTCGAACATCCCTTCGGTACGCTCAAAGCCTGGATGGGCGCGACCCATTTCCTGACCAAGAGACTGCCTCGCGTCAGCACCGAGATGAGCCTCCATGTACTGGCCTACAATCTCAAACGCGTGATGCAGATCATGGGAATCGTGCCGCTGATGCAGGCGATGCGGGCATGAGGCCCTCTCTCCCCGCGAAAAAGCGCCGAAGAACGCAGCGCCAAGCGCATCTACAGAGCAACTTCCGAACCAACTTCGACAAGAACCCATCAGCCTCTGCCGTCGCGCATAGCACGGCAGCGACTGTCCAAGACGCTTCCGAGAGCGCTGAAACGGCGCGATCACGCAGCCTTGACGTTTCTACACGGCCTCGACCCGTTGCAGCCCGTCGTGCGATAGAGAAGTGGACCTTCGCGGACTTCGCTGACCGCCAGAACCGGTAAGACATCAGCCCGCCGGCGTCGACATAGCGCCGCTGCGAATACATGGCTGGGAGCCGACGGTGCGCGGCTCCGGCGTCAGGTGTGGCTAGTCCATCGGTCGGAGGTCGGACAGTATCGTCGGCACGAGTTCGGAGACGGTCGGATGAATGTGCATCGCGCGGCGGACCACCGTCCACGGCGCCTTTGCGTACATCAAGTCGAGAATCGAGTGGATGACCTCGTCGCCGCCCGTGCCGAGGATCGCGGCGCCTAGGATGGCGCCGGTCTCGGCGTCGACCGCGATCTTCATGAATCCCTGAGTCTCGCCCTTTTCGACCGCGCGCCCGACGCGCGTCATCGGCCGCTTGGCGGTGAGCGCCTTGCGTCCGCTCTTGCGAATCTCGGCCTCCGTCATCCCGGCTCGACCGAGCGGCGGATCGACGTACAGCGCGTACGCGGTGATCCGATCGCTCACGCGGCGCGGATCGTTCTCGAGCAAGTTCGCGATGACGATCTCACCGTCGTTGTACGAGGTGTGCGTGAACGCGCCCTTGCCGTTGCAATCGCCGAGCGCCCAGACTCCCGGGACGCTGGTGCGGAGCTGGTCGTCGACCACGACGTAGCCCCGATCATCGACGGCAACGCCCGCCTCGTCGAGGCCCAGATCGTCGGTATTCGGACGGCGGCCGACGGCGAGCAACACGTGCGTGCCGTGGACCTGCGGCGCACCGTCGGTGCAATCGACGCCGGCGGTGATCTCTTCGCCGCGCTTGGCGAAGGAGATGCACTTCGCGTTCACGCGCACCTCGACACCCTCGTGCTCGACGATCTCCCGGATCGCGGTCGACACGTCTTCGTCCTCGCGGCCGATGAGCCGCGGCCCCATCTCGATGATCGTGACCTCGGCGCCGAAGCGCCGGAACATCTGGCCGAACTCGAGACCGATGTAACTGCCGCCGACGACGATCAGGTGTTTCGGCAGAAAGTCCACCGACATCATCGAGCTATTGGTGAGGAAGTCGATCTCGTGAACGCCGGGCATGTCGGGAACGAGCGCTCGGCCGCCGACGTTGAGAAAGATCTTGTCGGCGCGCAGGCGCTCTCCGCCGACGCTCACCTCCTGCGCGGATTCGAAGCGGGCGTGGCCCTGATAGACGGTGCAGTTCTCCATGCTCCGCAGCCAGTCTTCGAGACCGGTGCGCGACTCCCTCGAGACCGCCTCTTTCCGGGCCATGACCCGCTTCATGTCGACACGCACCGAGCCGACGTCCACGCCATACTCGGCGGCGCGAGCGGCCACGCGCGCCGCGTACGCGCTCGCCACCATCGTCTTGGTCGGAATGCAGCCGGTATTGACGCACGTTCCGCCGAAGGCGTTGCGCTCGATGACCGCGACTTTCATGCCGGCGCCCGCGAGACGCGAGGTCACGTACGGGCCGGCTTGGCCGGTGCCGATGACGATCGCGTCGTAGGTAGTCACGACATTAGTTCCGTGCCCGCCTGCTCCGCGACCATGTACGCGGCGTACCACTCCGGCCAGCTCGCGTCCCTCCCCTGGCCGATCCGGGCCTCGTACTTGCCATGGGCGGCCTCGGCACGCCGAAACGCTTCCGCCAGGTCGTTAGCGGACGCGAAGCTCGTCACGCCGGAGTCGATGCGACCGGTCAGCCGCGTCGTGATCTCCTGGAACAGCCAACCGTTGCCGTCTGGATCGCGGAACGAGGCGAACGAGCGGTAGCTGCCACGCTCGGGATCCGGACCGCCGGTCCGACGCCGCCCAAATAGATAGGGCTCGTCCGTGCCAGCGTACACGCTGTCGCTGTGGAACAGCTCGCTCACCTCGACGCCGCGACCGCGGAGCTCGTCGCGGGCGGCCGCGATGTCGGAGACGATCAGGTACAGGCCCTGAGCGGAGCCAGGCGCCGCCGCCGTGACGTTCTTGCCGAAGATGACCGAGCACCCGGAGCCGGGCGGCGTGAACTGGATGACGCGGAAGTCGTCACCGCTGGCGAACTCGGCGTCGAGTCTCCACCCGAGCCTCCCGTAGAATTCCTTCGCGCGGTCGACGTCCGAGACGGGGATGACGACGATCTCGAACTTCATGTCGTTGCTGCGGACCTTCGTCGTGCTCATCGTGGCCTCCTGAGTTGTGTCAGCTCGTGTGCATTCGAACGCACGAAGTGCATTGCCCGCGGCAATTCGGCGAGACTACGCCGCCAGCTTCACACCTTTCGCAGCTTTTTCGATAAGTGCTGCCACCACTTCTGGCTTCGACACGTAGATCGCGTGGCTGCCCGCGGCCTCGACAACGGTCGAGCCTGCGCGCTTTGACATGAACCGCTGGGCGGCCGGTGGGATCATCTTGTCATCGGTTGCGACCAGGTACCAACTCGGCTTGGTCTTCCACGCCGGCTCGCTGATTGCTCCGTTGAGAGCCTCCACGCCCCAAGGGACCTGCGAGTCAGCCATGAACTCAGCCTTTTCTTTGACCACATCGGCCGCGAACGAAGCGGCGAATCTTGCCCTGTCGAGGAACAGATAACCATCCTGCGGCGGCATGATCGGCGGGACCGGCGCGCCGGGTTGTGGGTCCTTGATGAGCGCGGCTACGGACTCCCCTTTGTCCGGAGCAAAGGCCGCGATATAAACGAGCCCAGCGACTCTAGGATCGCTGCCCGCTTCGGTGATGACCACCCCGCCATACGAGTGGCCGACGAGAATGACAGGCGCACTCTCCCTCGCGATGATGCGTTTCGTGGCGGCCACGTCGTCAGCTAGCGATAGCGTCGGGTTCTGGACGATGCCGACGCTGTAGCCATCCTTCTTCAAGATCTTGTAGACGTCCTCCCAGCCAGAGCCATCAACGAACCCGCCGTGAACCAGGACAATAGAAGCCATGACGAATCTCCTTTCTCCAATACATGGTCAGGATGAAAGGGCAACGTTGCGCGCACGAAAGCTGCCGGATTCGCGCGCAGGCCTTCGCGTCGTCGGTGAGCGGGATCGTATCGGTTACGACGATCTCGTCGAGCTCGGAGGAGGCAATAGGTATGCGGACAGTTGTTAGCGCTCCCCCCGCTTGATTACAACTCGCCTCGAACAGGCACCGACTCGCGCCACAGCGTCGCAATACAGGCGCGATTGCAAATTTTCGACATCGCAGCAGATTATTGCAACCCTTCCTTTGTAGTTGTTATCGCCGTCAGTATTCAATTGCGTGAATGTTGCTCACGGCTGCCGACTGCGGAAGGCGCTCTCGAGGCGGGACGACTGCTTGTGGCCGTTAACCGAAGTTCGCGACCGTCGCTTCGCGAAGACCGTGCGCGCCAGCCTTCAGTCTCCGACCGACGGCGCCGGCACAACGTCGCCAAGGACCGGCGAGAGCTTCTCCTTCGCGGCCGAGACCTCCGCGTGGCGCAGCTCGGCGACCCCGTGCGTGGACGTCGTCAA
Organism: uncultured beta proteobacterium; assembly: GCA_963809965.1. Taxonomy (GTDB): domain Bacteria; phylum Pseudomonadota; class Gammaproteobacteria; order Burkholderiales; family Casimicrobiaceae; genus CAIWHR01. The sequence continues at coordinate 25,725 of CAWELU010000005.1, forward strand.
CTCCGCGTCGCGCACCAGACTCCTCACGTAGGTATCCATGAACGCGAGGCTGTACCGGAGGATTTGCTCATGCGCCACAAAGCCGATATTGGTCCACGCCCAGTGGCTCGCGAGGTCGAACTCGACGAGGTATTTCGGCGATGGCGATTGATCGTACCCTCCGCTTGCCTTCAGTAGGCCGGGCGTCGTGAAATCGAGCGTGCCGCCCTGGTACATGACGGGTACGGCCAGCTTGCCCAAAGCCTCCTGTTCGATGAACGGCTCCGCATACGGCGAGAGCGCCAGCACTGCGCTGACCCCGGCGAGCTTCCACGACGGCCACGCGCCGCTCAACCCCAGCACGGTGTAGCCGCCGAGAGAATGGCCGACGAGCCCGAGGTGCGAAAGATCGACAGTGGCACGAAAACGATCGTCCGCGTGAATGGCCTCCAGCAACCGGCCGATATCCTCCGCGCGGTCGCGAAAGTCGGCGTCGGTCCACTGCGACGCCGGCCGCAAAGGGAAGGCGTGCCTTGGCCAGATTCCCTCGGCGCCGACGCAAAGCGCGTCCCGATGGTTCGGCGCGAACACGGTGTAGCCCGCCTGCCTTGGCGAACGCCTCCATCAGGAAGCGCGATTGCGTCGCGCAGCCGAGAAAGCCGTGCGAAAAGACGATCACGGGCTGCGCGGCCCCGGTCGAAGCGAAATCGGACCAGACGGCGACGCGCAGACCCGCGAGCGTCATCCATTGCTCGTCGGCCTGAACGGCCGACGCCGATGCCAGCAGGCCGGCGACGACCACGAGCCGTGCGAGCGCTGCGGCGACTCGCGCGCGCAGCGTCATAGAGCCCGTGCACACGGCCGGGCGTCTCGACGTTCGTCCAGGACTCCGGCTGCGGCGCCGATCGCCTCCACGCCTCCGGGGCCGCAAAATCTCCGTATCAACGCACATCGCGACATCGCCTCGCATGACGCGCATCGCGTCCGATGCGACGCACGCTACCGCCCCCGAAGGAGCCATCATCGAACCTCGAAAAGAGTACCGCCTCATTCGTGGCCGTTACGCTGCGCGGACAAGAGTTCGAGCGTGCGTTCGTCTTCTCGACCTTCGAAGAAGTCGTCGAGCGCTCGAGCGAACACCGAGCTCTCGCCATCGATCTGCTTGAACAGAGTCAGGCATGACCGGTACTTGAGGGCGTCGACGTCGCCGAGGATCTGCTCGATCCTTGCGCCCTTGTGCCGACCGATCGCGGCGACGGACTCGCGCAGTCTCGGGCCGAGTATCGGATGCGCCAGGTAGGCCCGCGCTTCATCGAGAGACGCGATGCCGTACAGGTTGGACAACTGGCTGACTCCTAGGCCCCGCATCTGCGGGAGGATGTACCAGATCCAGTGTCTTCGCTTCCTCCCGGCAATCAGTTCGGCGAGCGCCGTGGCGTAGCTGTCCGCCTGGGCGTCCACGAACCGCACCAGACTCGTCGAGTCGCCCGAACGGCTGGTATTCATGAGGGATGGAATACGGATCGTCCGTCCGACCGCGCGGTATGGCGTGACACCTCCGCCACTACGCTCATTGCGTCACGACGGCCACCGTGTAAGTGATGAGCTCGGTGCCGTTCCAGTAATGCACCTGGTACGCGGGGGGTTCGCCGGTCGCGGCATCGTACAAGTCCCGCGCGCAAATTGAGTGAGGACGGGGGTCTAGGTTCGCTTCTGGCCGTTCTGAGACCGTCAATCACCGCCGACGCAGATCAGATCTGTTCCGTCGGTTGGGTTTCGAGTACCGGCAGACGAAGTGAGCTGGGTCGCGAGGCGACCGTCGCAGCAGCCGCACAACCCAAGCTAGGTTGCAGCGTCGCGTGCAGTGACGCACGCGTGTGGAGCGAAGCGCCCCACGCTGTCGCATAGCAAACGAACTTAATCGCCTCCATGCGCAGCCCGGGGCCGAAGGGAAGGGCCCCGAACGCTGTTACCTTGGGATGGCTGAAAATGGTAACCATTACTTTCAGCGTCCGCCAAGCAATTCTCGTACGCCTTAAAATGCGTGCGCGATTCCGCAATTACCACTCGATCAGTGGAAACACGCTGCCACCTCCACCCACGATCCTGGTCCGTATAAAACCGCCAAACCGTATTCATCGTCGCGATCGACCTCGCCTCGAGTATACGCGCCCACGGCGCGCCCCAACATCTAGACCGTCGATCGAGACCGACGCAGAACAGGTCTGACACTGTTCGCAGCACTCGCCCGACCGCCAGCAGCGAAGTCGTCGTACTTCGTACCTCGTGCTTTGTACGGAGTACTTCGCTCGGCCCGAGGATCCGCACCGGGGTTTGCGCGTCGAGTCGCGTCCGTACCTGCGGCAGTCCAGCGTGGGAGCGGCCGTTGAGTAATCACAAGCGGGCGGCGGCAGTCGACCCTGAGCCGACATAGGCGCGGCTCAGCAGCGGACATTCAAATCGATCGCGACGACGAACGAAGCGAACCAGCGCCGTTACGCCATCTGGGTCGACCGAGCGTTCATTCAATCACCTCGTCCGCGCGCAGCAGCACCGACTGCGGGATCGCCCGACGCGGCGTCAGTCGCCGCCCTTCTCCACCCGCGGATACACGCCCGTCAGCCGCGCGATGAGGATCGCGAGGAACAGCGCGCCGGTGATCTGCTCGACGACGCACAGCGACCGCGCCTGGCGCGTGAGCGGCGTGAGGTCGCCGAATCCGGTGGTCGTCAGCACCGTGAAGCTGAAGTAGACGAACGCGGGCATCGTCAGATCCGCCGGCGTTCCGCCGACGGCGAACGACGCGGGGTAGTAGTGCTGGACGATCGCAAAGAGGTAGGCCCACAGAACGCCCATCATCAGGAACGCGGCGCCGGCGCCCCACAGCTTGTCGGCCGTCATGACGTCACGGTGGAAGGCGTACTGCAGGAGGTACACGAGCGTCGCTGCGTAAAGCAATGTGCCGAACCACCACGACACCAACAGATGCTCGACGTCCCCCGAGTGAATCGACAGCCACTGGAACCCCAGCGTCGGCGCCGCGATCAGCAACACGATGGCGAACGAGAACACGGTCCGTCCGACCGCCGCCACGGCGGAGATGACGACGAGGAGATTCACGGCGTTGAACATGAGCCGGCTGGTCGGCGTGGGTTCGACGAGCGGGGCTCCGGCAACCAGCACCAGGATGACGATGAACAGGTAGAAGCAGCGCTCAAAGAAGACGCGGCCCACCGTTTCGCGCGCACGGCCGATTCTCATGGTCGTCTCCGCTCGAACTATAATAGGTACGCGCGACGACTCCTTCCGGAAGCGGGTGCGTCGCGGTAGAGACGAATTCTAATCCGCAACCATCAATAGCTGCCGACCCCGGTGACGGGCACCACCCAATGGCTGCTGTGGGCGACTTCACTGTACGCCCGTAGTTGGCCGGTTCGCTGCCAAATTGGATGGTGAACGATTTGGCCGTGCCCGACCCCGTCCAATCTCCACAGAAGCGGCCGTTGAACAGCTACGACGCGATGGCGACGCACCGCCCGTACCACAAGCCGAGGACGCACGACGAGATCATGGGCGTGCTGTACGGGCAGAACGGCGGCAAGTACGATCCGTACGTGCGCACCTTGTTCGCGAGCGTCGTCGAGCGCATGGTGTATCGGGCGAGAGGCGGATGAGCGTGCGGCCGCCCGGCGGCCGCCTGTCGAAGCTCGTTCCCGGCCGCGGCGAGCCCTGCCGATCGAGGGCGACACCGTTGTTCCATCTGACAAGCGCTGGCAGGTCCGAGCCTATCCCCGGTCCCCCAGCCGCACCGTCGACCGCGCGTCACGCAGCGAGGTGATCATGGAGGTCCGAGCCTATTCCCGGTCCCCCGGCCGCACCGTCGACTGCGCGTCACGCAGCGAGGTGATCATGTGCTGCACGATCGCCATCAGCGTCGCCGCGCTCATGCCCAGCATCAGCACGCCGTTCACCGCCTCGAGCGGGCCGAGCAGCCTGCGCTCGCGGCTCATGACGATGTCGCCGTAGCCGAGCGACGAGAAGTTCACGGCCGAGTGGTAGATCGCGTCGTAGGGCTGCTCGAACTCGCCGAGCCACAGGAACAGCCCGCCCCACAGCATGATCTGCACAAGACTGCCGACCATCATCACCAGCGTGGCGACGAGCAACGGGCGGATGCCGGCCAGGAAGCCCTGGCCGCTGCCTGCAGGCGTCGACTGCCGCACGTAGTAGCGCACACACCAGAAGGCCACCGCCACCTGCACGATCAGGCACAGCAGCATCACCGGCAGGCCGATCAGGAAGTTTACGAACGTCATGGGCTCTCCTTTCACATGGCATCGGCGGCCGCCGTCCGCGGCCGCCGGGCGCGCCATCGCTCGAGCGCCCAGACGGTCGCCCAGGCATACAGCGCCACGCCGACGAACAGGCTGACGCGCATCGCGGCGCCTTCGAGCACGCTCTTGCCGCTGGCGCTGTCCTCGATCGCCGGGCCGAGCAGGATCAGCGACGTGATCAGCGCGTTGCTCCAGAACGAGGGCCGCAAGCGCGTGCGCCGGGCGCCGAACAGCGCCGATCCGGCCCACAGCGCGGCGGCCATCAGCCACAGCATCAGCATCCACAGGCTGGGCCACAGCGACAGTCCGAGCCAGACCGCCAGCGCGATCAGGGCGCCCATCAGCGTCGAGCCGACGAGTTCGCGCCCGGCGTGGCGGGCATCGGTCTCGCCGGCCTGCTGGCCGAGCGCCACCGTCTTCATGATCGCCGCCAGGTAGAACGACGGATCGGTCAGCGCGAGCACGAACACCGGCATCACGATCAGCGTGCCGCGCCAGGCGATCCAGCGCGCGCTCTCGCGGTCGGGCGCGTGCCGCCACGGCCGCGGAAGCAGGCGCCGGCGGATCGGGAAAGATGGCGCTCGATGCCGCGCTGACCACCGCCCCGACGAGCACGCCGACCGCCAGCGTCAGGCTGCGAGCCGCCGATCAGCGCCTGCTCCAGCACGCCGGCCACCGGGATCAGCGTGAACGCCAGCACCAGCACCGTGGTCAGCGGGTTGGCGCGCAGCTGGCCGACGTAGAACAGCACGAACAGCACCACCGCCGTCAGCAGCAGGCCGGCGGCGGCATAGTGTTCGAGCAGCGGCACCATCAGCACGCCGGCGGCGACGAGCCCGGCGAACACGCACCGCGACCACGACCGCCTTGACCATCGGCAGCGGCGGACCCGGCTTGCACAGCACCAGCACCGCCATGATGCAGACGACAAAGGGCGCCTGCAGCGCCAGGCCGTAGGCGACGAACACGGCCAGGCCCAGGCCGATCGTCAGCCGCAGAGCCGCCTTGTCGCCCCGGTGCATGTCGCTGCTCAGTACAGGTAGGTCACCCAGCTGACGACGCGCATGTACAACGCGGCCAGCGGGTTCATCCACGGGTGGTCGCCGGTGTAGACCAGCACGTCGGCCTGGCCGCCGATGCGCACCGACTTCAGGTGCGGCAATGCGCGTCGGCATCGAACTCCACCGCCACCGGGATGCGTTGCGCCTGGCGCAGCCAGTCGCGGCTGTTCTGCACCACCGGCAGCGTGCCCGGCGGTGTCGACTGGCCGCTGCCGACGCCGCCGCCGATGCTGCGCACGCGGCCCTTCAGCACCTCGCCGGGCATCACGTCGAGCACGATCGCGACCTCGTCGCCGGGATCGATGTGGCCGATGTTGTTCTCGGTCAGGTCGGCGCTGATCCACAGGTCGTGCATCGCGATCAGCGTCATCACCGGCGCGCCGGGCTGCGCGAAGTGGCCGACGTCGGTGCGCAGGTCGGTGACCACGCCGCGCGCCGGCGCGAACACGCGGGTGCGCGCGAGGTCGAGTTCGGCCTTCTCCACCGCCGCCACGGCGCTGCGCAGCTGCGCGTTGTCGTCGCCGGCTTCACCGGCGGCCTCCTGCGCCTTGCGCAGGTCGGCCTCGGCGCGGCGCACCTTGCTGCGCGCCTCGTCGCGGGTGGCCTGCGCGATCTCGAGGCGGCGCACCGAGATCGCGCCGGGATCCTCGTCGTGCAGCTTTTCCAGCCGGCTGGCGTCGCGTTCGGCGATGTCGCGGCCGGCTTCGGACACCGCCAGCGACGCCCGCGCCGCCTCGACCGCGGCCACCGAACCCTTGACCGAACTGCGCACCGACTCAAGATCGGCGCGCGCGCGCGCCAGCGCGATGCGGTAGGGCTGCGGGTCGATGTCGAACAGCGGCTGGCCGGGCTGCACCTCGTCGTTGTTGCGGATGTGCACGGCCAGCACCTTGCCGGCGACTTCGGCCGCCACCGGCACGACGAAGGCCTGGACGCGCGCCTGCGAGGTGCTCGGCGTGAGGCGGTCGCCGACGAAGTACAGGACCAGGCTGGCGACGATGAGCACGGCGATGACCAGGGCGCCGACGCGGGCGCCGCGGCCGGCGGGCGCGGCCGCCGCTTTCGATGGCGTCGGGACGCTCGGACTCGGGGAGGTTGCGTCGGGCGGGACGGCAGGATCCTGGCTCATGGCTCGTGGCTCGTGCTGGACGGCAGGAACTCCGCCGAAGGCGGCGGCAACGGGGCCTGCAGCAGCGCCTTCCAGTCGCTGCGCTCGCCCATCGTGGTTTGCGTGGCGTCGTCGAGCACCGGCCGCGAGCGCGCCGGCCTGCCAGCCGCCGCCCATCGCCTTGTAGACCGCGATCAGGTACTGAACCACGCCGCCCTGGCTGGCGACCAGGCGTTCCTGCGCGCTGAACAGCGCACGCTGCGAATCGAGCACGCGCTGGAAGTCGACCAGCCCCTCGCGATACTGGACCGTCGCGATGTCGAGCGAGCGCCTTGCGGCCTGCACCGCATCGCGCAGGATGTCGACCTGCGCCCGGGTGTAGGCGAAGCCGCTCGCCGCATCGTCCAGTTCGCGCGCGGCACGCAGCACCACGTCCTGGTACTGCTCGTACAGCTGCTGGAAGCGCGCGTCCTGCACCAGCACCTGGTTCGTCAGCCGCCCGTGGTCGAACACGTTCCATACCAGCGCCGGTCCGAGGGCCCAGGCGAGCGTGGCGCCGGGCGAACCGAAGGTGGTGGCCGACAGACCCACCGACCCGGCGAGCGCGATCGACGGATACAGCGCCGCCTCGCTGATGCCGATCTGCGCCGACTGCGCAGCCAGCTGCATCTCGGCCGCGCGCACGTCGGGCCGGCGCCGCAGCAGCTCGGCCGGCACGTCGACGATCACCTCGAGCGGCGCTTCGGGGATCTTCGCGCGCCCTTGCTGCAGCTCGGGCAGCGCATCGGGCGGCCGTGCGAGCAGCACGCACAGCGCGTTGCGCGTCTGGCGCAGGCTGCTCTCGAGTCTCGGGGATCGTCGCCAGCGTGCTCAGGTACTGCGAGCGGGCCTGCTGCACGTCGAGCTCGGCATCGTTGCCGCTGCGGAACAGCCGCTCGGTGATCTCCAGGCTGCGCGCCTGGATCGCCGCGTTCTCGTGCGCGATGCGCAGCCGCAGCTCGGTGGTGCGGATCGATCGCGTACAGGCTCGCCGCCTGGGCCGCGACCAGCACCTGCACGTCGTCGTACTGCGCGATGCTGCGCGAAGTAGGCGGCATCGGCCGACTCGATGCCGCGCTTGAACTTGCCCCAGAAGTCCAGCTCCCAGGCCAGGTCGAAGGCCAGGCCGGCCGACCCGAACGTCGTGCCCTGGCCGTTGCTGCCCCGGTTGCCGGCGACGCAGGGCCTGCGCGTTGACCTGCTGCAGCTGCGGATACAGCGCGCTGCCGGCGATGCCGAGCTGGGCGCGCGCCTCCATGATGCGAATGCCGGCGGTGCGAACGCCCGGGTTCAGCCGCTGCGCCTCGGCGACCAATTGGTCGAGCACCGGGTCGTCGAAGTAGCGCCACCACTCGTCGCGCGCAGGTCGTGCGCGTGCGCGGCGCTTCGTCGGCCAGCGTGCGCCATGCGCCGCCGGACCAGTCCTGCAGCCAGGGCACCGCGGGCGAGCGGAAATCCGGCCCGAGCGTCGTGCAGGCGCTCAGCAGCATGCCCGCGAGCACCGCCAGACGCACCAGCCCGCGCTGCGCTGCCATCGGGCGCACGCGGCTTCAGTCCGCCGCGGTCTCGCTGGCGTCGCCGGCCGGCCGTCGCGCGTCCGGGTTGGCCGCGACCCAGCCCATGAAGATCTGGTAGCCCAGCGCCAGCAGCGTCGCACCGACGAACAGGCCGAGGATGCCGGCCGCGGCCATGCCGCCGAGCGCGCCGAGCAGGATCACCGGCATCGGCGCATCGACGCCGCGGCCGAGCATCAGCGGCTTGAGCACGTTGTCGGCCATGCCGGCGACGAACAGCAGCACCGAGTACACGACGGCCTCGCCGGTGCCGTAGCCGCCGCTCATCCAGAGGTAGGCGATCGCCGGCAGCGTGACGATCAGCGCCGGCACCTGCGCGATGCCGAGCACGAGCACGACGACCGCCAGCACGCCGGCCAGCGGCACGCCGGCGAGGAGCAGGCACAGGCCGACAAGGATGGCCTGGATGAAGGCGATGCCGATCACGCCCTGGGCGACGGCGCGGATCGTGGCCACCGACAGCACGGTGAACTCGTCGCCGCGCTCGGGGCCGACGATGCGCGCGAAGATCGCCCGGCTGGCACGATCGCCGGCCTCGCCGAAGGCCATGATGATGCCGGCGATGATGAAGGCGGCGACGAACTTGAGGATGTCGCCGCCGATGCTGGCCACCATCGCCAGCGCCGTCTTCGCCAGTTCACCGATCTTCGGCTGCAGGCTCTTGACCAGCGCCGGCAGGTCGGTGTGGGCCAGTTGCCAGACCGCGATGGATCCTCTCGCCCGACCAGCGGCCAGTCGGCGACGCCCGGCCCGGGCGGCGGGATCTGCAGCGTGTTCTGCTGCACGTCTTCGATCAGCCGCTGCACCGAGTCGCCGATCGAACTCACCAGCACCGCCGTGGGCGCGACGATCAGCGTGATGCCGAGCACGGTGATCAGCGTGGCCGCCCAGCCCTTGCGGCCTCCCAGCCGACGGGCCAGCGCCTGGTGCAGCGGATACAGCGTGACGGCCAGGATCAGCGCCCAGACCATCAGCACCAGGAAGGGCGAGAAGATCTGGTAGCACAGCATCACCAGCGCCAGGATCAGGCCGGCGCGAATCAGGACGTCGAGCAGCCGGCCTTGGTCCCGCGCGTCGAAGGCGCTATTGGTTGCCTTGGGATCGTGCATGGTCGTTCTCCCCATTTCCGCCGGCGACTCCCCCACGAGTCGCCGACTTGCGCTTCTGCGGCCTGTTGGCGCGTTGCCGGATGTTTTGCAGGTCCGCGTCCGAGCGTCTAAGGATAGAAAATCCAACAGCCCGACGCGTCATCGGGAGCAGCGTAGCACGTCTTGACTTGCCCGGACCGACGGGAGGCTGGGGTGATCGGGCGTCGCCGCGACGCCGTGATTACCCGGCATCGGGCGTTTCGCGAGCATCAGCAAGCGCGCCTGGTGGCCGTCGGCATGCGCCGGTTCGCCGGCGCGGGATCGCCGGGCGCCGGTCGCCTCGTCAATGGCCGCTTAGCGGCGAATTCCTCAGCGACAGCGAGCGGCAGCTGTTGGGCCGGTGACCGCCGCTGACCCGCGCGCGCCGAATGGCTGCTCCCCGAACGACGTCGGCCGCCCGGTGCTCCGCAATCCGCGTCCTATCCTTTTAGCCGTAAGATGTTGTATGCGGTGACCGAGCGGTGGAAGCCCTTGAGCGAGAAATCACCGATCGCCTCGGCCTCCACGAGGTCCTCTATCGTCCAGAGAAAGCGCCGGGGGGCCAAGATCTGGCCTGGTTTGGCCTCGGCACAGAGTCGAGCGGCCAGATTTGTTACGGACCCGATCGCGCTGTAGTCCCACCGGCCTTCGAAGCCGATTGCGCCAATCGTCGCAAAGCCCTGCGCGATGCCCATGCCCAAGCTCAGCTCGTAGCCGCGCTTGACCCAGGCCTCCACCATGCGGCCAATACACTCGCGAATCGCAAGTGCCATTCGCACCGCGCGTTCGGCGGGATTTGGGATCGGCACCGGATCATTGAAGAGAATCGTTATCCCGTCGCCGGTAAAATGCTCGAGCGTGCCTTCGTATTCGAGGATCAGCTTGCCGGTGACCTCGTGGAACTCGCGTAGCACGCCCATCACCTCCTCGGGCTCCCCGACCTCGGCGAAGGCGGTAAAGCCCCGCAGGTCGAGGAACACGACCGTGATTTCGCGACGATGGCTCTTGAGGGGATCGTCCACATCCCCGTCCACGATCAGGTCGGCAAGCTGAGGCGAGAAGAAACGCTTGAGGCGGCCCAGACGATCGAGCTGGGCTACCTGCTCCTCGACACGATGTTCCAGGGTCCGGTTCCACTCGGAAAGCTCAGCGGCCTGCGCCTGGAGACGAGCGGCTTGATCCTCGGTTGTGTCGTGAAGTTCCTTGATCCGAAGCATCGACCTGACCCGGGCCACGAGCGCGGCCTGGTCCACAGGCTTTGTCAGGTATTCATCACCACCTGCCTCCAGCCCGGCAACGACGTCCCTTTGATCTGCCCTCGCCGTGACCATGACAATGGGCATGAAGGGGAGTGAGCAATCTGCCTTGAGCTGGCGGCAGACCTCGATTCCGTCCATGCCGGGCATCATGATGTCGAGCAGGACGAGGTCGGGCTGCGTCTCGCGAGCCGTGACCAAGGCTTCCTCCCCGTCACCTGCCGTCGCCGCTACTGCAAGGCACGCGTCGATCAGGTCGGCGACGATACGATCATCGATATCGAGGTCCCCTTCGTATTCGCCGAGGTTGCGAATGCCATGGCATTTCGCCAGTACGCGCCAGACCTCCGGGCCGAGTCCCAGTGTGTGCGGCAATACCTGAAAAACGATATAACGATTGCCAGCACGATAGCCGTGGTAGCGCAGCGCCGCCAGACAAAGCGCATGGGCGGCGTTGTACGCGAGATCGAAGCGCCCTTCGAGGGAGTTGGTCGCGTTTCTTGCGTCGTTCAGCCGCGCCAGTCCCGCACGTTTCAAGCCCGCGATTTCCTTGGCGTCCGGTGGTTCGGCCGCGAGGGCCTTTCCCGGGCCCGCCAGATTATAAAGTGGTGAGGACATCGTCCGACCCGATCAGCCAAACCTTGGGTTGCCCCAGTACCCGCTTGACGAATGCGGTGTCCTCCTGCCTGCGCTTCGCAAGCTGCTTACGCGTGTAAACGGTCGGGTTGACCGTTCTCCCCAATCGGGCAGCGGCGGCCTCCAATGAAGCGTATAGGTCTCCGTAACGGACCGTGTCGCTGATGACCATCAGGTCGATGTCGCTCGCAGCCGTGTCCTGCCGCTTCGCAACAGACCCGTAGACGAACGCGGCGAGAATATTTGGCGCGAGCGGTGCGAGGGCTGCGCGCAGGGGTTCGGCCAATCCGACCGTTTTCTGGACAATGCCGCAGAGCTCGGAGAACAGTGGCGAACTGGGATCGGCCTGGTAATGCTTCTGCGTCCCCAGCCGTCGCAGTTCGATCGCCGCTGTCCGAGTTCACCCCGTGCTCGTAGAAATCCCATCCGAGCGCGTCGCTCACCTCCTCGTCGAGCGCCTACTCGACGATCAAACGCGCGGCAGCGCGCACGAACTCGCTCTTGTCCACGCTTTCGCTCTCGCCGCTGATCATCGCTACGATCCGTTTGCGCGTCGTCTCCGACGCCGGTACGCTTGCCATTGGGATGCCCCTTTGGTTGTCCGATCTGAACGCGGCCAAACGTTCAAACCGAAGGATGCATCCCACCTCAAATTTCCAGCAAGTCTAGGTACCACTTCGGTGGAAGAGGTCGCGTTTGAGCTGGCGAAGGCGTCTGTCGATGACCCTCGCAACAAGGATGTCCTGACGAATCTGTCGATTCTGTTTGGGTATGCAAACGATAGAAAACGCGCTGCGCTGGCAAGTAGGTTGGCGGCGGAAGCGCGTTGACATTGCAGGGCCGCCTTGCCGTTCGCCGCCACGAACGATTCTTCATCGCACGGGCGTTACGCCGGTCGCACTGCGGCGCCAAGTCCGCACATTCCGGCTTAGCAGCATCACGAATCGATCGATGCGCCCTTTTAAACAAAGGCGTGCGTATCGAGTTGCGTGCCCTGGCGTTGGCGCCTGTGCAATGCCGGGTAAGGACGTGACCAGGAGAAGATTAGTTGGCGTACGAACATGACATTTTCTTGAGCTATCCACGCCAAGGACAGGTTGGTCAGTGGGTACATGAACACTTCCTGCCCGAACTGCAAGCGTGCCTCGATGGCCAGCTGGCGCAGGCTCCACGCATCTTTGTTGACGTGGCTCAGCCCACAGGAGTTGTTTGGCCAGCCAACATCCAGAAGGCACTGCTGGAAAGTCGCCTGCTAGTTGCTGTGTGGACGCCGCCCTACTTCCGATCTGAATGGTGTAAGGCGGAATGGATTAGCATGCTTGAACGCGAGACGGTTCTCGACGCTCAAGGACAGAGGCCGCCGAGAGGGTTGGTGTATCCCGTTGTCTACTCTGATGGAAAGCATTTCGACGCCCGAGCGAGGAGTACGCAGCAGCAGGACCTGAGCAACTATACATATCCCTTTCCTAGTTTTAGGGACACCGTTGCCTACCTGGCCTTTCACGACGCGATGAAGAAAATCGCGATCGAAATCGAGGAGCATCTCGATCAAGTTCCACCTTGGGACCATCGCTGGCCGCTTGTGGTCCCACCGGCAGCTCCAGCAAAGCCTCTTCGATTGGCGAGGCTCTGAGCATGTCTGGGACGGTAGTCACTTTCTATTCCTACAAGGGGGGTGTCGGTCGCACCTTTGCACTAGCGAACGTCGCAGTCCTGCTGGGTCGCTGGGGCTTTAGGGTTCTATGCGTCGATTGGGATCTTGAAGCTCCGGGGCTGCTCCACTTCTTCAGTTCCGATCAAGAGTGGGACCGTTCGAATGCGGGCTTAAAGAAGAGCGAGGCCGAGGGCCTAGTCGAATTGCTCACCGAGTTCCGCGCCAAGAGGGAAGTTCCTATACGGTGGCGTGATTATGTGTTTGCCACTGACACTGATCGAACGCCAGGTGTATCGCTCCTGAGCGCAGGTAAGGCCGACAACACCTACAGCAAACGACTTGACAAACTGAACTGGAATGGTTTGTACCGCGTCGGCTTGGGCAACGCGCTTGAAGTCATGTTTGAGGAGCTACGCGCCGAGTTCGACTACATCTTCATCGATTCGCGAACGGGGGTCACGGATTTTCTGGTATCGTGACCGCGCAATTGCCTGACATTCTGGCCTTTTTGTTTACCGCAAATTGGCAGAGCTTGCGCGGCTCGCTCGATGTTGCGACGCGCGCGGTTGCTGCGCGCAACGACTTAGCGGTGGATCGGTCGCGCCTTTTATTGTTGCCCATTCCGGCACGTTACGAGGTCCAGCTCGAACACAATATCTCTGCCATCTGGCGCAGCCGGTATGTGTCAGAACTGAGCGGGTTTTACGAACCCTGGGCCTTTAAGGATGCTGACATCTCCAAACTTGTTCAAGCAACTACGATTCCGTACGTCCCGTTCTGGAGTTTCGGCGAACGGTTGTCCGTCGTTGAGGACAGCGCAAGTGATGTGCTAAGCATCAACTACAGCCTGGGGACGATCGCAGCCCTGCTAGCGCACAGGCTCGGTAACACACGACTGCTCACGGAAAGCCGCGACGAGTTCGTTGCTGCTGCGCGTCGCTTGCCTGGCAACCGGGATCGACCTCACTATCAAATCTTCATAAGTCACACAAGTGACACAACCACCGACGCAAGAAACCTAGCGGAAAGCCTGGCTCGGCAAGGCATTGCTACTTTTGTCGACACGCGTGAGATTCGGGCGGCGGGCGCAAACTGGGGCGATGCACTGAGCGAAACTATTGGCCAGTCGGACCACATGATCGTGTTACTCGGCGAAAAGTCCAACATTCGCCGGTATCAGGAAGCCGAAGTACGAACGTTTCTGCGGCAGGCCGCCGCCGATGAGGGAACGAGGCTGCTCATCCCTATTTCAACTGGCGACCTCAATCCTGCAGAGGTTCCGAGCCTCCTGCGGCAATACAAGGTCACTCCGCTGAGAGATGACTACGACAGAGCGGCCGCAACGATCATTGAGATGATTGCACCGACTACGCGAGGACCATCGACTCGTACTGGCGGCTCCGAATTGGTGGTGAGGGTTACGGCGGAAGGTGACACTCCAGTCGTAGGCGCATCGGTAGTAGCCCAGTCGAGCAATGGGACCACCATTGATTCCACGAGCTCCGACGACGGCAGGTGCACACTGGAGCTGCTGGATGGTTATACCTACACGCTCATGGTGGCACATCCGCAATTCGCCGCTCGGATTGTCGAGGAGTTCGGCGGCTTGGAGGAACTGAGCGTCCGACTGCGTGGAGGCGCCGGTTCCGCTGTAATTCACTCAACGGGATGCATCCCGGGTCTCGATGGACGTCTCAATCTGAAGCTCGATACGTCCGGTAGGACGTTTCTTTATGCGGACAACATTGCGATCAACCGAGGTCAACCGCAGCCGACTGCATTCGAGGTTGGTAAGCCCTTCGACCTGGAAGACTCAAGGGGCTCGCGCTTCCAGGTAACTGTCTTACGAATCGCGGGACGCACGTCGCTCGTCCAGTACACGCGCATCAATTCCGGATTACGTCAGTAGGCATACTCGCGTCCTCGCCGTTGACAGACGGCATGCCCATCTTCATCAGTTATGGCCGCAGCCATCCGTCCGATCGCAACTGCCCTGCCCCTGTCGTCGGCGCGAGCTGAATGGTGTCACGCGAGCGGTGGGATATCTCCGGAGCGACGACCTTGACGGAGATGGCGATCGTCTGTCTACTACCCGCGATCCTGGGACGAGGCCCCCGCCAGCAACGGACTGCAAACGGAGCGAACCCATGACAAATGGATCTACGACGCTCGAGCGGAAGGTGGCCAAGGCCCCCCCGTACAAGCTCCTTGCACTTGATGGCGGCGGCATCCGCGGGCTGATCACCGTGGAAATCCTTGCGGAGATCGAGCGCCTGTTGCGCCAAAGGCTGGGGAAGGGGCCGGACTTCGTTCTTGCGGACTACTTCGACTACGTAGCCGGTACGAGCACCGGCGCGGTTATCGCGAGCTGCCTGTCGTTCGGGATGTCGGTCGACACGATCCGCAAGTTCTATCTAGACAGTGCCGAGCTGATGTTCTCGCGCGCTTCGATCCTCAAGCGCCTCAAGTACAAGTTCGACGACGAGCCGCTTGCGGAGAAGCTGCAGATCGAGCTGCGCCGACAGGCCGAACGGCAGGGCGTCCCGGTGCCGGGAGGCCGTGACGAGCCGCGACTTGGATCGCCCGCGCTGCGAACGCTTTTGATGATGGTGATGCGCAATGCCACCACCGACTCCCCTTGGCCGATCTCGAACAACCCGGCGGCGAAGTACAACGCGCCGTCGCGCCCCGACTGCAATTTGCGATTGCCGCTATGGCAGCTCGTGCGCGCTAGCACGGCCGCACCGACCTATTTCCCGCCCGAGCAGATCACATGCGGCGAGCGCCAGTTCATCTTCGTCGATGGCGGCGTCACGACCTACAACAACCCGGCGTTCCAGCTGTTCCTGATGGCGACGACCGAGCCGTACAACTTGAACTGGAAGACGACGCGCCCAGAGGACATGCTGATCGTGTCGATCGGGACCGGCACGAGCCCCCAGGCGAACGGCTCCTTGACCCCGGACGAGATGACGCTCCTCTTTAACGCGACGACGATCCCCTCGGCACTGATGTTCGCCGCACTGAACGAGCAGGATTTCCTGTGCCGGACCTTCGGCGAATGCCTGGTCGGCGACGTGCTCGACCGCGAGATCGGCAACATGATAGGGAAGTCCGGCCCCTCGCAGCGCAAGCTTTTCACTTACCTTCGCTACAACGTGGAGCTGACGCGGGAAGGACTCGATGCCCTCGACCTTCGGGACATCGAGCCGGAAAACGTGCAGAAGCTCGATTCGGTCGCCTACAAGGATGATCTTCGGCGAGTCGGAGAGGCGGTCGCTCGGCAGAAGGTTCGCGCGGAGCACTACCAAACATTCTTCGTCTAGCACGCCGATGCACGAGGGCCTTCCGGGAAGTGCGACGGTGAGCCGTTCGCCTCCGGTTGACACCCTGCCGCCAGAGGTGCCGGCTTGCCCGCAGATAATGGATCGCTGAAGAGGAGTCGGACATGGCTGCCATCCGCGTCTTTGTCGTGCGCCCCTTCAACCTCAAGGAAGGGATCGACTTCGAGCGTGTAGACGCCGAGCTCATCCAGCCCGCGTTGAGGAAGTTCGCGCAGACGCACGACGTGAACGTCAGCGGCGGGACGACGCAGGAGGTCATTCGGCAGGGCAACATCCGTAAGGACATGTTCCAGCGGCTCGTCACCGCAGACCTCGTAATCGCCGACGTCTCGGTCGACAATGCCAACGCCTTCTACGAGCTCGGCATCCGGCACGGGCTGCAGGATCGCTGGACTTTCCTAATCCGCTGCAGCCAGCCACCGCGTCCTTATCCGTTCGACCTGCAAACAGACCGGTACTTCACCTACGACGCTGCCAACCCCGGCGGCAGCGTCGATGCGATGGCGGAATCGCTGCGCGCGACGATTTCGAGCAAGGAGAAGAACAGCCCAGTGTTCCTCCTGTTGCCGAAGCTCAATCCACATCCGCGTGGGGATCTGATCACGATTCCGCAGGACTTCCGCGAGGCGGTCGACCGCGTGCACAGCGGCGGGCAGCGGGGCGACCTTCGGCTACTGGCCCATGAAGTCCAAGGGCTCGAATGGCAAACCGAGGGCCTGCGGCTAGTTGGCGAGGCACAGTTCAAGCTCAAGGCTTTCCGCGGCGCCAAGGAAACGTTCGAGGCGCTGCGCAGGTTCGAGAGCGAGGACCTGAACGCCAACCAGAGACTCGGGACGATCTACCAGCGCCTCGCGCGGAACGAACAGCCGGACATCAAGGAGGATCTCCTCACGCGCTCCGACCAGGCGATCCGTCGCGCGCTCAAGGCGGCCAGCACGCCGAAGGACCGTGCGGAAGGCTTCTCGCTGCTCGGAAGCAACGCCAAGACGCGCTGGATCGACCAAACGACGAGCGTGGAGACGGAACGGCGACCCCGGCAAGCGCTTCGCTCGCCCCACCTCGCGAACGCCGTCGATGCCTATCTCGATGCCTTGCGCCAGAACCTCGATGCGCACTACCCGGCCGTCAATGCGCTCGGCCTCTTGAAAGTGCAGGGTGCGCTCGCACGGGCGCTGCCCGACGTCTGGAAGGCGAAGTTCGACGATGCCGAGGACCCGCTACTGAAGATCGACCAGGCGACAGCCCGCGTCACCGCACTGCTACAGCTGGCGTTGGGAATGGATACTATCCTCGGCAAGCCGAACAGCATGGACGCGTGGGCCGGCAGCAGCAAGGCCGATCTCCTGCTCCTCACTTCCACGAATGCCGAGCGCGTGGCGGATGCCTATCGACAGGCGCTTACCGGTGCCGATCATTTCACGATCGAGGCGACGCGAAGGAATGTCGAGATCTACCGCGACATCGGGCTGTTCGAGCCGAACGCGAGCACCGCCCTTGAAGCGATCGACGAGGCTCTGGCAGCAGCGAGCCGGCCGCCCCCGGCACGGGTGCGCGTCGTGCTCTTCACCGGACACATGGTCGACGCACCGACCCGGTCCAAGGACAAGATGCGCTTTCCACCAACGGCAAGAGCCGAGGCGACCGCGCGGAAGATGATCGACGACGCGGTCGTGGCGGAGGCAGCGGAGGAAGGCGGGATATCGATGGCGATCGCCGGCGGCGCCTGTGGAAGCGACATCCTGTTCCACGAGGCGTGCCTTGCCAACGGCATCAGGAGTGAGCTCTACTTGGCGCTGCCCGAGGCGAAATTCCTCTCGGCCTCGGTTCTGCGCGGCGGTCCCGCATGGGTCGAGCGCTATCGGAAGCTCTGCACCCGCCTCGAGATGCGCGTGATGCAAGACAGCGAAGCGCTACACGATTGGCTGGTCGAAAAGCCAGATTACGATATCTGGCAGCGGAACAACCTGTGGATGATGTTCAGCGCGATCGCATCCGACGCCCGCAACCTGACGCTGATCGCGTTCTACAACGCCGAACGCGAGCCCGACGGCCCCGGGGGCACGAAGCACCTCGTCGAAACCGCGAGGAACTGGGGATTCAAGACCATTGAGCTCAATGCGCGGGTGTTGCTCGATGCCTGACAGAATGTTCATCCGGACTCTCGCAGTCGAGTTCCTGCATCCATGCCCACCGCATTAGCGAGGCGTCACGCGCATCTTCATTTACTCGTCGTTCGAGGGCATATATCGAATCACTGAGTTCTATCCAGCAATGCTGGGCGGGACTTGCTGAACGCCGATGTCGCTGCCGCTCGCGCAGCAATTGAGTCCGCGCATCGGAAGTACGAAGCCACCGGAGCAGATGACCTGTTGGGGCTCACCGCCCTCGCGTTTTCGAATAGCGGCGAGAATGCGAAGCGGGAGATTCCTAATGCAATGAAGGGATCGTGGACAAGTAGATCGAAGTGTCCCCCACCGCCAACCGTTGCTGCGACGAAGTAATTCTTGGACCAGAAATCGGAGGCCCTTACGTCTCTCCCCTTTGAGGCGTCTCGCAGCAATGAATGGCTCGAAAGATCAGGGACAGTTCCGCGTGTTCCGGTCGAATCGCGCAGCGGACGTCACCGATGTGGCCGCCAGGAAGGAGGCCTGCCGTGACATTCTTCGACAGGCTTCGTTGGCGACGATCTCCACTTCGCACGCCCATTCCGACGCCGCATCCAAAGGTGGCTCGCGTTTTCATTGCCCGGGCCACATCATTGAAAGCGCCCTGCTTCCATTGGTCGACCAAGGGGGCCAAGTAATAGTCAAGGTTTGTCGTTCCATGTTTCGCCTCGAGCTCACGCCGCGTCTCCCAAAGCACGCGATCCAGTGCAACAGGATCCAATGAGTTAATAGCTGCCGCATCTAGGTTTCCAAAAGACAAAGCAACTGACTTGCGATCGCGCTGCGCGAAAATGCGCTCAAAGTCGTCCGGAAAAAGCAGGAAGAGAAGCATGTGCCTGAACTGTCGCGACTCCCAATCGGGAACGATTTTCAGCCACTCGTCGAAACTCCATGGATCCGCCAGCACCGAAGCTCTCTGACCTTCCGCTAGCTCACGAAAAGCTCTCGCAAAGGTGATCAAGAAAGCGAGCTCGCGCCACTGGTTCTGATTGAAACCGGGCCCCGCACTTCCAATGCCACCTAACACGGCCTCGGATAGCCATTGTGTCTGCGGGAGCGTGTCATTTGCCCATGACCAGACGGTACCTACGACTTGGCGCTTGTGCTCAATAGTCAAGCTCGATGGGCAGAGATAGAGCAGCCACATCATCTCTGCTGCTAGCTTCTTCGCCGGTGCCGGAGACTGGGCCAACTGATTTTTCAGGTTGCCTTGAAACGTTCCTTGTCCCAGATCCGGCTTCGCGACAAAGTCTCGTCTAAGGGCATCAAGGTTCTCAATCGTCCAAAGAGGCTCGCCAGAAAAAACGGAACCCCCGCTCACCAGCGCAGCGCGCTTCCAATGGTCCGCCGCAGCGAGAATTGGTGTTGAATCCTTGTTCCCGAGATAACGGCTCACATCGACCCCCAATGACTTTCAACCTACTAGGAATTTGCTAGTCCGTCGTACTAGTCTGCAAACCGGCCGCGTCTCCCGCGATCAACCGAACCGCTCCAACGTCGCCTCCGGTCCTTTATGGTCTTCTGCGCGATGACTTCCGGGTAGATTGTATTGCTAGGCGCGTAACTGACGCGAGGGCGGCGACCCGCTGCGGCGCGCGGTTAGTCGCGGCCGTTGTTGCTGCTGTTCTTCCGCTTCGCCAAGGTACGCCTTCCGTCGGTAACAAATCGTGCGACGTTAGCACCTTAGCGGCCGAGAGTGCCAGAGTCGAGACACCGCGGCCTATGCCACGCTACGTGGCAATGTGCCCGGCCGACAGTGTGGCAGCCATTCAGCCCTGCGTTGATCGACGTTGCGCGCTAGCCCGCCACGACGGCGGCCGTGATCTCTTGTCGACGGGTTAGGGTGATCCGATGAGTACGCGCTGCGCGACGCTCGTCCCAATTCCGAGTGTGCGCGCGATCTTTCCCTTGCCCATACCTTGGACGGCGAGCTCGCGTATCTTCGCCTCGACCTTGGGCCCGGTCTTCGGTCGCCCGAGTGTCTTTCCCTTGGCACGAGCCCGCGCGAGGCCGGCCTTAACGCGCTCCTGAATTATCGTCCGCTCAAACTCGGCAAATACGCCCAGCATTCCGAACATCGCCTTGCCCGATGGAGTCGACGTGTCCAACGCTTGCTGGTGAAGATAGAGATCGACCCTTTTGCTTTGCAAGTCACCCAGGAAGCCAACCAGGTCTTGCAGGCTGCGGCCGAGACGGTCGACCGACCAAGCCGCGACCATATCGAACTCTTTCCGGGCAACGGCATGTAGCAAGGCATCGAAGCGAGGTCGGTCCTTGCGGCCCTTGGCACCGCTAATACCGTGATCGACGTACTCCGCAACGATGCTCCAACCGTGGCGGGCGATCGCCGCGCGAAGTTCGCGCAACTGATTCTCAGTGCTCTGGCCATCGGTAGAGACCCGGGCGTAGAGGGCGACATTCTTTGGCTTTGACATGGGTAGGTCCGATATGGGATGGACGATCCATCATAGCCAAAGTCCATACGTAAAACAACTGTTTTCGGTATGCTCTTTCGAGACTCCGTCGCCCCGGGCTGCAGCGCGTCGAATTTGGGTGGGGTTTTCGGTATGGGCATCAAGGTGCCAGCCACCCCAACGAACCCGGCAGCCAGCGCATCATCCATCAATTCGGCGGATCAGGCCGCTCTCGGACCCACTCCCGCCGTTGCGCCTGACAAATATCGGCCATTCACTCCATCAGCTTGAGACGTTCAAACGTTCGACGTGATCCAGGAGCGGGAGTGGGGGATTGAAAGGCCCAATCCCTTCGCTCCATCAATGAATCAATTCAAGGTTCGTGCGATTTCTTCGGTTGCGATCTGTGCATCCGGAACGATGCCGCGCATCTGTAGAAAACCGTGCACCATGCCATCGGCACAGGTGTAACGGGTCGCAACCCCGGCCCTCTTCAGCCGCTCGGCATACGCTTTCGCTTCGTCGCGCAATGTGTCGTATTCGGCTGCGATGATCAGCGCCGGCGGGAGGCCGGAGAGATCCTGGGCGTAGAGAGGTGAGACGCGTGGATCTCTCGGGTTACATTGGTCGTTGAGATAGGTCCGGTAATACCACGCCAGGTCCTCACGAGGTACGAGGCACTCGGTGGCTGGCATCGCGATCGATGGGAACGATAGCGTGAAGTCGACCACCGGCTGCAACAACACCTGATAGCGGATCGCGACGCGTGGGTTCGACCGAAGGGAGAGACACGTGACTGCGGCGAGATTCCCTCCCGCACTCTCCCCGCACAGGACGATCGGACCCGGCGCACCACCGAGATCGACGGCGTGAGTCGCTGCCCAGATCGTTGCCGCCACCGCGTCGTCGAACGCCGCCGGGAAGCGGTGCTCGGGCGCCAAACGGTAATCGATCGAGAGCACCATGTATTCGGTGACACGAGCAAGGTTGCGACAGAATGCATCACTCTCTTCGATTCCGCCCTTCACATAGCCGCCGCCATGGAGATACAGCATGAGCGGACATGGCTCGGGGCCGTCTGGCATGTAGACGCGGGTTGGAATCGGGGTGTCCACGCCGGGAATCGTCAGGTCCTCGACGCGGCGGATCGAGACGAGCTCACCCGTGATGGCGGGCGTCCAGAGATTGCGGAATGCCTGACGAACCTCTGTGATCGGCAGTGCCCACTGCGGCTCGTGCGCATGCGTCAGCTTGGTTTCAATGAGTTGCTTCAATGCCGCGTTGAGCGCCATCGTCTTGCCCTGAAATGTTCGGCTGGTTCGGATGGATTGTTCGCTCCATCCGGCTTGTGCGTCAAGAACGATTGGCAGCTCAGCGCCGGTGACGGCTCGCTCCCGCGGAAGAGGGCAAGGGGATTACACTGCGTTCGCTCGCCTGTTCTTTCCCCGCCTGATCCAAGAGGTCTCGATGCCCAGACCGCGTCGCTTTCGCGCACCAAGCCCCGTTGCGTTCTGCCTGACGATGGCGCTGCTCGCGGTGACGGCTACCGCGCGCGCGGCCGATGTCAATGCATCCGCCCCCTTTGCTTCTGGAAAGCGGGCCGCTATCGACGGCGCGCTGGATAAGGCATTTGCGGCGTCGAAGGCGCCTGGCGTTGTCGTCGGGATCTGGATCCCGGGAGAGGGCAGCTATGTCGCCACACGTGGTGTGTCCGACGCCAAGACCAAACAGCCCATGCGCGCCGAGGACCACTTTCGCATCGGCAGCATCACCAAGACGTTCACCGCGACGCTGCTGCTGATCTTCGCTGACGAGAAGAAGCTCGGCCTCGACGACCCGGTGAGCAAGTACGTCGCGTGGGTACCCAACGGCGAGAAGATCACGCTGCGCATGCTCGCCGACATGACGGCGGGACTTCACAACTACACCGAGGACGATGCGTGGGTGAAGACCGCGTTTTCCAACTTCAAGCGTGTATGGACGCCGCGCGAGCTTGTCGACGTGGGCATCAAGCATCCACCGGACTTTCCGCCGGGGCACGGCTGGCACTACAGCAATACGAATTACGTGCTGCTCGGCATGATCCTCGAGCAGGTTACCGGCAAGAAGATCCAGCTAAGCTTCGCCGAAAAAGTGTTCGCGCCGCTCAAGCTCATGCAGACGTCGTGGCCCGTCGGCGCGGCGCTACCGAAACCCTATGCGCATGGCACCACGGTCCAGACGCTCGACGACAAGCTCGATGACGCGACCAACCGTGATCCAAGCTGGGCGTTCACGGCCGGCGAGCTCGTCTCCACGATGGCCGATCTGCGCACCTGGGTCGTTTCGTACACGACGGGCTCGCTCGTCTCCCCGGAGATGCAAAGACTGCGGCTGACTTGGATGACGATGCCGCCCAACACGCCCGAGCGCGCCTACGGCATTGGCATCGGCATCGACCATGGGTGGCTCGGCCATACGGGCGAGCTGCCCGGGTACAACTGCAGCGCGTTCTACCTGCCTGAGAAGAAGGCCGTGATCGTCGTGATGGCGAACTCGGACATTCCCATCGGCAAGGTCAATCCCGCGCCGACGATCATGGAGGCCCTGACTCAGGTCGTGACACCCGGGAACGTGCCGCAGTAACATCGTCTTCTCGGCGCCATCATCAACCGCGGCGGTTCGCGCGGTGCTGCCGGTCGAGCGTAAGGTGGCCGGTCCTGGATGAATCGCGGGGGCCGAGGCGCGTGCGCCGATCAACGCCACCACGCTGCTTCGGCTTTTGCCGCCACTTCGTTGAGCGGAGTTTCGGTCAACACGCGCAGGTGCGCGAGGTAGCCCAGCCAGAGCGTCGCCCACGACAACCCGATCAACCATCGGGGTGCGTCGGCGTCGGCGCGGCTCGCGTCGAGGCAGGCCGCGGTGGCCGCGGCGATCTCGGCGCGCCGCTTGCCGGCACCGGCAAACATGTCGAGGTCGGCAACGAGTGCGCACAGCGCACGGTCAGGCCCGCGCCGAGGATCGTCGAGGCGAGCGGCCATTTCGTTGAACGACTCGCATACCGACCGCGCCGTCTGGGCGACGCGCTGCACTGCGGCGGGACAGCCATCGGCGCCGTACCCCGCGTGGCGCAACGCTGTGAGGGTCTCGTCGGCGACGCAGATCGAGATCGGGATCTGAACCAGCGGCACCCACGTCGCAAGCGGCACGCGCTTCTGTCCCCGCTCGCCGGCATAGGCGGCGAGCCCTTCTTCAACGCGGTGGCGGGCGCGCAGGCAGGCCTCCTTTGCAGACTCGACGTCCTCCGCGGCGCCGGTGCCGAACAGGTACTCGAACGAGGCCCGCGTGAATTCATTAGCGGCGCGGACATGGAGTGCGACCTCGGCGCACAGGACGGCCGCCGCGCCTCTGGGCCACATGACCAACGACGCCGCTAGCGCAGCGAGCGCGCCCACGGTCACCGCCTCGAGCCTTACGGCGCCCGTGTGCCACCCCTCCGGCACGATCAGGTTGAACAGCAGCACGACCATGAGCGCGAACATTGCCTGCCCCGCACCCAGCGAGATCGCGGTTGGTGCATAGGCCGCGAGGAATACGGCCAGCGGCAGCGCCACCCACATCGGCAGAGGGTGCGCGCCGATAGCCAGCGTCGCCGCCGTGGCGAGGAGAAATCCGGCGAAGGTACCGATCACGGCACTTACAACGGTCGAGCCCGTCGTCGCCACGTTCGACCGCAAAACGGTGAGGGTCGCCAGCACGACCCAGAACGCGTGCTCGATGGCGCTGATCTTGGCGAGCAGCACCGACAGCGCCAGCGCGACGCCGGCGCGAACGCTGTTGCGAAACCAGACGGCCCGCGGCGACAGGTGCGGCGCCAGCACGCGCTGCGCGCGGCGCAACGCGTTCTCGGCGGCGATCGGCTCGACCATGCCGAAATCGTCGCCGACGACGCGGGCGGTGCGGCCAGTCAGCACAATGGCGTCGGCGGCCATCGCTAGGGCGACGAAAGACATCACGCGGGTCGGGAACACGGCCTCGACCGCCGCCACGACGTCCCGCCCCGGGGTGCCCTTGGCGACCGCAGCCTGGGTCGCAGCACTGAGAACTTCCCGGTGTCGGTGGCGCGCGGCCACCAGCGCCTGGAGGTCGGGTCCGGTACCGCGACGACCGTCCATGCAACTGGCGAGCACATCGGCCACCGCTTCGAGTGTCTTGGCCACGGCGCCGGCAAGCCGGCGGTCATCGGCACTCATTCGCGGACCGGGCGGCATCGCTCCCGCAAAGCGCCAGCACTGGCCGAGGGCGTCGATCAGGCTCAACAATGCCCGTTGGTGGCCGACCGGACCGATCGGACGGAATCCCAGTGCACTGTGCACCGCGGTCGCGCGGTCGATCGCTGTCTTGGCGTCGTCGATGCTGCGTTCCGGCCGATCGCCCGCGGCGCACGCCCGCGCGATCGCGGCCAGCGCGCGGACCGCCTCGACCAACCGCAGGTAGAGATCGCGCTGCTCGTGCCGCGGCCATAGCAATGCTGTCGCGATCGCCGCGCAAGCGCACGCCAGCATCCATCCACCCAACCGGTCCGGAATGGCATCGTTGCCGGCCGGGACCATGACGCACAGCACGAACATCAGGATCGCCGTGTTGTTGCCTTGCGCAAAATGGCCGCCCAGCGCCGCCAAGAATTGCAGCGTCACGCCGATTACCAACATGGCGACGACCGCTGGCCACAGTGTGTTCGACAGCATTGTGCCGATCGCGATTAATAGGTTGCCAAGGATCATCAGCACGATGTAGGCGACGAACCGCGAGCGGCGCGGCCCTATGAAGTCGGCCATTGCCATCGTGGCAAAAGAGCCAAATGCGGCGAGCAGCGCGAACTGCGGATTTGCGAGCCCGTGCAAGCCGAAAGCGAACACCGCGGGCATCACCAGGGCGACGCGCAGTGCCCGGTGCAACACGCTGCGATCGGGGTCGTGCAGAAGTTTGCACACGGCAGCAATCATCGCGCAAGCATGCCCCTAGCCCGCTGCGCAGCCCTATCGGCGCAGCCTGAACCAGGCGGTTGCCGTACCCCGGAACATGTCGTCCCGTTCGGCTTGGGAGAATCCTGCCACGATCTCCTGATAAGCATCGTAGAGACGCTCGAACCCCACCGACAGGCCGGCGATCGGCATGTGGCTGCCGAACATGCAGCGGGCGGGCCCGAACATCTCGATGAGGGAGAGGACCCAGGGCGCGATCTGCTCCCGGTGCCAGCCCATGCCGAAGATGCATTCGATCGCCGAGATCTCGACGCGGACGTTCGCGCAGCGGCTCAACCCGCCCAAGTCGTGCCGCCACCGCGCGTAGCCAGCCGCGCTCAGATCCAGCGGCCAGCCCATTACCGCGAGTGTGAAGCCGATATCCGGATGCAGACGGACGACGTCGTGCAAATCAGAAAGCTGCGGCGCAAAGACTTCGAGCCCGCATCGGAAGCCATAGCGCCGCAGGGCGCCAAGCCCCGCCCGCCATGCCGGATCCGTCAGCAGGTCGGGGCGCGTTGCGAAGCGCCTCAGCGCATTGCCACCGTCCCAGCCAAGATGCTCACGCACCGCCACCACGTTGGGCAGCGCGGCGTACGCCTCGAGCTTCTCCTGGAGCATGGGTTCGAGGAAGTTCACCAGGACCACCATGGGCTGGCGCAGACGCGATGCATCCGCCACGCGCTGGCCCCACCGCGCTTCCCCGACCGGATCCGCGGAGAGAAATTCGTGCCAGATGAGGCCCTCCACGTGACACGACACGGTGGCCTTCAGATAGTCATCCGGCAGGTAACGCCGGGGCAGGGCGGAATAGTCGCCGACGATCGTCCTGAAGGTTGGGTCCTCCCGATCCAGGAAAGCGTAGGTGTTCGCCTCGGCGTCGAACAAGTGAACATGAGCGTCGAAAATGTGGAGCACCGCGCCCTCCTCCTCTACAGCCTCGGATATCAGGCCGACATACTACGTAGAGCCGAACGTCTATGCTAATCGGCCTGCCGCCAGTGCCGCGCGATGAAAGAGGTACGTACTCGCCGGGTCCGATCGAGCGCCTCGTCTTTCAGGTCGGTGCCGTAAACATATCTTGGCCCCATGACTCCACGGACTGACCTTAATCCGGTTCTCCGAATAGCACCAACACCAAACTGGCTGGCCGTCAGGATTATCACTATCAGGCGGCTGAACAGCACCATCGACCCAACGCAGGATAATCAGTTCATCGACTGGTGGCAGGGCGGTAGGGTCTATCTCTTCACGAGTCCGTACGTTCAGGGCGCCACGTGCCCTCCCACGAACCTGACGGCCGATCGCCTCCTCGACCAGAAGAATCCGGTCACCCCTGATCGCCAACCCGCCGGTCTGTGTGGGCTGTGCGCAGCCGCTGGAGATCTACAAGTCCTGTAACGGCGATTCGTGCGAATCACCGTCATTGCCGGTGAACGACCCGTCGCAGATCGTGGAGTATTCGCTAGGTGCTATTCCCGCCACGAACCTGCCGCCCCCTCATCCCAAGTACTACCGGCAGCCGAACAACGTCGATTTCGATATCTCCTATGTGAACTTCGCATTCCTGCCGGGATTGGTGGAATCGTACGTATCCCCTCCCGACACCGCGAACATCAATGGCGCGTGCAACTATCCAGGCTACTACGGCTCGCCGAAGGCGATCTCGCCGGCGCGCCGGAATGGCAGGGATACGATCGACGGGCGGTATCAGTTCACCGTCCGCAAGGCCGTGCCGTGGGAACCGCAGCGGCCGAAGGTCCCCGACTGCGCCAACGTCAGCAACGACACATGGTGCAAGGGCATCAATGTCTTGGCGGTCATCGATCCGAACCGTAAGAAGGCGCTGCAGCCCGATGAGATCAAGGAACTGGTCGGACTGGCGCACAGCGGATTACCCAAGGCCGATCTCGCACGGAGCTACGGCATCAGCCGGGAGGCGGTGTATCAGTATCTTCGACGTGGCGCTGATTCACTGATACCGGACGATCGAACGCCGGACCCGACCCGAAGCGTGCGTTGGCGACATGCAGCGTCGTAGGACGCTGCCGGTTCCGCCGCGATCCTTACCGAAGTAGTGCCGGAATCGCGTTCCTATTGGGTCGCCTGCTCGGGTAGGCTATCGGCGCCATGAAACGCGCCACCAAGAAATCGATCGATCCCTTTCCCGAGCGGATCTCGCCACAGCTCGCCACGCTGGTGAGCGCCCCGCCGACGCGTGGGGCGTGGACGTATGAGATCAAGCTCGACGGCTACCGCATCCTCTCGCGATGCGGGGGCGGCGTCGTGCGGCTCTTCACGCGCAACGAAAACGATTGGACGTCGAAGATGGTGAGCCTTGCGCAAGCGTTGGCGGCGCTGCCAGCCGAAACGGCATGGTTCGACGGCGAAGTCGTCGTGCTGGGCGAGAACGGCATTCCGAACTTCAACGCGCTGCAGAACGCATTCGACACACGCGGAACCGAGAGACTCACGTACTTCGTCTTCGACCTCCTGTACCTCAACGGCAAGGATCTCCGCGGCCTTGAGTTCCGGCAGCGGCGCGAGCTCCTGGCAGCGCTTTTCGCCGAAAACGACAGCGAACGCGTGCGCCTCAGCCAGACCTTCGATGCCGATGGGCAGAGCGTGCTGCAGTCGGCGTGCAAGATGGGCCTCGAGGGCGTCATCGCGAAGCGCCTGGACGCACCGTACAAGAGCACACGTACAGACGCTTGGCTCAAGGTCAAGTGTCAGCTCCGGCAGGAGTTCGTGGTCGGCGGCTTCGTCACTCGGACCGGCTCGACACCAGCGAGGTCGGAAGCCTGCTGCTCGGCGTGTACGACGACGACGGCCGCCTGCGCTCGGTCGGCAGCGTGGGAACGGGATGGGACTCGAAGACCGCCACGACGATGCTACGCACGTTCGAGCCGCTCGAGATCGACAAGTCCGCCTTCAATCCAGAGTTCGCACCGACGAAGGATCGGTGGAGTCGGCGACCTGCCGGCGGCGAGCGATGGGTACGGCCGGTCGCTGTGGTCGAGGTGAGCTTCACCGAGTGGACGCCCGACGGACATATTCGGCATCCGAAGTTTCACGGCGTGCGCTATGACAAGCCGGCTGAATCGATCCGCCGCGAGGTGTCGGGGCGGGTCTAGGTCACTGAATGCGGTCGTTTGCCGCCGCTATCGACCCCTCGCTGCGGTTGAGCTTCGCGCCGCCTATGGCTGCAATGCCGCGACTGCGGACGTTGAGATCCGCATGGCGTGTGTCTCTGACCGGCCATGAGCCGCCGTTCGTTCGGGGCGCGTAGTTCCTGCTGTAGGCGTACGATGGCCGGACTTCCTCTCGTCAGACGAGGTGATTCAGTGATGCAGCGTCCGAAAATGCGACATGCGAGGCTTCGCGATGAAGAGCCGCCTATCGCGGTCCTGCTCGCCCTTGCCGCCGGCATTCTTCTGATGCCACTCGACGCATCGGCGCAAACGTCGGCGAAGGTCTATCGAATCGGCGTGCTTGAAACGTCGCCACCCGACCTTCGCTCGCCGAATCAGATGGCTTTCTACGACGAACTGCGTCAAGCGCGGCTACGTCGAGGGCCAGAACCTGGTCGTCGAGCGCCGCAACGCAAACCGTCAACCTGACCAGTTGCCGGCGCTCGCCAGGGAGCTGGTCGCGCTTCGGCCTGACCTGATCGTCGCGTTCGGGCCGCAACCTAATCGCGCCGTCAAGGATGCTACGTCGACGATTCCCATCGTGATGGGTTTCGTTGCCGACCCGGTCGCAGCGGGGCTCGCCGCGAGCCTCGCCCGGCCCGGCGGTAACCTGACCGGCGTGACCACCGTCGTTGCGGGCGGCATTATGGCGAAGTCTCTGGAGCTGTTGCATCAGGTCGCGCCGAAGGCGACTCGCATCGGAATGCTGGTCAATCCGACCAACGCAATGCATCGAATCCTTGTCCCGCTGGAGATTCCGGAGGCGGCGCGGCGACTGGGCG
The DNA here is from genome assembly GCA_963809965.1 of uncultured beta proteobacterium. GTDB lineage: Bacteria > Pseudomonadota > Gammaproteobacteria > Burkholderiales > Casimicrobiaceae > CAIWHR01. Next base: position 55,392 of record CAWELU010000005.1, read on the forward strand.
TCCAGATAATTTCCGTCGAAGCGCGCACGGCAGACGAGATCGAGCCCGCGATCAAGGCTGCGGTCGGCAAAGGAGCCGAGGCCCTGTTCATCCAGGGTGATCCGGTGTTCAACAACCCGCCTGAGCGGATGCCGCAAATCGTGGCGCGCACGGGCCTCCCGGCGATCTACTTCTTGCGCACGCAAGCGGAGGCGGGTGGGCTGATGTCGTATGGACCGGACTTAGTGGAGTTGTCGCGGCGCGTCGCCAGCTACGTCGACCGCATCCTTAAAGGTGCGAAACCCGGCGATCTGGCGATCGAGCAGCCGACGAAGATCGACCTCGTCATCAACCTCAAGACAGCAAAGGCGCTCGGCATCACGATTCCGCAGTCGCTACTTGCGCAGGCTGAGTTGATGCCGTGATGACTCGCCGTGTATTGATCGCAGGGTTCGCCGCCGTCGCCGACTGACTTGATTCGTCGAACGACTGCTTTGCCGACCGGCTGCTGTGGGTCGGGCACGGTCAAACGGTCTGCCACCCCGAACGGCGGCACTGCGAGCGATCCGGGCCGTTCGCGCATCGGTGACCGACGTGCGCTAATCAGCGGCCGCTCAGTCGAATCGCATCAATGCCGGCGACCGGCCAACTTCGGACGTAGCGAATTGCGCTCCATTGCGGTCATTGGTCGATGCCTTGGGTGTCGACCAATCTTCTCGTCCGGCCGCAATAACCCTCTCCGGCGCGGACACTGTAATATTTGACGAAGATTCTTCTGCTGGACCCGTTCGAGCCGCTAATACGGCGCAAGCGCCCCCATCGAACCAGGCCTTTCATCCCCCGAATCGCAAACCGTAGCTCTGATTCTCAGGGACTTTCCAATAGCGCCCCACATGTCATTGGGCCGAATTCAAGCGACAATCCCGGCCGAAGCGCCCCGTTCCTACGCGGCGCATTCGAGCCACACATCACGTTGGGCAGACAGGTAGAGGGCACAATGGCGAGGCATGACGAAAAGCCGGGGACCGGCGACCTTCCGCCTGCCGAAATTGAGAAGCTCATGGCCCGGATGAATAGTTCCTACGGGCAGCGGGTCAGGGCAATTCGTGAAGAAATCAAGGGCAAAATCGTCGCCCGCACCTCAACAGGAAGGTCGGGGTACTGTCTCGAATTCACCGACGGCTCTTGGGTCGTCTGCTACCTGGCTGAATCCCTTCTCGACTGGCACGCCGGACCCGGACCGCTCCCCCAAGGCGCCCGTGACCTAATGCACGATCCGAAGGCTGGAGACGTGCGCGGACCGCTCGCAGTCAACCGTCCGTATGCCAGCGAAGTGTGCGACCTCGAGTATCAGGTAGCTCAGGCGATCGGACAGTCGGTGTCAGGAATCGCTGTGGGTGATGACAGCTTCAATCTCTGTTTTCCCGATGGTCATGAGCTAGACGCATCCGTGGTCGCCGACGCAACAGGTCTGCCTGGTCTTCGAGTCTTCTGGGAACAGTGGTGAATAAGAATCTGCCAGACCTCAATCAGAAAACGAAGAACATTGAAGTAAGCATGAAGCTCCTCGCGGCCCAGTATCGTCGCATGAAAACGCTCGTGGAGTTCGAGAAGAAGAATAAGGCCATATTGCCTTTTGACGACGATGCGTAGATTCAACGAGCAAGTGCAACGGGGAGAAGGTGTCGATGCCGATTAAGCGGTATCGACAACTCCATCTCTAGTCGTTTTTCGTTTCTTCGAGTCCATCAGCAAGTTTCGGTAACTCGCGCCGGTTCATGCCTTCTACTTGGCGTGCGTCAGCGCGGCGTGCCGGTTAACGTACTTGTTGGGCGTCTGCTTTCAGAAGACCGCTACGGCCGCTCAGGGTCGAGGTTGTGTGAAAACGTGAAGGTTGCCGAAACGGAAAGATTGCCTATATTGAAGAAAGCAATTTCTTCGGAGCGGCAACATGAAGCGATTCGTCGAAGGCGAGGACCGAAGCCAGGTGACCTTGCTGCCCGAGTGTCTGGACGACTATATCGGTGAGGACAACCCGGTTCGGGTGATCGATGTCTTCATCGACGAACTTGATCTGAGCGGCCTTGGCTTCGAGGGCGTGGCGCCGGCGGACACCGGGCGTCCTGCGTACCACCCGGCGGTGTTGTTGAAGCTCTACGTCTACGGGTATCTCAACCGCCTGCAGTCCAGTCGGCGGCTGGAGCGCGAGACGCAGCGCAATGTCGAGCTGATGTGGCTGACCGGGCGCTTGACGCCGGACTTCAAGACCATCGCCGACTTCCGCAAGGACAACGGCAAGGCGATCCGTAGCGTCTGTCGCGAATTCATCGTGCTGTGCCGCCGGCTCAAGCTGTTCTCGGAAGCGATCGTGGCGATCGACGGCAGCAAGTTCAAGGCGGTCAACAACCGCGACAAGAACTTCACCGCCAACAAGCTCCAGAAGCGCATGGCGCAGCTGGAGGAAAGCATTGCCCGCTATCTGGCCGAGCTCGACCGCGCGGATCGGGAGCCGACCCTGGTCACGGAAGGCAAGGTGTCGCGGCTCAAGGAGAAGGTCGCCGCGGTCAAAGCACACCTGCAGCGCCTGCAGCAGATCGGCCAGCAACTACGGGCAGCGCCCGACGGGCAAGTCTCGCTGACGGATCCGGATGCCCGCTCGATGGCGACCAGTGGCAGAGGCACCGGGATGGTGGGTTACAACGTCCAGACCGCGGTGGATACCAAGCACCATTTGATCGTCGCCCATGAAGTCACCAACCTTGGGCATGACCGCACCCAGCTGTCATCGATGGCCCAACAGGCACGCAGTGCGATGGGAACGGAAGCGTTGACGGCCTTGGCCGATCGTGGCTACTTTAGCGGCAAGGAGATTCTGGAGTGCGACCAGGCCGGCATGACCCCGCTGGTGCCGAAGCCACTGACCTCCAACAGCAAGGCCGAGGGTCGGTTCGACAAACGCGACTTTGTTTACATCGCCGAAGACGATGAGTACCGCTGCCCAGCCGGCCAACGAGCCATCAAGCGGTTTACCACCGTCGAGCACGGGATGACCTTGCACAAGTACTGGTCCTCAGCCTGTCCGAGGTGTCCGCTCAAAGCGCAATGCACGACGAGCGTCTACCGGCGCATCGCGCGCTGGGAACACGAGGCAGTCCTCGACGCAATGCAGGAGCGCCTCGACCGCCAGCCCGACGCGATGCAGCTACGCCGGCAAACCGTCGAACATCCTTTCGGCACGCTCAAAGCCTGGATGGGCGCGACCCATTTCCTGACCAAGCGGCTGCCGCGCGTCAGTACCGAGATGAGTCTCCATGTACTGGCCTACAATCTCAAACGCGTAATGCAAATCGTAGGGATCGTGCCGCTGATGCAAGCGATAAGGGCGTGAAGGCCTCTGTCGCCGCGCGATAGGCCGCGCAGAACGAGTTACCAAGCGCATCTGGGGCGCAACTTTCGAACAAACCCGCGACCAACTCAATTACCCTCAGCAGTCGCGCATAGCGCGGCGGTGGCTATCCCAAACGCTCCGGAGCGCGCCGACACGACGTGTTCACGCAGATCTTGCGTTTCCGCACAGCCTCGGTCGAGCACGGCCCATCGTCTCAAGTCAATGAACGGCGGCGCTACGATCCACACCGGCCCTTCGCGCCTGGATGGCTGCAGCGCGTTATTGAGCGGCCACTCAGACCCGCTCGGTAGGTGTCGGTGACCGGCCAGGAGCAGTCATGCGGCGAAGTCGCAGAGAGCGGCCGTTCGATAGCGCTATTGATCCACAGTAGTCGATCAAGCGTAGACTTTCCGGCGGACTTTCCAGGGAGGAAGGAGCATGCACCGCGTCCAGCGCAGGGACTTCCTGATCGCCGCCGGGGCACTTCTTGCCGCGCCGCTCGCCACCGATCCAGTGATGGATCGGCGCACCTTTACCCGCGGGCTCGTGAGCGCAATCCTCGTGATCGCGGTGCCGGCCCGCGGACAGTCTGCGAGCAACGTGCGGCGCATCGGGTACCTGAGCAGCGGTACGCGCGGGTCCGACGCCCACGTTGTCGCGGCATTATTCGCCGGACTGCGCGAGCGCGGCTGGGTCGAGGGTCAGAACCTGCAGGTCGAATATCGGTGGGCGGACGGTGATGTCAGTCGTCTCCCGGATCTGGCGCGCGACCTGGTGCGTCTCAAGGTTGAAATGATCGTGGCGATGGGTACGCCGACCGCACAGGCGGCGAACAAGGTCACCCACACGGTCCCGATTGTCTTCGGCAACGTCTCCGATCCCGTCGCCACCGGAATCGTCGCAAGCCTAGGTCGGCCGGAGGGCAATGCCACCGGGTGGTCGACTTCACTGCGGCAGATCAGCGCGAAATTGGTCGAATTGCTTCGGGAGGCGTCGCCTGCGATCCAGCGCATTGCCATCGTCTGGAGTCCCGACAACCCCGCCAAGCAACTTGAGTACAAGGAATCGGCGGTCGCGGCACAGAAGCTGGGCATGACGGTGCAATCGATCGAGGCCCACACCCCCCACGAACTCGATGCCGCGCTCGATTTGCTTGCCCATGGTCGCCACGACGGCCTGGTCGTGTTTACCGACCAGGTGACGTCTTCGCGCCGAGCGAGAATTGTCGGATTCGCGGCCACGCAGCGCCTTCCTGCGATCTACCAGTCGCGCGAATTCGTGCAGATAGGCGGCCTGATGTCGTACGCGCCGAACATTACGCGCGAATGGCGCAACGCGGCAGGTTACGTGGATCGCATTCTGCGGGGCGCCAAACCTGCGGAGATGCCGGTCGAACAGCCGACCAAGTTCGAACTTGTGATTAACCTCAAGACCGCCAAAGCGCTGGGACTCACGATCCCGCAATCGCTGCTGCTGCGCGCGGACGAGGTGATTCAGTAGTTGAGGACAGACAGTTCACGGCCAAGAGGAGACGGTCGAACTTCTTCCCCAAAGCCGCCATTCGCGGAACAAGATAGGTTGCGTTTCGCCAATGGCTGAGCGGTTCAAACTCCGCGTTGTTGCCGGCGTGGCTACAGTGATGCGCATCATCGCCTTAAGATTGAATGGAGCGGAGCCATGTGTACCTCCGCTCGGTAAAGGACTTGCTGACCTTGGACGAGGCCAAAACAGTTAAACAACAGCTTGTTCACCGCGGATTTTCCCAAACCGGTTTCTCCTTCTATGATTTCCGGCCCCTCGACCAACACGTGGAGCGCGTCGTTGCTTCGCAAACTTCTGGCAAGGCGGCGGTTCACCGAAATGTTATGGGCCATGTAAACCATTGGATTCGTCATAAAGTCATGCTGTTCGTTCATGGCCTTTTCCAGGAGTGCGCACGATAGCAAGGAGGCTGGAAACATGTCAGGGAAATTGATGCGGCCTTCGAGTTCGTCGAAGTAGTAGCCCTGATCGCACAGAGAACCGGCGGCAAAATTCTTGGCGTTCCCGGTATTCATGAACTTGCGTTTTAAAAAGTAGGTCGTGCCCGGCAGAAACGCGCGATCCTCCGCCTGCCGGAGATCGGGAAGCGAGCCGAGACTTCGTTCGGCGAGGACAAGCGGCTCCGTCGTCTCGCGCTTATAGCCGATCATGACGATGGCCTTCTCGTTTCGGATCACTACCCGATTCGAAAGTGCAGGAGGAGCGGTCTTAACCAGTGTTGGCTTGAGTTCAAGCCAAAACGGTTCGTCTGGCAACAGGGCGTTGGCAAAAGTGAGCTGATAATTGCTGTAATGCAATTTGTGTTGGGCGATAAACTCAGCCTCGCCATGGATGTCGCGATGCAAATTTATCTCATGTTCAATCAGGAACTCGAGTTGGAAGCCGAGGACAATAGCGCCCGCATAAGGGTTGCCACGGATGTGGCGACACTTGCGAGGTTCATGGAATGGATTAAAGTCGTCAGTCGAATTACGAGCCGCATCGATATGAATTTGCCGAAAGCAAAAGCTCTTATCTGACGCTACGCTTGCCATGAGTGTCTCTTGCCAGAAATGCTCAACCACGCTTTACCACGTCGCATTATCTAGGGAGATGAGCAACGTGCGTGTGGACATTTGGTCGCATCCTCTCGCCCCCTGGAACGGCCTGGGAGCGTTTGCGTACATGGACATCCTAAACTGTAGTAGCGGAGACTTCATATGGCAGCCAGAGTCAGATCGTAGTTGCCATCGACCGGCCGGAATCGGTCGACAACATGCTATCAGTCGTCCCGATACCGAACGCTTGCGGGAACGTCGGCCCATTGGAAACACTTTCGGCGGGAGTCGGCTAGCAGCGGACATTGGCGAACATCCGCCTATGGTCGAGCTTCATCTACGGCGTGGTCGGCGGGCGCAGGTGGACGCTGCACCAGGAAGCGGTACGCGACATGAAGGCCACGTTCGGGATTTAGGGCGGATCAAGGGCGTTTAGGCAGCCGTCCTTTTGCCGCCGCTCTTGAACTTGCCGACGATGGCAGCCGAGATCAGGTTCCATTTGGCACGCACGGTCGGGTGGTGGCCCCAATCGCTCGTGACATGGATGGTGATCGGCTCGAAATTGTCCGGATCGATTAATCGGCCGGCGACGCCGATCTCGAAATCAAAGCCAGACGGCGTCATGCCGTAAAAGGAAACCATACCATCGGGCTCGGGGTGCTGGCCCAGCGTCAGAATAATCGGCACTTTCAATTTTTGCGCCCGCTCCCAGGCGCCGCCGACATCGCGCAGATCGTTGGCCTCGATCATGACGTGATGCATGCGCCCCTTGGTCGGGATCTGGAACAGCGCCAGCGAGTGATGGCGCGGATTGCAGTGTAGGAAAACGCCGCCGATTTCGATCGGGCCAATGCTGCAGTGAAGCTCTTGGCTCAGGCGCATGCCCAACACGTCGCGATAGAAGGACGCGGCCTGCTGCATATCGGTGCTCGATAGCACCGCGTGCCCCAGATCCCATAGCACCAGTACGGAAACCGCCGGGCATCAGCGTCGAGGCGAATGCCGTGCTGGCTTGGCCCAAGCCAATCACCAATTCGTTGCGTACGGCATCGGGTCCGGTGAAATGAACTAGCCGCTCGACGTGGCGGGCGTGGCACAAAGCTGCATCGCCCACCGCCGGATTAGCACCGGCAGCCTGAGCGCGGGCAACGACGCCATCGAAATCCTGTTGGTTAGCGACTTCCCAGCCCAGCGCATCGATGTCGTCGGCCGCGCCTTGGCGCAAAATGAACCGATGAGCGCGATCATCCAACCGCAAGGCCAGAGTTCCGTCGTCATTGGTGGCGGGCGCCGGCAGGCCCAGCATATCAGCGGCGAACTGGCGCCAACGCGCCAGATCGCGAACCTGAAGGGCCAGATAGGCTAAGTTGATCTTACCGAACATGGATCGTTCTCCAACTTAACTTACTTGCGGGTTTCAGCCCCGCTAAGCTCCCTGACGGGCCTACGCAAAAGTTTACGCTCCAAATGACCGCGTATCGGGTCGAACTGCGCCCGTCGACCATCAAACCGCTCGCGTTCAGACTCGATGGTCGCTGAACGGCCAACTGCGGACGGCCGCGGAACTCTCCGATAGCAGTCGTTCGATCACGCGATCGCTTGGCGGAGCCCGAATTGCTGCGCACAGCCGGCCACGAGTCATGCACTCATGGCAACGCCACGGGCTCGTCCAGGATGCCTCGCAGAACACCCGGTGGGCCGGCGATCCGCTTGGCACGCGCCCAAAGCGTGCGCCCCCCGCCACGATGCACACCTTGGATTATCAAGTATGCGGACAGGCATTCCTGGAACGCGCAGAATGAAACAGGTGGGGTATCGCGCGACGATGTTCGGCGAATTTCACCAATCCTGTCCCGTAGGTCCGACGAGCACTGTTAGACGCCAACCGGAGACGCGACGATGCATTTGCCGGGGTCTGAGTATCTTTTGGCGCTCGCTGCAATCGCGATGGCGTTCGTCGCCTTCTCCGTTATCGTGCTCGTGCTCCGGCAAATAGCTGGTGGCGCGCTTACACCTTTTCACATTCTCTTGGTACGGTACACCATCGAATGTTGCCTAATATCGGCAACATTCTCTCTCTTGCCTGTACTCCTCGCGCTCACCGAACTGACGCACACCACCAATTTCCGAGTTTCTAGCGCCATCTTGGCCGTAGCTTTCCTAATCTATTTCCTGAATTATGTCCGGAGGCGTCGCAGCGTGATGCCGGGTCCCCTGCCTCCGCGATTCCTCATACTTGGCGCGCTTACTGTACCGATGTACGCGGCGCTTTGGCTGAATGCCGGTGCTGTTCTATTCGAAGTCGCCATTTGGCCCTACGCTATCTTTGTCACATGGATTCTTTTTCAGGCAGGCGTGGTTTTCCTACTGACCATTGACGTCTTCCTTCAACAGCCTCCAGGCAGAGCGCCCTGAATTCGGGCCGAGAGTAGCCGTGAGTTGTGCAGTTGGCATTGCAACCCGTTATCCACGCTGAATAGGCGCCTGACGCCGTGCTCAGCCTAATGGGCCATTGCCCACTTGGCGCGTATAGGCGTGGCCAGCCAGCCAGCCTGATGCCTAGAACGGCTGCACCGCGTCGACATGCGACGATCACACGGAGGGCGCAGACCGGCCAATTCCGGACGGCCAGCCTTGCCGCTCAGCTTTCCTTGAAGCGGACATTACGGACCGAGTCGATTGTAGTCCGGCCGCGTGTGTTATGTGAGCATTATCTTCGGTCGGGTAATTGTGAGAAAAGACTGCCGCGGCGGCATTGTGTTTCCGACATTCTTGCGCGCGGTCACGGCTTTCCCCTCCTCTTGAATGTCGCCGTGTAGGTCGTGTCAGTCGCCGGCGTCGTGATGTTATGCGTGGCGTTTCCACCGTCGGTCCACGAACGAAACGTGTACGTCGCGCCGCCCAGGCTCTGCGGCGTCGGGGCGCCGATGCTGCGGGTCATTCCCACCACACCGAGTACGGAACCACCAGCATAGGGCTGGCCGTCCAGTGTCAAGCTCAGCCCCGCCGGGTTGGATACAAGCGTGATCCTGGACGTGCGCGGCAACACGTCGCGGAATGATGTGTGCGTCATCCCACCGGAATCGGTGACTGTCAGCCAGATGCGATAAAAGACGTTGGGCGATGTCTCGCCGCTGGTCGGGATGACAAAAGAGCCGCCCGTGCTGCCGGTGGTATCGGGGATGAACGGATGAAAGTGGAGAGTGCCATCGTTGTGATAGAAATCGACGCGCCAAGTGAAACGATTTGCCGCGAGGTTGCCGTCCTGCGCATCCGTGCCCGTTCCCGCGTAGGTGATGGTGCCTCCGGCGCTGTACCGCGCGCCGGACGCAGGGCTTGTGATCGTGCCCGTCGGCGGTGTGTTGCTAGTGACCGTGAGCGTGGCCTCGGCGCTGATGTCGGAGCCAAAGGAATTCGTCACCACGCAACGGAAGCGCGCACCGTTGTCCGAAGCGGCGGCCGACTGGAGCGTGTAGGTGGATCCGGTCGCACCCGCAATGTTGACGCCGTTCCGTTGCCACTGGTAGGCGAGTGTTGGTGAGCCGAACGCGACCACGCTGAAGCTCGCCGATGCACCCTCGCTAACAGTACGATTCGATGGATCCTGAGTGATCACCGGCGCCTGGTTCGCGGTGTAGTCGACCTTGAAAACGACGCCGGTGTTGGCGCCGTCGCCACGTGCCAAGTAATACAGGCTGCCATCGGAACCAACCTGCAGATCGACCGGAGCGGCGATTCCCGTTGCGAATGTCGCAGCGTTGCCGGTCGCGGGGTCGAACACGTTGACCCAGTCGCCACAGTAGTCGGCAAAGAAATACTTACCCGTGTAGGTCCCCGGAAACTGCGGTGCTGACGGGTTGTAAAACGTGCCACCGGTGATCGCACAACCGAGAAAGTTGCCTGCGCCGTGGCCATACCAATAGAGCGGCGATCGGAATGACGGATTACTGGTCGGACCCTCGGTATCGGGCCAGCCGTAGTTCGCACCGCGAATCCCATCGTCGATCTCCTCCCAAGTGTTCTGCCCGACGTCGTTGATGAACATCCGGCCGGTGCCGGGCTGGAACGCAAAGGTGAATGGATTGCGTAGGCCAAGGGCCCATATCGCGCGGTTGTTGCCGGTCGCTGTGGAAAAAAATGGGTTGTCGGCGGGGATCGTGCCGTCGGGATTGATGCGCAACATCTTGCCGAGAAGGTTGGAAAATGACTGCGCGTTTGCACCGTTCGCATTCTCGCCTACGGCGATGTAGAGCTTGCCGTCCGGCCCGAAGTGCATCGCGCCGCCGTTGTGGTTGGTCGCGCTTGACAGATTGTTCAGCTCCAGAATGACAGTCTCGCTACCGGCCAGCGCCGTGTCGCCATTGGCAGTGAAGCGGCTGACTCGGTTATGTATGGCGGGCGTGGTTGCCGTGTAATACACATAGATCCAGTTGTTCGTCGCGAAATTCGGATCGAACGCCACCCCCAGCAGCCCGCGCTCGCCACTGGAGTCGACGCTAAGGGAGAGGAAGGGAGGCCCCAGCAACGCGCCGTTCTTGATCACCCGCAAGGCACCACCCTGCTGCGCCACGAACAGCCGACCATCAGGCGCAAATGTCATCGCGGTCGGGCTTGCCAGGCCGGCTGCGACCGGCGTCTCCGTGAAGCCGGCCGGAAGAGTCGCCGCGACGACGGTTGTACCAGCAGCGATGCCGAGCGTCATCCCGCAAATTCGAAGCCATTGCCAAGATCCTACGCGAAACAATCGGTGCAAAATGGCAAGTGCCGGCATGACGTTCTCCTTGAGTTGATTTGCGCAACCGGAGATAGTGAATCGTTCGCGTGGTCCGCGCGACGATTCCCAGAGTGTGTTCCAGCGACTTACAAGGGCATAATTATGCCATCAGCACAACCAGCAACGCAATCGATACTGTCGAAAGTCGCGCGCTGAACGCCGGATGGATCACGGGGTTGCCACATTTGGATGTCGCCGTGTGCGCCTTCAGAGGTTGAGGCACCCGCGTTACGATGATTTGGACGGCAGCTTCGCTCGGTTGCGATGTCAGCTTCCAGCTTCGTTCGATGTCGACTTCGGGTCGATGCCCGCCACCCGCCCGCGCCAGCCGAACGGCTGCACCCAGTCTGTTGCTGACGTTCATCGAGGACTTGGTACGTCGTGCTAGGCACTCGGTGTGTCGCACGCACCGGCCGGTCGCGCACTGAGGAGTCCGCTCGTCGTACCCAGTACCTCGTACCTAGTACATCGCGGCAGTCCGAGCTGCGGACAGAACCCTGCGTCGCACCCACGACGAGAGGGCCGTGCGTCGCCGTCGTGCGCAGTACTTCGAATCAAGTACTTTGAAACGACGTGGGTGTTGCGGTCTACAACCGACGGTTGACCCGCACGACCGAACCCTCAATACTCAGGCAAACCGGGGTTTCGGATTGCGGCCTTACGCGTTTCGGAGGTACGCGCCATGATAAATGGCGAGAATCTGGAGGGAGTGCTTCAGGAATTAGCCGCGGGCTCTCGATGATCACGAGCAGTGGCACAAGAAACTCCTACGCACCGTCATCTGTCGGTTGCCCTATGATCATCGTGCCATCGCCGACGACGCTCATCGTCAGTGTTGCTTCGGTCAGTGGTATTACGGAAGTGCCGCCCCCGATCTGCAGGGTCACGCCGTCTTCGCTGCCATGGAAGCGGAGCACGAGCATATGCATCGGCTCGCCGCCCAACTATTGAAATCATTGGCCATCGAATCGCGGACTGCACCGGAAGACTATGATGCATTCGCGAATGCCGTCGACCGTTTACGTCTGGAAATCCACACCCTGAAGCGCGAACTCGAGGAATCACTGGTCCACCATGATTCGCTGACGGGAGCGGAGAGTCGCATTGACATGCTGACCAGGCTCGGTGAAATGCGTGAGCTCGGCAAGCGACGACATCAGCCGTGCTGCATGGCGCTCATGGACGTGGATCACCTCAAGAAGATCAACGATACCCACGGGCACCTCATTGGCGATCAGGTGCTCAGGGGCTTCGTGCGCTACCTTCGAAAGAACCTCCGACCCTACGACCACGTCTTTCGTTACGGCGGGGACGAGTTCCTCATTCTCATCCCGGATACTGATCTGGAGACGGGCCGGCTCGCGATCGAGCGCATTCGCGAGGGACTGGCAGCTGCCCCGCTGGCGCAGAGCGGTCAGACGGCCATTTATGCCACGGCCTCGTTCGGGGTCGCCGCCGTTGACCCGGGCGCCACGATCGAGGAATCCATGGAATGCGTGGACAAGATGATGTATGCCGCCAAAAGCTCCGGCCGCGATTGCGTGCGCGTGTGGCGATTTGTCGGCGCCGCTGACGGAGGCTAGCCGCATGCCGCGGGGCGTCACGCGACCAGGGTCCCGCAAACGGCTCGCGGCGTGGGCATTCCAGCGGCGGTCGCGCTGTTCGCGCTCGTCACCCAGGACCTGGTACCTCGTACGAGGCACTCGGTATGTCGTACGCACCGACCGGTCGCGCACTGAGGCGCGGGCGCCGACGTATCCAGTACCCTGATCTTTGAGCCAGGTACGCCGCCAATGCAGACATCCCGCCGATGCTCGGGGAGACATGCCCGGGCACGCTGTGGCGCGCAGCGTCGCGTCTTGGACTCGGTGACCGTGGACGTCGGACCTGGTACCTGGAACTTCGTGCTGAGGGCTCAGTACTTCGAATTCAGCCAGTGTCCGCAATACGGCGCTCTTGCAAGACATGACCGAGCGGGAACGCCTGCCAAGGGCCTCGTACGGGGCGCTACGCCGCTCAGCGCGCGGATGGGTGGAATACCAGCTCGCGTTTTGTACGACGGGCTGAGGGCTCGGTACGGGCTACTCGGTGCGACGTCGATGTAGGACGGATTGGTAGATCCGGTCAGTGCTCCGCGCTTTAACGTCGGCAACGTCGCAACTGCGGCCGTTCAGATCGGCCCGACCGCTGTCCGTGACCGGCCACAACCGGTCATAGCGCATTGCCCTCGATAGCAGACGCTGGCCGCCAATTCCCCGGCCAAGACAGCTCATTTCTCGAGGCAACGACGTTTGCTAGACTGGAAATCCGAACGCGTTACGCCGCCCGGGATCGCTCTCATTCGTCGGAGCAAAGCATGGTTACACGTCGCAGAGTTCTCCTGGCGCTGGGAGGAAGCGCACTCGCGATGCCTTGTGCGTCGATAGCGCAACAGTCAAGAATCCCGCGTGTTGACTATCTATCCCAAGGGTCGGAGGCAGACCGAGGCGTCTTTCTCCGTGCATTCAAGGAGGGTCTTCGGGAGCTGGGGTGGATCGACGGCAAGAACATTGTCATCGACGTGCACTGGTCTCCATCCTACGAATTTCCGCAGCTGGCCGCGTCTTTGGTCAAGCACAACCCGGCCGCGATCGTCGGGACTTGCATCCCGTCGACGCGCGCAGCAAAAGGCGCCACCACGACGATTCCGGTGGTCATGTCAGTGAATGGCGACCCGGTAGAAGCCGGGCTTGTAGCAAGCCTCGCGCGACCTGGCGCAAACGTTACCGGCATGTCCACGCTGTTCGAAGAATTGATCCCCAAGTGGTTCGAGATTATTACGACGATAAATCCCAACATCCGCACCGTTGCTGTGGTGGCGAACCCGGAAAGCGTCGACGATGAGTACTGGTGGACCCAAGCCCAACAGGCTGCGGAGCGCATTCGTTTGAATGCCGTACGCAGTGAGGCGCACACTCCGGCGGACTTGGATCGCGAATTCGGGAGCATGAAGAAACGGCGTATTGAGGGGTTTGTCCTGATGGTCGATGCTTACTTTCTAAATGAGATGCAACGCATCGTATCGCTGGCGAACGAATGGAACCTCCCGGGAATCTATGGCTTCCGCGAGTACGTGGAGGCAGGCGGCCTCATCAGCTACGGCCTGAGTTACCGGGACTACTACAAAGGCGTCGCACGTTACGTCGACAAAGTGCTCAGAGGAACAAAGCCGCGCAGATCTTCCGGTCGAGCAACCGACCAAGATCAAACTTGCCATCAATCTCGCATCCGCGAAGGTACTCGGCCTCACGATTCCACAGTCTCTGCTGCTACGCGCGGACGAGGTAATTCAATAGAAGAGGGGACGGGCGGTTCACGGCCACGAGCGGTCATCCGGCAGATCGGCTCCAAGGCCTCGTTATCAGACATTGGGGTACACGCGGTGGCGCCTGGCGAATGGTTCGGCGCGATGGCTTTGCTGCCCGCCGCATTCGCCGCTGGTGCGCCAGCCGACTCGCCCTGGCGAGATCCCGTAGTAGTGCACTGGCGCTCGTCGTAGTACGCTACCTGCCTCTCGGTCAGCGGAGGAGGAGGCAGTGCTATGAACAGGAAAGCCACGTTCATCGGAATTGCGCTTCTCGTCGGTATGCTTGGTACTGCGGTGGCAACCGCTCAGTCGTTCCCGCCAACCTCGCCAAAGGCACAAGAGATTGAAGCGCTGGTCAACAAGGCCGCCGTGCTGATCGATGGCAAAGGGAAGGCGTCGTTCTCCGAGTTCAGGATGAAGGGAACCGAGTGGTTCCACGGGGATACCTATTTGTTCGCCTATGATTTGAAGGGCAATGTCTTGTTGAATCCGGCATTCCCAGCGCGCGAGGGAACCAACGTCAGCGGTCAGAAGGACGCCAACGGGAAGCTGTTTCACGACGCCATCATTCGGACAGCCGAAACCCAGGGTTCCGGGTGGGTTGACTATATGTTTCCGAAACCCGGGCAGACGCAGCCGTCCCAGAAGTGGGCCTTTGTGAAGGCTGTGAAGATTGACGGCGTCCCCGGCCTGGTCGCGTCAGGGTTCTATCCCGAGTAGACGAAACCGCTCGGCTTGGTCTTAGTCGCAGCTCGAGTAGCTGCCACATCGCAACGTCCGCATCCGGGTTGTCTTCTGCCGAATACGGGCGACGGCCATTCGGCGGCACCAGGCCCACGAGCGGACGTGCGATCCCGCCAGCTCTATACCTCAGCCGGGCTCCATTCCGTGGTTCTTGATCACAGATGCGGCGGGTGGTGCGGTGAGAAATTTCACCAATTCTTTCGCTGCTTCCGGCTGCTTCGCTCCGCTATGAATCCCAGACGAAAACACCGTGATCTTCTGCACGTCCGGTGGGAGGGGGCCGAGATAATCGACGCCCGGAGCGTGAATCAGCTCACTGATCTGCTGAAACCCAATCTCGGCTTCGCCGCTCGTGATGAAAGTGCCGATCCGCGCACCGGAGGGGACTTGTTTCAGTTTCGGCTTAACCTGATCGGCAATGCCCATGCGCTCGAACAAACTTACCATGTAGTCCCCGCTCGGCCCGGTCGAATAGCCGATTGATTTTGCGGAGAGCAACGTCCTTTTCAGCGCCTCGCTTGAGCTGATATCGGGCTTCGGCGCGCCTGCGCGCACGCCTACGCCGACGCCTGATTTCATCAAATCGACCCGGCTTCCTGGCACCACCTTGCCCTGCTGAATGAACGCGTCAATCTCCGTGCCTCCGACTATCACGAGATCGTAGACTTCTCCGGCCGCTATTTGCTTCTTGATATTCGCGCTGCCAGTCCAAGTTGTCACGACCTGATGCCCGGAGCTCTTTTCGAACTCCGGGACCAGTTCAACATAGGCTTCCTTGGTCGCGGCGGATGCGAGCACTTTTAT
>CAWELU010000006.1:0-408030 GCA_963809965.1 uncultured beta proteobacterium
GACGAGGCGACCGGCGTCTGGCGATCCCACGACGCCGCCGGATATGCAGCCAACTTACTACCTCAGCCGCGCGACGTAGTCCCTGTGGTCAATGGCGGATGGGTGCCGTCTGTGGAGCGCTAGGACCGGCGAAAAGCTCGACAAGGATCGGTTCCGCCGGGATCTCCGTGGTGTGATCGAACACTACCGCGGGGTGGCTGCCCGTATCGGCGCGCCGCTGTAGTCTCAAAGGGTCGGCGCGGTTGCAATGAATCGCGGGCCGACGCATTTCACCTGGACTCTGCGTCCTCGCTTTCGCGCAGCCGGAGGTCGACGACGCTTGACCGACTTGCAACCGCGATCAGTCCTCTTGCGACGATTTTCCGGCGCGGCCGCCGGTCGCGTACCGGCTAACGCCTAACTACTTTCCCTTGTGCTACCCGAAAGTCCTCGACCATCCTCTTTGCGTACTCGCGCAAACGTTCATGGTCGAGTTCGCCGCGGTGCATGTCTAAGCCGATATCTGCCGGGTCCATTTCAAGAACCTCCTCTCCAGGTTCGGGTTCATATCCGGCATTATCAGCAGCAAACGCAACTGACTTGATACGACCAGAGGCATCGTGTACCACAATCGCTTTCATTGTCATCCCCCCGTTATGGTGATGCGATACTCATGTGCATTTCATACGTTACCTTGAACGCATTTGGATTATTCACCTTGAATCGGACTTGGCGCTTGTTCTCGAATCCACTTATTTGATAGTAGCCGACGTCCGTTACCTGCAGTCCGTACCATTGGTTGGGTGGGTTGTCTCCACCGGTAGGTACTGCGGAGAAGGTGAACACGGAGTTTTGCGGAGCATTGTTCCACACCCAAAAACCGGACTTCGTATTGGCGGATATTTCGGCATACGACTTGAAGATTTGCACCGAGATGCTTCCCATTGCGCTCTCCTGCGGATGACGGTTCAAGCGAAACGATGAGGTTGCTTTGTCCGATTCACCGAAGCGGTCGCGGACGTGCCCGGTGAATGTGGACATGCTGTAACACAGAGGAAAACTCGCGCCGCGAAGCGTGCATCGCTGAGAACAGGATTGGATCCATCCGCGTTCTTGCGCCAGCGGTGGAGGGGGTTGACTCGATGAACACTTACTGACCTGGCGGCAGTGAGCCCGAACAGTTTAGCGAGCACGAGCGCGAGGGCGCCCGGCTCAGGGATGCCCGTAGGATCCTTGCCGGTGAACGTCGCGTTCAGCATGGCGAGGAACTCTGCCGCTGAATCGGGGAGGTTGCGCCTGTCGAGACAGAAATACAATAGGCCGGAGCGTGGCTCTCGAGGCCGCGGCCCCTATCAGGCGGCGATACGGCGTTCGACTGAATCGGGCCGGCGTTACGCGTCGAGCTCGGTAGTCGCGGAAGATGCCATGCGGCCACGCGCGCGTGCAACGCGGCGATTCGCCGGTACTTGGGCCCAGCTGCCGCATCGTGTTCGAAACGCGTGGCGCAGGGCATGCGCGCGGATGTTCGCGAGCGTCAACGAGCTCGCGTCGCGCGCCCAGCGGAAGCCCGGCATGCGCCTGCCCCGCGTCGCGCGTGGGGGGCGGTCGACGGTGGTGGTTACCATGTGAGGCGCTGCCCGAATTCGTTACTCCGGTGCGGGCCGGGGGGTCGAAGCTGCCCGGCCCGGCATCGGACAGATTCCATAGCGGCGGGCCGCGGGCGGGCGCAATCCGTGCCCACTGATGTTGGCACCCAATCTGAAAAGTTTGAGGCGCCTCGTTATCGCAACTTGAATGGCGGTTTCAGTCGATTTCTATGACCGGTTCGGGGGGCTGTGGCCGACGGCTTCGGGTCGTTCACACTCATCCGCTCGCCGGTGCTGGCCGGCGGCTAAACGAACTACACCAGCCCTTTCACGCCTCGATGGCTGTTGTACGCAATTCAGCGGCCGCTCGGTCGAATCGCGTCAATGCCGGCGACCGGCCAACAGCAGACACCTACGGCGAGTGCCCGAATAGTGATTTCAGTGCGCCCCGGCGGACCCTCGCGCGCGGGCTCGCAACCACCTGTGCGCGTGCTACTTGAGATAAGACCTTAACGCCGCGACTACGTCTTCTAAATCACGTTGCCGTTGCTTCGGGGGCCCACCCTCGTTTCCGAGATGTTCGCGAAGGTGCCCCTCCAATACTTCCGCCATCAGGCCATTTACAGCCCCACGGATCGCCGCGATCTGCTGCAACACGGTAGAGCACTCCGGCCCACCTTCCAATGCAATTTCTAGTGCACCAACTTGTCCGTGAATGCGCCGGCGGTCGTCGAGTGTCGCGCGTTCAAGCCGTAGTCCCGCCGGCGTTTCGCGATTGATCGCGGCGTCTATCCCTTGGGTGCGCAGTCTTGCGGATCGAACATCTGGCGAACCTCGGTCTCGCCCTCCCAACCCGGCCAGTGTTTCTTGTGCAGTTCCATGAAGCGGACCGCCGATTCGATCGCCTCTTCCTTCGATTTCAACTCGAACTGCGCATAGCCGCCGACAACCTCCTTGGTCTCGGTGAAAGGCCCGTCGGTCACGGTCACCTTCCCGCCGGAAAGCCGGACGCGGGCGCCCTGCGCCGTTGGCCCGAGCCCGCCGCTCCCGAGCATCGTGCCGGCTTTGACTTCCTCTTCGGCGAGCTTCGTAATGGCATCCATCAGCGGCTTCGGCGGCGGACCCTGGTTCTCGGCGTGCTTGACTATCATCATGAATCGCATGTTCAGATCTCCGTTAGGTTTCGGGTTGGAGACGGGCATCCAGACGGTTTCGACCGGCCAGGACCCAGCTCTACTTACTAGTCGATCGAGGGACGGCGGATTCGACAGGTTCGTTACCTTTTTTTCGCGAAGGTTGACGCAATACGTGATCGCGTCTTCAAACGGACAATTCCCTGACCGGCCGCACCTCGACGCTGCCCACTCGCGCCGGCGGGATCTTCGCGGCCAACTGGATGGCCTCATTCAGGTCCCTGGCATCGATCAGGTAGAACCCGGCGAGTTGCTCCTTCGTCTCGGCAAAGGGCCCGTCGGTCACGGTCATTTTCCCGTTGCGGACACGCACGGTCGTCGCCGTATGAACGGATTGGAGGGCTTCCGCCGCGATGTGGTGGCCACTCTGCTTGAGCGCGTCCCCGCAGGCCTTGCACTCGTGTCGGGCAACGGTGTCCAGTTTCTTCTCGTCGAGGTACACGAGGCACAAGTACTTCATGGCTCACTCCTGATCGTGGTGGAACGTTGTGGTTGCCGAATCGAGCGTCACGCCCAGCCCGTAGAGGATGCCGGTCCAGCGGCCCTCGACGTAGCCGGCGTGCGGCCCGCGGGATGTTTTCGTGGGTCAACTCGAGCATGCACCCCTTCGCAACGGGAGCAATCGCTACCGCCACTCGGGTGATGACATTCGGGGTGTGGCGCCATGGAAAGGGTGAATACCAGGCGGCGGTCCGGGATGATCTCCACGTATTTCCCCATGTACCTGGCGGTCTCGCCGGCTTGCCGTTCGACGAAGCAGAACGAACCGCCCGACCCGTCCGTCGATTTCGACATGCGCCATCGGCTGCGACGCGGTCGCGAACAACCACCTGACCCGCGACCTGCGGGTCGAGCCAGGCGTCGAACACGCGCGTCGGCGAGACGCCATAGCGATGTGTGACACGTATCGTGACGCGCTGTTTCGCCTCTGATCGTTCCGCTTTGTTCCGGCGCAGCGAGGTCGCATGATTCGACCCGGTCACGGATGGCGGCCTCGCGAGTCCGGCTGTCAGCGATTCCCGCTTCTACGTCGATTTCGGGCTTCATCGTGGTTCCCTTCGTCCTATAGTCGTTCGATCGGACCCGATTTCGACACCGGAACAGTCACTCTTATCGGCGCGGGTACCAAAATGCGTTGCTCGAAGACACTTGCCAGCGTACGCATCAGGACAAGGACGGCCCGCTGGGCGCCCCTTCCGATATCGGGCTTCCTGCGCTGATACAGGAAAAGCAGCAGCGCCAACAACGTGCCGCCCGGCAACAGCATTTCCAACATGAGATAAGGACCCGCCTTCTGGCCCAATCTTCGCAATATGCCCAACCAGCTCATGACGATTTGCATTGGTCGCTCCTGCTTGCCGTTGAATGGGCCCGAAATTCAGTGGGCCTTCATCAACTAGTCGAACGGGCAAGCTGGAAATCGACACGCGACCAAATCAATGCGACAAGGGCCTCGCCCCCTCTTCGATCCGTCGCGCCCCAGCGTGGTTCAGTCGGGTAACTCGGCCAGCCGCCGCTCGAGAAACCGGCGCTCGGGCTCCTGACGGGCAAGCGCGATCGCGCGCTTGTACGCAGCGCGTGCCTGCGTGGTCTTGCCCAGTCGCCGGTACAGGTCGGCGCGCGCGGCATGGGCCAGGTGGTAGTCCTTCAAATCGCCGCGGGCAAGGATGGCCTCGATGAGGGCGAGACCCAGCGGCGGGACCATCGCGCATCGCGATCGCCACCGCGCGGTTGAGCTCGACCACCGGCGTCGGCTCGACGCCGAGCAGAACGTCGTAGAGCCCGACGATCTCGTCCCAGTCCGTGGCGTCGGCGCTGACCGCATCGGCGTGGACCGCCGCGATCGCCGCCTGGAGCGTGTAGGGACCGACGCGCCGCGACGCGAGCGATCTTGTCACCAGCGCCGATCCCTCCGCGATTTGGTCCCGGTTCCAGAGCGAGCGGTCCTGATCATTGAGCAGGACCAGCTCGCCCGCCGGCGAGGCGCGCGCGGCGCGCCGCGATTCCTGCAGCAGCATCAGTGCCAGCAATCCGATCGCCTCGGGCTCCGGCAGCAATTCGACGAGCAGTCGTCCGAGACGTATCGCCTCGCCGGACAGATCGACCCGCGTCAGCGACTGACCCGAAGACGCGGAGTAGCCTTCGTTGAATACGAGATAGACCACGCGCAGCACGCTGTCCAGCCGCTCTGCGAGTTCGCCGGGCTCCGGCACCTGATACGGGATGCGGGCGTCGCGGATCTTTGCCTTGGCGCGCACGATGCGCTGCGCCAGCGTGGGCGCGGCGCTGAGAAAGGCCTGCGCGATCTCTTCGGTCGTGAGGCCGCAGACTTCGCGCAACGTGAGCGCCACCTGCGCGTCCGGTGCAAGGCGTCGGATGGCAGCAGGTGAAGATGAGCCGCAGCCGATCGTCCTCGATGGCTTCGCTGTCCCATGGATGCGGTCTCATCGATGACGGCATCCACTTGCTCGGCAACATCCTCCATCGAGTCGAACCGCGAGCGTCGGCGTATGCCGTCGATGGCCTTGAAGCGACCGGCCGATACGAGCCACGCGCGCGGATTCGCAGGGACGCCGTCGCGAGGCCATTGCTCGAGCGCCGCTCGGAAAGCGTCGTGCAGCGCCTCCTCGGCGAGGTCGAAGTCGCCGAGCAGACGGACCAGCGTGGCGAACACGCGGCGCGATTCGGCACGATAGATGGCGTCGGTCACCTCACGCACGTGCTCGGCTGCTTGCGCTTGCTCGGTGTCAGGTTGTCGTCGTCAGCTTCCATGGTCGTTGGGAGGTCCGGGCGATGCAGCAACGACCCGGCTCAGACGCGCTTCAACATCGAATGCGAGTTGGCGATAAGTTCGGCCATAACCGCCATCATCTCGGCCACGAACTTGCGCGTGATCATCGACACCGGTCGCGTTTTCGAGAACACGACGCGCGGCCTCGTCTCCATCAACGGCCGAAATGGGCGGATGACAAGCTGCGGATAAATGCCGGACAGCACCGCAAACGCATCGACCACACCCAACCCCACGCCCGCCTGGACCAGCGCGTAGGCAGACAGCGTGTGGTTTACCGTGAACGTGACGTGGCTCTGGAGTCCGGCCGCACGGAACGCCTCGCGCAGCCCCCAGCCGGTCAGCGTATCCTCGGCGAATGAGATCAGTGTTTCGGCAGCGATGTCCTTCGGCGCCAGTCGCCTGCGCGCCGCCAACGGGTGATCGGCCCGCATCACGCAGCCGACTTCCGATACGCACAATTCCTTGGCCTCGAGGTCAACGCCGGTCGCCGGCACATCGAGGATGCTACGTCGACTTGATTGTTCGTGACGTAATCAGTGACCTGCCGGGTCGACAGCGACTTGATGTCGAAGCGTACCCGCGGGTGCTGCCGGTGAAAGCGCTCGATCACATTGGCCACCAGCGTGGCTGAGAGCGTGGCCACCGTGGCGATTCGGATGCTGACCGAGAAGCCCTCGCGGATTTCGTCCGCCAGCTGCCTGACTGCTTCGACGTTGCCGAACAGCCTCTCCACCTCGGTCATCAGCGCTTCGGATTCGGGCGCGCTCACCAGGCGGCCCTTGATGCGCAGGAACAGCGGCAGCCCGATTTGCGCTTCCAGCATATGCAAGGTCTTGGTCGCTGCCGGCTGCGAGATGTGCAGGATGCGCGCCGCCGCCGACACCGAGCCGGTTTTCACGACCGCGCGAAACACGGCCAGATGCCTGACATTGAGCATGAACTCTCCGGCGGCGGAGGGTACAGCGAAGGGGTATATCTTTTGCTTTCGACGACCGTGCCGAAATTGTATTGGATTTCATGGGCTATCGCTTCTAGACTTGCGCGAAGAACCAGCCGCGAACAGGGTGATGCCGGACGGAATTGCCAGATTCGTACCTGCCTCGACAGCGCGCAGACTCGCGCATCGCAGGCAGGCTCCAGGTTCCCGGTCACCCCGCGCGCACTACCTCCCCTAAGCGCCTGGAATGGGCAGCACGGGCATGATCTCGACAGAATCGCCCGGGAAAATGGAAAAATGCGGATGCTTATCGAATAGCTTGGCGGCGGCCTCGTGCGAATCCGCGCGCACAACCGTGAAAGCGCCCATGTCGTTGCTCACATCGTCGATTCCACGTTGCGTGACCTTCTTGGTTTTCCCTAATGGTCCGCCCATGCTGACAATGGCGGCGTGATGTTTCTCGACCCACGCCTTCCAGGCCGCCATGCCTTCTCGTTCCTTCGCACGGCGATCGCCTTCGGAAAGGGCGTCCCAGGCCACTCGTCGCGGACTGGTTTTGCTGCCAAGGAACACGGCGAGATAGGTATTGTTAGTGTTCATAACGTCTCCTTCTTTTGCGGTTTGAGGGTTGGGGCAACAACTCGATATAACGATGCAAGTGATCGATGCTCGCGGCCGCGATCGTCTAGACCGACCCCGGCGGAGTTCTGCGCTCGAGAGCCGCCGATGACCGCTATGCCGTCGGCCCACCGAAATATTTATCTTCGATATAACCTAGGCAGATGTATTTCATGGCACACCTCCTATTTTTTTATCGCGAAATCCGCCGCCTCGAAAATCTGACGGATTTCGATCGTGTCACCGGGTTCGGCCGGGCAACGCTGCGCCCATTTAACGACTTCTTCTTTTGACGGCGCCTCCACCATCCAGTAACCGCCGAGCACTTCTTTCGATTCGATGTAAGGTCCGTCGGTCACGGTGGGTTTGCCTTGGCCAAACGAGACGCGGGCGCCGGTGGTTTGCGGGTGAAGTCCGTTCAAAGACTCAATCCGGAGGGCTTTGCCCATCTCATCATTGAACCGCCCCATCTCTTCCATCTTCTGCCGATCGGGTACGAAGTTGGGGTCTACTTTTTTGCCACCTTGATAAACAGCGGGGATCATCAGCATCATGAATTTCATGGTAATTCTCCTTGGCAATAATTGTTGTCCTACACCCTTAGTCGTTTGGCGAAGCCCGATTTCGACAACGCTCGAAAATTATTCTTGAAGCTCGGCCAGGCGCCGGGGCAAAAAATGTCGTTCCGGTTCTTGTTGACTCATACGCAATGCTTTTCGATAAGCCATTTCGGCCTCAGGCGCCCGGTTCAAGCGCCGGTATAGATCTGCGAAATAGCAACCCGGACTGCACAAAGGATAGCCAACGGCTGCGCGGACGAGGTAATCCAGTGAAAGCCACGCCGTCTTGAGCATAGGCGTGCTACGTTCATTAAGTGCTGCCCAGTCAGTTCGCTGAACGTCCGGTATTCATAACGCTCGATGACCGCTCAGGGTCGGGTACGGTCAACCGCGCCCCGGCGCTGAGCGACGGCATCTACGATCCGCACCGGCCGTTCACAGGTGCGATGGCAGCCGCGCGTTAATACAGCGGCCGCTCGGTCGAATCGCTTCAACTGCTGCAGTCGGTAGAGTCGACGACTGGCGCGGTGGCGGTAGGCGTGGCATCTCTGTGTCCGCGCCTTTCGGTTCGCGGTGCCCTACTAGCCGCTCCATGGCTCCGTTTCCAGTCGCCGCTCATCGAACCGGACGTGCAGATCTCCCGCATCCGGCTCTCGGACAAGACGCATGAGACAACGGCAATTCGCGAGGAGACCTGCGCCAAATACGGCATCGCTCGCGACACCCTGACCCTGCATTCGGATCGCGGCAGCCCGATGCGCGCCAAGACCACCGCCGAGTTGCTCGTCGATCTTGGCGTGGCGGCCTCGTACTCGCGGCCGCGGGTGTCCAACGACAACCCGTTCTCGGAGTCCCAGTTCAAGACGCTCAAGTACCGGCCCGAGTTCCCGCCTTGCTTCGAGGGACTCGACCACGCCCGCACGCATCTGCGCGCATTCTTCGGCTGGTACAACGACGAGCATCGCCATTCCGGCATCGGCTTCATGACCCCGGCGATGGTGCACTTCGGCCAAGCACCGGCGATCGACAGGCAACGCCATCGCGTCCTGCACGCGGCCTACGCCGCCCATCCCGAGCGCTTCAAGGGCCGGTTGCCCACACCACCTGCGGTGCCCACGCTCGTTGGTATCAATCTGCCACCACCCCAGCCCCACCCTCAACCCACGGAGACCCGCAATGACGTGACCACGACACCCGCGTTGCTCACTAATTTCCACAACGAGGTGTCTCAAAGTCATTGACACATTCCGGGGCAGAAAGGCTGGGCTACGTACTGCAGATCTCGGAAGCCATCCGGCTGGCTGACAACCTTCGGCAGGTACCGGCCCGCAGAACGCTCGACACTGCTTTCGACCTACTCTCCGAACTGACGCCGGCAGCCCAGGCTCACAAGCCTTGCTGTGGCTAGTACCGCACTTTCTATTAGGAGCACACCATGGCACGGGCCCGTAGTGCAGCCCGCAGAGTTGGTCTCGTTGCCCGGAAGTCCCGCCGTCGGCGGGGAACCCTCGACAACCGTGGCGGTTTCACGCTCATCGAGCCGTTCCGCAATATGATCGTCGCAGGTGAGCGGCTCGATCTTTCGGCGGAAGACGTGATCGAACTCTGTCGCACGCAGAAGTAGCCTCATGACAACGGCCGCGGCTGAACTTCGCCTCAACGCACGGGTGACCAGATCCCGCAGACTGTTCCTGGGGAACCATCATGAACGCCGACGCGTAGCGTCCCCCCAACGAAGCGCCCCCACTTCGGATTCGGTTTTCCCGCCCTTCCGCCACGAACGGCGCGCCGCCCGTCGCGTATGGCTTGCTGGTTTGGAGCGAGGGCGCGTGCGAGGGCGCTGATTACCCTTTCGAGCCCTGGCGGGAACGTAATCGGTGAGCTTGTCCTCGGCGTCGATCCGGGGCTAAGCAGTCCCATTGCGCTCGTAGATGGTAAGTGCCTGCCCCGGCGTTGTGTGAGTTATCACGCAATACTGAGCAGGTTTGAGGCTGTTTGATCACGTAAAAGTGAGCAGCCTGACAGACTCCGCAGTTTGCGGAGCGACCTGGAGTGATCTGCGTGGAAACGATCGGCAAGATTCGGCGCTGGCACCGAGTGGACAAGCTCAGCATCAGCGAGATTGCGAGGCGGCTGTCGGCGTCGCGCAACACGATAGCGAAGTACCTGGACGGCGAGGTCACCCAGCCGAAGTACAAGCAGCGCCCGAAGCGCGCCCCGGTGATGGGGGCGTGGGTGGAGACGCTGGAGGCGATGCTGGCCGCGGACGCCAGCGGCCGCGGAAGGAGCAGCGCACCGCCCAGCGGCTGCATGATGGACTGGTGCAGGACGGTTTCACCGGCTCGTATCCGACGGTGCAACGGTTCGTCAAGGCGTGGCACGAGGAGCGCCGGCATAGCCCGGGCACCGTCTTCATCCCGCAGAGCTTCGCGCCGGGGGAGGCGTATCAGTTCGACTGGAGCTACGAGACGGTCGACCTGGGCGGCCGACCGACGCCGGTGAAGGTGGCGCATTTGCGCTTGTGTCACTCGCGGGTGTTCCTGGCGGTGGCGTATCTGCGCGAAGCCCAGGAGATGGTGTTCGACGCCCACTGGCGGGCGTTCAGCCTGTGGGGTGGCAGCTGCCAGCGCGGGATCTACGACAACCTCAAGACCGCGGTCGAACTGATCTTCACGGGCAAGGCGCGGCAGTACAACCGCAAGTTCCTGCAGATGGCCAGCCATTACCTGATCGAGCCGGTGGCGTGCACGCCGGCGGCCGGGTGGGAGAAGGGTCAGGTCGAGAACCAGGTCGGTCATGTGCGGGAGAACATCTTCACGCCGCGGCTGCGTTGCGCGGATCTCGCCGAGCTCAACGCACTGCTGAGGCGGCGCTGCGTGCAGCTGGCGCAGGCGATCCCGCACCCCGAGCAGCGCGAGCGCACCCGCTGGGAAGTGTTCGAAGCCTCGGAGCGCGCGCTGCTGGTGCCGCTGGCGGACGAGTTCGACGGCTGCGCCGAGCGTGAGGTCCGGGTCAGCTCGACGGCCCTGGTGCACGTTGATCGCAACCGCTACAGCGTGGATTGCCGTTACGCCGGCAAGACGGTGTCGCTGCGCACCTACGCCGAGCGGATCGTGGCGGTGGCCGCGGGCCAGATCGTCGGCGAGCATGTGCGCAGTTTCGAGCGGGATCGCACCTTCTTCGATCCCTGGCACTACGTGGCGGCGCTGGAGAAGAAACCCGGGGCACTGCGCAACGGCGCGCCGTTCAAGGATTGGGCACTGCCGCCGGCGCTGCGGGAGATGCGGGATCGCCTGGGCGCCAAGGTCGGTGGCGATCGCCAGTTCGTGACCATTCTCGCCACCATCACCGAGGACGGCATCGAGGCGGTCAACGTGGCGTGTGAACTGGCCTTGGAGGCCAACGCCATCAACGACAGCTACGTGCTCAATGCGCTGAACCGGCTCAAGCCGCAGCCGGCGGCCGAAGTCGTCGTGGCGCCACCGCGACTGCAACTCAAGGAGGAACCCAAGGCCGACGTAGCACGCTACGACCGGCTGCTGAAGAAACTGGCGGTGGCGGCAATCGCCGCGATGCCGATGTTGATGGCCGCGGTGTCGAATCGCGTGGAGGTGCCCTGTGGAACGCCATGAGATGCTGCTGAAGCTCAAGGCGCTGAAGCTGCACGGGATGGCGGCGGCCTTCGATGAGGTGATCGACGAGGGCATCAAGCGCAGTCGCACCCCGTTCGACGTGCTGGGGCGGTTGCTGGCGGCGGAGGATAGCGAGCGCCACGCACGCTCGATTCGCTATCAGATGACCGGGGCCAAGTTCCCCGAGTATCGCGAGCTCGCCACCTTCGACTTCGCCGAGTCGCCGGTCAACGAGCAGCAGATCCGCACGCTGCACGAGGGCGGCTTCACCGAGGAGACCCGCAACATCGTCCTGGTCGGCGGGCCCGGCACCGGCAAAAGCCATCTCGGGCTGGCGCTGGCCATTCAAGCGGTCAAGACTCAATCAGCGCGCGCGCTTCTTCAACATCGTCGATCTGGTCAACCGGCTCGAGCAGGAGAAAGCGGCCGGCAAGCAAGGTCGCCTCGCGCAGCGGCTCACGCACGTGGATGCCGTCGTGTTGGACGAGCTCGGATACTTACCCGTCAGCGCCAACGGCGGCGCGCTGCTGTTTCACCTGATCTCGAAACTCTACGAGAAAACCAGCCTGATCATCACCACCAACCTGTCGTTCTCGGAGTGGGTCAAGGTGTTTGGCGATGCCAAGATGACCACGGCACTGCTCGACCGGGTCACCCACCGCTGCGACATCATCGAAACCGGCAACGACAGCTATCGTCTGAAGAAACGCAACCAAGCCGCGCCCGCCAACCGCAAATCCAAGGAGAAAACCCTCAAACCAACCCCTGAAACCCCATCCGGCCCTGCTCAGTTTTACGTGATCACACCTGCTCTGGTTTCGATGATCATTGACATCATTGCGCGGCGCGGACCGGCTGCCCGCATTTCGGTCTTCGATCGGTCAGCAGAACGGACTGCACACGTTCGGGCTCGTGGGCCTGCTGGTGAAGTACGCGCCGGACGTGGGAACGGCGCTGCGCAGCTTCGTGCGCCATCTGCATCTTCACGTCCAAGGCGCGTCCGTGAACCTGGCGGTGGACGGCAACATCGGCGATGCTGACCTGGCAGGTCCACGAACCGGGGGTCGAGGCCATCGACCACGTCGGGGATGGCGCGGTCGCGACCCTGCACAACATCATGCGCGAGCTGTGCGGTCCCGATTGGAGGCCCACCGAGGCCTGGTTCGCACACCGCAGGCCGGCGGATGTCGGCCCGTTCCGCCGGTTCTTCCGGGTCCCGTTGCGCTTCGACGCCGAGCAGTACGCGCTGCTGTTCCCCGCCGGATATCCTGAAGCACCGCCTGCCCGGCATCGACGACGAGTTGCGCCGTCTGCTGCAAAGGCAGATCGAATCGCTCGAGCGACGCCACGGCGACGACTTCCCGGCGCAGGTGCGCAGCGTGCTGCACACGGCGCTCATGACCGGTCACGCCAAGGCCGACCAGGTCGCCGCGCTCTTCGGGATGCACAGCCGCACGCTGAATCGCCGCCTCAACGCTTTCGGCGTCGCCTTCCAGCAACTCGTGGACGAGAGCCGCTTCGAGATCGCCCGGCAGATGCTGGAATACTCGGCGATCGAGGTCGGCCAGATCTCCGACTCTGCTCGGCTACGCCGCGCCCGGCGTGTTCACGCGGGCGTTTCGCCGCTGGAGCGGCACGACGCCGGCCGAGTGGCGAGCGATGCGCAGTCCCGGGCCCCGAGGCCTGCTTGGCGGACGGCCATGCCGGAGTCGCGTGACGGAGCAGCGGCAGCGACCTCCTGGCCCCCGCAACGATCCGGCGCGGGATGAACGACCGGAGCTCAGAAGAGCACCCGCAACAGGCGATCGACCAGTTCCTCCACCGAGAACGTCGTCAGCAGCAGCGGCGCCACCGGCAGCCAGCGTGCGATCGCCAGCGTCATGATGTTCCGCATGGAGAACGGCACCATCGTGCATGCCATCGACCACGAGGAAGCCGTTGCGCAGATCCGCCAGCGACTGGATGTCGGCGCTGCCGAGCAGCGGCTCGTCGGCGGGAGGCCGCCGCCGCGAATCCACTTGCGGTCGAACTCGCGCGCGTAGCGCTGCCCCAGCGGTCCGTAGTGCTCGCCATTCCCCTGCGCCGCGCCGCGCGCAGCTGCTGCGCAGAAGAAGAGCAGCGGCCCGAGCACGGCGAACGTCAGCAGTCGCCACCGTGCCGACGATTTCCACCTTGAAGTCGAGCAGCTTCGCGCCGGTGTAGAAGATCCGGTTGGCCATCATTCCGGCGAGCACCGTGCCGAGCCCGAGCAGGACAGGCCGGTACGCGCGTTCCGACCAGCGCGAGGAAATGCAGTCCTGCCGTGCCGTCGGGATGCAGCGGCTCCAGGTTGAGGTCGATGCGCGACACCTGCCACATGAAGCGCGCCCAGATGAGCATCCGGAAGTACCAGCGCAGGCACAGGAACTGGAACACCGGCATGGCGACGAGCGCCGCCCACCAGCCCGCGAGCGAACGGCTGCAGGCTGGCCCGCCGAGGCGGTCGCGTACCAGCTGTTCACGTCGAGCGCGACCTGGTCGCGCCATACGAACGGGATCGCCCACGGCGTACACGAAGGCGAGCAGCAGCAGCTCGGCCACGACCGAGTTGCGCAGCCGCAGGGCCGACGCGATGGCCGCGTCGAAGCGCGACCGCGCGGCGTCGGGGACGAGCCCGTTGAGGACGAACTCGCGCACGATGGAGGAATCCCCCGGTGGACCCTGACTTCCGCGTAAAGGAGCAGCGGCGCGGCAATCAGGAGGCGCACGTGCGTTTCCACGTCCCGCAGGAACGTGAGCGCGACGCCGCTTCCCCAGGCGTGACCTTCCGGATCGACAGCACCAGCAGCGGCACCCACGTGATCGCGATCACCGCCAGCACGCGCCGGCGCGTGAACTCCAGCGCATCTCCGGACAGCCGCGTGCGTCGCCACAGACGGAAGAGCGCGCCGCCGCCGCACGAGGGAGAATTCGTCCGTATCCGTCGGGGGCGTTCGTTGGCAGCGGACGCGAGTATTTCCGGTTGAGTGTTCAGCATCGCTGACCTCCGGCTACGCAGAGCTTGCTCGGCGGCATCCATCGAACCCGGATGCCGCCATTCAGGCGTTCAGGATCGACGGCGACGAGCGCAAAGAGCCCGAGCGCCCCGACCACGATCGAAACGAACTTGCTCATCGAGCGGGGCATGTCGGCATACAGCTCGGCGCAGCGCTCTCAGGTCGCGCGCGTGCTCGACCGTGCCGAGCACCAGCGACAGCAGCCCGATGCCGATCAATGCAAGGCCGAATCCGCGCGGGCCGAGGAGCATCGCGATGGGCGGCGCGGTCTTCATCTCGATCTCGAAGAACTTGTAGACCGAGAACCCGAACGTGATGAGCGAGGTGGCTGTGCGGATCCAGGCCATCATCGTGCGCTCGTACGCAATGCGCGTGCGCTCGAAGGCCAACGTGGTGGCCGTGTCGAGCGCCTTGCCGTTGCCCGCCGCGTTCATTTCAAATTCACTCCTTCGCGTTCACTCGCCTGGGCCGGTATCGAACTTGACGTGTTTCGGGAACGGCACGCTGATCATGTCGGCGATCGGGTTCTGCGCCGCCTTGGCGAGGCTGGCGGCATCGTCCCCCTGCGCCGCCGCCGGTGCCGCTAACAGCATCGCGAAGACAATCACAATCGGGTAGTGCTTCAACATCACGGAGGCGCCAGATTCGTCTGAGAAGCGCCTTCCTGAATGATGATCGTTTCGGGATCCACGTCGTAAACCCAGGGCGCGCAGTTCTTCCAGCCGTTCTTCATCCTCTTGCCGTGAAACACGCTCTCGGGATCGTCGACCGTGTCGCCCTCGATTCCATCGACGATGTTGTACGCGTTGGTGAAGCCGGCTGCCGCGAGCTGGTTGACGGCCATCGCGCCGCGGCCGCCTGACCGGCACGTGACCAGCAGGATGTCCCCTGGTTGCGCGATCTCCCTGACCTGCGCAACGAACGACGCGTTCATCTTCGGACCGTACGTGAACTTGCCGTCCTTTCTCTCGTAGGTCACGAAGGCCACCGGAACGTTCCACGCCATTTCGGGGTGGCCGACGAATGCGAACTCCTCGGGGGTGCGCACGTCGATGATCTTCACCTTGTCGGGCGCAGCCTTCCACATCTCGTAAGACTGCGCGGCCGTCACGTACAGCGCGAGCGTGGTCTGCTTCATCTTCGGGAGCTCGCTGCCCACCACCGTCGGCCCCGGATTGCGATTCAGCGTCACGATGAACCTCCCTCTTGTCTTTCGTTACGGCACGTAGTTGGCACTGACGTCCTTGCCGTAGCCGCAGCCTTGGTACGTGTTACCGAGATCGTCGCGAATGATCGCGGCCCAGCCGCCCGCACGCCCGGTGTCGAGCGAGAGGTTCTCGGTGAGCACCTTGGTCTCGAACTTCCAGCCCGCCGGCAGGTTCTTGAGCTTGCTTCCCACCGTATTGAGGTTGTCCGGATTGAGGCTCGGATCGACGGCTTTGGTGTATTCCTGCAGGACCCATACCGTGCCGTTCGGGTCACGCAGCACATGGAGCGGTTTGCCTGCGTAGAAGATCCAGTTGGTGTTGCGTTGGATGAGCGATGGCACGTACGCGCTCTGGAACTGGGCGATCATTTCGGCACCGGTCATGTCTCCGGCCCAATTCATCTTGACGCCATGGAAGTCGACGGTATCGCCGCTCGCGTACTCCACTTCGTCCATCATCCAGAAGCGGCCGCTGTTGACCGCGCACTTGTCCACCTCGAGCTCACGTGCGAGCTTCTCCGGATCGATTTTCTTGTGGTCTTCCGGGCCGACTGGAAGCGTGGCGGCCGTATAGACGTGGGCCCGCTGCGTCTTGCCGACGCCGACGAAGGCACCGAGTCCGCAGAACGCTGCGCCTCGCGTGTTTTTGGCGTGGACTCTACGAGTAGGACCTGGTTTGAGTTTCATTTGCTCTCCTGTTTCGGTTGAACGTGAGATGAACCCGCCCCGCGGGCCTTGCGAAGAAGGTAGTGGACGAGAAGGTAGAGGGGCCCCCGGACGAGGACGTACGGCACGATGGCGCAGAGGACGGCCACGACCAGCACCATTCCGGGGTAGACCCAGCGGAAGACGATCAGCTGGTACGTGACGTCGAGGACGACGGCCACGATGAAGATCCGGCCGATGTTCTTGAGCCCTTGTTGGAAGAGTCGGTTCCGCTCGCGCGGATCCTCGATCAGCAGCCCCAGGAAGGCGGGCCGCCCTTCCCGGTGATCCGTCCAGGCGGCACGCAAGGCAAGGACGGTGACGACCGTGGGCATGACCACGAGCCGAAAGTTCAGCGGCCCGCTCAACCGGCCGACGAGCTGGGCGAACCCGAGCGTCAGCATGTTGAGAATGGTGTCCATAAGTGTCTCCTATTCCTTTCCACTCCGCACCGAAGCGCGGTAGAACGGGCCCTTCCCCGTT
Organism: uncultured beta proteobacterium; assembly: GCA_963809965.1. Classification (GTDB taxonomy): domain Bacteria; phylum Pseudomonadota; class Gammaproteobacteria; order Burkholderiales; family Casimicrobiaceae; genus CAIWHR01. Next base: position 16,730 of record CAWELU010000006.1, read on the forward strand.
CTCCGCGTTCCCCTGGTTTCTCCGGTATTCACGGAATGTAGTTGGCGCTGCCCGCGGTCCCCACGATCCTTCCAAGTCCGACAGTGCCCGGGCGCATCCACACTTACTTCTTCATCTGTTTCGCGAGAAACTCCTGCATTCTCTTGCCGGTCTCAGCCAACCCTCCAGCGGCGCTGAACTGGATGATCTCGGCCCCGTCCTTCGACTTGAAGTTGTGCGGAGCCGGCCAGAAACACGCTTCCCCAGCGCTGCAATTCTCAATGGTCCCGTCAAGGTAAATGATCTGCACCGAACCCTTCAAAACGTAAGCCCAGTGTTCAACCGGGCACAGATCGTGCTCCAGTCCCTTTCCCTTCAGAATGTCTGTGAAGTCAGTACCCGGGGCAAAGACGTGGTAGGCGCACTGCATGCCGCCCCATTGCTCATCCCAGATCTTGAGGCCCGGGGTGTTCCTGGTGACGAAGTCGTCTACCGGGCGCATATCCGTCAATTTCTTTCTCATGAATTCATTCCTTCTTGGGTCTCACCGAACCGGCGGTGATGACGACTTGTTCAAGGCCAGACCCGGTCGCCTGGACATGGTTGGTTAGCATCGCGGCAGAGGCTCATTTCATGCCATACACCCCCGTGCGACTGGCCCGGCTCCAAATTCATGAAGACCAAAGACTCGCCCGACATTATCGGGATGGGATTCAACCGGCCCGACCCACTCTTTCCCAACACGCATACCTAATGTCGGCCAACGCCCCAGTGCGGGATGCGCACTTCCAGACACCGACTTCGCTTTTTCGGACATCAGGTTCCCGATCCATCCGAAGTTTGCGCAGCGTCAAAATCGTTTGGTCTGGTATGACCAGGAAGCACGCAAGCGGGGCGCCCCGGCGCTAGCTCCTGAGCCGGACGCGCGTCGACCCTAGGTAGGGGAGGTTGGTCCGTTCGGCAAGCGGTGCGGCTCGAGCGCAACGTCGCGCTCCGTCGCATGCGTCAGGCCGCAGGGGCGACGCGGGCGAGGCGTGGACCGCGGCCGCGGCGCGCGCGAGGGAATTGCTTGCGCGCCTGCTCGGGGTTTTTGCGCGGCGGCGCGGGTGGCCTGCGCCCTTGTTCCCGTGACGCGGGCTGGGCATCCATCTTCCTGATGTAATCGATCATCCGGCGCAACACCTCGTCGATGGAGCGATTCGACGAGCGCGAGAAAAACACGAGCAACGGTGGGAAGGCGCACGACACTATCGCGGACATAATCGCTTCGTGGACGATCCTGCCCTTCGGCGAGGGCTTTCCGCTCAGGCGCGAGAGGAAGGCATCGAAGGTATTCGAGCTCAGGTTGAGCGCATCCATGACCCTGGCCACCAGCGCGATTTGCCGGATTTCCTCGGCGCTGTAGCGGACCCGCATTTGCTGCATGCGTTCTCTCGACACGCGACCAAAGTTGGTTGCGACCAGTTCGCGCACGAACGCTATGGCAAGCGACGTCTTCCGATCGAGATGGGTGCGATCCAGATGCTCGATGTGCGCGAGTTCTTCCTCGGACACACCTTCGATGACGGCCCACTCGTGGTGTGCCCAGCTGCAATACTTGGCATCGTTGTGCCGGGCCACGGCAACCATGAGCTTCTCGCGAAAGCCCGGATCCATCTCGCGATCGACCCAGATCTTCTGAAGAGTGGGCGCCTCGGTCGCTATCGAAGCCACCGCACCCACAAACTCCAGCGGGGTGATGGTCCGTTTGCGGAAGCCCCGTGAGCGCATGGCGGATTTCGTTGCGGCGGTATGCGGATCGTTGTTCTGCGGCTTCATTTGGAGTCCTTCTGCTGGCTGGGGGCTTGGTCGAAGTCAGCTTTGCGTGAGCTTAGTGCGCGGGATCCTGCGCCCTTGTTCGGCTTCCATGTGCTTGGTGTGGTCCATCATGCGGCGCGTCATCTCGCGTATCGAGCGCTTCGACGAGAGCGAAAGCAGGAGAAGCATCGGCGGCACAACGCAGCAGAATGCCGCAGTCAGGATCACTTCGTCGCAAATCCGGCTGCCCTGGGCAGGCGCGCCCCGCAGACGAGAGCGCATGGCTTCAAAGGTGTTCGCGCCCAGATTGGCGGCGTCCATCACTTTGGACACGAGAGTGATTGCCTTGATTTCGTGACCGGTGTAGTGCGCCTGCATCTGCTGCATCAGATCCTGAGACACGGGGCCGAAGCGGACGGCCACCAGTTCGCGCACGTAAGAGATGGCAAGCCACTTCTTGCGATCGAAGTGGTCAGGGTCGATTTGCTCGACTTGCGCCAACTCCTCCGCGGGAATGCCCTCGAGGTTGGCCCACTCGTAGTGCGCCCAACTGCAATATTTGCAGTCGTTGACCTTGGACACGGCGAGCATGAGTTCCTCGCGAAAGCCGGGATCCAGTTCGTGCTTGATCCAAACCCTGTATAGGGTCGGCACATCTACCGCGATCGAGGCCAGCGCACGCGCAAATTCCCGGGCGGTAATCGTGCGTTTGCGAAAGGCCCCGAAGGGGTTTGCAGGCTTCGTTCTCCCTTTCATCTTCATCTCCTGTCGGCCCATCGACCCGTTCATGCCATTAGCGAACGTCCGCTTCCCGGCGCACGGTGACGCCTGCGACATTGTTGGTCGGACGCGTCCAACGCGGCCGCGGCGATCGCGGATTCGATGCAGCGCTCACAGACCTTTCTGCAACGGAGGACCTTTCCGCAACGGATTTGGGGAAGATAGTTGGCGCTGTTGTCGAAACCGACGGCCTGTAGGCGCAGGCCACCTCGTCCCGGAGGAACTTGATGTAGCCATTGGAAAGGCACGTATCCGGAACGAGGTCCTTGGTCAGCACCTTGCTCTCCCACTTCCAGCCAGCCGGCAGGTTCTTCAGGTGTTTGCCCACCTAGTGTTTCATCTTGCCCGTCTTGTCGGTGTTCATCTTCCATATCCTTTCAATTCATGACGACCAGATGTCTGCGGGACATCGCCAAGTTGGGACTCAACCGCTACCACCCAGCCGTTGCCAGCGCGCATCCGCACTTTCCGTCAACCGGCAGGCCGGCGTTGCGCATATCTGGACACCGGCTTCGCTTTTTCGGACATCGCGTTCGCTGTCCGGCGCGATATTGCGCACCGTCAAATTGGTCGGGTGTAAGCCTGCGGCGCAACAGATGTGTCGCAACGTCCGCCATCTTGCGAATTGGAGGATGCAGCGGGAGTACCCCTGCTGGGCCGGTCAGTGCGTAGCAACGCCCGTGCGACCAGTAGCCGGGTATTCGAAAACTGCAGTTGGGAGTATTCCTTTTTCGGTGGACAGCGGTTGTCGCCCCGGACGACAGTGCACCCCATGCCGTCCATGACGGGCGGCGCCGGTTCGGTTTGTTGCAGTACGTTGGCCACGTCCAGGCCGGAATGACGCTCCTCACGCGTCGCCCTTTGCCGAGTGATCGGCGCCCAATGCCGTCCTGCCTCTGAAAGCCGGCGGGCCTTTGCGGGCCTGAGGTCAAGTCGAAGTCGCGCTGCGGCAGTATCTGCGTCATCGCAGAAGTGTGCTGTCCTGGCGCGACCACAACCGGCCTTGCGCCGGGCAGTAGGAGGTCGTGGCATCGGGATTCGCTGTGGGCATTCGTCCACGCGCGTCCAAGGTGTCGATTGTGATAGGCGCGACCGGCCGCCGATCGTGTGCCGCAGCTCCGTGCTGCGCGCACCCTTTGGCCGGCACGCTGCGCCAATCCCCCTGGCCCAGCGCGCGTCGTTACTAGCTCAACAACCCGCCCGGGTGCGGGTGAGCGCTAGGAAGAAACATGGGGCGGCGCGGAGTGCTAGGGTGGAATGCCGCGCTGGAGAAGGCCGAAGCCGCAATGGTGCGTAGCTTGCCCGATTACTAGCATGGTCCTGGGTCACGTCAGCGACATTGGTGAGCCCGTTACAGCGGGCATCCCGTTTGAAAGAGTGAGTACAACGACGAACCCATACCGGCGCGGCATTCCGACGAAGAGGATGGAGGATGCTGTGGCCAGACGCAAGCGCGAGTTTGAATTGGCGTATCCCAACGCGGCGGGGATCGATATCGGATCGGCGAGCCACTATGTGGCGGTGCCGCCGGACCGAGCGGATGACCCGGTGCGAGAGTTCAAGAGTTTCACCGAGGATCTGGAGGCGCTGGCGGACTGGCTCAGCGCATGCGAAGTGGACACGGTGGCGATGGAATCGACCGGTGTGTATTGGATTCCTCTCTACGAACTGCTGGAGTCGCGCGGCTTCGTCGTTTATCTGGTCAATGCGCGACACGTCAAGAACGTTTCCGGTCGCAAGAGCGATGTTCTGGACTGTCAGTGGTTGCAGCAGTTGATGAGCTACGGTCTGCTCTCGGGCGCGTTCCGTCCACGTGACGAGATCTGTGCGTTGCGTTGCCTCACGCGGCAACGCGACATGCTGATCAAGTGCCAGTCCCAGCATGTGCATCACATGCAAAAGGCGCTGGCGCAAATGAACGTGCAACTGACCAACGTCATCTCCGACATCACCGGATTGACCGGACAGAACATCATCCGGGCGATCATCGCGGGCGAACGCGATCCGGCAAAGCTCGCCAAACTTCGTCACGAACGCGTCCACGCCAGCGAAGCCGATATTGCCAAATCGCTCAAGGGTAATTGGCGTGACGAGCATTTGTTCGCGCTGAAGCAGGCCATGACTCTGTGCGACACCTACAGCGCTGTCATCGCCGACTGCGATCGCCAGATTCAAGGGCAACTCGAGCGCCTGTACCGGCATGAGGCGGCCGCGGGCCCGGAACGCAAGCGCGGCCGTCGTTGCGATCCCATGAAGTTTGATCTGCGTACGGCGCTGCTGCGTACCTGTGGTGTCGATCTGACGCGGATCAACGGTGTGGAGACCGCCACCGCCCTGAAAGTGATCGCGGAAGTGGGCCCTGATCTGTCCCGCTTCAAGAGCGCCAAGCACTTCGCGTCGTGGCTGGGGCTGTGTCCAGGCACCAAGATCTCTGGCGGCAAGGTGCTCTCGGGGGCCACCAAGCGCACGGCGAATCGCCTAGCGCAGGCCCTGCGCATGGCCGCCTTTGCCTTGAGCCGCAGCAAGTCTGCCCTCGGCGCCTACTATCGCCGGCTTTCCGGTCGGCTCGATAAAGCCAAGGCCATCACGGCTACCGCCCACAAGTTGGCCCGCCTCATCTACACCATGCTGACCCAAGGTACCGAATACGTCGACCGGGGGCAGGATTACTACGAGGAGCGCTATCGGCAGCGCGTCATCCATCACCTCAACCGCCGCGCCGCCGCATTGGGCTTCGCTCTGATTCCCGTCGAACCCATAGCGAAATAGTTACTCATGCAAATCAGACATGTAATTTAAGTTTCTTGAAAGCGGGCCACCGCTAGTGACGTACGCGCACCATCGCGGCCTGCCTGCGTTTCCGCGGCGTTTCATCGCGTGACGCAGCGCTCAAAACCACGTGACGGCCTCTCCGGCCACTCTCACGCCTCCCTTCCACCGGCGCAACGCCGGTCGCCACCTGATCCGCCCCACGGATCGTCCCACGCGCCTGCTTCGACGCCCTCTGAGTCCTGGGCCAAGGACTTTCGCGCGGACCGTTCCTCGAGGAACGCCGCGCGACGCCAAGACAAGCGCCGTGCGGCGCTGGCGAGCAGCAAAACAACCGCACACAACGGGATGTGGTGTCCCGTGCTCGCAGCTATCCACTGGAGCCGCTACGGCGCTCCAGGCGAGCAGCAACACTTACCTGACTGGAGTTCACCACGGCAGCAAAGGACGGCGCTCCGGCGCCTGGAACAGCTCGAACGAAGGAAATGACGCATGCGCAGGAAACGAAACACGCGGCAGCAACGAAAGACGGTCGGCAAGCGGGCGCTGGTGCGGCGGGCGGCCGTACTGCAACCAGTCGCGGGCATGGCTGCACTCCGGTTCGCTCGCGCGTGCCGGACTCCGAGGAGGCGCCCATGCGTGACCTGAACCACGACTTCAAGGAGCTCTGCCGGCACAACCGTGACGGCAGCTACGCCACTCAGGCCGACCGGGCGCACATCCTCGATCTCGTCGCCAACCAGCTGCATGAGATGGGCGTGCGCGGCTTGCGCGCCCAGGGCTTCAAGCCCCGGCACGTGCAGATGCTCGTTGCGCGCTGGCTATCCGAGAAGCTCGCCCCGGGAACCATCAAAAACCGGATGAGCCAGCTGCGCTGGCTGGCGCAGAAGATCGGCAAGGACAACATCGTCGAGCGCACCAACGCCGCCTATGGCATCCCGGATCGGGTGTACGTCACCAACATCTCCAAAGCAAAGGAGCTTGGCAGGGAACAGCTCGAGGGCATCCGCACCCCCTGCGTCCGGATGTCGCTGCGCTTGCAGGCTGCCTTCGGCCTGCGCCGGGAAGCTTCGATCAAGATCGTCCCGGCGTGGGCGGATCGGGGCGATACGCTAGTGCTCAAGGCTTCCTGGAACAAGGGCGGACGGGAGATACGGATTCCGATCCGCACACCGGAGCAGCGGCAGCTCCTCGATGAAGCCAAGGCGCTGGCCAAGGGCAAGAGCCTGGTCGCATCGGGTTACGCCACCTACCGCGACTACCTGCAGCACTTCCGTTACGAGTGCGGGCGAGTCGGTATTCACGCCTTCCACGGGCATCGGCATTTGTACGCTCAGACCCGCTACCAGGAACTGACCGGCTGGGCATGCCCGGCCCGCGGCGGCCCGAGGTCCAGGCAGCTCGCCAAGCAGCAGAGGGCGATCGACCGCGAGACGCGAGAGACTATCAGCCACGAGATGGGCCACAACCGCGAGCAGATAACGGCCGTGTATCTCGGACGGTAACCGCATGAGCACGCCGATCACTTGACAGCATGCAAAGGCCCCAGGACATGCATACCCTCAGCCTTCGGGAAGCTGCTGCGATGCTCAATACGACGCCCGAAACGGTGTCGGCTATGATTCGCAACGAGCGGCTGCCGGCGGCCAAGATCGGGCGCGCCTGGGTTTTGGTTGACGTCGACGTAATTCGATGGCTGCGCGGCCGCTACGCGCGCGAGGAGAAGGAATGCGGCTCTTCCGAAGGAGCGAGCGCGATGCCTGGTGGTGTGATTTCTGGCACCAGGCCCGGCGCGTTAGAAAAAGCACTGGCACGACCGACCGGCGCGAAGCGCAAGAGTATGCGGACCGGCTCAAAGCCGAGCTCTGGCGACACGCTCGACTCGGCGAGCGTCCTGCCATTACATGGGACGCCGCCGTCCTAGACTGGCTGGAGGCGCACAAGCATCTGCGCACCTTGTCGGATCGCAAAGACCAGCTCCGTTTTGCATCGAAGTGGCTGAAGGGCAAATCGCTGAACGCGATCGACCGTGATGCACTCGACGCCCTCGGAAAAAAGAAGGCCGCGACGGGTGTCGGGCCGGCGACGGTAAATCGTCATCTGGCGGCCGTATCGGCCGTCCTCGGGCACGCATTCAAGAAAGGATGGCTTCCGGTCAAACCGCCGATTCCCAAGCGCCACGAACCCGAGAAACGCATCCGCTGGGCCACGCAAGAACAGGCGAGAAAGCTCATTGCCGCATTGCCACGTCATCTTGCAGCCATGGCGGAATTCTCGCTCGCTACAGGGCTACGGCAGTCCAATGTCACGCACCTCGAATGGTCGCAGGTCGATCTCGGACGCCGGCTCGCATGGATCCACGCCGACCAGGCGAAGGGCAAGCGCGATCTCGCGGTGCCGCTGTCGGACGCTGCGATCGCGGTGCTACAGCGGCAGCTCGGGGCGCACGGCCGCTGGGTGTTCCCGTACCGGGGCGGCGCCATCAAGCAACCGACACAGGTGGCATGGCTCAATGCCTGCAAAGCGGCGAAGCTCGGCGACTTCCATTGGCACGATCTGCGCCACACGTGGGCGAGTTGGCATGTGCAGAACGGCACTCCGCTCGCGGTGCTGCAGGGGCTCGGTGGCTGGCGCGACCTGAAGATGGTGCTGCGTTATGCGCATCTCGCGCCGGGACATCTTGCGCCGTACGCAGGCAACAGCGGCCTCGCCAAACCACAAGATATAGAAATCGACCAGGCACAAAACCGGACACACGACGTCCGGATTGCGGATGATGAAGAGGACGAAATCCTGTTACAAATGAATGGGGTGGCTGATGGGATTCGAACCCACGACAACCGGAATCACAATCCGGGACTCTACCAGCTGAGCTACAGCCACCACCGGTCTTGCTCGCGCCGAACGGCCGCAGTCTCGACGGGCTGAGACCGCTCGCTCGTCACGCATTGCCAACCTGGCGCGCCCGACAGGACTCGAACCTGTTACCGCCGGCTTAGAAGGCCGGTGCTCTATCCGGATGAGCTACGGGCGCCGCATCGGATCAGGATATCGCACCGGACGCTCCGCCGGGAACGCCTGGAGTTCCGCGTCGGGAGCTTAAGGGGCCGACCAAGACGTCGGCATCCCGGATCGCTCGCTCCGCTCACAATATGGGAATTCTACCAGACGCCCGTCCGTCCCCCGGGCAAGACCGCGTTGCCACCAGGAGCCTGCCCAACCCGGCATGCACGCGCGAAGTCGACGTCCGCAATGCAAGTGCCTGCGTCCACGGTGCCGCGTGTACCATCGCATTCGCGGCCGGCGTTCGATTCGATGGCGCCGGCCACAACGAAGATCGGTGCCGCCAGCGCGGCCACATGTCCGAGGAGAGTTCATGCCGGTCGAGCAGCTCTTGCGTCCGCGCGATCACGATCTGGGCGGTGGTTTTTTCGTCCGGCGCATGCTCCCTGCCGCTTCGAGGCAGGGCGTCGGTCCGTTCGTTTTCTTCGATCACTTCGGACCCGTCACCACGCGCCCCGGCGACGACCACGATGTACGGCCTCATCCGCATATCGGTCTCGCGACCGTGACATACCTGTTCGAGGGCGCGATGCTGCATCGCGACAGCCTGGGGACCGTGCAGCGCATCGAGCCCGGCGCGATCAACTGGATGACGGCGGGCCGGGGCATCGTCCATTCCGAACGCAAACCGCCGGACCGGCGTACCGAAACCTACACCGCGCATGGCCTTCAACTCTGGGCTGCGCTTCCGCGGTCGTTCGAGGAAACCACGCCCGCGTTCGAGCATACGGCGAAGGAAGCCATTCCCGCGTGGTCGGAAGCCGGATTTCGCGCCCGCGTCCTGATCGGCGCGTTGTTCGGACGGCGATCCCCGGTCCGGACTTTCTCGGAAACGCTGTGCGTCGATGTCGACGCGCAGCCTGGCGCAACGCTGATCCTGCCGGCCGCAACGGGAACGGCGCCATTCGAGCGCGCCGTTTACAGCGTCGACTACGCGCTTGCCGTAGATGGAGTCGACGTTCCGGCGTTCACCATGGCCCTTCTGACGCCCGGATGCGAAGCGGCCATCGTTTCGCCGCACGGCTCGCGCTACGTCGTGCTCGGCGGCGCGCCGCTCGATGGGCGACGCATCATCTGGTGGAATTTCGTGTCGTCGAGCCGAGAGCGCATCGAGCAGGCCAAGCAGGACTGGACGTCACAGCGCATGGGCCAGATCGAAGGCGAACACGAATGGATCCCGCTCCCGCCGGACGCGCGGCAGAATGGTTGATGGCGACATCGCATCACCCGTGAAGACGTGCGGGTGGGACCGGTTCTGACTTACGGACGACGATCAGCAGCCCCAAGAGCGCAACGAGCGGCATGACGACAGCGTCGGGCGCGTCCATCGTCCAGAGCAAAGCTCCGCCGACGGCGCACCAGAGCAAGGGAATGACCAGGAGCGGCCACACGCCCCGGTTCGCAACAAGCAGCAAGACCCCGATGGTCGCAACCACCGTGGGATCGGGTGCGATCGCGAAAATCTCGGCCTGCCGCCAATCGCGGCCGACGAGCGGGCCGATCAGCGGCTGGGCGACAAGCGCGAAGAGAAGAACGCACAGGCCGGCGCGGCGTACGGGATCCCCGGCCGGCCGAAACCGAAAGCCGTCGTGCAACGCGCCCATTCCCAGCAGCAGCGATGCCTCGATGACAAAGGCTGCTCCGAACCAGGGAGCAACCCAATTGATCGTCGCGTAGCGCTGGATGTGAAACGCCCACCCGACCCACAGCCAGCATGCCGCGAGGATCGCGGCCACCGCACGCCCGCGCCACGCTTTATCTCCGCGCGCCAGCACGAGGATCGCGACGCCGAGCACCAGTGACGCGACCTGCATCGGCCAGATGTCGATGTTGTAGAGCTCGAACAGACGGTAATAGGTGCGCGGCGCGAAGAGCAGGAAGTCGGACAGCGTGTAGGTCCACCACTCGGACATCAGAGCTGCTCGACGTAGGCGGCCATGCGGTGCCGCATCACCTCGTCCGGGAGGCGGCCATAGGCCGCGCCCATATTCTCGCGAACGTGCGCGGTGCTGCTGGTCGCGGGAATGGCGCAGGTGACCGCCGGATGCGAAACGATGAACTTGAGGATGAACTGCGCCCAGTTCGCGCAGTCGATCTCGCTCGCCCAGCCCGGAAGCGAATGGCGCTGGACCTGCCGGATCAGCGCGCCCTCCCGGAACGGACGGTTGACTATGACGGCAATGCCGCGTTCGGCAGCGAGCGGCAGGATGCGCTCTTCGACTTCGCGATCGAGCACGTTGTAGGTGACCTGGACGAAGTCGAGCGGCTGACTCTGCATGATCCGCACGATTTCGGCGTGACGGCGGCCCTCCGAAGTCGTGATGCCGACATAGCGCAGCTTCCCGGCGCTCTTCAGCGCGAAGAGCGTCGGCAGGTGCTCCTGCCAGTACAGCAGATTGTGGACCTGCAGGAGATCGAAGCGCGCGACGTTCCAGAGCTGGCGGGATTTCTCGATCTGCGCCGGGCCACGTGAACCGGAGGCGATCCACACCTTGTCGGCCGAGAACAGGCGCGACGGCATGCCGACCTTGCGAAGGCCATACCCGATGACCTCCTGCGAAGAGCCGTACATCGGCGAGGAATCGATCAGCCGGCCGCCGGCGTCGAAGAAATTGCGCATCACCTCGGCACAGGCATCGCGGGCGACGCGATCGTTTCCCACGTTGAACGTGATCCAACTACCCAGTCCAACCACGGGCAAGGCTTCGCCACTCGAAGGGATCGCGCGGGTAAGGATCGGACCAGGCTTGGTCGCCCCGGCCAGTGGCCGGCACGCGATGCTCGCCCCAAGCGCCGCCAGCGAACAGACGAACGCACGGCGACTGGCGGGTGACGAAGGCGACATCGAACGCGCTGCGGATTGCATGGCGAACAACATGCGGCTCATTGCGCCCCGCGTGCGCGCCGCTGCCACCAGCGGAAAATCGCTCCGCGCGGCGGCTCCTTCCCCGACAGCACCCAGGAGACCGTGCCCGGTTCGATCAGGTAACGACTTTGCAGGCGGCGCGCCGAGTCGTCGCCCACGAACAGGATCCGATCGCCGGCCTTCAATGACGTGTCGACCGTGGGCAGCAGCTGGACCTCGCCCTTGCGCTCCAGCATCAGCGCCGCGGCGCGCATGCGCACCTGCGGGTCGGTCGGGTCGGCCAGGAGGTCAGCGATCCGGAACGCTCCGTCGCGATGCTGGAAGAAAGCGGCGAACATCCCCGCCTGCATCACATCGCACTCGAACCTCCACGCGCTCGGCGCCCCTTCGCCGACCTCGTCGAGCACGCGCTTGATGGTGACAGCCGCGACCACGGGTTCGGCTTCCCGAAGCCGGGCAATGAAGCGGCCCAGCATCGGCGTCTTCAGGAGCTGCAGGCACTCGTGCACCATCAGGTCCGATTGCACGAACGTGACGTCGGCGTGGGCAGCTTCGACCAGCGCGCGGTCCTGCACGTGGTTCTGGCGGATCACGACGAAGATGTTCGGCTTGACCCGGCGCGCGAGCGTGGTCACCCCGAGGTTGACCGCGTCGACGTCCGCCCCCGCAACCAGCACGTCGGCGTTGGCGATTCCCGCATCGCGCAGGATGTTCTCGGTGTAATCGCCGTGGAGCAAATGCCGATCGTGATCATGCTCCTGCGCCGGGTCGAACGCCTTCCACTCGATGCCCTCGCGGTCGAGCACTTCGGCGATCGCGCGGCCGAAGCGTCCGTATCCGACCAGCACCCATAGTCCGCGCGGGGGCTGGATGCGCGCAGGGCAGGCCGAGCCCGGCGTGCCCGTCAGCCACTCCTCGATCTGCAGGACCTCGGGGTTGCGCAAGCTGATGTCGAGGTTGGAGGCGAACGTCTCGAACGGATTGACGACCTCGACGCCCCCGAACGATTCCAGATTGACCTTGGCCACGTGGGACTTGGCCCGAGCGACGATCTGGATCGACGGATTGAGCAGACGCGCACCGATCGCGATCGCCTGGTTCACCGCGTCCTCCCCGGCCAGCGCGACCAGTCCCTGGCAATGCGGACTGGCTATGCCGGCGTCTTCGAGCACGTCGGCGAGTCGGGCATCCGCGGTCAGCGTCAACGGCGGCGTCGCGTAGTCCTGGATGGCGACTCGCGCCACGCGCTCCGGTTGCGGCTCGATGATGACCAGGCGATTGCCGAGCCCGTCGAGCGAGCGCGCCAGCCCAGCCCCGCTTTGTCCGTATCCGCACACAATGTAGAACGGCTCCGCAATGCCGCGCACCCGCCAGATGAACATGCCCCGCGCGAGCAGCCTGCGAAACGTCGGATCGTTCAGGAGCGCGATCACCGAGCCCAGCGTATACGCCCAGCCGATCACCGACAGGTAGATGGCGAAGGTGACCCACAGTCTCTGGGTGTCGTTGAAGGGATGCGGTACCTCGCCGAAGCCGATGGTCGTCGCGGTGTAGCTCATCACGTAGAACGCGTGGAAGATGCTCATCCGGCCCGGATTGCCGTCGGCATCGACGCCGGGGAGCAGCGCCAGGCCGCCGACCGATATCGCGTAGACGGCGATGAGCGTGATCAGCGGCGCACGCAACCGCCGCAGGACGAGGAAGAGCACGTCGCTCATTGCGGCGGCTATCGGCAGTGCGCGGCTAGCGTCCCTGGCGCAACGTCTCGCCCAGCAGCAGGATCACCGAGAACAGATTGGCGAGGAGCGCGCCTCCCGACAGCGAGACGATCACGGAGATGATCTCGCCGTCCACCGGAGCGCCGGTGACGTAGAGCCGCCAGACCCAGACCATCGACGCCGCCAGCAGCTGGAACGACGCGACGAGACTGGTGGCGAGGTGGGTGGCGCCGAGCTGCGTGCGGTCGCCGAACTTGAGCACCGTGGCGATCAGGTTCACGACCACCGCCGCGAACAGCTCCGTCGGGTGGTGGAGCTCCGGCCGCTCCAGGTCGCCGATGAAAAAGCCGAAATTGAGCGTGCAGGCGAAGATGATGAAGAATCCGAAGATGACTTTTTCGAGGTTCACGTTGGACTCCGGGGTGACGACGGTTCGGAAAATCAACCCTACCACAGCCGCGGCCAAGGTCACCGTCGGCGACACACGGGGCAGGCAGTCGGGAAGTGCAGTGCAGGACGACGCGGCGTCGAAGCGCTCCACCCGGCGGCCTCGCGGAGAGCGGCTACTTCCCCGGCGCATTCGCGATCATCGTCACGAGACGCGCGAATTCCGGGTTCTCGGGATCCAACTCCTGCAATTGCTTCGCGTAGCCCAACGCGGCGTCGCGGTTGCCGGCGCGCGATGCGTAGAGCGCGAGTGCGGACAGGACTTCGCGATCGAACGGATTCCGCTTGCGCGCCGCTTCGAGCACCTTCAGCGCCTCGGCCGGTCGGCCACTGTCGTTGAGTCCCACCGCGTAGACGTACGCATAGCGGGCATTGGCTGGATCGAGCCGCACTGCTTCGGCCAGTTCCTTCAGCGCATCGGCGGTCTGTTTCTGCCGGACGAGCGTGAGTCCGAGCGCGTAATGCAGCGCCGCCGCCTTTGGATCGCGCGCGAGCCCCTGCCGCAGGATCGCTTGCGCTTCCCCGTCGGCGCCGCGCGCACGGTACAGATCGGCGAGATTCACGTACGCGCCCACGAACGTCGGATCGATCTCCAGCGCCTTGCGATACTCGGTGATCGCGCGTTCCGCGTCGCCGCGAATCGCGTACAGATTTCCGAGATTGGTCCGCCCCTCTGGCCGGTCGGCGTTGAAGGTCTGCACTGCCACGTACTCGCCCAGCGCCCTGTCGAATGCCGCGCGATCGCTGCTCGACAGGCGGCCCTCGGTCGGACCCGCGAGCGCATGTGCCGCCTCGATCCGGACCGCGCGCACCGGATCGGTCAGCATGCGCGGCAGATAGCGTTCCCGCAACGCGGGCTCGGCGCCGCTCAGGGCTTCGACCGCGGCGAGCCGAACGACGGCGTCCGGATCGTTGAGCGCGCGCGTGACGGCCGGAACGGTCGCCGGCGTCATCCAGCGCGCGAATCGTGCGATCGCGCTGGCGCGAACGATCGCCGGCTGCTCCTTGTCGTCGATGAGCGCGAGGAGCGCGCCGCGCGCGCCCGGCGCACCGCTTGTACCCGCGGCAAGTGCTTCGGCGAACCGCTGGTAACCTGCGGGTGGCTTGCCGGTCCAGCGAACGATCGCGTCGGCCGCCCATTGCGCGGACTGCTTCGCGTGGCAGCCGTTGCAGGCGTTCGGCGTACCGAGCTTCGCCGAAAGATCGGGGCGCGGGATGCGCATCGAATGATCGTGGCGCGGGTCGACGACCATGTAGGTCGTCGTCGGCATGTGGCAGGCGGTGCATGCCGCCCCCGTCGTGCCGCTCGGATGATGCGTGTGGGTCGTTGCGTCGTACTTCGCCGCCTGGTGGCATTGCGCACAAACCGCGTTGCCGGACGCTCTCAACGCGAGCGAATGGGGATCGTGGCAGTCGGAGCAGGTGACGCCGTTCGCGTACATCTTGCTCTGCACGAACGAGCCCCAGTTGTACACCTCGTCGCGCATCTGGCCGTCGTTCCAGTACAGGCCCTCCTCCAGCAGCGCGAGCCGGTGCGAATCGAGTGGCGAGGCGCCGTGCACATAGTCGTCGGAAATGCGGCTCGCCCGGCCGTGACAGCGCGCGCACATCTCGACTTCGCGTGCCGACGATCGGGGTGAACTGCGTTGCGCATTGCCCGTTTCCGCCACCGGATGCCATGACACACCCTTGCGCTCGTCGAGCGCCAGCGCCAGGCCCTTGGTCGTTGCGAGCGCTTGCCAATCGCCCTGCTTGCGCGCCCAGGCCACGTGACTCGAACCGGGGCCATGGCAGGCTTCGCAGGAGACGTCGAGCTCCGACCACGCAGTCTTGAAGGAGTCGGTCGCGACGTCGAAGTTCTTGCGCAGATTGGTCGAGTGGCACTCGGCGCACTGGAAGTTCCAGTTCTGCAGCGAGCCCGTCCAGTGCAGCGGATCGCCGGCCTTGATGTTCTGCCCGGGATAAAGATGGAACCAGCGCTGGCCGCCGTTTTCCTTCGGCCGCGAATCCCAGGCGATGGAGAGCGGCTGCAGGCGCCCGCCCGGGAACTCGACGAGGTACTGCTGCAGCGGGCGCACCCCGAACGTGTACTTGATCTCGTAGTCGGCGAGCTTCCCGTCCGGTCCGTCCGTGTTGACGTAGAACTTGCCGTCGCGCCGGAAGAAGCGCGACGTCGTTCCCGCGTACGTGAAGCGCGCATCGGCGAAATTGCCGAGCACCGACTTTTCGTCGGCAACCTGCATCGCGCAGATCGTGGTCGGATCCACGCCACGCATCGAATTGCTTCGCATGGCATTCCGCGCAGATCTTCCCGCCCACATGCTCGGCAATGGAAGTCGCGGCTGCACCGCTTCGCGGATCGGTGGCCACGGCTGCGGGTGAATGGCCGCGCCCGGTCCAGAACATGACGGCGCCGATGATGACAGCGGCGAGTACGCCCACCCCGACAATCCATGCTGGCGAAGCTCGGCCTGCGCGATCGCGGTTCATGCGACGATGGCGGCGCGGGGGGCGGCGTCAGGACCGTTTGCCGGGCAGGCGTCTCCCGCTTGCGGCGAGTGAGCGCCGGAGCCGGTCCTCCGCTTCTTACTCATGGGATGCGTCAGCCGCGAAGTTCGGACCGCGCATTGTAGGCGACGCCAAGCGCCCCGGCACGCTCGTATCGCTCCCCATCAAGCGGCAAATCAGTCTACTGAGGCCATGCACGGGCGAGAATCGCGCCAACATCAGTGCCGGCCGGAAGCGTGCCGAAGGCATGCCCCCAATCGCCCTCGAGGCGGCTCGCGCAAAAGGCCTGTGCGATTTCCTCCGGTGCGTGCTGCAACAGGATCACGGCCTGCAATGCGAGCGCGATGCGCTCCACCAGCCGACGCGAATCGGCTTCCTGGCCCTTCGTGCCGCGCTAGGTCGCGCTGCAACCGTTCGACGAATCGGGTCAGCGTGGGACTCCGGCCCAGGGCGGGCGCGATTTCCGCTTGCAGCGCCTCGGCCGCCCGCGGATGCTTGCGCAGCGCCCGCAGGACGTCGAGGCACATGACGTTGCCGGCGCCTTCCCAGATCGAATTGAGCGGCGCCTGGCGGTACAGCCGCGGCATCGGCCCTTCCTCGACGTAACCGTTGCCGCCGAGGACTTCCATCGCCTCGAAGACGAACGGCGGACAGCGCTTGCAGATCCAGTATTTCGCCACGGGCGTGACGAGACGGCGAAGCTCGTTCTCGCGCTCGTCGTGTTGCCGGTCGAAGGTGCCGGCCACGCGCATCGCCAGCGCCGTGTGCGCCTCGGCTTCGAGCGCCATGTCGGCCAGCACGTTGCGCATCAGCGGCTGGTCGACGAGACGCGCGCCGAACGCCTTGCGATGGCTCGCATGGTGCAGGGCCTGCGACAACGCCTGTCGCATCAGGCCTGCCGAGCCGTTCGCGCAGTCGAGTCGGGTGTAGGTCGCCATCTCGATGACCGTGGGGACGCCGCGGCCCTCCTCGCCGACGACGCGCCCGAGCGCACCGCGCAGCTCGACTTCGGCGCCGGCATTCGACCGGTCACCGAGCTTGTCCTTCGCGCGCTGCAGGTGGATCGCATTGCGCGTGCCATCCTCGAGAATGCGCGGCACGAAGAAACACGTGAGGCCCAGCGGAGTCTGCGCGGTGACCAGAAACGCATCGCCCATCGATGCGGAGAAGAACCATTTGTGACCGATCAGGCTGTGCCAACCATCGCCGGCGGGCTCGGCGCGCGTCGTGTTCGCGCGCACGTCCGAACCGCCCTGCTTCTCGGTCATGCCCATCCCCATCGTGACCCCTCGCTTCTGCGTGGCCGGCAGCGAGCGCGGGTCGTACTCGCGCGAGAGCAGCAGCGGCAGCCAGGTTCGGGCCAGCTCGGGCACGCGCGAGACGGGCGGAACCGCGCCGTAGGTCATCGTGATGGGGCAGAGGCTTCCGCACTCGACCTCGGCAAACAACTGGAACAGCGCCGCACGACGTACGTGTGAACCCGGCCTCGGATCGGCCCACGCGCCGGTATCGACCCCGTTGTGCTTCAGCCAGCGCATGCACTCGTGCCACGCCGGGTGGAACTCGAATTCGTCGCGGCGGTGGCCGAAGCGGTCGAACGGCTTGAAGGCGGGTGGACTGCGATTCGCGTCGTCGCCGCGCTTGATCCATTCCGCGGTGCCGAGCTCCGTGCCGAGCGTCGTCAGCTCGCCGTGCGCCCATCCGGCGCCTTCACGCGCGAGCGCTTCCTGCAGCCCGCGGTTGACGGCGTACAGGCTGTAGCCGTCGAGCGCGGGCGGCTGGTTGTCGACCTCGTGGGTTTCGAACCGATTGAGCGGCGGCACCGGTGCTCCCGTCATGATTCCCATGCTTTTACTTTCTCACACCTGCGCCAACGTCACGCCGTCTGAGCGTGGCTCAGCGTACACGCTCACGGGTTGTCCCGAGCACACCGGCCGCAAGCACTACGCCGCGCGCCTTGAACGTGCGTGGCTGCCTGATGGTCCACGTACCTGGCCGCCCGGTCGCGACGGCGACTTCCTGCCCGGACGCGCACGCTTCCTCGGCTTCGCCGCGAAGGCTCGCCGCAAGCGTCGCCAAGGCTTCCTCGGTGTATTTCGCCAGCAGTTCGATGTCGGGGACAGCCTCGGCGATGGCGATGAACGCGATCTGATAGCGATCGACGTAGTTCACTCCGGTGATGTTCAGCACCTGTCCCGGCGCGACCACCGAGACTGGCAGCGCGAGCTCGATTTCGGCACCCATCAGGTAGCGCTTCTCGGTGAATCCGACAGGGTTCGACACGACCAGATTGGCGAGCAGCGGCGCATCGCGCATCCCCAGCCCCTCGAACAGGCTCGGCAAGCCGTGGGCGATGACCGAGTGCAGCATCGCGCCGTCGGCCGTTCCACCATGGAGTTGGCCTTTCACCATCTGCGTCTTCGCCTTGATGGCGTCGAGCCGCGCGACGGGATCGAGATCCGGCGCGCCCAGCGGAATCTGCACCAGCGCGATCCGATTGCCGCCCGGGCCGCCGCCGAGGGCGACCGGCATGTCCGCCACTAGCGGAGTGCCCGGGGCCTGGCCCTTGTCCTCGAGGTAGCGAATGACCGCCATGTCGAGCATCGTGAGCAGCATGTCGTTGACCGTCGCGTCGCGCCGCTTTCCCAACACCTTGATCTCGCCGAGCGAAAGCGTGCAATGCGCGAACGAGCGGTGCGCCGATGGCGCCGCCCTTAGCACGCCGGGAGTTGCGACGAACGGCAGCGGGACGCCCGTCCCGGACCCGAGCGTCGCCATGCCCTGCTGCCACAGCAACTGATAGAACGACACCAACGTGCGCGCACCCGCGGCGCCCATCCGCCACAGCTTGCCGGCGCGGCGCACCAGAGGATGCTGCTCTCGCCGGGCCGACGTGGCGCCTTTGACGCCCTCCCACATGGCCCGTACGACCCGGTCCTTCGGCGACGCGGAAAACCATTGCGCAAGGATCTTCATGAACCCGACACCGTCGACGATGCCGTGATGCATGCGCGCGTACAGCGCGACGCACCCGTTCTCGAGCCCGTCGATCAGGTAGAAGTCCCACAGCGGGCGTGACCGATCGAGGAGCGCCGGATGCAACTCGCAGATTTTCGCGTACAGCACTTCCGTCGTTCCGGGCGCCGGCAGCGTTATCCGGTGCACATGGTGCGTGAGGTCGAACGCCTCATCGGGGACGAGCGAGGGCAGTGACGTGGGCGACGTCACCGTGAACTTGCAGATTGAACGGAGCACCCACCGGACGGCGCATCATTCGCTCGTAGAGCACGTCTGCAAACGGACGTTTCCCACGCTGCGGCGGCGGCCTCAGCACGATCAGCGGCCCTACGTTCATCGGCCGCTCAGCCGTCTCCAGGAGGAAGAACGCGAGATCGAGTACCGCGAGACGGTGGGTCATCGGAAACTCTCCTTACGTCGCTATCTGGGCATCTTGCTGGCGTACGCCCGCGATCCCGATCGATCAGCGGCGTCCGCCGAAACCGCCGCCGCGGAATCCGCCGCCACCGCCGAACCGGCCACCCCAACCGCCCCCACCGCCGAATCCGCCACCGCCGAATCGATCACCGCCGCCGAATCCACCGAATCCACCACCGCCACCGAAGCGATCACCGCCCCCGAATCCGCCATCGCCGCCGCCGTAGCGTTGCATTGGGCTCGCCTCGCTGAACCCGCCAAACCGGTCGCCGCCTGAGCTGCGCGCCTGCGACTCCTTGTCGGCCCACGACGTGTCGCCCGATGCACCCGACCACCCGCTCGATGAGTGCTGCTGCCAGCCGTCGCCGGTGTTCTTGTACACGTTGCCGTTGACGTCGGCGTAATGGTTGTTGCCGACACTCGCGGTCGCCCAGGTGTTGGTATTGCCGGTCTTGGCGTTGTAGGTCGAGCCGCCGCCGACGTGCGCGTCGCCCTCCGGCCCCGCGGTCGTCGCGCCGGCGCGGTTGTAGGTGCTGCCGCCGGCGCCGGTGGCCGACACGGCCGACCCGGTCGAGCGCTGGCCGCTGTACACGTTGTAATTGCTGCCGCGCGCCACATTGCCCGACGCACCGGCCGCCGTGTTGAACGTCCGGTCGTAGCCGCGCGATGCATTGCCCGTCCACGCGTTGTACTGGCGCCCCGCGTTGATGTCGCCGGTCGTGCCACGCGCCGTGGCGTAGGAACCGGAGAACGTCGTTCCCGCGACGCCCGCCGCCCGCGTACCAGCTGCGCGTACCCGAATACGTCGCGTTGCCCCAATGGCCATAGACGTTCGCGCTCGCGGTGGCGCAGCAGGGATAACCGCCCCAGTAGGCGGGGGCATACCACGCGCCGCCCCAGTACGGCTCCAGCCATGCCGCAGTGGCGAGACCCATCGCGAATCCGTACGTGTAGCCGACCCACGGGTTGTAGACCGGATAGGCCGCGACCCCGTACGTATACGGCGGCGGATACCAGACGGTTCCGATCCACGGCGCGTACGCATAGCCGGTGCCGTAGACGATCGTTCCGTAGGGCGAGACCACCGTCCCGAGATAGCCGGGCGTGTAGCCGACGTACACGTATTGCGGCGTCGCCTCGTAGATCCGCACGTACGTCACGTAATAGATCGGCGACGACGGCGGAATCGTGTAGATCACCGAGGGCACCGACGTCGCGATCACCCAGGGGCCCGTCAGCTGCGTGGCGGTGAACCAGACGCCGGCGACGACCGCATAGTACGAATTGGGCGCCACCTGGATCATCGGCTCGGACGAGTTGACCACATAGCTCAATGGCGTGCCGGGAATCGCCGCGTACTGCGGCGGCCCGTCGAAGCTCGGTGTGAACGTCGGCCCGTTCTTGAGCGGCACCGTCGCCGTCTGCGGAATCGAGTTCTCGATCACCGCTTCCTGCGCCTGCGGCGTGCCGGCGACCGTCGGCAGAATTGCGCCGGCGAGCGAATGCGGCGGGATCTTGCGCGAAATCGGCCGGCAACGCGTCGCTGGCCACGAAGGTCCACGGCCCGCCGATGCGCGGCGGACCGGAACCAGCGCCCGGACATCAGCACGTAATAGTTGTTGTTCGCCGTGTCGATCAGCACGTCGCTCGTCGTGTTCGACGCCCACAGCAGCTGCGTGCCGACGATCGGCACGAAATCGGGCTGGCCCTTGAACACGATCAGCTCGGTGGGAACCTGCGACGTGTAGATCGCGGGCACGCCGTTCGCAAGCGAGGGTTTGGGATTGGCTTTCGCCCCGCCGTCCAGCAGATCGACGACGCCCTTCTTCGACAGCTCGGCGGCGATGTCATTCATCGCGCTGGCCATGAACGGGCCCGGCGAAGACTGCGTCCACGGACCGGAAAGCGAGCTCGACTGGAGCCAGCCATCGTAGACGTGGATATAGAAATTGTCGCCGAGGCCGCCCTGCAGGATCAGCGCGCGCGTGTTGATGACGCGATTCGCCCGGGAATGTCCGGGTACCGGCTTGATCACGGGCGCACCGTCGATGGGCACCAGGATCGCGGGCGAATAGCTGACGATCACCTGCGGCGGATTGTTCTGCACCGGCACCGTCGGCGGCTTGATGCCCGCGAGCGCCAGCGACGCCTGGAGGCGATCGAGCGCGATCGACTTGACGCTCTTGGCGAATTCCTGCTGCAGCTCGGCGGTGTAGGCGGCACCGTGATCGGGCAGCGTCGGAAAGTCGGCCTTCGTGATCTTCATGTCCTCGAAGACGACGGTGCGGGCGACCTTGTCCACCTGCGTGCGCGCGTTGGCGAAGATCACGCCGAACGTCTCTTCCTTGGCGTTCGTCGGCTTGATCGCGAGCGCCGACCGGAAGTCGATCCGGTTGCCTTCCCACTTGCTGACCTGCGGCTGATAGACGAGGACCTGGCCGTTCTTGAGATCCACCACGCGCGGCCATGGATCGGCGGGAAGCTGCTGTGCCGTCGCCGCTCGCGCGGCAGGTGCCACGGCGGCGGTGGGCGATTGCGCGTAGGCGATCGGGCAGAGGCCCGGCGTCACGATGGCGGCAAGTGCCAAGGAGGTGAGCAATATGCGTGGTTTCATGATGTCGCGTAGGTCCAGAAAGGTCCCGGCCCGCGGCCGGTCGATAATCTTACTTGCCTTGTTGCGTGGCGCCTACGATCGCGCGGCGACGCAATGCTATTCCGAATTCACTTCGGGAACATGAACTGCACCTGCGCCCGAATCTGCCAGTTCGGTCCGTCGTCGGGCCGCACCACGTTGTAATAGGCGGAAATCTGCGTGTTCACCGGCAGCTTGCCCAAGTGGAAGATCTTGCCGACGCCGCCGCCCAACGGCACCGTCCACTGATCGCCGCTGTCGGCCTTCCAGTCGACGGTGGCGATCGGCGCGCTGGTGAGGTAGAAGCCGCCCTCGAAATTGTAATTGACGAACGGCTGGATCAGGCCGTTGTTGTACGAGCCGCCGCGCTTGTCGCTGGTCAGCGACCAGATGTTGTTGACCAGCACGCCAACCACCCATGGGTCGCCGTGCTCCAGATGCAGGACGACGAACGAGGGGCCGAGGCCCCAGTTCTTGTTGCCGAGCTCCGAGTTGCTGTTCGTCGGAATCTGCACGACCGGCCCGACACCCCAGATCACTCCCTTGGGCACCGCCGGTGACAGAAACGCCGTGAACACCGTATCGCCGGTGCCGTTGGTCCGGTCGTCGCCGGGATAAAGCGACGGCATCGAGATCACCGGCAGGATGGTGCGCGTGATGATGTTCCACTCCTTGTTGATCTCGATCGGAATCACCGGCTGGATGTTGAGCACGTTCTGGGTGCCCTTTTCCGGCCCGAAGTTCAGATTCGTGTTGTTCTGGAACGGCACGCTGATCAGGTTGCCGACCGGGTTCTGCGCGAGCTTCGCGAGTTCCTCGGCGCTCATTTCGGCGCGGGCAGGGGAAACTGCGAACGGCGCCAAGGCCAATGCAGCGGCAACGAGCCATTGTTTGCCGAGTCTGGAGGTCATGAATTTCTCCGTGGTTTCGAAGTCATCGAGACATCAAACCCGATAACGTCATCTCCAACGCAGTACGACAAATAAGAACGTGGTCGGGGCTGCAAATTCCCGGCGATCGGCGCGTCGCGGGCCTCAGTTAAGATCGGCGTCCTTGAAGAATTTCGTGCCGGACACGGTGAGCGTGGCAGAGAGCCCCGTCTGCGTCAGCTGATACAGATAGACGCCCGGCGACACCGCGGCGGCGCCGCTGAACATGCCGCCCTGCCCGCCGGCCATCGCCGACAGGTTGGCTTGCCCACCGAATTCCCAGCCCTGATTGATGAACTGGCGCAGCGCATTCTCGGTGGTGAAGACGAAGATCAGGCGATTCTGGTTCACGCCGAACCCCAGCCCTCCCTGCACCTGCACCATCTTCATGAACGTCTGGCGATGGGTGCGCTGGTTGACGACCATGCCTTTGCCGGTCGTGCCGCCGGCGAAGAAGAGCTTGAGCCCGAAGGTGCTGAAAACGCCATAGCCTGCCGCGCGGTCGATGACGCTTCGGGTGCCGGGTGCCATTTCGTGGAGCGTGGCCAGCGCATCCTGCGCCATTTCGCGCACCTGGTTCCTCGCCTGGATGATGCGGTTTTCGTTCGGCACCCCTTCGGGCAGCGCTTGTTCGACATCCTTCAGCGGATCCCAGGAGAATATCTGCGCCGTGACCGGCGGCGACGCGAGACACATGGCCATCGCGAACAATGCGAGGTGCGAGTTCATTTCGTTTCCTTTCGGACAAAAGTGATCGGGACGCGCATGCAGAGCGCAACGAACTGATTTTAGCTCTGCAAGTACCGTCGAGGACGGCCCCACCGGGCCGAAGGGATTGATTGTCGATTTTGCGCGAACCTCGTCCATGCGTCACTTCGTTGCACGGGCGACCTGTGACACGCCTGCCCGTTTCCGGGCCGCTGCCTCACGCCGGCTTCCTCAGTTCGCGCTTGAGGATCTTGCCGGTGGCCGTCATCGGCATCGCGTCAAGTATTTCGACGAGGCGCGGGTACTTGTAGCTCGCCATGCGTTCCTTGCACCACGCGACGATGGCGTCGGCAGTCGCCGTCGCGCCCGGTTTCAGCGTGACGAACGCCTTCACCTCTTCGCCATGCGTCTCGTGCGGAACGCCGATCACCGCGGCCTGCGCGATCGCCTCGTGCGTCATCAGCACTTCCTCCAGCTCGCGCGGGTAGACGTTGAAGCCGCCGCGGATGATCATGTCCTTCAGGCGGTCGACGATGTAGAGGTTTCCAGCCTCGTCGAGGCGGCCGATGTCGCCGCTGTGGAACCAGCCGTCGCGAATCGCCTCCGCGGTGGCCTCGGGCCGGTTGTAGTACCCCTTCATCACGTTGTGGCCGCGGATGACGACCTCGCCTTCCTTCCCCACATCGACGCTCGTGCCCTCGGCGTCGACGATGCGCACTTCGACACCCCAGAGCGGCTTGCCCACGCAGCCCGGGATCCGCTCGAAGTCGAGGAAGCTGAACGTCGCGACCGGGCTCGTCTCCGAGAGGCCATAGCCCTCGAGGATCGCGATGCCGAATCGCTCTTCGAACTGTTTCATCACCGCCACCGGCATCGCGGCGCCCCCCGAGAGCCCGAGCCGCAAGTTTGCCGCGATGGCTTTGAGGTCGTGCCGCTCAGACGCACCCGGAAGATTGAGGAGCGCGATGAACATCGTCGGCACGCCGGCGAAGATGGTGACCTTGTGCGCCTGCATGGCCCGGAACGCCGCATCCGGGTCGAAGCGTGGCATGAATACGACGGTCGCGCCGGCCATCAGACCGGTGTTCATCTGCACCACCTGGCCGAAGCTGTGAAACAGCGGCAGCGCGACGAGGTGCACGTCGTCGACGGTCTGCCGCATCAGCGCGTGACACGCCATCATGTTCATCGCGACATTGACGTGCGTGAGCTCGGCACCCTTCGGCTTGCCGGTGGTCCCGGACGTGTACAGGATCACCGCGGTGTCGTTGGCGTCGGTCGCGACCGACGTGCCGGACGGCGACGCATCCTTCATCAGCGCCGCGAGCGTCTGCACGCCTGCGAACGGCGCCGGCTTTGTCGGGTCCGCGGTAATCATGAACAGGTGCGGGCGCGTGCCAGCCTGCTCGCAGGCCGCTTGTCCCTCCGCGCCCAACGGCAGCTCGGGCGTGCCCTCGAAGCAGAAGAAGGCCTTGGCCTGCGAATCCCGCAGGTGGTAGGCGATCTCCGGCGCCTTCAGCAGCACATTGATCGGGACGACCACGGCGCCCATCTTGAGGATGCCGTAATACACGATGGCGAACTGCGGCAGGTTCGGGCACGCCAGGACGACCTTGTCGCCCCTGCCGATCCCGATTGCCGCCAAGCCGTTCGCCACCTGGTTGGCAGCGGCGTTGAGCTCGGCGTAGGTGAACTTCCGGTCCGCGAAGCAAAGGGCGCTCTTCGCCGGCAGCAGCGCGGCGTTGCGCTCGAGGTTGGTGGCGACGTTGATCATGACGCGGCGTGGCCTACGGTATACCCCGCGTGTCCGATTGAATCACCTCGAACGGGTCCTTCGGCTTCTCGGGCGCGGGCGCCTTCACCGGCTTGGTGCCGGGCACCAGCTCGAAGTCCGGCGTGAACTGGACCAGCGTGCCTCTGAGCTGGTCGAAGGGTTTGCGATCGCCCTCGAACTTCGCCTTGCCGGCGGCGATCAGCTGATCGAACGTGGCCTTTCCGCCCATCACCTGTTCGAGGTCGACCCGATTGACCGTCACGGTCAGGTTCGGATTCTTCGCCTGCTCGCCCTTGATGCTGGTGAGCGTCGAGTTGCTCATTTCCACCGCGAACTTCTCGCCGTTGTCGGGTGTGACCAGGTTGATCGTGAACTTCATGCCTTCCGCCTTCTTGCTGTCCACGAGGATGGCGATGTAGTCGAGCCACAGCTCGGTCGACATGCCGCGGATCGTGTCCGGTCCGGTGGTCTTGGGTGGCACTCCCCCGGGCATCCCCGAGCGCAATTCCAGAGCCGCTGCGAGGAAGCTGTTGCGCACGCTCGTGCTTTCCTTCTGATAGCCGATCTGTTCGAAGGCGTCCGCCAGCAGGTCCTTGGCCGCCTGGTTGCCCGGTTCGGCGTAGACCAGCTTGTTGAGAATCTCCGTGGCTTCCCGGTACTTGCCCTGGTCGTAGAGCTCCCTGCCCTTCTTCATGATCGGGGCGGCGCCGCCCATCATCTCGACGTACAAGGGGGCAGAGTCACGGGGCGATAGCGGTATCAGCGTGGTCGGATTGGCGTCCCAGTACCCCAGGTAGCGGTTCAGCACGCCGCGACTGTTGTGCTCGGTGGAGCCGTGGTAGCTGCGGGCCGCCCACTGCTGCTGCAGACTCATGGGCGGCTGGTACACGTTGTGGATCTCGTTGATCGTTACTCCCTGGTTGGCAAGATGCAGCACGCCGTTGTTGAGGTTGGCGTAGGCGTCCCGCTGCGTGCGCATCACTTCCTGCACGCGGGCATTGCCAAAGCGCGGCCAGCTGTGCGAGGCAAACATCACCTCCGCCTCCGTACCGAAGCGGTAGAGGGCGGCATTTACGTGCTTGGACCAGATGTGAGCATCCCGGATCAACGCACCGCGCAGCGTGTAGATGTTGTGGATGGTGCCGGTGATGTTCTCCGCGGCCCAGAAGGCCTTGAACTCCGGGAAGTAGGTGTTCATCTCCGCCGGCGCCTCGGTGCCGGGCGTGTTCTGGAACACCATCTTCACGCCGTCGATGGTCACTTCCTCGAAGTCCTTCGTGATGTAGCGGCTCGGCTGGATCAGGCCGGTGTTGCCGGCGGCGGTGTTCTTGCCGATCGCCTGGTCCACGTGGCCGAAGGGGTTGCGCGGCAGCAGCAGGCCGTACTGGAAGAACGCCCGCCGCACCATGGCATTGCCCGCGTAGACGTTCTCGGCGATCGCATGCTCCATGAAACCGACCGGGGCAATCACCGGCACCTTGCCGCTTCTGACGTCGGCCTCGTCCACGACACCGCGCACGCCGCCGTAGTGATCGGTGTGGGAGTGGGAGTAGATGACCGCCGCCACCGGGCGCTTGCCCAGCTTCTCGTTGACGAAATCGAGCGCGGCCTTGGCGGTTTCCCTGGCCGTCAGCACGTCGATCAGGATCCAGCCCGTATCGCCCCTGACGACGCTCATGTTGGCGAGGTCGAAGCCGCGCACCTGATAAATCTTGCCCGGCACGACTTCGTAGAGGCCGTAGGCCATGTTCAGGATGGCCTGCCGCTGCAGCGACGGATGGATGCTGTCGAAGTCCTTGCCCTGCAGCAGGAACTCGTAGCTGCCCATGTCCCAGGCCACGTTGCCGGCCTCTGCCATGATCTGCTTGTACGCCGGGGCAGCGATGAAGCCCTTCTTTGCTTCCTCGAAATCGCGTTTGTCCTCGAACGGCAGGGTCTTGCGCAGACCGTTCTGCAGCTCGATCGTGTACGCCGAAGGCGGCTTGCCCTTCGGGTGGAAGTGCTTGCCTTCCATCGCGGCCGGGTTGGCTTGCGCGCCGGCGTCGCTGGCCACGAAGGCCGCTGAACTACACGCGAAGATCGCGGCGGCAAGGACCGATGCCTGTCGTCTCACCTTCATCTCGCTGCTCCGTTTCCTGTCGAACTTTGCAAGCCGCGTCCGCCGCGTTCCCTCACTCGAACGCGAAGACCTTTTTCCAATCGTCCTTCATGCTGATGACGGTCCAGCCCTTCTCCTTCGCCTCATCGTAGAGCTTCTGGGCGAACGTGCCGACCTTCGTGTCGGGAAGTCCCTGCGCCGGACCGTAGGCGTACTCCCGCTTCGCGTCGTCGTGCAGCACCTGCATCATCAACCGCGCGCCGTCACCCGCTCCGGTGTACTCGAGCATTTCGCGGTCGCCGACCGAGTTGCCGAAGGCGGCGACCGGCCGGCGCCCGATCATCAGGTGGATGCCCTCGGGCTTGCCGGCATTGTTGTCGTTGAGCAGCAGCTTCGGCTCCTTGGTCAGGAACGGCTTGCCGTCCTTGCCGTAGCCGTATTTCGTCCCGCCCGCGGTGCCGACGACCTGCTCCGGCGGAACACCGTACGTGTCTTCGGAATACACGCGCACAAAGTCTTGCCCGCCGCCGGTGACGATGTAGGTCTTATAGCCGTTGGCGCGCAGGTACTTCAGGACTTCCTGCATCGGCAGGTAGGTGAGCTCGGTGTAGGGCCGTTTCCAGCGCGGATCTCTAGCCGTTTCAAGCCACCTCTTCGCTTCGGCCTTGAACTCGTCAACCGACATGCCGGTCAGCGTCGCGGCGAGGATCTTGAACAGGTCTTGCTCCGGGAGCTTTGCAATCGCCTCACGGTTACCCGACATAACGGTCTTGAAAGGCTCCACGTTCGCCAACTCCGGTTTCGCTTTGACGACCACCGGCACACGGTCGAGGCAATACATCACTTGCGAATACATCGGGTGCTCGACCCAGAGTGTGCCGTCCTGGTCGAAAGTTGCGATGCGCTCTGGCGGTGGCACGAACTTTGGGCTGCCTTGCGTCGTCGTCGCCTGCACGAAGTCGACGATCGCCTTCTTCGCCGCGCCCGCGTTCCACGAAGGGAGGGGATCGGTTTGCGCAGAAACCTGTGTGGCAATAAACAACAGCGATGCGGCGAAAGCCAGGATCTTCGCGTCGACACCCAAGCGACCAATCTTCATCACCGTCTCCCGCTCGCGAAACGGTTCCACGAACAAAGAGGGCAGCCCTTTCGGGCCGCCCGCTTACCCACATCAGTACCGTCTTACCAGGCTTCCTGACTCGCTACGTCCTAGTCTGGATTGCTGCGAGCCTTCGCCATATCATCCTTTACCTGCTGGAGAACCTGAGCCAGGCTGTAGGACGCCGGGGATTGCAGCGCCGGGAACGGCCCGTAGGACTCGAGTTCTTGCAACCACAGCGCCTGGCCGATGGGAATGATGTTCCAGTCGTAGATATAAGCGGTCATGGGCCCGGCAAGTGCGCCGCCCTGGCCCAGAAGGGTTTTCGGTTCGAAACCGACGGACCCCTCGAACGGATCCCGCCTAATGTTGTTGACCAAAGGCCAATGGAAGGTATGGACCCCCATCAAGCCACCGGTCGCGGCCTCGGATGCCATCGCGAAGTAGATCTTCCAGTTCTTGTAGCGCACTGCCGACGGAACAGCGCCTCCGTAGTAGAAGAACGTATCGCGTGCCGACGTCGCCGACTTGCCGGTCAGATAGTCAAGCTGGTTGACCCCTTGAAGCTTGGTCTTGACGATGCCGGGGTACCTGCCCGCCATGATCTGCTCGTTCAGTGCATTGCCCTTCGCGCCACCGGCAATTTCAACAAAGGTCGGCATCCAGTCGTACGACGCGAAGATGTCGTTCAGGACGGTGCCCGGCTTGATGTGTCCCGGCCAGCGGATCACGCACGGCGCGCGCATGCCGCCTTCCCAGGTGGTCAGCTTGCCACCCTTGAAGGGCGTGTTGCCGCCATCGGGGTAGGTGATGACTTCGGCGCCGTTGTCGGTCGTGAAGACGATGATGGTGTTGTCGAGCTGCCCCATATCCTCCAGCTTCTTCATCACGTAGCCGATGTTGTCGTCCATCTGCTTCATGCCGGCTTCGTTGGCGCCCCAGTCCTTGCCGCCGGGCGTACCTACCATCGCCATGTACTTGTCCGACAGCTTGGTGGTGACATGCATGCGCGCCGGGTTGTACCAGACGAAGAACGGCTTGTTGGTCTTTTTCGGATCGTTGCGATCGAGGAAATCGATGACCTTGGCCGAGATTTCCTCATCCACGGTTTCAGAGCGCTTCAGCGTCAGCGGCCCCTCGTCACTACAGGTCTGGTTCTTCTCGGTGCCGTCAGAAGACTTGCAGGCGAGCACCGGCCGCGGCGGCGTCATGCAAATGGTCGTCTTCGGATCCACCGCGCCCGGGACCTCGGCAAGGCCGCGCACTGGCGTGTTCTTGCACGGCGCGACGATGGCCTGCTCGGTCGGGGTCTTGTTGATGTCGGGGAAGCTCACTCCCTGCATCGCGTCAAGGTGATAGAGGTAACCCCAGAATTCCTGGAAGCCGTGCGCCGTCGGCAGCGCCGCCGAGTGGTCGCCCAGATGGTTCTTGCCGAACTCGCCGGTGGTGTAGCCGAGGTCGAGAAGGAACTTGGCAAGCGATGGCGTGCCGGGCTGCAGGAAGGACGGGCTGCCGGGCAATTGCGGCGGGATCATGCCGGCGCGCAGCGGCGTCATGCCGGTGAAGAAAGCGGTGCGCCCGGCCGTGCAGCTTTGCTCGGCGTAATAGCTCATGAACTTCGCACCCTCTCGCCCGATACGGTCGATGTTGGGTGTCTCGCCGACCATCAGTCCTTGATGGTAGATGCTCGGCTGCATCCAGCCGATGTCGTCGCCCATGATGAAGAGGATGTTGGGCTTGGCGCCTTGGGCCCAAGCCGCCGATGCCGCGATCAGCGCGAGCATGAACGCAGCGACGCTAGAGGAGATGCGCTTTCGTAGACTCATGTCCTGACCCCTTATCGTTGTGCGGAATCGCGCTCGATCCGAGGGCGACGGCGGCATGGCGCCCGAATCGATCGCGGCAGGTGACTTTTACTGCCGATCGTCGGCCGCGGGAACTATACTTTGGTCTAGCAACGCGCAGATGACATTTTTATGACACGTCGCGCGGCTCGCGACGCAGTGCTGCGCCGATTGCTTCAAGCAGCTCGTCGTTGGAGAACGGCTTGCGCAGCAGCCTCTTGCCACCTGCTTCAAGGACCACCCGATCGAGCGCAACATCGTCGCTCGCTGTGATGAAGACGACGGGGACGTCGATTTGGGCGGCACACATCCGCGATTGCACGTCGAGCCCTGATAAACCTGGCATATGCACGTCGAGAATCACGCATGCGGGCAGTTGCGTGTTCAGCGAGTCCAGAAACTCCTCGCCGGACGCAAATGCGCTCACCCGATAGTCGGCCAAGCGCAGCAAGCGGCCAAGCATGGTTCGCACGGACGACTCGTCGTCCACCACGGCGATAAGAAGATCGGCGCTGGCCACGCCCCCACGTTACAACCCTGTAACCGGATTGGGCACTGAACTTTGGTTCAGTAAACGGCTGCCGTGCGCTATGTTCGAGGGGATTTCGGCGCTGTCTTCTTCGGAGCTGCTGTAGCGCGCGGTTCGGCGGCCGTCGCCTCCATTCCAAGCCTTGCCGCATTGTGCATCAGCTCGGCGAGGGTGCTGGCCTGCATTCGTTCCATGATCTTGGCGCGATGGAACTTGACCGTCTGCTCGACAATACCCAGGTCACCTGCGATCTGCTTGTTGAGCTTTCCCTTCACCAGCGCCGCGAGCACTTCGCGCTCACGCGGCGTCAGCATGGCAAGGCGATGCTCAAGTGTCGCAATCTCGGCACGTGCCTTACGGGCGGACCTATCCTGCTCGACTGCCGCACGTACGGCACTCAACAGCGCGTCCGAATTGACCGGCTTGGTGAGGAAATCCGCGGCACCGGCCTTGATCGCTCGCACCGACATCGGGAATATCGCCATGACCGGTGAGAAATACGATCGGCAACGGCTGCCCTTCCTCCGCCAGCCGTCGCTGCAGTTCGAGTCCGTCCAGGCCCGGCATGGTCACGTCCAGCACCAGGCAGCCTGGCTGCCGATCCGCGCTCGCAAGAAACGCCTCGGCGGACTCGAAAGTCTCGACCGCAAATCCCTCTTCGCGCAGTACGCGGGAAAGCGCCTTGCGTACCCCGGGGTCATCGTCGACGAGAAAGACGGTATCCATCGCAACCGCCGGCGAATCACGAGGGCTGCCGTACGGGCCATGTAGCGCAGAAGGTCGCACCGCGGTCCGGATTGTTGGCGACCGTCAGGGCCCCACGGTGCGCTTTGACGATCGACTGGCAGATCGCGAGTCCGATTCCCATGCCGCCTGCCTTGGTGCTCCAGAACGCGTCGAATACGTTCTTGATATCTTCGGGCGCGATGCCGGAACCTCGATCGATGACGTACAACCGAACATTCGCACCATCGAGTTCAGTACGGATCGTCAGCCTGCGCTCCGTCCGCTCGATGGCGCTCATTGCGTCGGCGGCGTTGAGGATGAGATTCAGCAGGATCTGTTGCAGTTGGATGCGGCCACCATCGATCGTGGGAAGCGAAGATGCAAGATCGGTGACCGCTACGACATGGCGTGTCACCAATTCCGTGCGCACCAGATCGAGCGTCTCGCGCGCCAGCTCGTTCAGGTCCAGTGGCGCGAACTTCATCTCGCCGCGCCTGAAGAGTGCACCCAGACGACGAATGACCTCCGCCGCGCGGCCCTCCTCGGTGACGATGTCATCGCAGATTTCGCGCAGTTCCACCAGATCGAGGTGCTCCTTGGCGAGCATTTTGCGCGCCGCTTCGGCATTTCCGAGAATTGCCGCCAACGGCTGGTTCAGCTGGTGAGCAATGGAGGCGGAAAGTTGTCCCATCATGGACACACGCGTCAGGTGCGTCAGCGCCGCCCGGTCTTTCTCGGCTTGCAGTTCCGCCAGCTTGCGCGCGGTGATGTCCAGCGCCACTCCCACCAGGCGAGAGTTGTCGCTCTTCTCGGCGCGTCCTCGCGCGGCGATCCAGCGCACATCGCCGTCGGGCTGGACCACACGGTACTCGATGTCAAGCTCCTCGTTCCGCTTCAGCGCGTGCCGCGCGGCGCGGGCGACCGCTTCGCGATCCGCCGGATGCACGGATTCGAGGGCCTGATCGAAGCGGATTGGCGGATTCCCCGGTGGGTCGGTGGGTCGACGCCCTCTCGCGGTCGACCAGACGGTGTCGCGCGTGGCATCCCAAATCCACATCGTCAAGCCAGCCGCGTTGGCCGCGAGACTCATGCGTCTCTCGCTTTCCTCCAGCGCAGTCGCTGTCCGACGCCGTCGACTCCGTTCGGACAGAAGCGCCGCAATGAGTCCGGCTTGCAGCACCAGGATCGCGATTGCGGCAAGTATCTCGCGCCAGTATCTGTCCCATACCGGCGGCTCGCGAAACTTCACGATGGTTTCGGCGGGCAGCATCCGCTCGTCGATGCCCCAGCGACGCACTTGCCGCCAATCGACCATCGGCACACGCGCGACTGATGACGACACGATCTGCGCGGGAGCGGTTCCATCCAGTAAGCGCACCACGATGGCGCCGGCCTCCTTTGCCTGGACTTCGTAGGGCGTCATGTAGCCGCCGACGATGCCGGAGCCGAGCAGTGTATCGAACGTCCCATACACCGGCGCTACGGAAACCGCGGCTATGCGCTCGGTCGACTGGCGTGGGGTACTGACCGCACCGGCGCCATCGACGAAGTATCCGGGCGTGAATACGATTGTTCCTGTTGGCAGAGCCGCGGCCCTGCGCAGCATATCCGTCGTCGGCAGGCCCGCCAGATACTCGATCTCGACGGCCTTGCCGAGTTTTTCCACAGCGGCGCGTACCCGCCGGTCCCAGAGGCGATCACGCTCGGAGGCGCCGCGAATGACGACCAGTCGCGTCGCCCGCGGATGAAGTCGCAGCGCGAGCGCGAGCGTCGGGGTTGGATCGTTGTCCTCGAAGTTGCCCAGGAATGCCGGTGGCAGCGTCGCAGCGTCCAGCCTGTCCCGTGCCACGAGGATGTGCACGACGGGCACGCCGCCGGCGATTCGATCGCGGAATCGCGTCAGAAACTGCAGCGCGGGGACGGACACGGCAACGATGATCCGGACGTTGCGCCGCTCGTATTTGTCGCGAAGAAATTCCGCCTGCTTTGCGCCATACGTCTCGAGCGACGCCCACTCGTCATCGAGATACTCGGAATAAAGCTCGACGGGGCGCTTGAACCCGTCCGCAACGACGGTCCGCAGCGTGTCCTCGACGATCACCTGCGCGGGCGTCGGACGCTGGTTGCTGTAAAGGATCAGCACGCCCGGCGTTGCGGTTTCCGCCGCCTGCGCCGCGAAAACCCAGGTGACAAGGAGCACCACGGCCACTGCGTATGACACCCACCAGGATCGCTGCCGGCGTTGGGGCAGCAGGCTCAACGTTCAAGCCCCCACAGGGTCAAGGGGAATAAGTTTGCATGTTCGCCCATCCTATGCCTTGTCGTTTGCGGGCGCCAGCGCGTGTCCGGCAGCCGCGACAGCAAACGTCGAGTCCGTCTTAACATGAACGTGATCAATATCGCCATCGCCGGGCGCTCGCGATCACTCCACGCTCAGGTGTGGTGATCGTTTCGTAGTGCCGGCACCAGTCGCACGTGCTCCGCGCCCTCCTCGCCCGGCAACGGCCGAATCGACACGTGCGTCGCTTCCAGCCACACGCACTCCCCGTTCTTCGGCTTGTGGTGGAGGATCGCGCTGCGCGGGAGTCCGCTCACCTCGCGCGTGACGACATCCATGGTCCAGCCGTGGGTGACGATCAGCACGCGCTCGCCGCCGTGGCGGGCACCGATCTGCATGACGGCGGCGAGAACTCGCGTGGCGAATTCGTCCATTTCCTCGCCCTCGGCGAACGACGCCGCCGGGTTGCGCTTGAGGATCTGCTGGTAGAGGAGCGGGTTCAACTCCGCCACTTCGGCCTTTGGAACGCCCTGAATGTCACCGAAATTGCGCTCCTTCAGTCCCGCGTGCGGGATCGGCGGCGGCAGCCGCAAGCGCTCGGCGACGATGGCGGCGTTCTCCAGCGACCGGCGCAACGGACTCGAGTACACGCGAGAGAATCCCCAGCCGGCAAAGGCTTCGGCCATTTCGCGTGCCTGGTCCCTGCCTCGCTCGTTGAGCGGAACATCGAGCCAGCCCTGCAGGATGCCCGAAATGTTCCAGTCGGTCTCGCCGTGCCGAACGACGCAGATGCGCGTCGAATCGTTCAGGTCCGTCATGTCTGCGCCAGCAACCGGTACACCCCGTCAACGACGCTTCTTGATCTCGATCTGAACGAGATCCGGGCGGTCGGAGATGATGCCGTCAACCCCCATGTCGAGAAGCTTCGCGATCATAGCGGGCTCGTTGACGGTCCAGGGGATGACGACGATCCCCAATGCGCGCGCCTCGGCGAGCATCGCGGGCGTGAGAAAGGCATAGTTCGGCGCCCAGATCTTGCCGCCCGCCGCTTGAACCGCGCGCGGCACCGAGTCCCCGTGCTGTTCGGGCGGAAAGCCCGCGAGCCAGGGCGAGTCCGCACCACGGTTGCCACGCTTGAGCGTGTTCGGCGACGTGAGATACATCGTCCGGATTTCCGGCGCCTCCTTCTGGATGACCTGCAGCGTGCTCCAGTCGAACGACTGCACCATCGTTCGCTCGGCCATGCCGGCGTTGCGGATCTCGGCGATCGCCATGCGCGCAAATACCTCCGGCGCAACCGTGGCGCCGCGTTCATGCGGCGAGACCTTCGTCTCGCAGTCGATGCCCACCTTCGCGTTGCCGGATTTCCTGACCAGGTCGAAAAGGTCCGCGAGCTTCGGGATCCGCGCGCCGTCGACCGGCTGCTGATCGGGGAATTGCTTCGCGTAGTCGGTACCGGGCTTCAAGCGGCCTACGTCGTACTTCTGCAGTTCCGCGAACGTCAGCTCGCCGATGGCCGGCCCGCGCTTGTCCAGCCATTGCCCATCCGGTCCGCGCGTGGTGTCGGGATTGAGCCAGAGGTCGTGATGGATCACGATCACGCCGTCCTTGGTGATCGCCATGTCGCATTCGAGGGTGTCGACACCGAGGTCCAGTGCCTTCTGGAACGCGGGCAGCGTGTTTTCCGGCAGGAGCCCGCGAGCGCCGCGATGGCCCTGCAGATCGAAGGCGTGGACGGGTAAGGCAATGAATGCGGCAATAACGACGAGTCGGATCATGAGACGCAAATTTGAACGGGGCCCGGACATCATTGATCCAGTTGCGTCGCGATCGGAAACCCCAGTGTGAGGTTGGTTTCGAGTGCCCGTCGATGGCAAATCGCTGTCACACGTCTACGCGCGAAGGCGCTTCGAGCGGGTCGGCGAACCACTGGTCCGCAAGATCGCCGTCGGCGATCTTGTCGATGGACATCTTCATGTACTTGCCGACGGCCTCCACCGCGACGGTGCCGTCCTCCAGCACGATCTCGCCGCTGCCTTCGAACAGTCGGCTCGAGTCGCGGGTGATCCGGGCCAGCGCGCGCACCTCGCGGTCCAATGGTACCGGCTTGCGGAACCGGACCGTCAGCTCTACGGTCACGCCCCACTGGTCGGGATCAACCGTGTTGATGGCGCGACCGATCGTCTCGTCGAGCAGCGTCGAGGCGATGCCGCCATGCAGCCGGCCTGGGTAGCCTTGATGCTCCTCCATGGGGGTGAAGACCGCGAGCAATGCGCCGCCCTCCAGCTCGAGGAAGCGGGCCTTAAGGCCCCACGCATTGCTCCGGCCGCACACGACGCACATCCGGCTCACGTTTTGGGCCGCTAACACCCGGCGATTCATTGGGTCGTCTCCTCAGATGGGGGCGCGGCGCTGCGACGTGGCGCCACTCGCGGGGCGAGATTAACATCGCGGTCATGTCCGACTTACGCCAATGCGAATGATGGATCAGGATCTGGGCCAGTTCATCAAGGTCTTCCTGCTGGTGGTGGGCGCGCTCCTGCCCATCGTCAATCCGGTCGGCAGTGCCCCGATGTTTCTCGCGCTGACCCACGGCGCCAATGCCCAGACGCGGGCGGCGCTCGCGCGCCACATTGCGATCAATGCGTTCCTGCTTGCTGATGGGCTCGCTGATCCTGGGCAACTTCGTGTTGCGCCTGTTCGGGCTGTCGGTGCCGGTCGTGCAACTGGCGGGCGGGCTGGTGCTGTGCTGGCTCGGTGCCAAACTTCTCACCGACGAGTCGCCGGCGGCACCGGCGACCGCCGGTCCGGACGACCAGCAGGCCATCGCCCGCGCGTTCTATCCTTTGACGCTGCCGCTGACCGTCGATCCGGGCGCGATTTCCGTCGCGGTCACGCTCGGCGCGAACCATTCTCACAAAGTCGAGACGGTGCTGGTGTCCATCGTTGCCGCCGTCGTCGGCGTCACCGTCATCGCCATCACGGTTTGGCTCGCCTACCGTTACGCCGACAGCGTTTCGCGCTGGCTCGGACATACCCGAATGATGGCAGTGCTGCGATTGTCGGCGTTCATCGTGCTGTGCATCGGCGTACAGATTGCCTGGAATGGCGTCATGGGGCTGATCGCGGAATTGCCGAAGTAGACCGCCTGGTCAGTGGGATTGGTGCCAATTTAGAAATCACGAAGGACGGGCGCACCGCGCTCATCAACTGGAAGCGCTGGAATGCGGCGCACGCGGGCGTGCAGGCCCTGCACGAGAAGCGCGCAGCGCGCATGAGTAAACTTGCGAGCCCGCCGGCGTGTGGCGCTGGCCACGGCGCCAGCACGCCAAGAACCTGGCGATGCTGAAGAGTTGGCTGGGCGATGGGGCGTGGAAACGCAATCGTTGGGGAGCGCGTGGCGGTGCGCCCGCGATTCCCAAGGAACTGCTCGACGAGGTCAAGGCCAAGTTACTGAACCGCTGCCGCAGGCGGTTCACGTAGACACAAGGCGCGACGCCACGCTCGCGGTGCTGCGGCACTTGGCATTTCGTCCGAAGAATGCCGAGCGACGGCAGAGGGCTTGGCTCCCGTAACGCGCCGGCGCCTGGGCGAACGTCGTCTGATTGCGCCTTGCTCCGGTCCAGTCTGGCATCGGTTCGCCCACCGCAATACCCGGATTCGGGATCCAAGACCAGCACCGGTCCCGCCCAGGACTCATTCAGGTTGGTTTCAGGTTGGCTCCCTATACTCGGCCGTGTGTTGCCCGCGAGTTGAGGGTTGACGACGTCACGTTGACCGAAGCGTAGCCATACCTCGGGCAATGGTTTCGCACGGCGTCACGTCCGCAACGCTCTGCCCGGCCGGGACGTACAGCAGCGCGGCTGGCGCGGCGGAATGCACACCGGCGCCAGCCGGCTTTTACGCCAGCGGAACGGGGAATACCTCTCCAACGCTCTGCCCGGCCGGAACAACGAGTGCCGCCGGCGCCTCCGTCTGCACGCCCATTGCAACTATTGCTCAGGAACTCAGCGACGCAATCGATGCCGCCCTGAGCGACAACCAAGGTCTGGCGAACTCCATGCATCAGCAGGCTGACGGTATCTCGTCCGCCCTGAACGCAAACGCGAAAGCAGGCAAACTCGGAGCCTTCATCAATCACGTGAACGCACAGCGTGGCAAGGCCCTGACGCCCGCTGAGGCGGACAACCTTATCGCGCTTGCTGAACTTCTCTAGCTCCCATTGGGGGACCCGGGCTCTGCCGGGGTAGCGGTCGAGGTTTGCCATTTCAGGCAGTCCATCGATGAAATTTCCACGCGTGAGCCGATGTTCCCGCGAGTGTCCGCTATCGCGATGGCAGATAAATTGTTGTCGACCCGTTGCCGCCTGTCGCGGCTGGGGAAGCGGATGTTTTCGGACTTTCCTGAACCGCCAAGCGCGGATTTTCAGCCTGCATTCAGGTTTGGGGAGTAGATGTGGCGAGGTTCCCTATCTGCGACGCGAAACCGGAGGACGCGGGCACCTGACGCAGCAAATGAATAGGATAGCCCGCAGGGAACAAGACGACAACGAAAGGGACGACCATGGAGATGAAGGACAAGTTCGGCAAGTTGAGCCGGTTCCTGCTGATGGGGTTCGCGCTCGCAATCGCACCGCACCTGGCGCAAGCGCAGGCATGGGACGCGGTCAAGTATTTCCAGTACAACATCGAAAACGTCGTGGTAACGCCGGCCGGCCCGGGATCGTGGACTGTGAGGACGATCTTCTTCGTCGGCAATCCGACCCTCGGCGGCACATGGAACATCAAGAACGACCTGCCGTTTACGAGCGCAGGTGCCAGCCTCACGCTGGACATCGGCTGGGATGCCGCGAGCGACTTCACGAACACGGGGAGCGCGAATGTGTCGCTCTCGCCCCTGGTTGGCACCGCACTCGGCTCCGGCGCGGCCATCCCGGTGCGGGTGACAGGCCTGCAGGGAGTCGCCGGCGTCGCCACTGCCTGCAATCTCGATCCGCTGCAATGCCCCGGGGTAGCATCAACCACCAACCGCTTCTGGTATGAAAAGACCGTCACGCCGGTGGCCTTCACCGCCACGGTCAAAACAGGACGTGTCGCCATCGAAGGTAAGCCGGTCTGCAACGGCATTGCCGGGTTCACATGCCCGACCGTGGTTGCCCCCTTTGCCGCGGTGCCCGTGACCAGCGCCACTGCGAGCTTTGCCTTTACCGCGACCCAGTCGTTGGCCGCGATGATCGCTGATCCGCGGCGTCCGATTGTCGACATCAACAAGTGCCACCAGTGCCACGACGGCAAGCAGCACGGCGATGTCATCGTTCCCAAGCTCAGCCTGCACGGTAACAACCGAACCGAGAACCTTGGCCTGTGCGTGGTGTGCCACAACCCGAATCAGACCGACGTGCCCTACCGTTACCAGACGGCCGGCACGGCGGCCGACCCGCGCATTGCCGCGAAGGAGACCCCGATCGACTTCAAGGTGCTGGTGCACTCGATTCATGCGGGCGGCTTCCGCAAGGCACCGTACGTCGTCGTCGGATTCGGGAGCTCGGTCAACGACTTCAGCGACGTGCGCTTTCCGCGCGAACTTCGCAAGTCCTGCCCGGACTGTCACATCGATGCCAACGGCAAGGGAACTTTCGAACTGCCGATCAAGGCAACGCTGGGCACCACCGTAAACACGCAGAGTACCTATCTCGTGCCGCCGGGAGCGACCCGCAGCGTCAACGTCGATCCCTTTGATGACTTGAGGATGACACCGACGGCAGCCACCTGCTCGGCTTGCCACGACAACGCGGAGGTCCGGAGCCACATGGTGAAGACGGGCGGCGCATCGTTCTCGACGTCGCAGGCGAATATCGGCACCACCATCAAGGAGCGGTGTGCCAACTGCCATGGACCGGGCAAGGACAAGGATGTTCGCAGGGCCCACGGAATCGGCGGCAGCGGCGACCACGACGAACATGACGACTAACGGCCAGCGCAATGGCGCCCGGCCCCCAGCACGCGGGGCCGGTGCCGACCGACCAGTACGGAGTTCTTGGTACGTGGCACGGCGCGCGCTGCTTTCCGGACGCGCGTGGACAGCGACCTCGCCCTTCGTACGTCGTCCTGAGTGTCAGGAGCAAAGCACGCGCACGGGGCGCGAAGTGCCTCGCGCGTCACCCTGACCACGCCGAAATTCCCGCGGGATGAGGGGAGGCACAGTGGGACCGGCGTAATTGCCGGGGGACCTCGGCCTTAGCACCGCGAGCGAAGTTGCTAGCCCGGGAACGAAGGGCTGGTAACTCCGCGCGACGAACGCCGTACGAGAGCGGCGTACTTGGTTCGAAGTGCGACGAGGTCGATCCGGCTCGTAGCGTAGGGCGCGGTCGCTCGAGTTCGACCCAGACCACAGGGTTGGCGATCGGATCGACACGCTGTTCAGCACAGTTGTCCGACGGCATTTGCGGCGAGGACCGCGTCCAGAAGTAGTGCTTCGTGGCCAATTCCGACGGCCCGGCCCAAATATTGCTGTTTCCCCGACATTTACCAGGATGTCCGCTGAAGACGGAATAGTTCCGCCTCCGCCGGGCGCAATGGTCAGGCCGGGGAGCGAGCATGCAACCCTATTTGGAAGCTGAATCGCAGGCCGGAGGCAAAGGCAAGGCCGCCGCTATGACATCGGGCACGGATGCCTCTCACGCGCTACTGCGTGGCTGTTTCGAGCTCTTCCGTTCGACAGTCACGGAGATCGCCAAGCTTTCGATCGAGACCACCAACGACCTCTTCGAAATGGATCCGCTGGTGACGAAGGTGGAGATCGAGGGATTCAGGGCCAAGCGAGACGAATGGGTAAAGGCCTTCGACGCAGCAATGCGCGAGTTCTTCGAGCGGCGACTAAGTGGTCAGCGGCGCAAGGGGCGCCGGCCCGACGTGGAGGAGTCGCTCGGCTCCCTGCGACTGATGGACGATGCAGATACCAGCAAGCAGAACGCACTGGGCGACGCAGCGAAACGCCTGGCGGCAGCGGCCAAGCAAGAACTCGAGGCGCTCGACTATCGCATATCGGTTCTGTGCGATGGCCCGCCGAGCCGGGAAATCGACAATCCGTTCTCGCCGGCGTATCTGCTGGACGCGATCGGCATGACCTCACGTTCGCTTTACTCCGAACCACGCATCTGGCGGCCGCTTATGGAGCGCGTAATTGGCGACTTCGCTCCGGCTGTCAACCAGACCTATGTCCGGCTCAATCGCTTCCTGGCCGAGCGCGGGGTGCTGCCCGAGATCGGAGCCTCGCTGCGGGCGCGCAGCGACTTGCGACCTATCGATGACCGGCAGCTCCTGCCGGTCTTCGGCCGTCTGCTCAATGACGTGCACGCTTCGTTGCAGGGATGGCACACGATCGACTCGAGCACCGCTGCCTGCTATCGGACGACATCGCTCGCGGTCAATCCCTATCTGGCCGCGGTGGCAAACGTGCCGCGGCGTTCGACGTTGGGTACCGGCGGCCTCCCCCGGGGCGGTGTCGTGGTCGCCTCCCCGGCGTTGTCTCCCGTGCTCGAGACCCTCGACTACTGGCAGCACGTGGATCCGATGTCCGAGCATCTGCGCTCGAACGCGCCGGAAGGTCTTGATGCCGGCGCAACGCCCGTGAACCGCATCCCCTGGATCCACGCCGCAATCGCCGCTCAGGTCACGGAAGAAAGCGCACGGAGCAGCATCGGTGTGGTTGGCTTCCTGTTCGATTACATCTTCCGCGATTCGTCGATCCCACCCCGTTTTCGGATGATCTTCGATGCCTTGCAGGTGCCGATCCTCAAGGTCGCGCTGGTCGATCCGAGCTTCTTCGCCGACAAGACGCATGCGGCGCGCCGGCTGATCGACACGCTTGCCGATGCCGCAATCGGCGCCGATGACGACGACGACTATGGCAAGGCGCTCGAGACGCTCGCCCTGTCGATTGTGGCGGCGATTGGCAAGGAATTTGTGCTGGATGCGGATGCATTCGAGCGCGGGTGTCACACACTGAACAAGTTCATCGACGGGTGGCAGAAGCAAGTATTCCTGGCTTTGCAACCGTACGTGGGTGGCGGTTTGGCAGCGGAGTCGTGCGACACCGAACAAATGCAGGTGCGCATGCTGATTCGCGACAAACTTGCCGGGGCCGATGTTTCCTTTGACGTACGGGCATTTGTCGGCACCGTCTGGGCCGATTACCTTACGCGCCTGCGAATGACGGATGGTGCCGACGGCGATTCATACGCCGCCGCCGTGAAGACTATTGACGATATGTTGTGGTCTATTCTCGCCAAGGAACGCACCAGCCAGAAGGCTAGGCTCTCCAAGATGATTCCGCCACTCGTCCGCAGCCTGCGCGCAGGCGGAGCCGCGGCGCAGGTGGCCGACGAGAAGATGAAGCGCTTCCTGGACACGCTCTATGCTTTGCACATCGCGGCGATCAAGCCGGGCATGGCCGAAACCATTGAACCCTCGCACGCGGCGAGTCCCGCGGCAGCTTCGATGCTTGCGGAGAAACCAGTCCGGAACTTCCACGATTTCGTCGCTGATATCGTCCTGGGCACCTGGTTCGCATTCGACAAGAACGAAACACGGGTCAAGGCGCGGCTGAGCTGGATTAGCCCGTTGCGCTTTACGTACGTCTTCATAACCCGCTCCGGATTGGAGGTGATGGTGTTTACGCCGGAGGAACTGGCGTGGGAACTGAGCACCGGCGAGGCTGCGCTGATCCTGGAGCCGGTACCGCTATTCGACCGCGCCATCAGTGACGCCTTGGAATTTCTTGCCGAACAGAAGGCGAAGCGGGATGCCATTGCTTCGCAGGCGGCCGTCGATCGGCCGCTGCCCGGCGTAGTGAATCCCGCGCTTGCAATGGTGGAGTAGCAATACTGTCAAGCACAAACACTTGCTCCTGGCCGTTTCGGCCGGACCCATGAGCCTGGATCAGGCGTTGCGGCGACCCTACGGCGCGCTCGTCGCCCGTCCGGCCGAGCGCATGTCCTGCAGCCGGGACCGCAACCATTTGCCGCTCTGGATTGGGACATCGCTCCCGCATTTGACCAGATAGGGCTGCCCCGAAACGCTGCTGCCCGAGGCCGCCAGCTCGATGAATTGCTCGGTGGTCTGCACCATGCCCCGGTCCTGGAGGTACTTGAGCTTTCGCACCAGATGGGTTCTCGCCTCTGCCGCGGGATACCAGCTGCCGTTACGGTTGAACTCGCAGCCCGAGGCTTCGAGCCGGCTCAGCAAGCCGTCGATCTCGGTCTGGACAGCGGGAGCAGGCGGCGCGGCGATTGCCACGATCGCGAACAGCCAGCTCAGCAGAAACGTCGGCAGACGCACCACGAGTCGCGCCACTTCCGCCGTCGGATGTGCCATGACGCCGCCTACAGCAGCCATTCGATGGGAAGAATCGACAGCATTTCGACGCCCATGCGCGTGGCCCAGGTCGTGCCCGGCTCGGTGTCGTGGCGCGTCTCGCCGGACGCCGTCCGCTCGATCCATTCGAGGCTGCTGCCGTCGGGCTTAAGGCGAACTTCATACGCCAGCAACGGCACGTCGGCGTCGAAGAACCGGGCGAGCCCCTCCGCCAGCGCCGGACTGTCGATCACCAGCCCCATTTCGGTGTTGAGCAGCGCCGAGCGCTGGTCGAAGTTGAACGAGCCGACGAAGATCCGGACGCGGTCGACGGCGAGCGTCTTGGCATGCAGGCCGGAGGACGAGCCGGATCCGAACCGGGAGCGGTTGTCCCGGGTATCCTTCGCTGCGTCCGGCTTGAGCTCGTAGATCCGGATGCCGGCCC
Source organism: uncultured beta proteobacterium (assembly GCA_963809965.1). Taxonomy (GTDB): domain Bacteria; phylum Pseudomonadota; class Gammaproteobacteria; order Burkholderiales; family Casimicrobiaceae; genus CAIWHR01. Next base: position 60,507 of record CAWELU010000006.1, read on the forward strand.
GGAGCAGGTCCTGGCGGCGCTTCGCATAGCCCGAGTGCACCGACTTTTCGTCGGATGCCGCGAACGAGTTGGTGAGGACGCGCACCGTCACGCCTCTCTTCGCCAGCGCCATCAGCTGCTCGGTTCCACCGCTGCCGGGCACAAAATACGGCGAGACGAGGTCCAGGGTCGCTTCCGCCCGGCCCATCTTCCGCACGAGCTCCGGAAAGAGCAGCACGTCGGTGCGCTGCGTGGTGTCCAGCGTCTTGGCCGGGTCGTCGTACACGATCTGCGCCGTCGCCCACTCGATGGCCAGCTTGCGGTCGAGCAGCTCACGCACGAGCGGGGTCGTGCGAACCGCCTCGAGGTAGGAGACGGATTCGGGGTCGGCGCGATTCGCCGCGAACCGGGCCTCGAGATCGGCGGCGGCGTTCGGCCCGGGCGCGCCGACGAACCCCGACGCCGGGTAGGCGGACGGGCTGTTCCAGTAGACATCGAACTCTTTCGACACCTCGCGCACCGCCGACCCCACCGCGAGCACGTCCAGGTCGGCGAACCCGACGCCGCTGCCCGCACCGAAATACTCGTTGCCGATGTTGCGGCCACCCACCACGCTCGCCTGATTGTCGGCGGTGAATGACTTGTTGTGCATGCGCCGGTTCACGCGCGTGAAGTCCGTCACGAAATTGAGCGCGCGGTTGTCGCGAATGACCACCGGGTTGTACAGGCGCACCTCGATGTTCGGATGCGCGTCGAGCGCGGCGATGACGGGATCGAACCCGGCCGTATTCAGGTCGTCGAGCAGCAGGCGCACACGCACTCCCCGCCCGGCCGCTTGCCAGAGCGCCTCGAACAGCAGGTAGCCGACCTGGTCGCCGTGCCAGATGAAGTACTGCACGTCGAGCGACTTTTCGGCGGTCATGGCGAGCAACACCCGCGCCGCAAAGGCATCGTGGGGGTCGGGAAGCGCGTAGACCCCCGTCTTGTCCGGATTTGCGGCAAGGGCCGGCGCGACCGCGCGGCCGAGCCGGGTCCCTGTCGTGTCGGTCAGCGCGGAGGTCTCGGTCCGCCCGGCGAGCGGTGGCAGACTCGCGCAGCCGGTGACCAGCGACGCAATGGCGACAACGGCCCAGGCAAGTATTCGGTACATGTCAGGCGACCCTCCACCACTCCACCAGCACCCCGCCCCGATACGTCCATGTGCGCGAGTCAGTGTAATCGAGGTCGTTCATGTGTCGGCCATTTTGTTCATTTAGTCGCGCTAGCGGCGAGTCGGCCGCAGCGATTCGATCGTCGCCTGGAAGTCATCGGGCGGTTCGCGCCGGAACAAGATGCGTTCGCCGGTTCGGGGATGGACGAACCCGAGTGTTTGCGCATGAAGCATCGGACGCATTGCTTCGATCATGGGACCGGTGTAGTCGCGGATGTACACGCGTTCGCCGACCAACGGATGGCCGAGTTCGGATAGGTGAATTCGAATCTGGTGCTGACGCCCGGTTTCAAGGCGGCACTCGACCAGCGTGGCACCCACCAGCGCAGCGACCGGCCTGATGTGCGTTATCGACCGTTTCGCCTCGCTCGGTGCGACGCCGTTCGCACGTCGGAACATTCCATACGAGCCGCGCATTCCATCACCACGATCCAGGAGGAGATGCGTCTCGACCCGCTGCGCGGTGACAACGCCGTGCGCGATGGCATGATAGACGCGATCGATGGTGTGCTCGCGGAACTGGGCTGCCAGCGCGCGCTGTGCATGGGCCGTCCGGGCAAACACCATCAGCCCGCTCGTATCCATATCGAGGCGATGAACCACGACGAGCTTGACGTCAACGCCATGCTTAGCCATCCGCCTTAGCAGCGTTCGTGTGTAATCGACGAGCGTCGCCTTGTTCCCCGGCTCGTCGGCGACACTGAGCATCCCGACCGGCTTGTCGACGACGACAAGGTCGCGGTCGCTAAACACGATGGCACCCTCGGCAAGCGGACCGGTACGAAGCTTGGGGGCCCCTTGGTCGACGGCAACTACCGAACCGCGCGCTACACGCGATGCGGGATCGAGGCAGCGCTTGCCATCCAGCGTGACGCGCCCCTCGGTGCACAGTCGACGCGCACGCGACCATGCGACTCCGGTCTGTTGGCGAACGATAGACGCGATGGTTGGCTCGGGTGACGCCACGTCCAACGCGTGTTGGGCATTTCGTGATCGCGTTGAACGAATTGTCACGACGGTCGCGTCAGGCCTGCGGTTGGTCGGGGGACAGTGCACGCCGTTAGCGTAACGCATTGCAGCAACGGTTGCGATGACTGATCGTCCGCGTGCGGCCGGGACCGGTGGGCAAAGCTGCTACAGTAGTGTGTCCTCCATGTCGTGCAATGAGATGAGATTTCTGGCGCGCGCATTCCTGCTGTTGTTGTTCGCCCTGCCCATTCTGGCGATTGCCGCGGTATGGCTGTGCCTCGAGGATGCACCGTCTGTCGTGCGCAGCGCTCAATTGACACCGCAGGACATCGAGAACGCGAAACGCATCATCGACCAGCATGACCCGCGCATGGCCAATTACGGCGGGCAACGCACCGTCGTCATCAGCGAGCAGGAACTCGACCTGATGTTGAACTATGCGGCCAGTCGGTTCGGCAGGGGCGCTGCGCGCGCGGAGTTGCGACCCGCCACCTTGCGACTGCAAGCGAGCGCGGAGATCCTGCATAGCCCGTTCGGCCGGTATTTGAACGTCGACGCCGTATTGCGCGAAAACGGAACGCTGCCGCAATTCGATCACCTTAGGATCGGCAGGTTGAGGGTGCCCGCTGCCGTTGCCGACTACCTGCTGCGCCATGGCCTGCGGCGGATGGCGGCGACCGATCGCGGCGAACTGGCGTCCGATATCGTGAAGGGTGCGCGGTTCGCCAACGGGCACGTCACGGTGACCTACGTCTGGAGCAGCGAAATAGAGGAACGCGTGCGCGCCGTGCTGCTGTCTCCCGCGGATCAGGCGCGGCTGCGCGCGTATCACGACCGGCTCGTCGACGCAGTGGCAAAGGCGCCGAACCGGGTTTCGCTCGCCGCGCTGCTGCCGCCCCTGTTCCAAACCGTGCTCGAACGCGGTGCCGGCGGCGACGTGGTTGCGGAAAACCGCGCGGCGATCGTCACCCTGGCGTTCTACGCGAACGGAACCGGTCTGGCTGCGATCGCGCCGGCAGCCGCCCAGTGGCCGCAAGCGCGTCGTCGCACCGTGACGCTCGCGGGCCGCGACGACTTCCCCAGGCATTTCCTGATCTCCGCGGTGATCGCCGCGGCGGCCGGTAGCCCGCTCGCCGATGCGGTCGGCCTGTACAAGGAGGTCGACGATTCGCGAGGTGGAAGCGGCTTTTCGTTCAACGACCTCGCCGCCGACCGCGCGGGGACGCGCTTCGGCGAAATCGCGGGCCGATCGCCCGAGCGGGCGCGGAATCTCGCGCAGGCACTCGCCTCCGGCGTCAAGGAGAATGATTTCATGCCCGATGTCGTGGATCTGCCGGAGTTCATCCCGGCGGCGGAATTCAAGCGACGTTATGGCGGCATCGGCGGTCCAAGGTACAACGACATGATGGCCACGATCGAAGCGCGCGTTGCGTCACGACCGCTGCTGCGCTAGCGGTCAATGCTGCCGGTGCCAGTCTCGTGGTGATGTGTTCGCCCGGCGCCGGAACGCGGGCGAGGGCAGGTCCCGATCGTGCTCGACGTCGAGCTCCGCGACCCGGTTGTGCAGGATGCGGCGCAAATCCGGATCACCGCATTCGACGTGCTGATCCAGCCACATTGCCGAGAAGTACCAGATTTTCCTCGGCCCCGAAGCTCACCGTCGCACCGATGCATTGCCGCCATGTCGATGGTTGTGGCGGAGCACCCGCGAACCACAGTGTTGCCCGCCGCTGCGGGACTGCTTCGGGTCGCCTGCCAAACAGCGAAATCGCGATTACATCGTTCTACTCGTCCGCGATTGGATGCTCGTCGGGAAGTACGATGACGAGTACCTTGTCGATACGACTGCGATCCATGTCGAGAACTTCGACTTGCAGTCGGCCCCATTGAAACTTGTCGCCGACCTGAGGGACACGTCCCAGCTGGAGCAAGACGAACCCGGCGACGGTATGGTAGGTATGCTGCTCCTCCTCGGGCAGTGATTCCTCGATGCCCACCACATCTTTGAACCGCTCGATGGTGATGCTGCCGTCGAGGAGCCACGACCCGTCCGCGCGGCGCACGGCATCGCGATCCGCTTCGTCGTCCACCGTCGCGATGTCCCCGACCAAGGCTTCCATGATGTCGTTCAAGGTCACGAGGCCCTGCAGGTCACCGAACTCGTTCACGATCAGCGCGATGGTTTGCCGGTGCTTCTTGAACGCTGCCACCACTTCCATCGCGGTCAGCGTTTGTGGCACGAATAGTGGCTTGACGAGGTGGCTGGCAACGTCGAGCGGTCTCCCCGCCAGACTATCCTCGAGCAGCGCCTTGGTCAGGACGATGCCTTCGACCTGGTTGGGCTCGCCGCGGACCACCGGAAAGCGAGAATGCCGACTCTCCAGAACGTGACGAATGTTCGCCTCGGGCGAAGCCTCAAGATCGAGCATGACGATCTCGCTCCGTGGAGTCATGACACCCGTGACGTTCAGCTCATCGAGCCGGAAGACCCGTGCGACCATCGCCTGTTCGTGTTGCTCGAAGACGCCGGCTTCGGTGCCCTGTTCCATCAAGATGTTGATTTCCTCCTCAGTCACGTTCGGCTCTTTGGTTCCGCGGGTGCCGAACAACGCCAGGATGCCGTCGGTGACCGCGCTCAGAACTCGGACCACGGGGTAGGTAAGGCGGGAGAGCCCCTGCATGGGGCGCGCGACTGCGCTTGCGATGCGCTCCGCGCTGAGCAGAGCGAGTCGCTTGGGTACCAACTCCCCGATGAGGAGCGAGGCGACGGTGATGCCCGTCACCACGACCGCCAGCGCCAGGGGCTCGGAGTATCGGTCCAGCAGCGGCCACTGCGAAAGCCAGTCGGACAAGCCCTTGGCGAACGTCGCCTCACCGAAGGCGCCGCTGGTCACGCCGATGACGGTGATACCCACCTGGATCGTCGACAGGAAGTGGGAGGGATCGTTGGCAAGGGCGAGCGCCGCTTGCGCGCCGGGTCGGCCATCGTCCGCCCACTGTTGCAGACGTACCTTGCGCGACGATACGACCGCCATCTCCGACATGGCGAACAGCCCGTTGAGCAGGATCAGGACCAGAAGAATCGACAGTTCCATCGTGGTGTACCGGTGTTTGGACGAGTTGGCATCGAGGCAGACACCTCGCGTGCGGCAACGGTGATTCTATGCGAGGGTCACGACTGGGCGCCGAAACCTCGCGCTTGGGTCGGAAGGCGCCGCTCGCGAGCGGCAAATCTCGGCCACAAGCGACCCCTCGCCGGATATGAAACGTGGCAACACAGGTCGATCGACGCCATCCGGTGCGCACCACGCACGCATGCGTAATGCCCGGGCACATCGCGCCAGGGTGATTGCGCGATCACCGGGCGACCACAAGCCTCCGATGCGCGAACTCGAATTCCGCGCCCGTCAATTCCGGCGGAGGATACGCCGGGGCGAAACGCCGTCGTCCCGTTGCAGAGTGTGACGGCCGCGCCATAGATCAACATGCCGAGAAGCGGCGTGCCCGGCCAGCACGCGACCCCTAGTGCGATCAGGGCAATGCCGGCCGCGCGAGCGATGGGTATCGCTATGCCGGTCAGCTCCTCGCCCAACAGCAACCGCCCGACGAGCGACGGAACGATCAGCAATGCAAAGCCGGTCCCGATTTCCGCGACAGCAGCAAGAACAAGCACCCCTTTCATCGGGCTTATCTCCGGTCCTCGGGCACTCTGAATCCGGTGTTGCGCATCGGTCTCTAGTCGCGCACGCGGGCGACGGTCTTTTGCATCTGCTCGCGTTCGTCTGCAGTCACCTGGGGCCATCGGACTTGCAGTCGAAGACGATGGTGTGCTTGCCGGCGGGAAGCTCAGGCCCGGACCAAACCGTGCGCTTGAGGTCGAGCAACGAAGGGACCGCGGCCTGCGTCGATTCAGTCAGACGACCGCGCCATTGGCCCGCAGCATGTTGCAGAACAGCCGGCCCTGCTCGATGGCGTCGTCGAGCGCGACATGGGTATGTGGGACCGGATCGAGCCATTCTGCGGGCATCGACTGCTTGCCGCACATGCGATACGGCTTGCGCATCAGCGCCATCGAATAGGTTTTGATGTCGATCGCCGAATAGCCAAATGGGTTCTCACCGACGAACTCGGTCAGGTACCAATAGACGAAGGGAAAGTCGAACGCGGTCGGATAGGCGACGAAGACCGGCCTCCCGGGGAGCGCCTTGAGCCAGGTGACATAACGCACCATGGCATCGCGCGGGGACTCGAGGTTCTGCCTGCAGGCCGACCACGCCGCCGGCTGGGTCAGCCACCACGCAGCGGTCTTGGGATCGGGGGACGCGTTCAGCAATGTCGCCAAATTGGCGGAGAATGTCGAGAGCAGTTCCTTCTCCGCCGTGTAGGCAGCCGATCCGATACTGAGGATGGAATGTCTTCCGGCAACCGGGCCGTCGGTTTCGACATCGGTGCTGACGTAGATTTCGAACATGGGCGGGCCTTTCGCAGTATCTCAGGCGAACTGTCACACGGTGATCTTCGCTGCGCTCTGAACGACGAAAATCGCGGTCTTCCCCAATCTTGATCCGGGAGAGCACATTCGATAGGCTCCGGCCGAGCCAATGGCTTGACGCGATGTGGCAGGCAATCGACTCGGTTCTCGGCGAGAGCGGATTCATCGCAGAGCTCTTCGAGGATACCAGCGACGCTCATTATTTGAGCAGTACCACCGCCAACGCCTCGCCCGCCACGCCCGGCCTGCTGGGCTTGGCGGTGTTCGTCGACAATCTCGCGCAAAAGGCCAGGAACGCGCGGCGCAGCTTCAGGAGGGCCAGATCCGGCTTGCCAGAGGTGGTGAAATGAGCGAGCGCGCGGCGGGCACTCGGGACGCGACGGGTGCAGCCGGACCCGAGGAGCGGGTCTGTTAGTGCCAGGGGTTGGCGCGCTGCCACCCCACCCTGTTGTTGGTGGCCGTTTCCCGCACGGCCTCGGGCACGAGCGCGGCAAGTATCTGTCCGAATTCCGCCCGGACGATCGTCGCTGCGGCGACCTGTAAGCCATCGGGACCGATGTCCAGCACGAACGCCAGCGGCTCCGCCGCCGGGTACCGTACGTATACCGGACCATAGCCGGTCTCCAGCCGCACCATTGCGCCACTCCCGGGAGAGATCACGCGGGTGATGCCCACTGCCTGCAGCTGCTGGGCGTAGGGCTCGGCCATCTGGGCAAGCTCCGGCCGGTCGGCCGTAGGCAGCTGCGCCCGTGGATGCACATGCGCAGAGCAGGAGGAGCGGGAGCGTCCTGGCGAGCATGGCCGAGTGTAGACCTCTTCGACGTTCTGAGTTCGCCGAATCGACAGGTGGGTCGCTCTTGGACGGCGGCACACCGACGTCGCCGCTATTTCGCATCGGCGAGTTGATGAGGTAGCGATTCATCGGATTCTCGATCAGAAGCTGCGTCTTTCCGTCGTACATCGTTACCGACCAGAACGCATTGACCGGCGGGACCTGATCCTTCGCGAACGTGAGCGTGTAGGTCATGCTTGCTGCCGTCGAGCGGCTGCCCGGCGCCATCGGTTTTGCCCAGCGGATACATCGCTTCAATCGCATCGTTGCCGTAGATGCCCGCGAGCGCCGCGCCCGCGCGCAGCAGGTAGTTGTCGTCTTAGAACGGGCGGTCGCCAAAAGCGGAACCGACCCGCCAGCCGTTGATCTCCTTGCCGACGTCGTCCCGCTGCTTCTCGATCTTCGCGTAGCCCTCCTTGATTGCAAGACCTACGGCAGCCTTGTGTTCCAGGGAAGGCCTGCCTTTGGCCGAACTGACTGTCCCTCCGAGCCACTCTGCCCGACCCGCTGCCGACATTCCCAACCACCCGATCTCCCCGTTGGCCCGGTCGCCGACCCGTGATAGCCTCATTTGGTCACGTTTGGTGCGGTTGAATTGCCTATCCTTGGAACCATCGTCATGAGGTTGTCGTACGTGCCGTTACCGCGGCCGACAGGAACATGGCGCCGGCCGGAACCAAACTGCTGATCGGCAACTGGCAAGCCGCTCCGGCGACCGATACGTGACTGTTCACGCAAACCCGACCGACGAGCAGGTTGCGCAGTCGCGCGCCCTGTTCTTCGAGGGCATCGAGCATTTTGAAAACGGCCGGCTCGAGCCGGCCCGCATCTGTTTCGAAAAGTGCCTGGCACTCACTCCAGGCAGACCTTCGGTGCTCAGCAATCTGGGAATCACGCTTTTTCACCTCCGGCAGTGGGAAGCGGCGATTCCCGTCCTGTGTCAAGCAACGACTGCCGATCCTTCCCTTGCCGAGGCCTGGGCTTTCCTGGGTCTTGCCAATGAAGCTCGAGGACAATGGCAGGCAGCGGCGGAAGCGTTGGAAAAGGTACTTGCACTGTCACCGCAGCAAGTACGTCTGTGGCTCGAGTTGGGCCAAGTCTCGGCTGCGACTTGGCAACGTGAAGAACGCTCTGCAGGCCTTCGATCGGGCTTTGCAGGAAGATCCGGGTTGCGCGTCGGCCTGGAGCGAACGCGGCAGCCTGATGCGCGAACTGCACCAGTTCGAGGAAGCCGCCTGCTGCTTCGAGAAAGCCCTCGCGCTTGGCGGCGATCCGGAATTGAACGTCTATTACCTGGCCTCGGTGCGCGATGGAGATCCGCCGACAACTCCACCCCGACGCTATGTCGAAGGGTTATTCGACGACTATGCCGCCGATTTCCAATCCCACGTCGTGGCAAAGTTGAATTATCGCGGATTCGAGGTGCTGTTGAAACCTCTCCTCGACACAGGCAAGCGATATAGACATGTGCTCGACCTCGGCTGTGGCACGGGGTTGTGCGGAACGCTAATGGCACCGCAGGCCGATAGGATCGACGGTGTCGATGTATCCCGCGCCATGCTGAAACAGGCGCGCAAGCTCGGTGTATACCGGGAACTCATTCATGCCGATCTCGGCGAGTTTCTCGCCGCGACCGCATTGCGGGTGGATCTGATATTGGCAGCCGATGTGTTCATCTATGTCGGCGACCTGGCTGCCGTCTTTCGATCGATGCGACGGATTCTCGAACCGGGTGGATGTCTGGCGTTTACGGTTGAACTAGCCAAGGGAGGCCGGGACATCCAACTGCTTCCCAGCCTGCGCTATGCCCATTCCGAAGCCTATATCCGCCGTCTCGCCGACGAGGCTCGGTTCACTAGCATGCGTGTTTCCGAGGCGCCGATACGATACGACCAAACCACACCCATCATGGGCCTGTACATTTATCTCGAGTGAGCGCACCTTTCGCGCGGGCAAGCGAAGGTCTGCTATGGAGCGCTGCAGGCTGTGTCTCCTGCTGGCCGAACCGAGGCAGTTGTCAACCGATCGGAGTCGACCCAGCCGTCATTCAAGCGTGCACGCTTCAAGGGTCGCCTGCGCGTAAGGCTCGTGGGGCCACACGAGGAAGCGCAGACCTTGCGCCCGACAGACGATGGGTCGATCATCGGCTCAAAGGGCTCGATAAATGTTCGATTCCCCGTTCGCGTACTGCAAGGTCTGTCGCGGTTATGTCCTTCTGGACCAGACGCATCGGGAGTGCGTCCGGGAGCACAGCTGCGAGAGCGTCTCGGAGTGTCCGCTGCGAGACCTTTTCACGGGGATCGCTTTCGGTGCGAAGAAAGGAAAAGCCAAGGCAGGTTCGGGGCCGCATGGCGTCGACCAATGATCGCTCACGGGCACCATGGGCTACGTTCCAAGTTGGCCGAGGCTGTTCAAAAGCGCGATTTCGGTCCGTTTTCGGGGTATCAACACACCCCTCCCGACCCCAAGCAGAACGCATAAAGCGCGTTCTACGAAGTCATTGTTGCCGACACCTCGTTTCGCGCGGAGTTTTTGCACAGCCTTGTCATTGCAACCTGCGACGAGCTGGCAGGTGGGGCGGGGGTTACGGACAAGAGTACTGCCCCGTTCGCCATGCATTCCTCGCGTGGTATCCGGGTGATCGGGATTCGCCGCGAAGCCGTGATTACCCGGCATCGGGTGTTTCGCGAGGGTCAGCGAGCGCGCCGGGTGGCCGTCGGCACGCGCCTGCCCGGTGTCGTGCGCGAACGGCGGGCGACGATGGGTTACCAAGTGACGCGTTTATCGAACTCGTACTCCGATGCCGGCTGCGCATGGGGGTCGAAGCCACCCGCCCTGGCATCGGGCAGGTCCCATAGCGGCGGGCCGCGGGCAGTTGCGACGACAAGCGTGCGGAGCAGCCCGTTGCCGCTGAAGATCGACGCTTGACCCGCACCACCGAGCCCACCACAATCAGCTATGAGTGAGAACGTCAGCAATGTCGACGGCTTCGAGTCCGTGGTCGCGACCGTCGCGTTCGTCGATTTGGCGGGCTTCAGCGCGATAACGGACGTCTATGGAGATGCGTCGGCAATAGCGGTGCTTGGGCGCTTCGAGGAACTGGTGCGCGAGGCCATCGGAGGTCTCGCGCCGCCGATCAAGTGGATCGGTGACGAAGCGATGTTCGGATTTCCTGACCCGGCAACCGCCCTTCAGGTGCTCGGACGTCTGCTTCCAGCCTGCCGATCCGAGCCACGGATTCCACTGACAAGGACCGGGCTCAACCACGGCCCAGTACTCCGCAGAGCGAACGACCTCTTTGGTTCGACAGTCAACATCGCAGCACGCATCGCCGCTTTGGCGTCTCCGGGGCAATTGCTGGCGACCCAGCCGGTCGCCAACATCGCCGCAGCAACTGGAATTGTTGCGCGGGACATCGGGAAGGTAGCGCTGCGATCGATTGCCGACCACGTGCCGCTCTATTCCATCGAGCTGGCGCCGGCCTTCGATCCCGCCTGGATAGATCCAGTGTGCAAGATGCACGCGCCTTATGAGGCCTACCGCCGAGCCACGCCGACGGGGCCATGGTTCTGTTCTGAGCGTTGCGCCGAGGCCTATCGACGGTCACCGGAGGTGTACCACAGTGGATCGAAGGCCTCGGACCTTGCATAGCTCCATCGAAGCGCCTGAGCGGAGAAACCGAGCAGTTCGGGCTACCACACTGACCGCCTCCTCCTGGCCCGCTCGACGACATTGCCGGATGGCTCGCATCGATCCCTTGCGGACATTCGAGGTGAATGGAAACAGTCATTCCAATCACTCTGGTTTAGCGCACCGCGAACGATAGCGCGTGGGCGCGCGCGTTCAAATGCGTCACTGTTGGAGCAATGGGTTGGGCGAGACAGTGACCACCCCTTACCGTCGGCGCCAAGCCGGTGGAGCGCGTTGGCCCGACTAGCGACGCACTCTCATCCATACCCTCACCGAAACGAGCGTGGCGCGGCGATTCCGGTACATCTTTGTCGCCGATCAAAACGACATAGGTGCGGTCGGTACAGCATTCTCGCTGTACCGGCGCGGATCGTGGATGCCGCGCCGGACCCATAACGAAGTGGCTGTTCACGGAGCCCGAAACGCCAGGGCGACGTGAGATGAAACCCGGCGTAGCCCGGCGCCGATTTGTCAACGTTACCTGCCAAGACAAAAGGAACCACACCATGAAGCTCAAATCTTTAGCCACCCTGACCTGCGCCGCATTCGCGCTGCCAGTATTCGCTGCGGACGTAACATACCGCAACGATGTGCGCCCGCTGATCAAGGCTCAGTGCGCCGAGTGCCATGGCGATGACTCGCCGTCGCTGGCCGACTTCTTGCTGGACCAGGAGAAGTACAGGAAGGCCAAGCAGGGCCCACGGACCAGCAACTACGCCGACCTGATACAGCTGATCGGCTGGCCCGATTCCGGCGCTTTCATGCGCCGGCTGGACGATGGCAGCAGCTACGCCGACAAGAAGCCAGGCAACATGTACAAGTACCTGGGTGAAACCGACCCGGATCGCGCCAAGAATCTCACGCTGCTCAAGGCCTGGGTTGGCGAAGGCGGCTGGAACCTCAACCGCTGGGAAACGCGCGGTGACGTACCCGCGATTACGAAAGAGCAATTGGACAAACTGCAGCTCAAGTATTAACGGCCTGATTCAGAATCGCTCATAGGGCAGCATTTCATCACGCAGATGGTCAGTAAAGGGCACCGGCCCGCCCCGTTGACCGGCCGCTCTCGGCGGCATTGCTGTGCGGCTGCTGTTGGCCCATTCCGCGACCATCGAGCCTGAACGCGAGCGGTTGATCGTCGACGGTCGCAGATCGACCCAACGCGGTTTCACTGATTTGCACAACGCGGTCGTTCGATCAAGTCCCGTTAGTGGACGTTCGCACCGGTGGTTGCAGCCATCGGTTCCGCGAAGGATATTCCATACTTGATGAGGCGAACTTCGTTGATCTCGGCGTCGTCGTAGTCCATGCGCGATTGGGCTGCTCGTAGCGGCGGCATCGGCTAAACTTAGGAGTACGCCCTTTCAGTGATATCCACTATGGCCGGGAAATCAATTTTCGCCACGCTGCACAAGTACACTAAGGCGTTGTCAGTGGTGCTGGGATATCGCGATCTTATGACACGGTTCCACTCCGAGCGTGTACTCGCTCTGTGCGAAGCGATGGGGTTGCATTGCGGCCTGTCAACGGAAGAACTGGACATTCTCAGGATTGGCGCGTCGTTGCACGATATCGGCAAGATCGGAACGCCTGACCATATCCTTCGCAAGCTCTCGCAATTGGACGGGCCCGAGTGGGAGACAATGAAGGAACATTCCGAGATTGGCGAGAAGATATTGCTCGCAACCGAACTCGAAGGCGCGCGCCACGTGGCTCTGGTAGTTCGGCACCACCATGAGCACTACAATGGCCGAGGTTACCCGGACGGTCGCTCAGGGGAAGCGATCCCTGTCCAATCCCGCATCGTCGCCATCGCCGACAGCTACGACGCGATGGCCGTGACACGGTCGTACAGCCGCGCGAAGAAACATATGGAAATCATGGAGATATTACGCGACGAAGCCGGGGGAAAGCATGATCCGCAATTGTTGCGCGTGTTTTGCGAGGTTATTGAACATAGCGAGTTCAAGACCGCCACAGCCTGATTCGGCTTCCTGGCGGCGAACCCCCAACTCTGCTGCTCAGCTCTGAATGATAGGAGCTCCAACCACACGAAGGCCAGGCTTTTGGTTTTGGTGGTGCCGGTCAAGCCGCGAGCGAGCGCTGAAAACTCACCGTCTACGCGGTGCCGAGGCGGACCCCGGGGACGATAGCGCAAGATTGGCGGACGGCCGGCGCCGGTGAGAGCACGCAGTCTGTAGGCGCTGAACGGGCGTTCACGAGGCCCTCGTCGCCGATGTCGCTGGGTTCAGCCGCCTCGCGGGTGCCGACGAGGAAGCCACGCTCGCGGCACTTGAGCGGCTCCGCGTGACGGTTGTCGATCCGGCGATCGCCGAGCATGGCGGGCGTGGGCGCGTATTCAAGACCACGGGCGATGGCTTGCTGGCGGCGTTCCCGAGCGTCGTCGAGGCGATCCGCTGCGCGGTTCGGATCCAACAGCCGCTTGTGCCCTCACGGGAAGTCGCGGATGTCGACCGCCGCATGGCACTGCGGATCGGCGTCCACGTGGGCGACGTGGTCGTCTCCGGGAACGATCTGCTCGGCGACGGACATCGAGGCACCCGCGTCGAGCCTCTACCCAGCCTGAACACGCCCTCTGGTCTTGATATCGCAAAGACTTTCGCGCCGGATCTCATCGTCACGATTCGCTATGTGATCGGCACGATGAGGCTCTCCGCGCGCTCCCGCTGCATCGTTCGAAGCGCCCGAGAATTCCTCAGGCGACGGAAGCCGTTTGATATCTGATCGGGTTCCGTTGCATCTACGGGGCGACCATCTTCCGCGCACTTGCGGTAGCATTCCCCGATGCTGACTCGTGCATCCGATGGCCGCACGCTGCTCGAATCGGCGTTGAAGCACGAGCGTGTTGTCACGGCCACGCTGATCGTCGTCATCCCGCTCGTCTGCTGGACATGGATCGCGCTCATGGCGCAGGACATGTACGGCACGATGCTGGGACCGTCGGCGTGGATGATGACCGCCGACTGGGACGTTCCACACCTGCTCCTGCTCTGGGCGATGTGGGCCGTGATGATGACGGCGATGATGCTGCCATCGGCCTCGCCGCTCGTCCTGCTCTATGCCGGTGCATTGCGCACGAGCGGCGATGCACGGGTCGGCCGGAAGACGTACGCGATGGCTGCGGGCTACGTGCTCGTGTGGGCGCTGTTCAGCGTGGCTGTGACCGTGCTGCAGCGGGTGCTGTCGACCGTACTGGTCCTGACTCCGATGATGGAGCCCTCAACGGCTGAGGCGGCCGCCGTCCTACTGGCAATTGCAGGGTTGTACCAGCTGACGCCGCTGAAGAGTGCGTGCCTGCGCGTCTGCCGTTCTCCGCTGTCTTATTTGCTGCAGCACTGGGCTCCAGGGACGTTCGCCGCATTCCGTCTGGGTGCTCAACACGGCACCTATTGTCTGGGCTGCTGCTGGGCGCTGATGCTGCTGCTCTTCGCGGGCGGCGTCATGAACCTCGTGGTCATCGTGGCCCTGACGCTGTGGGTGCTCGTGGAGAAATTTGCACCGTTCGGCGAGCAGACGGCGAGGGCCAGCGGAGTGGCTCTGCTCGCCGTCGCGGTGTGGGCCGCGATCCGCTGACGTGCCGCCGAGCGGGCGCCTACGCGTTCCGCCATGCGAAGGGTGCGTACTGGGCATTGTTTCGGCCGCTCGCATCCGCCCACGAGACGCCGAGCGCCGCCACACGACTGTCCGCGGCCCGCGCAAGGGTGAACGTGTCGGCGGCCGGATGCCCCGTGTTCGACAGCTGCATGGGGGCGGCGTCCGGATTCAGCCCGGTCGCGGCCCGGCCCTGCCAGGCGAATCTTGCTTGACGCGTTCACCGACCAGGAGGCCCCGTCTTGCTGGAATACGATGGGCGACGACTCCACGCCGAGGAACTTACCGACCAATCCTGCCAGCGCTGCCATGGGCCCTCCCGCGGCACCACTGGCGATCCCCGTGATGGCTTCGCGCTGTTCGGCGCTCGCTTGCTCGTCCACGACGACGCCCACCGACCAGTTCCCCTTCGCCATCTCCTCGGGGGTGACCGCGACGACAACGAACCCGAGGCCGTCGAGCGGGATGTCACCGAAGCGGCCACGCTCGATCTGAAAGGCCATGGCGAAGGTGCACGAGCCCTTCGTGGGCTTCACCATCATCTGCCCCGGCACGCACGGACACACGAAATCGCAATTGCAGTTCTCATAGTACTGTCCCTGAATCTGCCACGCAGTCGCGGCCATTTCACACCTCCTGCAAGCAAAGGGTGCGGGAGATTATATGCCGGCAAGATCGTACGCGTGCAATGATCCGGCAATCCAACGGTCCGATACGCCGGTCATGGTAGACATCACGGAACGGCGGGCACGTCCCTATGGAATTCTGAGGTCGATTCCGGCCGGCTCTATTTCAACTTCGTACAGCGTTGTTGCTCTTCCTCGTACGCCGCCCGACATCGGTCAAATGACCGGCTATGGCGGAACCGGGATATGTCGCAATTCGACCCACGCCAGCCCGTCGCTGCTCTCACGAGCAAACGTGAGCGTCCAAGCAATTTTAGTCAACGGCGATCACCCATTGCAGGTCAGCTCTGAATGGCCGGCGGTGGCGAAATCTGCTCTTTGAACGAGCCCGGGCCGCTCTGCCCGACGCGATCAATCGTTGTCACTATGCTGTCGCAAGGTCGCCTCGGACCAAGCGCCCTCGTTGACCTCGTGACGAGCCCCCCGTCCGCCGAGACTACAATACGCCTTCTCGCAATAGGGCGATCCGCATGAGTAACGGACATACCAGACCGACAATGGCCCCAAAGGCCATTCTGACGACGTGGGGCGCTGCATTGGCCGCTGTCATGTCGGCCATCCTTTTCCTCGTGGTCACGCCCACCGTCTGTGCCGCCACGCCGTTTTCCGGCAACGCAACACCGGTGCGTCTCCAGCTCAAGTGGCGCCACCAGTTCCAGTTCGCCGGCTTCTACACGGCACTCCAAAAGGGCTATTACCGTGAGGCCGGATTCGACGTGACGATCATTCCCGCAACCCCCGGCACCGATCCTGTCGAGACTGTGCTGAAGGGGGGAGCCGACTTCGGCGTCGCGTCCTCGGAACTGGTGCTGCGCTACGCCAAGGGCGACCCGGTTGTCGTGCTTGCCTCCATCTTCCAGCACTCCCCACTCGCTTTGTTCGTGCGCCGCGACGCTGGCATCGATACGGTGCATGACCTCGCCGGCCACAAGGTGGCGCTCGCGCCGTGGGAAACGGAAATCTTCGCCTATCTGCAGCGCGAGCAGGTGCCAGTCGACCAACTGCAACTCGTGCAGCATGACTACAGCGTGGACACCCTCGTGCAGGGGCGCGTCGACGCACTCGCGGGCTACGAGACTGACGAGAGCTATTATCTGCAGCAATCGGGTGGGCAATACCGCCAGTTCACTCCACGGTCCAGCGGCGTCGACTTTTACGGCGACACGCTGTTCACCACCCGTGCAATAGTGACCAGGCATCCGGAATGGGTCGAGGCATTCCGCGCGGCGAGCCTCCGTGGCTGGGAGTACGCTCTCGCGCATCAGGAGGAGATCTCTGCACTTATTCACGCGAAATATGCGCCCGACCTTCCGGTGGAGAAACTGCGCTTCGAGGCCGAACGCATGATGCCACTGGTGCGCTCGGATCTCGTAGAGCTCGGCCATACGCACGTCGGCCGCTGGCAGCACATCTTCGACGTGTACCACGAACTCGGCCTTGTACCTGGAGGCGCCGACACCGACATCCGCGGCCTGCTCTACCATCCCCCACAGCCGACCGACTTGCGCTGGCTGCTGTGGGTGCTTGCAGTTTGCGCCCTCGTCCTGGCGGTAGTCCTCTGGATCGCTCGTCGTTTCTATCACTTCAATTGGCAACTGCGTCAGCAACTGGAGGAGAACCGGCGCCTACAGGACGAACTGCGGGCGCTCGCCATCATCGACCCGCTCACCGGTCTCCACAACCGCCGCCACTTTGACATCGCTTGCGCCACGGAGTGGGAACGCGCGCGTCGGGACCACCGGCCGTTGGCAGTGCTGTTCATCGATGTCGACTACTTCAAGTCCTACAACGATTACCATGGGCATCGCGCCGGCGACGACTGCCTTGCCGTAGTCGGCGAGGCGGTCGGCCAATCGCTACAGCGCCCGGCAGACGTCGCCGCGCGCTACGGCGGTGACGAATTCGTGGTCCTGCTGCCGGACACCGACTCGGAGGGCGCGCTCGACGTCGCCCGGCGCGTGCTGGCTGCAATCGGTGCGCTGGATATTCCGCACGGCGCCTCTCCATTCGGACTGGTCACTTCGAGCATCGGCGTGGCGCAGCTGGTGCCCGAGACGAACCACACACTCCAAGAACTGCTCGAGCGCGCCGATCGCTCGCTCTACGCGGCCAAGCAAGCGGGTCGCAACACAGTCATCGCGGCGCCGACGTATTTGTTCGAGAAGCGCGTCGCCCGATAGCCAAGCATCGGCACGCGTCGCGAAGTGCGATGCATTCTGGCTCCTCACACGCCGGCGGCTCCCAGCCGGCACGCCCGCTTCCAGGCAATGTTGGGGGCGACGCTGACCAACTGCTTCGGGCCGCGCGTGGACGCCCGCTCGATGGCAAGGTTAACCAGCCGGCGGACCTTTGAGCTCGACGACGTTGCCTTCGGGGTCCGTGACGTACATGGACGGTCCGCTGCCCTCCGCACCGAACCGTTGCTCGACGGGTCCAGCGCAGTAACCATACTTTGCCAACTGGCTACGGATTCCTCCTTCGTCGAACGGCTCCACCCGGAGACAGAAGTGATCCATGTTGCGGCCCTCTGGCCCTGGTGCCGCACCGCCAGCGCGACCGAGCTTGCCGCCTACCGGAACGAGATCAATCAATGATCTGCCCGCGCGGAGCTGAACGAGGCCGATCGCATCCTGGCGACGCTCGATCTGGCAACCCAGCGCCTCGGCGTAAAAGCGAAGCATCGCGTTCAAATCGACCACGCGCACGACAAGATGGTCAATTTCACGGATGCGGATCATGGAGCCGGTGTTCTGACCTATCAGTCCGAGGAAATCCGGACGAGCGCCAACATGAAATGTCGGCTAGTGGCCGCACTCGGTCTGATCGTCGACGGTTCCAGTTCCACCCTGAGCAGTCGTAGTGCCCTTTAGAAAACGGACATCCAACGAATAAGGAGGGGAAGTCACGGAAGAGATTACTACTGTCGGTGTCGATCTCGCAAAGGCGTTGTTCACCGTGCATGAGGTGGATGCGGCCGGGCGTACCGTGTTGCGCAAGGTCGTCGGGTTGGGCCCACTTGCCTAGTTGCGTATGACTTTGATACTCCGGATGCTCCCTCGGAGGGCGCTCTCCACTGAGGGGAACTCCGACTTTGTTGAGTTGAAGTTGAAGATCAGCATCCTGCCGTCTCTGGATGTGATCAGCATGATGTTGTGTATGTCCGTGTCGATGGCGCGTGACGACATTTCAAGCTGAATCCAACGTTGGCCTTGGAGTTGAACGATCGTTCGCGCCTTCCACTCCAGTCCCGGAATGATGCGTTCGAACAGTTGTTCAAAGGCTGCTTTTGCTTCGGCAAGCTGTTCTGGGGCAAGCTTATCCTGCTTGAGTTCATAGGCGATTGTCGTTGTTCGTCGTGCGTTTCCGATCACGCCCGAGGGAGCACGGCTTGACGGGAACTTGATGGCAATCTCGTCTCTCGAGAGTGCGGTGAAGCCATCTGGGGCATCAAATGACATGCCTGCTCCTGCTACCGAGAACGTGGTTGCTTGCGCTCCAAGCACGGCGCCAAACAGCAGGATGAGTGGTATTAGTCGCATATTGGTGAGGGTGATTTGTGATTCCTAACGAATAATAGGGACTTCCCGTCGCGGAAGCAGCAACGAGGTGCCAAGATTGAATTGGATACGTTCAAGCAAGCGATGTTTCTGGCGCGGGCGCGGGTGCGCGTTCCCGCCGCGGTGTCGGTCGACTCGCTGCGCCAGACGATGGAAGCGCTTGCGAACGAGTTGATGGTCGACCTGGAGCTGGCCGATCCGCCGGCGACGGGTAGCGGCCTAAACCGGAGGGGAAGTTATGAAAGAGATTACTACTGTCGGCGTCGATCTCGCAAAGACGGCGTTCACGGTGCATGGGGCGCACGGTTTTACGCAGACATCACCAGAACCCATTTACCTGGAGCCCCCATCGCTGCGAGCATCGAACGCTGAATAGGTCAGACCGGCGGGCGGATACCCCGATAGCTAGCCGGCGCGCCGCACTGACGCTCGCCAAGAAGCCATGAACCGGCGCGTCCTGGCTCGGCATGAGCGGCGGCGCGAAGCGCTGCCCGCTGTCTGCCGTTGTTACGCCGCTCCTGATCCATGCGATGACCCGTTGCGCACGAGCACGATCTTGCCTATCACGCCTCCTTTTCCGAGCAACTCCTGCGCCTGTCTTGCCTCGGCAAGAGGAAATCGTTGCGCGATCAGCGGCTTTATCTTTTGCTGTCGAAGGAGGTCGAGCAGGGCCATCAAATCCTGCCGAAACAAAGCCGGCTTCAACCGTTTGAGCGTCTGGATGCTGTAGGGGACGATCCGTTTCCGGCCGGGGAGAAGCCAGCCGCCGGCGATGTACAACGCGTAGATGGGGATTCCATGAAGGCGATTACGACGGCCTGTACGGTCCGAACCTAAACCCTCCCCACGTAGCGAGGTTGTAGTGCCATAACCCACCACCCTCCCGCCCGGACGGAGAGCCTCGCGGGAATGCCAGAGGTGGCTGCCACCGATCGGGTCGAAGACGGCGTCCACGCCCTCGCCTGTGAGGCGGTGAATTTCCTTCACGTAGTCCTGATCCCGGTAATCAATTGGGATGCCGCCCAGCGCGGAAACGGCTGGCGCCCCTCGCCACGAACAGGTTCCGTACATCGCCAGTCCGGCCAGACGGCCAAGCTGCAAGAGTGACGAGCCGACCCCGCCCGCCGCGCCGTGAATGAATACGCGTTGGCCCGGTTTGACCTTGGCGGAGCGATGCAACATCTGATACGCCGTGGTGTAGTTCAGAATGAGGCTGACGGCCTCAGCGGCGTCCACCCCGGATGGCACCGGAACCAGCTCGCGTTGCCGTCGCGCGTTGCCCAAGGTCAAACTCCTGCACGAAACAGCGGTCTCGACGTCGATTTGCGGTCGTCGCGGATGGAGCTTGTTCGGCGATCAGCACGCACATGCGATTTGGATGCGCCGCGACGGTCCGAATATGGCACGTCGGCGGCGCGTGACGCATCGCCGCCAAGAACCCACGATCGACCCGCACGACCGAACTCGCGATAATCACGCTCGCGTGATGGAAATGCCACGCACGGCCAGATCATCTCGGAACGTTCAACCGGAGGAACCTGATGGGTAGTCTCGACGGCAAGGTGGTGTGGGTTACCGGCGCTGGGTCCGGCATGGGGCTGTCCGGCGCGCAGCAACTTGCTGCCGCGGGCGCAACGGTCATCATGTCGGGGCGGCGAGCCGACGTGCTGAAGCGGGAAGCGGATTCCATCCGCAAAGCGGGCGGTAAAGCCGAAGTCGAGCCACTCGACGTGAGCAACGCGACGGCGGCGCAGGGCGTGGTGCAGTTGATCCTTGCTCGTCACGGCAAGCTGGACATTTTGGTCAACAGCGCGGGCCTCAACACCCCGCAGCGCTCCTGGCGCGATCAAACCGTCGCGAGCTGGGACCAGGTGATCCGCGTCAACCTCGACGGCACATTCTATTGCACGCACGCGGTGATGCCGTCCATGCGCGCACGCAAGGATGGCCTGGTGATCAACATCGCCTCCTGGGCGGGCAAGTACACGTTGGCGATGGCGGGCGCGGCCTATAACGGGAGCAAGCATGCGGTTGTCGCGCTGACGGAGACCATCAACATGGAGGAATGCGTCAACGGCATCCGCGCCTGCGCCATCTGTCCCGCTGAGGTGGCGACACCTATTCTGGACCGTCGTCCGGTGCCGCCATCGCCTGAGGAGCGGGCCAGGATGCTCCAGGCAGACGATCTTGGGAGGACGATCCGCTGGGTAGCCGAGCAGCCGGCTCATGTCTGCGTCAATGAGATTACGATCAGCCCGACCTGGAATCGCCTGTACATCGGAGGCGCGGACCTCAAGCCCAGGTAGCTGCACCCCGCTTCACTTTTTCGCACTGTCAACCGAGGGTGGCGAGAACGCCATTGCCGCCGTTCCGGCGCGTCGCACCGAGCACGGTGCTTCACTTGCGCCGGGGCGCCGCCAGCGCAGTGAGCAGAAACAGCACCATGCGGTTCGACCACCGCCGGTGTGCACTGAATGGCCCTTTTTCAGTGCCCGCCTTCAACGAGTAGCCCGGCATTTGAAAGCGCAACTGCCAGATCCCGTTCAATGCGCTTCGTGCCGCGGTGCCGGAGTCGCCGGGACTCGTCTCCGGCTGATGGGATGCCTCGAGGGGGCGGAAGACTCGGGGGTCAACCGTCGGCGAGGGTTTCAACTACGATCTGCCTGGACCGGTGGCTGTGGTCGCCGACGAGGAGGTCGAGCGTATCCGTCTTTTGGAACTCGCTGCCGGCCACGCGCGTCATAGTTCGCGTGCACAATATCAACGCCAGCCGGAACGGGAAACGATGAGGAAAGCAATCATGGGATCCACATTGAGCAATGCGATGATTACCATGGGACTGGTGCTGGCCACGCAGGCGGCAGCACAAGTTACCCTCTTCGAAGGCGAGGAGTTTAGGGGCGCCAGCTTCCGCGTTGACACGACTATCCAGAACTTCGACCCGCTTGGATTCAATGATCGGGCATCGTCGGCGATCGTCGAACAGGGACGTTGGGAGGTGTGCGAGGAGGCGGCATTTCGCGGCCGTTGCACGATTCTGAGCCCCGGCAACTATCCGTCGCTCGCTCCGATGGGATTCAACTACCGAATCTCTTC
The DNA here is from genome assembly GCA_963809965.1 of uncultured beta proteobacterium. GTDB lineage: Bacteria > Pseudomonadota > Gammaproteobacteria > Burkholderiales > Casimicrobiaceae > CAIWHR01. Next base: position 82,630 of record CAWELU010000006.1, read on the forward strand.
GGCGCGCCCCGTTTCGTGGCAAGCGCAATATCCGGTCGCGCCATCGCCGCCACCCGCGCCGGCATACGACTATCGTCGGCGCCCGGATGAGCATCTATTCGAAGTTCCGGTGCACACCGTCCGCGCGATTGTCGGTCCGCCGGAGCAGCGCTGCTGGATCGAGCGCCAGCAGGTCGTCGAGCCTTCGCAGCCGGCACCCAACGTGCCGGGGGCGATCGTTGGCGCGATTATCGGCGGCGTGCTCGGCCACCAAGTCGGCGGCGGACGGGGGCAGGACGTGGCCACCGCGGGTGGTGCCGTGGCGGGGGCAGCAATTGGCGCAAATGTCGGACGGAGCCCGGGCGCGGTGTACAGCCAGGATGTCCAGCGCTGTGCCGAGGTTTCTGGTTCAGCGCGTCCAGAGTACTGGGATGTAATGTATTACTTCGACGGTCGCGAGCATCACCTGCAGCTGAGCGCGCCACCACCATCGACGATCTGGGTCAATCGAAACGGGGAGCCGCGAACATGAGCCTGCCTCCCAGTAACCGACTCAACGAAGTGACCCCTGCGGACGCACCGTAGAATTCGCGGCAAAGCAGCGGCTGCCGATGATGCGCGAGCCGTCTTCGGTACGAACCAACGAAGGCCGAGGAACAGATTTACCCGCGCCTGGGTTGCGAGGAGCCTGCAGCCGTGGTGCCGTCGAGCGGCGTCAAGGTGGTGGGAAATAGGTCGGGAGCCCCGCGGATGAGGCGCGCGACGCGGGCGGCTTCATCAGACCGATTGGCTCGGCGCCACCAGGAAGCCGCAAACATGGCGATGACCCCCAGCGTGACCTGCTTTTCGCGGGGCACGCGCGCGAGCGCCTGTTCCGCTTCCTGAGCTGCTTGGGCGAACAAGTGTCGAGCCGTCGCTTCATCGCCTCGACGCAGCGATGACTGAGCGGCCGACGCAAGTTTCTTGCTTCGATGGTGATGGTCAAACCAAGTCATGGGGCTATTCCTGCAAACGATCCATCCTCTTTAGGAAACAAGACCGGCTCGCGCGCATGATACTGCAATGAGCGCGCCTGGGGCGAGCCGTGACAGTGAATCATCCAGCTCTTTGGACCATGGTGCGCCCATCTCCCCGGCGACGCGGCAGCGTCAAATACCGCTCGCCAAGCAATACGCGACTCATTCTGATTTCACGACCAACGCGCGAAATTGTCGTCACTTTGCGACAGGAGCCCGCGGACATTGATCAGTATGGCGCTGTGCACAAGTTCTAAAGCCGAGGCGCTGCGGCCCGAACTGCGGAGAATCCTCGGGCTCCGAAGGTGGCTTGTCGCAGGCGTCGATGTGACTTGTGTGGCTTCGAGCTAGTCATCGTCACGCATTAGGAGGGCGTCCCCGTGCATGGTGTTGCAGGTTCGCCACAGCACGCCCAAAAAGGATGCGATAACGCAACAAGCCCTTGACCCGTGGGTGAGGGAGCTTCTAGGATCGACTTGCTGCAACGCAGCAAGGACAGACGCTCGCGGCCAATGGGGATGGATGGTGAATAGCTTGATCGCTCTGAAGTATCTGGCGTCATGCCGCGACGACGAACAAGGCCCATTGCAACGGGCTATGCCACCCGCGCTGGTTGCCGTAAGCGGCCTGCGTCGTGGGCAGGCCATGGAACCGACGCTCTCCCCAACTGCTGCTCCGCCGACGCGAGATTCATCCGTTGACACGCACGACGGATCGGCAATGCCGGCGACGGCGCGCGGCGCGCAACAGCGATGGCCAGAAACGGATCCGAATCAGCCATCCGGGCCTTTAGCTCTAACCAGTGACCCCAGTCTTGACGTCCCGGTTATCGCATCGCCGGAGGAGGTCTTTCGTGCTCGGGAACTACGAGAACAACTCAGGAAGAAATACTTGAATCGCCCGAGCCACCCTTATTCCCGGTGGTGCGTTGGGGTCGAATGAGAAACTCCGAGTCCGGCGCGGACCGAGAACCGCCCGCGCCCAGTAGAAACGCGTCAGGGCCATTCACGCGGTTCGTAGTACCCGGCCCGAGTCCTCACCCCAGGTACTTTGTGCGGCGTCTTCGTGTCGAGGCCCGGACCTTCCACTCGACTTGAAAATCCGAGCCAAGGCTGCGCGGCGAGTCGGGTCAGTATTTGCGGCGGAAGATCAAGGGCGGCTCGACGCTCGGGAGACAGTCGAATTACGGGATTCCCCGGCGGCCGATGGCCGAGGTGCGGAAGCGAGGGGAGTTGCGACGGTCAGCTCTCCGTCGTTTCCAGATCGCCGGCATCCAACGACCCGACGTTCTCCTCGAGCCACGCATGCCATGCGTCCTGTGTCATTGGTGAGACGGTCCGCTCGATGTGCTCCCAGCATACCCGCCAGGTCCCGTCCGCGAGCGCGGTGACGCTAACGCGCGGCAGCGCGCCCAAGCCGAACTGCTCGATGCGCTCCTCGACCACGGTCTCCGCCTCGCGTGGAGTCAGCAAGCGGCTTTCGTTCATAACCTCACCCATGGTCGACGTCAAACCACGGTATCCATCGCGCTGAGCAGTCTACAACGCGCCGACGGAAAACATGGGTCGGGGCTGCGAGATCGATCAGCGCAATCACCCCAATAGGCCCGCAGCCGTGCAATCAAGTGACCGGTGGCGTGGTCTCAACGCACGGGGAACCCACCGAGGCTTCCCAGCGGCCGTTGCACAGGCAAACGATGTCCGGTATGGCCTGGAGAAGACCGGCGGTAACTAGGGGCACGCACCACGACCACACTGACCGGATAGAACCCGGACCCCCACCAGCCCCAGCAACTTGCCCACGAGGGATTACACCCGCCGATTGCCGGTGGCGTCATTTCCGCTTGGTACTGGACCGGCGGCGGGGGCGGGACCTGCACCGGCACCGGTACGTAGAGTACCTGGGGAGTCGGCACCGGACCCCGAGAGACTTCGGCTTCGTTCTCCAGTTGTCGAACGCGATCGGCGAGGGCCTGCAACTCGGCTTGCCGGGCCGCTTCGCGGGCGAAGTCTTCGCGTGCTTCCTGGCTCTGGGGGTTTTCGCGCGTGACGTTGGTTACGCGGGCACCTTCCGGAGGTGAAAGATTGCTGATATTGATCGTTCCCGATGCATCGACCCACGTGTAAACATCGGCACAAGCAGGGCGCACTCCGAGCGAGCAGGCAACGACTGCCGGCAACGCTGCGCTGAGAAGGCGTAAGTGCATCGAACAGGTCCGAGCTATCAGTCGCCCACATTCTAGGCCGTTGCGCGGGCGATCGATAGCCGGCAGGAAGCGCCGCGAGGTCGTACGGCATAGGCGCGCGCTCGCACGTCGGTGGGGCGCCCGCGGTTAGGTGCGCAGAATCGCGGCTCCAACCCCCACGTCCTCAACGCCGAGGCCCCATCGGAGGCGACTTTAGTACGAACTACGCGTCTCCGGAACCTTCGGCGGTCGCGAGCGTCGCCTATTACCTCGTCTCCAGTCGTTGGCACTCTCCCGGCGTGCGATCTCCGGCTTGTGCGGCTCTACGGTAACGGCATTCGCGTAAGTTCTCCTTCAATGTCTACTTTGCCGGGTTGCCGCCCTTCACACGCATCCTGAATGCGTACAGCCCGGTGCTGCTTGCGCGCTCCGCCACGGCTCATGTCCCGGTGGTCATCGGCGCCAAATAAGGCGCTATCGAGCCGGCAGACAATTGTCCGGTTAGGCGGCGACCTCTCGGTCGATGATCGAGTATTCCATCAGGTACGTTGCACCGAGAACTCCTGTAGCACCATGCTTTTCAAGTTGCGCGTTGCCAAGGTCGACTCGCATGAGACTTGCGAAGGCGTCGTGCCTGTATCCCGTGACCAACAACGCCCAGTCAATGCCGGCGTCAGGGCCTCGAATACGCTGTTCATTTGTCATCGGTGGCGTCAAAGCTTCCTCGAACAGATGAACGCTGCCGATCCCGGGTCTTGAAGGAAGTGGAGGAAGAATGTCTTGGAGCAGCCACTTGCGCAGCGAAGCCCCCGTTCCTGGTGCTGGACTGAAACGTATCAACAGACTGGAATGACCCATGCCGAAACCGAAGCTCCCCGCCACGGAGCAGAAACCTCTGGTCATGCCCCGATAGTTCGGCATCGTTTTCGAAGTCCATGGGCTTGGATTGTTCAACCGTTCAAGATAGGCATTGGACGTCAGGGTGGCGAGCTGCTCGACCTCATACATCACGAAGTATCTGGGCTTTCCATTTGACGCCACCCACCGCGTTCCACGAACGAAGCCCGGAATGGAAAGCCTCTCCGGAAGATGCTCGTGCGTATGCCACTCGTCGTGTTCGGGAATTGCGTCCTGAACGACATCGAACAACAGAAGCATTGCGGCTTGTCCGAGCAGGGGCATCTTCGCTGTAGCGTGGGCAAGAAGGTGACTTCGACGCCTAAACTGCAAGCTAACCGGACACAAAATCGGGCCAACCATCGCAGCTCAGCGTTCGATGCGACCCGGACGACGCTTAAGCTGCCACCCCAGGCCGGGCAATGCCGATAAAGCGCGACGTGCCTTGGTCGAGGGCCATCGACTCACGCCGCTGCCACAGAGGTGGAAATCGATTGCGGCCCACTTTCACCATGTTCGATGCGTTCCGCAAGAACGCACAGCGCCAGGATTTCGGCGCGCGCCATCGCCTTATCACGACTCGACCCGTACGCCAGAACGCCGGGCAACTGGAACCTCAGCGAGCCAACGACCATCGCCTTCGCGCTCGCATGCGATATCGAACTTCAACTCCAGCCATTCAGTACGACGAAGGGCGGCCGTTCGGCACACCAGGTAATCGGCGGCCCACGTGCTGCACGAAGCACCGTTCAACCGGGGGCCGCGTTGAACGCCAGGTCAGCCCGCATTTGGGCGGCGGCCTATCAGAACGGGTTGAAACAGCACGTCATCGCGGCGATGCACAGCAACAAACCCCGCTTCCTCCATGAGTTCCAGTATTCGCGCTATCGATACTGCGTAGTATCGTGTTCGAAGAACTCGGGTGCAACAAGTGCCTGAGGGCGACTCAGAGACGAGGTACAACCGCAAGTCGTAGTGATCCCCCTCCCACTCCCAAACTTGCACGGCAAGCAAGCGGCTGCCAGCGTCATTGTGCAGTCCGTAGGGCCGCACATCTGGGCTCTTGCGCTCGATGATCGCGTAATCCCGGACCGAAAAGATCGCGACCCCGCCAGGCCGAAGGCAGCGCAAACAACTACGAAAGGCTTCGAGAATTTCGCTGTCTGACAACAAGTGCGGAATGCTGTTGTCGCACGCGACGACGGCGGCGAAAGATTGCGAGTCAACGTGAGCCATCGTGCGAATGTCACCCACGGATGCTTTGGCTCGCAACGCACGACGGATCAGCTCGGCCTTGAGTCGCGCTATCGCTCCGGGGGAAATGTCGGACGCCGTTACACGATACCCTTGGATCACGAGGCCTAAAGATTGCGTGCCGATGCCGCTGGCTGCATCGAGCACCGATGCGCCGGGCTGAATCCCGCTGTCTCGCAGCACCGCTGCCAAGGCCGCGCCCTGCTTGCTTATGGCATCCTCCCAATTCTCGTAAATGAGATGGTAGAAGGGGGCCAATTCGTCGTAGAAGGACGCTGTCATCGCCGTCACTGCTCGCTCAATGCGGCTCAACGAAATATGGAGAACCTAGACGACGAAAGGATAATGCGTCAATCGCCCCGGAGGGCCGATGCCCGGCGCTGGCAAGTCGGCAACGAATTAATGTCCGAGGATGCGTTGATTACGGCCGACGTTCGACAAGTCCCGGTCAATGTCCGCTGTCGACTGAAATTCGATACGACCGGAATTGGCCGCAAGCACGCGCCCGAGGGCAGGCGCCGTGCCTCCCTGTACCGGTCATTGCGAAAGTCGATTCCATCGTGAATCGCTGTCCGAATATCCGGGGCCACTTCTCTCCGCGCAACCCCGCGGCTCATCGGTCGGCTCAAGACAGCGCATCCCTCACGCGCGTGAGCGCCTCGTTGATAGCTGCAAAGAACTTCTCCACAGTCTGCGGGTCGTCGCCCTCCGGCGCATACCAGTTCAGGATAAAGGCGAAGTACACCCAATGATCGGGAATGAACATGCCCCCGGCAAAAGCCCGCGCATGAAAGCCGGGAGCGTCCGCATTCCCGCTCTTGGCATAGGCACTTGCCCCCAGCGGAGCCGGGATGAGATAGATGAAGTCGCACAACGTAAGAATGCGGCGGAACTCCTGCAACGTCTCGCCATGCTGAAAGAAACTACCCTGCAACGCCTGCGAATAGTACGTGACGAAATCCTCTGCCGTGGACGCAAGCGTTTCCACGTCGTTCAGGAACGGATTTGCGATTCGTCCCTCGCTGGCGAGCTTCAACAACTCGTCCCAGGTGATCGTCCTGTAATTTTCCGCCCCGAACAGGTAGCCGGCAAAGATCCGCGTGTTGTCTGGCACCCGCGTCTGCAGAAGTCCGGCCGACGCAATCAATTTGCGAATGTTCTCCGCACCAGCCAGGTTGAAGATCATGTCCGTCGCGGTATTGTCACTGCGCAGGATCATCGCCTCCAGCGCCGTTCTCTCCGAAACCATGCCGCTCAGGTCGGGCGGATTGAAGATCGGACTCCCCAAGCTCCAAACACTCGCATCGAGGGGTAGTTCCCTCGTCTCGAGCGCGTTGACAATGTCCGGAGCGTCCGCCTGCCGCAGCGCCTCGCAAAGGGCAAATGTCTTGATCGCGCTGGCCGCGAACAGCACCTTGTCTGCGCCCGCCTGCACGGTGAACCGAGGTTTGCCCTTCGGTGACGGGGCATGAATCTTGAATCCAAGATCGCCTGGCAGGTCGTCGAAGAGCGTTGCAATGCCGTCCCTCCTGCTCACCCCAAATTGCGTGGCCGCGCCCGCCGCTTGCGCTGGAAGCGAGGCGAAGGTCGCCGTCGCCGCCGCAGTCTTCAAGAATTCGCGTCTGAAACGAATCATGTCTTCCCCTGATCCCTGAGCTTCGCAGTCGCCCCTGCGCACCGCCGCAACTGCAGGTCAATCTGATCTGCTGAATGTATGCTACTAACAAATCCAAGCGGCGCCTGGAGGTCGATAGTGCCGTCGAACGGCCGCTTTCAGGACTTGATTGTACGACCGTTGTTGGCGCCGTCTGCGACCGTCGAGCCTGACCGCGAGCGGCCTGATAACTGACGGGCGCAGATCGACCCGGACCAGTCACAAGCTTCGCTCAAACGCGGTCAGTCACATGTCGCGGCAACTGGGCGCCGCAAGATTCACCAGCGTATGGGTCGTTACCTGCCGGTCAACGTTCTCGATAGCGGCCGTTCGGATCGCTTGGTCCGGGTGTGTGCCGAACTTCAAAGGATTGGCCTTGCTAACCGATTTGAACGCGTACATTTGGACGAACGCGGCGTGACGATTTGTGGACGGGGTGCAAGCCTGGTACTCATGCCCGAGCATGGGTCGTTTCCGGAGTTTGATGCGGTCAGTTGGCGAAGAACGCAAAGTTGGGTCAAACTAAAGTCGAATTCAATCTATCATCCATCGGAGGTCAAGATGAGTCACGCGTCAATGCTGAAAGCCAGACGGCAGCACCAAAAAACCAAGAAACTTCTCGATGTCGCAGCCAAGCAGGCCAAACGGCTGGCGAAGCAGGCATTGGCGGGGCCGGCCGTGAAGAAGGAAAAAGTGAAGAAGGAAAAAGTGAAGAAAGGAGAGGTCAATACGGAAACAGTGAAAAAGGTCAAGCTGACCAAAGAGGAGCTTGGCAGACAAGACGCGAAGAAGAGCAGTGCGGGCGCCGGGAAAAAAGACGCGTCCTAGCCTTTCTCGACCCGGAACCGGGGCGGCTTATTGCGTTGAATCGCGCCGCCTCTGCCCGTCTGAAGGGGCGGACAATGCGTTGCCGCGTATGCGTATCACTTGATGAGGCTTGCTGAATCAGGATCAAGCGCGTCCGTCGCCTCTTGGCTGAACTCGGACTAATTGTCGACGCCGACGTCCATAGCACTCGGCCCTTCGATCGAAATCCTTGGGGCGTCATTGACGTACGACGGCTTCGTGCGTCGAGGACTTTCCGCCAAATTCGAAGTTCGACCCTCACCTGCCGTTGGGGATTTTCGTGGCGCCTGGCAGGCGTACCTTGATAGCAGCCGTTCGCTCGGTTCATCGGGATGACCAGAAGTCGATGAAGCGGTCATCGTCAGGCGCCTACCGGTGATACGAGCGGAATTGCATCCGACCGGCAGCTTTCAAGACGCGCGACGGCGCGGTTTCGGTAGAGTCGGGATGTGGCGCGGTGGCAGTAGGTGCGGTTTGTCTGTTGCCGCCCGTTTCGGCTGGCGGTGCCCGAGTAACCTCGCCGTAGCTCCGTTTCCACATCCCGCTCATCGAACCGGACCTGCGGATCTCCCGCATCCGGCTCTCGGACAAGACGTACCGAACTCGATCATGCGGCGATGGCGGCGAAATCGCCGTGGAAAGTGGAGGTGATGCCGATTTAGCGGTAGATATCTTGCGCTTTCCACGCCTTGAACTGTGCTAGCGATTGCCGTGCATCGCGCACGTTGTGGAGCAGGAGCAGGGCAACCTTCATCATCTTGAGCCGGCAGCGGCCGGTGCAGGCCATAGTGCCTCGTTCTTCAGAGTGTGTGCTCGTCCGCGATGGTCGGCGGAGACAGGGCCTTTGCACAAGGCGACAGAGCATGCTGGCGGCGAGCGATGTCGACTGCGGAATAGATATCTCCGCCTGCGTGTTTTCGCAGCCAGACACACGCGCTTGATTCTGCTGTTCGGGAGGCTTCGTCAGCGACGAAGAGGAGGGGATGCGCATGCGTCGGGCCCCGGCCGACGCCGGACACGTATGTAGGAATTACAAACATGGAGCTCCTCTTATGATTACATCGTCTCCCATCGCGCGCGGCGCAGGACGGCTCGCCATCCTGGCATGCGCTCTGACATTGAGCACATCACTCCTCGCAGAACCCGGCAACTACGAGGTAGAGAACCTCGTCGCCGATGTGCCCGGCGTCGCGGACAAGACCGACAGCAATCTCAAGAACGGATGGGGCATCGCCTTCGGTACGACCAATCCGGTGTGGGTTAGCGACAATGAAACCGGCAAGTCGTCGGTCTACGACGGCACCGGCACGACGCTGCTGGTGGTCACCATTCCGGCCGTAAACGGCGTCGACCAAGGCACCCCGACCGGCATCGTGTTCAATCCCGGAGCGAATTCCAAACCGAACGACTTCCTGGTTGGGGGCGCCGGGACGGCAGCGATATTCCTCTGGGTGACTGAGGATGGTGGCATCGCCGCCTGGGCTGGGGGCGCCAACGCGACGATCAAGTTCTCGGCACAGGACGGCGCGTCCTACAAAGGCGTGGCGATGGCCGGAGATGGCAGCAATCATTTTCTCTTGTACGCCGCGGATTTCCACCACGGTAAGATCGACATCATCGATTCCAATTTCACAAAGACGACTGTACCGGGCGGCTTTGCGGACCCGACGATTCCCGCAGGATTCGCGCCGTTCAACATCATCAACATCCAAGGTGACCTCTACGTCGCGTACGCATTGCGCGAAGAGGGAGGCGATGACGAGGTCGCGGGACCGGGGCTCGGCTTCGTCAACGTCTTCGATCCCAATGGGGTCCTTATCGCGCACGTGGCCTCGCGGGGCAAGCTCAATGCCCCCTGGGGTATGGCGCTTGCGCCTGCGGATTTCGGCAAGTTCAGCAACCATCTGCTGGTGGGGAACTTTGGCGACGGAACGATCAACGCCTACGACCCGAGGAATTTCACTTTTGCCGGACAACTACGTACGGCAAGAGGCCAAGTGCTGAGGGTCGATGGTCTCTGGGGCATCGCGTTCGGCAACGGCTTCCGTGGCCAGCCGACCAACACGCTCTTCTTCGCCGCGGGCCCAAACGACGAAAGCAACGGACTCTACGGCAGCATCGTGGCGGCGCCCTAGCTCCATAACGGGCTCGGCGCTCTAGCAGATCACGCCGCGGGAAACCGCGGCGTTTTCAAGCGTCTGGGCGGGATCCGGCCACGCCCCGCCTTCGTGCACCTGGTCATCGAGCCATCGCGCTATGCCGACCCCAGCGCCTGCGGCTGGACGCTGGCACGTGCCCATGCGAAATTCGGCGACACGGGGAGTTAGGCACCCACAGAGCAGCCACCGGCGACCGGCTGCTCCCGCGCAACGCCTTGGCGCTGTTGCTCGCCCGCATCTACGAAGGTTTCCCGCTCGCGAAGGTCCAGCGCCGCTTCGCGCGCGCCGTTACCTTCTTCGGCGCGGTCCGCTTCTTCGGTACGGCCGTTTTCATTACCGCGGTCTTCCCCTTCGCGCCCTTCTTCGCCGCCGCCCTCAGCGCCGCGCCATAACCCAGCCGAGCCCATTCCGCCATGTCGGGCGGGCTCTCTAGCGCCTCCTCCGGCGCCTGGTGGTAGTTCATGGCCAACTTCGTCCCGTCCTTCATCCGGTACACGAACGCCTCGAGGCCACGCGCGGCGAAGCGCAGGCGGTTCTCGTCGTCCACCTTGAAGTAGAGCGCGTCCCCGGCGATGAGCGCGAAGAACGCGCCCCGGTGGTAAATCCCCCAGCCGCCGAACATCGCCTTCGCCTCCACCGGCCCGAAGGCGCGCATTGTCTCCACCACGTGCTCCACGAACTCGTTGCGCTTCGCCATCGACGCCTCCCATGCCGACTATCCGCCGCCATTATCGGGCAACCCCCGGCGTCACTGCCGTCGTCCTGCGAGCTTACAGCGATTCAATACGTTGAGGATTGGGCGTACTGTTTGCGTTTTCCGAAGGGTTCAACCGGGAATATCGGAGATAGGGAGGAAATTGTCATGCTCACCGATGCCGCAATTCTGAGCCTCGAAAACCCCGTGTTCCAAACCTATGCATTGGCCGCCAGCATCATGATCCTGAAGCTGATGCTCCAACCATGGATGACGGTGGTCCGGATGACGAAGGCAGGGGGAGGATTTCGTAGTCCCGAGGATGCCAAAAAGAGTCCACTCAACCCCAAGCCCGAACCCACACAGCTTCAGGTCAACGAGTATGTGGATCGCTCCCGCCGAATCAATCTGAACGACCTGGAGAGTATCCCGGGCTTTCTTGCAGCGGGATTCCTGCTGGTGCTTTCTGATCCGCCATTGCTATTTGCCCAAATATTGATCTGGACTTATGTCGTCTCTAGGGCAGCACATTTCATTGCTTACCTGACCGCACAACTACACGATGTCCGCGCATTCTGTTGGACCTGGGGCTCGATTTCAGTGATCGCAATGGCAGTGTATTCGCTAGTGAAAGCCTTCTAAGACCCAGGTGGAGTGGATCGTTAGCGGGCCTTCGACCAGGACCACCTTCGGCCAGCTGCAGACGGTCATTGTCAGCGCACAGGTAGCTCGGAAGTGCTCGCGTGCGCTAGTCTGCCATCTAGATGAGTGCAATCTTGCCGGTGGCGAGGTCATACACGCCGCCGACGATGTCGATCTTCTTGCTCGCGTAAAGTTTCTGGACGATCGGCGGCGAGCTCTTCAGTCGAGCCATCTGCCGTCGCACGTTCTCGGCCACCGCGTGGTCGAGCAAGTTGCCGCTCTTCGTCTTCTCGGCGACGATGACGGCCGGTTTAATCGCGGTGATGAGCGCCGGCAAATGGCCGGGAAGGACAGCCTTGGTCTTCAGCACTTTGATTGCGGCGTCGACCGCGCCGCATCCGGTGTGGCCCAGCACCATGATGAGCGGCGCCCCCAGGAACTGGGCGCCGTATTCAATTGATGCCAGCAGGTCCGGAGTCACGATGTTGCCCGCGACGCGCATAACGAAAATATCGCCCGGCCCCTGGTCGAACGCGAGCTCCGGCGCCACGCGCGAATCGGAGCAGCTCAGGATCTGGGCGATCGGATACTGCCCCTGCACGCGGGCGGCGCGGCCCGATGAGAAGTCGCGTTCGTTCTGCGTGTTGGCCGCATAGCGCGCGTTGCCATCCATCAGCCGCTTCAACGCCTCCGCAGGCGCAATCGCGTTCGCTGGCGGTGATGCGCCTGGCTTGGGCGGGTCGGCCGCTATGGTGGCGCCGATGCTCCACGGTACAAGCGCTGCGAGTGCGCTGGTCTTCAGGAAATCGCGGCGTGATACTTGAGGTTCGTGCTGCGCATCGCCACACGCGTCACACATTTTATTGCCTCGGTTATTGTCGAGCGCATTCGGTCGTAAACAAACGCCTTGCCGCATCACAGCGCAACTGGCACACCTATCCACTCCTACGTGCGCCTCGCGGTCGTCCAACGTCGTGACGCGCGGCGGATCAACTGACGTGAACAGTGCGTGACTCTATACCACCGCCAGGCGCAGCACCTAGAGAAACCCGCAAGTTCTCAAAGCATAAGAAATCCATCCCTACGAAGAGCAGACCGTGGAGGCGTATGGCGGGTTGGCGCGACCAGGCCTGCGGGTTGTCGTCTCCGTTCTGATCAAAGCTGCGGCGTCCGCTGCCACGACAACACTACGCTTCGGGGACTAGGCAACCTGTCCCGCTGCGTGCCCGGATGCCCACGCCCACTGGAAGTTGTAGCCGCCCAACCAACCGGTGACGTCGACGACTTCTCCAATGAAGTAGAGGCCGGGGACGGTCGTCGCGGCCATGGTCTTGGACGACAACCCGCGCGTAGCTACGCCGCCTGATGTGACTTCGGCCTTGTTGTAGCCGAGTGTTCCCGATGGCAGGACCTCCCAGCGGTTAAGCTGCGTTCCTGCGGTGCGCAAGCGCTCGTCCCCGAGCGCGCGAATCGGCAGTGCGATGTCATGGACGGCACACCACTGCTGCGCAAGACGCTTCGGCAGCCGCTCGGCGAGCACGGTGTCGAGCCGTGCTGCCGATCCGGCGTGCGCGCGTAGCCACGTGGCGGCATCGAGCCCCGGCAGCAGGTCGATCACAAGCGGCACACCACCCTTCCAATACGACGAAATCTGGAGAATCGCGGGACCCGACAGACCGCGGTGCGTGAACAGCAGGTTTTCGCGAAACTTGGCTTTGCCGAAGGCGACCTCGGCATCGACCGAAATGCCGGACAGGTCACCGTAGCGCGCGAGGGCATCGGGCGCGAATGCGAGCGGCACCAGGGCCGGCTTTGGCGGGACGATCGTCAATCCGAATTGCTCCGCGATCCGGTACCCGAATGGAGTGGCCCCGATCTTCGGCACCGTGAGGCCGCCGGTCGCGATCACCAACGACGAGCATTGCGCGTTGCCTTGTGTCGTCGCTACAACGAAGTGGTCTCCCTCGCGAGTGATGCCATCCACTGTACATGGCATCCACCATTGCACGTGTCCCCGCGCGCATTCCGTCTTGAGCATCTCGATGATGTCGCACGCGGAGTCGTCGCAGAAGAGCTGGCCGAGTTCCTTCTCGTGATAGTTGATGCCATGACTTTCGACCAGACGGACAAATTGCGCGGGCGTGTAGCGTGCTAGCGCCGAGCGGCAGAAATCCGGGTTCTGCGACAAATAGTTCGCTGGGCCCGCATTAATATTTGTGAAGTTGCACCGGCCGCCACCGGAGATGCGGATCTTTTCGCCGACGACGTTATAGTGCTCGATGAGCAGCACCCGACGGCCGCGCTGTCCGGCCTGCGCCGCGCACATCATGCCGGCAGCGCCAGCGCCAATGACGACGACGTCCGCTGTCATCCTCAATACGGTATCTCGACTGTGTTATGTAACGCAGAGCAACGAGTCATCCCGCGGCATTGCTGCCGCCTACTGTGGATCCACTGTTAAGGCGAAGCCCCCGGCAGATCGACGCGGCGGAGTTGCGCGAACCGCTTTCCGCTTTCCGCCTTCCGTCGCGTTGATCGCCGGAACGGACACGGTCACGGCGGCCAGCGCAGCCAGCGACAGCCTCAAGTCGAACGATCCCAATGTTGCTCTCCTCGGTCACGTTGACCCCGGCAACCATCGGGGCCAGAGCGCGATTAGATCGTCCGACGAGTTCTTTGTCTAGCAGCCGAAATGGGCTTTGTCCCGACGGACGCGGATCGCGCAAGCGGCTCGGTGCGGTCAATTTCAGACAGTCGGCACTGCCCCCCAGTTTGACGGTTCTTCGAAGGCAAGGATCTTTTTCCCTTCCAAGAACTCGGCAGCGTGCTTTCCTTGGTGTAAGCAAGCGTACTGGGCGCCTACTTGGAGGGAGCATGAACAAGCGCAGCGAACGGGTCGTTGCGCTCGCTTCGAACGCACCGCGCAGCGCGACGCGCCCTCCTCCTTGCTGCGGCAGCGTGGTCAGTGCTCGCGTGGGCGGTGACAGTGCGTGCACAGTCGAAGCAAACGATTCTGATCGGTTGGCTGATTACGGCGTCACGTGAATCGAGTGGGCCCTCTTAACGCATTCAAGGAAGGGTATGCAGCGCTGGGCTAGCGCGCGAATCGATTTCGATATGCATCAGGCTTTCGCGATGACCGATTCGGATTTCCGCTTGCGCCCGTCATGTGCCCACGACAAGTCCGTGGTCACATCGATCCCTGGCGTCGAGCCAGCCCACATCATCGCCTTTCCGAAATCATCGATGCCCGTGATGTGAGAGCCAGCCTTTCATCACCGGATTACGGGAAGGCCAGGGGAGGTAGAATATATCGATTACAACCAGGGAATCGTGTGCCGGGCAGGAAGGAGGCAATTGAGAAATGAGCTTGGTCGAACGCGGAAAGCGCGGGTTCTCGGTATTGGCTCTGATGATGGGCGTGTGCTTGACGCTTGCCTGCGTCTCGACAGCACCGTCGGCGGCGGAAGATTGGAGAACGTTGCGACGTATCGATCTGCCAGCCGAACTCGTTCGCGTTACGTGGAGCGAGGAATCCTATCTGAGCGAAGGCCACCCGATGCAGTTCGGGCGCACGGCGGTCAGGATGCAGTCAAGCGGTGTCGCACACCCGCCGATCGTCAAAGCAAGCAGGAACGCAGCTGATGGGCTGCTCATCGATGACCTGAGTTGTTACAACGCGGTCAGAGGGGAAGCGAAGTGCGCTCTATTACTCGATCGGCCCAATCGCTGCTATCTCTTTGTTTACGCCGGGTCCGGGGCTTCCGATAACGAAGACTTTGATGTGGACTGCCCTGCTTACTTGACGCTCGGAAAATAGGTGTCACGCCGAGGCCGCATCAACGCAGCAACACTTCGTGCATCGCCCCCGCCGCAATCGCGGGGTTTGCATACTTGAGCGTCGCATTGCGTGTACGGGGCGCGCGCCCCTTTCCTGACGGGCGAACTTGGGGCTGCTTCACTAGCTTTGCTTCAATTCGGCACAATGGCGAATGCCAAAGAAATATGCGATGGGGGGCCGAGCCGCCTCGGCGCTGCCCGGCGATACGCCGCTATCGCCCCAAGGTCAGACGTGGCAAGCGCGCTTAGGAGCGCTACGCAACCTTCCACCGTTCCTGAAACTGGTGTGGCGGACCAGCCCGGCGCTCACGATCAGTCAAGCCCTGCTGCGGGTCCTGCGCGCATTGTTGCCGGTCGCAACGCTTTACGTCGGCAAGCTGATCATCGACGAAGTCGTGCTGCTTGCCGGGGCTCCGGCGGCTAACGAAACCCTGCGGGAATGGATCGCGAGCGGAACGCTCGACCGCATCGGATGGCTGCTCGCGCTGGAGTTCGGGCTTGCGGTCGTCTCCGACGTGCTCGGCCGCATCGTCTCCCTGCTCGACTCCCTGCTGTCCGAGCGGTTCAGCAACGAGACCAGTCTTCGGCTCATGGAGCACGCTGCCACGCTCGACCTCGAGGACTTCGAGGACAGCGAGTTGCAGGACCGACTGGAACGCGCCCGGCGGCAGGCGGCCGGGCGCACGAGCCTGATCGGGCAGCTCTTCAGCCAGGCACAAGACGTGGTCACCGTCGCGAGCTTTGCCGCCGGGCTGCTCGTGTTTGCACCGTGGCTCATTGTGCTGCTCGCCATCGCCCTCCTGCCGGCATTCATCGGCGAGGCGCATTTCAATGCGCAGAGCTATTCGCTCAACTTCGCCCGCACTCCCGAGCGGCGGGAGCTCGATTACGTCCGGCAGACCGGGGCGAGCGCGGAAACGGCCAAGGAAGTGAAGATCTTCGGCCTGAACGGGTTTCTGATCGAACGCTACCGGGCGCTGTCCACGAGCTTTTTCGATGCAAATCGCCGAATTGCGCTGCGTCGCGCGGGCTGGGGAAGTCTGCTCTCCGCGATCGGGACCGTTGCCTACTACGTCGCGTACGCCTACATCGTATGGCGCACGCTCCACCGCGAATTCTCCATTGGAGATCTTACGTTTCTCGCCGGTTCTTTCCGACGCTTGCGGAACCTGCTGGAAAACCTGCTGATGGGATTCTCGGAGGTCGCCGGCCAAGCACTCTATCTCGACGATCTGTTTTCGTTCTTCGAGATCCGGCCGGAAATCCTTCCGCCGCCGAATCCAAGGCCATTTCCCGTCCCGATGCAGCAGGGTTTCGCATTCGAGAACGTGGGATTCCGCTACCCCGGTGCCGAGCGATGGGCCGTGCGCGGATTGACGTTCGAGCTGCATGCCGGCGAGATCCTTGCGCTGGTGGGCGAAAACGGTGCCGGCAAGACCACTTTGGTCAAGCTGCTTGCGCGCCTCTACGATCCGGATGAAGGCCGCATCCTGCTCGACGGGCATGATCTCCGCGAATACGATCTGTACGCGCTTCGCGCCAATATTGGCGTCATCTTCCAGGACTTCGTGCGCTATCACTTTACCGCCGCGGACAATATCGCTGTTGGGCGCATCGAAGCGCGGGATGATCGCCCGCGCATCGTTGCGGCCGCCGAGCGCAGCTTGGCAGACGACGTCATTCGCAAGCTGCCGCACGGATACGATCAAGTCCTCGGCAAGCGCTTTCGAACCGGCATCGACCTCTCGGGCGGCGAGTGGCAGAAGATCGCCATCGCTCGTGCGTACATGCGCGACGCGCAGCTTCTGATTCTCGACGAGCCCACGGCTGCGCTCGACGCGCGTTCAGAGTTCGAGGTGTTCAAGCGCTTCAAGGAATTGAGTCAGGACAAGACGGCGGTACTGATATCGCACCGCTTTTCCAGTGTCCGCATCGCGGATCGCATCGTCGTGCTGATGGACGGGGCTGTCGAGGCCATGGGCACCCACGCCGAATTGCTGGTGCAGGGTGGGCGCTACGCAGAATTGTTCGAATTACAAGCCGCTGGCTACCGATAGCAGCGTAGTGGCCGGGCGGGCGCCCTCGGCGGCTGCGCGCGAAGTCTCCGTCGGCTACGATCCTGCCCTTGGGTGCGCACTGCGTGGATTTGCAGGCCGAGCGACTACAACACGTCGAGGGCTGCGCGCGCGACTTCCCCGCCCCACTCCTGAAGGAAGTGGCCACCCTCCGCCACTTCATATGGAGGCGGACAATTTCGGATGATTCTCGCCATGGCGCGCATCACAGGCGGACCCAGGACCGGATCCTTCATGCCGACAGCCATAAACGTCCTGCCCGTCCATTCGGTTCGAAACCACTCGCGGGCGCGGCGCGATAATGCCGCGCCATCGGCGTCAGGATTGTCGGGCACCAGGTTGGGAAAACGCCGCACCCCGCCTTTGAATGTTGCGTCTGGGTACGGCGCGTCGTAGGCTGCGGCCTCCGCCGGGGTGAGGTGCGGGCAGGAGCGGGCGAGCAGCCTGCCCACCGCCAGGTCGGGATTCTTGTTGTTGTAGGCGCGCCAGTCGAGAAATCCCTGCGTCAGAGGAATGTCGCCGGTAGCGAGCGCAGTGTTCATGATGAAGAGGCCGGAGAATCGCTCCGGCATTTCCAGCGGCAGGGTCAGCCCCAGCAACCCGCCCCAATCCTGCACCGTGAGCACGACGTTGTTGAGGTCGAGGCGCTCCACCAGATTCTTCAGCAGGTCGCGGTGGAACATGAACGTGTAGCGCGCGTCGTCGGCCGGCTTGTCGCTCTTGCCGAACCCAAGCAGATCCGGCGCCACCACCCGGTGACCGGCCGTCGTGAACACCGGAATCATGCGCCGGTAGAGATAACTCCATGTCGGCTGCCCATGCAGACACAGAAACACCTTGGCTGCGTCACGCGGACCTTCGTCGAAGTAGTGAACGCGGAGTCCCGGGTAGCCCGCGAGGTCGCTGATGTAATGCGGCGCGAACGGATAACCCGGCAGGTTGCTGAAGCGTTCGTCAGGTGTGCGCAGAACATCGGACATGGTGTTTGCCTGGCGTTGGTCGCGGTTACACGCCGACCGGCGGTCAGTCGCGGCTCGGCGTGATCCGGAAGCTGGCGACGGCCGGCTCGGCCAGCAGCCCCTGCTCAAGGCCGCTTATCCCTTTGGAGTGGGCGGACCGCATCACGAGTTCGTATTCGAGCATCTGCGTCGCTCCGTCCAATCGGCACGACACCTCATCGATGAAATACCCGTGCTGCCCGACCAGCTTGCCCAGCTTGACCTCGTCGAAGTATTGATCGCGCTGGAACCCGACTTGGCAATGCACCATCGATTGGACGGGAACGCGCCCCTCCAGCCGATGCAGCAGGTCGAGCGCAACCCAGGTGATGATGGTGACGAAGACCCCGGCAATGTGGAGCCCCATGCCGAACGCCACGCCGATTGCGGCGACCACCCAGATCGAGGCGGCGGTGGTCAGGCCGCGGACAGTGAAGCCTTCCTTGATGATCACGCCGGCTCCGAGAAAGCCGATCCCGGTGACGATGCCCTGGACCACGCGCGTCGGGTCGCCCTTCCCCGGGGCTGCCCACGAGACCGCGTATTCGGTGGCAGCGACAAGCAGAGCCGAGCCCAGCGCCACCAGTGCATACGTACGCAATCCAGCCGCGCGGCCACGATAGGTGCGCTCCAACCCGATCAGAGCACCGGCCACGAGTGCGGCACTCGTTCGCACCAGGATGTCGAATTCGTTCATGATCCTTGCGGGACGCGGCGTCGTCTGCGTCTTCAGCGCCTTGCGCTCGAGGCGGACGCGGGGATGATGCCACGCTCGGGCCGCCTGTGGACAGGATCTGCGGTTCCGAACGAACCGATCGCTCGCAAGGCGTGACGCTCTTGCGTGATGTCCCGAGTTACCGGCCCACCTGCTATAGCTCATTCGAAGCAGGGGCGTCGGTAGATCTGCGTCCGTTAGGTGCGCCGCATTGAATGGATGCCGTAGGCCGCCGGGTCGAGCCCTTCCTTCGGCAATTGCCGCGTCCGAGGATAGTTGGCAATATCGGATGGATGTCGCCGAGAAGCACGCGGGAATCACCCACTTCGCGCTCTTGTGCCCGGACATCATGGCGGCGATGCAACGGCTAGAGGCGGCCGGGCGCACCTTGTCGAGTGTCAACGGAAACGCCAGATCGTGACCTTCATCGTCGTGCAGAGCGGCTACCCGCAACCCGACGTGTAGCGGGAGGCGGGCTCGACGCATCCGGCTAACGAACAGCAGCTACTTGTTGGCCTCATACTGCCATGCGCCCATCTTGAAGAGGTTGTTGGGATCGTGTTTTTCCTTTAGAGCCCGCAGACGCTTCATGGTGTCTTGCGGGAACACGTCCAGCATCTCCGTATCGCTTTCAGGCATGGCGTTGTTCAGGTACGTCGTCACATGAAAGCGGCTCAGCGACGCCACGAGCGCGTCGCACCACTTCTTGCTTGCTGCTCGTTGCGAGGCGTCGTCGTCGGGCCAGCCGATGATAGCGGTGCACCAGAGGCGTCCCTTGCGCGCGGCGAAGGAAGTGGAGGCGGGATCAGCCCTCCCCACCGCTCCATTGACCTCCAGGAAGAGGCTGAACGTTGAAAGCTTCGAGGCGAATTCCGGCTTCTCGCTCCAGTGTTTCACAGCCGCATCCACGATGCCGTTGACCGCACTGGAGTCGCGGGGATCCCAATCGATGAACACACCCTTGTCCCAGTAGTTGGCGTTGAACGGGAAGCATCCGTCCAGCGCCGCCTGAAGCGCCGTGTAAGGCAACTGCGTGTCCTGCCGCACCAGGGCACCGCCCCCGAACGCCGCCAATTCGTCGCACGTGGCTTTGGATGCGGCTTCGGTCTCACCGACAATCAGCGGGACCACACCACACACCGGATGGCCGTCCGGGGAGTGCAGGAACGCAAACTGGAGCGTCTCGGTATCCTTACGGTCGGGTCGGCCGATACGCCCCATCCAGGACGTCATCACTTCCTTCGCCTTGTCCGCCGTCCACAGGATCGGGGCGCCACGGATGATTCCGTCGTTGGGCATGTCGCGGAGTCGCACGACGAATTCGGTGACGATGCCGAAGCTGGCCCCGTTCCCGCGCATGCCCCAGAAGAGCTCCGGGTCCTTGGCCTCGTCCACGCGGACGACCTTTCCCGCTGCAGTGACCATCTCGTAGCCGACGATGCTATCGACGATCGCCCCCAGCCAACGGCTCAGGTGGCCCAAGCCGCCTCCCAGCGCGACACCCGCGAATCCCGTGTGGGAGACCGAGCCGGTGATACATATCAGGTTGTGGAGAGCAGTCTCATGATCGACGTCGCCTCCATCGGCACCGGCCTGGACAAAAGCCAGCTTCTTCTCGGGGTCGACCCGGACCGCAGTCATCCTCATGAGGTCGATCACGACCGCGTCGTTGGCCATTCCGTAAGGCGAATGGGCGCCCTTTCCTCGCACCGCGATCGGGATATTGTTCGACCGACAGTAGTTGACTGTCGTCACGATGTCCCGCACACCCGAGACGACGACGAAGCCCAGTGGATTGGCACGCGCGTTCAGGTCGCGGTTCCAGCCACGCGAGCGCGCGGCGGCGAACGCGTCTTTGTCGTCACGTGTGATCAGCTCTCCGCGAATGGAGGCTTTGAGTCCGGCTAGCGCAGTGGCTAACATGGTCTTGGTCCTCGTATGATCAAAATGTCGGAGGTGAATCCGGCGAACGAAAGGCCGCTAGCCACGATTGCGGCGTCGCCGCGCCCTTGCTGAAACCAAAGGCGTTCTGTGTCCAGAAATGACGCGCGTCTTTATCCGTGGCGAGAATCCGGAAACAATAGGCTGCAGTTATTGTGGTGGTCAAGAGCCGGCGCGACGCGACATGGCGCCCATTGCGTGGATGGCCGCTGGGCGTAAAACTGGGCGGCCAGCCCGGCAAGCAGCTCTTGGCCGAACAATGACGTTCCCCGCTGCCGGGGCGGGCGGCACGAAAAACGTAATTGGGGTTCGGACAGGCATCGCGTCGAACGCGGCATCCCCGGCGCGGCATTGCTACCGGAGTCCGCCAACACCCCACGGCTCCCTCGCCCCGTCGCTGCATCCGGGTCACTCGATGACGCGCTCCGCCTGCCGGAGCAGCGCTGGCGGGATCGGCTGTCTTGAGGTTGATCACCAGATCGAACTTGGTCGGCTGCTCAACGGGGAGATCGGCCGGGCGGGCGCCCTTCAGGATCTTGTCAACGTACGTCGCGGCGCGACGACCGAGATCGTGCCGACTCGGTCCGTACGACACCAAACCGCCGGCGTCGACATTTTCGCTGAAGGAGCAGACGGCTGGCAGGCGTTGCCTCGCAGCCAACCCCGCGACCCGCGCGCGGTGGACGTAAATCAGCGGATCCCCCAGAACCACAATTGCGTTGGCCCCTGAGCGGGCCGCCCGCTCGAACGCGGCGTCGAGCTCGTTGACCGCCGTCACCTCGATGGGGACAAGGGTCAGGCCCAGGCGTTCGGCGGCGGGCGGCAAATCAGCCGACACGACCTGGCGATGGTCGGAGCTTGTCGGATTCATCAGGACGCCGACTTTCACGGCCCCCGGCACAGCCTCCGGAGCGCGGTGACCGGCGCAAGCGACGTAACGCCGGCGACGCGCACGACAGGCGCGTCAGCGGGTACCGGTACTAGGGGGACTGACTTCGCGACGTGTGCGGCGGGGGTTGGTCGATTCGAAAGAAATCGTCCTTGACCTGGAACAAAACCATTCAGCCTGGCCCCATCTGTGGCGAAAGCACGGGATATTCGTTGCTACCCGATTCAATGAGATGGCTAACGGGGGCGACTGCGCCGACCCCCGCCGCGGAAATACTTGGAATCAGGCTTCCGGAGTCGCTTGTTTTCCAAACGGCAACTGACGAGCGCCTGCCTGAACCTGTTCTTCCAAATCGTCGCCGTGGCGCGCCATGTAAAGCAAGGCTACAAGCACGATGCTTAGGCAACCACCAAGCCAAAAGGCCGCCAGCAACCACCAACCGGAAACCATGGGCATCATGGCCCCTTATCACAGTTGCACGCTCGTTGGGTACAGCGCCCGTCGGGGCGCGGGCCGAATGGCTTCCCGTTGAGCAGACGAAGCCAAGACCTGGGCTACACGCTAATGCGTCGTTGCCATTGTGTCTGTCCGATAACGGACCTATCCGGACTCTTGTCGGGACCCTGCACGGCGCAACGCCTGATGGCAAGACGCAACTTTCGGCTCGGTCGCTTGGGGTTGTTGGGATCACGCGCTTGATGTGTGTGGCATCGCTCGGAAGCTCATGTGATGGCCTCACCCGAACCATTGCGGATCGGCACCATTGCGGCCATTGAAACACCTCACTTATACTTTTCCCATAGATCGAAAAACGCACGTTAACCACACCGGAAGCGAGGATTCTCAAGCATTTCAGTTCGTATCACGCAATGCCCGCGCCATCTACTCCCCGACAGAATCTTCTGCTCGCGGCCCTACCTCAACCAGTCTACGAGCGACTGCTCCCGAATCTTGAACTCGTACCGATGGCGCTCGGGGAGATCGTCTACACATCGGGCAGCGAATTGCCATTCCTGTATTTCCCCACTACCTGCATCATCTCGCTTGTCTACGTCATGGCGAATGGTGCGTCGGCGGAGATCGCCGTGACAGGATTCGAAGGCTTGGTCGGTATTGCGGTGTTCCTTGGTGGGCACACCACACCAAACCAGGCGGTCGTCCAGAGTGAGGGACATGCATATCGGATCCCAGCCAAGGTGGTCAGATACGAATTCGAGCAGGGCGGGACGCTGCAACATCTGCTACTGCTCTACACACAGGCCCTGACTTCGCAGATGGCGCAAACTGCGGTCTGCAATCGACATCATTCGCTGGATCAGCAATTGTGTCGCTGGTTGTTACTGAGTCTGGACCGACTGCACTCCGATGAACTGACGATGACGCAAGAGTTGATCGCCAACATGCTCGGGGTGCGGCGGCAGGGCGTTGTGGAGGCTGCGGGAAAGCTTCAGAGTGCCGGCTTGATCGAATATCGACGCGGCCACATTAGCGTACTTGATCGCCCTGGGTTGGAAGCGCGAGTTTGCGAGTGCTATGCGGTGGTCAAGGCTGAATACGACCGCTTGCTTCCTGGGTGAGCTGGACGATACACGCTATGCTGTAGGAGCGTCCGAGCGAAGGCCACTGATTCGATCCGCCGAGGACGGCGTGCTGCGCGGCACAGGTTCGCCGGGTCGGGTCACAGCGGCCGGTTCACTGAACGGAGGAAGTCATGCAGCTTTTGTTGATCCTGGGTATTGTCTTCGCCATCGGCGCCGTCATTTTTGCTTTGCAGAACAGCGTTCCCGTGACGGTAGCGATTGCTTCCTGGCACTACGACAGCTCGCTGGCGGTAGTGCTGTTAGTGGCGCTCGGCCTGGGCGCGCTGATTGCCGGCCTGGTATCGACCCCGAGCGTGATCAAGGGACAATGGGCTTCTGCGCGACTGCGGCGTCAAGTCGCAATCCTGGAGGACGACAAGGCATCCCTCGAACGCCGCATACACGAACTCGAATCACGGGTGCCACAGGAATCCTCTGCACCAGTGCCGGCCGCGGAGGAGGAAGCCCCGCCCTACGTCGGGCTGAAGGCGCTGATAATGGCCCACGAAGAAAAGAAGGCACGGTGATGTTAATGGGCGCTAAAGATCCAGATCCGAATTCAGTTTCGATCCGGTCTCGGCCCAATCGAGTGCGTTGATCAACCGGATTAAGTCGACCCGTTGTCGACAGTCGAAATTCCCGTTCTCTGCCGGGCCCTTCATGGGCGCAGCCACCTGAGCTATGCCCTCCGAAGTGCGATTTGGGTGAGCCGACGGGGCGGGCGCGGCCGCCCCGCAGACGGCGCTCAAGCCTTCGCGTACCAGGACTTCACCCCGGGATGGTCGCGCACGGCGTCGTACACCGTCATGAGCTTGGGATAGCCGGCAAAGATCGTGGCGGGAATGTGGTCGACCTTGCCGCCGATGAACCAGCGCACCGCCATGTGCAGTTTGAGGTCCACGACGTGGAGCTTCGCACCGCCGAAGAACGGCTCGCCGAGGATGTTCTTCTCCGCCGACCTTGCCCACGCGGGCAGGAAGCCTGCCACGATCGCCTCGCGCGCGGCTCTCTTCTCGGCGTCCCCCATGCGGATGGTCGGCGTGACGACGGCGCGGAGGTCCTCCACGTGCTGCATCATCCCTTCGTGGCGCGCCGCCTCGAAGTCGTCGGCAGGGTGAAGGCCGTGGCCACGGCCGATCAACACAAGGATGGCGTTGGAGTGCGCGAGCGGTGGGCGTCCCGGTAGCTCAAGAACGGGCAGGCCGCCGTAGGGCGTCTGCTCTTTCATCGCGGACCAGGCGGCGGGGTTGATGCGCACGTCTTCGAATTCGATGCCGGCGAGGTGCAGGGCGAGGCGGCACTCCTCGCCGCGGCTCACGGGCGCGTCGAAGTACGTCAGCTTGGGCTTGTTCATCGAGGGCAAGCGTACCACGCCGCGGATCACACCCCGGTAAGCGCAGTCTCCCCGGTCTCAATGCTCGGTCGCATTGTCCGCTGGCTTGCCGAGAAGTGCGATGCTCTGTCTTGCCGCCGCGCCGAGAATTTCACGGCGAACTCTTTCGTCGGGCATGGCCCGGGCCAACATCACCGCTCCCACGCTTTGCGCGATGAGCGCCCATGCGGTGTCGGCGGACCCCGTAGAGCGGTCGGCGATGATGGCATGGATGGCAAGCACGCCGGACTGAAACGCGTCTCGCACGGACTTGTCGGCCCTGGCGACTTCCGGCGTCAGTGACGGCAGCACGCAGCCCGCCTCGGGATGCTTGACGTGATTCAAGCTCAGGTATGCCGTCAGTGCCTTCGCGGCCGCCTCGATGTCGCCAGGCGCAATAGCCGAGAACATCTGCGCCGTGCGCTGCAGCTCGGAGCCGATCAACTCGGAGAAGAGATCCGACTTGCCGTCGAAGTGCTTGTAGAGCGACCCCGTGGTCACCCCCGCTGCGGCGGCCAGGGCATCCATGCTGCTGCCGCCGAAGCCGTGCTTCTTGGCATGACTGCCGCCGCGTTTCAGCAGGCGGTTGCGGGCTTGCTCCTTGTGTTCCTTGGGGTAGCGCATGGGAGTCCGTGGGGCATCGACGCTTGACCGAACAGGCGTCAGTGTATAGGATAACGGTCATTATCCCAAGTGCACGCCGCTGCGCTTGAGGCAAGACCCCGGGAGGCGTTGGATGAGTGCAACGGAATCGGCCGATTGGAAAAAGACCGCCTGCATCCTCTGCGCCGTGAACTGCGGCCTCGAGGTGCAGACGGACGGGGGTCGGATCGTTCGCATTCGCGGCGACAAGGCCCATCCGATCTCGCAGGGCTACGTGTGCGAAAAGTCGCAGCGGCTGGACTTCTACCAGAACGGCGCGGACCGTCTGGACAGTCCGCTGCGCAGGAAGCCGGCCGGCACCTACGAGCGGATCGACTGGCCTACGGCTATCCGCGAAATCGCGGAAAAGCTCGCGGCCATCCGCTCGCAACATGGCGGCGAGAGCATCCTCTACTACGGCGGGGGAAGCCAGGGCAACCACATCGGCGCCACGTACGCGGACAGCACGCTCAAGGCGCTGGGCGTGAGGTTCCGCTCCAACGCACTGGCCCAGGAGAAGACCGGCGAGGCATGGGTCCAGGGGAAAATGATGGGCTCCGGCATCCACGGCGATTTCGAGCGCTGCGAGGTGGCCGTGTTCGTCGGCAAGAACCCGTGGCAGTCGCACGGCTTCGCCCGCGCGCGGGTGATCCTGCGCGAGATCCAGAACGACCCGGCGCGCTCCCTCATCGTCATCGACCCGAGGCGCAGCGAGACCGCCGCGATGGCGGATTTCCACCTCGCCGTGCACCCGGGAACCGACGCCTGGTGCCTGGCGGCCCTGGCGGCCATCATCGTGCAGGACGGTCTGGTAGCGCAGGCGTGGGTCGACGAGCACACGACGGGGTATCCGCAGGTGGCCGAGGCGCTCCGGCGCATCTCCATTGCCGGGTACGCCGGCATCTGCGGCGTCGAGGAGGCGTTGTTGCGGCGAGTCGCCGAACGGATCGCGCGCGCCAGGAGCGTGTCGATGATCGAGGACCTCGGCGTGCAGATGAACCTGCACTCGACACTCAGCAGCTACCTCAACCGCCTGGTCTGGCTGCTCACGGGCCACTACGCCCGGCCCGGCACCAACAACGCCTTCGTCCCGTTGCTCGGCCTATCGCAGTCGTCCAAGGACAAGCCGTCAGGCGAATCGAACGCTCGATCCACCGACGGGGCCACGCCACCGAGACCAGGCGCGCGCAGCCCCGTGACAGGTGCCCGGATCATCATGGGCCTGATGCCGTGCAACGTGATTCCGGAGGAGATCCTCACCGACCATCCGAAACGATTTCGCGCGATGCTGATCGAAAGCGCGAACCCGGTCCATTCGGTGGCCGACAGCCAGCGGATGCGCGAGGCCATCCGCGCGCTGGAGTTGAGTGTCGTCACCGACGTGGCCATGACCGAGACGGCGATGCAGGCCGACTACGTGCTGCCGGCATCGAGCCAGTTCGAGAAGGCCGAGGCGACGTTCTTCAACCTGGAGTTTCCGCGCAACGGTTTCCACTTGAGGCAGCCGCTCTTCGAGCCGCGGCCCGGCACATTATCAGAGGCCGAGATCCATGCGCGCCTGGTCGAGGCGCTGGGCGAGCTCGACGACCGGCACTATCGATTTCTCAGGCGCGCGGCGCGGCTGGGATCGACAGCATTTGCCCTGGCCTTCGCGTGGAAGGCCAAACGCGACAAGCGGGTGGCACGCCACGCGTCGGTGGTGCTGTACCGAACGTTGGGCACACGGATGCCCGCGGGCATGGCGGCGGCCGCCTCGCTTTGGGCCGTGTGCCAGATGTACGTCCGGCGGCACCCGGAGGCTGCGCGGCGAGCAGGCTTCCACGGAGCGGCGCTCAAGGCTGGCAATACATTGTTCGAAGCCATCGTCGGCGCTCCCTCCGGCACGATGTTCGCGGTCAGCGAGTACGACGACAGCTGGCAAGCGGTTCGGCTGCCCGGGCAGCGCATCAACCTCTACCTAGCGGAACTCATGCCGGAACTCGCAATGCTCGAATCGGGCGGCCCGCCGAAAGACCCGTCTTATCCGTTCGTCCTTTCCGCCGGCGAGCGGCGGAGCGATAGCAGCAACACGGCGATTCGCGATCCTGGCTGGCATCGGAAAGGCCCTTTCGGGACCCTGCGCATCAATCCACAGGACGCCATCAGCCTCGGCTGTGCCGAAGGAGACTGGGTCCGCGTGACGACGCGACGTGGCAGCGCCGAGGCGCCCACAGAAATCACGCCGGATCTGCAACCCGGGCACGTTTCACTGCCGAACGGTCAAGGGATCGATTACCACCGTGCGGATGGATCGCTGGTGCACCGCGGCGTTGCGCTGAACGAACTGACGGACACCGCGGACCGTGATCCGATCGCCGGCACGCCCTGGCACAAACACGTTCCAGCCGGGATCGAGCGTGTCGGCGTTCCCGTCGGGCTCGCCGGTTGATGGAGAGCGCCCCGTTCCCCAGGTCTGCCAAAGCGCGAAGGGTTCCGCGACGACGGCTTTCGGGCGAACTGACGCCGCCCCGCGGAGCCCCTCATCCGACCTATGCTGCGGCGTCTACTTCTTGGCGGCGGCGGCGCTGACTTGCGCGAGCAGCTTGTCGGCCGCGTTGTTGTGGACCGATGCCCGCACCAGGATGTCGGGCGGAAGCACCTTCTTTCCGTAGAACGAAGCGTTCCAATCATCGGAGGCCGTGACCACGGTGCCATCGAGATTCAGGCCGCCGTACACTCCCTTGGCGCGATTGAAGGTGATGAGATCGGCCACTATGTCGCTTCGGGCGCCCGCGCCGACCGGACCCGCGGCGACGCTGGCGTCGCCTCCGATCTTGAACGAAGTCGCCAGCAACGAATTGAAGCCCTTGTCGGTCATCACCAGCGTGACACCTTCGGCCACGGAGATTCCGGCCTGGAAACCTACGCTGGCGGTCGCCATCGCATAGAACGCGGGGCCCACCCATTTGCCGCTCTTCGGTTCGCGCGCAACTACGAGCGCACGCCCTCCCGAGCCGCCGAAGATGAAGCCTGCTTTGACGATCTCGGGTGTGATGATCACCGCTTTGGCGCGACTGAAATTTCGCTGCAGCCAGTCCATGTCGGGATCGCGGAGGAAGTTGGACAGCGTAACCTCCGAGGCGGCGATGTGTGCCTGCGGGTCGGCCTGCGCGTAAACGTTTGGCACGACGAATGCCGAAGCCGTTGCGATGAGAACGGCCAACCCGGCGGAACCTAGCAATCTGGATAACATGAGTATCTCCTTGATGCGCAATTGGGGTGATTATCGATCGGTATTCATCGGCAACATACCGGAATCCCTTGGACGCCGTTGGAATTCTACGCTACTTGGACGCGCGCGATAGGAGCGATGCTCCTTGCGCAGGCTATTGTGCGACGACACAAAAGGAAGCGATCCGCGCAAGGCGAGAATTGGATGCGTAGCATTTCGGACCTCGCTTTCCGAAACGCCGACTGCGCGCTATGGCCTCAAGGATTGAACGGCAATTTCCCTGGACCCGAGACTGGCAAATAGCGCCGAATGCGATTGCCGATTCGTGCTGCCTAAACCACGTCCGCAGTCGGCGCAAAGGCCGGGGCGGGCGCGCAAGAACAAGGGGCGCGTCCCGTTTGGGGCGCGCCCCCTGAGCGCCGCTTCGTCGCGTTCTCGACTACTGAACGACCGGCTCCTGGTCGTCACAGTGCCCAGGACCCGTTGCGCCCTCATTGTATTGGGCAAGCGCGGTGACCAACCCACTGGTGAGGCTCGGAGCGAGGTAACCGTTCCCGAGCGGCGGAACGACAAGGTTCCCGATCAGCGCGTCAGCAGTCGCGATGTCGGCCGCGATAACGGCAGGATCCGCGCCGGCAGCGACGTTCATCTTGGCCGCGATCAGCTGATGTGCGAGCGCTGTCAGTCCGTTGCCTGAGGCGGGCTTGTTGAGAATGGCGAGCAGGTCGGCGGCCGTGTAATTGACATTTCCGAGCATCAGGCCGCCTGCCTTGATCGCGTCCGGCCACGTGTACTCGTTGTTGCCCATCGGAACCGCCCCGTGCGTCTTCCAATATCCCTGCGTCAACGTGCAACCGCCAGCATTACCGCAGTCGAGCGTCGCACAGGTGAGGACTGCCGTGTCCGCGCTCCGATTGAAATCCCGGTTTCCATGACCGAACGCGCGAAACACGTATTGGGTTCCGCATTCGAGCGGATTCGGACAACTGGTCGATGCGCCACTGTCGAACAGGAAGTCGCCGACATTGACCGTCACGCATTGCCACGGACCGAGGTTGTAGTTACTGAGATTTGCACTTCCGGAGAATCCGGCGCTGCAGGCGAGCGGATCGCTATCCGAGAGCCACTGATTGCCGTTGGCCACGAAGTCGGCCCGCTTCAGCCACTGCAGTGAAAAGCCGTTGGGCAATCCCGTAGCTCCTGCGCAGACCTGGATGTTGATCGAGGTCTGTGTCGTTCCCGCGCACGAGATCGTTGGCGTCGACAGCGGCGGTTTCGGTGCCGCAATCGCCGCCTGCGATCCAAGCGCGGCGATCAGCGGAACAAGCATGCATGCGCGGCGCGCGGCGTCACGCAGCGTTCGCCAATGCATTGGACTTACTAATGGTGTCGTGATGGCCATGATGGCTCCCTGGGAGTAGGTTTCCGGAGGTTGTCCGTCAGCTCAGTCTAAGGATTCCGTTGCCGCGTTCCATTGGACGTTGGTACAGTGAATTGTTCGATACAGGCCACGCCGGGTTCAGCACAAGATTGACGGATCGACTGGCGCCGAGGGATTGCACGCGGTGATCCCACGAGGCTTGACCGGCAAACAGCGGGAGACTCGTTGCGCGCCCCTTCAGGAATTGTTGCTGCCGGCGAGCAGCACTCCCAATTTAAGCCGGTCGGCGACGCCGAGCTTGCGAAAGATCTCGGTCAGGTGCGCCTTCACGGTGCGCTCGCTGATGTCGAGGTGACGCGCGATCTGCTTGTTGCTTCCGCCGCTTCCGACCAGAGCGGCAATTTCCTGTTCGCGTGCCGTCAACGAGGCAAGGCGACCTGCAACGGCACGCTTCGACGGTTCGGCGCATCCGAACTTCACGCTCAGTTCGGCGAGCAATCGAGACATCAGCGATCGGCGAATCCACAACTCGCCCAGCTGAACCGCCACGACGACTCGCTTCAGGACTTGCGGGTCGATGTCGTGGGGGCAACATCCGCGAATACCGACCTTGAACAAGTCCAATTCGACTTGTTCGGTAATCGGATGGCATAGGATCACGATGCTGGTGGCGGGACTCAGATTTCGCAGGTGCGCAACCGACTTCGGGCTGCCGATTCCCGGCAGATCCAGATCCAGGAGAAGGATCGTCGGCCGTTCGCAAAGCAAGCTCGCACGCACCGCATCCGCTTCGTCGAGCGTCCGCAGGGCGTCGAAGGCGTGCAAGACGCTCTCCCAACGGGAGAGTGCTTCCGACGAAGGACTGGCACAAACAATCACGGGTGGTCCCTGGCATCCTGCGAGAGCGCCGCACGCGGCTCACTCGCGACATGTCATCTGGCCGAACGAAAGTGCGCTCTTGTGCGCCACAAGTTGTTTGCGCTCACGCAGGTACGGACGACGCTGCTGTCGATACAGCAAGAGCTGGACCACGACGACGCACTTCCGGGCGTCAGCCGCCTTTTCGTCAGCGCCATCGCCGCCGATGCAGCGACCGTCCGCGGAGCGGATCCTCGTCGACCTCGCAAAACCGTTCCTGATCGCCGGACACGAGCTGCACGCGACCGCCAGCATCGGCATTGCGCTCTATCCCGGTGACGGCGACACCGCCGAGACGCTGGTACGCAATGCCGACACCGCGATGTGCTACGCCAAGGAATCCGGGCGCGCCAACTGCCAGTTCTTCAGCGCTCCGATGACCGAGCGGGTGCGCCGCCGGCTGACAACCGAAACGAAACTGCGGGGCGCGCTCAAGCGCGGTGAGTTCACTCTGCATTATCAGCCGCTGGTGGACCTCGCCTCCGCGCACATCGTGGGGGCCGAAGCGCTGCTTCGCTGGCCGCAACCCGATCACCGTCTGGAGTCGCCGTCCGATTTCATTCCTGTTGCCGAGGAAACCGGGCTCATCGTTCCACTCGGCGAATGGGTGCTGCGCGAGGCCTGCACCCGCGCCAAGGCATGGCAAACGCTCCATCCTGGACTTCGGATTGCCGTCAATCTCTCGGCGCGACAATTCGGACAGCGCAACCTAGCCGACATGGTCGAACGGATCCTGAACGAGACTCGGCTCGTCCCGGGTCTGCTGGAGCTGGAGTTGACCGAGGGAATGCTCATGCAGCATGCGGGGGAAACGGTGAGCATCCTCGCTCGTCTCGACGAGATCGGCGTATGACTCGCGATCGACGATTTAGGAACCGGCTATTCGAGCCTCTCCTACCTGAAGCGCTTCCCGATCCATGTGCTGAAGAGCGACCGCTCGTTCGTGCGCGACATCGGCACGGACCCGAACGACGCGGCGATCGTCACGGCAATCGTCGCGATGGCGCGAAGCCTGGACCTGGACGTCACCGCGGAAGGCGTCGAGACCCATGAGCAGGCGGCGTTCCTGCGCTCCCTCACCTGCGCTCTGGCGCAGGGCTACTACTTCGGCCGGCCGATGCCGGCAGCGGAATTCTCGGCTCGACTGGGCGTCGCCGCAACGCCGCGGCGTGCACTCGCAGCCGCCTAGTCCGGCCGCACACGGTCGCGCGCGGGAGCGTACTCAGTACGACGCAAAGGACCGGTTGTGACTGCTGCGGACCGACGACGGTGTATCGCCGTGGCCAGCTTCCGCGCCATCGTGAGCTGCCTCGGGAGCGATGGCCGACACGCGCACGCGAGTTCGGTGATTGCGTTCGTTCTGGTTGCGGGATAGCCTCGCGCTTTCTCCCGTTTGCCCGAAGCCGACGATGATCGCGCTCTACTACTATCCAGGCAATGCCAGCCTGACGCCCCACATGCTGCTCGAGGAGATCGGTGCGCCGTTCGAGCTCCGGCTCGTCGACCGCACCGCTGGGGCCCACAAATCGCCCGAATACCTGAAGCTCAATCCGAATGGCCAGATTCCGGTGCTGGTCGACGGCGATCTGGTGCTCTACGAGACGGCGGCGATCTGCCTGCATCTGGCCGATACGCATCCGCAGGCGCAGCTCGCGCCGCCGCTGCAAACGGCTGAGCGCGCGCATTTCTACAAATGGCTCGTATGGTGTACCAATACGCTGCAGGCGATGCTGCTGCACTACTTTTACAGCGAGCGCATGGTGAATGAGGGCGATGCCATGGCTGCGCAGCAGGTGAAGTCCCACGCCGAGGCCCGCATCGGCGGCATGCTCGATCAACTGGATGCACAGCTTGCGTCGCACCGGGCGGACTGGCTGCTGGGCCCGAAGTTCAGCGCGGTCGACCCCTATGCATTGATGCTGTGCCGCTGGACGCGGGGCTTTGCCCGGCCCGCGCGTACCCTGCCACACTTGAGGCCCTACTTGCAGCGGGTGCTCGCGCGGCCGGCCGTGCAGCGTGCGTTTGCGACCGAGAAGTTGCCGCCGCCGCTGGTCTGAACGCGGCCGGAGCCCACAGGGCCATCGGCTTTGATGCGCCCTGTAGCAACACCTGCACCACGCGTGCGGCCGCACGCGACTGACTGCCGGGCGATCGGCGACGACTTTCGTTCCGCACTCTAATTGACGCTCGGCGCATGTTGCCGGACTCCAGCGCCACGATCGATTCGATGGTCGCCGATATCGATGCCGCAAGAGATCACGTCCATCGTGCTGTTCTACATCTGGCTTCCGGATCACGATCGCCGACGTCCGGCGCAACCCGATCAAAGGCGATCGATCGCTGGCCCACCCGGATTGCCGAACCAGGCATTGGCGAACGCCCGGCGCGCGGCCTTCTCGGCTTTCGCGTCGCCCTTACGCTGATAAGTCTCGGCGAGCCCCGCCAGCGCCCACCCGTTGTTGCGAACGCGCCCAAGCGAATCGCGAAACAGTTTTTCCGCATCGTCGAGCTTGCCCTGACGGAGCATGACCGAACCGAGTGACTGCCGGATCGGGTAGTACCAGTACGGTGGTTCCATGTACGCAAGCGTATCCTCGATGAACACCGCCTCCTCGTAGGCCTTCGCAGCCCCGGCGAGGTCACCCTTTGCATCGGCAAGCC
Source organism: uncultured beta proteobacterium (assembly GCA_963809965.1). Taxonomy (GTDB): domain Bacteria; phylum Pseudomonadota; class Gammaproteobacteria; order Burkholderiales; family Casimicrobiaceae; genus CAIWHR01. Next base: position 116,179 of record CAWELU010000006.1, read on the forward strand.
GCCCTTGTGCGACCAGCCGTGCGGTCTGAACGATTTCTTTGGCCGGCAGGAACCACTCCTCGAAGGGCTTGAAGTCCGACTCGCGCTCGAGACGGGCGAGGGTGTCGATTTCCATCTGAGCGGAAGGCGTGTCCTTCCTGGCGGCGAACGCCAGCGCCCGCGCGTAGTGATACATCGTGGTTACGAGCACGAGATCAGGCGGCGGCGCCGGCAGCTTCAGGATCGTTTCCGGATCGCTGAATTGCGCGTGCGTCGTATAGGGTGCGGCCTTGATGGGTTGCATGATGGCGAATTGCTTGACTACCTCGATGGGGACGGCCGCGTCGAGCTTGCCGGCGGCTTCGATCGCGGTCCGCCCATCTCCGCCGACTTGCGCCGAAACCATGAGGAAATGGATGTTGTGCGGGTAGTAGGCCGCCCTGTACAGCGGGTCGGACGGCGAGGTTTTGAAGTAGCGCTCGTCAACGGCGATCGCGCGCTTGTTGGTCTCGAGCGATTCACGGTACATCCCGACCCGGTAGTAGATGTGCGCAGGCATGTGCACGAGGTGGCCCGCGCCGGGGACGAGCCGGCCAAGACGATTCGCGGCACCCAGGGCCTTTTCGGGATGGGCCGACGCCTCCACCGCGTGGATGTAGAGGTGGTTTGCGCCTGGATGCTGCGGGTTGCGCTTCAGCACGGTCTCGAGCGTGGCGACGATTGCCGCCCCACTGCCTTTGGGCTTCGTGCCCGCCGCCTCCCAGTAGTCCCACGGCTGCGTATCCATCAGCGCTTCGGCGTACAGGGTTTGGATGGTGTCGTCGGCGGAAAAGCGCGCCGCCACGGCTTGCATCGCGTCCGCATACGCCTTGTCGAGGGCCGCGCGATCCGCCTTGGGATCAGCCGAGTAGCGCTTGGCAAGCGCCTCGATCAGCGCACGATCGCGCGCCGGCGCCGCCGGCGCGAGCTCAACGGCCTTTGCGAGTGCGGCAAGCGCCGGCGCATTCGCGTCGGGCATCATCGGCACGTTGATATTCGGCCCCAGGACCAGCGACTCGCCCCAGAAGCAAAGCGCACAGCGCGGATCGAGCTTCTGCGCCTCGCGAAAAGCGCGCTGCGCCTCGGCGTGATTGAATCCGAAGGCAAGTATCAGACCCTGGTCGAACCAAGCCTGCGCCTTCGCATTGGCGGTTCCTGCCTTGAAGGTGAGCGTGCCGAGGTTCGCGTAGAGGACCGGCGCCTCGCTCATCGCGGGCTTGGCGGGGACGGGCTGGAACGGCGCCGTTTCGGTCTTCGCAAGTATGAACGTGCGGAGGACCGCCGGTGGACCTCCCGCTTGCGGCGCGCAGATCGCTCCGCCGTCGAGCAACGGATCAAACGCGTCGTCGCCGGCGCCGGGTGCCGCAGGCATGGCAGCAACCACGCAGGTCCCTGCGACGACCAGTGCAACGCGGGAGGATGTGCGCATAACTTGGCCCTGCCGTTTCCAGCGAAAACTCTATCTCCGGCGCTTGGATTGCGCAATACCTGTGGCGATCCGCAATGCCCCGCGGCTCGAAGACAACGACCGGGCACGTCAGGTTGGCGACGAACGATCTCAGGTTTTCCGGTCCGCTCGAAGGAGCCGCTCGACGTCCTGCTGCCGCGCCTGCCTCGCGTGCCGCCTTGACGTCGGAATCCCGACCGGCGACGATGGCCGCCACGGCGGCTCGGACGCTGGCCCATTCAGCCCCCGTCCTGAACCGGTTGCGCAACTCGCGTAGCAGCTGCTGCGACAAGCCAGCCTGTTCCGCCACGGGCGCGAGGGCTTGAAAAAACGCCTGCACGACCGCTTCGTCCACGGGTTCTCGGAATGTCATTCAAACAGCCTTATCGGCCACCGGCTTCGGGCGGGTTGCCAAATTTGGTGATGGTTACGTCGGAATGGGGGTAAATGCGCTTCTGTTCGTGGCGTGCGGCGCGGTCCTGGTCGGCAGCCATTCGCATCAAGAGCCATATGAACAACAGCGCGAGCCCCCAACCGACCAGGCCCAGGAAGATCCAGGTAAGGTGCATATGCCACGCATTTCTGCCGGCCGCATAATTCAGACGAATACGGGGTTACCCCGTCGGGCAAGCGCACGGTGTAGCCGTCACTCGGATAGGGGCGGTAAATGGTGCCTCCCGGGCCGTGGAGGCCCGGACCGCTAACGCCGCCGCAAGCCAGTTGAGCGCGTGCGAACCGCAAACTGGCAAACTGGATTCGTACGCTTCTACTATCCTAAGGCAGCTGGCAAGCCGAGTCTCCTGAAGATATTGCATAAGTGATATGCACCATGCTCAACCTTCGCGGCATTGATCTCAACCTGCTGCCGGTGTTCGAGGCGGCGTACGAAGAGCGGAGCCTGTCGCGCGCTGCGGATCGGCTGGCGATGACGCAGTCGGCTGTGAGCCACGCGTTGTCGCGGTTACGGTCAGTATTCCGCGATGAACTGTTCATCCGTCGGGCAAGTGGAGTATTCCCAACACCGGTAGCGGAGATAATTTATGCGAAGTTGCGCGGCGCGCTGGGATCGGTGCGCGAGTCGGTCGCAGAAACGCGGGGCTTCGATCCCAAGTCGTCAGGGCGAAAGTTCTTCGTCGCCATTTCGCACCCGCTCGGGCCCATGATTGCGGTACGGTTGCGCGAACGGCTGACCCATGCAGCGCCGGGGGTCGAGGTAGCCTTCAGTACCCGATCCCGGCCGATCGAACTCGAGCGGGGGATGCGCGAAGGGCGGGTGGACGCGGCATTGGATTGGCTCGTGCCCGAGAGCGGCGCGTTCCACGAAGTCACGCTTTTCGAGGACGCCGTCGTGGCAGTGGCGCGGGCCGGCCACCCGGCGCTGCGGCGGACACGGTCGATAAGTGAGCTGAAGAAGGGAGCATTCATATCTTTGCGTCCGCGCGTCGAGGGTGAGAATCCGGTGGCGGGCATAAGGGAATGGCAGCGTCTCGACCTCGATTGCGTCCTTGAAGTGTCGGAAATACTCGAGGTGTTCATGGTGGTGCGTGAATCGGACCTGTTCGGCCTGGTACCGCGGAGCATGATCAGGTTTGCCCACGATGTCTTCGGACTCAGGCTACTGCGGGCGACGCCGAAGAAGACGTCCGTGCCGATCAAGCTCGTGTGGCACGCGGGCCGGGAGGCGGATCCGGCGCACGCATTCTTGCGCCAACAGTTACGCATGGCTTCCAACGACGTCGTCGCGCGGAAATCGTGGTAGTCATCCGCGTTTGAGCTGCGCAGACTTGCCGCGCGGCGCGGAGGGAGCAGCCGATGGAATGGGACTTCAAGTTCTTGCCGGAACATGGCCTCTTGTCGGTCAAGACGAGTGGCGATCTGGACTACGAGACCATGCTCGAGTTCATCTCGGCGGCCGCTGCCGAGATGCAAAGGCTTGGCTGTGACAAGATTCTCGTCGATCACCGCGATGCCGTGCTGAAGCTTTCCACCATGAGGGTGTATCGGCTTCCCGCAGCGGAAGTCGCCCATGGCGTAAACCAACGGCGCAAGGTTGCGGTCGTGATCTCCCCCTCGACGGTTCGCGAGGACGACGCGCGGATTTACGCTGACCTGATGCACAAGAACGGTCTGCCCCATTGCCTTTTTGGCGATCCTGACGCCGCGCTCGATTGGATCCTGGATCGCGCGTAGGCTCGGCGCGGAAACTGAAAGGATCGCCGCGCACCGGCGACCAATGCGCTAGGAGGCCAAGATGCAAGTCGTGGACTGGAAGCTTCGCGCGTGGGTGTTTCTGCAGCGCCTGTGGCAACCGACCTGCGCGTGCATGACCTGCATGACCGCCCCGAGCTTCGCGAACCTGGTGAGCGCCGCGCACTGGAAGATCGCGCTGCAGACCGGGGTCGGCACTGGACTCCTGGCGCTGCTGCTCACGTTTACGCCGATCGGGAGGCTTTTCGCGCATCGCTATGGCAACGCGCTGATGGTGGGCGGTCTGACGGTGGTCGCCGACGCGTGGTCGCATCCCGGGCGCTTCGGCTTCGAGTACGGCGAGGCGCTGCTGACGGGCCTGGTGGCGGGCCTGCTGGCGCTCGCCGGCTCGTTCGTGCTCGAGGACCGCGCCCGCCGCGTTCGGCAGGTCTGGGCGCGGATCCAAGGGACGGGCGCGCGGCGCTGAGCGCCGCCTCCCGGCCCCGTGCACTCGTCATCGCGAGGCCGGTTCCTCGGCTGCGAACACCTCTACCTTCAGGTCCGCAGATTGTCGTTGAGGAACGTGATCGTGCGGGACCACGCGAGCTTCGCGGCCGCGTCGTCGTAGCGCGGCGTGGTGTCGTTGTGGAAGCCGTGATTCGCATTCGCGTACATGAACATCTGGTATCTCACGCCGTTCGCCTTGAGGGCCGACTCGAAGTCGGGCCATCCGGCATTGATACGCTCGTCATGCTCCGCATAGTGGATCAACAGTGGCGCCTTGATCTTGGCGACGTCCGCAGCGCTCGGGTGGCCCCCGTAGAAAGGCACCGCCGCGGCGAGATCCGGTAGCCGCACGGCAAACATGTTGACCATCGCTCCGCCAAAGCAAAAGCCCACGGCGCCGACTTTGCCAGTGCATTCGGGACGAGCCTTCAGAACCGCATAGGCCGCAAGCAAGTCTTCGTTGCGCTTGGCCGCGTCGAGCTGGCGAAAAAGCTGCGCCGCGCTTTCTTCATCGCCGGGGTAGCCGCCAAGAGGTGTGAGGGCGTCCGGCGCAAACGCCAGAAAGTTCGCCACCGCCAGGCGACGTGCGACGTCCTCGATGTACGGATTGAGACCACGATTCTCGTGGATGACCACGACGCCGGGCAACTTGCCCGGCAGGTTTGCGGGCCGCGCAAAATATCCGCGCATCGTTCCGGAGCCTTGCGGCGATGGGTAAGCCAGATATTCCGTTCTGATGCGAGCATCGTCCTTGGCGACCTGCCGGGCGAACGCATAGTTTGGCCGCAGGCTCTCCAGCATCGCTGCCGCGGTAAACCCGCCTATGGCGTATTTTCCGGCTCGATCCAGAAAATCACGGCGGCTGATCCAGCCGTGCACATAACCATCGAACAGCTTGAGAACTTCCGGCGGAAAATCACTGGCATGTTTCCGTTCCATCGAAGCACTCCTTTGACCCCGACCAGTCGTCCAACCGACTGAAGAGCGGACGTCCGGGAAGGGTCGCCCTTGCCATTTCGCAATTTCCGCAGGTTCGAAAATCCGGAGGCAGGTTAGAGGAACGTATTGTGTTGCGAGCGTCGATCGGCTCCGCGCCGACATCGTGCCATGTTCGGTTCTGGTGCCGGTCAACCCGGCTTGACGTCGGTCCAGAACCGTTCCATGGCGATGTACGCGTAGGAAGCGGACCACCCGATCAAGAGCAACCCGTTCAACGCCTCCACTCCAGCAAGCAGCCGGACCGGACCGGTCGGAATGAGATCGCCGAACCCGAGCGACGAGTAGGTCTCGGCCGAGAAGTACAGGCAATTGCCAAGTGAAGATCCACCCGGACCGACGAGACTGCCGACGCCAGCCCAACCCACGAGAATGAACAACGCCAGACCGTAAAATGCCATCTCCAGGGCATGGGCCACGAAGGCGGCAAAGATCACGACAAGCAACTTGGTCCGGACAGGGATACCCAACCCGGGAAGCCGAGCGTTTAAACCGCTCAATGCTTCGTAGTGGATCATAGTGGTCAACGCGATGAGCAGGATGCAGGACAGGGCAGTCGTAAGCATGTCGTGAAATGATGTCAATTTGCCTTGAAGTGGATTGGGATCTGCGGGAGGCCGCGGCGGTGACGGCAACGGGCCACGGCCTCCAGGATCGTCGCCCCGGAGGAATCGATTTCATGCGCCGCGCACCACATTCTCGATGATTGCATCGCCGCCGGGAACCCGTAACTCTTTTTCCGGCTAGCGCAACGACCGGCAGCTGCGCACCTGTACTGCCTGAACGCGCAGCGACCCTCGCGACCCCCATGCCCGACATACCCAATTCGGCTCCGCCGGTTGCTGCCGCGTCGCCGCCCAATGTCCCCGCCGCTCGATCAGGGGCCGAATTCCGACGCGGGGAGAGGCTTGTTGCAGTGTTCGAAGCGGCAAAGGGGCTGTTGGTACTGATAGTTGGATTTGGGCTGCTGTCGGTCGTTCACCAGGACGTGGAACAGCTCGCTGAAGAGCTGGTCGGCCATTTTCATCTCAATCCGGCAAGTCGCTATCCACGCATATTTCTGGACGTCACCAGCCACTTCTCGGATTTGCGAATGTGGCTGTTTGCCACATTCGCCTTCTGCTATGCGAGCCTGCGATTGGCGGAGGCATATGGGCTCTGGCGCGGACGGCGCTGGGCGGAATGGTTGGCGGTCGCGAGCGGGACCATCTACGTGCCAATAGAGTTCTACGAACTCTTCACCGGCCTCTCCTGGATCAAGATTGCCACGCTGACAGCCAATATCGCGATCATTGCCTACATGAGCCGAGTGCTCTGGCGGTCGCGGGAGGGTTCCCCGCCCACCGCCCCGTCGCTTTAGCGAGCGAAACAAGCAGCTCGGCCGGTGGACTTGAAGGTCCGCAAGCTGGCAGACCCGCCTGCGCCGGCTTCTGGCCGACTGCTGCGGAGGCTCGCTGACGCAATAGCTCCTGTAGCCCTTCTAATCCCATGTCCGCTGGCCGCTATCGGCCAGCCGACTCCGGCCGATAGCGTTTCCAGTTAGCAGACCTTCCCGCGAGCGTCCGCTATCGAGATTCCAGATGGACTGTTGTCGACCCGAGCCAGCGGGTGGAACGTCTCCAGAACAGATGCTCAACGGGTCAGAGAGGCAACCGCCGCCGGCAGCGCACAACCGGGACGATCGATCATTGGATCACCTCATCTGCGCGCAGCAGCAGCGAGGGCGGAATCGTGAGGCCAAGTGCTCTTGCGGTCTTCAGGTTGATCACCAGGTCGAACTTCGTCGGCTGCTCGATCGGAAGGTCGCCCGCCTTCGCACCCTTCAGGATCCTGTCCACGTACCCCGCCGCCCGACGAAAACCGTCACCAAGACTGGGTGCATACGACATGAGGCCGCCGGCCTCCACGTACTCCCTCACGCCATACATCGCCGGCAGGCGGCTGCCGGTCGCCAGTTCCACGATCTGCGCCCGATAGGCGAAGAACATGGATCCACCGAGGACAAGGAGGGCGCCGGCTCGCTTGTCCCTCGCCAAAGAGAAAGCCGCGGTCAAATCGCTCGGAGTCCGCACTTCCGCAATATGAAGCGCGATCCCCAGCGATTGTGCGACAGCCTGCAGTTCCTTCGTGTCAAGCGTGTGAGCTGGGATGGCGGGGTTCGCGAGGACCGCCACACTGACGAGTCTGGGCACGACGTCCATGAGCAATTGAATCTGCTTGCCACGCAGCATCGGAGTCGCGAGAGACACCCCTGTGATGTTTCCAGCGGGTCGCGCGAGACTGGTCACGAGTCCGCTCCCGACAGGGTCGTTATGGTTCGTCAGGACGATGGGGATCGTCGACGTGGCACGCTTGGCCGCCTCGGGTGCGGGTGGAGACCCCACCACGATCACGTCGACGTTCTGCCCGACCAACTCGACCGCGAGCGCAGGAAGGCGTTCGACGCTGTCGCCGTAGTATCGGCCTTCGACAATGATATTCCGGCCCTCGACATAACCGCGTTCGCGCAGCTCTTGGAAGAATCCTGCCCAGACATGCGCGGCCTCCGGGCTGGTGGGCGACGAGCCGGCAAGAATGCCGATGCGAAATGCTTTCGCCTGCGGCTGCGCCCGAGCGACCAACGGCGCGGCGAGGAGACCACCCGCGAGAGCGCCAAAGAATGTACGCCGGTCCATCAGCGGATCACCTCGTCGACGAGCGACAATCCGACAATACTACCGCGGCCGGAGTGAACCCATGTATGGCTGATTGTGGCCGGACCGAGAAATCGGCGAACCGATGCGCCCGCCCATTTGCAATGCCTCCGGGCGCTCGACCGCGGACTCATGGCCGCGGAAACGCCGGTTTGGAACGGTCTACTGGATAGGCAAGCTTTCCGGTACGTCGCCGCGCACGAGCGGTTGAAACCGGTAACCGGGCTGGAGCAGTCCCCGCTCCTGCTGCAGAAACGCGAGGACCGTCACCGCCGAATGCACCCAGTTGCGGGCGCCCGACTCGGCGAAGCCGGGACCGCCCGTCGATCCGCGACTGCCGAGCGGATGATCCTTCGAGTCCTTGCCCATCCAGAAGCCGAGCACGACCCCTTTGTCCGGATGGTCGGGTGGTCCGGGAACGAACAACAGCAGCCACACGTCGGACGTCTTCCCGTCCGCATTGGTCGCCGTGCCGGTCTTCCCCGCGATCTCACCCGCTTGCTCGAACGGAAACGCGAGCGCCCGCTTTTTCCGTTCGTCGGGCCGCAGCTTCCAGATTGCGTCGCTCAACGGATCCATTCCCGGGATCACCCCGGTCCTCACCGCAGACGCGGTGCCGGTGGGGCCCAGGTCGAGCGGACTTTTCAAGAGCTCGATCATCGCCGCCGATACGGCGGGATGCATGAGCCGCTCCGGCGCGGGACGGCTTTCGCCCTTGATGTCGCAGTCTCGTGCGTGACCCTGGTCATCGGCATAGAGGAGCGACTTGCCGTCGCGGCAGACGTCGTTCGCGAAGCGCGGCGTCACGCGAAATCCGCCGTTTACGAACGCCGCCGTCGAGGCCATCGACAGTGGATTGACTTCGGAGGCGCCAATGGCCGTTGTCGGGTACGGCTGCAGCGGATGCTTCGAGTCCCTGGGCATGCCCAGGCGATAGGTAAGATCGATCACGTTCTTGATCCCGGCACGCGCTCCGGCGCGCATCGCGGCCGTGTTGCGCGACTCGCCCAACGCGTTCCGGCAAGGGATTTCGCCGCGGTACTGCGGCTCCGAACGCGAATGGAAGTTTTCGATCTTCTTCACGCCGCGCCCGCGGCCAAGAGGCACGAACACCGGTGCATCGAGCACCGTGCAGCGCTCGAGGACTTTGGCCGCGATCTCTTCGGCGCTCTCCAGATGCGGCTCGGCGGCGAGCACCTCGTTCGTGAGCCGCTCGATCAAGCCTCCGTAGGTGAAGATCTTGAAAGTCGACCCCGGCTGGCGCCAGCCGGTCGCGATCACATCGTACTTCCATTGCCTGAAATTGACATTGCCGACTTCGGCGAGAACGTCCCCGGTGAACTCGACCGCGAAGGCTCCCGCGCGCAGCTGGTCGTTGTCCGTGTCGTCTTGGTGACGGGCGAGATAGGTGCGCAACGTCAGGTCGACCGCCTTGGCGAGGACGTCCTGGAGCGCGTCGTCACGCGTGATCGAGATCGTGAGGCCGCCCTTGTTGATTGGAAACCGATCCTTGTAGAGGATCCGCACTCGCTCGAGAAAGTGATCGCGCGTGCCGCAGCCCATGCCCGGCGGCAGCATTTCCTTCCGGAGCAAGTTCTCGACCAGATTTGCAGCCCGTGCATGTTCGAGCTCGTCGATCACGCCTTGATCCAGCATCAGGTCCAGTACGCGCATCGTCCCGCGCGCCGCTTCGGCCCAGTTTGCATCGTGGATCTGTTCGCGCGTCCGAAGCAGCGGATCCGTCGCGTACGCACGATCCGGCAGCGCTGGCTTGTTGATCAGGGCGACGATGAAAGCGACCTCGGAAAGTGCCAGTTCCTTCGCGGGCTTGCCGAAATAGGCTCGGCTGGCCGCCTCGATACCGTATTGCCCGCGGCCGAAGTACGGCATGTTCACGTATTTCAGCAGCAGAGCCTGCCGCGGGAACTCGCGCTCGATCCGCAGCGCCATGACGATGTCGCCGATCTTTTCCATCTCGGTCGATGCACGGCCAGTGCCGCCGCGAAGATGCTTGGCGATCTGCATCGTGAGCGTCGATGCCCCGGAGCGGCTCTCCTGAAGGACGCGCTTGGCAAGCGCACGCACGATCGCACCCTTGTCGATGCCTTGGTGCGTGAAGAAATTCCTGTCTTCGGAGGCGAGAATTGCGCTGACGAATAGCGGCGGGATGTCGGCGACATCGTCGATCAGGATGCGGTGCTCGGGCGAGGAAATGCAGGCAACGGTCTTGAGATCCTCCGTAACGAGCATTGATTGCTGGGCAAAGTAGGCGCGGTCGTGCAGTCGCGCGATCGCGCTCCGGTCGATGCCCAGGTAGGCGTCGATTTCGTTGGAGTAGCGGGCATCGATCGTTTCGACGATCGACTCGAATTTGACGTAGCCGAGGACGGCCAGCGCCGCAACCACCCCCAGGACAACGAAGAACCGCCGGATAATCCTGCCGAAGAAGCGCAGCACCGCCCAGGGCAGCGTAAAGAAAATGATCTTGAAGTGGTTACCGCTGGCGCCCTCCATGATCCTTACCTTCCCCCAGACTCCAAGCGGCACCGACGCCTCTCGCCGACGCGTCTAGGGAGAAGCAGACGTCGTGCCAATGCAGCCGCCGAGCGGGCGCTCCCTCGGCGCCGCCCTTCCACTGCGGCGACGCTGCGTCCACCGGCGCGGGAGGGGGTGATGTATTACGTCACCATGTTGACGCGATTGGTTCTGCCGAGCCCCGTGTTCGACATCGACGACGACGGGTACTTGCGTATTTCCATTTTCATATCGTGCTCCTTTCTCGGCAACGGGTAAAGTGGTTACATGGATGACGTGGTTGCAGCCCCGCGCATCGCCCTTCTCGCCGGCGCCACCGGGCTCATCGGTCGCGCGCTGTTGCCCATGCTGCTAGCCGGCAAGCATTACCGCCGCGTGCATGTCCTACTGCGCCGCGCTGCGCCGGACATCAAGGCCAGTGCCAAGCTGAAGGTTCACCAAGTCGACTTCGCGCGGCTGCCTGCAGCGTTCCCGACGGTAGATGACGTGTTCATCGCGCTCGGTACCACGATCAAGGTCGCCGGCTCGGAAGCGGCCTTTCGCCGAGTGGATTATGACTTCGTAGTGAATACCGCGCGGGTCGCCAGGGCTGCGGGGGCAACGCGATTGGCCGTCGTGTCGGCGTTGGGCGCCGATGCAAAGTCGCGCGTCTTCTACAACCGCGTGAAAGGCGAGATGCAGGCCGCCATCGCGCAGCTCGGCTACGAATCGGTTGTGATCGCGCAGCCATCATTGCTGCTGGGTGACCGAGCCGCCTTGGGACAACCGATGCGAAGCGGCGAAATGTGGGCGGGACGGCTGCTCGGGCCGCTCGGTTGGATGGTGCCCAAGGGGGTGCGACCGATCCGGGCGCGCGCTGTGGCGTCCGCGCTGCTGGAGGCCATTCTCGACACGAAGCCCGGGGTCCGCATCCTGAAATCGGGAGCCATGCAAGCGCCTGACCAACCCTGACGCGACCAGTGCTGCAAGAGAACCGTGTGGCATGCCACGGCACCATCCAACGCGGCAGAACGGACGAGCGATACTACGAAGCGTCTCGCCCGTATGCCTTGAACGCCATGATCAGGGCGAAACCGATAAGTGGGAACTCAGAAGCGAGCATTGCAATGAGGGTTCGGTGGGGTGGCTTAGCCTGTTTCGCTGCGCGAATGGGTCCGTGACAGGAGCCGCGTCAAACTCAGATCGACAGCAGCGCGAACGTGGCAGAATCCAGATGTGTTGCGCGCTTGCTCGTGGAGGCCCGATCAAATGCGTTGCGCCGTCCGAACCAAGACGCTGAATATCGCCTACCTGGAAAGCGGCCCAGCAGACGGAACGCCGGTGGTTCTTCTCCACGGATGGCCGTCCGATGTGCACGACTGGGACGGGGTTGTTCCACCGCTCACCGCCCACGGGTTCCGAACCCTGGTCCCCTGGTTGCGAGGATTCGGTCCGACAAGTTTCCTTGATCCGTCCACTCCGCGCTCTGGACAGCAGGCAGCGCTTGGCGCCGATCTACGCGACTTCATGGACGCGCTCGGCATTACGGCGGCAATACTCGTTGGCTACGACTGGGGTGGGCGCGCCGCCTGCGTCGTTTCCGCACTCTGGCCCGAGCGGGTAATTGGGCTCGTGTCCATCACTGGGTACAACATTCAGAACATAGCGACCGCCAATCGCCCGGCGACCGCGGAGCAGGAGCGGCGCTACTGGTACCAATGGTACTTGCACACCGAGCGCGGCGTCGCGGGACTTACGCAGGAGCGTCGCGCGATAGCTCGGCTGCTTTGGCGCCTGTGGTCCCCGAACTGGCGATTCACTGAAGCGACTTTCGACGCAACGGCTTCGAGCTTCGACAATCCCGACTTCGTGTCCGTTTCCATTCAATCCTATCGTCATCGGTATGGCAAATCTGCCGGCGACCCGGCCTTCGAAGGTCTGGAACGAAGGCTGATGAGCCAGCCTGCGATCGGCGTATCGACGATCGTGCTGCATGGTGCCTGTGATGGCGTTGTGCCGCCCATGGAATCGGAAGATGCGCAACGGTACTTTGGGGCTCACTATGAACGCCACGTCATTCCGGTTGCTGGCCATTTCCTATCGCGCGAGGCCCCCGACGTGGTGGTGCAAGCGATTTATGCACTCGCGCGCCAAACTGCGTGTCGCACCGGGATTAACCCAAGTGGGCCATAATCCGGACCCCATCACCGCTCTCGTATTTCTACCCAATGCGATCCCGCTGTTCGACATCCACCCGTCAACCTCATTCGCGGGGCAAACGCGCGAGGAAGTCGAGCAATGCCGCGCCGACCTCTTCCGGGCAATCCATGGGAGTGAAATGGCCGCCCGGCAGTACGACCAAGTCCGCCTGTAACAGGTCGGCAAGCGGCCGCGCCACGGTATCCAGCGGCAGGAACTCGTCGCGCTCCCCCCACAGGATGACCGCAGGTACGCCGCTAGCGCGTAGCGCCTCGCTGATGTGTTCCGACTGGTGGGGGTCGAGATCGCGTGCAGCGCGAATCAAGCGCAGCCCACCCTCCTCACCCTCATACGCTGCGAGCATTTGTCGCACAGCAGGGCCTTTCGCGAGGCGCCGCGCCAACACCGGAACGAGGCGGCGCGCGTCGGCTAGGTTCCAAGCCCGGATGCTAGCGATAGCCCCCATCGCCCACTCGCCGGCGTACACACCATCAAGCACAGCGAGACCGCGGATGCGCTCCGGCGTGCCAGCCACCATGAGTTGTGCAGCGGCCGAGCCCACGTCGTGGGCCACAACAACTGCACGGGTGATACCAAGCGCATCAAGAAGCTCGAGCATCCAACGCGCCTGGGAGGCCATATCGATACGCACCCCTGCGGGAGCCTCGGACTCGCCGTAACCGACGAGGTCGGGGAGCAGGACACGAAACCCCGCGCCCGTCAGCAACGGGGCAACTCGCGACCAGAGATATCGAGTCGCAGGGAAGCCGTGAAGCAGCAGGATCGGGGCGCCCTCGCCCGCATCTTCCAGCGCGATGGTCACGTCTGTGACTCGGATGCCGGTAATCATCAGTCGCTGCGCTGATGAACGATGAACGGAACGTTAAGGCACTACGGTCGGCCGCCCGACCAACCCCCAACGGAGCAAACGGGAACTTCTCGTCTCCCCGACCCGCGGCCGCTAGTCGGTCGCATTATACGGACCTGCGGAGGGCCATACGTTCACAATAGTCAGTAACAGCCGGTGGACGAACCTCTGCCCGCTGTCGGATTGATCTGACATACGCGCGAGCCATTGTCTGCTTTTCGTCGGGGACTGCTCAAATCAGAATTGGGCCGTCAGTGATACACGTCCAATGCTCGCTAGGTCTTGCGACGACTCGGACCAGTCCGGCCATCGTGCGAGCCTCCTAAGGCTCGGGAAGACGCTGATGAGCAACGGAAGGGTGCTTGCCTCCCTCGATCACTGACACCGCGGCCGCCCTCGGGCGGCCGCTTTCATTATCGGCTGGCATCATTTCCGTTGCGAGTATTCAAGAATGCCAACTCGAGGAGGCAGCGATGACGACAAAGAATACGGGCGGATGGAAAACATGCGGTCGCGGTCATAAGTACCGCGGCACCGGACCATGTGCCAGATGTTGGCCCGGTGGTAGCAAGAATGGCAACGGCGCTTCACCGAAGTCGTATGAAAACGAGTGACGCACCAGTGGGCACTCTCCACTCTCAAGGAGTCTGAACATGAAGAAATTTCTTATTATGTATCTTGCACCAGCCTCGGTAATTGACGACTGGAAGAAGACCGCGCCCGAGACGAGAAAGGCGGCCGAAGAGAAGATGCAGGGCGAATGGAGAAAATGGATGGGCGATCACATAAAGATGTTCGTTGACAGGGGAGCCGGGGTCGGCAAGACCAAATGTGTCACCGCGCAAGGCACGTCTGACACAAAAAACGACATCATGCTGTATGCGATCGTGGAGGCAGAGTCACACGAAGCGGCGGCAAAGACATTCGAAGGTCACCCGCATGTGCAGATCCCCCAATCCTCCATAGAGGTCATGGAGGTTCTTCCGTTGTCTGGGATGTGAAGCCACATCTCCTGAAAGCTCCCCTGACAAAGACAGTTGAAGCGATAGGCTCACTCGTCGACTGCCCCCGAGAGGTCGGTCCGTCGAGCCAGACATTTCTGGGTAATGGCCTGACCGGTCATCGACCGTCGAATCCGGCGGTCGCGACCAGCCTGTGTAGCTTAGACCTCACGCCGATGTACTCCAGAGTGGGCGGCCAGTAGCTCGCGATCCGCGCGCAGCGCGCAGCTATCGCGACTGGCCGACTTGGTCGGCTTGTTTTTCCTCGGCGAACCTTGCGCGCCATGGCATGGAGGTTTTACGCGCGCCCGGACGCAGGATGCGTTCGGTGGTTGCGGTGTCGACGCGAGCTTGCTCGATCAGCGCCCTGCAATCGACATCGGACGCGCCGCCGAATTCGATTAGCGGCAACGCAGCGAGCGGCGGTGCCACTAGGGCGAGCCCGACCGCCGCACCCACTCGTGCGGCGACCGGGCCGACCGCGGGGCCCACGACCGGCGTTTTGAACGTGCCGCGGATCACCATCGGACCGCGTAGCGCAAGAAGGCTCGGGCGTTTCGACTTGGCATCGAGCGCCAAGTCGTATTTTTCGTCGCGAAAGTCGATGCTGCCACTGCCCGTGATGACGACCGCTGACGTGTCGACCACAAGTAGATCGGGCGTCATGACACCGCCTTTGGCATGCAACGCCCCGACTGCGCACCGTATCTCGGCGGTTTCGTCGCCACGCAACAGGAGTTCCGCTGCACGAGCGAGATCGAGATTGGTCAACACCAGTTGCAGCGTGCTCGCCTCGCCACCGTGCATGATGACGGCGGCGTCGCCATCCACGGCAGCCAGCATCGCCGCTACCGTATTGCCCTCGGTCTTGAAATGGGCGCGGCCGCCGAAACGGCCTGCCGTACCCCGGGGGGAAGCTAGCTTGGGAAATAGGCGCTTGAGTTCGACGTTGCGCGCCTCGAATTCGCCTTGCGCCTGTGCGATGTTGCGCGTCACATCGACCGCAACCTTGGCGATCAAGTGGCCATTCGCGATACCGAAATCCAGAGGATCGAAGCGCAGCACGCCGTCCTTCAGCGTCAGGTGAGCGACGAGATTGTCCATCGGTATCGCGCTCCACTTGACACTGGTGCCGCGAAACTTGACGTCGGCGTCGTGCTCGCGCAATTTCGCGAGCTCCAGTGGCTTGTCGGGCAGCACTCGATATGACAACCCGCGTCGGCGTTCTTCCGCCTGTTGCTCGGCCGTCTGCGCGCGCTGTCCCGGCTCGCCGGGCGGCAGGCCGATGAACCCGCCGAGATCCTTGGAATCGAATCGGGTCGACGTCAGATCGGCGGTCATCATGCTGCGCTGCTTTGATACGTCAATCCGGATGTCACCCTTGAGATCGCTTTCACCCACCGTTCCTCTCATGCCGCGGAAATCCCACATGGATTTCGTGTGCGTCACCTCGCCGATTAGCTTGTAGGGAGGCGTCCAAGGCAGTGGCGCCGGTACGATCGGGTAAAGCTTCGAGAGATCGGACCCTTGCAGGCGCAATGCGCCGCGAACGTTCTCGGTATCGGAGGGGACGATCGTGCCGTCAAAATTCACGGTGGTGCGCCCGGCACGGGCCTTCAGCGTGAGGCGGTATGGATCGTCGATGTCCTGCAGTTGAGCGAGCCCCGCGCTCTCCCCTTCCAGTTGGACCACTTCCCCCCGCAACGTGCCCTTGCCGTTGAAGCGCAGCGTCGCGCGGTCGTCGCCGGCAGCGGCGATTGTCTGCAATTCGAGCGTCACATCGGCGCGCGCCTTCGCATCGCGAAAGCGAACCACGCCGCGGTCGACCTCGATGTTGCCGATGAGAGGGATAGGTTCGCTCTTGCCCAGATGCCAGTTGTCATTACCATCCGCATTCCTCTCGAGCAGTACGTTAGTATCGACCAGGTGCGCTTTGATCGGCTCGCCTCGTAGCAGCGATCCAGGCGTGAACCAGAGGATCGCGCGCTTCGATGCGACCATTGGCTGCTCATTCGACCATGGCACGTTCGCGATCGAGAGGCCGTCGATTTGTACGCGCGTGATCCAACCGAGATCGACGGCGAGATCGCCTTCGATCGCGACCGGTCGATCGAAACGAGCGCTCGCGTAGACTGCGAGCGGCCCGCGCAACACGTTCCAGGGGAAAAAGAAGATGACAAGCAGTACGATTGCCGTCAAGACACCCCCGGCGACGACGCCGTAGCGCAGCGCTCGATTTGCGGGGGTGTACATGACGTTCACGAGTTTCGGCCTGCGGAATGTGGATCCCTTCATCAGCCTAAGCAGCTTGCGCAGCTTGCGGTGTCAGCCAAGTGGACGTCGTGCTATCGGAGTTCGTCCTATGAGCTTTCGTAATTGCATGACGCCGGATCGACTATTGGGCCTTCTGCCCTAACGTGGTGATGAGCCGACGACCCGACACGGTGCGGCGGCATGCCCGTCACAGATGATCAGCACCTTGCCGCGAATCTGCTCGGTCCACCACGCGTCGAACGACGAACTGCGGGCCGTGGACGCGCCGTCAGGGCCGGTTGATGCAACGGACCGGCGAGCGGCCGGCAGCCCTCACCGTGCGCCACTCGGCAGACTCCGCGCCCATAGAGTTACCGTTGACGCGCATTGCGTGCCGATTCGGGGGCTGGCGGTACTACTTCCTGTGCCCGCGCAGCGTGTTAACGTTCGAGGTTGTCGTGATGGAGAACGCGCGGACTGTGATACGTCAGCTCATCGATGCCATGGGCCCTAGATAGCTCACTTCCTCGAGCTTCCCGCTGTCCACGTCGTAGATGAATCCGCGCACCGTGATCGCGTCCGGCCCGATGGTCGGTAGCCAGGGGTGGTTCAGGATCGCAGACATCCCCCGCCGCACGTCCCCCGCGAGGCGTTCTGTTTGCTTGGCGTTGCGTGCAGCGTCGAGCGGCTCGATCGGGCCGCGGAAGGCATGGAACGCTGACGGCGTCGACGCGGACTTCTTGCAGCTCGTGAACGCACGTCCCGTCGCTTGTCCGAGCAGCTTTTCGGCCGCCGGGTCGCCCTCCAGCCCGGCCTTAAGGAGGTCGTCCGTGAAGGCGAGCATGCCGCAGCGGGTATGGTGGATCAGAATGATCTCGTTGGTATTGAGCAGATGATGCGAGATGATGAGGCAGCGGATCACATCGTCGCTCACTACGCCCCCGGCGTTGCGAATGATGTGCGCGTCCCCGGTTTGCAGGCCGAGAAGATCCTCCACGTCGAGGCGCGCGTCCATACATGCCACAACCGCTACGCGCTTCGCGGGTTGGATCGGCTGCTTTCCCGGGTAGGCGGGCTTGTGGATCGCCTGCCCGCTCGCGAACTGCCTGTTGTTTTCGAGATACCGATCGGTGTTTGAGTCCGCCATGGCATTTCCTAATGTGCGTTGTGGGACTGGCACCAACTTCCCCACCTTCGCGCGCTGCCGGCGGGGCGACCGGAAAACGTCCAGCGTGACTCTCCCGGTACGTGCCCACAGGTGGCGCTGTATCGCTGGGTGTTTGCAACGAAATTGGTGCTATGCCGATAATGAAAGCGGCCGCACAATGGCGGCCGCGGTGTCGGTGATCAAGGGAGGCAAGCTCTGTTCCGTTACCCATTAGCGTCCCCCCGAGCCTTTGGAGGCTCGCACGATGGTCGGATTGCTCCGGGTCGTGGCAAGACCTAGCGAGCATTGGACGTGCATCACTGACATGATAATTATGATGTCCATGGTCGCCGGCCGAAAGCAGACGATGACTGAACCGTGTGTCAGACTAATCCGACAGCAGGCCGATGCGCGGGCTGGATGTTCACGCTGAAGATCTGGCCGTCGCGCGACCGTCGCAGTCGTTAAGGGTTGTGCGATGCCTGCCTTACGCGCAGGCGTGCACGGACGCGACGAGTCGCGCGGCCAGGCGTCGTACAAGCCACGGACTGACGGCAATCTATGTTCGCAGCCCAACGGGGCGTATGCTGGTCCCAGCTGCGGCGCTCGACGCGCAACCGAAGTCCCGGCCGTCAGTTCGCCGTGGTCGCCGAAGGATCTCAGTCAGGGGAACGGCTATGCCCAAAATTCAAGCCGGCAACATCACGATGAATTACGACCAGCAGGGGAGCGGCGAGCCTCTGGTGCTCATCCCTTACTTGGCTGCTGATTACGCTTGCTATGCGTTCCAGGTCGCCGACTACGCGAAGCACTTCACCTGCATCTCGGTCGACCTGCGGGGCACCGGAGAGTCGGACAAACCGGGCGGCGTCTACTCGACGGAGATGTTCGCCGACGATGTCGCTGCGCTCATGCAGGCGATCGGAATACAAAGGGCTCACGTCTCCGGGCTCTCCTTAGGGGCGGCCACCGGCATCTGGCTGGCCGCGAAGTATCCGGACCGCGTCAAGTCGCTTTCGCTGCACAGCGGCTGGCCCAAGAGCGATGCCTATCTCAAGACCGTCGTACAGGGCTGGCAGGTGATGGCCAAGGCGCTAAACAGCGTGCCGGAGATGGTGATTCAAGGGATCTTCCCGTGGTGCTTCACGCCCGAGCTGTATGTGCAAAAACCAGATTACATCCAAGCCCTGTCCGACTTCGTGCGTGGCCGCCCCAAGCAGCCAATCGATGCGTTCGTCCAGGAGTCCGATGCAGTGATGACCCACGACGCCGAGGCACAGCTCGGCAAGATCCGCGCTCCGACACAAATCACCTTCGGGCGCCACGACATGGTTACCTCGACACGGTTCGCCGACCGGCTAGCAAAGGGCATCAAGAATTCCGAACTACATATCTTCGAAGATTGCTCGCACGCGCCGCTGTATGAGAATGTGCCCGCGTTCAACGAGAAGACGCTCGGATTTCTAAGCAAACACGCTGGCTGAGGTGTGTGTAGAGGGCAACGCAGAAACAGTGAGTTACTCGGAGCGCCATCGGCGTTATGGCCGACTATAAGGCCAAGGGCTGCTGTGTCCGACCGTGCGCGACATCCTCGCCCAGCTCGGCGAACCGACGGCACCAACCGCGCACCCGCCTTCATGTGTCTGAACGCGGCGGCGGCATTGGCCAGAGCAAAGCTCCGGTCGATCACCGGACGCAACCCGCTTGCAGCGACGGCGCGGTTCATCGCCTCGAATCCGGCGCGCAACCCAACGGCGATCCCGTGCACACGGAGGAGCGGGCCAAGCAGCCCGCGAGCGGGGAGTGTCGCGTTGTGGCCGGCGACGAATCCCACGACGCCGATGAAGCCGCCGAACGCCGTGGCGGCCAGCGATCTCGGAAGCGTCGCGCCGCCCGTTTCGACAACGATGTCGGCGCCGCGCCCGTCCGTAGCCCGTTTGAATCAACCGTAGCGCACCGATGTCGAACGCGCCGGCCGGCTTCGATGACTCGCATTACACGCTGCATTCATTTCTCCTTCGGCCCGTTCTCGATGATGGACTTTGGACTGCTCTGTTTCGACACACCTCAGCTGGCCCGGTGCGATCGATCTGCGGAACTATCTGCGGAACTTTCTCCGCCACAGCGGCACTCTTCGGTTAACAAGGCAACCAGGCACGACGGTAACAGCGTGTGTCGGACTGGCAGTTGCACTCGGCCGGCCGAGATCGGCCTCTGCTGCCGGTCGGTGTCGTCGCGGAATCTTCCGGTAAGCCACGCCCAGCCGGCATCGAGGTACGAGTTCGACCAACGCATCGCTGGTGGTAACTCCGACCGTCGACCGCCAGCCGCGCGACGCCGCCGGGTAGGCGCGTCCCGCTGACGCTTGCGACACACCCGAACCCGGGGCCCACCGTGGCCTCGCGGCGATCCCTGTCCCCGCTTCCCACCAGTCCGGGCAAATCAAGACGTGCTACGCTGCTCGCGATTACGCGTCGTGCCGGTTAATTCTTCCTATCCTTTCCTATCCTCACGAGGACGCGGTGGAGCAGCGCCTGACGCCTTTGGCGGTGACATCGGAGGCGGTGACGGCTGGGATGTACAAGCAGGTCCGCTGGAGTCAACCAGTACGCCACGCAGCGATCTTTGCGATTGCCGCCATCACGGTGGCGATCACCACTCCGAGCGTCGCTCAGGCGCCGCGCTCACCGACACCCAAAGCAAGCGAAGCGCCGATTCGCGCGACCATCGTCGCCCAAGGGCTGGAGCATCCGTGGGGTCTTGCCTTCCTGCCGAATGGCGGCATGCTCGTCACCGAGCGTGCGGGCCACCTCCGGCTGGTCGACAAGGACGGACGAATGGGGAGGCCGTTCGCCGGAGTCCCTCAAACGCAGGTTTCCGGCCAAGGCGGACTGCTCGACGTCGCCGTGTCGCCGACTTTTGCACAGGACCGGCTGATTTACTTGAGCTACGCCGAGCCTGGTGAGGGTGGTGCGGGCACAGCGGTTGCGCGCGCACAGCTCGGCGATGGCAAGCTCGACGATCTGCGGGTGATCTGGCGCCAAGTACCGAAGGTCAGCGGCCCCAACCATTGGGGTTCACGTTTGGTGTTCGCGCGCGACGGCACGCTTTTCGTCACGACCGGCGACCGTTTTGCGCATCGCGAACGGGCACAGGACCTCTCGACGACCATCGGCAAGGTCGTCCGCATCAATGGCGACGGCTCCATCCCGCAAGACAATCCATTCGTTAAGCGCGATGGTGCGCGCCCCGAGATCTGGTCCTACGGCCACCGCAACGTACAGGCGGCCGCGCTGCATCCGCAGACTGGGCAGCTCTGGACCGTCGAACACGGGGCTCGCGGCGGCGACGAACTCAACAATCCGCAAGCAGGGAAGAATTACGGCTGGCCAGTCATCACCTACGGTGTCGACTATTCCGGGGCCAGAATCGGCGAAGGCCAGGCCAAACCCGGGATGGAGCAGCCGGTTTACTACTGGGATCCCGTGATCGCGCCTTCGGGAGCGACATTTTATACCGGGGATGCCTTTCCGGAATGGCGCGGAAGCCTGTTCATCGGTTCGCTGCGACCGGGTGCACTGGTCCGACTCGCGATGAACGGCGATCGCGTCACCGCGGAAGAACGCTATCTGGCCGACTCCGGGCGAATCCGCGACGTAGCGCAAGGCCCCGACGGCCTGCTCTACCTGCTCACCGACGAGGCAAACGGCCGCATCCTCAAGGTAGAACCCATCAAGACGAAATGATTCGGCAGGCGATGGACAGGTTTCCCGCCACCATGCAATCGGGTTCGCTAGGGTGGCCACCTGTTTTGCGTCGTCGTACCTCGACAGCGGCGCCGCGACCGCAACTGCAAAGGGTTCCCTCATGAAGATTCCATTTGCGCTGTCGCTGCTGCCGCTTGTGGCTCTGGCTCAGGCCGAACCAATCGGGCAGGTCGACACTGTCTTCAAATTGATCGGGCCGGATCACAAGATCGTCGTCGACGCGCATGACGATCCGAAGGTCCGCGGTGTCACGTGTTACGTCGCGCGTGCCAAGACCGGTGGCATCAAGGGCGCGGTCGGGCTCGCCGAAGACAAGGCCGAGGCGTCGATCGCCTGCCGCCAGGTCGGTCCAATCTCGTTTGCGCAACCGCTACCCGCGCAGGAAGAGGTCTTCAACGAACGGATCTCGCTGGTGTTCAAGAAGCTCCGCATCGTCCGTATGGTCGACGGGCCACGAAACACGCTGGTGTATCTCACCTACTCCGACCGCGTGATCGAAGGTTCGCCGCAGAACAGCGTGACCGCGGTGCCCGTCGAACGGGCGACGCCGATTCCCTTGAAGTAACCGGGCGTCGGAAACACCATCGATCGGCGCTCAAGGCTCGCGGTCGTGCTGAACTCCTACCTGAGGATCACAGGTAGCTTACAGTCCTGCCATGTCCGGAAAATCCTCCATGCCGCGGGGCGCCTTGCTGGTTGGCGCCGTTCCGCTGATGGCCGCGTGCGTGACGCTGACCATCGATCCGCGGGCGTTGATCTCCGGACCCTCGGGTATCCAGGTTCAAACGCTGAGCTGTCCAGCGGCAGCGCAGGTGGCACGTTCCGCCACGGCGGCCGGCGACGGCGCCAGCAAGGACGTCGTCGATCCGGATGCGATTCGGATTCTGACGTGGAACATCCACAAGGAAGGCGATATGGGTTGGCAAGAGGACCTTGCGCGATTCGCCCGGTCCAACGATGTACTTCTGTTGCAGGAGGTCACCCTGCTCGATTCACTGCAGGATATCCTGCGGCGCGTCGGGCTACGCTGGGTCATGGCAAGTTCGTTCATCTATGGTTCCGCCGACATCGGCGTACTGACGGCGACGCGGACGATACCGGTGGCGAATTGCACGCAGCGATTTGTCGAGCCGCTCATTCAACTTCCGAAATCGGCGATCATCACCTGGCTTCCGTTGGCAGGCATGACGCAAACGCTCGCCGTCGCCAACGTGCACGCGATCAACTTCTCGCTCTCGCTCGGCACATACCGAGCGCAACTCACCGCCTTGGCCGACGTGCTGGCCGAACATGATGGCCCCATCATCCTCGGCGGCGATCTCAATACGTGGACGGATTCCCGCGCCCAGGTCGTGCGCGAGATCGCCGGCCGTCTGGGCCTCGTTGAAGCCACTCATGCCGAGGATGGCCGGACGTTGTTCCTCGGCAATCAGGTCGATCACATCCTGGTTCGTGGCCTGGAGGTCGTTGCGTCGAAGGCCATGGCGGTGACGTCATCAGACCACAACCCGGTGGAAGCCGTTTTGCGGTTTGCACGCCACCCGGACTGACGCGGTTTGCAGATGTGCGATAAGCGGCACATCGCCTCCGCTGTCCCGTCTCCCTCGTCAGACGACCACCTCGGCGATGAGCGGCAGGTGGTCAGAGGCGACGCGCGCCAGTGGGCTCGCGTGGCAACGCAGTCGGCGCAGGCATCCAACAGGCGAGATCCAGATCCGGTCGAGCGCGAACACGGGACGTCGTGCGGGAAACGTCGGCGGCGCCGCCGGCTTCTCGCGAAAATGGGCATGCAACCAGCGTAATGGGCGACCCCATAAGTACCATTCGTTGAGATCGCCCATCAGCATGGTGGGCTGCGAGCTCTCGTCCTCGACCGCGGCGAGCAGCCGTTTCACCTGCTCCCGCCGTTCTCCGGGACGCAGCCCCAGATGGGTTGCCAGGACGCGCAACGTACGCCCCGCACCAGTGCCGATCCGGACGTCGAGCGCGCCGCGCGGCTCATGGGTGTCGACGGTGAGATCGAGGTGAGCTACGCGGTCGAACGCATGGCGCGAGAGCACGGCATTGCCGAATTCGGTTCCGCGGCGCTCGAACAGCGATCCTGCGGCGACGTGGTAGCCGGTCGCGTGTTCCAGATTGACGACAAAGTTGTCGTGCGCGCCCTGTAGCGGCACTTCCTGTAGCGCAACCAGGTCGGCTTCGAGCTCGGATAGCACGTCGAAGATGCGCCTCGGCGCGTACCGGCCGTCACCGCCCACCGCGCCGTGGATGTTCCAGGTGGCGACGCAGAGGGTTGTTCCCGGTGCCTTGCGCGATCCGGTCATCCGCCGATTCAGCTGCCATGCACTGCCGGCGCTACGTCGCGTCTCGCGTCGGCCCGCGCGCCCAGCTTTCGCTTGAGCACGAAGACTAGGGCGATGAGTGCTGCGCCGACTGCGGCGAGCAGCGCAAAGGTGCCGGCACTCGGTTCCCGAATCGCCGCGGCCACCCGAGCGACGAATATCGATGCCACCGTGACGCCGGGCACGAGACCGATGACGGTGCCGAGCAGGAAGTCGCGCCAGCGGATGTGCGATGCGCCGGCCACGATATTGACCACGGCGAACGGCCCGACCGGCACCACGCGCGCGAATATGATCGCGAGCAGGCCTCGCTCGCCGAGTCGCCGCGAAAGGCCATTGAGCCGCCGCCCGGCGAGCCCGCGCACCGTCTGTCTGCTCAAGTGACGACCGATGGCGAACGTCATCGCGCCGCTCAACGTGGCGCCGATGAGCGCGTAGGCGCTGCCGAGCAGCGGGCCGAAGACGATGGCGGTCACGCCCACCAGCACCGTCACCGGGAAGAGCACCAACCCGCCGCCCACGAAGGCGAGGACAGCGATGAGCGGCGCCAGCCGATTCTCCCGCAGCGACTCGCCGAGCTCGATCAGCCGGGCAGGCTCGAGCCACGCCTGCAGCGGCGTGTAACGCCACGCGAGGGCCACGGCCGTCAACACCACGACGGCGATCGCGACGATGATCAATCGGGTCCGGGCGCTGCCGCGCGCTTCTTCGCGCGGCACGAGGTCGGCGACGATCGTGTCCGGGTCGATGGGCCGTTCCGGGTCGAGCACCTGCTGATCCGGCACCAGCGCGTCGAGGCTCGGATCGAGCTCCGGTTCGATCACCTTCAGGCCGCGCTTGCCGTCGCGGGTGAGGGCCGCGACGCTTGATGCAGGCTGCGCGAGTCCGCATGGCCTCGGCGACCTCCGACGGCGAACGGTCGAGATGCTCGGCGAGCAGCCGATCGCGCAAACCGGCGATCGCCCGCGCGACATGGATTGCCGCGCGCCTCGAGCGCCAGTTGGCATTCGGTGTCGGTGCCCATCGAGCGATCGGCGAGATTGGCCGAGCCGATCATCAGGAGCTCGTCGTCGGCGACGAGCACTTTGCTGTGCACGTTGAGACATTCCCCTTTGGCGTCGAGCCACGGTAGCGTCGGATAGTAGAGGCGGTAGCGGCCGTTCCGGTCGGCCGCGCGCAGCCGGCGATGATTGCGGCCTCGCAATACTCCCATCGTCGAAATCTCGAGCCAGCCGCTCTGCTTGAACGGCGAAATCACGGCAATCTCGGGCGCATCGTCCTCGCGCAATCGCTGCGCGAAAGCTTCGCTGATGAGGCGCGACGTGAAATACTGGTTCTCCGCGAAGATCCAGCGCCGCGCACTCGCGATCGCATCCAGATGCAGCTGCCGGATCTCGCCGACGGCGGGATAGCCATTGACGGCCGGCTCGGTGCGCGCGATCGCGACGTCGATATCGGTCAATGCGGATTCGACTCCGGCCGGCCATGCGTCCGGCACAGGCGCGGCAGGCGCGGGACGCGGCAGCCGGCCCGTGGCGCGCCGCCAACGCTCGCGCGCGAGCTCACCGAGCGCGCGGGCGCAGTCGCCCCCGACGGCGATGCCGACGTCGTGGAACGGCGGGTACGCTACGCCCCGGTGATCGACTCGGCGCGGGTCGTCCTTTTCGTGCCGGCAGGTATCCCAGCGCACCCGCGTCAGATCGTAACCGCTGACGAATGCGACCGCGTCGTCGACGACCACGATCTTCTGGTGGTGCGATGCGCCTGCCGGAATGTGATCGTCGAGTCTGAACGACAGCCGGCGGTGCGTGCGCCAGTCGAGCTTGAAGACTGGCAGCCACTCCCGCTCCAGCGTGTAGAGCATGGCGAAATCCCACGAGAGCACGTAGCCGCGCAAACCGCGCCGCGCCGCGACGAGGGCGTTCAAGAAATCGCTGAGGGGTTCCGGAAGTCGGTCGTTCGCACCGCCAGGAGTGAGGCGCATCCGGCTGTCGATGTCCCAGCCGAGGATGAAGAACGAGTGGCGCGCTTTCGCGAGCGCCTCGCGCACGGCTGTAAAGTATTCCTCGCCATCGACCAGGAACGCTATCTGCGTCGCGCGCTCGATCCGCCAGCAATTGCGACCATCGGCGAAGAGCGACGCAGCTGTGCGCTCCGGATCGCCTGATGGAAGGGTCGGTGCAACGGAGATCGGAGGCCTGACGGTGGACAAGTTAATCCCATGCCCGACAGGGGCGCTCACCGATTGTGCACGTTGCCGAGGCGGATGTCTGTCGGCCATGTCCGATAGTCACCCGATCAGCCGCCATCCTTGGGCGGCTTGCCCGCTGTTGTGGGTGGCAGGAGATTAAACCTTCGGGTTCACGTCTCACACCGGCCAGCGCCAGTCGCGGATCTCGGGCATGTCCTCGCCGTGCTCGTTGATGTAGCGCGCGTGCCGCTGCAGCGCGTCTTGCATCGTCTTCCGGACTTCACTGGCACGCGGTCCCGCCGCTCGTGTGCGGTCGATCACGTCGATGACGAGGTCGAAGCGGTCGAGGTCGTTCAACACGGTCATGTCGAAGGGCGTGGTCGTCGTGCCCTCCTCCTTGTAGCCGCGAACGTGCAGGTTATCGTGGTTCGTCCGGCGGTAGGTAAGCCGGTGGATAAGCCACGGGTAGCCGTGGAACGCGAAGATGATCGGCCGATCGCGCGTGAACAGCACATCGAAATCCGGGTCGGAAAGTCCATTCGGATGCTCGGAGGCCGGCTGCAACTTCATCAGGTCGACAACGTTCACCACGCGGACCTTGACTTCCGGAAGGTGCTCTCGCAGCAACGCGACCGCGGCAAGCGTCTCCAGCGTCGGCACGTCGCCACAACAGGCCATGACAACATCGGGGATCGCCTCGGGGCTGCACGATGCCCACTCCCAGATGCCGATCCCGGCTTCGCAATGGCGGATAGCCGCATCGAGCGAAAGCCACTGGGGCGCCGGCTGCTTGCCGGCGACGATGACATTGACGAGATGCCGGCTGCGAAGACAAGCATCCGTCACCTGCAGCAACGTGTTCGCGTCCGGCGGCAGATACACGCGAATCACTTCGGCCTTCTTGTTGACAACGTGGTCGATGAATCCCGGATCCTGATGCGAGAATCCGTTGTGATCCTGGCGCCACACGTGCGAGGACAGCAGGATGTTCAGCGACGCGATCGGCCGACGCCAGGGGATGCCGCGCGAGACCTTCAGCCACTTGGCGTGCTGGTTGAACATCGAGTCGACGATGTGGATGAACGCTTCGTAGCAGGAGAAAAACCCGTGGCGCCCGGTGAGCAGATAGCCTTCGAGCCAGCCCTCGCACAGGTGCTCGGAAAGCACTTCCATCACGCGCCCGTCTGGGGCGACATGGTCGTCGCCACGCACGACGTCACCGACCGAGCAGCGGTCGGTGACGTCGAACAGCGCGTTCCAGCGGTTCGACGCTGTCTCGTCCGGGCTGAAAGCACGGAAATTGCGCGCCTTGGCATTGCTTTTCATGACGTCGCGCAGGAAGGCGCCCTGCACGCGGGTCGCCTCGGCATCGACGGCACCGGGACGAGGAGCGTCGACCGCGTATTGACGATAGTCCGGCAAGCGCAGATCGGTGAGGAGCTGCCCGCCATTCGATTGCGGGTTGGCGCCCATCCGTCGATCACCCTCGGGGGCTAGAGCGGCCAGTTCCGGTCGCAGCCGCCCGTCGACGTCGAACAGCTCGCGCGGCTTATAACGCTTCATCCAGCGTTCGAGCAGTCCGACATGCTCGGGATGCTCATGCATTTCACCCAGCGGCACCTGGTGGGCGCGAAACGTCCCTTCCACTTTCTTGCCGTCGACGCGCTTCGGCCCGGTCCAGCCTTTCGGCGTAACGAGCACGATCATCGGCCAGCGCGGGCGCGCACGAAAGCCTCGGGTTCGCGCGTCGTGCTGGATCGCGCGGATATCGGCAACGACGCGGTCGAGGGTGGTGGCCATCGCTTGATGCATCCTCGCCGGGTCGTCGCCTTCGACGAAATAGGGAACGTGCCCGACGCCAACGAGATACGCCTCGAGCTCGGCGCGCGGGATGCGTGCCAGCACCGTCGGCCCGGCGATCTTGTAGCCGTTCAAGTGCAGGATCGGAAGGACCGCGCCGTCGCGCGCCGGATTCAGGAACTTGTTCGATTGCCAACTCGCGGCGAGCGGCCCGGTTTCCGCCTCGCCATCGCCAATCACGCAGGCGACCAGCAGGTCGGGGTTGTCGAATGCCGCGCCGTACGCGTGTGCGAGCGCATAGCCCAGCTCGCCACCCTCGTGGATCGATCCCGGTGTCTCCGCGGCGACGTGACTCGGTACGCCGCCCGGAAACGAGAATTGCTTGAAGAGCCGCCGCATGCCGGCCTCGTCCTGCGTCACCTCGGGATAGCGTTCGCTGTACGTGCCTTCGAGATACGCGCCGGCCACGAGCGCCGGCCCGCCGTGACCCGGCCCGGTGACGAAGAGCACGGACAGATCGTGCGCGACGATCGCGCGGTTCAAGTGCGTGTAGACGAAGGTGAGACCCGGTGTCGTGCCCCAATGGCCGAGCAGGCGCGGCTTGATGTGGTCGAGGGTGAGCGGTTCTTTGAGCAGCGGGTTGTCGTAGAGGTAGATCTGGCCAACCGCGAGATAGTTGGCGGCACGCCAGTAGGCGTCGATCTTGGCGAGTGCGTCCCTGGAAAGCGGCGCCGCCCGCGACCTGCGGGATTCGGGCCCTCTCGTCTTGCGGGACCTTGGAGCATGAAGCGATTGCTGTTCCATTGAATCCCTCGCCGCGCGAACCGGCGCTGACTGACCCAGGAAAGGCCAGTCCGGACGGGAAGTAAGGGGACGGCGTTACCCGCGATGCTTGGCGCGCGTGCGCGCTGCCTTTTTCGCGGCCATCGAGCGGGCCAACGGGCCTTTGGTCTTTGCAGACCTGCGCGCCGCCGCGGAGCGCTCGGCCGCGGTGCGACGTTTCGCCGCCGCTCTTGCCTGTCGCGCGAGGCCGGTCTTCGACGCCGCGCTGCGGCCCTCGTGCTTGAGCGCGGTCTTGACCGCCTGTGAACGCTTGTGCGAGACGCCGTGTCGACGATTTTTTCCTAAGGCGGTGTCGCGCAACGCCTTGCGGCGGGTCTCTGCCGAAACAGTTCCCTTCTTCGGTGCTGGCACGCCCACGCCCGCGCGCCGTGCCTTGGACAGTCCGATGGCGATAACTTGTTTGGCTGACCGAGCCCCGTGCTTGCCTTCGCGCACGTGGTGTATTTCCTCGCGGATGAATTCACCGGCCTGCGTGCCGGGCGATTTCCCTTGCCGTTTGTCCTGCTTCGCGCGTTCCATGGTTTGGCGATTCGGCATCGCTCGTCTCCTCGTGGTCATCGACACGATATAGCGACGCAAGTTGCATGCCGGCGTCTGCGGCAGGTGCTGGAGGCTGCGCGCGGCACTCCGTTTTGGCGCACTTTTGCAACCCGAGCGCAAATAATTACCGATACCATTCTTCAGCCCCCGGGAGACTCTGCGATCTCTGCCCATTTCATCTCGGTCAAGTCATGCGCCCCTACGATCCTTTGCGGCGCGGAATTGCCATCGTCAGTTCCTGAAACTGCTTTCGCATTTCTGTCTGGATCAACGCGGGGCCGATAATGGGCGGAACCCAGCCTTTGGGAATGAATTCGCCATGGTGCGAAGGTGCCGTCGCTGCTTTCGTATCCATGAGGGGTCAGACTGAATGGCGCATCAATGGTTCGCTTCGCACTGTTCCCGAGCGGCGGTCCGTTCTGAACCGGTAGGCACGGCGATTGCGTAAGACGGCAGAAGTGGCAATGCTCACCGCATCATAGGTAACTTTTGCATGGATGCGGGTGAAAAGCGTTGCAATTATTTCCGGGCGCCGCCGCTTTCTTTCTGACTGCGATCACCGGCGGCTTGGCGAAATGTGTTCAGTGCAGATACTCACGATTGTTACCAGTTGCCAGGAGCAAGCGATGAATACAATTGGCGAATTCAAACAGGTGGTCGGATTGGCGATGTTGGCAGTCGCCGCGATCGGATTGGCTGCATGCAGCCCCGACGCTGATCGTGCTGGTCCGGAGCCCAAAGCGGCAACGGGGGCCCCTGCAAAGGCCGCGCTGCCCGCGCCTCCCCCCGAGACCACACCAAGGGCCAGCGATGTTCTCACGGAGAGTGCGCCACCGGACAAGACATCCACGCACGCCCGACCGTCAGATCCACAGAAGCCGATAACCAAGGAAGAGGAATCGACGGCCATGCCGCTGGCGGGCCAGGCGAACGATCACTCCAATCCGGCAGCGCAACCGGCGAAGCGCTGACACGGTTCGATCCTGTACCGCGATGCTTCGCGGCGCGGACAATTCGTCCTCCGTTCCAGCCTAAGGGCCTGCCCGTAGCGGGCGTTTGTCCATAGTGGACGCCGAGGCGCGGATCACCCACTCTGGTCGCGACCATCGCCGGCTGCCTGGCCGTGGCGGGCACGGCTTTCGCGCAAATGCAACCTGCGACACCGGCGCAGTCGGCGCCCCCCGGCTATTCGAGTCCCGCGACGAAAATGCCGGCCGTGATCCCGAACAAGGCGGAAACCGCCTCTTCGGCGTTCGAGAAGCTGGACACGCCTCGCCTCGGATATGCGATCGAAGACGAAGTGGCCAAGCTCGATGGCTTCGACAAGGCGTTTACGCAAGTCGACAAGAACAAGGACGGCAAGCTAAGCCAAGACGATTTGAAGGTCGCATGGGCGATCTATACAGGCAACCCGCAGGGCTGATCGTGTTCGGGAATGCTTAGCAGGCGATGGAGGTCGACTTCGGTTGCGCCGATCGGGTTGCTGCGTCGAATCAGGCCAGTGTGGCTAGGTCGGCAGCCTGATCAGCGCAGTGTCCTGCGTCGTTTGAAGCATGCTTTCTTCGCCGTGCACGGGAATGTGCGTAAAGGGCAAGCGCGGCTGGGTGAGCGTGACGGCCTCGCGTCTAAGGCCGTCATTGCGCCGACGCGGTCGGTCCCGGGCTTTGGACGCGCCTCCGCCGTCCGACTTGCACGGTTCGCTCGTTCAGATCGTATGGTCAGCCGTGAGCCACGCTTCGATCGGCTTCGGGCCCCGGCGACACCGCACTGGGCCGGTGCCAGGAAGGAGGTCTGATGCACTTGTTGCGGGGACACGTAACTCACTCACAGATCAAACGTCATCCCCTCCCGTCCCGGCGTGACTCGATAGGCGGGCTTCGCATCGTCGATCGCCTCCGCCATCAGACGATCGAGGTCGGCATCAGAGTGACCTGGGTCGTGATGAAACGGCACCAGGTGTTTCACTTCCGCCAGCGTTGCGAAGTCCAGCATGTGCCTGAGCGAACTATGCCCCCAGCCGATGTGGTTGGGATACTCCTCCGTGGTGTACTGGCCGTCGTGAATCAGCAGATCCGATGCTTCGGCGAGCGCCCCTCCGGACGTCCACGCGCGCGGTAGTGACGGAAAGGCCCGTGCGCCGAGCGCGGGCTCGTGGTCAGGCAAGTACGTCAACACTTTTCCCGGCGCCTCTGAAATGCGGTATCCCACGGTGGGTCCGGGGTGGCACACCAGCGCGGACGCAACGCGGAATTCGCCGATATCCACTTCCCCACACGGGACCTCGCGCAGATTCAGGCTGCACGGCAGCTCGCGGAGGTGGACGGGAAAAAGCGGCGGCGACAGGTACCGCATGAGACGCTCCTTCAAGCTCAGTTGAATGCCGGCCGGCCCCCAGATGTTGACCTCGACATCGGGGCGGTACAGGGGGGCGAAGAACCCTAATCCCTGAATGTGATCCATATGGAGGTGGGTCAGAAGCACATCCACGCGCTTCACCGAAGTGTCGATTGTCGCCGCCATGCGGCGGATGCCCGTCCCCGCATCGAGCACGATGACGGTGCCCGCGCGCCCGCGCACGGCCACACAAGATGTGTTGCCGCCGTAGCGTGCCGTGTCCGGGCCGGGCGTGGCGAGCGAGCCGCGTGTGCCCCACAGCGTCACCTGCATTTCATATCTCCCAGAAGATACTCATCACGCCCAGCAGATGGCCGCCCTCGCCGACGAGCGGAAAGGCGGTGACCTGCAAGTGTCGCCATTCGCTGTCCCCGCTGCGCGTCCAAATCGTCCGGGAAACGGGCTGGCGCTGGAGGCGCGCCACCCTCATTGGCCGATCTTCGGGCAGGAGCGGGTTGCGATCCTCGTCGACGACAGTGACCAATCTGTTCCACTCGTCGACGGGAATCGCTCCCGTTTCTTCGAAGCGCTGATTCAGAATCGCCTCTGCCGGCTCATTGTAGAAGACGAGCGTTCCCTCGGCGTCCACAATTAGGATGGGCATGGCCACACAACTGGCCAGTTGTCTGGCCAAAATGATCTGGATGGGCTTGGCAGTGGACATGGTTCTTCGCCGGGCGCTTCAGCCAAAATGCAAACGAGACCATAGATTGATCCGACGTCGCGCCAGCGGTCAACCTGCGGATTTTGGCTACCCGTTACAAGCCCACCTTTGCGGCGGGGCCTTTCTGCAATCGAACGCGCAAGGCAGCCGAAGCGACAGCCGCCGGTTTGCATTGCTGCAACGCGCCAAAACTCAAAGGTGCTGGTGACCTGAGTCCGGTTCTTGGAGCCAATCGCTCGACGGATATGGCCGGTCATTCAATCACTCGGCCGCCGCGACTGGTCCTGATCTTCCACGGACCAGGGTCTTCAGGAAGAACAGTGCTTATGGCAGCCAACGGGCTGCGGAAGGCTTCAAGGTGCTGCAAACGCGACGACCGCCGCGACGAACAGGGCTGCCAATGCCGCCGGAAAGGCGAGCGCAAGGATCAGCGCGGTCGCGCCTGCCCGGCGCCAGAGAACCAAGGCGAACGCGGGTACGCCGGTAACGAGGAATAGCGCTGTCACGACAAGACCGGCACCGTCGTCCAGGCCCTTGGTTGCCGCATCCGACCCCGACATGAAAGTCGCGAACGCGACGAAGCTCCATACAGCCGCATCGGCAAGGCACGCGATGATGGTCGCGGTTCGAAGATTCACGCTACAGCGCGCGGGTGGTTCGGTTGGACTCGACGGGACGCCGCGACGCGCCGGCAGGGCAGTGTTCAGCCCCGTTCTCCGGTGATGTAGTGCTCGAGCTGTTCAATGATGAATTTCTGTTCGGAGATGATGTCCTTCACCAAGTCCCCGATGGAAACAAGGCCAACGAGCTTGCCGCTGTCCATGACGGGTAAGTGACGCAGGCGGTTTTCGGTCATCAGCACCATGCATTCGTCGCTCGCTTGATCAGGGCGCACGTACATCACCGACGACGTCATGATGTCGCGAACGGGGGTTACTTTCGACGACCGCGCCATCAGGATGACTTTTCGTGCGTAGTCGCGTTCAGTAACGATTCCGACCACTTGCTCGCCTTCCATCACCACGAGCGCGCCGATGCTCCTTTCCGCCATCAGCTTGACCGCGTCGAACACTGTGGCATCAGGGGCGATGGTATAGACGGTCGGGTCAGACTTCGATTTGAGAATGATGGCTACGGATTTCATGGGTGATCCGCCTTGAACGCAAGAGGGGGCGTCTCCGCGCGCCGACCTCGTCCGAACGAGGTCGGCTCAAATTCGCTTTCAACGCGATCCGGCGAAACGAAAGCCCCGCACACGCGGGGCCTCGATTCCAGGTGGTCAGGCGGTTTACCCCGTCAGGCCGCAACCGATTCGCGCTCCGACCCGTGTCTCAGGCGTGGCTCGTTGAGCCGGCGTGACAGGCTCACCTAGCTTCTTCTGCGGATTCGCGGCCTTACGTTCCTTCCGCGCCAGTTCTGCCACGCGCAACTTCCACGACCATTCGCTGAGCTCGACAGTCTTCTTCCATTCCAACGCCAGCGTGTCCCTCGCGCTTTGTTCGAGTTATGAAGTCATGTTACGCCCAGACTCGGAGCGATGTCCATGTGCGCGGATCACCGCGGCAATGTCGCGGCTCGCTCTTGCCAACGCACGGTTGTATGCGCCGACCAGCGCCCCATAGCCCTCTGCGTTGATCGGCTCGCGAACGACGGACCGGCCACTGCGCCCGGGCGTCTCGTCGAGTGCGCGGCGCACGACCCAGACGACGTCGACCTCGACCCCCTCGCCAGTTTTCGCGTCGAACCGCTGGACGTCGAGCAGAACAATGAGATCCGCCGCGGCCGGAAGCGCTGCACTAACCGTGATGACTGGTGCGCCCAGTTCTACGGTCAAGTTGCCCGCGACCACCCTCGCGATCTCGTCGCGCAATGGTCCCGCCCACCGGTTGAACTCGTCCAGGTTGACGCGCGAGTCGCCCGCGCGCACCACGAACTGCGGACGGTCGACCGCAGCCGGCACGGCGACCGTCCTGACCGCAACGGTGACGGCTGCCTGCTCCGCTCGCGGCACTGCCTCCGCGGGCTGGGATGCCGCGACGGCCTCGAGTGCGTAGAACCGGGTCGCGGGCGTCGAGCTGCAGGCCGCGAGTAGCGAAATCGCAGCCGCCGCAGCCGCGCACGATCGGACAGTGCCTCGAACGAGACTGCCACGAGCGAAGACGCCGCCAGACATGCACGCCGCCCCGGCGGGTTGGTTCCGCTGGCTGGACCGCGCCGGCCAATTCACAATAGCGTGTGTCACGGGGATCCTTCCTGGCTGTCGGGTTTGCCGCGCAACAGGGCCTCCGGCCGGCGCTCAAGCGTTTCGGCCAACTCCCGCAACGCCCGCGCGGACGCCGCTACCTCGCGCAGTGTCGTCTGCAGCTCGACCTGCAGCGCGCTGTCGGTGGCAAGCGTCCGCCGCGCCGCGGTCAGCGTCGCACGCGTATCGGCGAGCGTCGACTGCACGTCGGGCGCGACTTCAGCACCCAGCTTCGTCAGGAGCGTTTCCGTCGACTTCAGCGTCGTATCGAGCGACCCGATCGCGTTGTGCAGGTCGGCCGCGATCTGGGCGTAGGGCACGGCGTCGAGTTTCCTTGCCACGCTGACGAGCGTCGCCTGAAGCGCCTCCAGCTCCCCCTTGGAGGTCGGCAGCTCCGGTGGCGAGGCGTTCCAGGCGACCTTGGCCGGCGGCGCCCCGTCAACGAAATCGAGCGCGACGTACAGCTGTCCCGTAAGCAGGTTGCCCATGCGAAGCTGGGCGCGAAGGCCGGCGGCGACGAACTTGTCCATGTTTGCTCGCCGCTCTTCCTCGCTAATGGAATCCTTCCGGTCGGACAGGCGGCGCAGCCGGTCGGTGTAGATCGTGATGTGCACGGAAATCTGGATACGGTCCCGGCTGGCGACGTAGCGCGTGGAGATCTCGTTGACCTCGCCGATCGGAATGCCCCGAAACTCGACGGGGGCGCCTGGCTTCAGCCCCCGCACGGACTCGGAGAAAACCAGCGCGTACCGCATGCCTACGTCGTCGGGCTCGCGGAGGGCATCGGCGCGATTCGCGTACAGTTTGAAGACGCTCGACGGCGGCGCAGTCCCCGACCCCTTCGCGAACGGCGGCGTTTCGAAGGCGAGGCCCCCCACCATGAGCGAGGCGACCGATTCCGTATCGACGCTGATACCTTCGGCACTCAGGGAAACGTCTATCCCGCTCGCATGCCAGAAGCGCGTGCCGGTCTTGACGAAGCCGTTGTAGGGCGCATTGACGAAAATGCGGATCGTGACGCCTCCGCCGTCGTTATCGAGCTCGAACGCCGTCACGGTTCCGACCTGCAAGCGGCGGAAGTAGATCGGCGTGCCATAGCCGACCGAGCCGAGATCCTCGGCCTTCAACGTGAACTCGTGGCCGTCCAGCCCGGTAGTCAGGATCGGCGGCACCTCGAGGCCGACGAACGTCCGTCGCGACGTCACCGACTGGCCGGCATCGAGCCCGATGTAGGCCCCGGAGAGCAGCGTCCCCAGCCCGGACACGCCACCGCCGGTGATGCGCGGGCGGACGACCCAAAAGCGCGAGTCCTCGACCAGCAGCTGCGCGGCTTCCTTGGCGAGCTCGGCGGTGACGACGACCGCCTGCGCATCTTCCTTGAGCACGACCTGCGTGACCGCGCCAATGTCGATGTCGCGGTAGCGGACGCGCGTCTTCCCGGCCTCGATTCCTTCGGCGGTGCGAAACTCGATCGTCACGGTCGGCCCCTTGTCGAGCACGGACTTGACCGCGAGCCATCCCCCGGCGAGCGCCGCGATCACAGGAATGAGCCATACGAGCGGCAACCGCCATCGCGAGCGGGGCGCTTCGACGGCTTCGGGGATCGTTTCCGGTCCGACTTGCTCGGGCTGAGTCATCGTGTCTGTGTCGTCACCGAAGTGGCGGACGCCGATTGCGCTCGGGAATGGCTTGCCGCGCGTGCCGGTTGCTCATTGACTCCTGCCGCATCCCAGATCAGGCGCGGATCGAAGCTCTGTGCCGCGAGCATCGTCAGGATCACGACCAAGCCGAACGCAACCGCACCCGGCGCGGCGCTGATGTTGGCGAGCGACTGGAACTTGACGACGGTCGCGAGTAGCGCCACCACGTAGATGTCGAGCATCGACCACTTGCCGACGAGCTCGACCATTCGATAGAGCTTCGTCCTCTGCAGCGGTTGCGACGTCGGGCGCCGCCGCACCGACAGCAGCAGGTAGGTAAGCGCGAACAGCTTTGACAGCGGCACGACGACGCTCGCGACGAACACGATCAGTGCGAGGTCCCACGAGCCCGAGCGCCATAGAAACACGACCCCGCTCAGGATCGTGTCGCGCTGCGCCCCGAATAGCGAGCTCGTCTCCATGATCGGCAGGACGTTCGCCGGCACGTAGAGGATGTAGGAGGCGATCACCAGCGCCCAGGCGCGGCCGAGGCTGTCGGGCTTGCGCAGGTGGAGCGCGGCGCCGCAGCGCGGACAGACGCACGCGTGCCCGCTCACGCGCGAGACCAGCCCGCAGTCGTGGCAGCCTGCGAGCCCGAGGCTAGCCGCGGACCTGCCTGTCATCGAAGAGCCTCCGCGCGC
The DNA here is from genome assembly GCA_963809965.1 of uncultured beta proteobacterium. Lineage (GTDB taxonomy): Bacteria > Pseudomonadota > Gammaproteobacteria > Burkholderiales > Casimicrobiaceae > CAIWHR01. The sequence goes on from CAWELU010000006.1 coordinate 153,133, forward strand.
GCCCAAACGTCGCGCGAATCCAGCGAGTTAACCGCCGCAGCGAGCGCGACCATCAGCACGCCGAACGACCACAGGGCGATGCCCGGCACGATCGTCGCTACGTGGGCGAGCTTGACCATCGACACCAGCACGCCGAGCGCGAACACCTCGACCATCGCCCAAGGCGCCGACTGACGGAACAGGCGGAACGCGCCGGCGAAGCCGGGCGGCACACGGCGCAAACGCAACGCTACCAGCAGGTAAAGCGCCGTACCGATCTGCATCGCCGGCGCGAGCACACCCGTTACGAGCACGAGCAGTGCAACCTCCGGACGGTGCTCGTCGTACAGCACCTGCACCGCACGCAGCAGTCTCGCGTCGGTCTCGTCACCCTGGAGCTGCAGCGTGACGATCGGAAACGCATTTGCCAGAACGAACAGGATCGCCGCCGCGAGGAACAGCGGCAGCGAGCGATCGATGCCGTGCCGGGGTCGCCGGGCCAGCGTAGCACCGCAGCGCGCGCAGCGGATAGCGGCCCCCGAGGCAACGGCGACGTTGCGCTGCAGAAGATCGCATTCGTGGCAGGCGATGAGGTCCGCGCTCGACATGGTCGGCAAGTGTAATGCCTTCGCCCCCAATCACCCAACCGCATCCGGTAGCGGTGGGTGAGAATTGGACTTGCGTGCGACGTCATGGAGGCACGTTAACGACCGATGGGAAACTGCCTCGGTCGGCGCGGGGTCGAACTAAATTTTTTTCCATCACCGGTTTGGGCCTCTTCCACGCTAACCGATGCCAGTCCATAATTTGCAGTTGGAAGGCGATCATCGCTGTTTGTCTTTCTCCGCCGAGCCTCGTGGCGGGAGTCGCCAAATCCTCAGAACGCCAACGGAGGAACGCCGTGACCATACGACAACCAAGTCGCACCAAGGAACGCGCCGACGAAATAGCCGACCTGATTTCGGCCGCCGGCGAAAAGCTCGTCGAGCTTTCGATCCAATGGTTCCAACTGAACGACCAGGAGGGCTTGGCGCACGCCCGCCGAATGTTGAACGCGAAAGAAGTCACCGTGATGCTTTCCGCCCACTGGGAAGCAGGCATGGCGCACATCTCGCTCAATCTTCTTCGAACGGAAATTCCGATGCCACGCCCGTTCTTCGACGTTCAGGTGCCGATGCTGCCATGGACCCTCGATGCCCCCGACATTCCCGTCGGCACGGAAAAGCTTGAACGCGAGAGCTGGTCCATTTGGCCCAATTCACGCAACGGACGAACGAGATAACTCACGCTGCGACTTTGCGATTTCAATGACCAGCGGCTGGGAAATCCGGTTGTTCGCGTTAACGCGACCCTGAAGGACGACCTTTGCCTAGGCGACTGTCAAGGCCGCCGGCGGTTTGGCCGGACTGAGACAAAGGCATAGCGCGGGACGCGAATGCGGTGGTGGCGGCAATCATTGCTTTTCGCGCTCGGATCGATTCGAGCGAAAAGTAGACCGTTCACGCCGCTGCCGTGGCACGCCCGATCGTCTGCTCAATCGTCTCCAGAAGCATCGGCAACACGCCGGGGGGAAGGTCATGTCCCATGCCTTCGATCACGCGCAGGTGCGCATGCGGGATCTTTCGCGCCAAGTCGTGCGCGGCGGCCACCGGCACCAGGGGGTCGGCACTGCCATGAATGATCGTGGTTGGCGCCTGGATGCTCGCCAGCAACTTGCTCCGATCTCCAGAGGCGACAATCGCCACGAGCTGGCGTACCGAACCAAGCGGGTGGTGCGAACGGGTAACACCGCGGCCGTAATGCTCCCGCATCATGTGCACGGATGATGGAAATGCGGGGCTGCCGATGACGCCGAAAACCTTCACATAGTGATCGATAATCGAATCGACATCATGCGGATTGCGCGGGCGAGACAGCAGCGCGCGGCGCGCAGCCCGCGTCGGTCCGGGCAGTTCGCGGGCACCGCTCGAGGACATGATGCAGGTAAAGCTCGCGACGCGCCCCGGGAAACAGGCAGCGAGGATTTGGCCGATCATGCCACCCATCGAAACCCCGACGACGTGCACGCGCCTAATCGCCAATGCATCGAGCATGCCGGCCGCGTCGGCCGCCATATCATCGAGGGTGTATGCCGCGCGCACGCGGAGCCCGAGGGTATGGCGCAGGGTTGCCAGCAGCAATCGCGGCCGCCCCCACGCCGCGCGCTTGGTCGATAGTCCGATGTCGCGATTGTCGAAGCGAACCACCGTATGGCCGCGTGCGAGCAAGGACTCCACGAACGCGTCCGGCCAAGCGGTGAGCTGCATCCCGAGGCCCATGATCAGCAGTACCGGCACCCGGGAAGCCGCGTCCGGGGTCGCGCAATCGGGCGGCGATAGGACCTCCACTTCAAGCGACAGGCCGTTGGTGCTAACCAATGGCAAGACAACCACCTCCGGTCATTGCAGCAGTCGCGCATTCGCGTCGTTCTTCGCAATCAGTCGACTCACGCCAAATTGCTGAAGTATTAGTAGCACGACGGCCAACAGTATCCCATCGCTCGCGCCAGCCACTGCGGGATGCATGCACAGTGGCTGGATCCGAGAATTTGGTAGGCCGATGCCCGGACGAAACCAAACGGCGCCGCTGTCGGGCAGTGCGTGTTCAGCACTCTGTTGGGCGCAATGGTATCCACACATGCACGGCAGCTTACATGGCGCTCAGGTATGCCTTGCCCTCTTCCCCAGGGCTCGGCAATCCGGCAATTCGCCACGCTATGAGGCAGTAGCCGAAGAGATCATTCACCTGCTGCCGCTCGATACCCGCGTCATGGCAGACGCGGTGCATGGCGGGCGCGACCCCGAGTTTCCCGTAATGTTCGCGCATGGCGCGGATGATCTTCCAATGCGCTTCGGTGAGCGAGCCGATGCCGACGTCCTGCGCGATCGCCTCCGCGAGCGGCTCTGACCAAAAGGAAAAGTCGCGGACAAGGCCGTCTTCGTCGAAAAGTTCCGGTGTCAGAATCACAGTCTTAGGACACATATAGATGACTTCGTTGCATTGCGGCCCGACGAAGTCGTCAAACGGGCGATCGAGGAGCGATGAGAAAGGGCGAGGTCGATCTTGGACGCGGCCATGTCCGCTACCTTGTCCAGCGCCTTCTTCACCGTGATTGGGCAGAGCTTGCACACGCCGTGTCCTACGTCGTTCCGCTTTACTCGAAGCTGGTGACAATATTTAGATGTGTCGCAATGTCGATCCCTGGATTGACCGCGATCCCCCCGTTGTCACGGCATGATTTGCTCTTCCTGGCACTGTCGGCCTCATGGTGAATGAAGCAGAAGGTATCCACCGCCGTGAGTTGCAGCAAATACCCAGGAACGCGCACACCCGCCGGAGGCATGCCGTCGGCGGTGTTGCCATAGTCTAGCCAGTGGAAGTGGGCATAGGCCCCAGGCTCGGGGATGTCGAGGCGATTCACCAGAAATACCGGGTGGTCGGACTCCACGTGGTACAGGAGCGTCGCCGTGCGGGATTTGCCGTCCAATGTCCAGCCGACGGTGCAGGGGTTGGCGTTGCAGTCAACGTGCGTCGCCACGCCATAGCCATCCTTGGTGACAACCCCGGTGAAGCTGATATAAAAGTACCCGAACAGATCGCCGCTTTTATTTGTCAGACGGGTCTGCTGGTGGAGGTCAATCTCATTGCCGAACAAGAAGGTGAACGGCTCGGCATGATTGTTCCACGGATAGACATCGGTAGCCGTGGCGGGAGCGGCTCCCAGAAGAAACTGGGCCACCACTGCCAGCATCAGGGTCAGCGTTTTCATGGGGCGCCTCCTGGGTGTTTACAGACGAGGGCGATAAGCCAAGGTGCCGCGATACCGCCCAGCCACTACACGTTTCGCCCGGGGTTTCCACCGGCAACATGCAGGAAGCGCTGGCCGCGCTCCTGGGCCCCGAGGCGGCCGGGCTCTCGGCTTCGGCGGTGGCGCGGCTCAAGGGGTACTGGATGGAGGAGTATCGGCTCTGGCGCCGCTCGAAGCTCGACCAGCGACCGCTGGGTGTATTGGTGGGTCGACGGAATCTACTCGGGGCTGCGCGCCGAGGACGAGCGCCTGTGCGCGCTGGTGGTCATCGGCGTGAACGAACGCGGCGCAGAAGAAGCTGCTCGCGATCGAGGACGGGGTGCGCGAATCGAAACAGAGCTGGCGTGAGGTGCTGCTCGAGCTCAAGGGCCGGGGCCTCACGATCCCGCCGAGCCTGGCGGTGGGCGACGGCGCGCTCGGATTCTGGGCGGCGGTTCGGGAGATCTACCCCGAAACCCGGCCGCAGCGGTGCTGGGTGCACAAGACGGCGAACGTGCTCAACTACCTTCCGAAGTCCGTGCAGCCGAAGGCCAAAGCGGCGCTGCACGAGATCTGGATGGCCGAGACCAAGGCGCAGGCTCTCGTCGCCTTCGCGCAGTTCGTCGCCACCTTCGAGGCGAAGTATCCCAAGGCGGTCGAATGCCTGGTGAAGGATCGCGAGGCGCTGCTCGCTTTCTACGACTTTCCTGCCGAGCACTGGGTTCACATCCGCACGACCAACCCCATCGAGTCCACATTCGCCACCATCAGGCACCGCACCGAGCGTACCAAAGGGTGTCTCACGCGCGACGGGATGCTCTCGATGATCTTCAAGCTGGGCATGAGCGCCGAGAAGAACTGGCGCCGGCTCCGGGGATTCGAATGGCTTGCGAAGGTGATCAACGGAGTGAAGTTCCGCGACGGGATTGAAGCGCCGCAACGTGCACGTAAAGCCAACCATCATGCACCACGCAGGATCGCCGCCTGATCAACTCGCGTACACCAGATTTGACAAAAGCTCGTTCCATCGGCGTTCGAGGCGAAGTGTTCCGATCGGTTCACACCCGAGCTGAGCCAAGGTCTTGGCATTCGAACCATAGACCTTCTGAATGACGCGTACAAGCCGTCTTGGCCGGGGGGGCCAACATCAGCGAGTCGCCGATATAGGCTAAACGAAAATGGCCGCTTGAGACTCCGACCGGAACACGCCGGGGCCGAAACATCGGCAACATCGGTCGATAACCAAGAAAGCCGTCAAAGACGCAAGCAAGGGTTCCGATCACAGTACGCCCGTGGTCCATGTCGGCACGGTTGCGCAATACCCTGGCGACCATGGCTTGAGCATCCAACTAGGGGGGTTGACGCGCGGACACTTTCTCGGGCCCAACGGCCGATGTCAGCCACCGGCCGCGACTTCTCATTGACTGTCCGCTATTGGGCAATGACGCCAACTTCCGCTCTTGGCTGGTCAGCGACCGTCGAGTCTGAACGCGTGCGACGCGCTCGTCGACGGTCGCATTTGCCCTTTGCAGCATGTCGCGTTATGCAACAGCATTCATTCACTCGTATCTATTTCACCCAGTTGGGCGCAAGCTGATCCGCCGCCGACGAGTTTCAGGCCACGCTCAGGGCTGTTCGCTACAGATAAACCGTCGAAAGAAATCCCGTTTTTGTCGGCGATTCTCAATCACGTACAAGGGAGAGAGCTATGAAGAATCCACGCAAACGAGCGACTGTAGCCATGGCGTCCGGCGGCGATGGGCTGCGCGTGATCGACCATCAACAGCAGCAAGCGGATGCCTTGAACACGACCACGGCCGGCCCCAACGTCATGCGCCGGCAGATGTTGACGGCCTTTGCCACAACGGGAATTGCGCTCGCCCAGGTGCCGATGATCGCGCCGGTGGCGGCGCAGGCGAGCGCCGAGGCTGATCCCGCTATGCAGAAGTATTTCTTGAAGGTAGGCGAATTTATACAGAGCCTTGTTGAAATTCCTGTGGCTCCAGTCAAATTCAAACAACCCCCTAATAACCCCCATAGTCCAAATACGACGACTACTACAAAATATCTGGCCGGCATCGCAAACATCTATGATCCAAGCGACTCAAGCGACCCTCCGAAAAGCGTGGGTCGGTGTTCGGCATCTTTTTTGTGCTACCAGAATGCGCAAGGGACCTACGCAGACATATCAAACTATATATCCGTTGATAATGGTTTGATAGTCTCGTGGTTTACACCAACAACACTGATTGACTTGGCACTGGATAGCATAATTCACGGAATGGTAACTGAATGTATAGTTGAGGCGTCCACCAAAATAGGTGTAAATCCTTTTTATGGGGACACGTTTAATTTGAAAGTGTCTTCAGTAAGGATTGGAGCCGAGGATCAAGTTCAGTTTGAATTTACCGACATTACCACTTGAGCGCGGACTCCCATGATGCGCCTTGGGGCGTGCTGGCGCGAACGGCCGCTCACGGGACAGTTCTGCGGCGACCGGGAACGGCCGGTTGTGGCCGGTCTGCGACCATCAAGTCTGGCCGCGAGCTGCCTGACCGTCGAGGGGCGCAGAACGATCCGGACGTACAACGATTCCAGGAGCGGACATTCAACCTAGGCACCGGTTTCTGATAAGCGCTGCCTGCGCCCGCAGAGCCTATCCTTGCATCAGCGCTTCTAGACAGGCCGTGCGTGCCAATGATGCGTTCCAGTCATGATCGGCGTCGGCGCGCAGCGATCGAGGGCTTCCTGACGCCCATGCGGGCGCCCTCGATGCCGAGCCAGATCAGAATCCCGCAGGCGCGGGGAGACGTCCGAGAATTTTCTCAAGCGCCAGCGCTACGGCGAGCAGATCGCGGTCGCTCCCTGCGGGGCCATCGATCTCGATTCCCACCGGCAATCCGCTTCCCGTCAACGCGATCGGAAGTGAGATCCCCGGGATCCCCGCGACTGAGCCGGGATCGGTGTAACGGATGTAGGTCTGGAACGTCGGTACCGGGACGCCGTTGAGAATTACCGTCGAATCGGACCCGATGATCGGAGAGGCCGGGAGTGGCGTCGTCGGGAATACGATCGCATCGAGGTCGGCACCTTCGAAGGTGCTCCCATACAGCGCTTGCAACTGCGGACGAACCACGTTAACCGCGTTGTCGTACACCGGTTGCGGTATGGCCATCGGTGCCCCTGGAACCACGAACGTATCGAATACGAACTTCACGTCCGGACTCGCGATTTGCGCCGCAAGCTGCGGCAGCGTAACGCCAGTGTTGTAGGTCTCCAGATAGTTGCCGATGTCCTGCGTCGCCTCGAACAGCGCGATCGGGAATCCCGACTGATTGTCGAGATCGAGGAAGCCAGAAACCTGCAGTTGCACGATCTGAACGCCTGCATGGCGTAGCTTGTCGAGAGCCTGATTGACGAGGTGCAGGGTCTCCACGTCGACGTTCTGGAACATCTCCGGAACCACACCGAGGCGGATCCGGCGGGGCGCGACCGTTTCCATCTTGCTCCAATCCCCCGTGATCACGCTGTCGAGCAGGACAAGATCTGATACTGTGCGTGCCATTGGACCCACCGTGTCCCGCGTGTGCGATATCGGCGTCACGCCAAGCTGCGAATAACGATGGATCGTGGGCCGCAAAGCGACGATGCCGGTGAGCGCCGCCGGTATCCTCACCGATCCGCCGGTATCGGTGCCGATGCCTCCCAGTGCGAGTCGCGCGGCGATCGCACTTCCGTTGCCCCCGCTCGATCCGCCGGGGAACCGTGTCTTGTCATAGGGATTCCCCACCGGTCCGAATGCGGCGTTGTTGCTGGTGATGCCAAACGCCAGTTCGTGCATGTTGGTCTTGCCCAATACGATCGCCCCTGCGTCGAGCAGCGCTTGGACGACCGGGGCGTTAGCATCGGGCACGAAGGCATGCAGACCCGGCGTCCCGGCGGTGTTCCGAATGCCGGCGACGTGGATGTTGTCCTTGACGACCAGCGGAACGCCATGCAGGGCGCCGAAGTGGGCAGGATCGCGGCGGCGAGCTTCATCCGCATCACGGGCGGCGTTGATCGCTTCGATCCCATTCACCGTGATGAACGCGTTCAGGTCGGGATTCACTGCGATCTTGGCCAGCAGCGCCCTTGTTAACTGTTCGCTTGTGACTCTGCCTTCCTTGATGAGTTTGGCGGCCTCCGTCACGGTGAGTTGCGTGAGGTCGATGGGCTGCCCAGCAATGCTGACGCTCCCGAGCAGCAAAGCGATTGCGGTGCAAAGCGTGCCGATCCGGCGTAAGGCGCTCATGTTGCCTCCCGAGTGTAGGTTGGGTTAAGCGCAATGATAAGAACAATATTCCTGCGAAGCCATCCTCAAAATCGAGGGCCCCTCCTCAAAGACGGCACGGCTAGGGCGTCCAAACGGCCCACGTCGCCATCGGCGTAGACGAATCGATACTCGACGTTCTTCCCCTCCAGCCAACCGAGATCGTGCATCCCCTACGCGAACGCCGCGCGCAGATGGGCGGACGCGGCTTCCGATGCTAGCCATAGCAGCCCGACACGACCGACCATCGTAACAGGCTGTCCGCGGCCGAGTCGATGCGCGAAAAGGAGGCCGATGCCGCCTGCCAGTGAAAAACCCGCGGCGTGTGATCACTAAATCACCTCGTCGACGAGCGGAAGTCCGGCCATCGTACGCCTACAACGGGAATTGAGCGCCGCCAACGAGCGGCTGCTCTTGGCCCGCGAGCTGCCTGAACGCCTATGCGTCCCAGACCGACCCGTCGCTGCCGATCGGGCTTGAGGTGAGCGGACTTTCACGAAGTTTGAGGTGCTCCACAACCGGCCATTCGCGCCATCACGATTGAGCTTGATAATTTGGCGGAGTTCGTGGCGAAGTGCGGGAGTGCGGTAGTGAGCCTCGTACGCCAAGCCTGCCGCGCTAAGACAGGGTGACGATTGAGTTACGCGGACGAGCGATGCGTTGCTGCGGGAATGGTCACTTGCGCGAAAATTATGGAAGCGTAGAGTAGCGCATTGTGCCCGATAACCTCGGCTCCTTCGAGGAGTGCGAGGACATGCAGGCCTGCCTGACCGTGTCGCGCTGGCTGGTATCCAAGCTGTCGTTCGCCAAGGCCGGTCGATTCTTGAGGACATCCGTCAAGGGAAGCGCACCTTAGAACAGGAGCTTCGTTATGGCATCGGACATCTTCGCAAAGCTCGGCGACATCAAGGGCGAATCACTCGACAGCAAGCATAAGGACGAGATCGAGGTGCTCTCGTGGTCCTGGGGAGTGAATCAGAGCGGTACCATCGCCCAAGGCGGTGGAGGTGGTGTGGGGAAAGCGAATTTCAACGATTTCAGCTTTACCCATCACCTCGACAAAGCGTCGCCGGTTCTGTTGAAAGCGTGCGCGACTGGTGAGCACATCAAGGAAGCGACCATCACAACGCGCAAGGCCGGCAAGGGTCAGCAGGAATTCCTGATTATCAAGATGAACGACATCATCGTCACTAGCGTGGCTCTGAGCGGTGCCGGCGACGGGGCCACCACGGCGGAGAGCGTCGCGCTTCAGTTCGCCAAAGTTGACTTGGAATACAAGCCGCAGAAGGCCGACGGATCACTGGATGCCGGCGTCCATTTCAAGTACGACATCAAGGGCAACAAGGTCGGGTAATCGGAGCGGTCCCTTTCATCGCTCGAATCACCAGCCCCGCAACTGGCGCTCCCGATTCCATCCGCAGCTCGGCGTGCCCAATCTCCGACACCAGTCCGGCGCCGGTGAGTAGCCGTTCGACATACCCGCGGGAGTGGCTATAGCGGCCGTGCAGCTCGAGGTGATAGTCCAGGGTCGCGTCGCCGCCTACTGCGCGCTCGAGAGTAAAGACCAACAAGCCGTCCGGTCGCAGGGCTCCCGCAGCGGCCGCGACGACGTCCTCCAGGCCGCCGAAATAGACCAACGTGTCGGCCGAGACGATCAGGTCGAACGCTTCCTTGCTGTTCCGCAGGTACTCCGTCAACTCGCCTTTCACCAGCGCGTCGTAGACATTCTTCTCGTTCGCTTGAGCCAGCATCCCCGCGGAGAGATCGACACCTGTCAGTCGGCGAGCATACGGGAGCACGAGCGGGCCGCACAGTCCCGTTCCGCAGCCGGCGTCGAGCACGTCGAGGCTCTTTGACGGCCCGAATCCCGAGTCTTCCAGCATCGCCGCGACAAGCGCCGGGGCGCGGTACGATAACTTCGCAAGCTTCGACTCAAAGGTGGCGGCAAAGGCGTCGAAGATTCCCGCGACGAACCCGTTCGACGCGCGCTGCGGAACGTCTCGACCGGTGCAGGCCGCCAACATGTGCCGCGCAATCGGGTCGTCTGGCTCCTCCTCGAGCCATTCCTCGAAGATCTTCGTCGCCTCGTCGATCTCGCCGATGGTGCAATGCGCGAGCGCCAGAAGTCGTCGGGCTTCCCGGTGTTTCGGCCTCAGCGTGATCGCCTTGCAGAAGCACGCGACCGCCTCTTCGGTTCGTTTCAACCCCGTCAGAAGAACGCCCAGATTGGTGTACGCATCAATGTGATCGGGGTCTGCGCGAATGGCAGTTCGATACGCGTCTTCGGCGTCGACCGGTTTGCCCGCCGCCCGCAATAGCACGCCAAGATTGCTATGTGCGTTCGCATGACCTGGATTCAGCGAAATCGCGCGCCGGTAGGCGACGATGGCATCGTCGAGCTTGCCTTGCGCTTGGAAGACGATGCCCAGATTGCTGTAGCAATCCGCGCGGTCGGGTACGAGTCCGAGGCTCTTCTCGATGAGTGCGATAGCCTCGTCACTCCGACCCTGTTGATGGGCGAGCACACCAGCATAATGCAACGCTTCCGGATGGTTGGGGGCGATGTCGAAAATCCGGCGATAGACCTCCTCCGCCTCAGCGAGCTGCTCGTTCTTCTGCAGGTGGATGGCGATCGAAACCGCCTCCTCAAGAGTTAATTCTCGCGTTGGCGTTTCCGACTGCTGCATCACTACCTTTCGGCAACGATCATCGTGGCGCCGGCTGTCGCCATTGTGTGCCAATGAACGTTCGTTGATCCATTATTGAATCAACTCGCCGACGACTGCTGGGCCACCCATACTACGCCCAGAATTAATCGTGGGCGGCGTATCGCCGCCCCGGCCGGTACCAGTGAGCGGCCACTTTGGGTACGCTGCTTCGGATGACGGTTTGTGGCCGGTCAGCGACCGTCAAGTCGGGCAGAGAGCTGCCTGATCGTCGACGGGCGCAGACCGATCCTTACCCGTCGTTTCTCTTGTGCGAAAGCCGACGTTCAGTCATCGCACCCGTCAACGCAATCCATCAGCCGTGGCTTCAGTTCCAGCAGGCGTGGTAAGGTTGCGGGTCGTATCCATTACGGCAGCCAAGAGACTGCGAAATGAACCGTTTCTCGCTCGGGAAGTGGCTTTAGGGTGTGATGGCCGTTCTCGCCGCCGCCGGCGCGTTCGCTGTCCTCTTCTCAGCTTTCTCGGTGCTCGCGGCCGGCATCGACGCGAATGCGACGGTGTTGGCGAAGCTCGATGACGATTGGTCGAAGGCGGCAGCGACGAAGGATGCGGACCGCGTTGCGTCCTTCTACGCCGAAGATGCGATCGCCTATCCGCCGAATGACTCCGCAGCAGTCGGCCGACCCGCTGCGAAGAAGGTTTGGAATTCGTATTTCGCCGACCCGAGCTTCAAGATTTCCCGGAAGACGGACCATGCTGGGGTGAGCGGCGATCTCGGCTTCACGGCCGGCACCTACGACGACTCGTTCAAGGGGCCCGATGGCAAGCTGGTCAGCAAGAAGGGAAAGTACGTGTGCACTTGGAAGAAACAGAAGGACGGGACCTGGAAGGCCATCCACGACATTTGGAACGCAGATACCAAGTAGCAGCGTCACGATCGCGCGCGGACCGGCGGCGATCGCGACGCTGCAGGAGTCCGAACGCCGTTCGCCCGATGAGCACACCTGCCGATACCTATCTCGCCGCGATAGCCGACGCGGCAACCAGTCCAGAGGCACAACCGTCGCTGGAGTCCTTCATGGCCAGAGCCATCGCGATGGAGCTCGAGACTGGGCAGCGCTATGACGAACTCGCGGACATCGTGGAAACACAAGACAAGTCGAATCTCGAAGTGGTAAAGCTGTTCCGGACCATGGCCGGCATCGAGCGCAAGCATGCCGACGTGCTGCTCACGCAAATGGGCTGGACCGATGCGCCGCCGGCGTCGGCGTCAGCATGGGACGTCGGGACCAGTGAAGGCCCGGAAGCGGCTGCGAGCGAGGAATTGCACTACCCCATGCAGCCCTATCATGCGCTGCAGATCGCGCTGCGCAACGAGGAACGCGCCGTGTGCTTTTTCGGCCTGCTCGCGGCCGCCGCCAGCGGCGGGCCCGTGCGCGCAGCCGCGCTAGCGATGGAGCAGGAGGAGCGGGAGCATGTCGCGCTGGTGAAAGCGTGGATTGCCAAGGTGCCGCAGCCTGATGGCGACTGGGTGGTCGATCCCGATCCAGCACGGTTTACCGACTGAATCCATCGCTGCGTGTTGTCGCGCATTGCGATCGACGCGGCGTTCTGTTTGACGGCTTCGGCCCCGGCTATGACGCAGCCGCCGGCCCCGTTTCCCGATCACGCGACTGACGAATAAGCGGCGCGGAAGCCCCTTGACTGCGCCGGCGCTTCTCAGAACAAGATGATCAAGCTGAATGGCCGCTCCCGGGCATTTTTGGCGGCGATTCTGATCGGCTGGTTGTGGCTCGATAGCAGACTCACGTTTCGGTGCTTTATCCGCACGATGATCAGTGCGGCGCCTTGCGCGATAATGCCGCGTGCGCCTTGAACTATTCCCCTTTCGCTACCGCGATCCCCGAACCGGAAAGTGGGTGCGGGCGCGCTACCGCGCCGAGCGGTATGGGATCGCCGCGCGCTATGCAGAGTCGGAGATCACGGGGCCGGCCGAGATCCGCGACGTCGATCCGTGCGCGCGAGCGTTCAGCCCGCGTTCTGATCCAGTGCCGCAGGCGCATCGGCCGATCAAGGACCCGCCGAGGGATCAACCGCCGCAACCAAAGAAGGACCCGCCTGACGGCGACCCTCCGGTGAAGGAGCCGCCGGAGGAAGATCCGGCAAACGTGGACGGTCTAGAGCGATTTTTACTGTTGTTGTTCCTCCGGCGCTACGTCGCCCATTGCGGCAGGCGTCGCAGGTTCGCCGCGATGAACGGGGCGACACGGCTGTTTGCTGAAACACGAACGTCCGCGGGATAGAAACAACAAGCCCCGCCGATTACGGCGCGAACTGTGCCGGCGTTCCGACCGGAGGTTCGGCTGCGCTTGCGTGCCTCCAGCGAAATGCGGCGAAGACCTCGCCCGCGTGTCAGCAAGCATTGCAGGCGGTCGCCGGTAACGCGAACGCGGCGGCGTCCGCCTCGAGTGCCGCCGCGGGGACAGCGTCCAACGCGCCCACCCGCGACGTCGCGGCGACACCGGTTCCCTCGGCAGGGCAACCTTTCGTGGTACACCCGGCCGCACACGGTGACCGGTCCCAATGGCACGGCGACCGTCTATCAACCGCAGGTCATTTCATGGCCCGGCTTCAAGACGCGCTCAATGCGCGAACGGTACTCGGTATCCTGCCCGAGGGCGGGCAGGCGCCGACGCTCGGATCGATCGATGTCGCGTTCACCACGGCGACCAATCTCGATGAGCGCGTGGTCACGTTGACCGAACCGAGGCTCGTTGCTTCGCATTTTCCGACACTCGATGCGGCGCGCGCCGCGCAGGTCGATGAGCGCATCCGGGCGGCGCTCGCCGGTATGGGCGTCAAACACGTGCCGCTCGCCACTCTTGTCGTGAGCCTGCGCAAGCAAGTGAGAAGCCGCCCGAGGTCGCGCTCGACAATTCGCCGCCGCGCATTTTCGTCAGTGCGCGGCCCGCGAGCCGGCGGCTCGCGCTTCGACGGGTTCGGTCAGCTCGAGCAAGATCTAGAGGCGCGGATGGCCGGCGGTACGTGCCAGCATGAGTTTCAATCGATGCGGGGTGGCGGCGGTTTTGCCGGGCGCGGCGGTGGTGGATTTCGGCGATGATCGCCGGCGAAGACGCGCCGCTGTCCTTACGAAAGTCCGCAATCGTCTTGAAATCCGGCGTCAAGCGCCCGGTCAGCCACATCAGTTCAACGTTACGCTGCGTTTCCCGTTCCAGGCGACGACTGGACTGCACACGGTTGAGATACCCGTAGACGTAGACCTTCAACAGCACCGCCGGATGGTACGCGGGACGCCCAGTGACCGCCGGCGCCACCCTCTCGAAGCCAAGACTCGTCAGATCAAGCTCGTCGATGAACACATCGATCACCCGAACTGGGTTGTCCTCGGCGATATAGTCGTCAAGACACTCCGGCAGCAGCGTGACCTGCGTGCGGTCCTCGCCTTCGAGGAATCGCTTCATGTTGCCGCTCCGAAGAAAGTCTCCTCCTCAATATAGGCAACTTTCCTGCATAGGCAACCTACGCGTTTTCACACGGGCTCGACCCACTCCGGCCATCGATCCCCACCAAAACCGGACGTTCGTATAGTTGGTCTGTCCTAAATTCAGTGATACCGAAACTCAGCGGGCAGGTACCTGCCAGTGAAGGCGGAACTGCGCCCGCGAAGGGATGGACCACTCTGCTCGCCCGGCGACGCCCTATTTTTCCATCGCTGCCAGCATCGCGTCTTTTTCAGTGCGTACTCTGGGGTGATAACAGTCGACCGGCTGCGTGCCGATGAGTCCGACGCAGGCGTTGCAATGCACGCATCGCGGTCCCGAGGTTCCATCGCGCAAGTGGCGATATAGCAGCGGATCGGCGATAAACGCGCGGCCGACGGAAACCGCGTCGCACTGACCTTGTTCGATGGCGGCCTGCATTGCTTCCCGGCTAACAAACCCGCCGACGCAAATCACTGGAATGGAAAGGGCTTGTTTGAATTGGCGCGCGTAGTGAAGGTTGAAGCCCTCACGACCTTTGAAGAGGAAATTGAACACAAGCGCCATCAACGGCCAGAACAAATTGAAAGCAATCCTGCGCCACAGCGAAAGATGGCGCACACCGCCCGACAGCGTATTGCGCAAACAGCGACCAAACGTGCCACGCACCATTGGAAAGCCGGACTCGTACTGGCCAACGGACACCTCGACGGCATCGATTCCTTCCTGCTCCATCGCCATAGCGATCTTAACCAGCTCGGGCGTTTTCAAACCGGCCCGCAGCGGCAGGTAATCGGAACCGTTGAGCTTGATGATCACCGGGTAGTCCTTGCCGACGCGCGCGCGGATCGCCCGATACAGATCGCGCAGAAATCGCAAGCGGTTCTCGAAGGAGCCGCCGTAGTCGTCGGTGCGTTCGTTGGTGTACGGTGTGAGGAACTGATTAACCAGATAGCCGTGTCCGGCGTGAATCTGCACGCCGTCGAAGCCAGCTTTCTTGCAGCGGACAGCGGCGTCGGCAAACTCTTGCACGATCCGTTCGATTTCCGCCACGGTCAACGCACGCGGCCGCGTGCCGGTCGTCAAATCTTTGACGCTCGATGCGGACACGGCACCCGGCACTCCCGCATAGCTAGGGATAACCTGGCGCCCAGCATGATTCAGCTGCGCGAACATCTTTGTGCCGTGCACATTCGTTGAATCGACAAGCCGTTTCAGCGCGGGAATCTTGGCGTCGTCATCCGCGCCCATTTGCAATGGCGTGGATTTGCCGTCGAAACTGGTATAAATATTCCCGGTAATAATAAGTGGCACGCCGCCTTTGGCCATCGGCAGGTAGAAGTCGATCTGTTGCTGCGTTGCAAAGCCGTCCGCCGTGGCGCGCGTTTCCGAAGTCGCGGTCTTAATGATGCGTCCAGTAATGGAGAGGTTGCCGATGACGAGGGGTGTGAAAAGAATGCTCTCCTTCGGTGACATAGCTAACCTCCGCAATCAAGTATCGCCAGGCGAGGAGCTGTGCGATGCTGGCCGCTGAGTGCATCACAGACTCCGGCCTATTCTCGATGCCGAGCGTCTGGCCTAACAACGAGCGCCGGGCCCAACGAATTCTATGGACTCCCCTCATTTGCAAGACGGAGTTGGTTACGGTGAAGAGGACAGATCATCAATCCTGCTCGATATTGTGGTACCTAAACGCTGGCTTGACCACCGAGCAGCCGAAGGTGAGTTATAGATCGACTGCTCCGTTGGACTAGACGCAACCAAGCAACGACGACGTGATCCAGCGTCCGCTACGGGCGAAACTCGCGACCGTTCCCCCCTGGCCGGTCTGCGACCGTCGAGCCTGACCGCGAGCGGCATGATCACTGACGGGCGCAGATCGACCCAAAGCGCTCAAGCGCGAGGTCGCAAAGCGGCCCTTCGCGGCCGTCAACGTTCCGGTTCGGCCGCGGCGCGGCAGCGCCGTCCGCTGCAACCGGTTGTTAGGCGTCATTGTGCCCTTGGCGCCGGAGTACAACATGGGTGGCTTTCTCCGACGCAACGAACTGAACACATTCGTATCCCAGAGCGCGCACGTCAATCCCCTCGAACAGTCGCTCTCCCCCGCCCAGCAGGACCGGCGAGATAGCGACGTGCAGCTCATCGATGAGGCCCGTACGAAGATATTGCTGGATAGTGTTAGGTCCGCCGCCAATGCGCACATCCATTCCGTTGGCTGCGTCGCGCGCCCGGTCAAGCGCCTCGTGAATACCGCCCGTGACGAAGTAGAATGTCGTTTCGCCTTCCATCTGGATGGGCGGGCGCGCGTGATGAGTCAAGATGAAAGTTGGAACGTGATAGGGTGGGTTGTCCCCCCACCAGCCTTTCCAGTTCATGTCGGGCCAGGAACCGCGAATCGGTCCGAACATGTTTCTTCCGAGAATCCAGGCGCCAACATTCTTGAAGCCCCGCGCAGCGAAGTCGTCATCGATCCCCGTTGTGCCACCGTCGGCGCCAAATAGGGTCCGTTGGAGCGTGCGTGTCGGGACTAACCACTGGTGCAAATCTGTCCCGCCCACGCCGAGCGGATTCCTGATGTCCTGATTCGGACCAGCTCCGTATCCGTCAAGCGAGATGGTAAAGCCCTCAACTCGGACGCGTGTCATTTTCATGCCTTCCTTTCGATTGACGCCTAACGTGTTAGCTAACCGGCGGGCCGCGCCGACTCTCATCCAATTGACCGCTTTGCGCACCTTCGCGGTACGGCCGTTGTTGGCCGGTCAGCGACCTTCGAGTCTGACCACGAGCGGCTTGATCGTCGACGGTCGCAGTACGACCCTGACCCGTCGTAGCGGTCTTCAGAAAAGCAGACGCCCAATGTATCAAGCTAACCGGCGCGCCGCTGCGACGCTCGCCAAGTTGAAGCCATGAACTGGCCCGGCCGGTTGACCGCCGGGCTAGGCGTGTCGTAACTCAAGCAAAGCATCTACCGCCAAAGGCAGAACCCCCCCAATGCACGCAGCTGCAAGTACGTCAGTTGGCCAGTGAACCCCAAGCACCAGACGCGAAATTGCTACGGCCAAGACCCAAACAGCTGCAATGAACATTGCGAGAATGCGCCTCTCCGGCCAGATTCGGGTCACGCCAATAACACTTGCGACGGCAAATGCGGTGACAACCAAGGTGTGCCCGCTGGGAAAACTGGAACCCCAATACCACTCAGTGTCCCACAACGCCGGGCGGGCGCGACCAACGAGCACTTTCAAGATGTAGACCACCATCGCGCCGCAAATAACCGACGCGGCAAGCAGCAGAGCCTCAAAGCGTCGCTTGGCGAAAAGGAGGGCGACCACTATGGAGGCCGAGAGTGGAGACAGAACATATCCGGATCCGGTAATCGTGGCCGCCTCGAAAAGGCCGTGAATTGGGGGCGGAACGTTCGCGTGAACGAACTGCAATACGAGATTGTCAACCGGGCCGGACTCTCCGGTGACCACGTCCTCGCTCACTTTGATCCCAATGACTGCCAACACGAGCAATAGCAGAACACCAAAGCGCCTTCTCTCCAAAAGTGCGGACCATCCGGGTTGCTTCCGATGCACATAAACGCCGAGCGCAAGATAGATACAGACGGCAATGAGTGCTAGCTCCCCGATTTCTTTGATCAACACCAACGTCACCAGAAATCTCCTCCGCGCCTCCGCGTCTGCACCGGGACGCCTAACGGAACCAAGCTAACCGGCGACCACGGCAAGGGGCGAAGCCCCGCCGGTGGGCGTCCGTGTTGACTGATGGGATGGACTCCCCCTGATCTTTCGGCATCATTGTGCCGGCTGGCCTCATGTGGTGTGGGGTGTTAGCGATCAGCCAGAAGGAGTCCGACGTGGATGCTACCGCTGCCTTGCCGATTGTGGGTGTGGATCTGTCGAAATCGGTGTTCCAGCTCGCCGTGGCCGACGGCCTCACACCGAAAGAGCGTTCGTCCAGCGGCACGCGGCATCTCGGGCGCATCTCCAAACGCGGGGATCGCTACCTGCGCATGCTCCTCACCCACGGCCCGCGCTCGGTGCTGCGCGCCGCCAGTGCCGCCACGCACGCCGGCCGCTGCGCCGATCCCTTGCGCCACTGGACGCTCGCATTTATCGACACCCGCGGCGACGACCTATGACCGCAATGGAGCACAGGGCGCTACGTCCGAAGTTGGCCGAACTCGGTCCCAATACAACCGTCGCAGTTCGACCCTCTCCGGTCATCCCCGCAGCCAAGAAGCAGCCATTCGAACTGCTGCAATTGTCAATCGTGGGCGACAAATTATAGGTTAGGCCTCACAGCCATCTGCGCACCTTTGCTTGATACTCGGAGTAGGCAGCGCCGAATATGCTGGTAAGAACTCGCTCTTCGGGAACAATTTGGAAGTGGCGTATATAGAGAATGAAGACCAAAGGCCCCAGTAGAGCGAAGGCTGAGGAGACGAATACTGCCCAACCGAGAAGTACCAAGGCAATTCCGATGTACATGGGATTGCGCGTAAACCGATAGACACCGGAAGTAACGAGAGAGGTAGTGGTTTCCGGCTTCAATGGATTGACGGAGGTTCTTGCACGGCGGAACGCCAGGGAGCCCGCGATGGCAATGCCGACCCCCGCCAAGGCGATCGCGATTGCTACGACCACACGGACAACCGCAGGTACCTCAACGGATGGAGTAGCCAACGAAATTCCCAACATTACTGCCGCGATAAACAGCGCAACCACCGGAGGTGGGATCTTGAGTTCGAGCGTACGCATCAGACTGCGATTGAGACCTAGCGGTAGAGATCACCGGCGGTCTTGCCGGCCGGCGCAGGCCAGTTGGCAAACATCTCGCTGTATCAACCCCGGTCTGCATTCAGGACCAGCGATCGACGGTGTCGGGCCTTCTTGGCATTGGGTTACGTAGACCAACATTAGCACTCTCCCTTCCGGGGATCGCTTTGTGCGAATCGTCGCCACCAATCCCGCCGAACCGCGGACTCGTTCCCTGCGTGATTTACCGCTGTCTGGTACCGCTCAGTCTACGTGCTCGGCCTCCTCGGCATGCTCCGAATGGTGGCCGTGGGCAGCGCTAGTCGCATCGCGCCAAAGCCGCTCCACGTAATGGATGTAGGGTACGTAGACCTCGACGAATTCGCGCCCTGCCTTTACGTCGTCCGGTGCAAATCCCCTGCGACTGGACGCGGCATGAAAACGTCGGTGCAAGCCTTCGCTAACGGCATCGGTGAGGAGCTTGATTACCTCATCAATCGAGCCGTCCTTGAGTGCCATGTCGGCAGCGGGAATTGCCGGGCCGAGATCGCGACCCGCCGGCTTGAGCCCGGTAAACGGCGCGCCCTCGCCGGCTCGATGTATCCGAACCAGAGTCTCGAAGAAATGCCGATCCGCCAACGCCTTCGCGTCGGGACTGAGCTTGCGGACTGATACCGCATGATCGAAGGCCCTGCGAATCTCGGGCTCGTCGTTCTCCTGCACCCAAGGCAGAACGTAGTTGACGTTGCCACTGTCGAGCGCCTTGATCGCAAGCTGAACCACCGGCCCGTCGAGACCGTCGCAATGGCCGATACCCCACACCGCAAGCAAGCCAAGGCCCGACCCCGTCGTCAGGTCAACGCTCCAATCCCCGGCGCCGAGCACCTGGGCGACAACGCGTTCCGTGACGATAACTGCGACCACGGTCAGTAGCTTGACCAACGATTTCGAAATTCCTGGACTGTTCATGACGTGAGCCTCCTTAGTGCTTCGCCAGCATTGATACGGGCCCCGGAGTCGCTGCGCTCTAGTCAGTTTTTTTGTATGTCCTCCACAGCGCTCATGTGCATGACTAGGGT
The DNA here is from genome assembly GCA_963809965.1 of uncultured beta proteobacterium. Taxonomy (GTDB): domain Bacteria; phylum Pseudomonadota; class Gammaproteobacteria; order Burkholderiales; family Casimicrobiaceae; genus CAIWHR01. The sequence continues at coordinate 173,255 of CAWELU010000006.1, forward strand.
CAAGTCGCACTCAAGATGCTGCCCGGCGGGCGCCATGGTCGACAGCAGGGGCGATGAGCCGGCTCGTCGACGGGTGGCCCGCGAGGATTGGGGCCCAATGTCCGCTCTCGGGCTGCCTGCCTCAGGGCTGGTCATGACCGGTCTGCGACCGTCGGATTCGGCGGTCGCGACCAGCTATGCGGGACTACACCTCAGTCTGCCTGGGGCCTTTGCCCGAAGCTACTCCAATCCGGATCGACGTGAAGATTGTCGAGCTGCGTGCCCCATTGTGGATCTGCTCCGGCAAACGCGAACGCGAAGCCGACCGGATCGTCACCCAGCAGGGCAAGTGCGCCGAACTGAAGTGGCGTCGGTGTCTCGAAGCGCTCGCGCCATAGGTCTGCGTGGTAGCCCGCGAGCGAGCGAATTGTCGAGGAAGTCGTCGGTGAGAATTCCCCGGTATGCCATTCGCCAGCTGAGTGTATGGAGACGCGGCAGAACCGGCGCATCGCCTGAGCTTAAGGGGCGGGTTGATAGACTGCCGCTGAAGTCTGCTGCCCTGTGTGACACGACCACCGCGGGACGCCTAGGTTTGATTCTCGCCGATGACTACTGAACGTCAGGAGGTTCTGAGGAGAGTGGGCGTCTTGATCCCAGGCCCGAGGACCTCTTCGGGCCGCCAGTTGGCTTCGGCAGGAGTCGAGCCAAACCAGCCGGTCGGACTTCAGCAAAGCGGACGCCCATTAGCCGGCGACCGCGCAAAGTAGCGCAAGAGTTGCGATCCATGCGGAATGATCCATCACTGAATCACCTCGTCCGCGCGCAGCAGCACCGACTGTGGGATCGTGATGCCGAGCGCTTTCGCCGTCTTCAGATTTATCACCAGTTGGAACTTCGTGGGCTGCTCAACAGGAAGGTCGGCGGGTTTGGCACCCTTCAGGATCTTGTCGACGTATACCGCACCGCGACGATTCAGTTCGATGAAATCGGGTCCATACGACAGCAGTCCGCCCGCAACGACCATTTCACGGACCAGATACATCGTCGGGAGTCTTGCGCGCAACGCCAGATCCGGAATGCGCTGTGGAGGATTGTGCAAGAGCGGATCGCCTACGACCCACAGGGCGTCGGCCTTTGCCTGGACCGCGGCATCGATCGCACGTTCGATGTCCTCGGGCACCCGGACCTCGAATACTTGCAGTTGAACCCCCAACTGCCGCGCGGCGGGCGGCCCTTCCAACGGAAAGATCGCGTTGGTGACTTCGTTGGTCGGGTTGAGCAAAGCGGCGATCCGAGCGGCCGTGGGCACTGCCTGCTTGAAGACTTCGAGTGCCTTGGCGATGAAGCCGCCCGGGACCAACGTCGCTACCCCGGTTACATTGCCTCCCGGCCGGGCAAGGCTCGCGACAAGACCGACGCGAACCGGATCGGCGACGGCGAGGAAGACGATGGGAAGCGTGGAAGTGGCGTTCTTGACCGCGCGGCTCGGCTGCGGAGCGGCGGCAACGATGAGGTCCGGTTTGAGATCGACCAACTCCTGCGCGAGGGCGGGCAAGCGGTCGAAGTGTCCACCGGCGCCGCGATACTCGATGTGCAGGTTGCCGCCCTCGACCCATCCGGCGCTGCGCAGCCCCTCGCGCAGCGCATCGACACCGGTACCCTCGCAGCGGGTGGAGCAGAGCATGCCGATGCGCGCGACCTTGTCCGTTCTCTGCGCGCCGACATTCAGCGACGCCGCCATGAGGCCGCCGGCGATCACGCAAAGCAGGATGCGCCACCTTGTCGCGCGATCAGACATCATTGATTCACCTCGTTCTCGCGACGCACTATTGAACGCCCAGTTCCGCCATGTCAGTGCAGTATGCTCCCGATTCCACGCCGACCCTCGCCGAAGATTCAGGCTAACCCTTCGCGGTTCCGCGAGGCGCCGGCGCTACTGAGTGCATCTGAATCAGCCAGGCTCGATTAGATGGATGAACCCGGAGCGATCGGGCACACGCAGCAAACTCAGTGACTGCTGGAGCGAACTGAGGGACGGCGACGACCGGCTGCTCCTGGCCGGTCAGCGACCGCCAAGTCTGGCCGCGAGCTGCCTCAGAGCCTCGGCTGCAAATTGCCCCAAGCGCACCGGTGCTAACGCGAGCAACTGATTGAGCCGTCTCATCGCCCCTCCAATGTGATCGGTTTTCAATACGATGTCAGCACGCCGCACTGCCGATCAGGTCGACGCTACGCCCGTTCGCTCAGAGGGTCAACGGGCTCGTCGACACCTACGCTTGTACCGCGCGCGCGTCCTCTCAGGGCCGAGAGCGCCATCGAGCGACCGCTGTCGGCGAGCCCGAGGTATGGCCGTTGTTGGCCGCACTCGGACTCATCCCAACCGCCGACATTCTGTTCCAGTCCGCCCGGCAGGCTCCTCGCTACGTTGCCAGGCGGAGTTACTGATGCGCGCCGGTGACGGTGGATAGAGCATCGAGACAGCGTTGTTCATCTGGCCCAAGATCAGTCCGAGTGTCTGGACGGGCCTTCTCATCGGCCGCGAGGTGGTAGCCGGATAGGGTTTGGCGCGGTGTGGCAAACTTGGAGATCGCCACAACATATCAGCCGATGGCTTCAATCGCCGCGTTTCGTTTCGACAATTCGTTCGCTCGCGAACTTCAGGGGTTCTACGTGCCCTGGCGACCGGTCGCCGTGCGCCGCACCGCGGCTGCTGTTCGTCAACCATTCGTTGGCGGCAGAGCTGGGCCTCGACGTCACGTCGCTCGATGACCCTGCGTGGGCAGCGACGTTCGCCGGAAACGCGCTGCCCGACGGCGCCGAACCGCTGGCTCAGGCCTATGCGGGCCACCAGTTCGGCGGGTTCTCGCCTCAACTCGGTGATGGCCGCGCACTGCTTCTCGGCGAGGTGATCGACCGGCAGGGACGCCGTCGCGACATCGCGTTCAAGGGCTCGGGCCGCACGCCGTTCGCCCGCGGGGGCGACGGCAAGGCCGCCGTCGGGCCTATGCTTCGAGAGGTGCTGGTCGGCGAGGCCATGCACGCGCTGGGCATCCCCACCACCCGCGCCCTCGCGGTCGCGGCGACGGGCGAGCCGGTGTACCGCGAACACGTTCTGCCCGGCGCAGTGCTGACACGCGTGGCGGCGAGCCACATCCGAGTCGGAACCTTCGAGTTCTATGCCTCGCGCGGTGATGTGGAACGCCTGCGGAAACTGGCCGAGTACACGATCGCGCGGCACGACCACGCACTCGTAACCGCACCGCAGCCTTTCCTGGCGCTGCTGCAGACCGTGGCCGAGCGTCAGTCTGCCCTGGTCGCGCAGTGGATGAACGTGGGTTTCATCCATGGCGTGATGAACACCGACAACATGGCGATATCGGGCGAGACGATCGATTACGGGCCGTGCGCCTTCATGGAGGCCTACGATCCCGCCACGGTGTTCAGCTCCATCGACCACCGGGGACGCTACGCCTTCGGCAACCAGCCCGACATCGCGTGCTGGAACCTGGCACGCCTGGCCGAAACGCTGCTGCCCCTGCTGTCCGACGATCCCGAGCAGGCAGTCGGCGATGGCCACCGAGGTCATCGGTGCGTTCCCGGCGCAGTACCGCAGGCACCTGCTCCGCGGACAGCGCGCCAAGCTCGGGCTGCGTCGAGGCGAACCGGACGACGACGAGCGCCGATGCCGCGCTGGCCGAGGACTGGTTGACCCTGCTTCATGCCGAGCGGGTGGATTTCACCCTCGGGTGGCGGCGGCTGGCCGACGCCGCTGCCGGCGACGAAGCGCCGCTGCGCGCGCTGTTCGCCGACGCGCGCGCACCCGACGCATGGCTGGCGCGCTGGCGGGCACGCTGCGCCAGCGAGGACGACAGCGCCGAGCATGGCTCGGCGATGGCCGGTATCGAGCGCGCCAGGGCGATGCGCAGCGTCAATCCCAGGGTGATCCCCCGCAACCACCGCGTGGAAGAGGCGCTGGCTGCCGCGTCGGACGACGGCGATCTCGCGCCCTTCGACCGGTTGCTCGATGCCCTCAGGCAGCCGTACGACGAGGCTGGCGAGCTGGCTCCTTACGCCGAGCCGGCGCCAGCCGCCGTGACAGCGTGCTACCGCACGTTCTGCGGGACCTGATCATGGAGGACTCTTCAGTCGCGGGCACCAAAAGCGCCGTGGCGGTCCGGCCCTATGCAGTCATCAGATTGGTTGGAAAGCGGATGTTTCGACCGCCTGCGCCTGGACCTCCGCAACGCGCCACCACTTAGGCGGACGTGTGTTGAGTCCGTAGGTTCAACAGGCGGCGGATTTCCGCCTCGAGCTCGGCGATGCGTCGGTCGCGCTCCTCGAGCGCTCGCGCAATGTCGAGCGCATCGAAGCGCTGCGGAATGTGCTTGGGGCAGTTCGCGTCCCACGCCAACACTCGGAATTCGAGGACCTGCTCGCCGCGAGCCTCGCCGTCCTTCGGCATCGGGTCAGCCAGCAATGAAGTGTTATCGTCCACGATGCGCGCTTTCCCCCATAGCTTGATGCGCTGCCGATTTGCGTAGTCGATCAAGAACAGGTGCGCCTTGGGATTCTCGGCGAGGTTGCCCTGCGTGATGAATTGTCGATTGCCGCGAAGCTCCGCGAAGGCAATGGTGTGCTCGTCGAGCACCCGCAGAAAACCAGGCGGGCCGCCGCGGTGCTGGATGTAGGGTTGGCCGGCGGCGTTTGCAGTTCCAAGAAATATGCTGGTCTGGGCGGCGATGAAGGCGGCGAGCTCGGACGTAATCGTCGTGCGCCAGCCGTGGCCTTCTTCCATCCGCGCGTATGCCGCGCGCGAGCCCCTGCGCGCCTGAATTGCTTTGACGGCGGGCGTAAAGGCAATGTCGCTGGCAATGTGGAGGTTCTTCGACATGGGTGGGCCTACGGATTCTGGCGTTGATGAGGAGCCGGCAGCCAGGGCCACCGGCGTCGTTCCCATCGTTCAAGCACGCCGACGCCTCAGGCCGCCCGCTTGAGGTCCACCGCTGGAAAGTCGATCTCGGTCTGCGCGACTTCGTTCACGTAGTTGGTCAGCGTGTTGAGCGCTACGTGAACTACGATTTCCATCACTTCCGCGTCCCCGTAGCCGGCGTCCTTCACGGCGCGCACGGCGGCATCGGAAACGTGCCCGCGTTCCATGGCTACGCTCGTGGCAAAGCGCACCGCTGCATCGGCCCTGGGGTCGTTCGAAGCACCTTTCCGGTTGGCAGCGATTTCCGCGTCATCCAGCTTCGCGACGTTCCTGCCGAGGTACGTGTGGGCAGCGAGACAGTAGCTGCACGCATTGATCTCGGCGACAGCAAGCGCGATGCGCTCGCCGGTCTTTGCTCCGATCGCACCCTTGGTCAACGCGCCGCCGAGTGCGAGATAGCCGCTGAGGGCCGCCGGGCTGTTGCCGACGACTTTCATCAGGTTGGGAACGACCCCCAACTGCTTCTTGACGGCATCAAGCAGCGGCCGCGTGGCGGCAGGGGTTTGGTCGAGCGCGGGGATGTTGATCCGGGGCATGGCGGTTCTCCTGGAGAGTTTGGGTTGAATCGCGACGTTGGTTGCGCCGCGAACAGGACGTATCTTGCACAATTCCGTGCGCAAGAAGAATATGTGCAGAAAGCAATTTATTATTCCGATAATTGGAATACTGCTATGGATCGATTCCATCTGATGAGTGTCCTTGTCGCAGTCGCCGAGGAGCAGGGCTTTGCGGGTGGAGCGCGCCGCCTGGGCCTGTCGCCGCCGGCGGTGACCCGTGCCATCGCGACGCTGGAAGATCGTTTGGGCGTCAGACTGCTCAACCGGACGACTCGCTTCGTCCGCACGACCGATGCCGGCGCGCGGTATCTCGAAAGTGCGCGGCGCATCCTCGCGGAGGCCGACGAGGCCGACGAGGCGGCTGCGGGCGTCCATGCTTTACCGCGCGGACAGCTCCTCGTGACGGCTCCAGTTCTGTTCGGAAGCCTGTTCGTCATGCCAGGCGTCGTCGACTTCCTGGTCCGATACCCGGACGTTTCCGTGTCTGCACTATTTGTCGACCGGGTCGTCAATCTGCTCGAGGAAGGGCTCGATGTCGGTGTGCGGATCGGCGAATTGCCCGATTCGACGATGCGGGCGATTCCAGTGGGTTTCGTCCGACGCGTCGTATGCGCGTCGCCACGGTACCTGAGAAAGCGTGGCGAGCCGCGCGGGCCAGCGGAACTGGCGCATCACACCATCATCGCGGCGAGCCCGGTAACGCCATCCATCGAGTGGCGCTTCGGCACCGGCAAGCAAAGCGTGACCGCCAAGGTTCGTCCTCGCCTTAGCGTGACCAGCAACGATGCGGCGATACACGCGGCGCTCCTCGATTTCGGGGTCACACGCCTGATGTCATACCAGATCGCCACGCATCTGGCCGCAGGACGCCTGAAGCGCATACTCGCGGCCTTCGAACCGCCACCGCTGCCGATCCACGTCATGCACCTCGAGGGGCGGCAGGCATCGGCGAAGGTGCGCAGTTTCGTCGACCTGCTGGTGGATCGATTGCGGGCCGAGGCTGCGCTCGACTTCGTCGTCGCCAAGGACAATCATGCGCGTTGAGGCATGAACTCGGCGAGACCGCGTCTTTCGCTGCCATGCGGACTTCTTGTTCGGGCTTACCCGTGCGCCCGCAGCACAACCGCGAGCCTTTTTCGGAGGGTATCTCCCGGGAGCGCGTTGATCGGCGTGTGCTGCTATCAAGTTCCTTGGGGACGCCACCTGGGTCTATGTCTCATTCCCGAGTCGGTCCGGATGACCTACTTCTGGAATGACACGTCCTCGACCAGAACCTTGTAGGCGTAGCCCGAACCCAGGTCTACGTCTGTCTTGACCACGCCCTTGGCGATGACGACATCGCCAACATTCGGCTCGTCCTTGCTCGTCACCAGGATGTCGTTGCTATTGTCTGCCGCCGATCCCGATCCGTCGCGCAGATGGACCCAGTTCTTGCCCATTACGTTCGCGGTGACCTTCACGACTTTGGCGCGGATCGTGACCGGCTTGTCCTTGAGGGCGAGACGGTCGGAGTTGACCTCGGCGACCGTCCGGCCGTTGGCGCCCTCGGCCTTCGCTACTTTCACCACGCCAACGTCAGGCGTCTTGGCCAAGCTGCCGTGAATCTGGTTTAGGTCGCCCCCGGCCGTGGGCGCTCCCGGAACCATGGACGTACCGGCTGCGCCGGCACTTGCGGTTCCAGCCAGGGTACCGAAGACGATGGTGTCGAAGGTCCGCTTGAGCGACTTGCTCTCGAAGTTCTGCAACACCATCGGATTGTTGATGGTCACCTCCGCACCCTTCTTCACCGCGGCCTTGTTCACCGCCGCCCAGGTCTCCCCCTTGGCAGTCTTCAGCCGCAGGTACGTGTAGGTGTCGACATCCTTCACCTCGAGCACTTCCCCCTTCACGGGGGGCATGACCGACGGTGCGGTCTCACCAGCGGCCCAGACGACGTGGGCGGAAAGCGTTGCGACAAGTGCGATGAACAGCTTCTTCATGGTCGGATCCGTTGGAACGTTTCCGGCGACGAAACCGCCGCCGTTGCAGGCGCAACTATCCCACAGATTGCCGGATCGACATTGACGCAGATCGAAGGGGCTCGTCCGCATCCACCTCGGCTCACGCGTGATCGCGGCCTCGACCCAGAGCGGCCCGGTTGTTTCAACAAATCGGGCCCCGACAAATCAGGGCCCGCAAATCGCGATGGGCGATGAAGACGGTGAGGCCGGTCCGGCTTCTCCCGGACGTGGGGCCACTCGCCCCACCGTGATTCAGCTCCTTCAGCGCATTGGGCCGTTGTGGCAGCTCCAGCAGGTCACTCGATCTCCAGGAGCGAAGGACTTCGTCCGGCCGTCGTCGATACTGAAGGTCTTGGCGATCTTGATCACGGCCAAGTCGGACCCGGCGGAAGTCGAGCCGTGGCAATACAGGCAGTCGGTCTTGTTGGTGCTGGTCACGACGTCGTGGTGGTCCTTGACCCAGGACGAACCGAGGTAGTGCATCCCGTGCGGGCCACCCTTTGCGGACTTCGGTTCCGTGGCGTGACAGGCCGTGCACTCGCGAATCGCCGCCGAATAGCCCTGCGCCTCGATCGCGCGCAGGTTGTCGTTCACCGAGTTGGCGGCCGTTTTGGTGGTGAACTCGGCGTGCGTCGAGTTGTGGCAGGCCTCGCACTGCAGGTTGCCGTGGCCCACACTGAACCGGTACAGGCTGAGACCCGGGCCAGGCGTGTCGGCGTTGGACGCGAAGCGCTTGTCCGAAAAGGTCTTGTCCTTGAACGTGCCGTCGGGATTGATGGCCACCTTCTCGCGCATGCCGTCATGGTGGCAGGACTGGCAGGTCGGCATGTCATACCAGCCGTCGCGCTGGCCACCGACCGTCACCATCGACCCGTGGCACGACTGGCATTCCATGACGTGCTTGCCGTTGGAGTCGACCGGATTGCCCATCGCGCCACGCAGGCATTTCGTTTCCTTCCCCGGATGGCAGTTGTAGCAGGCATCACGCGTACCGATGCTGTCCAGCGTCTGCGTCGAGCCCGGCAGCGTGACGTTGGCGTGACGATTGTGCATCGCCGCCGTCATCGGCGACACGCTCGCCACGCCGGCGAGACCCCAGTATGAAAGCGCATTGCTGTTGTGGCAGGTATCACAGAAGATTGGCTTGTTCTTGGTCGGATCCGCTTTTGTCACCGAGCTCTCCAGGGTGGTGCCGTATCCCTTGCTGCTCAACAGCGCGGAATAGTTTGCGTTGCCGGCGTTCTTCTGGTCGTGCAAACGCAGAACGTTCAACCTCCAGTCTCTCTCGGTGGGTGTCCGGTTGGAGTTTACCCACCCGCCCGTCGGCATGGCGGCCGAACTTCCGGTGACGCTGGCGTGACAGAGGTTGCAGTTCATTTCGGTGGACACGGGCAGCACGGCGTTGGTGCTGGCAATTACCTGGTTGCTGCTGTTCCTGGCCGTGACCTTCACCATCGGGAACGGATTGAAGGCACCCTTATCGTCGACCGGCGTGATCGGAATGCCCGTGGCTTCGAACCAGTTGTAGTTGTCTTTGTCGATCCCATTCCATGTCAACGGTGCAGGTGTGGCGGATGCGGTCGGATTGCCGGTCATGCCCATGTTTGCGGGCAGGGTCCCGAGGCCGAACAGCGCCGAGAAATACTCCCAGAAGTTCGTCTTGCCCGCGCTGTAGGTATTGGTCGAGCCGGTTGGGTCGGACGCCGATTGGTACTCGAGCGTATAGCCGGAGCTGACCAGCTTGCCGTTCACCATCAGCTGCGCATTCAGGTTGTTGAACGGCGGCAGCAGCGTGAAGACCGAATAGTCGGTGTCCATGCAATGCATCCCGAGGTCGTTCCAGGCGAACAGACGCGTTCCGCCCGTACCGGATGAAGTCGAGCCGTTCACGCTGTAGGAAGCGTTCTTTGTGGTCGTGTTGCCGGCCCGGTCGACAGCGGCGACCGTGAAGGATTTCGTACCGGTCGACGACGTGTTGATGGCAACGCCGTTTGCCACCGTACCTGTACACGTGGCGATTCCCGCCAACGCGTCGCTGCAGCTGAAGCTGGCCGTGACCGACTGGTTAAGCGTGTAGCTGGCGCCGGATCCGGGAGTGTTGATTGTCACCGTCGGCAGGGTTGCATCACGCTTGATCGTCACCGACTTGCTGCTGGTGCCGCCGGCGCTCCTCGCCTTGCACGTGTACGTCGTGCCGGACGTATCCGTCGTCCGCGACACGGTGTCGCAACCGGACTTCCTGATGTTGGTCGACTCGGGGTCGCTTACCGTCCAGGTCAGGCCGACATTGCTGGTATACCAACCGTTGGTTCCAAGCGTGCCAGCCAAGGTCACCGTGATGACAGGCGGCGTTGTGTCTCTGGCCAACGCCGGTTCAGCGATGCATGTTCCCAAGCCGAGGCTCAGAATTGCTAGGATTGCCGGCTTCGTCATTTGCTTTTCCTGTTTGGGGCACTGTCCGCCGCACGCCGCTGCGACCTACTTCATCGGCGGAGTTTGGCGGTTCGAGTCGAAGTTTCGTCGATGACCACGACGCTGCTGGGGCGACTCTAAACGCGAAACCTGAAACGAACCTGAACAGGGCACTACGCCGAAGGCGAAGCCATCTTGGCGGTCGACGTGGACCAACTGATGGTTACGGCCAGACGTCTGGCTGCAAGCGCGCGGCACGTACGCGCCGGGCTCGAGTCCGATCGAGGAGGAGGAATGCTATGGGGATTGCAGTCGTCACGGGTGCAAATCGGGGGATCGGTCTCGACCTCGCGCGGCAGCTCAAGGCGCGGGGAGCGAGCGTCGTTGCCGTATGTCGCCGGAGATCGACCGAGCTCGACGCGCTGGGAGTGCGAGTCGAAAGCGCAATCGACGTTACCGAGCCCGGGGCGTGGTCGCGGCTCTCCGAGCGGCTCGCCCGCGATGACATCGACCTGCTGATCCAGAACGCCGGCATGCTCCATGGCGATTCTCTCGAAGATGTCGACTTGGACAAGGTGCGCGCGCAATTCGAGCTCAATGCCATGGCGCCCCTCTTTCTCACTCGAGCGCTCGCCTCGCGCCTGCACGCAGGCTCGAAAATTGCGCTCATCACCAGTCGCATGGGCTCCATTGGCGACAATAGCTCCGGTGGGTACTATGGCTACCGCATGAGCAAGGCAGCCCTGAACGCGGCCGGCGTCTCCCTGGCCCACGACCTCAAGCCGCGAGGAATCGCCGTAGTCATCCTTCATCCAGGCTCTGTGCGCACCGAGATGACCCGCGGGCACGGCATGATCGAGACCGACGAGTCGGTCCGTGGACTCCTGCAGCGCATCGACGAGCTCCGGCTAGAGACCACCGGACGATTCCTGCACCAGAACGGCGAGGTCTTGCCATGGTGAACCTGCGACCCGGACCTCGGCCCGCCCCTTGAAAGGAGCAGGCAATCCGGTTCACGTAGCCGGCCGCACGCGCAGGCGGCTTCGGGATGCGCCAGCTACTGAATCACCTCGTTCGCGCGCAACAATAGGGATTGCGGAATTGCGAGGCCGAGCGCCTTGGAGGTCTTGACGTTTACGACAAACTCAACAAGCGCCAGTTGCTGCACTGGCAGGTCCGCGGGCATGGCGCCCTTTAGGATTCGACCGGCATAAACACCCGCTTCGCGATCGCGCTGCGAACGCAGCGACTCGACCACGCTGACTCGGAGTCGAGAACGATTGCCGCATCGATCACCGCCACCCGAGGCCATCGAAGCTTTCCCAGAAATAGTAAGGGTCCGCCAGGTCGCGGGCGGTATACATCTGCATGGCTGCATCCTGCTTGTCATAGGAAGCCATGTCGGTTGCGCGCTGCTGGGCTAGCGTAGGCGCGCCGTTTGGGTGGAGGCGTCGGTACGCTGCGTACTCCTTCTCCGTCCCGACAAGGAGCTGGTCCTTGGCGGCATCCGGGTAGACGTAGAAGTGGATGCCAGTCCGTTGCCACTCCGTTATCTTCCCAGGTGAGAGGGTTTGCAGATGTTCCTTCTGCTGCATGGTTTTCGCCGCGACCACCTTGAATCCAGCGGCCAATAGCTGACTTACGTCCGGCGGGGGCGGCGCCGTACTGGCGCAGCCGTAGAACATCACCGTCACCGCACAGATACAAAGCCGCCCAAAAAGGCTGCGCCGGAAGGCGCGGGGCCATGTTCGCTTCATCGGTGTGCTCCGTCCGTTCTTATGTTGTTTACCTGCGGCCTGATCGTTGACGTCCAACAATCCCACAAAAAACGCCGCGCGGTTCGCAATGAATGCGAACAGCGCAGCGTGGAGGATTCTCGTGAAAGAATTTTGCTGGCGGCACTCCGCCAGTCACTCTACCGAGTCAGATCCGCGGCGCGGGCTATCTGATCTCTACGATGACCGGACCTTCCGTGACCATCGGCGGGTTGGCGTGGATATTCGAGGCATTCTTCTGGATCCATTCGCGCGCGACTTTCACGCTCTCGTCGGCGCCTGCCTTGTCGTTGCAAACCGTCACCGACATACCGCCCTCGCCACTGCGCACCAGCGTGTAGCTCACGAGGCCGGGTACTTTCCGGATGACGGATTCGACCTCGACCTTGCGCTGCTCCAACAAGTCGAAAAGCTGCTTAGCGCCAGCACCCGAGTAGTTTCTAACGACCGCATGCATATTCGATCCCCTTGTGAGTTATCGTCTGAACGCCAATCCGGATTCGGTGATCCGGTTCGCGCGTAGACGATCTCCATTACACTACGATCACTGCATTGGTACAAGCATGATCGGCGCCGCGAATCGGGTCGCTGGAGTCGATATGGTCAGTTGCCGCTGGTGTGGATCAGCAGCTCTTGGTGGCACGACGACATCGGCATCGGGTTGGATGCGACCCAAACCGGCCACTGGCGGCTCTCTCCCAGCAATGGGCGAGGTCCGCTTCGTCGCGCACTCCCTCGCAGGCCGCATGTCGCGGCGGCATGGCAGGACGATAGGACGGGCGGCGTTCCGGGGCGGGCTTGCGGCCTCATGCCGGTCCGTGGAACGCGATCGGTCGATTGGTGCACGCAGACCGGTGCGGTCGTTGCCTCGAACGCGCCCCAGAACCGATGTACCTGCTGCGGAAGGTTGCTGTAATCTTCGACTCGAGTTTCCGTATCCGGACAATGGCGATTACAACCCAGTTCATCACGACACCGCTTCTTCGCGTCGCCTTCGAAGTCGCCGGCCCCGCCGATGGCTTTCCGGTGGTGCTCGTTCACGGCTGGCCGGACGACGTGCGCACCTGGGACAGTGTGTTGCCTTCGTTGCATGCGGCAGGCTTCCGCACGTTCGCGCCTTGGCTGCGCGGCTGTGGGCCGACGCGCTTTCTTCGTGACGACACGTTCCGCAGTGGACAACTCGTCGCGCTCGGACAGGATCTCGTCGATTTCGCCACCGCGCTCGGTCTCCGCCGACACGCGCTGGTCGGGCACGACTGGGGCGCGCGCGCGGCGTACATCGCCTCGGCGCTTAACGAACCGCGAGTCGCTGCCTGCGTCGCGCTCTCGGTCGGATACGGTACCAATCATCCCGGCCAAGTCCTGGGCTATCGGCAGACGCAAAACTACTGGTATCACTGGCTGATGGCTACGCCGCGCGGCGACAGGCTGGTACGCGAGGATCGACGCGCCTTTACACGTCACATCTGGAATGAATGGTTCGTCGCGTACAAGCCCGATGACGCCGAATTCGAGCGCACCGCGGTCTCCTTCGACAATCCCGATTGGGCGGAAGTCACGCTGCACTCGTATCGCGCGCGCTGGGGTCACGCGCCGGGCGACCCGCGCTATGCGGAGCTGGAAGCGCGTTTCGACCCTGCGCCGAAACAACGCGTGCCCACTTTGACGCTGCACGGGGCACTGGACCCTGTGAATTCGCCGCGGATGAGCGAAGGCAAGGAAGCGTACTTCACAGGACGTTACGAGCGGCGGCTGATTCCTGGCGCCGGGCATTTTCCGCAGCGCGAATGCGTCGCCGACGCGAAGCAAGAGATCGTCGATTGGCTCGCTCAGTACCGATAGACGCTCGGCGCCTCTCTGTTGCAATTGATCCGGGTGGGGCGGAGAGAAGGGCGCGAGGCATTGAGCAACTACCTACCACCGCCTTGCGGCTGGTCAGGTCGAACTTTTTCCCGTATGAGCCAGCCATTCAGGCCGCGATCCCGGCCTTGCGCAACCCCTCCGGAAAACGGTCAAAGTCGGCTGCGTTCCGGTAGGGCATGATGCGCCGGCGACGCTCGACCGAGAAGTCCGGCTCGATCCGCAGCAGCTCCGCCCATTCCGCCTGCGCCGCCTCGGGCATGCCGAGATGACCGTAGACCGACGCCAGCAGCGCGCGCGACACGTCCGAATGAGGCTGGCTCGTCAGACGCTTGCGCAGTTGCCCGGCTGCCTCCTCGAAGCGTCCGGCCAAGAAAAGCGCCTGCGCCAGCCAGTGCGAGCGGAGCGGCGCGTAATTCGGATCGAGCCGCATCCCCCGCTCGATCTGTGGGATGCCCTCCTCCGGTCGCCCAGCGAAATGCAGTGCCCAGCCAAGCAACATGTAGGCATCGGCAAAGTTCGGGTCGACAGCAATCGCCTCGGCAAGTTCGGCCAGCGCCCGCTCGTGCTGGCGCATCCAGAGGCAGGCATTGCCGAGCGCAACATGCGCGTAGGGCAGGCCCTGGTCGAGCGCCACGGCCTCGCAGCCGATGTCATGAGCGGTCGCGAGCGCCGCTTCCGGATCATCAACCCAGGCGTTGATGTAGGCGGCAATCAGGACGGTGCAGAGAAACGCCGCGGCGGGCGCGAAGCCGGGATCGAGGCGGCGCGACGCTTCCAGCAGTGCGCGCGCCTCGGCGTTGTCCGCGCGCGTGTACCGGTAGTGGAGCTCGCGCCCCTTCAGGAACAGCTCGTAGGCTTCTACACTGGCCGCGCCCTGCGTCTTGAGCCGCTTCGCTTCAGCGGGGGCCAGCTTGACCAAGAGTGAGCCTACGATCTCGCGCGTCACCTCGTCCTGGAGTTCGAAGATGTCGGTTAGTTCGCGGTCGTAGCGCTCGGCCCAGAGGTGGCTGCCATCCTGGCAATCGATGAGTTGTGCAGTAACCCGCACCCGGCTGCCCGCCCGGCGCACGCTGCCCTCGACCAGATAGCGCACCCCTAGGTCGCGGGCGATCTCCTGTACCTTCACTGCGCGGCCGCTATAGCTGAAGCTCGAGTTGCGGGCGATGACGGTGAGTTGGGCGAGCTTCGAGAGCGAAGTGATCAGGTCCTCGGCGAGCCCATCGGCAAAATAGTCCTGCTCCGGGTCGCCGCCCATGTTCTGGAACCGCAGCACGGCGATGGCGGGCCTTGCGTCCGCCACGTCCCCGGGAAGCTCCGGTGCTTTTCCGGCCGCGCCCGGCTCCCAGCGCCAGACATCGACCGGCCGATCGATGTTCTTCAGCTTGTGCGCACCGTCGGGCCGAAAGCCGAAGCCGGACTCGCCCCGCAGCTGGTCGCGGACGGTGCGCGAGATGCAGATGCCACCCGATCGGGCGATGCCTTCCAGCCGGGCGGCGATGTTGACCCCGTCGCCATAGATGTCGCCACTCTCGACGATCACGTCGCCGACATTGATGCCGATGCGCAGCGCCAGCGGCGGGCGGTCGCTCTCGCGCTCGGCCTGCAGGGCGAGATCCCGCTGCAGCGCCACCGCAAAATTCACCGCGTCGAGTGCGCTGGCGAATTCGGCGAGGAAGCCGTCGCCGGTCGTCTTGACGATGCGGCCGCGATGGGCAGCGATCCCGGGCTCGACCAGCGAGGCCCGGAGCGCGCCGAGTCGCGCCAGCGTCCCCTCCTCGTCGACTCCCATCAGTCGACTGTAGGCCACCAGATCGGCTGCCAGGATGGCGGCGAGCCTGCGCTCCATCGACCTCGCCCTCTCGGTACCGGGCGATGCGCCCGGAGCCCTGATGCTACAGACATCCGGCCGGGGCCGGTAGATCGTTCTTGCCGCGTCGAAACCGGGGATCAGGGCTGAAAGGCATAAGGCGGCAACGTAACGAGGCGCGTGTCCTCGATGGGACCGCCCACCGTGAAGTGATACAGGCTTTGCCAGCGATCGTCATCGATCCCGAGCAGTCTGTGCATCTCGTCGTCGAAGTAGCAGCCAATTCCCGTGGCGCGCACGCCCGCCGCTTCCGCTTCCAGATAGAGCGCATGTCCGAGCATTCCGCATTCCCAGAATAAATGACGGTAACGCCACGGCTCCTCGCGCGCGAGTTCGACGTGCGCGAGCATACCGAGGGCAAAACACGAGTCGGCCGCAATGTCCTGGTGACAGCAGATCGTTTTTGCGATGGCGCGTAGGTCGTACGGCAACAGCAGATACAGCGCCAGGTGTGCGGGACCTATCTTCTGCCACAGCCATTCGTGGCGCATCGATGACCTGAGATCGGGAAGCACCGATGGCTGTCGCAGGAACACGTACAACCCGGGATCGAGCCCCGCCACGCGATGCACCATCAGGGCGGCGTGCACCTGCGGCGGTGTAGCGAGCGCGTTCCAGGGTGGCGTGTTGACGCGCACCATGAGCGCGTCGAGCATTGCGAACAACGATTCCTCGCCGATGTGCGTTTCCCCGTCGAAGTCGACCGCGCTGCGGCGCTGCCGGGAGATTGTCGCGAACGTCGGATCGAGGACGGGATCGCGGGGCAGCGGCAGCGGCGCCGGGCGGTAGGCCGCCGGTTCCAAGGTAGCTGGCTTTCGCGTGGCGCTATGAATCGAATCGATGTCCGGCCACGGCACGTGTTCCGCGCTCAAGTGATTGGCGCGACCGGACCAGGTCGCATCGCGTAGCAGCTCGCGCATGTGCTCGAGTTGCGGTCTCGAGCCTTCTTGCCCGATCCAAAGCAGCGTATCCGGGGCCTCCCGCTCGGCACCGCCAAGATCCGCCTCGCGATCAAGCCCGAGCAACGCGGACACGAGCTCATCGCCGGCCGAGGCAAGCAGATGCGTCTCCCAGCCGAGCGCGGCCGCGGCGTAGCAGAGCGCCGCGATCGCATGCCCGCAATCGTGTTGGCAGTAACGCCACGCCCGCATTCCGTACTTCCATGCCTCGCGCCAGTAGATCGAGCCAAGGCCCAGCACGACGCCGCCGCTCTCGAACGCGGCCGACCAGCGCGGATGGTCTGGTGCGGCCCGTTGTTCAAGCGTGTGATCGCGGCTCACATAGTGATAGACACCCGCCGGCAGTCCGGGAAGATTCGGGCACAACAGATAGCCTTCCGTGGGATGCAGATTGCCACTAGAGGGATTGCAACGCAGCGCCCATCGATTGCCGCCGAACGATTTCCAAGCCGACAAGCCGAGAGAGAGCTCGAACAGGACCGCAACGCTGCGAACGTCGAACGCCTGCATTGCCGGCAGTTCGCCCCGCCGAAGAGCGGCGTAGCGTGTGGGCGGGGCATCCGCGGCCAGGGGCAGCTTGATCGCCGGCGCGTCCGAATAGATCCGAAACGGATCGGGTTGATTGGCCCAATCCAGCCCGCCGGGGCCGGGCGCGTACCGGTCGAGGCGGTGCTTGCTGCGACGGTGATATTCGAGGACCGCGGAATTAGGCAATTGCAGCCCGACCGATCACGCCGCTCGTTTAGCCGAAGAATCGAGAGCATACGCCGAGGCTTTGAAGCGAGGATTGGCCCGATCGGGATTGCCGGATTTCATCGCTGGCCGCGCCCAGCTGCCTGTAACGCCGGCATCGGCTAAACTGAGGAGTAGATCCTTTCAGTGATATCCACTATGGCCGCGGAATCAATTTTCGCCACGCTGCACAAGTACACTAAGGCGTTGTCAGTGGCGCTGGGATATCGCGATCTTATGACACGGTTCCACTCCGAGCGTGTACTCGCTCTGTGCGAAGCGATGGGGATGCATTGCGGCCTGTCAACGGAAGAACTGGACATTCTCAGGATTGGCGCGTCGTTGCACGATATCGGCAAGATCGGAACGCCTGACCATATCCTTCGCAAGCTCTCGCAATTGGACGGGCCCGAGTGGGAGACAATGAAGGAACATTCCGAGATTGGCGAGAAGATATTGCTCGCAACCGAACTCGAAGGCTCGCGCCAGGTGGCTCTGGTAGTTCGGCACCACCATGAGCACCACAATGGCCGAGGATACCCGGACGGTCGCTCCGGGGAAGCGATCCCTATCCAATCCCGCATCGTCGCCATCGCCGACAGCTACGACGCGATGGCCGTGACGCGGTCGTACAGCCGCGCGAAAAGACATGCGGAAATCATGGAGATATTACGCGACGAAGCCGGGGAAAAGCATGATCCGCAGTTGTTGCGCGTGTTTTGCGAGATTATTGAACATAGCAAGTTCAAGACCGCCACAGTCTGATTCGGCTTCCTGGCGGCGAACCCCCAACTCTGCTGCTCAGCTCTGGAACGATAGGAGCTCCAACCACACGAAGGCTAGGCTTTTGGTTTTGGTGGTGTCGGTCAAGCGGCGAGCGAGCGCCGAAGACTCACCGTCTACGCGGTGCCGAGGCGGATCCCCGGGACGATAGCGCAAGATTGGCGGACGGCCGGCTCCGGTGAGAGCACGCAGTCTGTAGGCGCTGAACGGGTGTTCACGAGGCCCAGCGTCAGTGTCGGCGCTAGCGTGATCGACCTACCATCGCCGGCATCACTTCCGGCGGCTGCTTGTGGCGGCGAACCGAGTGCTCGCTGATGCGTACCGTATCGCGCACCGCGTCCCCGCTGGGCCATCCGTCGCACTTGGTGGCGGCTGCCCGCGTTTACTAATCCTGGCGAGCCAACGCCTCAAGGGTGAGGCCCATCAACGCTATCTTTGGAGTAGTCTGACGCATCCGTCCACCGTTTGCGTAACGCCATGGAGCGCCGCCTCGCCGCGATCCTCGTCGCCGATGTCGCCGAGTTCAGCCGCCTCGCGGGCGCCGACGAGGAAGGCACACTCGCAGCACTTGAACGGCTCCGCGTGACTGTTGTCGATCCGGCGATCGCCGAGCACGGCGGACGCGTATTCAAGACCACGGGCGATGGCTTGCTGGCCGCGTTCCCGAGCGTCGTCGAGGCGGTCCGCTGCGCGGCGCGGATCCAACAGGCGCTAGTGCCCTCACGGGAGGGCGCGGCTGTCGACCGCCGCATGGCACTGCGAATCGCCGTCCACGTGGGCGACGTGGTCGTCTCCGGGAACGATCTGCTCGGCGATGGCGTCAACATCGCGACGCGGCTGGAGCAGCTCGCCGAGCCTGGCGGCCTCTGCATCTCGGGAGCCGTGCACGAGCAGGTCCGGGACCGGCTTCCGTCGCTGCGGTTCGCCGATGGCGGCGAGCACGCGCTGCGCAACATCGTGCGCCCGGTGCGCATCTGGCGCCTAGCACCGCCGTCAGCCGGCGAGCACTCGCCCGCGGTCGGGCCTGCTCAGGCTGCGCTCCCGCCACACCCGCCCGCGTCGGACCGCCCGTCGCTCGCGATACTGCCGTTCACGAACTTGAGCGGAGACGCGTCGCAGGACTATTTTTCCGACGGCATCACCGAGGAGATCATCACCGCGGTGTCGCGGTTCCAGGGGCTGCTGGTGATCGCGCGCAACGCGAGTTTCACCATGCGCGGAAGCGAAAGCGACTCGCAGCGTGTCGGGGCCGCCCTCGGGGCCGAGTATTTGCTGCAAGGAAGCATCCGCCGCGTGGGGGAACGTGTGCGTGTGACCGCGCAGCTGGTCGAGGCCGCGAGCGGCACGCAGATGTGGGCCGAGCGCTTCGACCGGACGCTGGCCGACGTGCTCGACGTACAGGACGAAATCGCGGGCCGCATCGTCTCCGCGGTGGCGCCAAAGATCCGCGACGTCGAGATCGTACGGGCGCGCCAGCCGGGGCGCACGTTCACGCGCAGCTACGATCTCGCGCTGCGCGCGCTCGCGCTCTGCGAGCAGGCGTGGCGCGTCAGTGACGGTGCGCGGATGCAGGACGCGTTCGATGTCGCGCGCGAGGCCGCACGCACGGAACCGGTGTCGCCTCGCGCGTTCGATGTGCTCGCACTCACTTCGTTGCGACTGTCCGACCTCGCGAACTTCGCACCGGACGCGATGCAGCGCGCTCTGGAGGAAGCCCAGGCGGCAGCGGAGCGGCTCGCCGAGATGGAGCCGGGCAACCACGTCGCTTACCTGCGGCTCGGCAACATCGCCATAAAGCAGCACCGCGGCGACGATGCGCGCCAGCTGTTCCGACGTTCGCTCGACCTTAATCCGAACGACCCGATGGTCGCGAGCATGTTGAGCTGGGCCGAATCGAACGACGGCCTGGCCGCCGACGCGATCGCCCATGCGCACGACGCGCTGTTGCGCATGCCGATAGGGCGCGACCGCCAGGTGGTGCTGTGGGCGCTGGCGCTCGCGCACTGGGTCGGTGGCGATCCGGCCACCGCATTGCCGTACGCGCGCGAGGCCATCTCGGGCACGGCGACCTTCGGCCAGCGTTACGGCGTACTCATCGTCTGCCTTGCAGAACTGGGCGAACTCGACGAGGCGCGGCGGATGATTGCGCTCGCCGAGGAATTGGCGCCCGGCTACGTGAAAAGCCGACTCGAAGGTAAGTCGTGGTTCAATCGACAGGACCTCGCCGCGCGCTGGACGTCGGCGCTGCGCAAGGCCGCGGGCCTGGCGTAGCCACCGGTCACGGTCGGCCAGACCAAGTCCATCACCCGCCAGGTCTTCCGCACGCCGGGAACGGTGTACATGTAGGCGATCCTTCGTCGATCATGTCGCGGTGACTACCGGGGCATTTGGTCGGGCCCTTCCCCTGTCCCGATCTACCATTCAATACAACAGTTGCGGACTTTCGGCCCCGCGGGCTAGTTGCCGGAAAGTCGCCGTTCCAGATGGCAGGCGCTTACCGAACTTGATCTGCGGGAAATGAGCGCCTTGGCTCGAGCCCATAGCGTGACGCGGGGTTCAGCCCATCACCTCGCCGATGTGTTCGCGCTTCAGGAGCTCGCCTTGGAATTCCTGCAGCTCCGGACCGAGCGCATCCCGGGCCGAGATCATGCCGAGCGGTTTCCCGCGCTCGACGACCGGCACATGGTGGAATCCGCCGTCGTACATCATCAGCAACGCGTGTCCGACAGCCTTGTCCGGACCAATGGTCTTCGGCTTCGGCGTCATGATGTCAGCCACGCGCGTCGTCTTGGGGTCGCGCGACTCTGCGAGGACGCGGAACACCGCGTCGCGCTCGGTGAAGATGCCGGCGAGATGGCCATCCTCGACGATCATCAGCGCACCACGTCCGTGTTTTTTCATGAGCCGCGCCGCCACGACGATCGTCGTGTTGCCTGGCGCAGTGAGCGGCCTTTGGTTCGCGATCACATCCCTGACTGATCGATGGGGCATGGCAACTCCGGGGTGATCAATGTCGGGACGACAATGCTACGCTTTTCGCCAGCTCTATCAACGTCGGCGTTCGACCGCAAGCCCTCCCAGGCCAGTCCGCTCGATAGCGGACTTTCAATGGCGCAATCGGCGCACCTGGAATCACCCCGGCCCACACCATGTTTACCTTGTTGGCCTGTGCACCGTGAATCGGCGTGGCCTAACGCACGTTGCACCCGCGAAGAGCGATCATTGCGCGGGAGGGCCGCCCAGATTGACGTTTCGGAGTCTCGTCGCGCATGATGGACCCGGCTATCTCGATAACACTGCGCACGATGACGCCGCCACGCGCGACCCGCCCCATGCATGAACATGGTTCGCACCCGGAGCCTGCGCCGGACCGTACTACGGAATGGTTCGTGCCCCGCTTCGGGCCCGCGAAATTTCGCACCTTCATCGGGCTGCTCTTTCTTCCGTATACCGGCATGGTGCTCGCGTACACGGTGATCGGCGCGATGCTCGCGCCGCGCGTCCACTGGGATCGTGTCGCCGCCATGCTGGTCATCTACCTGCTCGCTCTGGGTGTCGGCGCCCATGCGTTCGACGCGCTCGGCAGTCGAGCGGAGAAACCGTGGGGCAACGTGTTCTCCGTGCGGCAATTGTGGCGGCTAGGCACCGCGTCCCTCGCCGGCGCCTATCTGATCGGCGCGTACTACATGATCGTATTTACGCCGTGGCTATGGCCGATTGCCATCGCGGAGGGCTTCTTCGTACTCGCCTACAATCTCGAATGGTTCGGAGGGCGCTTTCATACCGACGCATGGTTCGCGTTCTCCTGGGGCGCGCTGCCGGTCGTCGCGGGTTACGTGCTCCAGACCAATACGCTCGCCGCATCGGCGGTCATCATGGCGGCGGCGAGCGCGATGCTCAGCCTCGTCGAGATCAAGGCGTCGCGTCCCTACAAGACCCTGAAGCGCGCGGGCGAAGGCGCGTCGCCTTGGGTCGCGCCGCTCGAGGCGATCCTCAAGTGCATCAGCGGGGGCGTGCTGCTCCTTGGTGCGGGGCTGGCGGCAATGCGATGGAACGGGTGAGCGAACCGTTCGCGCGTTACTTCGAAGGGCTGCGCTTCCAACTGACGCGTGAGCTGCAGCCATTGACGCGCGCGTTCTTTCGCGACCTGCCTGCCGCGGACGCCGAGATCATCGCCGCGCTTGTCGGTGACGGCAAGAAGATCCGCGGTTGCGTGACACTCGCCGTGTGCGACGCGCTCGGAGGCCCGTTCGCTGTGGCATTACCGAGCGCGGTCGCGGTCGAGTGCATCCACGCTGCATCATTGGTCCACGACGACCTCGTCGACGGCGATCGCACCCGCCGCGACCGTCCGGCGACGTGGACCGTGCATGGTGGTCGCCGGGCGGTGCTGCTCGGTGATGTGATCTTCGCTACCGCGCTCGCGCGCAGCGCAGAAATCGGCAACGAGGCGGTGCTCGCGCTGTCGCGTGCGATTGCGATGCTCGCTGCCGGCGCGTACCACGAGCCGCTGGAGCCGGGCGATCTCCGAGCGATCGTCGTAAACGACGCGTTCGCGCGTCCGCTGTACGAGCGCACGATTCACTTGAAGACCGGCGCGCTGTTCGGCGCCGCCGCACAGCTCGGCGCGATCGCGGCCAAAGCGCCGCGGGCGCACCGTCGTGCGGCGTTCGATTTCGGCGCGCACTTGGGCGAGGCGTTTCAGATCGCTGACGACCTCGAGGACACAGTGAGCCGGGACGTGGCCGCGCTATCGCCGCAGCAGCGCGTGACACTGACGACGCTTGCGGCCTGTTTCGGCCCGCCGTGCGTCGCGGCGGTGGGCAATCTTGCTCCAGATCCCATCGGTGACGTCGTACGAATCGCAGGGGCAATGGAAGCGGCAATCGAGCGGCGGGTTGCACTCGCGGAAGCGGCGCTCGACCGATTTGCCGCACGTCCGCGCACGCGATCGTTGCGTTGCCTGCCCGCCGCGATCGTCGGGCCGATGGTCGCGGCCGCCCGGCGGTCGCGCGATGCAGACGCCATCGCGGTCAATTGCGGCGTTTGACCGGGCGCGGCTCGCGCGCGTCGCGACATGTTGGTCGGGCTCCAGCGGCACATACGGCCGCGTGGGGAAGCCCGCCTGCGACCGCCTCCCACGTGTATCAGCACCTGACCGCGGTGACGATCGCCGATCCGTATAACGTCTGGTAGTCGACCTTCACGTTCGCGAAGCCGTTACCTGCGAGCACGTCCTGCAGCTCGGGAAGCCAGCGGGATTCCTCGATCAGCCGCGGCAGGCCGTCGTAGATCGTCTTCCATTCGGGAACCGCGCGCGGAACCGTATTGCGCATCAGGAGGAAGTAGAGGCGCCACACCGCGAGCAGCGAGCGCTTTGGCGGCAGCGTGAAATCGTGCATCATCAGCAGGCCACCCGGGCGAAGCATCGCGCGGCTGTTGCGCGTGAGGCGGGGTAGATCGGCATACTTCGCCAAGTACGACGAAGTGACGCAGTCGAAGCGCAGCGCGCTTCCGAAATCCTCGGCGCGGCTCAGCACGAACTCGACGTTGCCGACCGCGGCGCGCTTCGTTTTATTTCTGGCAATCTCGAGATACTCCTCGCGCAACTCCACGCCGACGACATGGCGGCCCGGAAACCGGCGCGCTATCGAGAGTGTCGAGATACCGGTACCGCAACCGAGATCGAGCACCGGCCCTTCGCCTTCGGGAATGCGCGCGAGCATGCGCTTCTTCCACCGGCCATCGATGCCGAGCGTCGCCCAATAGACCATCGCGTCGTACGTTGCGCCCGTGCCAGCGAAGAAACGCTCGACCAGCTCGAGGCGCGCGTCGTCGCGCTTTACCCAATCACCGGACAACAGGGTGCCTCTCCAGCCAGGACATCGAGTTTCTGCGCCTGCGTGGCCATGTCGCACGTTTACGCGAACCGGCACTGCTTTGTGGACCTGGACGTCGCAGTAAAATCCGCCAGGCCGTCATCAGCAAGTATAGCGGTACGAGAATTGCGGCCGTCGTCGCCACGGGTAGATCAATCCACCGCGTGTGACGTAAGCGCTTGGCGTCGAGCGGCGATCGCCGCCTCCGGACGAGCCGCGGGTTAGGCTTCGGCCGTGGCCTCCCATTTCGGCTTCATTTCTTTGCCCCACTTCTTGGGATCTTCGTCGCGCATCTGCTCCATCTTCTTTGCCACATCCAGATGGGTTTCCATCACGTGCTTAGTCATCATCTATGCCATTTCTTCCCAGGAGTTGGGCGACAACTTCTGGTCGCATGTTCCGCCCAGCTCCCTGCACGTCATCGTTTTCCTATGCGTGCGATGGAGCTTCCGATCACACCCTCGGTTCGCCTTGCGCGTTAACCAAGATCGTCGGTCCCGGCGGCGCCGTCATCTGCGCGCGATGCTCATATCCGGCGAAGACATACGTGACATCCCAATAGTCCGCCCGCGCCGACGCCGGCACATACTCGCAGCGCTGGACATTCTGACTGTAAACCAGGCCCTCCGAGCCACGACCGACGCTTGCGCCTACCGCAGCACCGCCCAGGACACCGATCCCCGTTGCGATGTCCTGCCCGCGGCCGCCGCCAATCTGGTGGCCGATAATGCCGCCGATCGCACCGCCTATGATGGCGCCAGGAATGTTCACGCCAGCAGCGACTGCTGTTGTCGACCAGCGCGGGCTCCACCCAGCAGCGCTGCTGTGGTGGGCCGACCACGGCACGGACGTAAGTCACATTTGCCTCGTACAAGCGCTCGTTCTCACGTCTGCGGTAGTCATACGTCGTCGGCAAATAAGCATCAGCGCGCATGGCGGAAGCAACCCGCTGTGCCTCTTCTGCCTGGCGCTGCGCAACAGCCGCCTGGATTTGCGCCGACTCCGCCTGCCGCCGGCTCAGGTCAGCCGTCAACTGGGCCTCGGTGGCTTTCCGCTGCGCCATGATCACTGCTTCGTCGCCGCGCGTTCGCGCGACCTGTTGAGCGAGTGCAGCGCGCTGGCTTGCAAGCGTCGCTAGCTGGTGAACCTCCCCGATCCGGCCACCCCGGGCGGCCAGATCGTCGGCTTGACGCAACGTATCGACGGCCTGAGCGAGTTCCAACGGAGCGTACGAAGCTACTTGCGGGTTGCTGCGCGCCGCATTTACGGATAGTCGCGCATCTTCCATCACCGGATCTCCAGGTTGCACTGAAGCGCAGCCCGCCGCTGCGAGCACCGTAAGCATAGCAATGGATCTTGCCGAGTTTCTGAACATTTTTTCCTCCGACCAAGTGCGCTAGCGCAGAGAAGAAGTCCCACGTTCCTACGCTACAAGCTACGTCGCTTCTGGCCGTGGAAAAGTCGGACGGATTTCGATTCCGTTGTCGTCCGTCGACCTACCTGGTCCGGGGGCCGTGCGCTTCAATTCTAGATACTCATTGATCCGCTGAAAGCAGAGATGCAAGGGTGTGACGACGAACTCGGGGGTGGCCTCAAGCGTGCGCTGTCCATCGGACGAGCATCAGCGTTCATCCCGCGCGGATGTACCACCGCGCGCGTCATCCGTGCTTACCCTGCTTCTTGTCGGGTCGTGGGCGCGGCGCAAGCCATCGAGCCGCGCGACCGCGACGTGTATGCTGGCACGCGTCGTCAGGTGGGCGCCCTCGCGATGCTCGCTGCTCAACCTTTCCGGTCGTCGTCGAAAGGAATCCTGGCGTCCTTCTCAAAGCGCGCTTTGCGTTTGCTCCCGAACGCCCAGACCACGATGCCGACGAATGCGGCGACGAGTATCCAGTGATAGACGGTCAGTTCCATCTGTCCAGCGCTACGCGGTCTGCATGCGTGTCAGTGTCGAATACAGCCGCTGACGCAGCGCGGTCAGCGCCCGGGGATCGCCGACGTGCATCGCGTAAAGGTGCAGCGCCACACCAGCAGTCGCGCACACTAATGCGATCGCGCCCAGCAGGCGAATGGTGCCGAGCGGCGCCAATGCAACGAGGAAAAGCGCCGCAATGACAGCTGCCGCGAAGAAACGCAATCCTGCGCCAATATACCAAGTGGGCATTTTGCCTCCGTCACGAACGAGGCCAATGTAGGCCGCGCGCGCCGCCGGCGGCATCGGCGATCGCTGCATTCCCGTGTCGGACAATGCCTACCCTGCCCAGCACAACAGCCCCGAGCGGCACTGACAGCCGCCTTCGGTGCTCGCGACACGTCCCTTCAGCGTGTGGGTGCTTGGCGATCCGATGAAGATTGCAGGCCGCTTTTGTGCTGACAGAACGTTCGCCGATCCATCACTGAATCACCTCGTTGACGACAGATGGTCCAATCAAGCGCAGTAGACACGGACTACATGCGGTCGTAAGCTTATTCGGACCCGCCCGCCTGCGACAAGTCGCCGGCGGGCGATTGCCAGGAGACGAGACGCGCATGCGCCGGCGCAACACGCTAGCGTTCATCGTTGCGTTCTGTGCGGCACCGCTCGCCGTGCAGGGACAACAAGTGGCGAAGGTATATCGGATCGCCTGGCTTAGCGGTACATCGGTTACCCCTAGTCCAGTGTGGACCGAATTTGTCGCGGGGATGCGCGAGCTTGGCTGGATCGAAGGCCAGAACTTCAGCGTCGAGAACCTGCGGTACGAGGGGCACAGCGAGCGACTTCCCGCCCTCGCCCTCGAGGCGGTGCAGCGCAAGTTCGATCTGATCGTCTGTGCCGGGACGCCGCCGACGACGGCAGCCAGGGACGCGACCACGACGATCCCGATCGTGTTCTACTACGTCGGCGATCCGGTGGGGGCCGGCTTCGTGGCAAGTCTGGCTCGGCCGGGCGGCAATGTCACGGGGATGGGCGGCCTCGGCGCGGGGGTCTATGCCAAGATGCTCGAGCTGCTGAAGGAAGCGGTCCCTGCGGCGACTCGCATCGCGATGCTCGCCAATCCGACGTTCCAACCGCACGCGGCCTTTGGTGCCGACGCAGAGTCCGCCGCGCGAAGAGTGAAAGTGACGCTCATGCCTGTCGAGCTGCGCTCGCCCGAGGAGCTCGATAGCGCCTTCGCAACGATCGCTCGCGACAAAGTCGACGCACTGCTGATCCTGGGTCAGCCGTTTTTGTTCGGTCAAGGGGCACGGATCGCCAAGATGGCAATCGAGCAGCGATTGCCCGCGATGATTCCGTTCGAAGAGGTCGCGCGGGACGGTATCCTGATGTCCTACGGCGCGAGGGTCGTTGACGACGCACGGCGCCTTCCCTATTACGTGGATCGCATCCTGAAGGGCGCCAAACCTGCGAACTTACCGGTCGAGCAGCCAAGTCGGTTTTACCTAACCATCAACCTGAAAACCGCGAAAACGATCGGCGTCGCCGTGTCTCCTTCACTGTTGCAGCGGGCCGACCAACTGATCGAGTGATGCGCTGTGCGAGCCGCTTCACCGGCACGGACGTTGTTCGAACGTCGTTCTGGGCTCGCGGAGCAAAGCGCCCGGCACGAGACACTCGGGAGTCGATCGATGCCCTCGACGCCGTAACCCGCGATGTGCTAGAAATGCGTGTACCCGCACTGGGTGCTGAAACGTGCTCGCCGGAGGTGAACGATGCATGGATTCTTAAGACGCCTGTATTTTCTTCTGCCCGATGTACCCACGGCACGGAAGATCGTCGACGAGTTGCTGCTTGCGCATATCGAGTGGAAGCACATCCACTTGTTGGCCCGGGAGGGGATC
The DNA here is from genome assembly GCA_963809965.1 of uncultured beta proteobacterium. GTDB lineage: Bacteria > Pseudomonadota > Gammaproteobacteria > Burkholderiales > Casimicrobiaceae > CAIWHR01. The sequence goes on from CAWELU010000006.1 coordinate 200,870, forward strand.
GCACTCGAGGATCTACCTGAGGCAACGCTCGCTCAGCGGTCCGATCTGCTGCCGGCATTGCAGCGGGGAATTGGCGCCGGTGCCGCCACGGGAATGCTGGCTGGCCTGGTGGCCGTGGCATTCCCGCCCGCCGGTTTAACGATTGCGGGAGGCGCGATCGCCGCGATGACGGCCGCCGGTGCGGGCTTTGGTGCATGGGTGGCGACGATGGTGGGCGTCGATGTCCCTAACACGCGTCTCGCGCGCTTTCAGGATGCGATTAAGGGAGGGCAGCTCCTGATGATGGTCGATCTACCGCGCGAGCGCGTCGAAGAAATCGAAGCTCTCGTCAAGTCACACCATCCCGACGCCGACATCAAGGGCACTGACCCCAACGTCCCGGTATTCCCATAGTGTCGCGTGTCCCGAATGCGGGCGCTGCCGCTGATCCTACAGTGCTGGCTTGTGCATTCGGTGCATCTGGAGCGATGTGCGCGGAGCAATTAGTGAAGTCCGTCATCGCCAATTGGACGACTCGGCTGCTCAGTGTGCTCCGCATCGTGGCAGCCTTCCTGTTCATGGCGCACGGAACGCAGAAGTGGCTGTCGTTTCCAGTGCCGCGACCATCGCCGACCGAGCTCTGGTCACTCAGCGGTGTGGCCGGCATCCTCGAGCTGGTCGGCGGCTTCCTGTTGCTTCTGGGCTTGTTCACCCGGCCCGTTGCATTCGTGCTGTCGGGCCTGATGGCGTTTGCCTATTTCATCGCCCACGCACCCCAGGGTTTCTGGCCGATCGTCAACCGCGGCGAATTGGCAGCGCTCTACTGCTTTCTCTTTCTCTACTTCGCAGCGGCAGGAGGCGGGCCGTGGAGCCTCGATCAATGGGTGCGTCGCAAGTGAGCCAATCGACTGTACGTGTCGGCACAGCACGGTTGTCGCGCGGCTGTCGTAACGCACACCTCATCTGCCGACCAGCTTCAGATCGTACGGAACGTTGACCGGCCCGGTCCGGCCCAAGTCGAATCTTGGGACTCGGGATACCCGCGTCACCGAATGCGAAGACTGGAAGGCGCGATCATGCAGACACGAGCGCGCGAATCGGAATAAGCGTAAACGTAGTGCCCCAGGAGTCAGGGCGATTCAGTTCGTCCTCTGCCCGGCGCAGCGATTCGTCGAGCTCCGACGCGCCCCCGAGCGCCGCGAAGCGCGGGCGAAGCGATGTCGCAAACTGCAAGGGCAGCCGCAGGTACGGATGCTTGGGCGGCAGTGCGACGACGTGCGCGTCATGGACAGGATCGAGTTTCATGTCTCGAAAGAGTGCGGGAAGCTCTCGTCCGGCATTGAAGTTTCCCCCGGCCACTCGAAATCCTTCTGCAATGAGATCTATCAGCCGCTGAACCGCAGGTGCGTCCGGATTTACACGCCAGGACGCCATATCGGGGTCTTCGACGACAATCCATCCGCCGGTCTGGTGAGCCGCCTGGAGAGTGCTACCTGTTCGGCGGCCCGTCCCAAAGGCGCAATCTGAAACCGCGAGTGCACGCGGTCGAACGAATCAGAAGGAAGCTGACTGGCGAAGATGTCATCCTTCAGCAGGGTGACATTGCGCAGCGATTCGGTCGCGACGAACGCCTTTGCGTGAGTCAACATGTTGTCGTCGATGTCCGAACCGGTGACGCTACCGCCGGCGCCGACCCATTTGTTCAGAACCCGCAACCATCCCATGACGCCGCATCCGAGATCGAGTGCCCTGCAGCCGGAACCTGCCGGTAGATGGCTCAACAAGGCGCGTGCCGCGGGTTCCCAAACACGGGATTGCAGTTGCAGCCGCTCGAGCTCCGTCGGCTGGCCAGCGAGCAGGTAAGATTCGCCGCCTGATGTCACGGCAGGATTTCCCCAGGCCACAGTACCGCAATTATGCTGAGATCGAGGGTTTCGGCTCGCAATGAATGCTCTTGGCCGATCGTGCCGGTCGTGTGCGGCCGCTCGCCGACGCGATCGACCCGATATAGATACTCCGTCTGTCAGAGCGCACTTTGCGGCTCCGGACGATCACGTTCGACAAGGGACAGATAGTGTTCAAAGGAGCCGCCACCCAACGGCTTGACCATCACGCGCAGCGTGTTCGTGAGCTTTCCCATTTCAATGCCGCGGCGCGTTCGGGCTTGAATGTAGCCGAGTGACTCCCAGAATCGTTCGGCGCGCACGTTACCTTGCACCACACCAAGCCGCAGCCAAGCTGCGCCATTCGATGCGGCCCAAGCTTCGAGCCCTTGGTAGAGAGCTTGGGCATCGCCTGTTCCGTGCCGCGATGTTTCGACAATGTACAGGTTTATGTGCCAGACGCTCGGAGCCAGAAGGTCTGAAATGACGCTCGCCATGGCGACCATCGAGTTTCTTTCGTCCATGTAGCCGATGAGCCACTTCTTCGTGAAACTCCAGCCCTTCAGGAATTCACCGTTGATCTCTTCATGAGCTTCGTTCGGTCCGGCGGGCTCGCCAAAGACAGCGAGAAAGTATTCCGGATTCGCGTCAAAGAATCGCTGCAATTTCGGCTCGAGCTCCTGCGTGATCTCGATTGTGCGCAAACCCTCGAGCGGAGACGCCGGCAGTTCTGGAGGCGGCATTCTGTGCGCTCCAACCTTGTCAGTGGGCATCATTCGTGCACCCTGACGCCGGGACCTGCAGCATAACCCGGGCCTTCGTTGCCGAGCAGCACGCATCTGGCAGCAAGAGTCCCGACCATGTCTGCCACCGCTTCACTTGGTAAGAGATGGATCACGATAAGTCCCACGTGGAAATATGGCGCATTGGAACGAATCGACACTTGAACGACTGTTTGGGAAACCATGCTCCTGCGCGGCGTCAGGTGAGCGCTCCCACTTGAAAAACTAGTAGACTAAAGGCGAATGGTATCGGCGAATGGTATCGCCGCCCCGGGGAGGCAAGGGATGGTCACACGCCGTCGGGTTTTCCTCGCGCTTGGCGCCGGTGCATTCGCAGCACCATTGGCGCCATTCGCGCAGAGGCAACCAAGTCCAATCCCGCACATCGTCTATCTTTCCCAGGGATCGGAGGCGAGCCGTGGCGTTTTTCTCGGCGCGTTTCGGGATGGCCTGCGCGAACTCGGCTGGGTCGACGGCGAGAACGTCATCGTCGACGTGCGCTGGGCTCCCCCGTATGAGTTCTCGCAGGTCGCCGCGTCTATGGTGAAGCGCAATCCGGCCGCGATCGTGGGCACCTGCATACCGTCGACGCGGGCGGCAAAGAACGCCACAGCCACGATTCCGGTGATCATGTCGGTGAACGGAGACCCGGTCGAAGCCGGGCTCGTCGCAAGCCTGGCGCGGCCTGGCGCAAACGTCACGGGCACCTGGACGCTGTTCGAGGAACTGGTCCCGAAATGGTTGGAGCTCATGACCACTGCGGTACCAGCGGTCCGGACCATCGCAGTGCTGGTCAACCCCGAGAGTCTTGACGATGAGTATTGGTGGGCACGGGGTGAAGAAGCCGCGAAACGGATGGGCGTGAATGTCGTGCGTGCAGAGGCGAGAACAGCGGCAGGCCTGGAACAGGCAATCTCGAACGCCATCAGGCGGCAGGCCGGCGCCCTGGTCGTGATGGTCGACGGGTTCTTCCTTAGTCAGGTTCAGCGCATCGTGACATTGGCAAACGTGCATCGACTGCCCGGAATCTACGGTTTTCGCGAATACGCCGAAGCCGGCGGCCTCATGAGCTACGGCCTGAGCTATCGCGACTACTACAAGAACGTCGCACGATATATGGACAAGGTGCTTCGAGGAACGAAGCCCGCCGATCTGCCGGTGCAGCAGCCGACCAAACTGGAGCTGACCGTCAACATCGAGACTGCCAAGGCCCTCGGCATCACACTCCCGCAATCCTTGTTGCTGCGCGCCGACCAGGTGATCAAATGACCGCTGAGGTCGCAGGCTATTGCCGACCGCCGCGCTGTCGTAGCGCCTGAATTTGGCTGGGAGGACGGATGGAACGGGGCGGAAAATCTGCGAAGGCCAAAGTCGAAGCACCGCCAATTGTGACAAGGTAGTCGCGGAAGGTTGCTACCGCCACCGACCCACAGCTCAGACAGCGCCTCGCAGAAGCATTGGAACAGCACGCCGCGATCAGCGAGATCCTGCAAGTGATCTCCGTTTCGCCGAGCGACGTGCAGCCGGTGCTCGACACCGTGGCGCAGAGCGCAACTCGGCTGTGCGGGTCGTACGATGCTGAAATATTCCGGCCGGACGGCTCGTGGCTCATCACGGCCTGATCCCCTCCGGGCCGCTCGGCGAGGTCACCCTGCCCCTGGTCCGCGGGTCGGTCAACGGCCGCGCGGTGCTCAGCGGGCAGACCATTCATGTCGCTGACCTGCAGGCCGAGGCGACCGAGTTTCCCTGGGGCAGCGAGGCCGCGCGGCAGCATGGATGGCGAACGCACCTCTGCGTTCCCATGTTGCGCGGAGGTGTCGCAATCGGAACGATCAGTCTCCGCCGCACCACGGTTGAACTCTTTACCGAGCGGCAGGTTGCCCTGCTCCAAACTTTTGCCGACCAGGCGGTGATCGCGACCGAGAATGTGCGCCTATTCAACGAGACGACGCGCTTGGGTGGGGGAGTTCAAGGCGCTGGGCGAGGTCGGCCAGGCGGTCAGCTCGACGCTGGACCTGGAGACCGTGCTCTCGACGATCGTCGCCCGCGCCACGCAGCTGGCTGGCATGGACGGCGGCTCGATCTGGGAGTACGACGAGGCGCGCGAGGAGTTCCACCTGCACGCGACGGACCGGCTGCCCGCTGAGCTGGTCGAGGTGCTGCGGGCCACGCCGATCCGGAAGGGCGAGGGTGCGCTGGGGCGGCTGGCGATGACCGGCGAGCCGGTCGAGATCCGCGACATTGCCGACGAGCACAGTTACCAGAGCCGGGTCCGGGAAAACCGGCCAACCTTAAGGTCGGCGATTGACCGCGACTAGTCTTTCCGTCGACGGTCGCAGCGCGACCCATTCGACGGAACGGCTTACCGAATCACCTCGTCCGCGCGCAGTAGCAGCGATTGCGGGATCGTGAGCCCGAGTGCCTTGGCCGTCTTGAGATTGATCACGAGCTCGAACTTGGTCGGCTGCTCCACAGGAAGCTCGCCTGGCTTCGCACCTTTGAGGATCTTGTCGATGAAGCTTGCGAGCCGAAAATAAAGATCGGGATAGTTCACCGCATACGCAATCAATCCCCCGGCCTCGACGAACTCGCGGGCCGGATAGGCAGCAGGCAGCCTGTTGCGGGCCGCCAGGTCAACGATCGTTTGTCGATGCATTTGCGTGAGGCCGTCTGCCCCGACGAGCAGCGCATCGACATGCTGTTGGACTGCCCGTTCGAGTGCGCGGCCCAGGTCGCCCTGGCTCCGTACGTCAAGAAGCTCAGCCTGGAGACCCAGGGACGCGGCCGCCGTCTTTGTCTCTTCCCATTCGGGTGGGGCAGCCGGATTGCCCATGTTATGAAGCAACGCAATTCGCGAGAGATTCGGAATCAGCTCTTTGAGGATTTCAACCCGTTTCGCCGTCAACTCGGTGCTGAACGTCGTCACCCCGGTAACATTGCCCCCCGGATGCGCGAAGCTCGCCACGATGGCATGCGGGTCGCCCATCGTCGCCATGATCACTGGAATCGTTCCGGTCGCGCTCTTGGCCGCCCTCGCCGCAGGGGTTCCCCTGGTGACGATCAGATCGACCTTGAGCCGCATCAGTTCGGACGCGAGGTCCGGGAACGACTCGGCGCGACCATCTGCCGATCGATATTCGATGATCAGGTTTCGCCCTTCGACGTAGCCCAGGTCCCGCAGCCCCTTGCGCAGGGCGTCGAGATTGGCGGCGTTCTGACCGGCGGGTATCGTTTCAAGAATGCCGATGCGATAGACCTTCCCCGCCTGCTGCGCGTGTGCCGCGATCGGCCAAGCAATCGTGATGCCGCCGAGCATGAGCAAGAGATGGCGCCGATCCGTCACCGAATCACCGTGTCGACGTTTGGAAGGCAATCAATACTACGCCTTCCAGCAACGCTCGATCCCATCCGGCTTCCGGAAGATCCCGATCGACGGAGGCCAGAAGAAGACCGCCCGCTCGCCACGACTTCGCTTTAGTGGCTACTCGACGTCGCGCAACGGCCGATGCAGGCGGCTGTGGCAGTGGTACCCGGCGCGACTCGGCGGCGCATACTCTGTCGGAGCGGAAGATACCCTGCCGTCCAGATACTCGGTACACTCACCGGCATCGGCTGGTCGATCGTGTGGATGATCATTGACTGGAGTGTGCAATGACGAAAGCGCTGACCATCGTGCCCGACAAGTGCACTGGCTGCATGCAGTGTGAACTGGCCTGTTCCTGGGTCCAGACCGGCACGTTTGCGCCCTCGAAGAGCCTGATCCGCGTCAACGTGTTCGATGAGGAGGCGAGCTACGCCCCGTACACGTGTCTGCAATGCGACGAAGCGTGGTGCATGAATGCCTGTCCGGTGAATGCGATCGCTTCGGATCCGGGGACAGGCGCCAAGGTCGTCATCGACGAGCTTTGCATCGGCTGCCACTTGTGCACGATCGCTTGTCCCTTCGGCACCGCGTTCACGCTGCCGCAGTCGGGCAAGGCCGCGAAGTGCAACCTGTGCGGCGGGCAACCGGCGTGCGCCACAGCGTGCCCCACGCAGGCGATCGTCTACGGCGAGGCGCCGCAGGCAGGGCAATGGTTCGAGGCCTGGGGCGCGAAAGTCCATCGCAATCATGTCGAAGCCTTCGGCGCCTAGCGGCTAAGCCACCGCGAGCGCAGGTTCACGCCACGGACTACGGGAGGAACGAACGATGCCGGGACTCACGGGCAAGTTGCTGCGAGTCGACCTGACGAGCGGCCGCATCGCGGTGGAGGAAATACGGTCCGATTGGCTGCGCGACTATGTCGGCGGTCGCGGCCTGGCGGCCCGCTATCTCTATGAAGAACTCGACGCGCGAGTCGACCCTCTGTCGCCCGCCAACAAGCTGATCTTTGCCACCGGCCCGCTCACCGGCACGCCGGTCCCCTGCGGCGCCCGCTACATGGTGGTGACAAAAGGCGCGCTGACCAACGCCATCACCACCTCGAACTCCGGCGGCCACTTCGGGCCCGAGTTGAAGTTCGCGGGTTACGACATGGTGATCCTCGAAGGGCGAGCACCCAAGCCGGTCTACCTCTACATCTACGATGACCACGTCGAACTGCGGGATGCGACGCCGTACTGGGGCCGAGCGGTCGGGGAGACCGAGGACGGGCTGCGGCGGGAGTTGGGGATTCCGGGCTTGCGCGTGGCATGCATCGGGCCGGGCGGCGAGAAGCTGGTGCGTTTCGCCTGCATCATGAACGACAAGCACCGCGCGGCGGGGCGCAGTGGCGTGGGCGCCGTCATGGGCTCGAAGAACCTCAAGGCCATCGCGGTCCGCGGCACCGGCGGCGTCCGCGTGGCGGACCCGGCCGCGTTCATGAAGGCGGTCTGGGCGATGCGGGCCGAGCATGCAGAACGACCCGGGCCGCGTGGCGTTCACGGAACTGGGGACGGCCGCCACGATCGACCTCACCCAGGCCTTCGGCGGCCTGCCCACTCGCAACTTCCTCCAGGGGCAGTTCGAGCACTACGAAAACCTGAGCGGCACCACGATCAAGGAGACCCGCATGGTCGCCAACAAGGCGTGCTTCGCCTGCACGATCGCGTGCGGCCGAGTGACCCGCCTGGGCGAGCATTCCGGCAAGTATCTGGTCAACATGCACCCGCGCAACTGGAAGCCGGCGGGCGAAGGCCCCGAGTACGAAAACGCCTGGGCGCTCGGCGCCGACTGCGGCGTGGGCGACCTGGACGCCGTGCTCAAGGCGAACTGGTTGTGCAACGACCTGGGGCTGGACCCGATCTCGATGGGCGCCTCGTTGGCCGCCGCGATGGAGCTCTACGAACGGGGCGTGATCGGCGATGCACAGGTCGAGCTGCCGTTGCGATTCGGCTCGGCCGAAGCGCTCGTGCGGATGGTCGAGGCGACCGCCTATCGCGAGGGCTTCGGCAATGAAATCGCCGAGGGCTCGAAGCGGATGGGTGAGAAGTTCCGGCACCCGGAAGTGTTCATGGGCGTGAAAGGCCAGGAGTTTCCCGGCGTACGACCCGCGCGGCTTCCAGGGGATGGGTATTGCTTACGCCACGTGCAACCGGGGTGCATGCCACCTTCGCGCGTGGACGCCGGGCATCGAGTCCTCGGGCGAGATGGACCCGCACACGCCGGTGGGGAAGAGCGAGTGGGTGGTCCACGAGCAGAACCGCAGCACATCGCACGACAACACGGGCGTCTGCATGTTCGTCGGCGCCGCGGGCGGGCCGCTCGAATCGCTTGTTCCGTGCGCCGCCGCCGCATCGGGCGTCGCCTATACGGTCGACGACTTCGTGGAGATCGGCGAACGCACCTGGAACCTCGAACGCCTGTTCAACCTGAAGGCGGGACTCACGAAAGCCGACGACACGCTGCCGCAACGATTGCTGAAGGAACCGCACAAGAGCGGTCCGTCGGCCGGCATCGTCGTCAACCTGGATGCGATGCTCCCGGTGTACTACCGCGAGCGCGGATGGTCGGTGGATGGCGTTCCGACGCGCGAGAAGCTGGCCGAACTTAGGCTTGACGTCGGCCTGATCCTGCGCAATTCACCAACGGACGCGGTCGCTTACAACGAGTCGGGACTCTAGACCATGCATCACGTCATCATTGGCGGCGGACCGGCCGCAACCAACGCCGTCGAATCGATTCGGGAATTCGACGCTGGCCGATCGACCATCACGCTCGTCTGCGACGAGCCGGCGCATTCCCGCATGGCGTTGCCGTACTGGCTGGCGGGAAGCATCTCCGACGCGCATACGCACACCGGGGACGCGGCGTACTTCACGCGACTGAAGGTCGCCACCCGGTTCGGCGCGCGCGTGGTGGCCGTCGATCCGCAAGGCAAGACCGTGCGCTTGAGCGACGGCAGCAAGCTCGAATTCGACGACCTGCTGATCGCGACCGGCTCGTCGCCCGTTCGCCCGTCGATTCCCGGCGCCGATCTGCCGGGTGTGGAGCCGCTCTGGTCGCTCGCCCACACCGATCGCGTGCTGAAGTACGCCGAATCGCTGCGGCCGGCGGGACGCACCCCGCGCGTGGTGCTGGTCGGCGCCGGATTCATCGGCTTCATCGTGCTCAACGCGATGCACAAGCGGCAATGGCAGCTGACGGTGGTGGAGCGCGAGCCGCAGGTTCTCCCGCGAATGCTCGACGGGCCTGCCGCGAACCACGTGCATCGCTGGCTGGAAACGCAGGACATCCCGGTGCACTGCGGCGTGACTGTGGACCGGATCCGGCAGCAGGCCGATGGAGCGAAAGCGGTCGAACTGTCCGATGGCAAGTCGCTCGCCGCCGACATCGTGATCCTCGCCACAGGCATCCGTCCAAACCTCGACCTGCTGCAGGGATCGGCGATTGCGACTGACGAAGCGATTCTCGTCAATGACCGGATGCAGACGAATTTTCCGCACGTCTACGCGGGTGGCGACGTGGCCCAGGGCCCGGTTCTCTTTGGCGACGGGAACGCAGTGCATCCGATCCAGCCGACCGCGGTGGATCACGGCCGGGTGGCCGGTGCCAACATGGCCGGCCACGAGGTGCATTATCCGGGGAGCCTGGCGATGAACGTGGTGGACATTTGCGGCCTTCAGGGCGCGAGCTTCGGTCGCTGGAACGATGCGACAGCCGAGGCCATCACGATCGACAATTCCGCCGGATTCGTCTACCGCAAGCTGCTCTGGACCGACGACCGGATCTCCGGCGCCATCTTCGCGGGGCGCGCCGACGACCTGGGGATGCTCACCGATGTCGGCATGGTCAAAGGGCTGTTGCAGATGCAGACCAGCCTAGGGCCGTGGAAGAATTACCTGCGGAACAATCCCTTCGACATCCGCCGCGCGTACGTCGCGTGTGGCGTGGCGGCGAAGCTGGTCAGTACGACGTTGCTGGGCCGCCCGGCCAAGGCGCGCCAATTTCATTTCGGGTCGGCGCAGCCGAAAGTGCCGGCCAACGCCGCGCACGCGGTGTTCGTTACCAAAGGCTGATCGCTGTCAAGACGAATTGCCGACGCTTTCTCTGCGCGCCATGCACGTCCGCCTGAAGTTGATGGGAATGCTCAAGGCCAAGACGCCAGCGTCAGGTGCGATCGAAGTGACCGATGGCGCAACGATCGACGACGTGCTGCGCGCATTGGAGATCGCGCCGCAATCGATCCGGGTCTTCACCGTCAACGGAGAGTTCGAACGCGACCGCAGTCGAGTGCTCGCGCCGAACGACGAGCTGACGGCCGTCCCGCCGGTCGGCGGCGGTTGAAGTCGTCCCCGCGCGTCCCGGCCTACAGGGAGGCCGCGGGGCGCGACGCAGCTGGCAGCACGGCGCAGCAGCGATGGTCGCGAGATGACCTCCGCCAGCTAGATTACCTCTCCGAGCAGGCGCAGCGATTGCGGAATTGTGATGCCGAGCGCCTTCGCGGTCTTCTCATTGATTACCAGCTCAAACTTCGTGGGTTGCTCGTCCGCTGGCTTGGCGCCACTCAGGATGCGGGCCACATAGGACGCTGACTTTCGGAAGTTCTCCGTCAGGCTCGCGTTGTAGCTGATCAGCCCGCCGTCAGTGACCGCCTCGCGGTAGGAATAGATTGCCGGAAAGCGATGCTGCGCGCAGAAGTCGATGATCCGCGTGCGGTGAGTGAACAGAACGATCGCGGCACCTACCATCAGGGCGTCCGCGCGCCGGGCGGCCATCGACGCGAGCACCTGATCGAGCTCAACCAGGTTTACGCTTCGGATCTTGGACCACGCGAAGTCCGTAGGATCAGCCCTTTATGATCCGCGCCGGATTGCCAACGACCGTGGTACTCGCCGGCACGTCACGCGTCACCACGCTGCCGGCACCAATGACCGAATCGTCGCCGATGGTTATGCCGGGGAGAATGATGGCGCCGCCACCGATCCAGACATGCCGGCCAATCAGGACCGGTCGTCCGAATTCGAGACCCTCACGCCGTTGCGTCGGGTCGCGTGGATGATCGGCCGTGTAGATTTGGACCGCTGGACCGATCTGCGTCCCCTCCCCGATCGTCACCTCAACTACATCAAGAATTACACAGTTGAAGTTGAGGAAGACATCAGGTCCCAAGCGAATGTTGAAGCCATAATCACAGTGGAACGGTGGGCGGATTACGGCCCCCTTGCCGACCTCGCCGAGGCGCTCTACGAGGAGCGCGCGCCGCACATCGCTCGGCAATCCAAGCGATGCGTTATAGCGAACGAGCCAATCCTTCGTCGCCGCCTGATCCGCCTGAATCTCGGGTGCACCTGGTCGATACGGCTCACCTGCGAGCATCTTTTCTTTCTCGCTACGGGTCATCGGCGCTTTCGTCTTCGATCCGTGATGCGTTCCAGAAGAGGTGGTCGGCCATAAGGCTGCCAGTTGCTAGTCGATTCAATCGAAGGGACGACACAACTCTATCATTTCAATGACCGCTCATGGCCGCACTCGCCTTGAGCGACAACCGCCACGACCGCCTTTGGGCCCACTTCCGACCTTTCGTCGTTCTTCTCGGCACGAGTAAGTCCCGAGCAAGGTCGGTTCAGTGATCGCGTACCGCTCCCCGTCACCTATTCAGGATGGCTTGCGCGATCAGCTCGTACGAGCGATGTCGTGCGGCCGGATCGTGGGTCCAGGTGTTGATGACGATTTCGTCGAGGCCGAACACGGCCGCGAGCTCCTTAAGCTTCGATACCACCTGGTCGGCGGTGCCAACGATGGCTCGCTCGCGGAGGCGCTGGATGATCGACCGTTCCGCCTCGGTGTAGGGGTGAGCCGCCGCGGCCTCCGGCGACAAGAGCGGCGTCCGTAGCCCCTTTTCGAAGCCCACGCGCCAGTGCTCGCGCGTCATCAGCAGGTGCCTCGCTTCGGCCTCGGTATCGGCCGCAAGCGCCCAGACACAGATGGTGGCCGACGGCTGGGCGTGACCGGCGCCGGGGCGGAAGTTACGCCGGTAGAGCGCGAGCGCCTCCTCCGTGCCGCGTCCGTCGGTGAAGAAATACGCGTACGCATACGGAAGCCCGAAGTGCGCCGCTAGCTGTGCGCCGTAATCGGAGCTGCCGAGGATCCAGATCTCCGGGGTCGTGGGGCCTTGGGGATGCGCGCGAATTTCGCGGAACGGGTGCCCCGGCGGCAACGGCTCGCCGCGCAGCCAGAAGCCGAGTTCCTGCACCTGGATGGGGAAGTTCTCCGCGACATTGAGATTGGGATTGAGCGCCATCGCCGTCGTGCGGTCGGAACCGGGCGCGCGGCCCACCCCGAGGTCAATGCGCCCCGGCGCGATGGCTTCCAGCACGCGGAACTGCTCCGCGACCTTGAACGTCGAGTAGTGCGGGAGCATGACACCGGCGCTGCCGACGCGGATGCGCTGCGTGGTCGCCGCGACGGCCGCCATCAACACTTCCGGGGCGGTGCCGACAATACTCGCACTGTTGTGGTGTTCCGAGACCCAGTAGCGGTGGTACCCAAGCGCGTCGCAGTGCCTTGCGAGCGCGAGGGACTCGCGGATGGCGTGATCTTGCGTCTTGTCCTGCGCGGCGGGGGATTGGTCGAGGACGGAGAGTTTCAGGGGTTTCGGCATAATGCGCATTGTCACCCATCACCGCCAGTTGCCGCTCACCGCAAAAAGTTCTGAGGATCACAATATCAGGAAGGCCCGGCGGCCAACCAGGGGCCGGCACAATGATCCAATGTGTGCCGCGATTAGCCGGCCGCAGCGCGGGCCGACTCCGGGATGATGGTGCACGTTGCAGTTGGCGGGAGAGATCGTTGGAATTGTCTCGGACATCCTGAGGCTGGGCCTCCTGTTCTTGCGCTCGTCGAGCACGATCCGTGCTGAGAACGTGGTACTTCGCAAACAGCCTGGATATATGACGTGCGAGCACCGACCGTGCCTATCGAGGAGGGCAAACAATGAGCAAGTTACTTTCGGTGCAAAACATCCTCAATCTGCTGTTGGTCTTTGTGCCGATCGCGATCGCGCTCGAGTACGTCGTGCACGCCCGCGCCGAGTGGATCTTCGTAACCGCGTGTCTCGCGATCATCCCGCTGGCTGGCCTCATGGGTAAGGCGACGGAGCACCTTGCCGAACGTGTTGGCGAAGGGATTGGCGGACTTCTCAACGCCACGTTCGGAAACGCGGCGGAACTCATAATCGCAACTATGGCGTTGCGGGCAGGTCTCTATGACGTGGTGAAGGCATCACTCACCGGCTCGATCATCGGCAACATCCTACTGGTGTTCGGCTTGAGCGCGCTCGTCGGCGGTGCGCGTCGCTCGGTCCAGAGATTCAACAAGACCGCGGCCAACTTGGGCACGACGATGCTGACATTGGCAGCGATCGGCCTAGTGGTGCCGGCCATCTTTCACTTTATCGTTGCGGGCGGCCCGGTCGTTGCGGAGCAGGATCTGAGTCTCGAGATTTCGATCATTCTGATGATCACCTACGTACTTGGCTTGGTGTTTACGCTCAGAACGCACAAGCATCTGTTCGCCGGCGGCCATGGGGAGGAAGCCGATGAGGCCATTGGAACTAAAGGCTGGTCCACTCGTAAGTCACTACTGGTGCTCCTGATCGCTACGGCCTTTGTTGCCCTAATGAGCGAGTTCCTGGTGGGCGCGGTGGAGGCGACGGCGAAGTCATTCGGTATGACGGAGGTATTCGTCGGCGTAATTCTGGTCGCTATCATTGGCAACGCGGCCGAGCACTCCACAGCCGTACTCATGGCGATCAAGAACAAGATGGACATTGCGATCAATATCGCAGTCGGCTCGTCGATCCAGATCGCCCTGTTTGTCGCGCCGGTCATGGTGTTCCTGAGCTACGTGATCGGGCCTCAGCCGATGGACCTGATCTTCACCAACTTCGAAGTACTGGCGATCACGGTTTCGGTGGCGATCATGGCGCTGATCTCGCAGGACGGTGAGTCGAATTGGATGGAAGGCGTACAGCTCCTTGCTGTGTATGCAATCTTGGGCATCGCCTTCTATTTTTTGCCGGCCTGACGCGCGAGGCGCTTGCCCGCGCAGGACGAGCCAGACGATGGCTCTAGCGGGACATGCTGGGGACGATCATCGTGGGAGCGCATAATCTCGCACTCGAGACGACGAGGCGCATCCTTCGCGCTCAGAATGCCGCCATGAGTAACCGCAAGAACGGACATGCCGCGCGTGTTCTAGCCCGCCTCGACGAGCGCCACGAGTTTCGCGAGTGACATCTGCCAGCCGACCTCGTTGTCGCCGGTCGACATCCCGCGGGCAGCCCGCCGCACAGCCGCCAATTCAGGACCGATCGACCGGCAACCCGGCGCTCTTCCACTCGGGGAAACCGTCTTCGAGTCGCCGCGCCTTGCGGCCCCTGTTGCGCAATTCGACCACAGCCTCGAACGCCATCAGGCAATACGGTCCGCGGCAGTAGGCGACAATTTCCTGGCCCCGGGGAATCTCGTTCAGTCGTTTCTTGAGCTCGGCCACTGGCATATTGATCGCGCCGCGAATGTGTCCGGCCGCGTACTCCTCGGGCGGCCGCACGTCGAGCACCGTGACCAGACCCTTCTTCGCACGCTGCATCAACTCCTTGGCAGGCACGGGTTCGAGGCTGTCCTTGCTATCGAGATAGAGCGTCACCAGCTTGTCGACTTCGGCCAGGTGTTCCTGTCCGACCGCCCGCAAGGAGGCGAGCAGCCGCACGATGCCATCACCGGCAAGGCGGTAGAACACGTACAGGCCTTCCTTGCGCGCCGCCACCAGCCCCGCCTGGCGAAGCTGCTGCAGATGCTGCGAGGTGTTGGCGACGGACAGGCCGGTCATGCGCGCCAGCGCCTCGACGCTGCGTTCGGCCTGCGCGAGAAAGTCCAGCATCTCCAGCCTCTTGGCGCTGCTCAGCGCCTTGCCAATGCGGGCGAACTGCTCGAACAAATCGGTCTTGACGGTGGCGTTTGACATGGGTCACATTCCGCGTATCATGGACAATTATTCAATTAATTACTTGAATACTATAGCCGATTCTCGGACTGTTGACCAGCCCGTCTGTTGACCCTCGTCGATTATGGATGCTTTTCTCTTGACTCACGAGGTGCCGGTTCGGCTCGGTGTCTTCTTCGGCATCTTTGCGACGATGGCCGGCTGGGAGCTGCTGGCGCCCCGGCGCGCGCTGCAGCAGCGAAAATCGCTGCGCTGGACGAACAACCTGGCGCTCACGGTCCTGAATAGCGTCCTGGTGCGGGCGATCGTTCCGGTGGCAGCTATCGGCGTTGCCGCCTTTGCGGCCGCGCGTGGCATGGGCATGTTCAATCTCGTCCAGGTGCCGTATCCGTGGGCAATTGTGCTTGTCGGTGCTGGCCCTCGACCTTGCGATCTACCTGCAACACCTGATGTTTCACGCGGTGCCTTTGTTCTGGCGTCTGCATCGCGTTCATCATGCCGACCTCGACTTCGACGTAACCACGGGCGCCCGCTTCCATCCGGTGGAAATTGTTCTATCGATGCTGATCAAGTTTTCGGTGATCCTGGTCCTGGGCCCGCCGACGCTGGCGGTGCTGCTGTTCGAGGTCATGCTCAACGCCACTTCCATGTTCAACCACGGCAACGTGCGCCTGCCGACGGGTATCGACCGCGTCCTGCGCTTGCTGGTGGTGACACCGGATATGCACCGCGTCCACCATTCGGTCGATCCGCGCGAGACTAACAGCAACTTCGGCTTCAATGTGCCTTGGTGGGACCGCCTGTTCGGCACCTACCGGGCACAGCCGAAGGCCGGTCACGCCGCGATGACGATCGGCATCGAGCAATTTCGCGCCCCGCGCGAACTGTGGCTCGACCGGATGCTGCTGCAACCGTTTCGCGCCGATGGCGGAAGCTAGGCCGGGAACCGTGGCGCATACCTGGCTCGGTCTGCTGGGCGCGAGGTGGCGGCGGGCAGCGAGAGCGCGATACGCAGTGTCCTGCTCGCACTGGGGTTGCTGGCGCTGGTCGCCTTTCTGCCTCGGCTGGTCCGGCGATTCCTGCGCACCGGTCCGTGGTGGATCGACGTACGCGAACTGCACGCCCAACTCGGTCGAGGAGAGCAACTGTTGCCAGCTTTGCCGACGTCGCGATCGTCCGCGGGGGCATGGAGCAATGGCAGCGCGAAGGATTCGTGGTCGCGGGCGCGACCATCGGTTGAAGCGAACGGAGAGCAATTAGCATGAAGACCCTATTCATCCTGAACGACGCGCCGTACGGCAGCGAGCGCAGCTACAACGGCGCACGCCTGGCGGGATCGTTGTCGAAGGTCGAAGGCGAGGAAGTGAAGGTATTTCTGATCGGGGATGCCGCAGCCTGCGCCAAAGGCGGCCAGAAGGTCCCGGAGGGCTTCTACAACCTTCAGGTCATGCTCGGCCGCGTGGTGCGCACAGGCGCCCCGATCGGCGTGTGCGGCACGTGCATGGATGCGCGGGGCATGGCCGAGAACGAACTGATCGAAGGCAGCCACAAGAGCACGATGGCCGAACTGACCGCCTGGACGCAATGGGCAGACAAGGTGGTGGTGTTTTGAGCATCAATCACGTTTGGGCCAGCCGATGAAACTGCCCATCTACCTCGACTACAACGCGACCACACCGGTCGCACCGGAGGTCGCAGACGCGATCGAGCCGTTCCTGCGCACGCACTTCGGCAATCCTTCGTCGGCGCACGCTTATGGAAGGCAGGCGCTTGAGGCGGTAGGCAAGGCTCGCGCGCATGTTGCCGCGCTCATTGGCGCAGTCGAGTCCGAGATCGTTTTCACCGGCTGCGCGACCGAGGCCAACAACCTGGCGATTTTCGGGGTCGCAAAGGCCCTTCGGACAAGGCGGAAGCACATCGTCACGTCGGCGATCGAACATCCCGCGGTGATGCAGCCTTGCCTGCGGCTCAAGGACGAGGGCTGGGACATCACCATTGTGCCGGTGGACGCCGATGGCCGAGTAGACCGCGACGCCCTCTCCCGCGCGGTTCGCGACGACACGGCGCTGGTCACGATCATGCATGCGAACAATGAAGTCGGCACGCTTCAGGAAATCACCGACATCGCAAATGTGGCCCATGCACGCGGCGTCTTGGTCCACACCGACGCCGCGCAGTCGGTCGGCAAAGTCCCCGTGGATGTAGGCGAGCTTGGCGTCGATCTATTGACGATCGCCGGGCACAAGTTCTATGCGACGAAGGGCGTAGGGGCGCTGTATGTGCGCCAAGGTACGCCCATCGCGCCGATCATGGCCGGCGCGGACCACGAGCGGGGACTGCGGCCCGGAACCGAGAACGTGCCGGCCATCATCGGCTTGGGCGAGGCGGCACGGCTTGCGCGCGAGCGTCAGCCCTCGACGTCGACGGCGTTGCGGCGGCGACGCGACCTGTTGCATCAACTGTTGGCGGACAGCGTCGGCGGATTGGTGCTCAACGGCCACCCGGAGCAGCGGCTTCCCAACACGTTGAACGTATCATTCCCTGGCGTGAGCGGACGCGACTTGCTGCACGCGGTCGCGGAGGACGTCGCCGCATCCGTCGGCTCGGCTTGCCACTCCGATGCCGGTACGGTGAGCGGGGTGCTGGCGGCCATGGGGATCGGCTTCGACCGGGCCGCGGGCGCGCTGCGCCTGACGGTTGGAGTCTTCACCACCGAAGAAGAAGTGCGCCACGCCGCGCATGCGCTGATCCAGTGTTGGCACGAGTCGACCCGCCAGTTGCCATCAGGAACCAAAGCTTGACCCCCATGACCGTACCCAATCTCGATCGCATCCCGGAAGAGCCGATCGAGTCGTTCGCCCTAAGGCACGGTCGACTTGTTGCTCCCGTCCGTGGAATTGTCGGGGTGCGATTTGTCCGTGGGTTCCTCGACCCCCGTCCCCTTCGGCCGGACGCGTAAGCCCCGACGGAAGTTCTCGCTGTCCGACTCGGCGCTTCGAGAAGCGAGCTCGGCAGCCGCCCGGTAGGCCATGGGGTTCTTGGTCTTCTCGATCTCGAGCAGCTTCGTGTCGTTGTTCACCCGCACGCTGTACTTGCCGAGGTTGAAGAGGACGTACATCGCGACGAGATTGTCGAAATCCTCGTACTGGCCCTGCTCCTTCCGGAAATCGCGGGAAAGGACGGAGGGGAACCGATTGGGCAGGTCCTTGAACGCCACCTTCTCCTCTTCGTGCGGATCGACGTAGGTCGAACCTTCGTACTTCTTGTACAGGACCACGTCCAACCCGTATCCCCGCGCATTCCACTCCTTGAGGAGCTTCATCGCCATCTCCGTGGGAATGTTGGCGTTGGCGGCCGCCACCAGCCTTCGCCCGGAGAGAAGCTTCGCGCTCGTAACCTCAAGGTCTTTGTACCCGGCGCCGAGCTTGAATCCCATGCCGATGGTCTTGGCGCAGTTGAGGCGCAAGTAGTCGTACTTGATTTCCCTGTCGTGGTACTCGGTCTTCTTGACCCGACCGTGATAGTCGTCGTTGATGCGCTGGAAGAACGCAGCCAGCGCCGCCTTCTCGCTCGCCGGAACGCCATAGACGCGCACGCCGATGACGGATCGCTTGTAGATCTCGCCGAAATCGAGGCCGAACGAGGCCTTGTCGCCGAGCGACGAGACCGTCCCGAACAGGTACTCCTTCTTCGGGATCCGGACCATGAGGTCCCCGGTATAGAAGTGCGCCTCGTGCTCGGGCTTCCGGTCGGCGTAGAAGTTCGCTGAGTAGACGATATCATCGCCGGGCGGCCGGTCACGGATGGCCAAGGCCAGGTGGCCGGCCGAGCCGCCCTTGGAGGTGCCGAAGCTGATCAGCAACTCCATGTCGTACGGGTCCTGTCGCAGGACGTCCGCAATCTCGTCGATGTTGGCGGGCTCCGGCCCACCCTTGGTTCCGAAGTCGGCGGCCTCCGCGTACACGGCAAACACGAGCGCCATCGCAACACACCAAACGGTGGTCCCGATCCCTGCTGCGCCCCTGAGACTTGGAAGTCGATTCATGCGGCGGCCGCCTAGACTAGATCGGTGATGATAGTACGGATCGCCAGCCTCGTTGAGCCGCAATAGCCGGAAGTCGCGACCGTCTCCCATGGCCACACTCCGCCGTAGCGTCGACGTTCTCAAGCCGAAGCGCGCTAGACTCGCTCCCAGGTGGCCTTTGGCTATCCGGCCACCGCTGCCGGATGGCGAAAACACTGCTTGGGACGTTGGCCCAAGGACTGGTCGGCTCTCACCGTGGTGATGCGCAGCACGGGGTAGCCAAAGCTTGCGGCAGCGACGCCGAGCCCCTGCTTTCGCACCGGATGATGACGGTCGATGTCGAAGCACGAATCGCCGCGCTGCCATGCTGGCGCGGCAAGGTGAAGCTCGAACCGCTGCGCGGAGGGCTTTCCAATACGGCTTTCGTCGTCGATGACGGAAGAGAGCGCTACGTGGCGCGTTGCGGCGGCGACATTCCTGCCCACCACGTCTTCCGCGATCGCGAGCGGGCGGCCAGTGTCGCTGCGCATGCGGCCGGCCTGTCGCCCGAATTGGTCTATGCAGAGCCGGGCGTCATGGTCATTCGGCATGTCGACGGCAGGACCTTCGCGGAGCCTGACATGCGGGCGAACATCGCGCGCATTGTCCCGCTCCTGGCGACATGTCACCGCGAGCTCGCACGCCACCTTTCGGGCCCGGCGAACATGTTCTGGGTCTTTCACGTCATCCGCGACTATGCGCGGACGCTGCAGGCGGCCCGCGGCGGCAGCGACGGCGAACTGTCGCGTTTTGTGGCGGTTGCCGACGCGCTCGAGGCACAGCAGGTGCCGCTGCCCATCGTCTTCGGCCACCACGACCTGCTTCCCGGCAACTTCATCGACGACGGCAAGCGTCTCTGGTTGATCGACTGGGAATACGGCGGCTTCGGTACCGCGATGTTCGACCTCGCGAACCTCGCGACCAATGGCAGCTTCTCGCCCGCCGATGACCGGCTGCTGCTCGAAGCGTATTTCCGGCAATCCGTGAGCAACGAGGTCCAGCGCTCGTTCGACGCGATGAAGGTGGCCAGCACGTTGCGCGAGGCGGTCTGGGCGATGGTTTCCGCGATTCACCTTGCCGCGCCCGGCGCGGACTATCGTGCGCACGTTGCCGATTACCTTGCGCGCACCGAGGCGGCTCTGGCGCGCTATGCCGAAAGGCACGGAAGTCTGGTCGCGTAGACCTGACCTCGATCTTGTGGAGGCAGCCGTTGCCGGCAATAATCCGAAAGTCGCGAAAGCGACCCATCGCCAAAGGGAGGAAGAGCAATGAAGTTCATGGTTGCGCGGAAGATTCCACCTGGGCCTACAAGGCCGCCGTGAATGGATTCCTGAGCACGGGCGCGCCAAAATCCCGCGGGGTTGAAAACGATCGGGCGCTGGCACGCGCCAGGTTCCGCTTGGGGTTGGCATGTCGTCGAGGGCGATGCGACGTCAGTGGCTGAACTCGAGACGGTGTGCGGAGATCTGCTGGAAGTGCAGATCACGCCTGTGAGTCTGGCTAAAGTTCACGGAAAGCAGAGCATCGGACCGCTCTTTGCCGCCGACTGGAGTCCTCTGCAACAGGCGAAGGTGGCGGACAGGAACCTGAGTACGGCAGCGGCTTCAACACGGCATGGCTGCGCGATAACCCCGCTGGTCGGCGGGGTTCGTTTCACTTCGCCTCGGGACGTGAACCGGGCAGCATCGTCGCGTGATCGCTCAGCCTGGCTTCGGAGCGGAGTGCCGTTCCGGTACTCGGGTGACGATATCAGGCTTACCACGCCGCTCGCGAACGGCATATCGCCATTCCCGATTCGCGAGCGCAGATCGGACTGGGATCACCTAACCCAGGAAGCTGCTCGGTCCACGACGCTTGATGCGTTCAACGCAGCCGGAGCGCCGTCGTATGGGTGGTTGACGAGGAGCGAAGAGGCGCAAATCTTCAGTATTTCGGCCCGGAATACTTGTCTGCCGATCCGTCGTAGCGACGAGCTCTGAGCGGGGACTGGCCCACCGGCGTCAGAACTGCGCGACAATGCCCTGGAGCGACGGAGGATGACAATGGGCCTGAAGCGCATCGAGCATTACAATATCCATACGACCAAGCTTGCCGAGACCATCGACTTCTACACGCGCGTGCTCGGCATGACGAACGGCGACCGACCGCCCTTCACCTTCCCCGGCGCGTGGCTCTACATCGGCGACATGCCGGTCGTCCACCTCGTCGATCGTCGGCAAAGACTTCAAGTCCGGGCGCGAGGGTCAGCACGGCACCGGCACGCTCGACCACGTCGCCTTCGAGGCGCAGGACCTCCCCGCGATGCGCGCCCATCTCGGCCACGAGAAGGTGAAGTTCAGCGAGCGCGTCGTGCCGCGCAGCGGAGTCACCCAGATCTTCGTCGAGGACCCCAACGGCCTGATGCTCGAGCTCAATTACGCCGAGACGGCACGTTGACGGCGGCCGGCGGTTTCGACCGGACGCGGGGATTCTCGCAATGCGACGAGTCGGCGATGCAATACTCCAACGACGAGATGTGGGAACGCTTTGTCGACAGGGTGACTGCATTCTACAACGACGTAGTCGACAAACGCTGAACTCGTAGCCGATGGCCTTTCGGTCGTCGCGATGGGCTAGGTTTCGCCGCCGCGGACGACGAGCGCAATGCTTCGGTCGTCGGACATCCCAGATCAACCGGTGGCAACCGATGACCGATCAGAACGGCTTGGCGATCGCAAGCCAATCTGTTGTGAATTCTTACACCGCGCAGTCCAGCGCTTGCGTCTCGATCTTCCGAATTGTCGGTCGCGTCCTGTTTCGACGTCGCAATTGATCGCTGGCACGCGATATGCGAGTCCCCGGGTGACGGCCCAAAGGGTCCTTTCCTTCCCGAAGCAGGAGCCCGTCATGCTCAAAGCTGAACTGCACAACTACGATACCAACGTCGATCCGGCGCCGTGCTTTGCGAGCGATGCCGAAATCGAGATCGCGGACCGATTGCGACATCAACTCGAGGAACGCTACCTCGCGCCATCGGCGGCAACCCCGCCATCGCCGGCGCCTTCGTCCGACGTCCATTGATTTGATCGGCCCAGTGCGTCGCTGCGGCGTGACGATTTCGCGCTAGTTGTCGCGCTGCGCAAGCAGTCCAGGCGGACGGTGCGCGAATTGCAGGGTGCTGGCGAACGTGGCGAAGTGCTTCGCCCCTGGCCCCGTTCAACGAGCTCTTGTCGCTCGCACCTTCGCGGCCGGCCGCGGGGAGGCACGTGCCCGCTCGGCCTGCATGACGAGCAATTCGCGGTTCTGCTTTCGCCAAAGCTTCGCGGCGTCGGCAATCGTGCGAGCCGAATGTCCTAGCAGACCTGTCTGCGTTCTTCGCAACGCCGTCCACGCCTGCCGAGGCGAGCGCGCCAGGGCAATGTTGGCGCAACCGTGAAGGTATTGCCCCATCGCCTGGTTGATCGCAGCCCAGCTCAACCGCTGCCATTCCTGCATCAACCTGACTGCGGTAGCGGTGGGTTGGCCGCGTGCGTTGCCCATGCGGGCATCCGCCGCAAGAAGAGTGCCAATTGGGCAGAATGAAATGGCTTGCGCAAAGGCTCGGGCTACGAGCCGGGATGCAGGCCGGTGGACGTGCTCGACGGCCCGAAGCAGCGTAAGGTGCAGCACATCGCGCTGCGCGTGGCTGCCCCCGATGCGATGGGCCAGCGCCGGCAGACCGGCCAGCAGTCTGATCGCGCTGGTGTAGTCGCCATGGCCGAATGCTATCAGCGCGCGGCTCGCCGGCAGACCGACCTGTCGCGTCGTCTCGCCGTGACGCGTGTGCCCCGACTGGCGCCGAACCAATTCGCGCTCCAGGCGCCGCGCGAGACTCCAGGCACGCGCACCGACGAAGGCGATCATTGCGTGCAGGTCGTTGAAGGTGCAGAAGCCGTCCGCGATGTGCGGCGCCCAGGCCGAGGCGATTTCGTTCCAGCGCGCGCCGGCTTCGCCACCCTGCAGCTCAATGCGCCACAGCAGCGCCGCAGCATCGATCATGTCGGCGACCTCGGGCGAGCGACCGGCACGCACGCGCCGGTCATACAGCGACAGCGCCCGCTCGACCTGGCCTTCCGCGAGGTGGAACAGCGCCAGGTGCCACCAGCAATGCGTGGCGACCACAGTATCGGTGGCCCAATAGCGCATGCGCTGGTACATCCAGTGCATGCCGGCATCGGCCCGCGCGGTCATCTCGTAGACATGCGCCAGCACGTGGTGAGCGCGCGCGTCGAACGGCTCGAGCGCCAGCGCCTGTTGGCCGAAATCTTCGGCGCGCCCGTAGTCGCCGGACTCCTCCAGCCCGAACGCATGCATGGCGAGCACTGCGTGATAGCCCGGCATATCGCTCGACCATGCAGGCAGGACGCCCGCGACGCGGTCACTCATCCGCGCGACGTCACCGGTGACGTAGTCGAAGGCATGCGCCACCTGCAACGCGAGCACATCGCGCGGCTGCTGCTGCAGCAAGTCACCGAGCAGCGCTTTGGCGCGTTCGTAGTCGTCCGCGAGCGCGGCAGCGATCGCGGCAAGGTGAAGTCGCTCGCGTGCGTTGGCAGGCAGTCGCATCGCGCGCGCGAGAACCGGGCGCGCGGAACGAATCCGCGCCGGATCGCGGCTGCACAGGCACAGGTAGGCCTGCAGCAAGTGCGCCATCAGGAACGCCGGAGCTTCCTGCAGCGCGCGCGCGACGTGGTCCGGGGCACCGGTGCGCCAACTCTGGAACGCGGCGAGTCCACGTTCGAACGCCTCCAGCGCAACGGGCGTCGCGCTGGAGACATCGTAACCGCGGAAGTCGAGGCTGCTCATGGCAGGGGTTCGATCACGCCACCAGCGTCACACCCGGCACCGCGCTGCTCTGCTTTGCCTGGGCGGCCGGCTTGATGTTGAGGTTCATGCGGAACAGATTGTCCGGATCGAAGCGTCGCTTCACGCTTTGTAATCGGGAGTAGTTGATGCCGTAGGTCGCTTCGACGCGCTCCGTTTCGTCGTCGGTCAGGAAGTTGACGTAGCCGCCGCCCGTCGCATGGGGCGCAGCATTGCGAAAGACCTGCCGTGCCCATGAGCGAACCCGCTCGTCGTCGCGCGGATCCGACCACCGGCCGTGCACGTTCATGATGTAGCGTGCATCGCGGCCGACGAAGGCCGTCGCGGCGGGGTTCACGCGTGCCATCGCGCCGCCCAGCTGGGCGACGAAGATCTCGCATTCCGGTCCCGGCAGTTGGCCAGCCGAATCGGCGACAACGTCGAGCGCCGCATCGGTCAGCGTGCTGAAGTTGTTGGATTTCCAGTAGTTGCGACCGCCCGGGGTCAGCAGTGGATCGAACGCGCCTTGAAACGCGGCGTACGGCGTCGGCATCAGTGCGCTGCCGATCGGCTCCCCGAACTGCAAGACCGGCGCCGCGGCGCGCTGCCCCGCGGCGACGTCTCCGCTGTAGACGACCGCGAGCACCACGACCTCGGTCCCATGCGCCGACGTCGGAAGGAACGGCAGCGGTGGGGCTTTGCGCAGCACGCTCCACACACTGAGTTCGTCCGGCATGTCGACCGTGAAATCGCGCCACGCGCGCAGTACCTGCCGCGCCTGCGCGAACGGGTAGACGACCAGCCCGGCGTAGACCTCCGGCCCCACCGGGTGCAACCGAAACTCGAACGAGGTCACCACGCCGAAGTTGCCGCCGCCGCCGCGCAATCCCCAGAAGAGCTCGGGCTCCGAGGCGGCCGATGCGACACGTGCTCCGCCGTCGGCAGTCACCACGGTCGCGGCGAGCAGGTTGTCGATGGTCAGCCCGTAGCGGCGCGTCAACCAACCGAACCCGCCGCCAAGCGTGAGTCCGGCCACCCCGGTGGTGGAATTGATGCCGAGCGGCGTGGCGAGGCCGTGGGCCTGGGCTGCGCGATCGAAGTCGGCGAGCAGCGCGCCCGGACCGACGCGGGCGGTCCTCTTACCGACGTCGACGCTGACCGTGCGCATACCGGAAAGATCGATCATCAACCCGCCTTCGGCAACCGCGTTGCCGGCGATGTGATGACCGCCACCACGCACGCTGACCAGCATGCGGTGGGCAGCGGCGAAATGCACGGCAGCCTGAACGTCAGCGTCGTCGACGCAGCGGGCGATCAACGCGGGGTGGCGATCGACCGTGCCGTTCCAGACCTTGCGCGCTTCCTCGTACGCGCTGTCGGCGGCACTGAGCAAGGTGCCGCTCATACGCGCGGCAAATGCGTCGGCATCGGTCCGGGAAAGCTGCCGGACGTCGTTGTCCAGCGTCAGGTAGGTCAGCGTAGGCATGTGTCTCTCCGGTAGGCGAAAGTGGGGCGAGGCGGTGGTGCGGTCTCGTCGCAGTTCGCATGGCCGCATCTTGCGCGGCAGCGCGGCTCGCCACTTGACCCGGCGTCGTCCGGTCTTGCTCGCGCGTCCGGGATTCCAGGACGTACACTGCGAACTTGATCGATCGTCCGCGTGCCCTGATCGAGATTCCGGCGACTCCATCGAAATGAGTCACGACACCCTGTCGGACGTGTTGCGGAGCGTTCGCCTTCGCGGCGCCGTGTTCTTCTACGTCAGCGCGTCCGGCGAGTGGGCCGCCGAGGCGCCGCCCTCGAAGGAGCTCGCTCCCCTGCTGATGCGCGGCGTCGAACACGTGATCGAGTACCACGTCGTCGCGCAGGGCAGTTGCTGGGCTTCGATACCGGGCGGACCCGCGGTGCGCTTGGCGACGGGCGACGTGGTGATGTTTCCGCAAGGTGATGCGCACGTCGTCTCGAGCGCTCCGGGGATGCGCGGCGAAGCGTCGGACCTGCGCTGGTTCGGCGAATTGACCAGGGCCCCGCTGCCGCTGCGGATCGCCTACGAAGGCACGAACCGTCCATCGACGGCACCCTCCGAGCGCGCCGGCGAGACGACGATCATGTGCGGCTTCCTCGGCTGCGACCTGCAGCCGTTCAATCCGCTGATTGCGACCCTGCCGCACCTGCTGCATCTGCAAGCGTCCGACGATGGCGGCTGGATCGCGCAGTTCATGCACCAGGCCGTGGCGGAATCGCACGCCAGGCGCCCGGGCGGCGAGGCGATGCTGGCGCGAATGAGCGAGATGATGTTCGTCGATGCGGTGCGACGTCATATGGCCAGTCTTCCGGAGGACAGCGCGGGTTGGCTGGCTGGCCTGCGTGATCGGCTGGTCGGGCGCGCGCTGGCGCTGCTGCACGAACAGCCGGCGCGAGACTGGACGATCGATGAGCTCGGACGGCGCATCGGCCTGTCGCGCTCGGCGTTGCACGAACGCTTCGTTCAGTTGATCGGCGTCCCGCCGATGCAGTACCTCGCCCAGTGGCGCATGCAAGCCGCGGCGCACATGCTGCTCGACACGCGCGCCACCGTGGCCACGATCGCCCTCGACGTCGGCTACGACTCCGAGGCGGCGTTCGCACGCGCCTTCAAGCGCCTGGTGGGCAAGCCGCCGGCAGCGTGGCGCCGTGCGCGCGGCGCTCAGGTTCTGAGTTCGACGCGAACCGTTGGCCGCGAACGATAGACAGGTGCTCGTGATTGGAAGGCGTATTCGTTGTATCTTTGCGGATCCGTCGACGCCGGTCGTGCCGGCGATTGCTTGACCAGGTAAGGGGCACACCATGGAAATCCGCCAACCTGTGCACAGCGAACACGCCCGAACGCTGGACACCAGCGGCTTGCGTCGCCACTTCCTGATCGAGCGAATTTTCGTGCCCGGCGAGATCACGCTCACCTACAGCCAGATCGACCGGATCATCGTCGGCGGCATCTGCCCGACATCCGGGGCATTGGAGTTCGCCCCGGAGCTTGGCAAGCACACGGGCACCGATTTCTTTCTCGAGCGACGCGAGCTGGGTCTCATCAACATCGGTGGCGACGCCGTCGTCAACGTCGACGGCGTTCGATTCGACGTGATGGCGGAGGAGGCGCTCTACGTCGGCAAGGGTGCGCGCGCCGTCAGCTTCGCAAGCGCGGATCCCGCGCGGCCCGCGAAACTCTATTTCAACAGCGCACCGGCGCATGCGGCGCACCCGCATCGCAAGATAACGATGGCCGAGGCTTCGCCCGAGACGCTGGGTGACGCGCGCACGGCCAATCGGCGCACGATCTACAAGTACATCGTGCCGACCGTGCTGCCCTCGTGTCAGCTCGTCATGGGCATGACCCGGCTGGCCGAGGGCAGCCTGTGGAACACGATGCCCTGTCATACGCACGACCGGCGCATGGAGGTGTATTTCTACTTCAACCTGCCGCCGGAGGGCGTCGTGTTCCACATGATGGGACAGCCGCAGGAAACACGGCACATCGTCGTGCGCAACGAGCAGGCGGTCATCAGCCCGAGCTGGTCGATTCATACCGGCGTGGGCACCCAGGCATACACGTTCATATGGGGAATGATCGGCGAGAATCAGGTCTTTCCCGACATGGATGGCGTGCCGACGCCGGACTTGCGCTGAGCGAACTGGTCCGCGCGGACCCGGGCGCAGATCATGCATCGGCTCTTCGATCTCTCCGGAAGCACCGCGATCGTCACCGGCTGCAATACGGGTCTCGGCCAGGCAATGGCGTTGGCGCTGGCCGAGGCCGGTGCCGACATCGTAGGCGTCAATCGCAGCGACGCCTCCACGACGCGGGCAGGCGTCGAAGCGGCCGGCCGCCGCTATGTCGACGTGGCGGCGGACCTCTCGACGACGGCCGACCTGCCGGCGATCGTCGCCAGGAGCGTTTCCGCGTTCGGCAAGATCGACATCCTCGTCAACAACGCCGGCATCATCCGCCGCGCCGACGCGCTCGACTTCACCGAGCGTGACTGGGACGACGTCATCGACGTCAATCTCAAGACGGTGTTCTTCCTGTCGCAGGCGGTGGCGAGACAGTTCGTCGCGCAGGGCACGGGCGGCAAGATCATCAATATCGCGTCGATGCTCTCGTTTCAGGGCGGCATCCGCGTGCCTTCGTACACGGCGTCGAAAAGCGGCGTGGTCGGATTGACGCGCCTTCTCGCCTGCGAATGGGCGAAGCGCCGCATCAACGTCAACGCGATCGCCCCGGGGTACATGGAGACGAACAACACCGCCGCACTGCGCGCCGACGCCGAGCGCAACCGCGCGATTCTCGCGCGCATTCCCGCGGATCGCTGGGGCGTGCCCGCGGATCTCGCCGGCGCAGTCGTGTTCCTCGCGTCGTCCGCGTCGGACTACGTCCACGGGCATACGCTCGCAGTCGACGGCGGGTGGCTTGCACGGTAGCGTCGGCCGGCGCCGGTCAGACGGTCCGTCAGAGGCCTTCGAGGGTGCTTCCGCGCTTCGCCCTGACCCGCCCCCGGGCAAGTTGTTCAATCCCCGGCGACGGCGCAAAATCGCCCGTCGGGGGAGGGCAAGCCCGTGCGCCTCAGCGTCGCGGCATTGGTGGTGGCCTGCGACATCGGGCAGCCGGATCGATCTCCAGCGGCCGGCTGCCCGGCGACCGAAACGAAACAAGACAAAAGGAGGTTGGTATGAACTTGATGCGCCCGGTACGTGTGCTTGCGGGTCTCGGACTCCTCGGCGCCCTTGCGATGGGGTCGGGGGTGGCGGTCGCGCAAACGGCGACGCCGGCCGATCCGGCGAAGTCCGCAAAAATCGGCTCGTCGTTGATCGGAAAGCTCGAAGGGCCGGAGATCATCCGCGACGCCAGGACCTTTCCGAAGACCTTCAAGGAGGCCCCGATCCTTGCCGAGCAGGTGAAGGCAGGAAAGCTGCCCGCGGTCGACAAACGCCTGCCCGAGCCATCGCAGCTGTTCGTCGTGAAGCCACTGGACGAAATCGGCAAGTACGGCGGCAACTGGCGAAGGGCGTTCACCGGACCGGCCGACCACGAGAACGGCAACCGCATCAATTCGATCGACAAGATCCTCACCTTCGATTACACCGGCACCAAGATCATGCCCAGCCTCGCCCGCGACTGGAAGGTGAGCGACGACGGCAAGACGACGACGATCTACCTCCGCAAGGGCGCCAAGTGGTCCGACGGCACGCCCCTGACGGCCGACGATTTCATGTTCTGGTACAACGACATCTACCTCAACAAGAACATCGTCCCCACGCCGTTCTTCGAGTTCCAGATCAACGGCAAGGACGGGAAGATGACGAAGATCGACGATTACACCGTCGCCTTCGAATTCCCCGAACCCTACGCGTTCTTCGTCTATCAGCTCGCGGGAAGCACGGCCATCGGCGCCGGGCTCGCCACGCGTGGCGCCTTCCAGAACTGGGGCGGCGCTTATGCGCCCGCGCACTACCTGAAGCAGTTCCTGCCGAAGTACTCGTCCGAGGAGGCGGCGAACAAGAAGGCCAAGGATCTGGGCTTCGACAACTGGGTGTCGTTGCTGCGGAACCGTTACAGCTGGGCGCTCAATCCCGAGCTGCCGGTCATGACGCCGTGGCGGACCGTGTCGCCGATCAACACGCCGACGTGGTCGATGGAGCGCAACCCGTACTTCTGGGCCGTCGACACCGCAGGCAACCAGCTTCCCTACATCGACCGGATCACGATGACGTTGGCCGAGAACACCGAGGTCGCGAACCTGCGGGCGATCGCCGGCGAGTACGACATCCAGGAACGGCACATGGGCCTGTCCAAGCTGCCGGTCTTCCTGGAAAACGCGAAGAAGGGCAACTACACGGTCCACCTCGACCCGGGTCTCAACGGCTCGGACTCGGCGATCCACATCGGCAACTCCTACGAAGGCGATCCCGAGATCGCGAAACTGCTCAGGAACAAGGATTTCCGCCACGCGCTCGCCCTCGGCATCGACCGCGACCAGCTTAACGAAGCCTTCTGGCTCGGCGTGGGGTCACCCGGATCGGTGGCGCCCGCGCCCGACACGATCTACAGTCCGGGGCCCGAATGGAACAAGAAGTGGGGCGTGCTGGACTAAAGCAGGCCAATGAGCTGCTCGACAAGGTCGGCCTTTCGAAGAAGGACGCCGACGGGTATCGCCTTCGCACCGACGGCAAGGGACGGCTCCGCCT
This sequence comes from uncultured beta proteobacterium, assembly GCA_963809965.1. Classification (GTDB taxonomy): domain Bacteria; phylum Pseudomonadota; class Gammaproteobacteria; order Burkholderiales; family Casimicrobiaceae; genus CAIWHR01. The sequence goes on from CAWELU010000006.1 coordinate 231,017, forward strand.
CGAAATGGTCACGGTCGGCGGTCAGTTCGTCCCGTACACGCAGATCGGCGAAATGGTCAAGCAGCAATGGAAGAAGATCGGGATCGACGTCGACATCAAGGAACTGGAGCGCAACCTCGCTTTCACGCGGGACAACAACAACGAAAACCAGATGATCACCTGGGCCAACGACGGCTCCGAAATGCTCTTCCTCTTCCCCCGCCACGCGCTGCCCGTCGACGCCGCGGAGAGCCACATGGGCATGGCCTACGCGAGGTGGTACGCGTCGAGGGGAGCCTCGGGCAAGAAACCCGACGACGCCGAGATGATCCGGGCCTTCGACCTGTTCCGCGAAGCCTTCGGCATGAAGGAGGAGGATCGAGTCAAGAACGCGAAGGAGATCTGGAAGATCATCGTCGAGCAGACGTGGAGCATCGGCACGGTCGGTCAGTCGCCGGCCTTCATGGGGGTGCGTATCGTCAAGAACAACATGGGCAACGTTCCCGAGCGACAGGTGAACGCCCAGCACGCCCGGACGCCGCACACGTCGATGCCGATCACGTTCTACTTCAAGTAACGGTGTCGCGGCCGCCCGCACGGCGGGCGGCCCTTCCGCGCCCGGACGCCGACCGGCGCTCGGGCGATCGGTTTTCCGGATACGGGGTGCGTCATGCTCGCCTACATCGTTCGCCGCTCGCTGCTCGCCGTGCTGACGGTCTGGGCGATCTCGGTCCTGTCCTTCATGATCATCCACCTGCCTCCGGGCGATTACGTCACGTCGTATATCGCCTCGATGTCGGCGTCGGGAAGCGCGGTTTCCGAAGGGGAAGCAGCGGCGCTGCGCGAGCAGCTCGGTCTCGACAAGCCGATCACGATCCAGTACGCGAAGTGGATGGGGCTCATGCTCCAGGGCAACTTCGGCATGGCGATGGAATGGGGCAGGCCCGTCTCCGACGTCATCGGTGACCGTCTTACGCTGACCATGGTCATTTCCGTGGCGGCGATCATCTTCACCTGGGCCCTGGCGCTGCCCATTGGAATCTACTCGGCGGTATACCCCTATTCGTTCCTGGATTACGTGTTCACGTTTGTCGGTTTCATCGGGCTCGCCTTCCCCGGGTTCCTGCTGGCTCTCATCGTCATGTATGTCGGCTTCGCCTGGTTCGGTGCGAATGTGGGCGGCCTCTTTTCGCCTGATTTCGCCGAAGCTCCGTGGAGCATGGCGAAGGCGTGGGACCTCACGAAGCACCTGCCGATCCCGGCCATCGTCCTCGGCGTTGCGGGGACCGCCCAGCTGATCCGGATCATGCGGTCGAACCTGCTCGACGAACTGAGGAAACCGTATGTCATGACAGCCCGGGCCCGAGGGCTCTCCGAATACCGGGTCATCATGCGGTATCCCGTCCGGGTAGCCCTCAATCCGTTCGTGAGCACCATCGGCTATCTCCTTCCGTACGTGGTCTCCGGGAGCATCATCGTTTCCCTTGTCCTGAGCCTGCCGACGGTCGGCCCTCTCCTTCTGAAAGCCCTGATCGCACAGGACATGTTCCTCGCGGGGACGATCGTGCTGTTGCTCGGGGTCATGACCGTCATCGGGACGTTCATTTCGGACCTGCTGCTCATGTGGGTCGACCCGAGGATCCGCCTGGGACGGCAGTGATGGCGGAGCTCGCCGCCGACGCGGGAGGCCGGACGGGCAGCGCGGAAGAGCGGATCGCCGTCGCCACGCAATGGCAGCTCATGTGGTGGCGCTTCCGCAAGCACAAGCTCGCCGTCGGCGGAACGATCGTGCTTGTCGCTGTTCTATCGTGGTCGCGCTCTTCGCCGACTTCTTCGCCTATGCGGATCCTCAGGAATCGGACGCCCAGCGGTCGCTCATGGCGCCCCAGCCGATCCACTGGTTCGACGAGGGGCGGCTTCGAGCCCGTACGTCTATGCGCTCGAAGGGAACGCGCGACCCCCTGACGTTCAAGCGGGTCTATGTTCCCGACACGAGCACAGAAGATACCGATCACGTTCTTCGGCCGGGGCGAGCCCTACGACTTGCTGGGCTTCATCCCGACCGACCGCCATCTTTTCGCCGTGGAGGATGCCAAGGCATGCAGAGTCGCTCTTCCTGATGGGAACGGACATGCAGGGACGCGATCTGTGGTCGCGGCTCATGTACGCAACGCAGACGTCGATGACGATCGGCCTCGTCAGCGTGGCGTTGAGTCTCGTGCTGGGCGTCGTCCTGGGCGGCATCTCCGGCTATTTCGGCGGCGTGATCGATACGGTCATCCAGCGCATCATCGAGATCCTGCGCTCGATCCCGACGATTCCCCTCTGGATGGGCCTCGCCGCGGCCCTTCCGGCAGACTGGAGCGTCGTGCAGGTCTACTTCGCCATCACGATCATCATTTCCCTGATCGGCTGGACCGAGCTCGCGCGGGTCGTTCGCGGGAGGTTCATCTCGCTCAAGGAGGAGGACTTCGTCATGGCGGCCGAGCTCGTCGGCTGCAGCAAGTCGCGGATCATCTTCCGCCACATGGTGCCGTCGTTCATCAGCCACATCATCGCGGCGACGACGCTCGCGATCCCGGCGATCATCATCAGCGAGACCTCGCTTTCGCTTCCTCGGTCTCGGGCTGCGGCCGCCGGCGATCAGCTGGGGCGTGCTGCTCCAGGATGCGCAGAACATCCAGGCGCTGGTCATCTCTCCGTGGCTGCTCATCCCGTCCTTTCCCGTCATCGTTTCGGTCCTCGCGTTCAATTTCATGGGCGACGGCATTCGCGACGCGGCGGATCCGTACCTGTAGGGACGCGACTGATCATGCAGAAGGAAAGCAAGCCTCTTCTTTCGGTGAGGAACCTCAAGACGAGCTTCTTTCAGGACGAGGGAACGACCAAAGCCGTCGACGGCGCTTCGTTCGAGGTCTTCCCGGGAAAGACGCTTGGCATCGTCGGCGAGAGCGGCTGCGGAAAGAGCGTCACGGCGCAGTCGATCCTGCGGATCGTCGATCGTCCCGGTCGAATCGTCGAGGGCGAGATCGTTCTGACTCGCGCGGACGGATCCGAACTCGACGTCGTCAAGCTCAAGGCCGACAGCCGGGAGATGCGCTCGATTCGAGGGGGGGATATCGGTCTCATCTTTCAGGAGCCCATGACCTCGTTCAGTCCCGTTCACACGGTCGGCGCGCAGATCATCGAGGCGGTGCTGCCTCCACAATGCGGTCAGCAAGAAGGAGGCGAGACGCCGGGGAATCGAAGCGTTGCGCAGCGTCGGCATCCCGAAGCCGGAACGGCGCATCGACGAATACTCCTTCGAATTGAGCGGCGGGCTCCGGCAGCGGGCGATGATCGCGGTCGCTCTGTCCTGTGATCCGCGCCTCCTCATCGCCGACGAGCCCACGACGGCCCTGGACGTCACCACCCAGGCGCAGATCCTCGATCTCCTGCGGCAAGATTCAGCAGGAACGGGGAATGGCCATCATGCTCATCACGCACAACCTCGGCGTGGTCGCGGAGATGGCCGACGACGTGGTCGTCATGTACCTGGGCCGGGTGGTCGAAGAAGGAAAGGTCGACGACATCTTTCACGATCCGAAGCATCCCTATACGAAGGCACTGCTGCAGTCCATTCCAAGCATCGAATCCGCGCCGAGGGTGAAGCTCCCGACCATCAGCGGGTCGATTCCCCACCCGTTCAACCGGCCGCCGGGCTGTCCCTTCCATCCCCGGTGTGTTTCCTTCATAGCCGGGCCGCTGCGACACGGAGGAACCGCTTCTACTGCCTGTCGGGGACGGAAGAAAGGCCAGCTGTTTTCTCTACCAATGACCAGAAGCGGACGACAATGAGGAGTGGCGACGCCGGATCGGGAAAGTCCGTGCTCCTCGATGTCAAGGGGCTCAAGAAGTATTTCCCGATTCGAAGGGGGCTTCTCCAGAAGACCGTCGGCCATGTGAAGGCGGTGGACGACGTGACCTTCTTCCTCAATCGAGGAGAGACGCTATCGCTCGTCGGAGAGAGCGGCTGCGGAAAAACGACGACTTCCCGCTGCATTCTGCGGGCCATCGCCCCGACGGCCGGTCAAGTCCTGCTTTCGGACAACGGTGAAGTCGTGGATGTGGCAACCGTTCCGAAGAGCAGGCTCCGGTCCCTTCGGCGCCAGATGCAGATGATCTTTCAGGACCCGTTCTCGTCCCTGAATCCGCGCATGACACTGTTGGACATCGTGGGAGAGCCCCTCCTTGTTCACGGCGAAGGCAACCCGCAAGAACGGACCGACAGGGTCGTGGAGCTCCTTCGCCTCGTCGGCCTGCGGCCGGAATACATGCGGCGCTACCCTCATGCCTTCTCGGGCGGCCAACGCCAACGCATCGGCATTGCCCGGGCCCTTGCCCTGAATCCCCGTCTGGTCGTTGCGGACGAACCGGTCTCCGCCCTCGACGTGTCGGTCCAGGCACAGATACTCAACCTCCTCCTCGATCTTCAGGAACGACTCGGGCTTACCTATCTGTTCGTCGCGCACGACCTCAGTGTCGTCAAGCACATCAGCGAGCGGGTCGCGGTGATGTACGTCGGCAGGATCGTGGAGACCGCGCCCACCGAGGAACTGTTCGCGTGGCCGAAGCATCCGTATACCGAGGCCCTCTTGTCGGCGGTCCCCAAACCGGATCCGCGCCTTCGCTCCGAACGCATCGTTCTCCAGGGCGAGGTCGCCGACCCGGCCAATACGCCGCCGGGTTGTCATTTCCATCCCCGGTGCCAGTATGCGCAGGCGGTCTGCCGGGAGAAGTCGCCCGGTACAGGAGGAGATCGCCCCCGGCCACTTCGTGAGCTGTCATCGAGCGACGGAGCTCTCGCTGCGCGGCGTCGCGGGCGGGAAATCCCTCAAAGAGGTCTTCCCCTGACGGAATCGCCGGTCTTGTGTCACGTTCAAGATCACGGCCTTGAAGTCGTGACTTGGGACCCGCTCAGCCGCGCCTCGCTTCCAATCACGCGTTGCACGTATCGATACGCAGCGGGATTCTGGTCGAGATGAGAGGAGAATCTGAATGAACGGCGCCCAATCCCTGGTCAAGACCCTGTGCAATTGCGGCGTCGATGTCTGCTTCGGCAATCCCGGAACGTCCGAGATGCATTTCGTCGCGGCGCTCGATTCCGTGCCCGAGATGCGCGCGGTGCTCTGCCTGTTCGAAGGCGTGGTCACCGGCGCCGCCGACGGCTATGGGCGCGTCGCAGGCAAGCCCGCGGCGACGCTGCTGCACCTCGGCCCGGGCCTCGCCAACGGCCTCGCCAACCTGCACAACGCGCGTCGCGCGAGCACGCCCATCGTCAATGTGATCGGCGATCACGCCACGTACCACCTGCAGTACGACGCGCTGCTCACCTCCGACATCGTCGGCTTCGCGCGCCCCGTTTCAGCGTGGATTCACGAGTCGAAGAACGCTCAATCCGTTGCGAGTGATGCCGCGCGCGCCGTACAGGCGGCCCGCTCCGCCCCCGGCGGCATCGCCAGTCTGATCCTGCCAGCCGACACGGCGTGGAATCCGGCCGAACGCGCCGCGCAAATGCTCCCCGACATCGGCCCGGCCAAGGTGGGTCAAGAGGCAATCGAAGGCGTCGCCAAGCTGCTCGGCGAGGGGGCTGCCGCGGGCAAGAAGAGCGCGCTGCTCCTGCGCGGTTCGGCCTTGCACGGCGTCGGCCTGGAAGCCGCCGGCCGCGTGCAGGCCAAGACTGGCGCGCGCCTCATCTGCGACACCTTCGCGCCGCATGCCGAGCTGGGCGCCGGGCGCGTGCCCGTCGAGCGCATCCCCTACTTTGCCGAGCAGATCGTCGACTTCCTCAAGGGTACCGACCAGATCGTCCTCGTCGGCAGCAAGCCGCCGGTGTCCTTCTTCGCCTACCCGGGCAAGCCGAGCTGGTGCGCGCCCGAATCGACCGTCTTCAGCTACCTCGCGCAGCCGCACGAGGACGCGGCGCAGGCGCTGACGGGCCTGGCCGATGCGCTGGGCGCGCCGGCCAGGTCGCCGCTCCGTTTACCGCTGGCGCTGCCCGGCCTGCCCACAGGAGCGCTCACGGCCATGAGCGCGGCTCAGGTCATCGCCGAACTGACCCCCGAGAACGTCATCTTCGCGGAAGAGGCAACCACCTCCTGCTTCCCGCTGCTGATGAACCTGGCCCGCGCGCGCCCGCACACCCACCTGCCGCTGACGGGCGGCGCGATCGGCGAGGGCCTGCCGCTGGCCGTAGGCGCGGCCGTCGCGGCGCCCGAGCGCAAGGTCGTCTGCCCGACGGGCGATGGCGGTGCCGCGATGACGATGCAGGCGCTGTGGACGATGGCGCGCGAGAATCTCGACATCACCACCGTCATCTACAACAACAGCTCCTACGCCATTCTCAACATCGAGTTGCAGCGCACCGGTGCCACCGCCATCGGCGCCGGGCCCAAGGCGATGGCGATGCTCGACCTGCACAATCCGAGCATTCGCTGGACCCAAATCGCCCAGGGACTGGGCGTCGAGGCCAGCCGCGCGACGACGGCCGAAGAATTCGCCGACCAGTACGGCGCGGCAATGAAGACGCGCGGCCCACGCCTGATCGAAGCGATGATCTGAGGCGACGACGATCGGAAATTCCCGGTACTCCGGACATTCGAGAGGCCGTCACTTCCTCCCTTGTGCAGCAAATACGCGAAGTATCGACCGCTCAGAGCGCGGTCCCCGTTCGACTCGAGTCGGACATTCGGAGGTGGACTGAATGTAGACTAGGGTTGCCACAGGCGCCCCGCGCGCCGATCCCGGTGCTTACGCAATGTCATAGCAACCAAAGGGGGAGCGAATGAACAGGCGCGACACGTTACTTGCGCTGGCTGCGCTAGGCACTTCCCCGCTTCTCTGCAGCGCGCAGCAGCCGCCAATGCCGGTGATTGGATTACTCGGCAGCGAATCGCTTGACCTTTGGGCGAGTCGTATGCGTGCGTTCCATGAGGGCCTGAGCGAAACGGGGTACATCGACGGCCGAAACGTGGCAATCGAATATCGCTGGGCAGAGGGCCGCAATGATCGATTGCCAGCACTGGCCGCGGATCTGGTTCGTCGTCGGGTGACTGTGATTGCCGCGCCCGGCAGCACTCCTGCAACACTTGCGGCACGAGCGGCAACCTCGGCGATTCCGATCATCTTCTGGATAGGAACCGACCCGATCGAGCTTGGAATTGTCGCCAACATGAACCGGCCGGAAGGCAATCTCACCGGCATAACCACTTTGAATCATAAATTGGTGGCTAAGCGCGTGGAACTAATGCACGAAGTCGTACCCGGGGCGAGGTCCATCGCCTTGCTGGTTAATCCGACCAGTCCAAACCTCACCAAGACCGCGATTGAAGATGCGCAGGCGGCGGCTCGTAGCCTTTCGCTGGAACTCCATATACTGAATGCCAGTACCGAACCTGACTTCGATGCAGTCTTCGCAAGACTGATCCAGTTGCGAGCGGGCGGGCTCGTGATCGGCACCGATGCATTCTTCACTAGCCGGCTGGAAAAACTCGCCGCACTGGCAATCCGTCACGGGGTACCCACGGTCTACCACTTTCGCGAGTTCACCGCCGCTGGCGGCCTGATCAGTTACGGAGGCAGCATTACCGATGCGTTCCGTGAGACTGGCGTCTACACCGGCCGCATTCTCAGGGGCGAGAAGCCTGCGAACCTGCCAATCCAGCAGGTTACCAAAGTCGATCTTTACATCAACTTGAAGACCGCAAAGGCGCTCGGCATCAACGTCCCCAACGCGCTGATCGTGCGCGCGGACGAGGTAATCGAGTGACCGCCATTGGCAACGGGTTCAACTGATCTCCGATGCGTCGGAGAACACCAGAACGCGACCGAGTTTTCTGGTCGGGGTGAGAGGATTCGAACCTCCGACATCTTGCTCCCAAAGCAAGCGCGCTACCGGGCTGCGCTACACCCCGCCGGTCCGAATTATGCCCGTCCGCCGCGATTGGCGGCAAACCGGTGCACCGTTCGCCGCTCCGTGCGCCGAGCCTGCGCTCAAGCCCGCAGGCTTCTTCGCTCAGCACGCCCGCGCCTCGAACCCGGCACCCTCGATCGCCGCGACGATCGCCGCGGGTCCGGTTGCGGCCGCGTCGAACTCGACCGTGGCGGCCTTCTTCTCCAGCGACACGTCGACCTTGTGCACGCCGGTGAGCCGGGATACCGCACCGGTGACGCTCTTCACGCACCCGCCGCAATGCATGCCCTCGACGGCAAATTCCTGACTGATGATCGCGCTCATGGAATCTCTTCCTTGACAGTGGGTTGAATCGGTGTAGGCCGAGGCCCGGTCGATACGGGGGCGGGCGCGAGTGGCGGACGCCAGCGCTTGAGCAGCAGCGCATTGCTGACGACGGAGACGGAACTGGCGGCCATCGCCGCCCCCGCAATCACCGGCGAGAGCAGACCGAACGCCGCGAGGGGGATGCCGAGCACATTGTAGACGAACGCGAAGAACAGGTTCTGCCGGATCTTGCGGAGTGTCGCGCGCGAAAGATCGATCGCCGCAGCAACGGCGTTGAGGTCGTTGCGCAGCAGTGTCACGTCGGCTGCCGAAAGCGCACTGCCTGCGCCGGCGCCCATCGCGAACGAGACGTCGGCCTGCGCGAGCGCCGGCGCATCGTTGACGCCGTCGCCGACCATCCCGACCGCGCGCCCATGCTTCTGCAACTCGCCGATGAACGCTCGCTTGTCTTGCGGCAGTTGTTCGGCGCGCCAGTTGTCGATGCCGGCGGCCTTCGCAATCGCCGCAGCCGGCGCCGGATGGTCGCCGGTCAGCATCGTCACCGCGACGCCCTCTTCCTGCAACGCAATCACCGCTGCCGCCGCATTCGGGCGCAGTGTATCGGCCAGGGTGATCCAGCCGACGAGTTTCGTTCCCTCGGCAACGCCAACGATGGTCTGTCCCGCGACTTGCACCTGTGCAAGCGCCGCATCGTCGATGAGCACGCCGGATTCGGCCAGGAACGCAGGCGATCCCAGACGGATCTCCTGCGCACCGTTCTCTCCGGAAACACCGCGCCCCGGACGCACCTGGACATTCCCGACCGGCAGCTGCCGCAACTCGAATTCGTCGGCGCGCTTCACGATCGCCCGGGCGAGCGGGTGTGTCGCACCCTGCTCGAGCGAGGACGCCAGCAGCAGGAGTTCGTTCGCCGTGAAGCCGCTCGCCGGGTGAATACCGGCCACACTCGGCGCGCCCAAAGTGAGAGTTCCGGTCTTGTCGACGACCAGCGTATCGATCTTCTCGGCGCGTTCGAGCGCCTCGGCATTCTTGATCAGGATGCCCGCCTGCGCACCGCGACCGACTCCGACCATCAGCGCCGTGGGCGTCGCGAGTCCGAGCGCGCAGGGACACGCGATGACCAGGACCGCCGTCGCGCGCATGAGCGCCGCGACCCAATCGCCCAGAATGAGGCCGTTGCCGACGAGGGTCAGCGCTGCGATCACGAGCACCGCCGGAACGAAGCGCGCGGAAACCCGGTCGGCCAGGCGCTGTACCGGCGCCTTCGATCCCTGCGCCGCAGCGACCTGGCGAACGATCGCGGCGAGGAGCGTTGCCTGGCCCACCGCGCTTGCCTGGCAACGCAGCGGGCCCGACTCGTTGACCGTTCCCGCCAGCACGAGATCGCCGGGGCGCTTCGGCACGGGTTGGCTCTCGCCCGTCAGCATCGCTTCGTTGACCGCCGACTCGCCATCGAGCACGCGTCCGTCGACCGCGACGCTGCCGCCGGCGCGGACAAGGTAGATGTCGCCGGGGTGTACGGACGCGAGCGGCACCTCCAGCGTCTGGCCGTCGCGTTCCCGCAGGACCGTCGGCGGCTGCAACTTGAGCAGGTCACGAATCGCGGCGGCCGTACGTGCCTTCGCCCGGCCCTCGAGCAGCTTGCCGAGCAGCACCAGCGTGATCACGATCGCACTCGCCTCGAAGTACACGTGCTGGCCGGGCATGGGCAAGAGCCACACGGCGAGGCTGAACGCGAACGCCGCGGTCGTTCCCAGCGCGACCAGAACGTCCATGTTCGCCGCACCGCCGCGCAGCGCCTTCCACGAGCCGGCGTAGAAGCGCGCACCGGCGACGAATTGCACGGGCGCGGCCAGCGCGAACTGGAGCCACACGGCCATCTCCGTCTCATGCCGGCCCGTTGCGAGAAAGACCATCTGCCCGACGAACGGCGCCGTGAGCAGCGCGGCGAAGGCAAAAACCGAGAGCTCGCGCAGGTACCGCCGCCCCTCGCGCTGCGCTTCCTGCTCCGGCTGCGCGAACGGGTCGACTGCCGGGGCGGCATCGTAGCCGGCCTTGCGTACCACCTCGATCAGCGTTTGCGGCGTCGCCTTGCCCGGGTCGAACTCGACGTGGGCGGTTTCCGTCGCAAAATTGACCGCCGCGCTGACCCCGTCGGCGCGGTTCAATACCTTCTCGATCCGCGCCGCGCAGGCGGCGCAGGTCATTCCGGTGAGCTGAAGGTCGAGCGCACGGACGTCCATGGCGGGTTACTGGTGGTCGCTACGCAACGTGGTGCCGATTCTGGCGGATTGCAACCGGGGCCGCCTTGTGCCGCGTCAAGCCCCCATGGAAAAGAAGCGGTCGACGCACGCGATGGCCCGGTCGACGTCGGCGCGCGCCACATCGAGATGCGTGCACCAGCGCTGCCGCGCCGCCCCGTAGGGCGACACGCCTTCTGCGGCGAGATGCGCTGCAAGCGCGGAAGCAATTTCCCCGGCGACGTCGACGAATACCATGTTCGTCTGCGGCGGCGCGACCCGCAGTGCCGGGTGCTTCGCAAGACCCTGCGCGAGACGTGCCGCATTTTCGTGATCTTCGGCGAGCCGCGGAATGTGATGGGCGATCGCATACCGGCCTGCCGCCGCGAGAATCCCTGCCTGCCGCATCCCGCCCCCCAGCATCTTGCGCCAGCGGCGCGCCGCCTTGATGAAATCGCGGCCGCCGCAAAGCACCGATCCGACGGGTGCACCGAGCCCCTTCGACAGGCACACCGACACCGAGTCGAATCCTTCCGCAATCACCTTAGGTTGGACCCCCTGCTTCACCGCCGCGTTCCACAATCGCGCGCCGTCGAGGTGCATCGCCAGCCCGTGCCGATCGGCAAGCTCGCGCACGGCCTGCGTGTACCCCGAGGGCAGCACGCGGCCGCCGATCGTGTTTTCGAGGGCAACGAGGCGCGTCTTCGCGAAATGCGAATCGTCAGGCTTGATCGCCGCCTCGATCGCGGGAAGCGGGAGCGTGCCGTCGGCTGCGTTGTCCAGCGGCTGCGGCTGCACGCTGCCGAGCACCGCACCGCCGCCCGCTTCCATGCGATAGGTGTGCGCCTCCTGGCCGACGATGACTTCGTCGCCGCGCGCGCAGTGTGTCATCACGCCGATCAGGTTCGATTGGGTCCCCGACGGGACAAAGAGCGCCGCCTCGAACCCCAGCAGCGCCGCCACCTCGGCCTCGAGCGCGTTGACGCTCGGATCGTCGCCAAACACGTCGTCGCCGACCAGCGCGGCGGCCATCGCCGCGCGCATCGCGGCGGTCGGACGGGTCACGGTATCGCTGCGGAAATCGGTCGCCATGTCAGCACCCGCCCGGCCGTCCGAAGGGTACTGACTTCGCGCCCTCGGGGGGCAGCGAACGTAGTGAGCGTGGGGGTCGTTTCATACTAACTTTCGGGCTTCATTTGCGGAAACAGGATCACGTCGCGGATCGACGGGCTGTCGGTCAGCAGCATAACCAGCCGGTCGATGCCGATGCCCTCGCCTGCCGTCGGCGGCAATCCGTATTCCATCGCGCGGATATAGTCGGCATCGAAATACATGGCCTCTTCGTCGCCTGCTTCGCGCGCGTCCACCTGGGCGCGAAAGCGTGCGGCCTGATCCTCGGGGTCGTTCAGCTCGGAAAAGCCGTTGGCGAGCTCGCGCCCGGTGATGAAGAGCTCGAAACGCTCCGTCACCGAAGGATCGCTGTCGCTCGCCCGCGCCAGTGGCGACACGTCGGTAGGATGCGCGACGATGAATGTCGGCTGCACGAGCTTGTCCTCGGTGGTCGCCTCGAACAGCTTCAACTGCAGCAATCCGACGCCGTCGCTCGCGAATACCTCGACGTCGAACGGTGCGAGGGCGACCCGCAGATACTCTGGCTTCGCGAGCTCGGCAAGGGGGTAGTGCGGGTGGTACTTGTGAATCGCTTCGGCCATCGTGAGACGGTCGAAGCGGCTGCCGAGATCGATGGTCTCGCCCTGGTAGGGCACCGTGGTCGTGCCCGCGACCTTGATCGCCACTTCGCGGAACAACTCCTCGGTCAGGTCCATCAGGTACCGATAATCCCGGTATGCCTCGTAGAACTCGAGCATCGTGAACTCGGGATTGTGCCGGGTCGAGATCCCCTCGTTGCGGAAATTGCGGTTGATCTCGAACACTTTCTCGAGGCCGCCCACGACGAGCTTCTTCAAGTAGAGCTCGGGGGCGATCCGCAGGAAGAGCTCCATGTCGAGCGCGTTGTGGTGCGTGGCGAACGGCCGTGCCGCGGCGCCGCCCGGGATCGGGTGCATCATCGGCGTCTCGACTTCGAGGTAGCCGCGCGCGACGAAGAACTCGCGGATCGCCTGGACGATCTTCGAGCGGGCGGCGAACACCCGGCGCGAGTCGGCATTGGTGATGAGGTCGACATAGCGCTGCCGATAGCGTTGCTCCTGGTCGGCAAGTCCGTGGAACTTCTCCGGCAGTGGACGCAGCGCCTTCGCCAGCAGCCGGATCGCGGTCACGCGTACCGAGAGCTCACCGGTCTTGGTCTTGAACAGCGTCCCGCTCGCGCCGACGATGTCGCCCAGGTCCCAGTGCTTGAACGCGTCGAGCACCGTGGCGCCGAGGGCATCCAGCGTCACATACAGCTGGATGCGCCCGCTCATGTCCTGCAGTGTCGCGAAGCAGGCCTTGCCCATCACGCGCTTCAGCATCATCCGCCCGGCCACGGTGACGCGCGATGCCGAGCGACTCGAGCTCCTCGTTCGTTCTCGCGTCGTGCTTCGCGTGCAGGTCACCGGCGAGCGCGTCGCGCCTGAAATCGTTGGGGAACGCAGGCCCCTCCCGCCGCAGCGCGGCGAGCTTGGCGCGCCGCTCGGCGACGATCTGGTTCTCGTCGACCGGTGCCGTCGGCGCAGTTGAGGGCTTGGCTTCTTCCATGGCGATCCGTTCTTCTCGGTACTCCGGTCAGGCCGCGAGTCGCAGCGCGAGCATGTGTGGGTCGAGAGTCGTGAAATCGTTGGCCCGCGCGATGACGTGCGGCGCCGTGCCCAGTTCCTCGGCCGACAGCGTCGAGGCGATGGCGACGGCTCGCATCCCCGCGCGGCGCGCACCCTCGATGCCGAGCGGGGCGTCCTCGAAGACGAGGCATTCGCCAGGACGCGCACCGACCCTCTGTGCCGCGAGCAGGAATAGATCCGGCTCGGGCTTGCCGCGCTCGACGTCGTGCGCGCCGACAGCGGCATCGAAGAAATCCTGCAGTCCGAGACCGGCGAGCGCAAATGCGATGTTGTCGGGATCGCCCGCGGTCGCGCACGCGACCCGTACGCCCGCGGACTTGGCGGCCCGGGCGAACGCGGTGAACCCCGTGATCTCGCGGAACTCGGCGGCGAAAAGCTCGCGATAGATCGCCTCCTTCTCCCGGACGAAGAGAGCCGCATCGGCATCCGACAGCGAACCGAACAGTTCCCGCATCACCTCGATGCCGGTTCGGCCGGCGGTACGCCGAAAGAAATCCTCGCCGACGGTCGCCACGCCACGGCGCGCGAGGAAGACGTCCCACGAGCGCGTGTGGAACGGCATCGAGTCGATGATCGTTCCGTCGATGTCGAAGATGAACGCCGCCACCGCTTGCCCTCGTCAGACGCCCTGCTTCAGGCCCGCGCTGATGAAATCGTCGAGGTCGCCGTCGAGCACGCGCTGCGTGTCGCCGACCTCATAGCCGGTCCGCAGGTCCTTGATCCGCGACTGGTCGAGCACGTAGCTCCTGATCTGGTGGCCCCAGCCGATGTCGGTCTTCGCGTCCTCGAGCTTCTGCTGCTCCGCCTGCCGCTTGCGAAGCTCGAGCTCGTACAGGCGCGACTTCAGCATCGCCATCGCCTCGGCGCGGTTGCGGTGCTGCGAGCGGTCGGTCTGGCACTGGACGACGATGTTGGTCGGCAGGTGGGTGATCCGCACCGCCGAGTCGGTCTTGTTGATGTGCTGGCCGCCGGCGCCCGATGCGCGAAAGGTGTCGATGCGCAAGTCCGCGGGGTTGATCTCGACCTCGATCGACTCGTCGACTTCCGGATAGACGAATACGCTCGCGAACGACGTGTGCCGGCGGGCGTTCGAGTCGAACGGGCTCTTGCGCACGAGCCGGTGCACGCCAATCTCGGTACGCAGGTAACCGTATGCGTAGTCGCCGGTCACCTTGATCGACGCGCTCTTGATGCCGGCGACTTCGCCCGGCGTTTCCTCCAGGAGCTCGGTCCGGTAACCCCTGCGCTCGCAATAGCGCAGGTACATCCGCTCGAGCATCGCCGCCCAATCCTGCGCCTCGGTACCGCCGGAGCCCGCCTGGATGTCGATGAAGCACGGATTCGGATCCATCGGATTTGCGAACATCCGGCGGAATTCCATGGCGGCGACCTTCTCCGCGAGCGCGGCGACGTCGTCCGCGACCGCGGCGAGCGTTGCATCGTCCGCATCGGCGCGCGCGAGCTCGAAGAGCTCCTTGCTGTCGGCGAGGTTCGCATCGAGCGCGGTCAGCGCGATGACCACACCGTCGAGCGCCTTCTTTTCCTTGCCGAGCTCCTGCGCGCGCTTGGGGTCGTCCCAGATCTTCGGATTCTCGAGCTCGCGCGCAACCTCCGCGAGCCGCGCCGACTTCACGTCGAAGTCAAAGATACCTCCGCAGATCGGCGGTGCGACCGGAGAGATTCACGAGTGCGGCGGCAAGCTGGTTGAGCTGTTCGGCTTCCATGGCGCAATTCCTTCGCAACAGGGTCAAATTGTAACGCATTGCCGCGCCAAGCCCTTGTCCGGCGGAGGGATTTCGCCGCGGCAAAGCTTGGGCTCCGCTGCCTTTTTGCCTATCATTCGACTTCCGAATCTGCGCCCCGCGCCAATTGCTGGTCCGTACCGGAGGCCGTGATGCCCACGTTTTTCGTCAACACCAACCGCGTCGACATCGGCGCCAGTGTCCCCGGCGATACGCCGCTGTTGTGGATCCTGCGCGACCACCTCGATCTCACCGGAACCAAATTCGGTTGCGGAATGGCGCTTTGCGGTGCCTGCACCGTGTTCATCGAAGGTCAGCCGACGCGCTCGTGCCAGGTGCCGTTGTCGTCGATCAAGACCGGGACCGAGGTCACCACCGTCGAGGGCCTGAAGACCAGGGAAGGGCGCGCCATACAGGCGGCATGGGAAAAACTCGACGTGCCCCAGTGCGGCTTTTGCCAGTCGGGGCAGGTGATGGCGGCCGCCGCGCTGCTGGCGAAAACGAAAAAGCCGACCGATGCGGATATCGACGCCGCGATGGCCGGCAATCTTTGTCGCTGTGCTGCCTATGTCCGCATCCGTGCCGCAATCAAGGAAGCGGCGCAGAGCCTTGGCTGACGGGAGATATCGATGAATCCGATGCGCATGCGCCCTCCTACCCGAATCTCGCCCACGACGATCGACCGTCGGATATTCCTCAAGGCAACCGCGGCCACCGGGGCCGGGCTGACGCTCGGCATCTGGACCGGCGCCGCCGTGGGACAGGGCTCCGGTCCCGGCAAGACCATCGGCAGCGCGACAACGGGCATGTTCGAGCCCAATGCGTTCCTGACGATCGGGCGCGACAACGTCGTGACCGTCCTCGTCAAGCATCTCGAAATGGGACAGGGCACCTACACGGGGCTGCCGACGCTCGTTGCCGAGGAACTCGACGCGGCGTGGTCGCAGGTGCGCGCCGTCGGAGCGCCGGCCGACGCCAAGCTCTACAACAACCTTTTCTGGGGTGAGGCACAAGGCACCGGCGGCTCGACCGCGATGGCGAATTCGTTCGAGCAATACCGGCAGGCCGGAGCGGCCGCGCGCGCCATGCTGGTCGCCGCCGCCGCGAGCCAGTGGAAGGTTCCCGCCGGCTCGGTCCAGGTCAAGAACGGCGTCGTGTTTCACGCCAACGGGAAGAAAGCCACGTTCGGCGAGCTTGCCGACGCCGCCGCCAAGGAGCCGGTGCCGGCCTCGGTGACGCTCAAGGATCCGAAGGATTTCGTCTTCATCGGCAAGCACGTGCCGCGCACCGACTCGAAGGCGAAGTCCAACGGGACCGCGACGTTCACGCAGGACGTGAAGCTGCCGGGCATGCTCACCGCCGTCGTCGCGCATCCGCCGCGCTTCGGCGCGAAGGTGAAGAGCTTCGACGCGAAGGCGGTCTCGAACGTGCCCGGCGTCCGCTATGTCGTCGAGGTGCCCAACGGCGTTGCCGTCGTCGCCACCAGCTTCTGGGCGGCGAAGAAGGGCCGCGATGCGCTGACGGTCGAGTGGGACGAGGCGACGGGCATCAAGTTCTCGTCGGCGGACATTTTCGCCGAGTTCCGGCGGCTCGCGGCGATGCCCGGCAAGGTGGCGCGCAAAGAGGGAGATGCCGGCAATGCGATCGATGGCGCCGCGAAGCAAATCGAGGCGTCGTTCGAGTTTCCGTATCTCGCGCACGCGGCAATGGAGCCGCTCGACTGCGTGGTGCGGCTCGACGAGGCGAGTTGCGAGGTGTGGAACGGCGAGCAATTCCAGACCGCTGATCAGCAGGCGGTGGCGCAGGTCGTCGGGCTCAAGCCGGAGCAGGTGAAGCTCAACATGCTCTATGCCGGCGGCAGCTTCGGGCGCCGCGCGAATCCGGCAAGCGATTACCTCGTCGAGGCCGCCGCCATCGCCAAGGCCCTTGCCGCGCTCGGCAAGCGCGGCATTCCAGTCAAACTCGTGTGGACGCGCGAAGACGATATGCGGGCCGGCTATTACCGGCCGGCCTACCTGCACACGCTGAAGGCGGGGCTCGATGCCGCCGGCAACATCGTCGGGTGGCAGCATCGTATCGTCGGCCAATCGATCCTCACCGGCACGCCCTTCGAATCGATGATGGTGAAGGACGGCATCGACGCGACGAGCGTCGAAGGCGCTTCGACACTGCCGTACGCCATCCCCAATCTCGCCGTAGAAGCGCATTCTCCGGTGGTTGGCGTGCCGGTCCTTTGGTGGCGCTCGGTCGGATCCACGCATACCGCGTTTTCCACGGAAACCTTCATCGACGAGCTTGCGGTGGCCGCCGGCAAGGATCCGGTCGCCTTCCGCCGAACGTTGCTTGCGCAGCACCCGAAACACCTCGCAGTGCTGGAGCTCGCCGCTTCCAAGGCGGGCTGGGGCAGTCCGCTCGCCCCCGGCAAGGCGGGCGAGAAACGCGGGCGAGGGGTCGCGGTCCATGAATCGTTCAACAGCGTCGTTGCCCAGGTCGCCGAAGTCACGGTCGACAAGGACAGCAATTTCCGCGTCGACCGCGTCGTCTGCGCCGTCCATTGCGGGATCGCGGTGAATCCGGACGTGGTCCGCGCGCAAATGGAGGGCGGGATCGGATTCGGACTGTCGGCCGCGCTTCACGGCGCGATCACGCTGAAGAACGGCGGGGTCGAGCAGTCGAACTTCCACGACTATCCCGTATTGCGGATCAACGAGATGCCCTCGGTCGACGTGCACATCGTCGCGTCATCCGACAAGCCGACCGGAGTCGGCGAGCCGGGCGTCCCGGTGGTCGCGCCCGCCCTCGCCAATGCGCTCGCGGCGGCCACGGGCAAGCGGATCCGCAACCTGCCGCTCAAGCTGGCGTAGGCGGCAGGCGCCCGAAGTGCACACGCCGGACGGCTTCTCGCCCGGGCACGTACTGCCCGGGCTGCTGCCGGAGGCCGCACTCGCCTTCGCGTTTCGGGACGCGCAACTTCTCGTCGGCGGTGCGAGCGACGCGCCGGTCGTCCCTGTCCTCGCCCAGCTCGAAAGCCTCGGACTCACCGGGTCGACCCATTATCTCGGCGAGCTCGGCGCCGTGCCGTGCATCGCCGTGGCGCTTGCCGACGATGCGCCCGAGCCATCGGGCTGGCGCTATGCAGGATTGCGTTCGCTGTTCTTCGCGCTGCCCGAGCCGCTGCTCGCCATCGCGGCGCGCGCGTTCCAGATCGTCGACTGGGATCGGACGCACCGTTATTGCGGGCGTTGCGGCACACCCACGCGCGAGAAGCCGGGCGAACGTGCAAAGGAGTGCCCGGCCTGCGGCCACGTCGCGTTTCCACGCGTGTCACCGGCGATGATGGTGCTGGTGACGCGCGGTCGCGAGTTGCTGCTGGCGCGGGCGCACCGATTTCCCGCCGCCATGTACAGCGCGCTCGCCGGTTTCGTCGAGCCCGGCGAGACGATCGAAGACTGCATCCATCGCGAAGTGCGCGAGGAAGTCGGCGTCGAGGTCGGCGGCATCTGCCTACTTCGCGAGCCAGTCCTGGGCATTCCCGCATTCGCTGATGATCGCCTACACCGCCGAGTACGCCGGCGGCGAGCTCGTCCCCGACGCGACCGAGATCGCCGAAGCGCGCTGGTTCGCCTGCGACGCGATGCCCGCTCTTCCGCCAAGCGTGTCCATCGCGCGCCGACTGATCGAGGCCACGGTCGCGCGCCTCACCGGCCGATACGGCGCGATCCTGATAGAATGGCAGGCCGTCTTACGACCGTGGACAGACCGCGTTTTCCGAGGCAGGCAAGCGGAAAGCCACGGCGATCTCTCCGCCACCTCCGATGCCTGTTTCGTTCCGCGCCCTGGTCGTCTTGCTGACGCTCGCTCTCGTCGCGGCTGGAGCCCCGGCCGTCGCCCAGGACTCCGGGGAACTTACCGACGAGGCACGCAAGCAGTATGTGCAGGCACTGAGAGCCGCTTCAGGGCTGGTCAAGGACAAGCAATACATCGAGGCGATGGCCCGGCTCGACGCGCTTCTCGCGCAGCGGCCGCGCGAGCCGCAGGCGCGGTTTCTCAAGGGCATCGTCCAGGCGGAGGAGGGCAAGCGCGACGCGGCGATCGCAACCTACCGTGCACTGATCGAGGACTATCCGGAATTGCCCGAACCGTACAACAACATCGCGGTGCTCTACGCGCAAAAAGGCGACTACGAGAGCGCGCGGCTGGCCCTCGAAACGGCGGTCAGGACCGCGCCCGACTGGCCCGTCGCCCGCGAGAACCTCGGCGACATCTACGCGCGGCTCGCTGCCGAGGAATACGAGCGCGCCGCGAAACTCGACCGGGAAAACAAGACTGCGCCGGTCAAGCTCGGCCGCATGCGCGAGTTGCTCGCGCCGGGCAGCGCGGCTAGGCCAAAGCCATAGAATCCGGGGGCGGATCGCGTTTTCCGGTCGCGGCCGCCTTCCTGCACGTTGCAAGCATCCGGAGAACCCGTTCCGCCTCCATAGGAGTCCACCGATGTTGCGTCGCTTCATCCTGATCGCCCTGGCCGCATCGACCCTCGCGGCCCCGCTCTTCGCCATGGCCGCCAACCCGAGGGTCGAGTTCGACACGACGGCCGGCAAGTTCCGCGTCGAGCTCTATCCCGACGCCGCGCCGAAGACCGTCGCCAATTTCCTCGACTACGTGAGGGCCGGCCATTTCGACGGCACGCAGTTCCACCGCGTGATCGCGGGCTTCATGATCCAGGGCGGCGGGTTCACGGCGGACTTCAAGCAGAAAGCGACGAAGGCGCCGGTGGTCAACGAGGCCGAGCTGGCGAGCAAGGCCGGACTCCTCAACACGCCGGGTACGCTAGCGATGGCGCGCACAATGGACCCTCATTCGGCCACCGCGCAGTTCTTCATCAACGTCGCCGACAACAAGTTCCTGAACTATCGGTCCCCCGATCCGCAGGGCATCGGCTACACGGTTTTCGGCAAGGTTGTCGAGGGCATGGACGTGGTCGACAAGATCGCGAAGGCGCCCACCGGCGCCGGCGGTCCGTTTCCGAAAGACGTGCCAGTCGAGAAGGTCATCATCAACAAGGCCGTCGTCATCGACGCCAAATAAGGACTTTGGACATGGTCATCCTCCATACCAGCCACGGCGACATCATGTTGGAGCTCGACGCCGAGAATGCGCCGGCGACGGTCGCCAATTTCCTGCAGTACGTTCGCGACGGCCATTACGACAATACGATCTTCCATCGGGTGATCGACGGCTTCATGATCCAGGGCGGTGGCATGGAGCCCGGGATGAAGCAGAAGCCGACGCGCGCGCCGGTTGCCAACGAGGCCGGCAACGGCCTCAAGAACAAGCGCTACACGGTGGCGATGGCACGCACCTCGGACCCGCATTCGGCGACCGCGCAGTTCTTCATCAACGTCGCCGACAACGATTTCCTCGATTACAAGGGCCCGAGCCCCCAGGGCTGGGGTTACTGCGTCTTCGGCAAGGTCACCGGCGGGCAGGACATCGTCGATCGCATCAAGGGTGTGCCCACCGGCACCAGCGGCGCTCACCAGGACGTGCCGCGCGAGGACGTTCTGATCCGCAGCGCCAAGGAAATGCCGTAGAACGACGGCGGTTGCCGCGGGTTTCGGTCGCTGACCCGGTGGGCGGCGGCCCCTTTCCGTGACCCGCCCGGGTCGACGCCGTGCCAGTCCGGCCCCGACCCGGGGATCCATTCGAGCGGCTGACCTCGCATGAAGCCGACGCTCTTCATCTCGGACCTTCATCTGTCCTCGGCGCGGCCCGCGCTCGTCGATGCGTTTCGCACGCTTTTGCGCGGGGCCCGCGCGCGACGCAGCCGACGTCTACGTGCTGGGCGACTTGTTCGACAGCTGGATCGGCGACGACCAGCTGCGCGAGCCGGTCGCCGCCGCCGTGGCGCGTGCGTTGCGCGGCATCGCGGACGCGGGCGTTCGCGTCAGCGTGATGGTGGGCAATCGCGATTTTCTGCTGGGCGAGCGTTTCGCCGGGGCTGCCGGTGCGACGCTATTGCCGGACCAGCTCGTGGTGGAGCTCGCGGGCACCCGGACGCTCCTCATGCATGGCGACCAGCTGTGCACCGGCGACGTGGCGTATCAGCGCTATCGCGCATTCGCGCGCTCGCCGAATTGGCAGCGACGCTACCTCGCCCTGCCCTGGGCGGTGCGCCGCGGGATCGGCAACTGGATGCGGGGGCAAAGCCGCCGGGCGGTCGCCGCCAAACCCGAAATGATCATGGATGTCGAGGGTGCCGCCGTCGAAGCCGCATTTCACGCTGCTGACGTCACGCGCATCATCCACGGCCATACGCATCGACCGGCGCGCCACGCGCTTGTCGTCGACTCGCGACCGTGCGAGCGCTGGGTGCTCGCCGATTGGTACGACCATGGCAGTTATCTGGCGTTCGACGCCAACGGGGGACGGGTGCACGACGTTGCGCTTCCTGCACCGTAGCGTCGCCATCGCGCCGCCGCGACCCTAGCCTCCCAGCGCCTGCGCGAAATCCGCGAGCAGATCGTCGCGGTCCTCGATGCCGACCGAGATCCGGATGAGCGAGTCGGCGATGCCCATTTCGGCGCGGCGCGAGGGGCCGATCTCCCAGAAGATCGTGTGGGCGACCGGGATCGCCAGGGTCCGGTTGTCGCCGAGATTGGACGACGAAACGACGATCGCGAGGCGGTTCAGAAATTCGAAGCAGTCGATCCCGTCCGCGAGCTCGAACGAGAGCAGTCCGCCGAAGCCGCAGAACAGCGACTTCGCGAGCGTGTGCTGCGGATGCGACGCGAGCCCCGGATAGTGGACCGCACGCACCTTCGGTTGCGCCGCCAGGTAGCCGGCCACGGCCACTGCGTTCGCGCAGATCCGTTCCATGCGCAGTGCCAGGGTTTCCGCGCCGATGGCAATATGGTGGGCCTGTTCCGCCGCCAGCGTTCCGCCCCAGTCGCGCAGTCCCTTCTTGCGGATCTGCTGGACGCCCCACAGCGCGGGCTTCTGCGCCTTGTAGTTCTCCGCGATATTGGGAAACCGGGTCCAGTCGAACAAGCCGGTGTCCGTGATGCTGCCGGCGAGCGCATTGCCGTGACCGCCGATGTACTTGGTCAGCGCATTGACGATGAGTCCCGCGCCGACCGCCTTGGGCCGAAAGAGAGCCGGCGAGGTCATCGTATTGTCGACCACGTACAGAATGCCGCGCGATGCGCAAAGCGCGCCGATCCGCGCCAGGTCCGCAACCTGCGTGCGAGGGTTGGCGATCGTCTCCACGAACACCAACCGGGTCGCGGGGGTCAGCGCGGCCGCGACGTTGGCGACGTCGGTCGCATCGACATAGCTGACCTTCGCCCCGTGCGCCGCCAGCGTGCCGAACAGGCTGACCGTGTTGCCGAAGAGGAACTGGCTGGCGACGACGTGATCGCCTTCCCTCAGGAGCGCGAGCATCGCCGCGCCGATCGCCGCCATGCCGGTCGCGAAACAGACGGTGGCCACACCGTCCTCCATCCCGGTCACCTTCGCCTCGAGCGCGGCGCTCGTCGGGTTGCCCTGACGGCCGTAGGCGTAGCCTTGCGTGCGGCCCTGGAACACCGCGGCCAATTCGCGCGCGTCGCGGTACCCATAGGCAACCGAGAGATGCAGCGGCTTGTGCAGCGCTCCGTGCTCGACGCCCCCCCCACGATCGGAATGCAGGATCGCGGTCGTGAATCCCCGCGCCGACTGGTTTGCTGCGTTCATGATGGCTCCGGCAACAAAAAACCCGTTCGACCACCGCCGAACGGGTTTTGCGCATGGGCCCGGCGAACTTCCCGGGCCGCTGCCTGACCTCGCTTTAGCGGTATTTGTTAGGCGCCCGCAAGCTGAAGCTCAAATCGGCGCAATTGGATTATGCGCCGATGGCCACGTGCCGGTCAACGGAGGCGATGCCGGGCCGGGAACGGGCGCGTGACCGAGTCCGTTTCTTTTCCCGGCTGCGCTACTTTGCCGCGAGCATCGCCTTCAGTTGCCTCAGGCGCTCGCTGCCGTCGGCCTTCTCGCGCGCGGCTTCGTCCGCGGGGATCGGTGCGCCCGCCCAGCGTAGGTCTTCCTGCGCAAGCTCGGCGAGGAAGCGAGACGGCTGGCATTCGATCGCCTCGCCCGCGCGCTTGCGTCTGCGACAGTAGGAAAGGTGCAGGCTGCGCTGCGCACGCGTGATGCCGACATACATCAGGCGCCGCTCTTCGTCGATGTTGCCGCTCGCGATCGACTCGCGGTGTGGCAGCAGGCCCTCCTCCAGGCCCACGATGAAGACGTGCGGAAACTCGAGACCCTTGGCAGCGTGCAGTGTCGACAGCCGGACCGCATCGGATTCGCTGCCCTCACGGCCTTCGAGCATCGTGATCAGGGCGATCATCTGTGTCAGCTCGAGGAGGTTCCTGCGGTCGGCCTCGCCCTTGGCCGCGAGCCAGCCGATGAAGTCGCGCACGCTTTGCCAGCGCGCCTGAGCCTGCTTCCGGTCGCAGGTCGCGTGGAGAAACTCCTCGTAGCCGATCGCGGCGACCAGTTCGTCGAGGAGGCGTCCCGCCGGCTCGCGCGCGGCGCGATAGCGCAGGTTGTTGATGAGCGTGCAGAACGCGTCGAGGATCTCCCGCTGCCGCGTCGGAATCGCCGCCATGGCGTCATCGGAGTACACCGCCGCGAACAGGCTCTGCTGCCGCGTCCCGCCGATTGCGCCGAGCTTCTCGAGCGTCGTCGCGCCGATGCCCCGCTTCGGCGTCGTCACCGCGCGGATGAACGCCGGATCGTCGTCGTCGTTGGCGATCAGCGCGCAGATACGCGACAAGGTCCTTGATCTCCGCGCGCTCGAAATAGGATTGCCCGCCCGAGATCTCGTAGGGGACATTCTGCGCCCGCAGCTGTTGCTCGAAGAGCTTCGCCTGATGGTTGCCCCGATACAGGATCGCGTAGTCCGCGTAACGGCCCCGATGCTCGAACCGGTGCGCGAGAAGCCGGCGCACGACAGCCTTCCGCCTCCGCTTCGTCGTCCGCCGCCGGCGTCACGCGAATCGCATCGCCGTGGCCGTGCTCGCTCCAGAGCCGCTTTTCGAAGAGCTTCGGGTTGTTCGCGATCAGCGCATTCGCCGAGCGCAGGATCCGGACCGTCGACCGATAGTTCTGCTCGAGCTTCACGACCTTGAGCGTCGGAAAGTCACGGGGCAGCTGCGCCAGATTGTCGAGCGAGGCGCCGCGCCAGCCGTAGATCGCCTGGTCGTCGTCGCCGACCGCGGTGAAAGACGCGCGCTCGCCGACAAGCAGCTTCAGCAGTCGGTACTGCGCCGGGTTGGTGTCCTGATACTCGTCGACGAGCAGGTGCGCGCAACGCTCGCGCCATTTCGCCGCCGCCGATTCGCTCCGCCGAAAGAGCTCGACGGACAGCGCGATCAGGTCGTCGAAATCCACGGCCTGGTAGGCGCGCAACGTGTCGTCGTAACGCTCGAAGGCCCGCGCGGCCGCGACCTCGTCGTCGCTCCTGGCGGCCTTCAATGCCGCGCCCGGCGCCACCAATGCGTTCTTCCACGCGCTGATCCTCCATTGCGCCGCACGCGCCCTGGCGCGATCCGATGTCGCCACCAGCTCGGCGACGATCGGCTCGATGTCGTCGGGATCGAGAATCGAGAAGCCCGGCTTCAATCCAAGCGCGGCGGTGTCGCTGCGGATGATCTTCAGGCCGAGCGCGTGAAACGTGCAAACGGTGACGTCGCCGGATGCTTTCCCGTGGTCCCGCGCACCCAGCACTTCGCCGACCCGTTCCCGCATCTCGCGCGCTGCGCGATTCGTGAACGTGATGGCAACGATGCGCTGCGCTTCGCCGCCGCGCTCGATCAGATGCGCGACTTTCGCGGCGATGACCCGCGTCTTGCCGCTGCCGGCGCCGGCCAGCACCAGCAGTGGTCCATCGACATAGCGCACCGCCTCGCGCTGCGCGGGATTGAGCGGAAACGACATCGCGGGGGCAGGAGAAACGCGGCAGGCCGATGCTAGAATCGCCGCTGATTCTAACAGTCGTTCACGCCGCCCTCTTCCTCTCGCCCGACTGTTACCGCATCACCCTGCCATGAGTCTCTACGCGATCGGCGACATTCAGGGGTGCCACGCCGAGTTCTGTCACCTGCTCGACCTGATCGGCTTCTCGCCGCGCGAGGACCGCCTCTGGCTCGTCGGCGACCTCGTCAACCGCGGTCCGGGATCGCTCGCGGTGCTGCGCGAGGTGAAGGCGCTCGGCGAGGCCGTGGTCACGGTCCTCGGCAATCACGATTTCCACCTGCTCACCGTCGCGGCCGGGCACGCGAAGCCGCACCGGCATGACACGATCGCGCCGATCCTCGCCGCACCCGATCGCGATGAGCTGCTTCATTGGCTGCAGCGGCGTCCGCTCGTTGTCGTCGAGGGCGAGCACCTGCTCGTTCACGCCGGGCTGCTGCCGTCGTGGACACCGGCGACGGCGTTGAGCTTGTCGGCTGAAGTGGAGGCGATGCTCGCGAGCGGAGAGGCCGACCCGTTTCTCCGCGCGCTCTACGGCGACGAGCCGCACGCATGGCGCGACGATCTCGCGGGATTCGACCGGCTGCGCACCGTCGTCAATGCCTGCGCGCGGATGCGCTTCTGCACCGCCGACGACCGGATGGAATTCCGCGAGAAGCGTGGTCCGCATACGGCGCCCGAGGGCTTTCGGCCGTGGTTCGAGCACGAGCATCGTGCCTCCGCGGGCAAGACGATCGTCTGCGGCCACTGGTCCACGCTGGAGTTGAGGCTCGAACCGAATCTGCTGATGCTCGACTCGGGATGCCTCTGGGGTGGCACGCTGACGGCGGTCAGGCTCGAGGATCGCCGCGTGTACCAGGTGCCGAGTCGGCAACCGTTAGACCCAAAGCCATTCGGATAGCTTCCTCGGCAGCACTTGAGAGCTCGCGTCGATGGCGATTTCGCGCCGCAACGACAGGCGCGATGTGCAACTCGGCAACCAGGCGGCGCTCTGCGGTCACGCGCCAGAACGATGCGAAGAAACTCGTCTCGCCGGCGTAGGCCGGGGCCCCGCCGTGCTGGCCGGTGGGCGTTCGATAACGGATCGCCACCTGATGCGCTAACGCCGAACGCGATGCGCGGTTTCACTTGCCACGGGGAATCCCCGGGGGACCGATCGTGCATCCAAACTGTGTGTTTTCCATGGTCACCGTGTAATTCGCATCTTCATCGTGCGCTCGTCACCAGAGATAGGTGCCGAACCGATTGTGGTAGAGCTCGCTGACCCGGTCGCGACTGACCGCGTGGTTCTGGGCGCCGCGGCTCCCTATCTTCAGCGAGCCCAGCGATGCCGCGAGGCGCCCGGTCCGCTCCCAGTCCCAGGCGTGCGCGATCCCGTAGAGGAGGCCCGCCCGGTAGGCGTCGCCGCAGCCGGTCGGATCGACCAACGCCTCGGGCAACACGGCCGGGATGTCCAGCGCGCGGCCGTCCACGTGAATCCGCGATCCTTCGGCGCCCAGCGTGACGATCAGCGCATCGACACGCTTCGCGATCGCGTCGAGCGCGAGGCCGGTGCGCTCGGCGAGCAACCTGCCTTCGTAGTCGTTGACGGCAACATAGGTCGCGGCGTCGATCATCTCGACCAGCTCGGGACCCGAGAACAGGGGCAACCCCTGGCCGGGGTCGAAGATGAAGGGAATTCCGCCGGTTGCGAACTGCTCGACGTGCGCGCGCATTCCGTCGCGGCCGTCGGGCGCGACGATGCCGAGCCCGATGCGATCGACATCACCGACGCGATTCTCGTGCGACGCATTCATCGCGCCGGGATGGAAGGCGGTGATCTGGTTGTCGTCGAGATCGGTGATGATGAACGCCTGCGCGGTGTACGTTCCGGGCACCGTGCGTACACCGTCGCTCGCGATGCCGAGCGCGGCAAGCCGGTCGCGGTAGGGCGCGCCGTCGTCGCCGAGCGTCGCCATCACGACCGGATCGCCGCCGAGCGCGGCGAGATTGTAGGCAATATTCCCGGCGCAGCCGCCCCACTCCCGGCGCATCTCGCCGATCTGGAACGATACCGAAAGCACGTGCGCCTGGTCGGGAAGGATGTGCCGCGCGAAACGATCGGGAAACACCATGATCGTGTCGTAGGCGAGCGAACCGCAGATGAGACTGCGCGGGCGGTTCGATGGGAGTCCCTCGTTCATGTACCGGTTGCTTTCATCGCCGGCGTCAGCCGCCGTCGCGGCCGATTTCGCGGACCACGGATTGCTGGCGGCGGGAAACGGGCAGCGTCTCCTCCACACCCTTCAGCAGCACCTCCCAGTGCGGCTCGCCCTCGTCGCCGACCCGGCGCTCGAAGCCGCGTATGAATTCGCGCGCGACGAGACAGTTGCGGTGAACGCGGACGAAACGCTCGCCGAATTCCTCCTCCAGCCTGGTCAGCGACTCCTCGAGCAGGAACTCGCGCTCCGCCGTGCGGATCGTGATGTACTTGAGCTCGGCCTTGAGATAGACGATCTCGTCGATGGGCACGAGCACGACGCGCGAGCGCTCGGTCACCGACAGGAACCGGCGCGCGGAAGCGGGCAACTTGTCGAGCCGTGCGGCGGAGACCGGCCGCAGCCGCGGCACTTTGGACAGAGCGGCGAGCAGCCGTTGCACGCGCACCGGCTTCACCAGATAGTCGACGGCGTTGACCTCGAACGCCTGGAGCGCATGCTCGTTGAATGCGGTCGTGAAGATCACCACCGGTGGCTCGGGCAGCTTGAGCAGATGGCGCGCGAGCTCGAGTCCGTCCATCTCGGGCATGCGGATGTCGGTCAGGACCAGGTCGGCGCTCACCCTGTGCAGCAAGTCGATCGCCTCCCGGCCGTTGCCGGCCTCGCCCACGATCGAGAGCGGCAGCGCGCCGGAGCAGTCTTCCAGGAGATCGCGCAGCCGACGACGCGCCGGCGCCTCGTCGTCGACGATCAGCACGCGCAGCGGCGGGTCAGCCACGAGGAAGCTCCCTTGCCGTGCGCGCGAGCGTGCCCGTGGTCCCGGCGATCGCAACGCGACGGACTGCCGAGTGGTCGTTCCCCCCACGGCGTTCCGCGGGAGCCGTCGCGTCGCCGCTCGGCCGCGGCGCGGGCAACGCCGTCCGGTAGGGCATCCGGATGTGGACCTCGTAGGCATCCCGCATCACCTTGGACTCGAGAGCTCCTTCGGCGTCGAAGTGCAGCGCGAGCCGCTCGCGAACATTGGCGAGCGCCATCTTGTTGCCCGCATGATGCTCGCCGCCATTCGCCTGATACGGATTGCGCAGGATTGCGTGCACCTCGCCACCCTTGTAGAAGATGTTGATCGACACCACGCCGGGCGTGCTCGACGGCTCGATGCCGTGGTAGATCGCGTTCTCGAGCAGCGGCTGCAGCACGAGTGGGGGCACCAGCGCATCGGCCGGCATGCTGTTCAGATGCCATTCGACCACCAGGCGATCGCCCAGGCGCAGCTTCTCCAGCGCGAGATATTCGCGGCACAGCTCGATCTCGTCGGCCAACGGCGCGAGGTCGCGATTGTCGCGCATCAGCACGCGGAACAGATCGGCCATGTCCTCAAGCGCCGTCTCCGCCCGCTTCGGGTCGGAGCGAACGACCGACAGGACTGCGTTGATGCTGTTGAACAGGAAATGTGGACGGATTCGGGCCTGCAGCGCCTGAAGGCGCGCCTCGGCGATTGCCGGCGACAACGCCCTGGCCCGCAACCGGAAGTACCCCAGCAGCCCTCCCACCACGGCGAGCGACAGGAGGAGATGCCGGACCAGTGTGGCGGGCGGTTCCCGCAACGGGGGGATGAGGAGTGCGTTGAAGGCCGCGCCGGCCGCGACGGTCAGTGCAGCCACCCCCCATGCCCCGGTCGCATAGGACAGGCGCGAGAGCCACGGCGAGACCAGGTAGAGCAAGGCAAGGGTGAGGATCAGGTGCGGTTCGACAACGGTCGTCAGCGCGATCCATTCGGCCGGCCATGCGGCAAGCTGCGGCTCGCGGACCAACGCAGCAAGGGCCGCCAGGGCGTTGACCGCGAGCAGGATGCGCAGCAGCGTGCCGAGATTGCGGAAATCCGGCAGCGCAGGGGCGTCGGAGTTTTGTCTTATAATCGTCCGCATATCGAAAACGGGACGCAAGCTTCGTGCCGGAAAACCTTCCGGACGACCGAGCGAATGCCGGTAACGGGTGTTCGCATTGTCGGCAAGCGTCGTGGACGAGGCAAGCCAAGCCCGCAGCCGGTGCGGAATCCCCTGTCTCGGTCGCCCTTTCGACTCCGCACCGCCCACCCGATTCGCCGGCAACGCGTTCCCCGATTGTCATGGCCGACCCAGAACCCCCGCCGGACGTCCCGCCTGCCGGCACCTGGTCCGGTCGCTTCACCGAACCGGTCGCCGAGCGCGTCAAGCGCTACACGTCGTCGGTCGATTTCGACCGCCGCCTGGCAGTGGCCGACATCGCAGGTTCCCTGGCACACGCGCGGATGCTCGGCGCAACGGGCGTGCTCAGCCGGGATGATCTCGATGCGATCGAACGCGGGATGGAAACGATCCGCGGCGAGATCGCGCACGGCGTGTTCGAGTGGTCGCGTGATGACGAGGACGTCCACCTCAATATCGAGAGGCGGCTGACCGCCCTCGTCGGCGACGCCGGGAAGCGGTTGCATACCGGACGCTCGCGCAACGACCAGGTCGCGACCGACCTGCGGCTGTGGCTGCGGGGCGAAATCGACGCCTTGGCCGGTCAGCTGAAGCTTTTCCGGCGCGCGCTCATCGATCTCGCCGAGGTGCACGCGGAAACGATCATGCCTGGCTTCACCCACCTGCAGGTCGCGCAGCCGGTGACCTTCGGGCACCACCTGCTCGCCTACGACGCAATGCTCGCGCGCGACGTCGAGCGCTTTGGCGATTGCCGCCGTCGCGTCAACCGGCTGCCGCTGGGAAGTGCGGCGCTCGCCGGCACGAGTTTCCCCATCGACCGTGCGCGGGTCGCCAGGGAGCTTGGGTTTGAGGAGCTGTGCCCGAACTCGCTGGATGCGGTCGCCGACCGCGACTTCGCGATCGAGTTCGCGGCCGCCGCTACGCTCGTGATGGTGCACCTGTCCCGCTTCGCGGAGGAGCTGGTGCTTTGGACGAGCCCGCGCTTCGCCTTCGTCCGGCTGGCGGACCGCTTCTGCACCGGCAGCTCGATCATGCCGCAAAAAAGGAATCCCGATGTTCCCGAGCTGGTGCGCGGGAAGACCGGCCGGGTGGCCGGAAGCCTGATGGGACTCCTGTTGCTGATGAAGGGGCAGCCGCTCGCGTACAACAAGGACAACCAGGAAGACAAGGAACCGCTGTTCGACATCGTCGACACGCTGTCCGACACGCTCGCCATCATGACCGACCTCGTGGCCACGGGCATCGCGGTCGATGCGGCCCGGATGCGCGCGGCGGCGAGCGAGGGTTTCGCGACGGCGACCGACCTCGCCGATTACCTCGCCCGCAAGGGGGTTCCGTTCCGCGATGCCCACGAAGCCGTCGCCCGCGCCGTGCGTCGGGCCGAACAGCAAGGTTGCGACCTGTCCGGGCTCTCCCTTGCCGAATTGCAGGGCTATGCGTCCGTGATCGACGATGACGTTTACTCGGTCCTCACCCTCGAGGGATCGATCGCGAGCCGCGACCACCCTGGCGGCACGGCGCCGGGGCAAGTTCGCGCCGCGATCGCGGCGGCGCGCGCCGCGCTCGATGCGCAACCCGAATCGTTTCCCGCGAAGTGAGCGAAGCGGGTCGTCGCGCTGCAGAGCGCACCGGCGCGGCGAGAACCTGAATCCCCTGCGCAAGGGACGAACGAAAGGCAGACGAAATGGAGCCGAAAAGCATTGCATTCCTCGGTCTCGGGGTGATGGGATTCCCCATGGCGGGACACCTCGCCAAGGCCGGACACCGCGTGACCGTGTACAACCGGACGCCCGACAAGGCAGCCCGCTGGGTTGCGCAACATGGGGGCGCGAGCGCTCCGACGCCCGCGGCAGCCGTCGCTGGGGCGGAATTCGTGATGATGTGCGTCGGCAACGACGATGACGTGCGCGCCGTGGTCCTGGGTGCCGGCGGCGCGCTGTCCGCGATGCGCGCGGGAACGGTGCTGACCGATCACACGACGGCCTCGGCGCAGATCGCCCGCGAGATTCACGCGGCTGCAAGGGGCACGAGTGTCGGATTCCTCGACGCGCCGGTTTCCGGCGGCCAGGCGGGCGCCGAAAACGGAAAGCTCACGATCATGGTTGGCGGCGATGCGTCCGATTTCGCGCGCACCGAAGGCGTTCTCGCACATTACGCCCGCGCCGTGACCTTGATGGGCGGGCCGGGCAGCGGTCAGTTGACGAAGATGATGAACCAGATCTCGATCGCGGGCCTGGTTCAGGCGCTCGCGGAAGGAATCAACTTTGCGGCCAAGGCGGGGCTCGACGTCGAGCGCGCCCTCGATGTGATCAGCAAAGGCGCTGCCCAGTCGTGGCAGATGGAAAATCGGGGGCGCACGATGGCAGCCGACAAGTTCGATTTCGGTTTTGCCGTCGATTGGATGCGCAAGGACCTGGCGCTCTGCCTCGCCGAGGCGAGGGCCAACGGCGCGGCACTGCCGGTGACGGCACTGGTCGACCAATTCTATTCCCGCGTGCAGGCGCAAGGCGGAGGCCGGTGGGACTCGTCGAGCCTGATTCGCGTGCTGCGCGAATCGCGGTGATGCCCGAGGCCGCCAGGGGAGTCAGGTCGTCGGCACCGGCACTCGATCGCCCTCGACCATCGTGATGTCGAACGTGATCTCGGCGGTCTTGGCAAGCATCAGCGTGGCCGAGCAGTATTTGTCCTTCGACAGCTTCACTGCGCGCTCCACCTGCCGCGCATCGAGGCCACGGCCCGCAACCGCATAGGTGAGATGGATCCTGGTGAACACCCGGGGCGCAACGGGCGCGCGCTCGGCGCTGGCATCGACCACACAATCCGCGACCGGCTGCCGTGCCTTCTTCAGGATCGCCACGACGTCGAACGCCGTACAGGCGGCCATGCCGAGCAGCAACAACTCCATTGGCCGCAGCCCGACGTTACGTCCGCCTTGCTCCGGCGGCCCGTCGATGACCACCGAGTGACCGCTGCCGCCTTCACCGACGAAGCTGACGCCCTCGACCCACTTTATCCTGACCTTCATTCGAGCCTTCCGTGCGTTGCGCCGTCCGCTGCGCTGGCTTCAACGCGTAATTGTCGCCGATCCGGCCGCGGGCAGCCGGCCCGGGGCGTTAGTCGGCCCTTGCTCAGGATCGAAAGGGGCCAGGGTCGCAATTTCCACGGGACGACGTGGACCCCGAGGGCAGCCGCGATGCGCGCGATCGGCGAACGTTGACCCAGGGCACGAAAATCGATTATCATTTAAGACTTTGCTGATTCGACTCTACCCGGAACTGCCGATGAAGACCTATTCCGCCAAGCCGCAGGACATCACGCGGGATTGGTTCGTGGTCGATGCCACGGACAAGGTGCTGGGCCGCCTTGCGAGCCAGATCGCGCTACGCCTTCGCGGCAAACACAAGGCGATCTACACGCCGCACGTGGACACCGGCGATTTCATCGTCGTGACCAACGTGGAGAAGATCCGCGTCACCGGCAACAAGGCGGAGGACAAGCTCTACCACCGCCACAGCGGCTATCCGGGCGGCATCTCGACCACGAGCTTCGCGAAACTGCAGGCGCGCTTTCCTGACCGTGCGCTGCAGAAGGCCGTGAAGGGCATGTTGCCCAAGGGCCCGCTCGGCTACAAGATGTTGAAGAAACTCAAGTGCTACGCGGGTGCCGCGCATCCGCATTCGGCGCAGCAACCCAAGACGCTTTCCATCTGACCGTCATGATCGGCAACTACTATTACGGAACCGGACGTCGCAAGAGCGCGGTCGCGCGTGTCTTCCTGAAGAAGGGCACGGGCCGCATCGTGGTCAACGAGAAGCCCGCCGACGAGTTCTTTTCCCGGGACACGGGCCGCATGGTGATCCGCCAGCCGTTGAAACTCACCAACCACGAAGCGACGTTCGACATCATGATCAACGTCGCAGGCGGCGGCGAATCGGGTCAGGCCGGCGCCGTCCGGCACGGCATCACCCGTGCGCTGATCGACTACGACGCGCAGCTGAAACCGACGCTGTCGAAGGCCGGCCTCGTCACCCGCGACGCGCGCGAGGTGGAGCGCAAGAAGGTCGGCCTCCACAAGGCGCGTCGTCGGAAGCAGTTCTCGAAGCGCTGACGCACGTCGACGCCCGAGGACAAAAGGCCGCCGATCCGGCGGCCTTTTGCATTGACGGATTCGACTTCGGCATTGTCGGATTCGACTTCGCCGGTCGGCGGCTTCCCATACCAATGTCATAGGCGGACGCTCGCGGTGCTAGAATCGCCCGACCTGCCGAAGAGGCGACCATGATCAAGATCGGCATTGTGGGCGGCACCGGCTACACCGGCGTCGAATTGCTGCGCCTGCTCGCCGAACATCCGCAGGCGAGCGTGCAAACGATCACCTCCCGCAAGGACGCGGGAACCAGGGTTGCCGACATGTTCCCGAGCCTGCGGCGCAAGTACGCGCAGGCGTTCGTGGACCCGTCGGCCGTGGACCTGCGGTCGTGCGACGTAGTCTTTTTCGCTACCCCGCATGGCGTCGCAATGGCGCAGGCACGCGAGCTTCTGGCGGCCGGGGTGAAGGTCATCGATCTAGCGGCCGACTTCCGCCTCAGGGATCCCGCAGTTTTCGAGCAATGGTACGGGATGCCGCACGCGTGCCCGGATCTCCTGGCGGAATCCGTTTACGGACTGCCGGAATTGCACCGCGACGCGATCCGCGGCGCCCGGATCGTCGGCAACCCGGGTTGCTACCCGACCGCCGTGCAGCTCGGCTTCCTGCCGCTTCTCGAGGCCGGCATCGTCGACAGCGCGCACCTGATCGCCGACTGCAAGTCCGGCGTTTCGGGCGCCGGACGCAAGGAGGAGATGGGCCTTCTGTTCTCGGAAGCGGCCGACAATTTCAAGGCGTACGGCGTCAAGGGCCATCGGCACCATCCCGAGATCGTCCAGGGACTCGCTGCCGCGAGCAGATCGCCGGTGCGCCTCGTCTTCACGCCGCACCTGACGCCGATGATTCGCGGCATCCATGCGACCCTCTACGCGCGGCTCACCGACCCCGGGGTCGACCTGCAGTCGCTCTACGAGGAACGTTACGCGGGCGAGCCATTCGTCGACATCATGCCGCCGGGCTCCACGCCCGACACGCGCTCGGTCCGCGCGGCGAACGTATGCCGGATCGCGATCCACCGGCCGCAGGGGGGCGACATCGCGTTGGTGCTCGCGGTCGAGGACAATCTGGTCAAGGGGGCCGCCGGCCAGGCCATCCAGAACATGAACCTGCTCTTCCGGTTGCCGGAGACCACGGGGCTCACGGCGCTGCCAGTGCTGCCTTAGGATCGCGCTGTGTCACTCTCGGGCTGGTGGCGCCGTGCGCGCCAGCATTTTTCGATCGACGCTCCGAGAATGGCGGTGCGCTCGCACCTGCCGTGGCCTTGGCGCGCGGTCGCCACCGTCGGGCTCCTGGTCACGGTCGCCGGCATGTGGTGGTGGGGTTTCGATTTCGGGCAGATCTTCGGCGGCCTCAATCGGAAGGAGGTCGAGTCCCGGATCGCGACCCTCCAGGCCGAAAACGCGAAGTTGCGAGACGAGGGCGCCCAGCTCGCCGCCAAGAGCGCGCAACAGGAAAGTGAAATCGGAATAATGACCGGCACGCAGGCCACGCTGTCCAAGCAGGCCCTCGAATTGCAGCGCGAGAACTCCCAGATCCGGGAGGAGCTTGTCTTCCTGCAGAAGCTCGTGGCCGACTCGAGCAAGCAGGTCGGCTTGTCGATCCAGCGCCTGATCGTCGAACCCGAGCGCGAAGACGCCTGGCATTACAGCCTGCTTCTCGTGCGGGGGGGCAATCCCAAGGACGAGTTCGAAGGCCACCTGACGCTGCAGGTAGCGCTGCAACCCGCGCTGGCTGGAGGGTCCGCGATGCGGCCGGTCATCCTGAGCTTGCCGGACGAACAGCCCGGCGCGGCGGCCGCGCTCAGGCTCAAATTCAAGTATTATCAGCGGCTTGAGGGGACGATCATGGTTCCGAGGGGTGCCCAGGTGCGGTCGGTGACGGTCCGTGCGTTCGAAGTCGGCGAGCCGAGTCCGCGAGCCACGCGCAGCCTTGTAATCGCCTGAGGGAGGACCCATGTGGGAGCGCAGGAAGCGTACGAAACCGCAGAAGCGCATCGGCAGTCTGATTGGCGAGGGCACCATCGTCAGCGGTGACGTCGCGTTCACGGGCGGCCTGCGGATCGATGGCCACGTGCGTGGCAATGTCACGGCGGCGAACGGCGACCCCAGTACCCTGGTGGTAAGCGCGCAGGCGCGGATCGACGGCGAAATCCGCGTGTCGCATGTCGTGGTGAACGGTACGGTGAACGGCCCGGTCAGCGCCAACGACTATCTCGAGTTGCAGCCGAAGGCGCGCATCGCCGGCGATGTGACCTACAGGACGCTCGAGATGCACGTCGGTGCCGTGATCCAGGGACGTCTGATCCATACCGAACCCGGGACGGCGTCAGTGGTCGAATTTAAGCGGGTGGTTTCCGAATGACGCAATCGAAATACCGGGGGTGCCAAACCCCGGCCGCAACCCTGACTGACCCTATCGGCGGCAGGGTTGCGGCGAACCAGGGCCGGAATCGATAATGGGGCCGGGTTGAGTTGTTTGGATCGACATAGTGACCTGACCGCACGACACGCCGCGCTGAATCTGCTAACTTGACGCCACCCCATCAACCGGAGCCAGCATGAACTCGATGTCGGAAATGCCCGCCCCTCTCGTCTTCACCGACAGTGCCGCGGAAAAGGTGCGCAGCCTGATCGACGAGGAAGGAAATCCCGAACTGAAGCTCCGCGTCTTCGTCACCGGAGGCG
This sequence comes from uncultured beta proteobacterium, assembly GCA_963809965.1. GTDB lineage: Bacteria > Pseudomonadota > Gammaproteobacteria > Burkholderiales > Casimicrobiaceae > CAIWHR01. The sequence goes on from CAWELU010000006.1 coordinate 267,040, forward strand.
GCTGCTCGGGATTCCAGTATGGCTTCACCTTCGACGAAGTCGTCAACGAGGACGACACCGCCATGGAGAAGCATGGGGTCACGCTGCTGATCGACGCGATGAGCTATCAGTACCTCGTCGGTGCCGAGATCGATTACCAGGAGGGCCTCGAAGGTGCCCAGTTCGTGATCAAGAATCCGAACGCGACGACCACCTGCGGCTGCGGCTCGTCGTTCTCGGCCTGACGGTCTTTCGAGCGGCAACGACAACGGGGCCCGCGGCCCCGTTTGTTTTTTGGACACCGTACACGACGTACCACGGAGGGCTCGCATGCAATCCACGGGCGCAAGAACGGTAGCCGAACTGGTCGCGGATTTCCTCCAGGCGCGCGGCGTCGATCGCGTGTTCGGGCTGCAGGGCGGGCACATCCAGCCGATCTGGGATCAGCTTGGGCAACGCGGCGTGCGCATCATCGACGTGCGAGACGAGGGCGCCGCCGTGCACATGGCGCACGCGCACGCTGCGATCACGGGCAGGGTCGGCGTCGCTATGGTCACCGCCGGCCCTGGCGTGACCAATTGCGTGACGGCGATCGCCAACGCGCAACTCGAGCGGGTGCCGGTGCTGCTTTTCGGCGGCTGCGCTCCGGTCGCGCAGGACGACATGGGCCCGCTGCAGGGGATCGCCCACGTGGACATCATGCGCCCGGTGACGCGTGCGGCGCGCACGCTGCGAACGGCCGAAAACGTGCTGCGCGACATGGACAAGGCCTGGGCGACCGCCGCCGGTGACGGCAATCCACCGGGTCCCGTGTACGTCGAGATCCCGACGGACGTTCTGCGCCGCACCGTGCCGCCGAAGGTGGTGCTGCCCGAGTATTTCGTCCCGCACTCGGCACGGCGCATCCCGCCCGATCCCACCGACGTGTTGCGGGCCGCGAAGTGCATCGACGAGGCGCGCCGACCTGTCGTACTTACCGGGCGCGGCGCGATCGGAGCGGGGGCCGAGCTCGGACGCCTTCTCGACCGCACAGGCGCGCTCTATCTCGACACGCAGGAAAGCCGCGGCCTGGTGCCGCCAGCCCACCCATCCTTCGCCGGCGCGGTGCGCGCCCGGGCGATGCAGGAGGCCGATCTGGTGCTCGTCGTCGGCCGCAAGCTCGATTACCAAACCGGATACGGCTCCCCCGCGGTGTGGCCAAATGCGCGCTTCCTGCGCATCGGTGACAACGCGGAGGAGTTGCGCGAGAACCGGCGCGGCGAGGTCGAGCTCTTCGCGCACCCGGGGCTCGCGCTCGGCGCGCTCGCGGACGCGGTTTCCGGCCGGGCTCGAGTTCTGGACGCCGACTGGTGCGCGCAGCTGCGCGCCGAGCACGTTCGGCGCGCAGCGCGCCACGCGGAGTCGCTCGCCACAGCGCCGCCCGGCAAGGACGCGCACATGCACCCGAATCGGATATTCGCCGCCCTCAAGGAAGTGCTGTTGCCCGACGCTTTCACGATCGCGGACGGCGGCGACATCCTGAGCTTCGCGCGCATGGGCCTCGAAGCGCGCCATTACCTCGACTCGGGCGCCTTCGGGTGCCTCGGCGTCGGCGTGCCTTACGGGGTCGCGGCGGCGCTCGACTTCCCGGGCCGCCAGGTCGTCGTCGTCTCCGGCGATGGCGCGTTCGGGATCAACGCGATGGAGATCGACTCGGCCAAGCGCCACGGCGCGAAGGTCGTGTTCATCGTCGCCAACAATGCAGCGTGGAACATCGAGCGGCTCGACCAGGAAATGAACTACGGCGGCAGGGTCGTGGGCACGACGCTGCAGTGGGCCGACTACGCGATGATGGCACGGGCGTTCGGCCTGCACGGTGAACGGGTGACCGATCCGGCGCGGCTCGAAGGCGGCGCTCGAGGAGGCATTTGCGAATGCGCCGGCGCTGCTCGATGTCGTGGTGACGCAGTACGCAGTGTCCTCCGATGCGGGCAAGGGCCTGGGCTGGGTGCCGGAATTCCAGGCGCTGACGGCCTGGGATGACGCCGAGCGCGGGCGCCGCGCCTCGTGACACCGTTGCTGACGGTCGCCGACATCGTCGCGACCCACGCGCGCCTCTCGCCCGACAGGATCGGCGCGCGTGATTCGCGCCGCGCGCTCACGTTCGCGCAATGGAACGAGCGGGCAAGCCGGATTGCCAATGCGCTGCTCGGCCTCGGCCTCGGCAAGGGCGATCGCGTCGCCGTGCTCGCGTACAACTGCGTCGAGTGGATGGAGATCTATGTCGCGCTGGCGCGCGCCGGCCTGGTCGCCGTCCCGATCAACTTCCGGCTGGTGGCCGCCGAGATCGAGTACATCGTCACGCACTGCGAAGCGCGTGCGTTCATCGTCCAGCACGATCTCGTCGACCGCGTCGAGCCGGTCTGCAGCGAGCTGGGCATCGCGCCGGACCGCTTCATCCACTTCGGCGCCGGCGCGGCGCCCGGCGGCTGGCAGGACTACGAGACGATCACGAGCCGCGGCGCGCCTTCGGCGCCGGCGATCGTGGTCGCCCCCGAGGACACGTGGGCGCTGATGTACACGTCGGGCACCACCGGCCGCCCGAAGGGGGCGATCCGCAATCACGCCGGCAGCGCACTCATCTCGCTCGTGACCGCGCTCGACATGGGCTTTACGCGCGACGACGTCGCGCTGCTCGTGATGCCGATGTGCCATGCGAACTCGCTGTACTTCTCGTTCACGTTCACCTACCTCGGAGCGACGTGCGTAATCGACGACCGCGCGCACTTTTCGCCCGAGCACCTGCTGCAGACGCTTTCCGAACGGCACGTCACCTTCACGTCGCTCGTGCCGACGCACTACATCATGATGCTCGGGCTGCCGGCGGCGGTGAAGAAGCAATACAACGTCGATCGCGTGAGCAAGCTGATGATCTCGTCGGCGCCGGCGCGACGCGAGACCAAGCTCGCGATCATGGAGCACTTCCGCAACTCGATGCTCTTCGAGCTCTACGGCTCGACCGAGGCGGGCTGGGTGACGCTGCTGCGGCCCGACGAGCAGCTGTCGAAGCTCGGTTCGGTGGGGCGCGAGTGGACCGGCACGGGACCCGTACGCCTGCTCGACACCAATGGCAAGGATGTCGCCGACGGCGAGATCGGCGAGCTCTATTCGCGCACGCCGTACGTCTTCGACGGCTACTGGAAGGAGCCCGGGAAGACGGCGGAGGCCTTCCGCGGCAACTGGTGCTCGGTCGGCGACGTTGCGAGGCGCGACGCGGAAGGCTATTTCTATCTCGTCGACCGCAAGAGCAACATGATCGTGAGCGGCGGCGAGAACGTCTACCCGTCGGAGGTCGAGAGCGTGCTCGCCGGCCACCCGGCCGTGAAGGACGTCGCCGTGATCGGCCTCCCCGATGATAAGTGGGGCGAGGCTGTGCATGCGGTCATCGTCCCGCACGCGGAGAGCACTGCGTCGCCGGACGAGATCCTCGCCTGGTGCAGGACGCGGATCGCCGGCTACAAGCGGCCTCGCGCAATCCACTTCGTGACCGAGGCGGAGATTCCGCGGACGGCCACCGGCAAGATCCAGCACCGGGCGCTCCGCGCGAAGATGACGCAACTGCGATGATTACGGCGGGCAAAGGAGCGCGAGTCGCACGCCGACAGCCATGGGGAACGCGGGCGTAAGCGACTTGGTCCGGCGGGCTCTCGGTTAGCGAGGATAGATCGCCCCGAGCACGCGCGGGCCACGCGCACCGGTGACCGCCGGAAGGTTTCCGGGCCGCCCCGCGAGTGCTTCCCGGGCGAGCCATGCGAAGGCGAGCGCCTCGACGTGGTCGACGGCCACGCCCTGCACCGCCGTGGTGGTCACCGTGCGCGGCGCAAGCTCGGCCTCGAGCGCGTGCATCAGCGCCAGGTTCCGCGCGCCGCCTCCGCACGCGAGGACCACCGAAGCCGGTGCACATTCGGCGCGGATCGCATCGGCGATCGTGCGCGCCGTCAGCGCCACGAGCGTCGCCTGGACGTCGGCCGGTGCCGTGCGTCGTCCGTCAAGCGCGGCGTCGAGCCATCGTGCGTCGAAGAGGTCGCGACCCGTGCTCTTCGGCGGTCGACGCGCGAAGTACGGCTCCGCGAGGAGTGAATCGAGCAACGACGCATCCACGCTGCCGGTGCGCGCCCACGCGCCGTCCACGTCGCACGTGCCGCCGCGATGCCGCGCATGCCAGGCGTCGAGCAGAACGTTGCCCGGTCCCGTATCGAAGCCGCGGACCGTGCCACCCGGAGGGAGGTCCGTGAGATTGGCGATGCCCCCGATGTTGACGATGGCACGATGGACCGCGCCGCCGAAAAGCGCCGCGTGGAAAGCGGGCACCAGCGGCGCGCCCTCCCCGCCGGCAGCGATGTCGCGGCTGCGGAAGTCGCCGAGCACCGCGACCCCCGCGCGCTCCGCGACCCGAGCGGGATTGTTGAGCTGCAGCGTCCAACCCTGGTCGGGACGGTGCCGCACCGTCTGGCCGTGAACCCCGGCCGCGACGATGTCGGCGACGGCGATTCGGGCTGACTTCGCTGCCGCCACGATTGCGTCGGCGTACAGGTCGGCGAGCGCGTTGGCCGCCTGCGCCGCACGCGCGAGCTCGTCGTTTCCGGCGCGCTGCAGCCTGGCGAGCTCGTCGCGCAGGCCGGTGTCGAACGGAATCGCCGCCGCACCGAGAACCTCGCATGCCCGCCCCGACGCAGGCGCAAGATCGGCGACGACGGCATCGACGCCGTCGAGACTCGTGCCGGACATTACGCCGGCATAGAGCTCGCGGCGCATCGACGACAATGGGAGAGAGCGCGCTACTCGCTGGCGGCGACCAGCGAACCGGCGAGACCTCGAGCGAAGGCGAGTTGCGCGGCCGCCGGCCCGATCCGTGCAGCGAAGGCGGCGCGCTGCGCATGCGGCAGTGGCTCGCCGCTCGGCAGTGCGATGGTCAGCGGGTCGCGCTCCTCGGTACCCACACGGAATTCGAAATGCAGGTGCGGTCCGGTCGCCCAGCCCGTCTGCCCGACGTAGCCGATTACCTCACCCTGCGCCACGCGCGCGCCCGCCTTGAGACTCGGCGCAAAGCGCGACAGGTGGGCGTACAGCGTCGAGTACGCCCCTGCGTGCTGGAGCTGGATCACGTTGCCGTAACCGTTCTGCGAGCCGACGAACGTCACCTTTCCGCTCCCCGTCGCGCGTACCGGCGTGCCGACGGGGGCGGCGTAATCGACCCCCTTGTGCGCGCGCCAGGTCTGCAGGATCGGGTGGAAGCGGGCGCCGGAAAAGCCGGAGGTCACGCGCGAGAACTCCATCGGCGAGCGCAGGAACGTCTTGCTCATTGCCGCGCCGTCCTCGGCGTAGTAGGTCTCCCTGCCGTCGGCGTCACGCCAGAGGAAGGCGCGCAGCGTCCGGCCACCGTTCTCGAATTCGGCCGCGACAATCCGGCCCGGACCCATCGGCTCGCCATCGACATAGCGCATTTCGTAGACGACGCGGAAACGGTCGCCCTTGCGCAGGTCATGGTAGAAATCGATGTCGCCCGCGAAGACGTCGGCGAGTTGCAGCGTGACGACGTCCGGCAACCCCGCGTCGTCGGCTGCCCCGAAAAGCGACGAGCGAATCTCGCCCGCAGCGACCTTCCAGCCCACCGCCGCCGGCGCCGCCTCGGTGGTGGCGACGAAACTCGTGCCGACACGCTCGATCGACAGCCGATCGCCTCTGGCGTTGATGAATCGCAGCGTCGAAAGCCGTCCTTCGGCATCGGTTTCGACGGTGATCGGCTTGCCCGGGCGAAGCTGGTAGACCGCGCGCGCTGTGGTATCGGCCCGCAGGAACGACAGCGCGGCGGGATCGTCCACACCGAGGCGCGCCAGCACGCTGCCGATCGTGTCGCCGCGCCTGATGCGTTCCTCGCGCCAGTAGCCGGCCTCGTCCTCGGCCACGGCCGCGAACGCCGGCAGCGCGAGTTGCCGCGACACGAGCCGGGTCGAGATCGGCTCGACCATGGTGCCGGGCGCCAGTCCGAACGCGGCAACCGCGGACATACCGAGGGTGGCGAGGGCGAGCCAATGCCCAGGCGCGAATCTCCGACCCGCCCGGGAGGCAATCGCGCGTGCGCTTTGCGCTAGAATTTGGCTTTTCTGTGCGACCATGGGTAGGCAGCTTGCCAGCGGCCTGCCATTCTAACAAACCTCGCGCCAAGGCAGGGGATCGGGGAACCGGCCGCCCGACGGGCGATTCGGGACCTCGGCCCATGACCGAGCCCGGCGCTCTCGTCCCGCCTTTCGCTCCACTGCCGGAAGATCCCGGGCGCCTCGGGAAGCCCATGCCGATCGACATCGAACACCAGCTCCTCGTCTTCAAGCGTGGCGCGGACGAGCTCCTGGTCGAGACCGAGCTCGCCGCCAAGCTGTCGCGCGGCAGGCCCCTGCGCATCAAGGAAGGCTTCGATCCGACCCGGCCGGACCTGCACCTGGGGCATACGGTCCAGTTCAACAAGCTGCGGCAGCTGCAGGATCTCGGCCATCACATCATCTTCGTGATCGGCGACTTCACCGGAATGATCGGCGACCCCACGGGCCGCAATGTCACGCGCCCGGCGCTCGATCGCGACGAGATCGAGGCCAACGCCAAGACCTACACCGACCAGGCTTTCCTGATCCTCGACCGGGCGAAGACCGAGGTCGCGTTCAATTCGACCTGGCTGCTGCCGCTGGGCGCCGACGGCATGATCCGGCTCGCGGCGAAATACACGGTCGCGCGGATGCTCGAACGCGACGATTTCGGAAAGCGCTACCAGGGCGGACAGCCGATCGCCATCCACGAGTTCCTCTATCCGCTGGCCCAGGGCTACGACTCGGTCGCGCTCAAAGCCGATCTGGAGCTCGGCGGCACCGACCAGAAGTTCAACCTGCTCGTCGGTCGCGAGCTGCAGCGCCATTACCGGCAGGAGCCGCAGTGCATCCTGACGCTGCCACTGCTCGAGGGGCTCGACGGCGTGAACAAGATGTCGAAGTCGCTCGACAACTACGTTGGAATCACCGAAGCGCCCAACGCAATCTTCGGCAAGCTGATGTCGATCTCGGACGAGCTCATGTGGCGCTATTACGAACTGCTGTCGTTTCGCCCGCTGCAAGACGTGGCGAAGCTCAAGCGAGAATGCAGCGAAGGGCGCAACCCGCGCGACGCCAAGGTCGCGCTGGCGCAGGAAATCGTCGCGCGGTTCCACTCGCAGGCCGCCGCGGACCACGCGCTTGCGGAGTTCGAGGCGCGCTTCCGTCAGGGCGCACTGCCGGAGGACATGCCGGAGGTGGCGCTCGCAACCGTGGGCGCGGGATTGCCGATCGCGCAGCTCGCGAAACAGGCGGGGATCGTCGATTCGACCTCCGAGGCGCTGCGTCTGATCGCGCAGCGGGGGCTCAAGGTCGATGGCGAGGTCGTCGCCGACAAGAGCCTGACGATTGCGGCCGGCTCGACGGTGGTGGTCCAGGCGGGAAAGCGGAAGTTCGCTCGGGTCACCGTCCGCTGACGACCGAATGGGAATGCTGCGAAGCACAACGCGGTCAGCGTTGACAGGAGCAGCTTAACCCTGTTCAATTGGTCAGGCCACTTGACCAGAGCGCCGCCCCCGACGGACAAAGAAGGCGCGAGCGGAATCCCACCAACGGAGGAAACAATGCGTAACCCGATTCGCGCCCTACTGCATGGCTTCGTCATCGCCGCGTTCGCCATATCCGGCGGCGCCCTCGCGCAGCAGCCCATCACGCTGCACGGCGCATCACAGTTCAATGACGACCATGCGTTCACGAAGGCGATGGTCAAGTTCGAGGAGCTGGTCAAGCAGTACTACGGCAAGCCGATCAACTTCGTGTTGCACAAGAACAGCGAGCTCGGGCTCGAGAAGGATTATTTCGCCTACATGAACCAGGGCGTGTCGGTGGACTACGCCATCGTTTCGCCCGGCGCACATGTCGACGTTCTCGAAAGCGGCGCCGTTCATCGACGCGCCGTTCCTGTTCCGCGACCTCGCGCACTGGAACAAGGTGCTCGATGCCGACACGTTGAAGCCGGTTGCCGACGAGGTCTCGGCCAAGGCCGACGTCATGCTGATCGGCTACGCGGGCGGCGGCACGCGCAACATCTTCGCCAACAAGCCGGTACGCAACATGGCCGAGATGAAAGGCCTGAAGGTTCGTGTCCAGGGCGCGCCGATCTGGAGCAAGACCTTCGCCGCGACGGGCATGGCCCCGACGGTCATCGCCTACAACGAGGTCTACAACGCGATCCAGAACGGCGTGATCCAGGCCGGCGAGAACGAGGCCGCCGGCGTCGAGCAGATGAAGTTCTACGAGGTCGGCCCGAACCTCAACATGACGCAGCACGCGATCACGATCCGGCCGCTCTGCTTCTCCGGCAAGACGTTCAAGAAGCTGCCGCCGGATCTGCAGGCTGCGATCCTTCGGGCCGGCAAGGAAGCGGGGGTGTACGGCCGGCAGATCGAGTCCTCGGAGGACACGGCCAAGCTCGACGCGATGGAAAAGGCCGGCAAGCTGAAGCGGATTCCCTTCGCCGACCAGGCCGCGATGAAGAAGGCGGTCGATCCGGTCATGGCGGAGTACGCGAAGGAAATCGGCGCCGAAGCCATCTACAACAAGATCAACTCGATGTAACGCGGACAACGGACCCGGCGGAAGAGCAGCTCTTCCGCCGGACTTTTTTTGCCCGCACGCGGCGAAGGCGGCCATGCGCAAGCTCATCGACGGCTATTACCGGCTCCTCTCGTGGCTGCTGGTGGCGACGGTCGCGATCCTGATCATCCCGGTCAGCCTGCAGATCTTCTCGCGCTACACCGCGCTCATTCCGAGCTACATCTGGACCGAGGAGATGGCGCGCTTCTTCTTCATCTGGATGATCATGCTGGGCGCGATGGTCGGCATCCGCGATGGCGCGCACTTCGACGTCGATCTGTGGCCCGAGCTCAAGCCCAAGGCCAACGCGCTGCTCAAGATCGTGTCGAGCGTTTTCATCCTGCTGTTCGCGCTGGTGTTCATCTGGTACGGCATCAAGTTCGTGCAATTCGGCTGGAACCAGAACTCGGAGCTCGCCGAGCTGCCGATGACCTACATCTTCATCGCCTGGCCGCTCACCGGCTTCACCTGGGTTCTGTTTCTCGGCGAGGCATTCATCGCCAATCTGCGCGTGCTGGCCGCCGACGGGCGTGCATGATGGGTGCCGCCAGCCTTTCGCCGGCGATGGCGGCGCTGGTGCTGTTCGGCGTGTTCTTCACGCTGATGGCGCTGCGCGTGCCGATCGCCTTCGCGCTCGGCCTCGCCTGCCTGCCGGTGATGGTCATCGAGCCGCGGCTCTCGCCGATGATCCTGTTCAACGAGACGTTCAAGTCCTACAACTCGTTCATCCTGCTCGCGGTGCCGTTCTTCCTGCTGACCGCCAACCTGATGAACGTCGGCGGAATCACCGATCGCCTCGTCCGCCTGTCGCGCGACCTCGTCGGCCATTTCCCGGGCGGCCTCGCGCAGGTCAACGTCGTGCTGTCGATCTTCTTCGCCGGGATTTCCGGCTCGTCGACCGCCGACGCGGCGAGCCAGGGCAAGATCTTCATCGAGGCGCAGGTCAAGGAAGGCTACGACCTGTCGTTCTCGGTCGCGATCACCGCGGTGTCGGCGGTGCTCGCGGTGATCATTCCGCCGTCGATCCTGATGATCGTCTGGGGCGGCACGCTGTCGGTGTCGATCGGCGCGCTGTTCCTGGCCGGCATCGTGCCGGGTCTCCTGCTCGGCCTGGTGCAGATGGCCACCGTGCACGCGTATGCCAAGCTGCGGAACTACCCGAAGTATCCGCGCTCGACGCTGAAGGAGGTCGGGGCGGCGATGGTCGTCGCGGTCCCCGCGCTGATGACGCCGGTGATCATCATCGGCGGCAAGATCTTCGGCTGGTTCACCGCCACCGAATCGGCGTGCATCGCGGTGCTCTACGCGGCGACGCTGTCGATCTTCGTCTACCGCGAGATGGACCGGCATCACCTGCACTCAGCGCTGGTGGACACCGGCAAGCTCGCCGCCGTCGCGCTGTTCTGCGTGGGCACCGCCAGCGCGTTCGGCTGGCTGCTCGCGTACTACCAGATCCCCAAGGCGCTGCTGGCCGGCGTGTCCGACTGGGGGATGGGCATCACCGGTACGGGCTTCTTCATCGCCTTCTGCTTCCTCGTCGTCGGCTGCTTCCTCGACGCCATTCCCGCGATCATCATCGTCGGGACGATCCTCGAGCCGCTGGCGCGCGCTCGGTGCACATGGATCCCGTCCACTTCGCGATGGTCGGCATCATCTCGCTCGCCTTCGGCCTGGTGACGCCGCCCTACGGCCTGTGCCTGATGATCTCCTGCGCGATCGCCAAGGTGCGCCTGATGTACGTGCTGAAGGACGTCATGATCATGCTGCTGCCGATGCTGGGCGTGCTGTCCCTGACCATCGTCTGGCCCGATCTCATCCTGTTCGTGCCCAAACTCGTGTCGCCGGAGTTTCTCAAGTAGCTGGAGTATCCGCGGACCGAGGTCCCCCGGGGATCGCAATGCTCTTGCATGCCGCATAGGCAACTCATGTCCGACATCATGTCCAGTTCGTTCAAGCCGCTGTGGCCGGGCTTCGGGCTCGAGACCGCCGACGTCGACCTTTCGCTGCCGCTTGCCGACGCCGTGTTCGCGGAACTCGAACGCGCATTCTTCGCCGGACAGGTGCTGGCGCTGCGCGGGCAGTCACTGACCGCGCGCGAGTTCGTCGCGTTCGCGCGCCGCTTCGGCCCGCCCGAGCCGCATGTGATCGACCAGTTCCATCATCCGGACGATCCGAACATCCTGATCCTGTCCAACCGGAGGAAGAACGGGCAGCCGATTGGCCTGGCCGATGCCGGCACGTATTTCCACACCGACTACTCGTACCTGCAGGTGCCGGCGCGGGCAACGATGCTGTACTCGCTCGAGGTGCCGCGCCGTGGCGGCAACACGCTATTCGCCGACCAGTACGCGGCCTGGGAGGGATTGCCGGAGGCGATGAAGCGCCGGATCGACGGCCTGACGGCGATCCACCACTACGGCAACCGAAAGGAGCGCGACGAAGCGAGCCGCACTGCCGCCTCCCCTCTCACGCCGGAGCAGAAGGCGAGAATGCCGCTGATCACGCACCCGGTCGTGCGCACGCACCCGGTCACCGGGCGCAAGGCACTGTACGCCGTGTCCGGCAGCTCCTACGGGATCGTCGGCATGCCCGAGGACGAGGCGGTGGCGCTGCTGGACGAACTCGCCGCACACGCGACGCAGGAGAAGTACGTGTACAGCTTTGCATATGCTGTCGGCGACGTGGTGATCTGGGACAACGCGTCGCTGTTGCACTCGGCGACACTGCTCGATCCGGACGACCCGCGCACGCTCTGGCGGATCACCGTCAAGGAGCCGGCACTCGCGGCCACGGCGGTGCTCGCTCCGACGTTCACCCGCGCGACGATGTAGTCGCCCACCTTCGCAACGCAGGGGCAAGGAAGATGACAACGGATCTTAAGGACAAGGCGGTTCTGATCACCGGCGCCTCGACGGGAATCGGCGCGGCAGCGGCACGCGCCTTTGCGCGGCTCGGCGCGCGGCTCGTCATTCACTGCAATGCAAGCCGCGACGCGGCCGAAGCCGTCGCCGCGGATTGCCGGAAGGACGGTGCCGCCGCGCTGGTGGTGCAGGGCGACGTGACGCATGCCACCGAGGTGAAGCGGATCGTCGCCGAATCGCTCGCTGCCTACGGGCGCATCGACGTGCTGATCAACAACGCGGGCGGCATGGTGGGCGGGCGCACGCGCATCGAGGATTACACCGAGGCGTACGTGCAGACGGTGCTCGCGTTGAACTGCACGCAAGTCGCGATGTTCATGCACGAGGTCATCCCGCACATGCGCCGGCAGAAGAGCGGCAACGTGATCAACGTTACGTCGATCGCCGCGCGGCACGGCGGCGGCGGCGGCGCGATCATCTACGCCGGCGCGAAAGGTTTCGTCTCCACGGTGACGCGCGGCTGGGCGAAGGAGGTCGTGGGCGACGGTATTCGCGTCAACGCGATCTCGCCCGGGGTTATCACGACACCGTTTCACGAGCGCTACTCGACCGCGGAGCAGCTGAAGGCGATGCAGGCGACCATTCCGATGAACCGTCTCGGCACCGCGGAAGAATGCGCGGGGACGTTCGTCTATCTCGCCTCGGATTCGATGAGCGGATATGTGACCGGACAGGTCATCGAGGTCAACGGCGGCCAGTTCATGCCGTAGCGGCGCGAGCCCGGGAGCAGGGGCCCCACGCGCGCGGCGCGCGATTATTCCAGTTCGATCGCGTCGCCGATCGCGGCGATCCCCGCCTTGCCGCACATCGTCGTCGATGTCGCCAAGCGGCGCGCCGGAGACACCGATTCCCCCGACCAGCGAGCCCTTGGCGCGAATCACGAGGCCGCCGGCAATGGCGACCACGTTGGGCAACTGGCGGACACCGCTCTGCGGTTTGCCTGGCTGCGATGCAGCGGCAATCTCCGCCGTATCGGTGCGAAAGGTCACGGCAGTTGCCGCCTTGTTGATGGCGGTCTGCGTCGTGTGCGCACCCGCCAGGTTGTCGCGCAGCACGGCGAGCGGCTGTCCGCCCCGGTCGACGACGGCGACGGCGACCGTGTAGCCGTCCTTCTGGCATCGGGCCAGCGCGGCCTGTGCCGCTTGTTGCGCGGCGGCCGTCGTCAACGTCGGGTAACTTGCCAGCATCTTCTGCGCTAGCGCGGGAACGGCCCCGCCGGCGGCGAGGGCGGTTGCAGCGATCAGAATCGATTGTTTGACGTGCATGTTCGCTCCAGCGTGTTTCCGATCGATCAAGCCATCCCCGGATTGCCCGCGACGCCCTCGACCTTCGGCAGGTTGAGCGTGACCGGCGCGATCGTCTTCCGGTGGCGCAGATAGCGCGCCATCACCTCCCAGATCGGCTCGCCGCCCGCGGCTTTCGCCTCTTCCGACACCGGCGCCCATCCGGCGACCTTGTATTTCTTCGCGGGATCGAGCGGCTTGCCCTTCAGCGTCATGCCCGTGATGCGGTTACCCATCGTCGCCGCCGGATCGATGGCGTAGCCGAGCCCGCCGACGCGAACCATGTCGCCGCCTTGCTGGTAGTACGGGTCGGGATTGAACAGGTTGTCCGCGACGTCCTCGAGGATCGTCTTGATCGTTTCGCCGGTGAATTCGTTGACCGTCACGAACGGGTACGTGATGGCGGTCTGGTCCATCAGGTGTTCGAACGTGATCGCCTGGCCCGGCAGCAGCGTCGTCCCCCAGCGGAATCCCGGCGAGAACGCGATCTCGGCGTTCTTCTCGGACATGAGGCCGTCGAGGATCATCTGATCGGCGGTGCCGTTGAAATTGCCGCGGCGATAGAGGAGGCCCTCGGTGATCGCGAGCTTCTCCGCAAGCTTGTCGACATAGGGCGCGCGGTGCCGGCGCATCAGCGCGTCCATGTCCGGATCGGGCGGGAGCAGCGCGCTGAAGACCGGAACGAGCCGGTAGCGGAAGTCGGCGACCTTGCCGCCCTTGACGTCGAGATCGAGCACCGCGAGAAACTTGCCGTTGCTGCCGGCATTGGTGACGAGCGTCTTGCCGCCGGCGTTGGCGACGAGCGTTGGTTGCGGCACGCCATCGTGCGTGTGACCGCCGAGGATCGCGTCGATGCCCTTCACGCGCGTCGCGAGCTTGAGGTCGACGTCCATTCCGTTGTGCGACAGGAGCACGACCACCTGCGCACCCTTGCCGCGTGCCTCGTCAACGACCCCCTGCATCTCCTCGTCACGGATCCCGAAGGTCCATTCCGGAACGAAGTAGCGCGGATTCGCGATGGGCGTGTACGGAAACGCCTGTCCGACAATCGCGACCGCCACGCCGTTGACCTGCCGGATCACGTACGCGGGAAACACGGGGTCGCCGAAGTCCGTCGTCTTGACGTTCTGCGCGACGAAGTCGATCTTGCCGGCAAAGTCGCGGTCGACAATCTCCTTGACGCGGTCGGCGCCGAAGGTGAATTCCCAGTGACCGGTCATCACGTCGACGCCGAGGAGCTTCTGCGCGTCGACCATGTCCTGGCCCTTCGTCCACAAGGCGGTGCCCGACCCCTGCCAAGTGTCGCCGCCGTCGAGCAACAGCGCGCCGGGACGCGACGCCTTGAGCCGCTTCACCAGGGTGGCCAGGTGCGCGAAGCCGCCGACCGTCCCGTAGGCGCGCGCCGCCTGGGTGAAGTCGAGATACGTGAACGCATGCGCCTCGCGCGTAGCGGGCCTGATGCCGAAGTGCTTGAGCAGCGCCTCGCCCACGAGGTGCGGTGGTTGCCCGCGCGCGGCGCCGAGCCCCAGGTTGACGTTCGGCTCGCGGAAGTAGATCGGATAGAGCTGCGCGTGAGCGTCGGTGAAATGCAGCAGGCTCACGTTCCCGATACGCTCGAGACTGTCGTAGAACGCACCGCCGGCCGACAGGTCGAGCGCGGCGCGACTGCCCACCGGCAAGCCCGCAGCGGCGGCCGCCGCGACCAGGCGAAGGAACTCGCGGCGGATCACCTACGTCGCCGTCACTTGTTGACGGGCGAGTTCGGATCCATCAGGAGCGCGACGACGTCCTTGATCTGCTGCTCGCTGAGGATGCCGCTGTGCCCGAAGCGCGGCATGCTGGTGCAGGCGCTGAAAGCCTCGGCGTTGTAGATCTTGCCGTACGCGTACTTGCGCATTTCGTCGGTGTATCCGCGCAGCTTGCCGAACTGGTACAGGCTCGGTCCCAGCGTGCCGTAAGAGAGCTCCTGCGGTGCGAGCTGGTGGCAGGCATAGCAGTTGCCGCCGTTCTTCCGGTTCGGCTGATCGGTGTCGGTGAATCGCAGGCCCCATCCGTCCTGCGCGATCTTCTCGCCCTCGCGCCAGTCGCCCGTCAGATTGCCGGAGGCCGGATACCGGATGGTCGCCAACTGCGATTGTTCGATCCTGGTGGCGATCTCCTTGGGCACCTCCTTCGCGTACTTGCTGCACAGCGCCTGCGTCTCATCCTGCTGCACCACCCGCGCGGCCATCTCCTGATTCCCCTTCGAGAATCCCTCCTTGAGCATCTTTTCCGCGCGCGCCTGCCGCTCGCTCTCCGAGAGTTGCGTGGCGCAGCCGGCCAGGATGGCCATTCCCGTAACCACCATGATCGTTGTTTTCATCGCCGCCTCCCTAGCGCTTCAGCGCCGGGGCGTTGACTTCGCCGCCGTTCGCGTACTTCGCCAAGAACACCATCAGCGCCGTCGCCGTGTCGGACGCGTAATCGAGCTGCGGATGTCGCATCTGCCAGTAGCAATCGTAGAGCCGATGCTGCATGGTGCGCACGCTGCCCTGCGATACACGGTAGGCCGGCCAGGTGGTGAAGACCTTTTGCGCTTCCTTGGGCTCGGTCAGCTGCGGCAGGTCCTGCAGCCGGATCCGCTTGCCCTGGTCGGCATGACAGGTGGAACAGGCGAAGTCGTGGGGACCGGCGCGACGATAGAACAGGTACTCGCCCAGCTCGAACGCCTCGATTTCCTTCGCGTGCCGGATCGGCGCGTTCATTTTCATGCCTTTCGATTCCGACGCGACATAGCTGGTCAGCGCCTCCAGATCGGAGTGCCGTCCCGGCGCGGAGAACGGATTCTTCTTCGCGTCCTCTTCCTTGAATCCCTGCAGCGTCACCATGCAGGAAACCAGGCGCGATTCCGCGTCCTGCACCTTGTCCGTATCGGGGAAATACCGGGGCAGCTGCGCATACGCGCCTTTCACCACGCCGGCCCCCAGGCCAAGATCGCATTTTTCCAGCGACACGTTGTTCGGGCCGCGCTTCGCCACCCACAGCGCCTCGCCGCGGACTTCCCACAACTCGGCGGGATTCCCCTCGGCCAGCGCCCTGCGGTATTTCTCGATCTCCTCCGCCGTCTTGTCCTGCGCGTTGCCGGACAGCGGCGTGCAGGCGAGAATCGCCGCGGCCATCACGACATGAATGAGCCTGGCGCGCGTTCGTAACGTTCGCATGATTCCTCCTCCGCAGGGCACCCGACGAACAGGCGCCGCCTGCATTCGACGCGTCTTCAACGCGTTTCGATGACGCCGGCGAGTACGCGACGGACCCGCCGGTCGATGCTCATCCGATCGTGGCTTCGTCCGTACGCTTTTCGCCCTGGTTGTGGCTCCGGCCGCTCGCTCCCGCTCCCTTAACCTGCCCACCTGGGCAGGTTAGCCTTCACCGCAACCGCGGCTCATCCGATCGTGGCTTCGTCCGTACGCTTTTCGCCTTGTTGTGGCTCCGGCCGCTCGCTCCCGCTCCCTTAACCTGCCCACCTGGGCAGGTTAGCCTTCACCGCAACCGCGGCTCATCCGATCGTGGCTTCGTCCGTACGCTTTTCGCCGCGGTTGTCAGTCCAGGTGATCTGGACCTTGTCGCCCTTCGCCCCGCCCTTGAACTTGAACGAGAGGAAGGGGTTCTTCGAGATTGCCGGACCCCACTGTGCGCTCAGCACGGTCTTGCCGTTGTAGGTTGCCGTGACGTTCTGGATGAACCAGGCGGGAACCGTCTTGCCGGCCGCGTCCTTGCGCTGCCCTGTTTCCATTTCATGGCTCATCAATACTTTCACTTCGGTCGCGTCGCCCACGACGTTCGCCCGGATTTTCATCGGATCTGCCATGCTCGCCTCCCGTCAGCCGCCGCAGCCACCCAGCGTCACCTTGATTTCCTTGGACGCAACGTAGTACTTGCCGTCCGCCTTGACCAGCGCATAGACGTTCGAGCTCTGGCCCATCTTGACGCGCGTGCTGATCGAGGGCTCGGTCCCGGCGGGCAGGTCGAAACTGGCCGCGAGCATGTTCGGATTCTTCTCGATCAGGATCGCGATCGACTCGGTCTTCGGAATCGCGCTGGTCACGCCGATCGGCACGACCGCTCCGTTCTCGGCGATATCGGGCGTCGAAACGAACGCGATGTCCTTGCTTTGCGCCGGGGCACCCCCTCCGACCGCCTTCATCATCTCGTCCATCGTCTTCGCTTCGAACGCCGCCTTGTTCCAGGCTTGCGCCGCCGCTTCGCCGGGGACGAGCCAACCTGCCGCCAAGAGGAGCCCCAGCAGCGTCATGCCACCGCCCGCTTTCAGTGCCGTTCTGCGATTCGCGTCCATCGGTCGACCTCCAGAGCAGGAACTGCCGTCTCGCCACGCAGGCAAGTCTGCGTGATGAATTATTCTAGTCCGAAATCGATGGAACGGGCCGCCCGTCTGCCCGGAGGGTTTCGAACTCGCCCGCCATGCGTCGCGCTGCAAGATTGGGCCGCACCGAACCCGGCGCGGAAGCCGGGCCGTGCCGATGCATGATGGCGGAACCTCTGGCCGGAGCACGTCGTCGAACGCTCATCGCCCCCCTCGGAGCTCCCCTGCGACTATGGAAGCCGACCCGCACGCATGCTTGCCCCAGCGGCGCCGTTCGTTACGGCTGCTCGCTCCGCTGCTGTTGGCTCCAGTGTTGTTGCGGCTACGAAACGCGAGTGCGCAGCAGCCTTCGCTGGCCCCGACGCCCGGCCAACCCGAGGGCCCCTTCTATCCAAAGACGCTGCCCGCTGATCGGGATGCCGATCTGACGCAGGTTACAGGCCGCCCTGCCCGGGCCCTGGGCACCGTGCTCTATTTCTCCGGAAGGGTACTCGCGCGCGACGGCCGCCCTCTCTTCGGCGCGGTCGTCGAGCTGTGGCAGTGCGACAACTATGGCCGCTACCACCATGCCGGTGACGACGGTCATCCGCGCGACGACAATTTTCAGGGATACGGCGCCACCCTGACCGACGCCGAAGGCCGCTACGAGTTCAAGACCATTCGACCGGTCCCGTATACGGGTCGACCGCCGCACATGCACGTCCGGCTGCGGCATGCGAGCGCGCCGACGTTGACGACGCAGATCTACATCGCGGGGGACGCGATAGGTAACGACGGTGTGCTGAGGGCCTCACCGAGCGGAACGCTCGAGAAGCTGACGATGGCGCTCGTGCCGGCGTCCGGGCGGGAGTCCGGGGCTCTTGCGGGGAATTACGAGTTCGTCCTGCGCTAAACGGTGTCGAGGCCGGTGTTCAGCCCCGCAATCCGCCGCGAGAAACCGTTTGTTCGTCGCCACAACCTCCCGGGACCAGGCCCGGGGCTTGCCGCCGCCGTTCAGTGAATGGTGGCGCCCGACAGGAAGCGCAGCAGCGCTCCGCTCTTCAGCCGATACACACCCTCGCCAACGTGCTCCGCGCCGTCGATTTCATCGCGCGTGAACGCGATCTCGGTGTCGCCGTTTTTCGCCTCGAGCACGATGTCGTCCGCGACCGTGTACTTGTCCGGCACGCGCAGATACTCCGTTTGAAACACGACGCCGTTGATGAGCACGAAATCGGCCGCGTCCATCGCGTGCATCAGCTTCGTCGCATTGCCAGTCTTGGTCATCGTGTAATCGCTGCGCCGGTTGTTGCGGGTATCGGACACCCTTGGCGGCTATATGCGGGCGAACGGGCCCTACTTCAAGCAACCATTCTTGCCGGAGCCGGTGGGTTCATTAACCATGAACGCGCGAACGCCAACGGGGTTGACGGCCGGCGTCCCCGGCCAACGGAGGCTCTGCCCCATTCGGGTGCACGCGCCTTATAGTGGCTGGCACTCGCGCGCGGGGGGTCCCCCGCGTAGGTCAGGCGACCAGCTCGCGGACGAAGTTCGGAAGCGCAAGCGCCGCGCGGTGCATGTCGCCGTTGTAATACTGGAGCCGGGCGAGGCCCCGCTGCGCGATGCGGCGGTCGATCTCCGCTGCCGACACGCTCTTCGGATCGAGCGTCGCCGAGGCACAGGCCATCATCCACATACCGCCATACAGCGGCACGGACGTCAGGTACGGCGTGACCAGCGCAAACGCCTCGCGCAGATTCGCGAGCGTACGCCGGATCCGATCCGGATGCGCGATCGGGCTGGCGATGTGCAGCGTCATCGCCCCAACCGGATTCAATCGTGCCGCGCAGGCGCGATAGAACTCGGTCGTGTAAAGCGATTCCGACGGCCCCCCCGGATCGGTCAGATCGAGCACGATGAGATCGTAGCGCGTCGTGGCCGAGCGGACGTACTCGAAGCCGTCGCCGATCTTGAGCGAAAGTCGCGGGTCGTCGAGCGATCCGCCGTGGACCGTCTGCAGATACCTGCGCGCGATGTCGACGACCGTTAGGTCGATTTCGGCCAGCGTCACGGCCTCGATCGACGGGTGCTTCAAGAGCTCCTCGGCCGACCCGCCGTCACCGCCGCCGACAATGAGCGCACGCTCCGGATGCGGATGGGTGAGCGCCGCGAGATGGACGAGGTTCTCGTGATAGAAGAACTCGTCCTTCTCGGAGGTCATGAAATGTCCGTCGAGCCGGAAGAGCTTGCCGAACGGCACGCTGTCGTGCACCTCGACCGCCTGGTAGCGCGACTGGAAACGCTCGAGCTGCCGCGCCGAACGAATGAAGAACCCCCACTCGTCGGTGAGGTGTTCCGTCATCACGCCAGGCGCCAGATCGTGCGCGCCCGACGGGTCAGTCATCCTTGCCCCCGCGGTGGATCGCGTGGAACTTCGCGCGCTGCGGCTTCAATGCTGACTCGAGCGCGCGGAACAGCTTGTCCGCCTTCTCGCTGTTGTCGGTCGTGTAATTGCAGACGTACACGTCGATCGTGACGAATCCGTGCTCGGGCCAGGTGTGGATCGCGAGATGCGATTCCGCCAGCAGCACGGTGCCCGTGACGCCCTGCGGCTCGAACTGGAAGAAACGATCGCCGACGACCGTGAGTCCGGCGTCGGCCGTCGCCTTGAGGCAAAGCGCCCGCAACTCCTCGGCGCGCGTGAATTCGGGTGTGTGGGCAGGGCAGCCGTACCATTCGCCTAACAGATGAATGCCGTCCATTAGTCGTCCCCATTGGAGCGCCCGCCGCGCTGAAGCAGGAGCTGCGCGTTCCGTCCTTTCGGAGGCCCTCAAGAAAAAAGCCCCGCCCCCGCTCGCCGCGGGAAGAAGGGCACCCACCTACCCCGGCCTCGACTGCCGGCGTAAACCTTTTGGATTACTTCGCTGCAAAGCCTTTGGATTATTGCACAAAGTGTGCGCGGGCGCGATAATTTTATGCTCTGCGCAACGCGGCGCGGCGCGATGAATCCATTCCGCGGCGCCATGCCGATCCCGATCGCTACCGTTTCGACTTGTCACCTCACCCTGACCGAATGCCATGACCGCCACCGCCCTCGCCTCCGATCGAGAACTTGCCAATGCGATTCGCGCGCTGGCGATGGACGCGGTCGAAGCCGCGAAGAGCGGCCACCCGGGCATGCCGATGGGAATGGCCGAGATCGCCCTCGCGCTTGTGGGGCGCGCACCTGTCGCACAATCCGACCAACCCGAAATGGGTGAACCGCGACCGGTTCGTCGTTTCCAACGGCCACGGCTCGATGCTGCTCTACGCGCTGCTGCACCTGTCGGGCTACGACCTGCCGATGGAGGAGTTGAAGCGCTTCCGACAGCTGCACTCGAAAACACCGGGACACCCCGAGGTCGGTCCGACTCCGGGCGTCGAGACGACCACCGGCCCGTTGGGTCAGGGCATCGCCAACGCGATCGGCATGGCGCTCGCCGAGAAGCTGCTCGCCGCCGAGTTCAACCGGCCCGGCCACACGATCGTCGACCACCGCACCTACGCGTTCCTGGGCGACGGATGCCTGATGGAGGGCATATCGCACGAGGCCTGTTCGCTCGCCGGAACCTGGGGCCTTGGCAAGCTGATCGCGCTCTACGACGACAACGGGATCTCGATCGACGGCGAGACGAAGGGCTGGTTCACCGACGACACGGCCAAGCGTTTCGAGGCTTACGGCTGGAACGTGATCCGCGACGTCGACGGCCACGATGTCGCGGCGGTCGATCGGGCGATCCGCGCAGCCCACGCCGTCACCGACCGGCCGACGCTCATCTGCTGCAAGACCGTGATCGGCAAGGGCTCGCCCAACAAGGCGGGTTCCCACGACGTGCACGGTGCGGCGCTCGGCGAGAAGGAAGTCGCCGCCACGCGTGTCAATCTCGGCTGGACGTACCCGCCTTTCGAGATTCCCGACGCGATCTACGCCGGCTGGAGCGCGCGGGAACGCGGGACGCGCGCCGAGCAGGCCTGGGCCGAGCGCTTCGCGCGCTATCGCGCCGCATACCCCGAGCTCGCCGCCGAATTCACGCGGCGCGTGCATGGCGAGCTCCCGGCGAACTGGCGCGAAACCACGCGACGCATTCGCCGCGGCGCAGGCTGCGAAGGGCGAAACGGTCGCCACGCGCAAGGCGTCGCAACAGGCGATCGAGTCGTACGCGAAGGCCCTGCCCGAGCTCCTCGGCGGCTCGGCGGACCTGACGGGCTCGGTGCTCACCACGTGGTCCGGCAGCAAGACGGTCACCCGGGAAAGTGCGGGCAACTACATCCATTTCGGCGTGCGCGAGTTCGCGATGAGCGCCATCGCCAACGGCGTCGCGCTGCATGGCGGCCTGATTCCCTACGTCGGTACGTTTCTCACTTTCTCGGATTACGCGCGCAACGCACTGCGGATGGCGGCGCTGATGAAGGTGCGCTCGATCTTCGTGTTCACGCACGATTCGATCGGCCTGGGCGAGGACGGCCCGACGCACCAGTCGGTCGAGCATGCCGCGAGCCTGCGTCTCATCCCGAACATGGACGTCTGGCGACCATGCGACACGGTCGAGACGGCCGTCGCCTGGGCGGCGGCCATCGAGCGCGAGCACGGCCCGACGGCGCTGCTCTTCACGCGGCAGAACGTGCCGTTCCAGAAGCGCGACGACGCGCAGGTTGCCTCGATCGGTCGCGGCGGCTACGTGCTCGCCGACTGGAGCGGCGACGCGCGCAGGCGTGCCGTGATCATCGCCACCGGCTCCGAGGTGTCGCTTGCCATGCAAGCGCGCGAGATGCTCGTGGCGGACGGCATCGCGGTGCGCGTCGTCTCGATGCCCTCGACGAGCGTCTTCGACCGGCAGGATGCCGCGTATCGGGGAAGCGTGTCTTGCCCCGGGACGTGCCGCGGGTCGCGGTCGAGGCCGGATCGACCGACGGTTGGCGCAAGTACGTGGGCGCCGTCGACGATCCGCGTGCCGCCGTCGTTGGACTCGATACGTTCGGCGAGTCCGCGCCGGCCGGTGCGCTGTTCAAGCATTTCGGCTTCACGGTCGAAAACGTTGCGGCCGCGGTCCGCGGCGTCGTCGCCGCGGCCGCGTGAGCGTCGCGACGATCCGCGGCGCGCACGCCGGCGCCAATGCTTCCGGGCAATGACCTTTACTACGTGGACCAGGAGAAGAGCATGACGATCAAGGTGGGCATCAACGGGTTCGGCCGCATCGGCCGCATGGTACTGCGGGCGGCGGTGCGCGACTTTCCGGACATCGAGGTGGTCGGCATCAACGACCTGCTCGAGCCCGATTACCTCGCGTACATGCTCCAGTACGACTCCGTACACGGCCGCTTCAAGGGCACGATCGCCGTCGAGGGCAGCACGCTGGTCGTCAACGGCCGCAAGATCCGCCTGACCGCCGTCAAGGATCCCGCCGAGCTCAAGTGGAGCGAGATCGGCGCCGATGTCGTCGTCGAGTCGACGGGCCTTTTCCTCACCAAGGAAACCGCCGAGAAACACCTCGCCGCCGGCGCGAAGAAGGTGATCATGTCGGCGCCGTCCAAGGACGAGACGCCGATGTTCGTGTACGGCGTCAACGACAAGACGTATGCCGGCCAGGCCATCATCTCCTGCGCGTCGTGCACGACGAACTGCCTGGCGCCGGTCGCCAAGGTGCTGAACGACACGTGGGGCATCAAACGCGGGTTGATGACCACGGTGCACGCCGCAACGGCGACGCAGAAGACCGTCGACGGTCCGTCGAACAAGGACTGGCGCGGCGGACGCGGCATCCTGGAAAACATCATTCCGTCGTCGACCGGCGCGGCGAAGGCCGTCGGCAAGGTGATCCCCGAGCTCAACAAGAAGCTCACGGGCATGGCGTTCCGCGTGCCGACGTCCGACGTCTCCGTGGTCGACCTCACGGTCGAGCTCGCGAAGCCCGCGACGTACAAGGAGATCTGCGCGGCGATGAAGGCCGCGTCGGAAGGCGCGATGAAGGGCGTGCTGGGCTACACCGAGGACAAGGTCGTCGCCACCGACTTCCGCGGCGAGAGCCGTACCTCGGTGTTCGATGCGGATGCCGGCATCGCGCTCGACGACACGTTCGTCAAGGTCGTCGCCTGGTACGACAACGAGTGGGGCTACTCGTGCAAGGTGCTGGAGATGGTCTCGGGTGATCGCGGCGAAATAGACCCGCCGATCGAGGATTGACGCCATGACGCTTCAAGCGCCTCTCCGACATCGACGTTTCCGGCAAACGGGTGTTCATCCGCGCCGACCTCAACGTGCCACAGGACGACGCCGGCACGATCACCGACGATTCGCGGATCCGCGCGTCCGTTCCGGGCATCCGGGACGCGCTGGCGCGCGGCGGGGCCGTGATGGTCACCTCGCACCTCGGTCGACCCACCGAGGGCCAGTTGAGCGAAGCCGATTCGCTAGCGCCTGTCGCGCGGCGGCTCGCCGAGTTGCTGGGCCGCGAGGTGCCGCTCGTCCGCGATTGGGTCGATGGCGGCGCGTGGCACACCGCGCTTCGCCCCGGGCAGGTCGTGCTGCTCGAGAACTGCCGGTTCAACAAGGGCGAGAAGAAGAACGACGACGCGCTCGCGCGGAAGATGGCCAAGCTCTGCGACGTCTACGTGAACGACGCGTTCGGCACCGCGCATCGGGCGGAGGCGACGACGCACGGCGTCGCCAGACACGCGCCGGTCGCCTGCGCCGGTCCGCTGATGGCCGCCGAGCTCGATGCGCTCGGCAAAGCGCTCGCGCACCCGGCGCGGCCGCTGGTCGCCATCGTCGGTGGCGCGAAAGTGTCCACCAAGCTCACGGTTCTGAAAGCGCTCGCCGCCAAGGTCGACGCGCTCATCGTCGGCGGCGGCATCGCGAACACGTTCATCCTGGCTGCGCACGGTCACGTCGGCAAGTCGCTGGTCGAGGCGGAGCTCGTCGGCGAGGCGCAGGCGATCCTCGATGCGTTCCCCGGGCGCGTGCCGGTTCCGGTCGACGCCGTTTGCGCCAAGGAGTTCTCGGCGACTGCGACAGCGACATTGAAGGCGATCGAGAATCTCGAACCCGACGACCTGATTCTCGACATCGGGCCGAGCTCGATGGCGGTCGTGAAAACGATCATCGCCAAGGCCGGAACGATCGTGTGGAACGGTCCGCTCGGCGTGTTCGAGTTCGACGCATTCGCCGACGGCACCCGGACGCTGGCCGAAGCGATCGCCGCTTCGTCGGCGTTCTCGATCGCGGGTGGTGGCGATACCGTGGCTGCGATCAACAAGTTCGGGATTGCCGACCGCATCTCGTACATCTCGACCGCGGGCGGCGCATTCCTCGAGTTCCTCGAGGGCAAGACACTCCCCGCCGTCGCGGTGCTCGAGGAACGAGCGTAGTGCGCATCGGCACTTGCACCGAGGCCACAACAGGATCACCGCCAGTATCCCAACACCTCTGCGAAGGAGACCCACATGCCCCTCGTTTCGATGCGCCAGCTGCTCGATCACGCCGCCGAAAACGGCTACGGTCTGCCGGCGTTCAACGTCAACAACCTCGAGCAGGTGCAGGCGATCATGACGGCGGCCGCCGAGACGGACAGCCCGGTGATCATGCAGGCGTCCGCCGGCGCGCGGAAATACGCGGGCGAGACTTTCCTGCGCCACCTGATCGAAGCAGCCGTCGAGAGCTATCCGACGATCCCCGTCGTGATGCACCAGGACCACGGGCAGTCGCCCGACGTATGCCTGCAGGCGATGCGGCTCGGCTTCTCCAGCGTGATGATGGACGGGTCGCTGCATGGCCGACGGCAAGTCGATCGCGAGCTACGACTACAACCTCGACGTCACCGGCAAGGTGGTCGAGATGGCGCACGCGATCGGCGTCACCGTCGAGGGCGAGCTGGGCTGTCTCGGCTCGCTCGAAACGATGAAGGGCGACAAGGAGGACGGCCACGGCGCCGAGGGCACGATGACGCGCGAAATGCTGCTGACCGACCCCGACCAGGCCGCGGACTTCGTCAAGCGGACGCAGCTCGACGCGCTCGCCATCGCGATCGGCACCTCGCACGGCGCGTACAAGTTCACGCGCAAGCCCACCGGCGACATCCTGGCGATCGACCGCATCAAGGCGATCCACGCCCGCATCCCGAATACGCACCTCGTGATGCACGGCAGCTCGTCGGTGCCGCAGGAGCTGCTCGCGGTCATCCGCGAGAACGGCGGCGAGATGAAGGAGACCTACGGCGTGCCGGTCGAGGAGATCCAGGAGGGGATCAAGCACGGCGTGCGCAAGGTCAACATCGACACCGACATCCGGCTCGCGATGACGGCCGCGGTGCGCAAGTTCCTCGCCACCAATCGCAGCGCGTTCGACCCGCGCGATTACCTGAAGCCCGCGCGCGAGGCGGCAAAGCAGATCTGCAAGGCGCGCTACGAGCAGTTCGGCTGCGCCGGGATGGCCTCGAAGATCAAGCCGGTCGCGCTCGACGCAGTGGCGCAACGCTACAAGTCCGGCGAGTTGAGGCAGATCGTCAACTGATCCGGGGATGTCGCGGCCTTACGGAGATCCACGCATCGACGGGCAAGGCAGCGCGAGCGCCTGCAGCACGTCGCCGGTTCCCGTGTCCTGCACGAACGCGACGAGCGTCGGCGCCTTCCCCGCTTCCGCCGGGCGCGGCAGCGCCAGTTCGGCCGCGGCGTCACCCCTTGCATCGACCGGGATGGGGTCGGAAATCGCGCGCACGACGTGATCGTGAACCAGGCGCTTGCCGGCGTTCTCGCCCGCCTTGACCTCCGAGACGAGTCCGCTTTCGACCAGTGCAACGAGAAGTGCAACGCGCTGCTTTGGACCGGTCGCCTCGGCTACATGTGCGGTCGCCTTCACGGCGATCGCCTCGGGCGTCGGCTTCGCCTCGAGCATGATGTCGGCACGCGCCGGCTGTGCACCGACGGTCCCGCGCAGTGTCGCGATGTTCTTCCCGCGCCATGCGGCAAGTTCGCGCCCCTGCACCATCACCTGCGGCGTGTAGACGAAACCGGAACGATTCACCCGCATCGCGTCATGTTGGCGTTCGGTGAACGCCGGCTGCGCGAACCGGTCCTTCCAGCCGAGCCGGTCCCAATAGTCGACGTGGAATGCGAGTGCAACGACGCCCTTGTCAGCTCCCGTCCACCGGGAGCGCGGTGGACAGCCAGCGGTCGGCCGGCGGACAACTGTCGCAGCCCTCGGACGTGTAGAGCTCGACCAGCGCAACGGTCTCGGCCCCGCTGCTACGCCATGCAGACGGCGCCCTCGGCCGGAGCGCCGGCCAGGGTACCGGAAAGCGCAGTGAGCGCCACCAGGAACCTTGGTACGCGCCGCCGTTGGGCCGGCAGCACAGATTGTGACGATTCGCGGGTCATGCAAGCCGGAGTCGCGCGTAAACGGGCCCCAGCTTACACACCGGTCCATGACAAGTTCGCTGTGCTAGCATCGTGACGCATGCCGGGTGCCGCGAGGTTGCGCGCCGCGGCATTCCGCTCGATCGATAACCAATTGATCGCTACAGGAAGGAGGACAGCATGGGCTTCATGGGTCTGGTCTGGACCATCATCGTCGGCCTCGTCGTCGGCATCCTCGCCCGCTGGTTCTATCCCGGTCCGGTCCCGATGGCGTGGTGGCTCACCGCGCTGCTCGGCATCGGCGGCTCGATCGTCGGTGGTTTCGTCGGCAGCCTGATCTGGCGATCGCCCGACGGCAAGTTCCATCCGGCGGGCTGGATCCTGTCGATCCTCGGCGCGATGCTGCTGCTCTGGGCCTACAACACGTTCATGGTGTAGGTTGCGAGGGGCCGGTCGGCGCGGTGCGCTGGACCGCACGCACGCGCGACGTACTCCGGCCTTGCGCTGTCCGGGACACCCGTGATCGACAAGACGTTCCGACGGCGGCGGCAGCGCTCGCCGACGTCCACGACGGCGCGACGGTGATGATCGGCGGCTTCGGCACCGCCGGGATGCCCGTCCGAGCTGATCGACGCGCTGATCGCGCAGGGCGCGCGCGATCTCACGATCGTGAACAACAACGCCGGCAACGCGCGACTTCGGACTCGCGCTGCTGCTGAAGGCGAAGCGCGTACGCAAGATCGTCTGCTCGTTCCCGCGCCAGGTCGACTCGTGGCATTTCGACGCGCTCTACCGCGCCGGAGAGATCGAGCTGGAACTCGTCCCGCAGGGCAATCTCGCCGAGCGCATACGCGCCGCGGGTGCGGGCATCGGCGCGTTCTTCACGCCGACCGGGTACGGCACGCTTCTCGCGCGAGGGCAAGGAAACGCGCGTGATCGACGGCCGTCCCTGCGTGCTCGAGTACCCGATTCACGCCGATTTCGCGCTCGATCAAGGCGCTGCGCGCCGACCGCTGGGGAAATCTCGTGTACCGCAAGACGGCGCGCAATTTCGGCCCGATCATGGCGTCGGCGGCGAAGTGCACGATTGCCCAGGTGCGCGAGGTCGTGCCGCTGGGCGCGCTCGACCCGGAGGCAATCGTCACACCGGGAATCTTCGTACACCGTGTCGTCGCAATCGACGAAGAGGCGGCGCGTGCGACGCTTCGGGGGCGCTGCGTGACGAACCCCTCGGTGCCGCGATTCACGCTCGAGCAGATGGCCGCGCGCGTCGCCCGCGACATTCCCGAAGGTGCGTACGTGAACCTGGGCATCGGATTGCCGACCATGGTCGCGAATTTCCTGCCGCCGGAGCGCGAGATCATCCTGCATACGGAGAACGGCCTCCTCGGGATGGGGCCGGCGCCGGCGAAGGGCGCCGAGGATCCCGATCTCATCAACGCCGGCAAGCAGCCGGTGACGGCGCTGCCGGGCGCCTCGTATTTCCACCACGCCGACTCGTTCGCGATGATGCGCGGCGGCCATCTCGATCTGTGCGTGCTCGGCGCCTACCAGGTGTCGGTGGCCGGCGACCTTGCGAACTGGCACACGGGAGAGCCCGATGCGATTCCCGCGGTCGGGGGCGCGATGGACCTCGCCATCGGCGCAAAGCGGGTGTGCGTGATGATGGAACACCTCACCCGGACCGGCGAGAGCAAGATCGTGCCGCGCTGCACGTACCCGCTGACCGGTCTTTCCTGTGTCGACCGGATCTACACCGACCTGGCCGTGATCGACGTCACCGCCGTCGGACTCGCGGTCCTCGAAATGGCGCCCGGCCTCGATCTCGGCGAGCTTGCGCGGCTCACCGGCGTGCCGCTGGCGATGGCCGGGACCTGACCTTGGAGACAGACGGCATGACCACCGACGCTTTCCTCTGCGATGCGATCCGCACTCCCTTCGGCCGCTACGGCGGCGCGCTCGCGTCGGTGCGCACCGACGATCTCGCCGCGCTGCCGATCAGGGCGCTCATGGAGCGCAATCCCGCGCGTCGACTGGGCCGCCGTCGACGACGTGATCTACGGCTGCGCCAATCAGGCGGGCGAGGACAACCGCAACGTCGCGCGCATGGCGCTGCTGCTCGCGGGCATCCCGCAGGACGTGCCGGGCGCGACGATCAACCGCCTGTGCGGCTCGAGCATGGACGCGATCGCCATCGCGGCGCGCGCGATCAAATGCGGCGAAGCCTCGCTCGCCATCGCCGGCGGCGTCGAGAGCATGACGCGCGCGCCGTTCGTCCTGGCGAAGGCGGACAGCGCGTTCTCGCGCACCGCGAAGATCGAGGACACGACGATCGGCTGGCGTTTCGTCAACCCGCTGATGAAGGCGAAATACGGCATCGATTCGATGCCCGAGACCGCCGAGAACGTCGCGCAGGAGTTCGGCATCGCTCGCGCCGATCAGGACGCTTTCGCGCTGCGCAGCCAGCAGCGCGCGCTGGCGGCGATTGCCGCCGGCCGCATGGCCGAGGAGATCGTCCCGGTCACGCTGCCCGTCGAAGAAAGGGCGATCCGACCGTCGTCGCGCGGGACGAGCATCCGCGCGAGACCACGCTCGAGTCGCTCGCCAAGCTGAAGGGCATCGTCAAGCCCGACGG
The DNA here is from genome assembly GCA_963809965.1 of uncultured beta proteobacterium. GTDB lineage: Bacteria > Pseudomonadota > Gammaproteobacteria > Burkholderiales > Casimicrobiaceae > CAIWHR01. The sequence goes on from CAWELU010000006.1 coordinate 296,277, forward strand.
CAGCGTCACCGCCGGCAATGCCTCCGGCGTGAACGACGGCGCGTGCGCGGTGCTGATCGCCTCGGCCGATGCCGCGAAGCGCCATGGCCTGACGCCGCGCGCGCGCATCGTCGCCGCCGCCGTTGCCGGCGTCGCGCCGCGCATCATGGGCTTCGGTCCCGCGCCGGCCATGCGCAAGGTGCTCGCCAAGGCCGGGTTGCGACTCGCCGACATCGACGTCATCGAATTGAACGAGGCCTTCGCCGCGCAGGCGCTGGCGGTGACGCGCGATCACGGCCTGCCCGACGACGCTTTCGCAGGTCAATCCGAACGGCGGCGCGATCGCGCTGGGCCACCCGCTCGGCGCGAGCGGCGCGCGGCTCGTCACCACGGCCATGTACCAGTTGCATCGCACGGGTGGGCGGTATGCGCTGTGCACGATGTGCATTGGCGTCGGACAAGGCATTGCGCTGGTCATCGAGCGTGTCTAGGACGTTCGACCAACCGAAGGAAGTCCCGGCCCGCGACGATGCCGGAACAGCGTCGCCCGTTTGTCGAGTTGCGATGCCGCCAAGCGCATTGAAGTCGAAGCCCTCGCCATGATTCCGCTCGCCGAGCTCGAGGCAGCCGCGAGCATCGTCTACGCCGCGATGCTGCCCACTCCGCAGTACCCGTGGCCCCTGCTTGCCGGCCGGGCAGGGCGCGAGGTGTGGGTGAAGCACGAGAACCACACGCCGACCGGCGCATTCAAGGTGCGCGGCGGGCTCAACCTCTTGGCGCAGCTCGCAGCCGTCCGCCCCGCCCTCCCCGGCATCATCAGCGCAACGCGCGGCAACCACGGACAGAGCATGGCGTACGCCGCGCGTCGCCACGGCCTGCGTTGCGTGATCGTCGTCCCGCACGGCAATTCGCTCGACAAGAACGCCGCGATGCGGGCGTTCGGCGCCGAGTTGATCGAGTTCGGTCGCGATTTCGACGAGGCGCGCGAGCATGCCGCGGGTCTCGCCCGCGAGCAAGGACTGCACTTCGTCGGGCCCTTCGCGCGCGAGCTCGTCGCGGGCGTGGGCACCTACGCGCTCGAACTGTTGCGCGCGGTCCCGGCCCTCGACACGGTCTACGTGCCGATCGGCTGCGGGTCGGGCATCTGCGGGTTGATCAGCGCCCGCGACGCACTTGGGCTCAAGACCGCGATCGTCGGCGTCGTCTCGGCGAATGCGAACTGCTACGCGCAATCGTTCGTGGCGCGACGGCCCATCGAAACCGGGAGCGCCGAGACGCTGGCCGACGGGATGGCCGTGCGCGTCCCGGTGCCGGCGGCGCTCGATGTCATCTGTCGTGGCGCGGCGCGCATCGTCGAAGTGACCGACGCCGAGGTCGAGGACGCGATGCGCGCCATGTTCACCGATACGCACCAGATCGCCGAGGGCGCCGGCGCGGCGCCGCTTGCGGCGCTCCTGAAGGAAGGCGATCTCGCCGGGCGCCGCGCGGCCGTGATCCTCTCCGGCGGCAACATCGACCGCGACGCCTACTCGCGTGTCCTCGCCGGAGGCTGGACGTAACCCATCACCGCCGCGCCGGGTCAGGACCGCCGCACGCGCGTCTGCGACTGCTCGCGCAGATACTGCTGAACGTAATAGAGCGACCCGCCCGCCTTGCCGGTGGAGCCCGAGCCTTTCCAGCCGCCGAACGGTTGATAGCCGGGCCACGCGCCGGTCGTCGCGCCCTGCGGGCGATTCGCGTAGCAGACGCCGGCTTCGATCTCGCCGAAGAAGCGCTCGGTTTCCGCGGGTGAGCCGTAGAACCCGGCGGTGAGCCCGTAATCGCCGGCGTTGGCGTGCGCAAAGGCTTCGGCGAGGTCCGTCGACCGGCGCGGCCAGCACGAACGGCACGAACAGCTCGCGCTGCCAGAGCGGATGGTCGAGCGGTGCGCGCGCGATCGTCGGCGCGCAGAAGTATCCGTGCGCGAGATCGCCGCGATCGAGTCGCTCGCCGCCGTGCACGATCACGCCGTCCGGGTGCGCACGGATCTGCGCGGCGGCGTCCTCGTAGCGCGCTAGTGCGGCGGCGTCGATGACGGGTCCCATCCAGTTCGCGCGCTCGGTCGGGTCGCCGATCGCAATCCGCATCGCGGCGCCGTGCAAGCGCGGCGACGAAATCGTTGAATACCGTGTGCTCGACGTAGACGCGCGAGCAGGCCGAGCATTTCTGCCCGGAAAGGCCGAATGCCGAACGCGTGACGCCGAGCGCCGCGTCGTCGATGTTGCCGTGCCGGCTGACGATCGCCGCGTTCTTGCCGCCCATCTCGACGATGCATGGCCGCGGCCAGCGCCCTTCGGCGAACGTCCGATGGAGATGCATGCCGACGGCGTAGGAGCCGGTGAAGGTGACGCCGGCGACATCCGGGTGACGGATCAGCGCTTCGCCGAGCGAGGTCCCGGGACCCGTCACGTAGTTGAAGACCCCGGACGGCAGACCCGCATCGCGAAACGCATCCGCCAGGAGCCGGCCGCTCCACGGCGGTTGCCGACGCCGCCTTGAAGACGACCGTGTTGCCGGCGACGAGCGCCGCGCCCGAAGGGCCACCTGAGAGCGCAAACGGGAAATTGAACGGCGCGATCACGAGCCATACGCCGTGCGGCTTCAGCACACTCGCGTTCTCGCTTGCGTAGCCCGCCACCGGGTCGCTCGCCATCGGCCGGACATAGCCGTCGTTGGCCTCCATCTGATCGCAGTAGTAGGCGATCAGGTCCGCGGTCTCCTGCGCTTCGCCCAGCGCCTCCATCCGGTTCTTGCCGACCTCGAGGGCGAGCACCGCGCCCAGGTAGTAGACGCGCTCCTCGATGAGGGCCACCGTGCGCCGGAGGAGCGCAACCCGTTCGCGCCACGGTGTCCTCGCCCAGCCGGGAAACGCCCGCTGCGCGGCCGCTACCGCCGCATCCGCTTCGGTCGCCCCGCCGGCCTGGAAGCGGCCCAGCACGAATCGCGTGTCGATCGGGCTCCTTGCCTCGAAGCGGCGCAGCGCGCGCTCGTTACCCTCGCCGATCAGCATCGCGTGCTCGGCGCCGATGTGCGGCCGGATAGCGGCCAGCGCCGCCTCGAAGCGCGCGTGGAGCTCCGCCGGCGGATCGAACATCGTCGAGTACGTGAGCTTGAACGGGGTCGGCGCGGACATGGCGAGACTCACCGCCAAATGCTTCCTACACGAGATCGGCGGCGGGACCGAGTATCTGCTCGCGCAGCTCGCGATAGCGCGGCAGCTGTGGCGGATAGACGCAGACGTACTTCACCTGCGCCGCCTGCAGGCAGCGCTGCTTGATGATCTCGAGCTTCTGGTCGCGCGGATTGATGACCGCGTCCGGCTCCTTCGCGTCGACGATCGCGAGGATCGTCATGTCGCGGTCGCAGATGACAAAACCGACGTGCTGGTTGGCGATCTTGCGGAACGCGCGCAACCGCTCCATCCCCTGCGGGCCGATCTTGACCTGCAGCACGTCCGAGAGGCGGACGCGCGCGAAGATCTCGTGCCGCGGGAACGCGGCCTTGAGCAGCAGGAAGACGATACCCTCCGCCTTGCTCAGGAACCGCGAACGCAACAGATAAAGTCCGGGCAATTCGGCCGACGACAGCAGCCGCGTGGTCTCGCCCTCTGTCCATTGCGCCACCGTAGCCGGGTCCTCGGTGCCCGGCTTGGGTCCGCCCCCTTCCGCGCGGCGGCGTCGTAGAAGTCCGTATCCGATCGCAACGACGAGCGCGCCAATCGCAAGGACGAAGAGGAGGAGTCCGGAATTCACGGTCATCGATGCTGTGGCCTTCCGCTCGCCAGGCGCGGTGATGCCGAGTGTCCGGGCATCGGGGGCCGTGATTGCTTACGCTGGCGGCTGCGCGGCTAGTCTAATGCATTTTCCGAAGTGACCGCCATCGGTGCACCTCGAAGAGCGTTTCAAATTCGCCACCGATCTTGCATTCGGGAAGGACGATGCGCTCGAATCGAGCGCTTTCCTGCAGCACGCTTGGAAAAAAAGCCCGGCACGAGGCCGGGCTTTGCATTGCTGCATGGAGCAGATGAGCGATCGTTGTTGCTTTCTGATCCCTGATCCCTCTCCTCTGATACCTGGATCACATGTCCATGTCGCCCATGCCACCCATGCCGCCCATGCCACCCATGCCGCCGCCGCCCATCGGCTTTTCGTCCTTCGGGTGCTCGGCCACCATCGCATCGGTGGTGAGCATCAGTCCGGCGACCGACGCAGCATTCTGCAGGGCGAAGCGCGTGACCTTGGTCGGATCGACGACCCCCATCTCCACCAGGTCACCGTACTCGCCGGTCTGGGCGTTGTAGCCGAAGTTGCCCTTGCCCTCGACGACCTTGTTGAGGACGACCGAGGGCTCGTCACCGGTGTTCGCGACGATCTGGCGCAACGGCTCCTCGAGCGCCCGCAGCACGATCTTGATGCCGGCATCCTGGTCGTGGTTGCTGCCCTTCAGGCCCTTCAGGTTGGCGCGGGCGCGCAGGTAGGCCACGCCGCCGCCAGCGACGATGCCCTCCTCGACCGCCGCACGGGTCGCGTGCAGCGCGTCCTCGACGCGTGCCTTCTTCTCCTTCATCTCGACTTCGGTCGCGGCACCCACCTTGATCACCGCGACGCCGCCGGCGAGCTTCGCCACGCGCTCCTGCAGCTTTTCCTTGTCGTAGTCGGACGTCGCATCGTCGATCTGCTTGCGGACGTTCTTGACGCGCGCTTCGATCCCTGGCTTTTCGCCGGCGCCGTCGATGATCGTCGTGTCTTCCTTGCCCACTTCGATCTTCTTCGCGCGGCCGAGGTCCTTCAGCGTCGCGTTCTCGAGCTTCAGACCGAGCTCTTCTGCGATCACTGTGCCGCCGGTGAGGATCGCGATGTCTTCCAGCATGGCCTTGCGGCGATCGCCGAAACCCGGGGCCTTGACCGCCGTCGTCTTGAGGATGCCACGGATGTTGTTGACGACCAGCGTCGCCAACGCTTCGCCGTCGACGTCCTCGGCAATGATCAGGAGCGGCTTGCCGGACTTCGCCACCTGTTCGAGCAACGGCAAGCAGATCGCGGATGTTCGAGATCTTCTTGTCGTGCAGCAGGATGTAGGGGTCTTCGAGGAGCGAGACCTGCTTGTCCGGGTTGTTGATGAAGTACGGCGAGATGTAGCCGCGATCGAACTGCATGCCTTCGACGAGATCGAGCTCGTTCTCGAGGCCCTTGCCGTCCTCGACGGTGATCACGCCTTCCTTGCCGACCTTGTCCATCGCCTCGGCGATCGTCTTGCCGATCGCCTCGTCGGCGTTGGCCGAGATTGCGCCGACCTGCGCGATTTCCTTGCTCGTCGTGCACGGCTTGCTGATCTTCTTCAGCTCGTCGACGACGGCGATGACCGCCTTGTCGATGCCGCGCTTCAGATCCATCGGGTTCATCCCGGCGGCGACGAACTTGAAGCCCTCGGTGCAGATCGACTGTGCGAGCACCGTGGCGGTCGTCGTGCCGTCGCCGGCGACGTCGGAGGTCTTGGAAGCGACTTCCTTGACCATCTGCGCGCCCATGTTCTCGAACTTGTCCTTGAGCTCGATTTCCTTCGCGACGGAAACACCGTCCTTGGTGATCGTCGGTGCACCGAAACTGCGTTCCAGTATTACGTTGCGGCCCTTGGGGCCGAGCGTGACCTTCACGGCGTTCGACAGGATATTCACACCCGTCATCATCTTGTTGCGCACGCCTTCGCCGAAGCGGACGTCCTTGGCTGCCATATCGATTCTCCTGAATGCTTTTGAGCGGTGGGCGGGACGATTACTCGACGATGCCGATGATGTCGTCTTCGCGCATGTGGAGCAGATCCTGCCCATCCATCTTGAATTCCTGCCCCGAGTACTTGCCGAACAGCACCTTGTTGCCCGGCTTCACGCCCATCGGGACGAGCTTGCCGCTGTCGTCGGTCTTGCCAGGGCCGGCGTAGACCACTTCGCCTTGCGAAGGCTTTTCGGCTGCAGTGTCGGGAATGACGATGCCGCCGGCCGTTTTCCGCTCTTCTTCAAGCCGCTTAACGATCACGCGATCGTGCAATGGACGAATCTTCATGGTAAGTGCTCACTCCTAATGGTAAGTTCGTTGCGTATCAGTCGCTTGTTCAGCCGGCCTGGGATCTGGCGGCTGTTTGGACGTCGCGTCGGCCAGAGCAAATGCCTATCTCTGTTAGCACTCGTCCTTAGCGAGTGCTAATCATAGGGAGAAGGTCCTCGGAAATCAACCCCCGGGCTCCGCCCGAGGCAAAAAAAATCCAGCTTCCAACCTTCGGCTCCTGGTCGGTGGCTGGGGAGGAACCGGTTGGCGCGCCGGGCGGGGGCGACCCGGACGCGGCCGCGAGGACATCCGGCAATGCCGGATGACCCGATTACAATGGCAGGGGGCGCCAAGAGTCGTTACCCCGCGGCCCGCCGGGCTGGCGCATCCAAGCAGGAACCCTGCCCCACGCACCGGACCGAGCTCCCCGCGATATCCAGCCCCTGTCCGCCGCCTCGATCCCGCCATGGTTGATCCACCCCCTTCGCGCCCGCCCGCTTCGATCCTGACCCCTGCTGCCGACGGGGAAGGCGAATTTCCGGTGGAGGGCCGCGTCGTCACCGCCGGTCGCGGCACCGCTTGGTGGGGCGACGCGTGGCGTCTGTTCACCGCGTCGCCGTGGATCTGGATCGCGATCACGGTCCTGTTCATCGCTTTCGTGGTGACGCTCGGGTTCATTCCGGTGCTGGGTTCGCTTGCCTCCACCGTGCTCGCCCCGGTGTTCGCCGGGGGCCTGTTCGCGGGCTGCCGCGCACTCGATCGCGGCGGGCCACTCACCGTCGGCCATTTGTTCACCGGCTTTGCCGACAGGCTCGGTCCGCTCGTCATCCTCGGTCTACTGTACCTCGCGGGGTCGTTCGTGATTGCCGTCGTGTTCGTCGCCCTGCTGCTCGGCGTCGTCGGGGTGAGCGGCATCTCCGCGCTGCTGACGGGTGATGCGACGCAGGCCGCGGTCGCGATGCTGGCGACCCTGGGTTTCGGCGCCCTGGTCGCCGCGCTCGTCGTGATGCTGCTCGGAATTCCGCTGTTGATGGCGTTCTGGTTCGCGCCGGCGCTCGTCGCCTTGCGCAACGACGAGCCGTTTGCCGCCATGAAGACGAGCTTCGGCGCGTGCCTCGCCAACACGCTTGCGTTCCTGGTCTACGGACTCCTGGGAATCGCGTTCGCGATCGTGGCGTCGATTCCGCTCGGCCTGGGCTGGATCGTGCTGGCGCCCGTGACCGTGGCCAGCATCTACACCAGCTACAAAGACATCTTCGGGGACTGAGCCGCGGTCATTGTCGATCCTAGCCGCGTTGCGGCGGGGCCGGAACCGCCGGGCGGGAAAATCGACCCTGATCCCCTCAATGCGCCTGTTCCCAGTTGGGGCCCGTGCCGACGTCGACGACAAGCGGCACCGACAGCTGTGCGACGCCCGTCATGCAGCCAGGCAGCATTTCGTGGACGTGCGCGCGTTCTTCGTCAGGGACCTCGAACACGAGCTCGTCGTGAACCTGCAGCACCAGCTTCGTCGCCAGCCGCTCGCGCCGGATCCAGTCGCGCACCGCAATCATCGCCAGCTTGATCAGGTCGGCCGCCGTGCCTTGCATGGGCGCATTGATCGCCGCGCGCTCAGCTGCGGAACGCCGGGGCCCGCCCGCGGCCTTGATGTCCGGCAGCCATAGCCGCCGTCCGAACACCGTCTCCACATAGCCGTGCTCGCGCGCGAACTCGCGCGTCGCCTTCATGTAGTCAGCGACGCCGGGGTAGCGCTGGAAGTAGCGATCGATGAACTGCTGCGCAGCGCCGCGCTCGATACCGAGCTGCTGCGCAAGGCCGAAGGCGCCCATCCCGTAGATCAGCCCGAAGTTCACCGCCTTGATATAGCGGCGCTGGTCGGGGCTCACCTCGGCGACCGGCACGCCGAAGATATCGGCCGCGGTCGCCTTGTGAATGTCGGCGCCCTCGTGGAACGCCTTGACGAGCGCGGGATCGCCCGACAGGTGCGCCATGATCCGCAACTCGATCTGCGAATAGTCGGCCGAGACGATCAACTGTCCCGGCGGCGCGATGAAGGCTTCGCGGATCCGCCGGCCTTCGGCGGTGCGCACCGGGATGTTCTGCAGATTGGGGTCCGACGATGCGAGCCTTCCGGTGACCGCGGTCGCCTGTGCGAAGGTCGTGTGCACGCGTCCCGTGCGCGGATTCACCATCTGCGGCAGCTTGTCGGTGTACGTCGACTTCAGTTTCGACAAGGCACGATGCTCGAGCAGCACCTTCGGCAACGGGTAATCGGCCGCGAGCTCGGTCAGCACTTCCTCATCGGTCGACGGCTGGCCGGTCGCCGTCTTCCGCAGCACCGGCAGCTTCATCTTGTCGAACAGGATTTCGCCCAGCTGCTTGGGTGACGCGAGATTGAACGGCTGTCCGGCAAGCACGTACGCCTGCTCCGCCAGCGCCATCACCTTCTCGCCGAGCTCGCGGCTCTGCGCCGCGAGCAGCGCGGCGTCGAGCATCACGCCTTCGCGCTCCATTTCGAACAGGATCTCGCGCACCGGCAGCTCGATCGTCCGGTAGACGTGATCGAGCTTCGGCTCGGCAACGACGAGCGGATACAGGTGCCGGTGCAGCTGCAGCGTGATGTCCGCGTCCTCGGCCGAGTACGCCGCCGCGTCCGCGATGCTCACCTGGTCGAACCCGATCTGCTTCGCGCCCCGGCCGGCGACCTCGGCATAGGTCGTCGTCTTCACGCTGAGATGTCGCCACGCGAGGCTGTCCATGTCGTGCGGCTTGTGCGCCTCGAGCACGTAGGACTCGAGCAGCGTGTCGTGCGCGACGCCCTCGAGCCGCAGGCCGTGGTTCGCGAGGACGTGCTGGTCGTACTTCACGTTCTGCCCGAGCTTCTTCTTCGCCGGATCCGCGAACCACGGCGCGAGCCTGGCGAGCACCCGGGCGAGCGGCAGCTGGTCGGGCGCTCCAGGATAGCGATGAGCGAGGGGCACGTAGCAGGCATGGCCGGGCTCGATCGCGAGCGACAATCCGACGAGCTTCGCAGCGAGCGGGTCGAGGCTCGTTGTTTCCGTGTCGAAGCACGCGAGTTCCGCGCGCTCGAGCGCGTTCGCCCAGCGTTCGAATGCCGCCTCGTCCAGCACGGTTTCGTACTGACGGGGCACGGCCGCGGGCACTGCGGCAGTGTGTCGTGCGCCGTCGCCCGTGGCCGCATCGGCGAACGAGCGCGTGTCCTCCCGCGACGCTCGGTCGGTGGTCGCAATTGCCGCGTCACTGCGCGCATCGCCACCCTGCCTGTCGCGGAGCCAACTCTTGAACTCGAAGCGCGCGAAGAGCGATGCGAGCTTGTCGGCCTCGGGCGCCGCACATTGCAAGTCGCTCGGCGCGACCGGCAACGCGCAGTCGGTCTTGACCGTCAGGAGTCGCTTTCCTTGCGGCAGCCAGTCGAGCGCAGCGCGCAGGTTTTCTCCGACCACGCCCGGAATCTCGCTGGCGTGGGCGATGATCGCGTCGAGCGTGCCGTACTGCGCCAGCCACTTCGCCGCGGTCTTCGGACCCACTTTCGCGACGCCCGGCACGTTGTCCACCGCATCGCCGGTCAGCGCGAGCAGGTCGAGGACCTGGTCGGCGCGCACGCCGAACTTCGCGACGACACCCGCTTCGTCCAGCTTCTCGTTGCTCATCGTGTTGACGAGCGTGATGCCGGGACGGACGAGCTGCGCCAGATCCTTGTCCGAGGTCGAGACGATGCAGTCGATTCCCTGTGCTGCCGCCTTCGTCGCGAGCGTTCCGATCACATCGTCGGCCTCCACCCCGTCGACCATCAGGAGGGGCCAGCCGTGCGCGCGCACGAGCTCGTGCAGCGGCTCGATCTGCCGCACGAGATCCTCCGGCATCGGCGGCCGCTGCGCCTTGTACTCCGGATACCATTCGTCGCGGAACGTCTTGCCCGGAGCGTCGAAGACGACGGCGAAGTAGTCGGGCTTCTCGTCTTCGGCTATCCTGCGCAGCATCGACACGACGCCGCGCAGCGCCCCGGTCGGCTCGCCCTGCGACGTCCGCAGATCGGGCAACGCGTGGAACGCACGGTAGAGGTACGACGAACCGTCAACGAGGACGAGCAGGGACATGCAACCGGCGACGACGCACAAGATTCCTGAATTGATCGATCCGCAGGCGCTCTACACGACCAACGGCCAGGAGGCGTGGCGGGTGCTGGGGATTATGGCAGAGTTCGCCGCGGCGACCGAGCGAATGCGCGGCGTGCGCCCGGCCGTCTCGCTGTTCGGCAGCGCGCGGATGAAGCCCGACCATCCGTACTACCGCAAGGCCGAGCGCATCGCACGCCTGCTCTCGGATGCAGGCTTCGCGGTGATCTCCGGCGGCGGGCCGGGATTGATGGAAGCCGCCAACCGCGGCGCGTTCGCCGGAAAGTCGCCCGCGATCGGTCTCAACATCCTGCTTCCGAACGAACGCGGCGGCAACGACTATCAGGACGTCTCGTTCGATTTCCGCTATTTCTTCGCGCGCAAGATGATGTTCGTGCGCTTCGCGTCGGCGTATGTGGTGTTGCCCGGTGGGTTCGGCACGCTCGACGAGCTGTCCGAGTGCCTCACGCTGGTGCAGACCGGCAAGAGCCGCCGGATTCCGATCATCCTCGTCGGCGGCTCCTTCTGGAGCGGGTTGATCGACTGGATGCGCGACAAGCTCGTCGGCGAAGGCATGGCCGCGGCGCAGGACCTCGAACTGATGAAAGTCATCGAGGAACCGGAGGCCATCGTCGAGGCGATCTTCGATTTCTACGAATCGAGAGGCTTCCAGCCGACGCGCGAAGAGCGTCAGAAAATGCTCAATCTTTAACACCTCCTGCGCAATTGGGAGGCCGCCGCGGGCGACATGCCGCGTCTGCTAGAATTGCCGCACTTTCAAGCATTCGCATGAATCTCCCGCGTACCCTGCCGCGTGTCGCCGCAGTCATCGTGCTAATCGCCGCCGGTGCCGCGTTCGCCCAAAGCGCACCTTCGCCTGCGCCGGCACCGCCCACACCGCCGAAACTCGAGCCGTTGCCGGAGATCCCGCCGCCACCCGGCATTGCCGGTGATGCCGAGCTCGAGCCGCAGGTCACGATCAAGAGCAGGGACGGCGAGACCGTCGAGGAGGCTCGCGTCAACGGCAGGCTCGTCTGGGTCAAGGTCACGCCGCGCCACGGCCGGCCCTACTTCCTCGTTCCCGACGGGAGCGGCAACATTTACATTCGCCGCGACAGCCTCGACACCGGCCTCAGAGTCCCGCTTTGGCTTCTGCTCGAGTTCTGAACTGATTCGCGCACCGCGGAGAAATGCCTGCGGCGGCGCGCCGTGCGCACGCCGCTTTGCCCCATGTCGGTCTACACCCCCGTCGCCCCAGAAGAGCTCGACGCCTGGCTCGCCCGCTACACGGTCGGGACCCTCGTCGACCTCGCTCCGATCGCGGCGGGTATCGAGAACACCAACTACTTCGTCACGACGACGAAGGGTCGGTACGTCCTGACCCTGTACGAGCGTCTGCCCGCCGACGAGCTCCCGTTCTATCTCAATCTGATGGCGCATCTCGCGCGCGCGGGTGTCGAGGCACCGGCGCCCGCCGCGGACCGTACCGGGGGGTACTTCAGCATCCTGAACGGCAAGCCGGCAAGTCTGGTCGCGCGAGTCGACGGCGCACCGATGCTCGTGCCGGACGCGGTGCATTGCGAGTCGGTCGGCGCGGCGCTCGGTCGCCTCCATGTTGCATCGTCCGCCTACCGCGCACGGCTGACGAACCGGCGCGGTCCCGCCTGGTGGCGACAGGCGGCGCGCGCCGTGCGCCCGTTCCTCGACGAGAGCCAGAACGAATTGCTGGCGTGTGAACTCAAGTTCCAGACCGGGTTCGGCAAGGGACGGCTGCCGCGCGGCGCGATCCATGGCGATCTGTTCTGCGACAACGTGCTGTTCATCGGACACCGCGTATCGGGCATCATCGATTTCGGCTTCGCAGCGACCGATTTCCTCGCGTACGACCTGGCGATCACCGTCAACGACTGGTGCATCGTCAAGAATGGTGCGGACACGGGTGCGCTCGTTGCGGAACTCGTTGGTGCACTCGTCGGTGCGTACCAGCGCGCACGACCGCTGACCTCCGACGAGCGGGCGCAATGGCCGGCGCTGTTGCGTGCCGCCGCGCTTCGTTTCTGGCTGTCGCGACTCTACGATCTCAATCTGCCGCGTCCCGGCGAACTTGTCCACGCGCACGACCCAGGCCATTTCGAGCGCATCCTGCGCGCTCGCGTTGCGCAACCCGCGAGCATGCCGGAACCACCGGACGCCGTGACCGCCACCGCCGCGAGGCCGGCACCGTGAGCGGTCCTGTGCGGCGGGTCGCCTTCGCGCAGCATCCGGCTCGCCACGGGATTCTGTGGCTCCGCGAAGCGATCGCGATGCTCGCGGCCGCGCGTCTGCCGTGGATGATGCTGCTCCTCCTCTATTACCTGATTCAGCTGGCGGTGAGCAGGGTGCCGCTCGTCGGTCCGCTCGCGATGATGCTGCTGCGCCCGGTATTCACCGTCGGATTCCTGGCTGCGGCCTGGACGCAGGAGCGCGCAGGAATGCCCCAGATTCAGCACCTCTTCCATGGCTTCCGCGCCAACCTCTGGGCGCTGGTCCCGATCGGCATCGTGCTCGTTGCGGGAACGACGCTGGCGGTGCTCGCCTCGGCGCTCGTTGACGGGGGCGCACTCGTCGACGCGCTCACGGCCGGCGCGAAACCCGACGAGGCCCTGGTGGCGAACCCGCGCCTGGAAGCGGGAATGCTGTTCTCCGTCGTCTGCGCGATCCCGGTGCTGCTCGCGGTCTGGTTCGCCCCCGCGCTGGTCGCGTTCCAGGACTGCGGCGCACTCGGCGCGCTTGCCGGAAGCCTTCGCGCCGCGTTGGCCAACTGGCGACCGGTCGCGATCTACGGCCTCCTGCTATTCTTCTGCGGCGCCGTAGTGCCTGCGATGGCGATCGGCCTGATCGCATTCCTGCTGCCGCAGGACGCCGTGCCCTACGCGATCGCGCTTCTCGTCGTGCCCTATGTGTTCCTGTTCATCGCAGCGCAGACGATCTCCGATTACGTCGCCTACCGCGACATTTTCCATTCCGGAGAGGGTGCCGCGCCGCCGACCGTAGGCGGCTCCGCACCGGGCGAAAAGGAAGTCTAAGCCGCCTCGAGCTTCGCGTATTCGAGCGCGAGCCACTTCACGCCCGTGTCGCGAAAGTTGACCTGAACCCGGGCGTCGGCGCCGCGGCCCTCGGCATCGACGATGATGCCGACCCCGAACTTCGCGTGGCGCACGCTCTGCCCGATGCGCCAGCCCGGCCGGTCGCGAGGCGCGCCGCGCCCCGGTGTCGCTGCGCTTGCCGGCGCCGTGTTCTGCACCCCCCGCGCGCCCCATTCCGCCACGTCTACATCGACCGCGCCGCGCGGGCGATCCCGGCGCGGCGATAGCCAATGCACGAGATCGCGTGGCAACTCGTCCAGAAAACGCGACGCGATGTTGTAGCGGACCTGTCCGTGCAGCATCCGGCTCTGCGCCTGCGTGAGGTAGAGCCGTCGCCGCGCGCGGGTGATCGCGACGTACATGAGCCGCCGCTCCTCCTCGACGCCGTCGTACTCGGAAAGACTGTTCTCGTGCGGGAAGAGCCCTTCCTCGAGCCCGGTCACGAACACCGTGTGGAACTCGAGGCCCTTCGCCGCGTGCACGGTCATCAGCTGCAACGCGGATAGTCCCTCGGCGGCCTGGGTCTCGCCCGCCTCGAGCGCGGCATGCGCGAGGAAGGCGGTGAGCGGATCGGTGGCGCCGGCTTCGGCGGAGTCAACATTGTCCGTGGCGATGGGCGCATCGACCGCGAGGTCGGCTTCGCGCACGAAGCTTCCGGCGGCGCTTACCAGCTCCTCGAGGTTGTCCAGGCGTTCCTGCGCGTCCTTCTCCGCCTTGTAGTGCGCGACAAGACCGGAGGCCGCGATCACATGCTCGACCGCTTCCGGCAGCGGCAGGCCGCGCGTCGCTTCCTGCATCGCTTCGATCAACCGCACGAATGCCGCGAGACTTGCACCCGCCTTGCCCGCCAATGTTCCGGCCGCTGCCGCTTGCCAGAGCGCCACACCGCGCTCGCGCGCCGCGTCGGTGAGTGATTCCAGCGTCCGTGCGCCGATTCCGCGGGGCGGGAAATTGACGACGCGCAGGAAGGCACCGTCGTCGTCCGGAGCCGCGAGCAGCCGCAGGTATGCAAGCGCGTGCTTGACCTCCGCGCGCTCGAAGAAGCGCATCCCGCCGTAGACGCGATAGGGCACGCCGGCATTGAACAGCGCGTGCTCGAGCACCCGCGATTGCGCATTGGACCGATAGAGAACCGCGACCTCGGACAATACGACGCCGTCGCCGGCGAGACCCTTGACGACGTCGACGACGAATGCCGACTCGTCGACATCCGAAGGAGCGACGAGCGCGCGCACGGGCTCGCCCTTGCCCTCGCTCGTCCACAGGTTCTTGCCCAGGCGCGTCTGGTTGTGCCGGATCAGCGCGTTCGCGAGGTCGAGGATGTTGCCCTGCGATCGGTAATTCTGCTCGAGCTTGACGAGTCGCACCGGCAATTCCCCGCGTCCGAAATCGCGCTCGAAGTGCTGCATGTTGGCGACGTTGGCCCCACGGAACGCATAGATCGACTGGTCGTCGTCACCGACGGCGAAGACCGCCGTGTCCGGACCGACAAGCAATTGCAGCCACCGGTACTGCAGCACGTTGGTGTCCTGGAACTCGTCGACGAGGAGGTGGGAGAAGCGGCGCTGGTAGTGCTCGCGCAGGCCGTCGTGCCGCGCGAGCAGCTCGTAGCTCCGCAGCAACAGCTCCGCGAAGTCGACCACACCCTCGCGCTGGCACATCGCCTCGTATAGCGCGTAGTGCTCGACCTGCCGGCGTGCCACCTCGTCGCCGACCTCGACTTGGTTCGGCCGCAAGCCTTCCTCCTTCGCCCCGGCGATGAAGTACTGCAGCTGGCGCGGCGGAAAACGCTCGGCGTCGATGTTGTGCGCCTTGTACAGGCGCTTGATCAGCGCCAGCTGGTCCTGCGTGTCCAGGATCTGGAAGAGCTGCGGAAGACCGGCATCCCGGTAGTGAGCGCGCAGCATCCTGTTGCACAGCCCGTGGAACGTGCCGATCCACATGCCGCGCGTATTGACGGGGGTCATCGCCGAAAGCCGCGTCAGCATCTCCTTCGCCGCCTTGTTCGTGAACGTGACGGCGAGGATCGCGAGCGGCGACGCCTGTCCGGTCGCGAGCAGCCACGCAATCCGCGTCGTCAGCACGCGCGTCTTGCCGCTGCCCGCGCCGGCCAGAATCAGCGCCGAGCCGTGCGGCAGCGTGACCGCGGCGAGTTGCTCCGGATTGAGGTTGGCGAGAAGGGGCGAGGCCATGGGGCGAGGCACGCGTCGCCTCGACGTGGCGTCGCGGCGGAACACAAACTGCAATTATAGTTGCGCTGCCCCGGCCGCCCGGTGCCGCGGCGCTATAATCGTCGCGCCCTTTCTGCCCCTCGATCCTGCCGCACCGATGCCGCCGACCCCGAACAGCGCCCCGGCCGCCCATTCCGCGACCACGCGCGCATTCGTCCAATGGATTCGCTCGGCGGCCCCGTACATCCACGCCTTTCGCGGCCGGACGTTCGTCATCGCGTTCGGGGGCGAGGTTGTCGCGGACGAGACGTTCCTCGGCATCATCCACGACTTGAACCTCCTGCACAGCCTTGGCGTGCACATCGTGGTCGTCCATGGCTCGCGGCCGCAGATCGAGGCGATCCTGGCGCAGCAGGACATCGAGAGTCGCTACGCCTTCGGCCTGCGCATCACGGACGCCGAGACGATGGATTGCGTGCTCGAGGCGAGCGGCCAGGTGCGCGCGCGCATCGAGGCGTTGCTCTCGCTCGGCATCGCGAACTCGCCGATGGCGGGCGCGCGCATCCGTGTGTCGTCCGGCAATTTCATCACCGCCAAGCCGCTCGGCGTGCGCGAGGGCATCGACATGCTGCTCACCGGCGAAGTGCGCCGGGTCGACACCGATGCGATCCAGCAGCGGCTCGACGACGGCGACATCGTGCTGATCTCGCCGCTGGGCTATTCGCCGACCGGCGAGATCTTCAATCTCGCGCTGGAGGAAGTCGCCACCCAGGTCGCGGTGCGGCTCGCCGCGGACAAGCTCGTGTTCCTGATGGAGACCGAGGGCGTGCGCGGCGGACGCCGCCAGCTCCTGACCGAGCTGTCGACGAAGGATGCCGAGGTGCTGCTCGCCGCGAACCGCGAGAAGCTGCCGGCCGACGTCCAGCATTACCTGCCCTGCGCAGTGCGCGCCTGCGACAACGGCGTCAAGCGCGCGCACCTGATCAGCCGCCACCTGGACGGGGCGCTGCTCCTCGAGCTCTTCACGCGCGACGGCGTCGGGACGATGGTCGCCGCGGCGCCGCTCGCCAACCTGCGCAGCGCGACGATCGACGACGTCGGCGGGATCCTGGCCGATCATCGAGCCCCTGGAGGAACAGGGGGTCCTCGTTCGCCGCTCGCGCGAGCGGCTCGAGATGGAGATCGAGCGCTTCGTGGTCGCCGAGCACGACAACGCGATCATCGGCTGCGCTGCGCTGTACGCATTCCCCGACGAAAAGGTCGGCGAACTCGCGGCGCTGGCCGTGCATCCGGACTTCCGGCGCGAAGGCTACGGCGAGGCGCTGATGACCGAGATCGAAGCGCGCGCGCGCAAGCTGAAGCTGACCGGCCTGTTCGTGCTGACCACGCGCACCTCGCAATGGTTTCTGGAGCGCGGTTATCATACGGCGGCGATCGCCGATCTGCCGAAGCAGAAGCAGTCGCTCTACAATTACCAGCGCAAGTCGCAGGTCTACCGGAAGCTACTCTAGGAGCAGGTCCATGGCGCGCACGGTGCATTGCGTGAAGCTCGGTCGCGAGGCCGAGGGTCTCGATTTTCCGCCCTACCCCGGCGCCATCGGGAAGCGGATCTACGAGAACGTGTCGAAGGAGGCGTGGCAGGCGTGGCTGCGGCACCAGACGATGCTCGTCAACGAGAACCGCCTCTCGCTCGCCGACGCAAGCGCGCGGAAATGGCTGGCCGAGCAGATGGAGCAGCATTTCTTCGGCGCCGGCGCCGAAATGCCGCAGGGTTACGTCCCGCCGAAGGCCTAGATTCCCCGATGAACGACGCACCCATTTCCCGTTTCCCGGTTCCCGAGCTCGAGGACCTGCCGGAGGACATCCGCGCGCGCATGCTTGAAGTGCAGGCGAAGGCCGGATTCATCCCCAATGTCTTTCTCACGCTCGCGCACCGCCCCGCCGAGTTTCGCGCGTTCTTCGCCTACCACGACGCGCTCATGCTGAAGGAAGGAGGGCTTGTCGAAAGCCGAGCGCGAGATGATCGTCGTCGCGACCTCCGGGGCCAACGATTGCCAGTACTGCATCGTTGCGCACGGCGCGATACTCCGCGTTTACGCGAAGAACCCCTATGTCGCCGACCAGGTTGCCGTGAACTACCGCGAGGCCGACATCACGCCGCGGCAGAAGGCGATGCTCGCGTTCGCGCTGAAGGTCGCCACGAGGAGCGCCGAGATCGTCGCCGACGACTTCGCCACGTTGCGCGCGCACGGCTTTTCCGACGAGGACGGCTGGGACATCGGCGCGATCGCCGCGTTTTTCGCGCTGTCGAACCGGATGGCCGGTCTCGTCGCGATGCGGCCCAACGACGAGTTCTACCTGCTGGGGCGCGTGCCGAAAGGCAAGTGAGCTGCGCGGCCGCCGGACGCGCACCTGCGGCCGTCGCAGTAAGGCATAAACCAACGCGAGAACGGCGGCGGACCTCGCCCGTCACCGCCGTCGACTCCGGGTTACGCCGTCCTCCTAGGCGACGCCGTATTTCGCGAACCACGCGAGCATTCGCTTCCAGCCGTCCTCGGCATCCGCCTTGCGGTAATTGTCGGGGCGGAAATCGGCATGGAAGCCGTGGCCCGCCTCCGGATACATCACCAGTTCCGCCGGGGTGCCGGCAGCCTTCAGCGCCGCGAAGAACTTCTCGACTTGATCCACCGGAATGCCGGCATCCTTGGCACCGTAGAGGCCGAGCACCGGAACCTTGATCTCCGCGACGCGATCCATCGCCGTGCGCGGCGTGAACTCGTTGGCCTCGCCCCCAACCGAGCCGTACCACGCCACGGCTGCCTTGAGCTTCGGGTTGGCCGCAGCGTAGACCAGCGTCGTGCGGCCCCCGCGGCAGAAGCCGGTGATGGCCATCCGCGTCACGTCGCCCTTGGCGCTCGCCCGCGCGAATTCGACGGTCGCGTCGTAGTCGGCGACGAGCTCGGTGTCGTGCTTGCTGTTCACGATCGGCATGATCTCGGCGATGTTCGAGATCTTGGTGAGATCGGCCTTGCGCGTGTAGAGGTCCGGCACGATCGCGTAGTAGCCGGCCTTGGCGAGGCGGCGGCAGACGTCCCGGATGTAGTGGTTGAGGCCGAAGACCTCCGCCGCGACGAGGACGACCGGGAACGGTCCGCCCGTCGACGGCATCGCGCGGTAGCCGCGAATCGTGCCGCCGGACACCGGAATCGCGACGTCGGCCGCGTCGATTCCGGCCGTGTCGGTGGTGATCAGTTGCGCCGAGACAGGCGACGACACCGCCAGCGCTGCGCTCGCGCCGAGCGCGGTCCAGATGAAGTCGCGCCGGTCGAAATCCTTCTCGGGCAGCATGCCCTTGATGTCCTGCTCGAGCTCGAGCTTCATGGTTGTTGCCTCCATTGATTGCGCCGGACGCGCGGGGAAGACGTCATTCGGCGAATGACAGCGGTGCGCCGGGCAAGTTCCCGAGGCGTGACGGGTCGCGTCGATTTTTTCGCCCCGGCGTGCAACCAGGGGGAGCCATCTTGTCCGCGACTGGCGCCGGACAAATCGACCGGACGCCCGTAGACCTTAGAGCTCGAACACCACCTGCCCGGCAACGAGCGTCGCGCGGACCTTCCCGGGGACCTCCAAGCCGAGGAACGGCGTGTTCTTGCCTTGGCTGCGCAGCGCAGCGGGCTCGACGGTCCAGTGTGCGTCGGGGTCGAAGATGCACACGTCGGCGCTCTGACCGACGGCGAGGTGCCCCGCGTCGATCCCCAGAATCGCGGCCGGCTGCACGGTGATCCGCGCGCAGCGCCGCGGGGAGCGCGATCCTGTCCTCGGCCGCCCACTTGAGGGTAAGCGGCAGCAGGAGCTCGAGCCCGGTCGCCCCCGGCTCGGCCTCGCCGAACGGCAGCTGCTTGGCGTCGTCGTCCACCGGCGTGTGGTCGGAGCAGACCAGGTCGATCGTTCCGTCGGCGAGTCCCGCGCGCAGCGCCGCGCGGTCGCGCGCGCTCCGCAGGGGCGGCACGAGGTTGCATTGGGGATCGAACCACCCGATGTCGACGTCGCACATATGCAGGTGATGAGCCGCAACGTCGCAGGTCACCGGCAGCGCCGTCGGCTTTCGCCGCACGTACCAGGTCCACGCCTTCGGCAGTGGAGAGTCGACACAGGTGGACCCGGACGCCGGTTTCGCGGACCAATGCGAAGATCGTCGCCAGCGCGATCGTTTCGGCGACCGAGGGTATCGCGGGCAACCCGAGGCGCGTTGCGACTTCGCCGTCGTGCGCGACGCCGGACTTGCCGAGATACGGATCCTGCGGACGCAGCCAGACGCGATGGCCGAAGGTTGCCGCGTACTGCATCGCGCGCAGCAGCACGCCCGTGTCCGTGAGCGGCGACTCGGCTTGCGAGAACGCGACGCAGCCGGCTTCGGCCAGCTCGCCCATCTCGGTCAGCTCTTCGCCCTTCAAGCCGACGGTGAGCGCACCGATCGGGAAGACGTGCGCCTGGTTGAGCGAGCGGGCCCGATGCTTCAGCATCTCGACCAAGCCCGGCTCGTCGAGCGGCGGATCGGTGTCCGGCGGACACGCGAGGCTGGTCACGCCTCCCGCGACCGCGGCGCGCATCTCCGACTCGAGCGTGGCCTTGTACTCGAAGCCTGGCTCGCGCAGCCGCGCCGAGAGGTCGATCAGTCCCGGACATACGACGAGGCCCTTGGCATCGAGAGAGCGATTGGCGGTCCAGCCTGCCGGCGCTTCGTCGATCGCCACGACCCTGCCGGCGGCGATGTAGAGGGACGCGACGCGGTCGACCCCGTTCTTCGGATCGATCAGGCGGCCGTTCCTGATCTCGATCTTCATCCCTGGCTGCCCGAGAGCATGCTCATCACCGCCATCCGCACCGCGATGCCGAACGTCACCTGCGGCAGGATCACGCTGCGCGCTCCGTCCGCGACCGCCGAATCGATCTCGATGCCGCGATTCATCGGCCCGGGGTGCATCACGATCGCGTCGGGGCGGGCGAGCAGGAGCTTTTCCGGCGTGAGTCCGTATTGCTTGAAGTACTCGCCGGCCGATGGCAGCAGCGCACCGCGCATCCGCTCGCTCTGCAGGCGCAGCATCACGACCACGTCGCAATCCTTCAACCCCTCGCGCATGTCGTGATGGACCTGCACGCCCAGCGCGCGCACCGCGGTCGGCAGCAACGTCTTGGGTCCGATCGCGCGCACATCGGGCGTGCCGAGCGTGGTCAGGCCATGAATGAGCGAGCGGGCGACCCGCGAGTGCAGCACGTCGCCGACGATCGCGACCGATCAGCCGGCGAAAGTCCTGCTTGTAGTGCCGGATGGTGAACAGATCCAGGAGCCCCTGCGTCGGATGCGCGTGGCGGCCGTCGCCGGCGTTGACGACGTGTACGTGGGCGCGCCCGACGCGATTCAGGTGCGCCGCAATGAGGTGCGGGGCTCCCGATTGCGAGTGGCGAACGACGAACATGTCCGCGTTCATCGCAACCAGGTTGTCGATCGTGTCGAGCAGCGTCTCGCCCTTGCTCGTCGACGACGCGCCGATGTTCAGGTTGATGACGTCGGCCGAGAGTCGCTTGGCGGCGATCTCGAACGTCGTCCGCGTCCGCGTCGAATTCTCGAAGAACAGGTTGAACACGGAGCGGCCACGCAGCAGCGGGACTTTCTTCACGTCGCGCTCGGCGATCGAGGCGAACGGCACGGCGGTGTCCAGGATGCGGACGATGACCTCGGCGGGCAGGCCCTCCAGCGTCAGCAGATGCGTGAGATTTCCCGCCGCATCGAGCTGCGGGTTACGCATGGCCGCCCTCCGCCGCGAGCGCGAGCCGGCCGTCGGCGCCGCGGGACAGCACGATCGACAGGTCGCGCGCGACGGCGAGGCGAGCGCCGGTGTAGGTGGCCTCGATGGGCAGCTCGCGTCCGCCACGGTCGACGAGCACGGCCAGTTCGACTCTTGCGGGGCGCCCGAAATCGAACAGCTCGTTGATCGCCGCCCGCACGCTGCGTCCCGTGTAGAGAACGTCGTCGACCAGCACGATCGTCGCGCCCTCGACTTCGAATGGCAGCGCGGTGCGCTTGACGTCCGGCTTCAGGCCCTTGCGGCCGAAATCGTCACGGTAGAACGAAACATCGATGTAACCGACGGAGTGCTCGCCGGGGATCGCTTGCGCAAGCCGTTCGGCAAGCCACGCCCCGCCCGAGTAGATGCCGACGAATTTCGCGTCGAATGCGACCGCGCCGCGCATCCGATCGGCCAGCGCCGAGAGCGTCTGCTCGGCGTCAGGCAGCGCCGCGGACATCCGTTCGTGCTTCGTCATCGAACCAGGCCTGAAGTATCAGCTGCGCCGCGGCGGCGTCGCGCGCGGCACGGCGCGCCACACCGTGCACGCCCGCCTCGGACAGGGCTGCCTCGGCGACACGCGTCGTGTAACGCTCGTCGGCGCGCACGACGGGCAACCGGAACCTCCCCTCCAACTGGCGCGCAAAGCGTTCCGCGCGCCCCGTCATCGCGTGCTCGGTGCCATCCGCATGGACCGGGCAGCCGACGACGAGCGTCCCGGGCTGCCACTGTCCGATCAGCGCCTCGATCGCCGCGAATCGCACGGAGTTCGCTTCGGCCGCGATCGTCGTCAGCGGATGCGCGATCCGGACGACCGTGTTGCCTACTGCCACGCCGATGCGGCGCGTCCCGAAATCGAACGCGAGCACGGTTGCCGCGTCCGCTCGCGCCTCGACCACGGGTCACGCGTGCCCGACGTCGTCGGACAGCCGCGAAAAATCGATGCCGAGAAGCCGCATCGCCGCCGGCAGCCTCGCTTCGACCGGCGTCTCGAACAGCACGTTCGCGTCGGCGGCGACCGTCAGCCACGCATTCTGCGCGATCTCCTGCTCGAGCTGCCCCGCCGACCAGCCCGCATAGCCGAGTGAAACGATCACATCCCTCGGCCCCTCGCCGCGGGCGACCGCCTCGAGCACGTCCTTCGACGTGGTGAGGCCGACCTCGTCGTCGATCGCGAGTGTGGATTGCCAGTTGCCGAGTGGCCTGTGCAGGACGAAGCCGCGGTCGACTTGCACCGGTCCGCCGAAATGTACCGGCGCGGCCTTGAGCTGGGCGTCGTCGAGCGGAACGTCGATCTGCTCGAACAGCGCGGACAGCGTCATGTCGGTCGGCTTGTTGACGACGATGCCCAGCGCGCCGTCCTGGTTGTGCTCGCACACGAAGGTGAGCGTATGCGCAAAATGGGGATCGGCCATCGCGGGCATCGCGATGAGGAAGTGGTTGGTGAAGTTGGCGCTGCGGCCGCCCGGCGAGCCACCCATGAGGCGAATTGTAATCGCGGGTCCCCGCCGGCACAATTGGAGCATCGTTGTCACTCCGGTCACCAGGCTTCTTCATGCGGCATCGTTCCTTCGCGCGCTCGCGGGACGCCAACCACGCGATGGCGGCATGGACGGCGCTCGTCATGGCCGCGCTGCTCGCCGCCGGCACGGCAGCCGCGAAGCTCGTCGTGTTGCACGGCTACGCCGATTTGACCAGTACGACATTGTGGATTCAGACCGACGCGCCGGGCCCGGTGACGGTGTCGTGGCGCCCGGATGGTGAAACGGGCGATCGGCAAGTTGCGTTGATGGCGGCCGCAGCGAACGACAACGTCGTCGTCGCCCGCCTAACCGGAATGAAGCCCGGGGCGAAGTCGGTCTATCGCGTCGATGCGGGTGGCGAAAGCCGCGACGGGACGGTCCGAACGCAACCGTTCTGGACCACGTCCGCCGACGCCAAGTCGCTCACGTTTGCGATCGGTTCGTGTTTCTTCGTGGCCGACCCCGATCCGGTGTGGGGCGGCTCCGGCTATGGCGACGGCTACGAGATTTTCGCCGCGATCGCCGCGCAGGCGCCGGATCTCATGCTCTGGCTCGGGGACAACGTCTATCTGCAGCAGCCGGACTTTTTCGACCCCTCGTCGATGGCGATGCGCTATCGCCGGCAGCGCAGCCTGGAGCCGTTGCAGGTGCTCCTCACCGCGACGGCGCATATCGCGATCTGGGACGACCACGACTTTGGCCCGAACGACGGGAACACGTCGTACACGTTGAAGGGCGAAACGCTGAAGCTGTTCCAGCGTTACTGGCCGAATCCGAGCTTCGGGCTGCCGGAGCTGCCAGGCACGTTCGGTGTCGCGCGCTATGGCGATGTCTTGTTCTTTCTCCTGGATGACCGCTATTACCGCTCGCCCAACCGCTGGCCGGATGGACCCGACAAGACGATGTTCGGCACACGTCAGCTCGAGTGGCTGAAGCAGGCGCTGCTCGAAGCCCCGCGCGGCAGCCTCAAGATCGTCGCCGGCGGGAGCCAGTTCTGGAACCGCGAGCATCGTTTCGAGGGCTGGCACCATTTCGCCACCGAGCGCAGAGCCTTTGCCGATTGGCTCCTCGCGCAGAAGATCGAGGGCCTGATCTTTCTGTCCGGAGACCGCCATTTCTCCGAGCTCCTTCGCGTCGCGCGGCAGGGCGCCTATCCGATCCACGAGTTCACGTCGAGCCCGCTCACCTCGCGCCCGCCGGCGAGAATCGACGATGTCGAGCGCAACAACCCCGACCTGGTACCCGGAACGCTCGTCGCGAAACGGCAGTTCGGGCTGATCCGGGTCAGCGGTCCTGGATCGGACCGTCACGTCACCCTTCAAGCGCTCGATGCGGCGGGCACGCTGCTGTGGCAGCACGAGATTCGGGCCAACGACCTGCGCTTTCCACGGGAATGAAGGCCCGCACGGCCGACGCCGCGCTGGTGTGGTTCCGGCGCGACCTGCGCGACTTCGATCACGCCGCGCTCCGTCACGCCCTGGGGGAGGCGCGCCGCGTCTATTGCGCGTTCGTATTCGACCGCGGGATCCTCGATGCATTGCCCTCGCGGGAAGATCGGCGCGTCGAGTTCATCCGGGAAAGTCTCGTCGAACTCGCCGCCGCGCTCGCGGCCCGGGGCGGCGGGCTGATCGTACGTCATGCGTACGCACGGGACGAGATCCCGAGGCTTGCCGCCGAGCTCGGCGTCGCAGCCGTCTACGCGAATCGGGATTACGAGCCGAAGGCGTGCGAACGCGATGCAGAGGTCGCCCGCACGCTCGCCGAGCACGGCATTGCATTCCGGACGTTCAAGGATCAGGTGATCTTCGAATGCGAGGAGGTATGCACGCAAGCCGGCAAGCCGTTTGGCGTCTACACGCCCTACCGGAACGCATGGCTCAAGGCCCTGACCCCGAGCGATCTCGAATCGCACGTGATCGACTCCGTCGCCGATGCGCTTGCGCCGCCCCCGGCGTTGATCGCGGCTCCCGTCCCGTCACTCGAAGCGCTGGGCTTCGAACGGACCAACCTCGATTCGACCGGCGTCAGACCGGGAATGCGCGGTGGCGCAGCCACGTTCGCCGACTTCCGCTCGCGCGTGGACGGCTATCGCGAGTCCCGGGACTTTCCGGCCTTGCGTGGGCCGTCGTATCTCTCCGTGCACCTGCGCTTCGGCACGGTATCGGTGCGCGAGCTCGCCGCCTTCGCGCATGCACGGTCGCTCGAGCCCGGTGGGAGCGGCGGCGCAACGTGGCTCGCGGAATTGATCTGGCGCGAATTCTACGCACAACTGCTGTGGCACCATCCGCAAGTGGCGACACAGGCTTTCCAGCCGGCATTCGTTGCGCTGCGCTTTCCCGACCATCCGGAAAGATTCGCGGCCTGGCGCGAAGGGCGGACCGGCTACCCGTTCGTCGATGCCGCGATGCGCCAGATCAACGCCACCGGGTACATGCACAACCGGCTGCGGATGATCGCCGCGAGCTTCCTGGTCAAGGACCTGTTAGTCGACTGGCGCTTGGGAGAGCGTTACTTCGCCGATCACCTGATCGACTACGATCTGGCATCGAACAACGGCGGCTGGCAATGGGCGGCGTCGACCGGCTGCGACGCGCAGCCATGGTTTCGCATCTTCAATCCGGTCACGCAGTCGCAACGCTTCGATCCCGACGGCGAATTCATCCGCCGCCATGTGCCCGAGCTCGGCGCTTTGGGTGCACGCGAGATTCACGCGCCTTGGCGCGTTCCACCGCCGATTCAGCGCGCGAAGGGTGTCGTCGTCGGCCGCGATTACCCGGCGCCGGTCGTGGACCACGCTGTTGCGCGAAAACAGGCGCTGGCCCTGTTCGATGCCGCGCGCACTGCGGCGCGTCTCGCAACATGATCGATGCGCAATCTTCCGCTGCGCCCTGATGGCCCCGGGGCGCGTGCGGACCCGGCTTCCTCGCGCGCGCACGGTCCCGCTAGCGAGCCAGCCAGCGATGCAGCACGAGTCCGGCGAGCACCATTGCTGCGGCGATCGCGAACCCGGTGCCGCTGGTGCCAAAGCCTTGCCATCCGGCGACGAGGATCGACGACGCGGCGATGACTGTCGCCACCAAGCCGGCGCGGCTCGTCCGCCCCCAACCGGCAAGGAGTCCGACCACGCCGTAGATCAGCGCATTCGACAGCACGGCGGCGAATGGCAGGTAGAGCCAGTGCTTGTTGGACGGATCGCTAAGGATCAGCTTCGACATCGGCCACAGCGGCAGTTGCACCCCGTGGAGCAGCGCGAGCGCGGCCGCGCCGCCGGGCGCGCGCCCGTCGAGCGCCCAGCCCAGGAGCGTAAAGACGATGGGCACGACAAGGCCACCGACCGCGGCGAACACGACGGGCGTTCTTGTCATTGGCGCCCCGGATCCGACACGTTTGTCACGAGCTTACGTAAACCTTCTGTCCAACGAAACGGCGATGCGTCGCGGCGCGAAAAATGAACTCGGCCAAGTCCACCCGGCTCAAGCTGCTCGGCATGCCGATCGGGAGCGCCGGATCGGCGTGCACGACGCCGGTGCGCCCGCCCTCGGTAAGACGGGGCGGCTTCACCACGGTCCAGTCGAGCCCGCTCGCCATCACGATCGCCTCCTGCTGCGCGCGATCCCGCGCGAGGTCGGGCGCGCGCCAGCGAAGAAGGCGCGTCATCGCGCGCACGGCCGGGCTGATGTTGCCGGGTAGCGCGCCGATCATCGCGCCGGTGAGGCATACGAGCCGGCGGACACCTTCGGCGCGCATCGCCTCGACGATGCGCTGTGTCAGCGCCGCGCAGAAGGCCTCGGGATTGCGCGCATGCGGCCCGTACACGCAGCACACGCCGTCGACGCCACGCACCGCGGTGACGATATCGGGAAGGTAGTCGGGAAAACCGCGCACCACGACAAGGCCGGAAGGAAGCTGCAGCGACAGCACCCGCCTGGGTCCGCACGAACGCGCGCACCTGCCAGCCATGTGACAGCGCGACCGCGAGCAGCGCCCGCCCCGTCCGGCCGGTCCCGCCGAAGACCGCGAGCTCCATGGAATGGGGGATCCGAGACGAACTTCCGCTCTCGCCCAGGGGCCGACTCGAACTGCTCCGGAAGCCGCCGGTGCCCCTGCTTCAGTCCTCTTCCTGCTTGCGCGACTTGCGATACTCCGTCACGAGTTGCTGTTGCAGGTTCGGCGGCGCCTGTTCGTAGTGGGAGAGCTGCATCGACCACGAGCCGTGCCCGCCGGTCACCGACTTCAGGCGCGCCGAGTAGCCTTCGAGCTCGGCAAGCGGCGCGAGCCCGCTGATCGCGAGCAAACCGGGTTGCAGGCCCTTGGTGCCGGTCACCTGCCCGCGCCGCGAGGACAGATCGCCCGCGATGTCTCCGGTGTTCGCTTCGGGGCAGACCACCTCGACGCTGACGATGGGCTCCAGCACGATCGGCCGCGCCTTCTCGATGGCGTCGAGGAATGCCTTCTTGCCGGCGGCGACGAACGCGACTTCCTTCGAGTCCACCGGGTGGTGCTTGCCGTCATGCACGATGACGCGCACGTCCTGCATCGGAAAGCCGGCGACCGCACCGGTTGCGAGCACCTGCTCGACGCCCTTTTGCACGGCCGGCATGAACTGGTGCGGGATGACGCCGCCCTTGGTCTGATCGAGGAACTCGAATCCCGCGCCGCGTTCGCGCGGCTCGACCCTGAGCGACACCTCGCCGAACTGCCCCGCCCCGCCGGTCTGCTTCTTGTGGCGGTGAAAGCCTTCCGCGCGGCCGGTGATCGTCTCGCGGTACGGGATGCGCGGCGGTCGGGTGTCGATCTCGAGCTTGAACTGCGAGGCCATCCGCTCGAGCACCGAGCGCAGGTGCAGGTCGCCCAGCGCGCGCAGCACGGACTCGTTGGTGGAAGGATCGTGCTCGATGAGGAGTGTCGGGTCCTCGGCGATCATCCGGTGCAGCACGTCGGAGATCCGCTGCTCGTCGCCGCGCTTCTTCGGCGTGATCGCGACGCCGTGCATCGGCATCGGAAATTCGAGCGGGCGCATATGGATATGATCCTCGTCGTGCGAGTCGTGGAGCACGCAGTCGAACTCGATCTCGTCGACCTTGGCGACGGCCGCGATGTCACCCGGAACGGCGCGATCGATCTCGATGTTCCTGCCGCCCTGCAGCAGGAACAGGTGACCGACCTTGAACGGCTTGCGACCATCGCCGACGAAGAGTTGCGTGTCCTTGGTCACGGTACCCTGGTGGACGCGAAACACGCCGAGCTTGCCGACGAACGGATCCATCACCACCTTGAAAACGTGCGCGAGCACGTGCTTCTTCGGGTCAGGCTCGGAACGGAATTCCTGCGCGGCCTCTCCCTCCCCCTTGTAGAAGAGCGGAGGATTCGCCTCGAGAGGATTGGGTGCGAGCTTCACGAGCACGTCGAGCAGTTCGGCGACGCCCGCACCGGTTTTGGCCGACACAAAACAGACGGGCACCAGATGTCCTTCGCGCAGCGCCTTCTCGAACGGTGCGTGGAGCTCTTCGGGCGCGATTTCGCCCTGCTCGAGATAAAGCGACATCAGCTCCTCGTCGACCTCGACCACCTGGTCGACGAGCGCGCGATGGGCGTCGGCAACCGACGAGAAGTCGGCGTCGCCTTCCGGGTTGAAAAAGCAGTCCACGACGCGCTTGCCGCCGCCGGCGGGCAGATTGATCGGCAGGCATTCCTTGCCGAACGCTGCCTGGATCGAATCGAGGAGCGGACGGCAGGTCGATGTTCTCGGCATCGATCTTGTTGATCACGATGAGCCGACACAGACGGCGCTTGCCGGCCCAGTCCATCATCCGCGACGTGATCATCTCGATGCCCGATTGCGCGCTGATCACCACCGCCGCCGTCTCGACCGCGTCGAGCGCGCCGATCGACTGACCGATGAAATCCGGAAAGCCAGGCGTGTCCACCAGATGGATACGCGATTCCTGCGTATCAAGA
This sequence comes from uncultured beta proteobacterium, assembly GCA_963809965.1. Taxonomy (GTDB): domain Bacteria; phylum Pseudomonadota; class Gammaproteobacteria; order Burkholderiales; family Casimicrobiaceae; genus CAIWHR01. Next base: position 325,095 of record CAWELU010000006.1, read on the forward strand.
TGCAGAATCGACGCGCGCAGCGAATGCTGCCAGCTCTTCTCCAATGGATCGAAATCGCTGACGGTCGTGCCGCGCTCGACGCTGCCGGCCTCCTTGACCGCGCCGGATTTCAGCAACAGCGCCTCGGCGAGCGTGGTCTTGCCGGCGCCTCCGTGGCCGACGAGCGCGACCGTACGGATACTGCTGGTGGCGTAATTCGCCATGCTCCTTCCCTCCTCTTGTTCGACAGCGACAATTTATACCGAGGGGCGACGAGTGGCTAGTGACGCGCATCAAGGCGCGTCACGCGCGCAACCTTCCAATGCGGGACAGCGTCGCCGGAACATGGCACAATGCACCGGGTTTCCTGATGTGCCCCAGATTACGTTGCCCGTGACGGCCCGCGTCGCCGATTTCGTGTGCCGGTCCCGCTGCGCCGCTGTCGCATTCCTTTGCGGAGGCGCAATGGCGTTCGCGGGCGCGGCCGACGCACAGATCGCGTACCCGCCTCGTCCGATTCGCGTCATCGTGCCGCAGGCACCCGGCGGCACCGTCGATCTCCTCACCCGCGTGCTCGCCGAACGCCCGAAAGATGTCCGTCTCGGTGATCACGGCGACGACATCCTTGCGGCCGTAGATCGCCGGCAACCCGCCGAGGCGCTTTCGACCATCAACTGCGCTGCGTCGATCAGCATGTCCATGAGACGCTCTCCGCCCCCACCTCTTTTTCGATGATCACGGACTGTCCGAGATCCTCGCGCGTCTTTTCCGTGAGCGCGTGGGGCGCGAAGATGTCGGTCCGCCCCGACCGAACCGCCGACGATGAAGCGAATCGACCGCGTAGGCTATGCTTGGCCCGAAGCGCCTTCCCGCGAGCGAATGAACAGGTACAACGAAATCGGGAGCAGACGCTGATACATGGCAAAAGTGGCTCCGCGCGGAAACCATGACCAAGCATATTTCAGCGTGAACCTCACCGATCCCATCCGCCGCCATGCTCTGCTCGATGCGGACATGCCGGCCATCGTGCGTCCGGACGGTCGGCGCGTATCTTACCGGGAACTCGATCGCACGATCGACACTTTGGCGCAGCGCGTGCTCGACCTCGGGCTTGCCCCGGGAAACGTCGCCGGGATGTTCCCATTGGCGCCGTACCCATATGTCGTACTGAAGCTAGCGCTCGCGCGCGTGGGCATCGCCGCCGGGCCCATGACTATGCCTGCGGCGATGATGGACCTCCGCTTCACCAATGGTACGGCGCCCGCCCTCGAGCGTGTTCGGATGGTGGCATTCGATCATTCGTGGGTCGACATTCCGCCGCCGGACGCCGTTGTGCCGAACGTCCCGCTTCACGAGGATGGAGCGGCAATCGGGGGCATCTTCCCGTCCTCCGGCACGACCGGGAGTCCGAAGTTCGTCGCGCTCTCCTTTGAAACGATGGCGCGACGGATTGCCGTGCGCGGTCTCGGCATTCCGCTGCCTGCCAACGTAAGGCAGATCGCCATGATCGGCTTGGGCACCTTCTTTGGCCTCAGCAGCGTCCTCCGTGTTCTCTGGAACCGAGGGTTGGCCATATTAGAGCCAAGCAATGCGCCCACACAGCAACTGGTCGCCGACATCCAACACCATCGTGTCAACCACATGGTCGTCTCGCCGATGACGCTGGAGCGTCTCGCAGCGTCCGTGCCGCCCGAAGATGGGCCCTTATCCTCGCTCAAGTCGATCGAGGTCTCGGGAAGCCGGTTGCCGATCACGCTCTATGAGTTGGCGCGGCAGCGGCTTTGCCCGAACATCATCTCGTTTTATGGCGGGGTTGAGAGTGGCCCCATCGCTTCGGCACCCGTGTCCGCGTTGCCCGGTCATCCCGGAGACGTCGGCTATCTCCACCCGGGCGTGGAGGTCCAAGCGGTCGATGCCAGCGGCGTGCCGCTGCCGCCGGGACGCGAAGGCATTCTGCGCGTGCGCAGCAGCAATGCTGTGAACGCCTATCTTGGCGACCCCGTGGCCTCGGCGGGCGTGTTCAAGGAAGGTTGGGTCTATCCGGGCGATCTGGGCACCGTTTCACCCGACGGGCTGTTGACCATCGCCGGACGTGCGAGTGAGCTCATCAACAGCGGCGGCAACAAGGTCAACCCGCAGGTCATCGAGGATGTTCTCTTGTCGTTCCCGGGAATCAGGGAAGCTGCCGCGTTCGGCGTTCCCGATGCGCTGGGGCTGACGCGGATCTGGTCTGCCATGGTGGTCGATCGACCGGTGGACAGCGCTGCGCTACACGCATTCTGCGTTACGCGGCTTGGGCCTATCTCGCCACAGCGCGTGATGAAAATGGACGCGCTGCCCCGCACGGAGTCCGGGAAAATCCTTCGCACGGAACTCGCCCGTATTGCCGCCTCCAAGTACGGGGACAAGTTGCAAAGCGCGTAAGCGAGATGGATCCGCGCGGGGGCCCGCTGCTGCCCGTTTCGCACCGCTGGAACGGCACGATGATCGTGGCGCCAGCGAGCGCGCACGAATATCGGGCAAATTGGGGAAGGTCAGCGATTTGATCAGGCAGCGGAATTGACCGACACCGCCCACACCGATCCTGTCGGCACTGGCAGGAAATTCCGCGATGTGCAACCTGTGATTGGCGAGGTCGTTACAACAACGTATTACCTGAGGCTGCGGCTGTGTGACTGTCCTTCATTCCTGTACGCCTGACGCTCTCGCGAAAGGTTCCCACTTTGCCCGGTACGCCGCGAGCATCTGTGCAGTCTGTTCCGGGGTGCTAACGACCCACTCCAGATTCCCTGCGCGAAATCGGGATTGCACGTCGGAGCTGCCCATCGCCGCGACGATCGCGCGCGCCAGCATACCTACCTTGTCGGCGGGCATCGAGGCCGGTGCAAAGATGGCAGTCCAGCCATCGCCTTCGATGTTGATGCCGGCCTCCTTCATGGTCGGCACGTCAGGCAACTCGGGTGAACGACCGGCGGCACTTACCGCTAGAATGCGCAGCTTGCTGGCCTTATGCAGGTTCAGAAGGGCATCGAAGACGTCCACTGCAACCGGCACGTGACCTGCCATGAGCTCTGCCTGCAGCGGTGCCGATCCGCGATAACCGATCATCTGCGGCGTGACCTTGCTGACATCGGCGAGCATCAATGCGAACAGGTGGGCAAGGCTACCGAGAGCCGGGACGCCAAAATTCGCCTGCGTCGGGTGTGCCTTGAGCCACGCGACCAGTTCCTTCATGTCCCGAACCGGCGTTGCCGGACCGACGGCAACCGCATAGGAGTAGGTACGGATGCATGACAACGCTACGAAGTCCAGCTGCGGATCGTAACCCGCGTTCTTGAACAGGATGGGCGCCAGGACATTGGTGGTTGGATTCCCCACCAGAAGCACGTTCTCGCCGGCTTGAGCTGTCTTCACCCGCTGGGCTGCGATGAGTCCGCCTGCCGCGCCCTGATTTTCGACGATGACCGCAACACCGAGCCTGTCTTTCAGCGAGTCCGCCAGAATACGCGTGGCTCTGTCGATCGCGCCGCCCGGCGCTGTCGGAACGATCAACTTCAGCGGTGCGTCGAGGGTCTGCGCCGGCGCCTGCATGGCAACGCAAAGGCTGACGACCATGCCGACGATCTTGAGCAGCTGTACGAGTACTCTAGGGGATGAGGGCATTTCGAACTTCGGACCCCGCCGGTGGAGCGATCCGAATTCGAACCTCGGACCCGCGTGTACCAATGCATGGAACCGGGCCCGACCACTCGGACATCGCTCGAAAGATGAAAATTGTACCGTATTCACCACCGTCCCCACGTTCTAGCGCCTCGCGGCTCGGCGCGCAGATCCAAGCCGATCGACAAATGGGGCGCGGTGGCCCGCCTCCTGGGCATCCGGCCGCAGTCAGGCAGCGAGCCATCGGCTGCCAGCGGTCTGGATCGCCGCCGTGCCAAGCCCTACGGAGCATCGGCTGCGCAGCCGGTCGCGAAGGGCCGGCCCGCTTTCCTATTTGCGGCGATTCCGGGCCTTGCCGGCGGTCCGGTCCTCCCGCTGGATCTCGACGAACGCCCGAAAGATGTCCGTCTCGGTGATCACGCCGGCGACATGCTTGCGGCCGTCGAGCACTGGGACGTGGTGCAGCGCGTCACACCGTAAGCGCCAGCAGCTCGTGAAGGTGACGCAGCAGCTCTTCTTCCTGATACGGCTTGCCGAGATAGACATTGACGCCGAGCGCGGCCGCCCGATTGCGGTGCTTCTCCGCGATGCGCGAGGTAATCATCACGATCGGGATGTCGGCGGACTTCGGCTCGCGCTTGATCGTCCTGGTGAACTCGAAGCCATCCATCCGCGGCATCTCGATGTCGAGCAGGATGGCGTCGGGCATCTCGGCCTCGAGCAGCTCGAGCGCATCCACGCCATCCTTCGCGGCGAGAACCCTGAAGCCTTCGCGCAGCAGCAGACGGCTCGTGATCTTGCGGACGGTGAGCGAGTCGTCGACGATCATCACCAGCGGCCGCCCGGACCGCGAACCACGCTCTCCCGCCTCGGGCGCGACACGCACGGCGCTTTCGGCGAAGTCGGGAACGTCCGCGCGCTGGGCAAGCTGGACCGCATTGATGATCAGCACGATTTCGCCGGTACCAAGCACCGCGGCGCCGGCAATGCCGGACACCCGCGCGAGTTGCGGACCGATGTTCTTCACCACGATTTCCTGATTGCCGACCATTTCGTCGACGTGCACCGCGGCAAGGTTGTTCCCCGCACGCAGCAGCAACACCGGGTTGTGTCGCGCCACCTCCGGATTGCTGTGCGCGTCGCCGAGCAATCTGGGGAGGTAGTGGAACACGTAGCTGCGCCCCTGCCATTCCACACGGCGCGCGGCATACAAATCGGAAAGCGCCTCGGCCTTCACTTGCAGCACCTGCTCGACCATCGGCGCGGGTAGCGCCCACAGCCGGCCCGCGACCCGCACGAGCACCGCCTGTGCGACCGCGAGCGTGAGCGGCAGGAAAAGCATGAAGGTCGTGCCGTGTGCCGGCTTCGCGCTTACCTCGATGCGACCGCCGAGTGCCGCGATCTCCGCGCGGACCACGTCCATACCGATGCCGCGCCCGGACACCTGGGTAACGCGTGATGCCGTCGAGAAGCCCGGCTCGAAGATACACTCGATCAGCTGCGCGTCGGTCGGTCGCGCGTCGGCGGCGAACTTGCCCGACGCCATGCACTTCGCGCGTATCTCGGCGAGATCGATCCCGGCGCCGTCGTCCGAAAGCTCGATGGCGATTTCGTTCGCGACCTGCCGGACGGTCAGCGTGATTTCGCCGGTCCTGGGCTTGCCCGCCCTGGCGCGCGCTTCGCGCCCTTCGATGCCGTGGTCGACCGCGTTGCGCAACAGGTGCTCGAGCGGGCCGACGAGCTTTTCCAGCACCGAGCGATCGAGCTCGGTCTGTCCGCCACGGATGTCGAGGTTGGCGCGCTTGTCGAGCTCCTTCGCGGTGGCCCGCAGGATCCGGTACAACCGGTCCGATACGCTGCCGAACGGCACAGTGCGAATCGAGAACAGCTGCTGCTGGACGTCGCGCGACAGGCGCCCCTGCACGATCAACGCGGCATCGGCGTCGTCCAGATTCTTGAGAAGCGCCTGCTGGACGGTGGACACATCGTTGACGCCTTCCGCGAGCGAGCGCGCCAATTCCTGGAAGCGCGTGTAACGATCGAACTCCAGCGGATCGAAACCTTCGGTCCCCTCGCCCACCTGCGACATCCGGGACTGAATCTGCGATTCGGCCTGGATCTCGATTTCGCGGACCTGCGCACGCAGGCGGATGACGCTTCCGGTGAGTTCGAGGAGATTGGCCTTGAGCGAGCGCAGCTCGCCCTCGACCCTTGCCCGCGCGATCGCCACTTCGCCGGCTTCGTTCGCGAGCCGGTCGATGACATCGGCGCGCACCCGCAGCATCGCGCGGGTCCCCGGTTCGATGTCTATCCGGTTGGCCGCGGCCTGCTCCGGCGCGACAGCCAAAGCGGGCGTGATGAGCGGCACGACCACGGGTCGTTCGACCTTCTGCCCGAACGCCACGTCCACAGGCACCTGCGGCAACGACGGCTCGACCGGCGGCGACGGCACGGCCGGCATCGACAGTTTCTCCGGCTTCGATGGTTCGACCGCGATCGACGGCTCCCCCTGCATTGATGGCTCGGCCGGTACCGCGGGTTGCGCCGACTCCACCAACGGTGCTTCCACGGCGGCCGTATCGGCCACCGGCTTCGCCTGCGAGCCACGGCAGCGGCACATTGGTGCGGCCTTCGCGCAGTGCCTCTAGGACGTAGGCCATATGGTCGAGATCGGTGTCGAGAGCCTCGAAGAGTTCCGCGGTACCGGTGACCAGGGTATCGTCGGCGACGAACCTCGACTCCATCAGGTGGGTAAGCTCGCCCAGCCGCATCGCGCCGGCCATGCGGGCACTGCCCTTGAACGTGTGCAGCGTGCGGCGCAACTGGCTCGCGCTCGCCGTATCGCCCGGCACGCGACGCCAGGCGCGAAGCTGTTCGCCGGCCTGTGGCAGGAGCTCCGTGGCCTCGTCGAGAAAGATCGGCAGCACCTGATCGTCGATGTCGTCGTGCGCTTGAACGAGCGTCGCCAGCGTCTGCTCGGGCAGACCTGTCGGGGCGGTGCATTCGGACTCCTCCGAGTCGGCGACGCCAGACCCTGCCTCTGCCTCTGCCTTTGCCGATGTCGCCGTTTCGGAGCCCGGCGATTCGGGGGCCGACGACTGCGGTGCCTCCGAGGCGGCGAGAACCGGAGCTTCCGCGGCCACGCCTTCGCTGAGGTCCGCGACGAGTGCGGGCATCGATTCCCCGACCTCGGCGTTGTCAATGTTCTCCTGCGACGCTTGGGAGTCGGGCCCGGGTTCGGTGGTTCGCGTTCGACCACCGACGCCGGAATCTCCGCCTGTCCATCGTGGGTTGCTTCACGCTCCGCCTGCGTTTCGGCATCCGCGGCCTCCGGCGCCCCCGCTGCGGTCTGCTGGCGCAGCGCCTCCAGCTCGCGTCCAACCTCGGCTGCCTCCGCTTCATCGTCCGCCGTGAAGCCGGTGCGCGCCCTGATGCGGCCAACGAGTTGCGTCACGCACCGGACGGCGCGCGCGAACAAGGGGAGCGTCGGCTCGCGCATCGCGGGCACGAGCTGCGTGAGGCCGAGCAGGCATTGCTCGATCGATTTCGCGGTCGTCGCGATCAGCGGGAAGCCGGCCGCCCGGTGGATGCCGCACAGCGTGTGGCTCGCCCGCACCATCACCGCGGATGGTTCGTGGTACGGGTCGAGCTCTAGCCGCGACATCTCGTGCGCCAACGTGGCCAAGTGCCCGTCGGCTTCGTCAACCAGGATGTTGTAGAGCGCCGCGGACACCGTGACGTCACCGACCATGACCTCGTCGGCATGCGAACGGGCAGGCGACGTCTCGGCCCCGGCGGTCTCGTGCACCGCAGTCTCGCCTGCCACGACGTCGCGGGCTGCCGGTGCCTCGCCGATGGGCCCGACGTCGATCACCTCGAGTATCGCTTCATCGTGCGTGTCCGGCACTTCGACGAGCGGTCCGCCGAACGCCAGCGAACTCCCGAGTTCGGGCAGCTCGACGGGCGCGACGGCCGATTGCGCCGGCCGGCTGCGTCTCGCTCGCCGCCGGAACGGATATCGCCGCCGCGCCTTTGGAAACCGGTTCGAGCACCGACTCACGATCGCCGGGCAGTTCGAACTCGACGTCCCGGATCGCGGCGTGCAGTTGTGTCGGATCGGCGTGAACGCGTCCGAAAGCCTTAAGCCCGGCGATCCAGCGGCGGAAATCGCTCTCGGCGATACCGATCAACGCCAGCACCGCGGGCGTCACCGGACGGTCTTCCTCGAGCAGGCGGTTGTGGATCTTCTCCACGTCGTAGGCAAGCTCGCCCAACTCGGTCAGGCCGACCATCCGGCCACTGCCCTTCAGGGTGTGGAACTGGCGGCGCACGGTGCGCAACGCTTCGCGGTCGCCGAAATTCTCCTGCAGCACGCGGTGCTGGGCCGCGATCGTGTCCAGTACTTCCGCGGCCTCGGCCAGATAGATTTCGAGAAGTTCCGCGTCCAGTCCCGTTGCCTCGCTGGCCAGCAGGCGTTGCGTTTCGTCGGAGATGGCAGGCGCGGGGGCGCCAGTGCCGCCGGCGATCGCCGTCACGGCGGCGTCGAGCGCGGCCGCACCACCGGTCTTGAGTTCGCGCAGCGCATCCTCCGCCTGCGCGATCAGTTCGCCGTCGTCGATCAGCCTGGCATCGTCGAGCAAGTCCTCGAGCCTGGCCTCGAGCAACCCGCGGGCGGCAGCGTCCAGCGGCGCGCGGTGCATCTCGGCGACCAGTGCTGGCAGCGCAGTGCGCAGTTCCTCGACCGCGGCCTCGACCGTTTCGCCGGACGAGGGCTCGGTCCCCGGAGCCTCGCCCAGCCGCTTGGCGAGCAGCGGGGCGATCAGCCGTTCCCGCCCCGGCCGCTGCTGTTCGACCGCCTCGACGTAGAAGCCCAGTCCCGAGAGCGACTCCGCGAGGAGCTCGAGGCCGAGGTCATCGACCGGCGCATCGGGATCGGTATAGGCCTCGATCTGCTCCTGACACAGGCCCAGCAGACGCTCGGCGTCGTCCAACCCCAGCATCTTGAGCGCACCGCGGATCTGCTGGCTGTCCCTGGCAAGCGTCGCGAGATCGGCGCGCTTCGCGTGATCGCGGAAAAAGGCGTCGAGCACCTGCTCCATGTGGCGCAGGTTGGCCTGGATCTCGCGGCCGACCTGCGCGAGCAGCAGGCGCTCCTGCGCCCGCTTCGACATCTCGTCGAGCAGCGGAGCCGCGTTCGCGGGAACCGGGCGCGCCGCCTGCGCGGCATCGAGCCGGGCGAGCATCGCGTCGACCTGCTTCGGAAACTCCTTCGACAGGCCGGCGTAGTTCTCGACCGCGTTCTCGGCAAGCAACATGCCGGTCGCGTACTCCATCGCGAGCGGCTCAGGCACGTTACCCGACGGCGGAATGCTCTCGAGCCGCGCAGCGAGCGATGATGTCAGCCTGACCAGCGCATCGTTGCCGATGTCCACTGCGAGCGTGTGCACGGACGCCAGCGTGTCCTTCAATTTCGGCAGATTCTCCGCACGGCCCGAGGTGACCTTGAGCCACGTGTCTTTCGCCGATGCGAGATGCTCGCGCGCCTCCCGCAGCAGCGGCTGCAGGCGCACCAGATCGGAGTTCAGCACTTCGGCCGACGGGATCAGCCCCGCCAGGCGGAAGGCTTTCTGCACTGCCAGCACCGATGACGTCACCGGGGCGCTGATCGCAATGAAATAGAGCACCTCGCGCCGCAGGCGATCGGCGACCTTGGCCGACCCGGCTGCCACACGGCGGATCTGCAGATCGATTCGCCCAGCGAGCTGCTTGACCCCGAATCCCGCCTCCAGCCCGCCACCGGCAAGGGCGTCGAACAAAGCCCCAACGGTCCACCAGAAGACGCGCAAACTCGGCTGTTCCGTCGCGCTCTCGATACCGACCGCGGCCGCGCGCATTGCTTGCGCGCCTTTCGGGTCACCCTTCAAGAACGCGAGCAAACCATGCTGATAGGTACGGCGCTGCTTGACGAGGTGCGACGGTATCCCGCCGGCCGGGATCGCCACGGCGCCGTGATCGGGAAGGCGCACCGAGAGATCCGGGTAGAAGAGATCGGTCGGAACCGCTGCGCCGATGCCGCGTTCGCGCTGCATGGCTTCGTATTCGGGGAACAGGATCAGCGCGACCGGCGGCGCGCCGTTGACGACCTCGTCCAGGAAAATCCTGAGCTTCCGGCAGGCGCGATCGATCGTCGCGCACGCGCTGGATGCCTCCGGCGCCGGGAGCTCCTCGAGGCGTAGCGAGTTGGCGTTCGATCTCGTCGGTGTATGCCACAACGGCGTCGAGCCCGACCATCCGGATCGCTCCGGCGGCCTGGTGGATGTGGTTGCGTGCGTGCTTGAGTTCCGCCAAGTCTTCGGGCGTCGCGCCAAAGGCGGCGAGTGCGTCGACGCCGCGCGCGAGCGTCTGGTCGATCTCCGCCTGCACCCACGACAGCGGGCCCAGGTCGAATTCGGCGTGGGTATCGATCGACACGGCCGCCCCGGTCAGACCTTGAACCCGGCGACCGAACTGCGCAGCTCGGCCGCGAGTTTCGTGAGCTGCCCGATCGAGACGTTGCTCTCCTTGGTCCCCTCGGTTGTTTCCTCGGTGATCCGCAGAATGCCCTGCATGCCGCGGGTCACGTCGGTCACCGACGCGGACTGCTTCTGCGTCTGCGCCGAGATGCCGCCGATCAGCTCGGCGAGCTCGCGCGACACGCGGCGGATTTCCTCCAGCGCCTGCCCGGCGGCATCGGAGAGCTTGGCGCCCTCGACCACGCCGACCGTCGATTTCTCCATCGCCCCCACGGCATCCTGCGTGTCGGATTGAATCGTCTTGACGATCGCGTCGATCTGCTTCGTCGCCTCGCCGGATCGTTCGGCGAGCCGCTGCACCTCCTCGGCGACGACAGTGAAGCCGCGGCCGGCCTCGCCCGCCGACGCGGCCTGGATCGCGGCATTCAGCGCAAGCACGTTCGTCTGCTCGGTGATGTCCGAGATCAGCTCGACGATTTCGCCGATCTCGAGGGAGGACTCGCCCAGCCGCTTGATCCGCTTCGAGGTGTCCTGGATCTGCATGCGGATCTCGTTCATGCCCGCGATCTGGTTGTGCACCGACTGCGTGCCCTTCTCGGCGGCGGACAGCGACTGCTGTGCCACGCGCGCGCACTGCTCCGCGGACTGCGATACCTCGTTGATCGATTGCGCCATCTGCAGCACCGATGCGGAGGCCTGCTGGATCTCCTGGTTCTGCTGCTGCGACGCCTCGTACAGGTGATTCGAAATCGCTTGCGCGTTTTGCGTCGCCGTCGCGACCTGGTCGGTCGCGGAGTTGATCCCCTTGACCAGCGTGCGCAGTTCCTCGATCGTGAAATTGATCGAATCCGCGATGGCACCGGTCACATCCTCGGTCACCGAGGCTTGCACCGTGAGGTCTCCGTCGGCGAGATTGCCCATCTCGTTCAACAGGCGCAGGATCGCCTCCTGGTTGCGCTTGTTCTCCTGTTCGCTCTCGAATGCGCGCACGCGCGCATCGTCCAGAAAAACCTTGCCCAGAAGCATGAGCATGCCCAGAGCGAGTGCCGCGAAGACGATCGCCGCCCACAGGGCCGCACGCGACTTGCCGCTGCCTTCGTAGATCTCGGTCAGCCGGGTCGTGTCGGCGAGGAGCGCCTCGGATTCGTCGCTCACCGACCGCGCCGCCTGCTTGGCGGCGACGAGCCGATTCATGTTCTGCAGCATCGCGCCAATGCTGGCGTCGTAGGTGCCGAACCGCTTTTGCAGCTCGCCGAGGCTCGCGCGGGCGTCGTCGCTGCGCACCGCGGAAAGCCGAAGCGCGTCGCTGCCTTTGAGCAGGCCGTTGACGATGTCGCGGAAGGTGCCGGCGTCCTTCCCGAGCAGGGACGCGACTTCCGGGTCGATTTCGGCCGAGGAGGCCAGCGCGCCGGCGTTCTTGGCGATGCGCTGCGAGAGCACGGCAAGCTGGTTCGCGTACTCGATCTCGCGCAGGGTCCCGCCACCCTGGCCGACCTGCTGGGCCGCACGCTGCGCGAGGTCGAGGATCGCGTTATTGCCCTGGGTGAACGTCTCCATCCCCTTGGCGAGGGCCACCAGGCTTTGCTGGCTGTCGACGACACGCATCGCATTCGCATCGATCCGGTCCCAGCGCGCCTTGATGTCCTGCAGCAACTTGACCACCGCATCGTCCTGTGCAACGTCGAGTGATACGCCCTTGACCGTTCCGCCGCCCTGAAGCGCGCCGACATCCGCCTTGAAGCGCTCGCTGCTGTCCTTCAGCGCCGGGAACGCCGCGGCCTGCCCCTGTGCCGCGAGCGCGGTTGCCCGCGCGATGCGCTGCGACAGCATCTGCATCTCGGTGGCGGTCGCAACCGAGGCCCCCGCCTGCGCCGCCGTGCGGCCGTCGAGGAAGACCATGGTCACCGCGAACACCAGGAAGGTCATCAGCAACACGCCGACCACCTGGAACTGCTTCACGATCGATAGGCCGCCGATGACCGGAACCTTCCGCGGCATGCGAACCTCGGAGGTCGCCGTGCGCAGCTGCTCCATGATCGACACGGATGCCAACGGGTCGTAGCCCTGAGGCGCGGCGGCGGCGCGAACCTGCGTGGTCGGCATGTCCAGGTTGCTGGTGGCTGCCGGTCCGGGACCCTTGCCGAACAGCTTCGGCAGCTTCAGATTGAGGGTCATGCTTTCTCCGAGAGGCACTGGGCACGCTCCGTTCGGTTCGTTTGATCTTCGGCAGCGCGTCGCGGCTTACGCCCCGACGCGCAAGAATGCGGGATCCCTGGCCAGTCGAGCCAGGTCGATTTCCTGCCAGACGCCACCATCGGCATCGACCCACCGTTCGCCATGCCATGCGGGCGCGGCCGCGGACTGCGGCGCCGGCGCCAGAGCACCGACGTTGCGCAATCCGAGCACGCTCTGGACGACGAAGCCCGCGCGCAGGTCGCCGGCGCGCGTGCCGAACAGCACGAGGCGGTTCTGCGGCGCGAGCACCGTGGGGTCACGGCCCATGAAACCGGCGAAATCGACGACGGTGCAGAGATTTCCGCGGATGTTGGCGATCCCGAGGAACCAGGCCTGCGTGTGCGGAACGCTCGCGATTGGCGGCACCGCGATCACCTCGCCGACATCCGCCAGGCGGATCAGCCACTGCTCGCCCCCGCTCGAAAGGCCGAGCCGTGACGACTCGACCTGTGCCGACGTCTTGCTGGCGAGCCGGGTGGCGAGTTCCTGCTGGAACGTACGGAGGTCGAGTTTCGTGCGGGCCATGGGGCGGGCGTTACGGATGCAGGTTCCGATCAGCGCAGCGCGGCGATTTTCGCCAGGAGCACGTCCTTGCTGACCGGCTTCACGATGTAGTCGCGCGCGCCCTGGCGCATTCCCCAGATCTTGTCGGTCTCCTGGCTCTTCGACGTGCAGATGATGATCGGGATGTTCTTGGTCTGCGCGTCGCGGCTGATCGCGCGCGTCGCCTGGAAGCCGTTCAGCCCGGGCATCACCACATCCATCAGAATCAGGTCGGGTCGCATCGCTTTCGCCTTCACGATTGCGTCCTCGCCGCTGTCGCTGGCGACGACGTCGTAGCCGGCCTTGCCGAGCATGTCGTTCAGCACGTGTCGTTCGGTCGGCGAATCGTCGACGATCAGGATTCTCTTGATGGCCATTGTTTTTCTGCGCTGTTGCTTGTCCAGGGCGCCGCGGTTCGCGCGAGCAGCCTGGGCGATCGTTACGCCGCTGCCCGCTGCACGTGCGTGGTGACAGCCTTCAACAGGCTCTCCTTCGTGAAGGGTTTGGTCAGATACTGGTCCGATCCCACCATCCGGCCCCGTGCCCGGTCGAACAGCCCATCTTTCGACGACAGCATGATCACCGGTGTGGCATGAAACTTCGTGTTCTTCTTGATGAGGGCGCAGGTCTGGTATCCGTCCAGGCGCGGCATCATGATATCGACGAAGACGAGGTCGGGCTGGTGGTCGGCGATCTTCGACAGCGCGTCGAAACCGTCCTCGGCGAGAATGACCGTGCAGCCCGCCTGCAGGAGGAAGATCTCCGCACTGCGCCGAATGGTGTTCGAGTCGTCGATCACCATGACCTTGATGCCCGGGAAAGGATTGTGCTCCGGCGTCATGCCTGTCCTCTTGGAAAGCTCGCTCGAACTGGGAAGCAAATTGTGGGCCACAACCGACCGCGGCCCGAACTTCGCGTTGGCGAACACTTGCTCAGAGCATAAATCTTGCCAGAATACCTATCTGTAACCAGATTTAGGTTTTTTCATCAGAACTTGGCAATTTGCTGTTCGCGCGCCCTGCCGTGGAAGGGCAGTACCTGCCCGGGGCCGTCCGGCGGACGCCGGAACGAAGGTGACGGGAAATCGCACGCCCAGGCCGGATCGATCCCCGCAAGCCAGGTGATCACCGCCTCGTTGGCCGCGATGCGACGCCAGCGAAACAACCCGCGCCGGTCGTCCCAGGGTACGCGATAAGCCTGGCTAACGACCCAGAAACATCCGGTAGGCGGGGTTGGCCGTTTCGTCCACGCAGTCGTAGCCCAGCCGGTCGAGGAAAGCACGGAACCCCGACTTGTCGGAAGGCGGCACCTGCATCCCGACCAGCACACGGCCGTAGTCCGCGCCATGGTTGCGGTAATGGAAGAGGCTGATGTTCCAGCCGCGGCTCATGCTGTTGAGAAACTGCATCAATGCCCCTGGCCGCTCGGGAAACTCGAACCGATACAGGATCTCGTTTTCCGCCGCCGGGGCGTGCCCCCCGACCAGGTGTCGGACGTGCAGCTTCGCCATCTCATTCGCGGAAAGGTCGTAGGCCTTGATCTTCCGGCGTCTGAGATCGGCGAGCAGATGCTCCGTCTCGTGGCGATTGGCGACCTCGATGCCGACGAACAGATGCGCGACCTGCGGGTCCGCGTACCGGTAGTTGAACTCGGTGACGGCGCGTTTGCCGAGCGCAGCGCAGAATGCGCGAAAGCTTCCCGGCCGTTCCGGAATGGTTACCGCGAGGATCGCCTCCCGCTCCTCGCCCAGTTCCGCCCGCTCGGCAACGAACCGCAGGCGATCGAAGTTCATGTTGGCGCCGGACGGAATCGCGACGTAGGTCCGATCCTTGGTTCGATGCCGTTCCACCCAGGTCTTGAGACCGGCCACCGCCAAGGCACCAGCTGGCTCGAGGACCGAGCGCGTGTCCTCGAACACGTCCTTCAGAGCGGCACAGGTGGCGTCGGTGTCGACGAGCACGATGTCGTCGACGAGTTTGCGCGCGAGACGAAACGTTTCGGCCCCGACCTGCTTCACGGCGACGCCATCGGCGAACAACCCCACGTGCGGCAGCTTCACCCGCCGCCCGGCCTTGAGCGAGCGCGCCATTGCGTCGGAATCGGCGGGCTGGACACCGATCACCTTGACCTCGGGCCGCACGCGCTTGACGTACGACGCGACGCCGGCGATCAGCCCGCCGCCGCCGACGGGAACGAAGATCGCTTCGATCGGCCCCTGCCACTGGCGGAGGATTTCCATGCCGATCGTTCCCTGCCCGGCGATCACGTCGGGGTCGTCGTAGGGGTGAACGAAAACGGCCCGTGACGCCTTCTGCAACGCCAGCGCATGCGCATAGGCGTCGCTGTACGAGTCGCCATGCAACACGACCTTGGCCCCGCGCGCCTCGACCGCGGCGATCTTGATGTGGGGTGTCGTCACCGGCATCACGATGGTTGCCTGGCAGGATGAGCTTCTGCGCGGCAAGAGCGACGCCTTGCGCATGATTGCCCGCGGAGGCCGCGATGACCCCGCGCGCGCGCTCCGCGCCCGTGAGGTGTGCCATCTTGTTGTACGCGCCGCGCAGCTTGAAGGAGAAGACGCTCTGCTGGTCTTCGCGCTTCAACAGGACGCGATTGTGCAGTCGCCGCGAAAGGGTCGGCGCGAGCTCGAGCGCCGACTCGACCGCCACGTCATAGACCTTGGCGGTCAGGATCTTCTGCAGGTAATCGACAGGCATCGGGATCGGCGAGGACGGGCGGCAACGCAACGCGTGAGCCTAGCAGGAAAGCGCGGCGCGCGAAAACGAACGGCGCGCGCCTTCGCGCCTCGCGTGCAGGCGCGCCGGGGGCGCCCAAGATGGCCGGGCCGGGCGTTCGTTCAGGCGGCGGCAAGCTCGGGCCGGCTCGCGTCGGCATCCGCGGCGGCGTCGAGCGCAAGCCAGATGCATCGGCCGCCCGAATCCCGGTCGAGCGCCGCCAGGTAGTCGCGGTGTGCCGCGAGCTCTTCCGCCGAGGGTTCGATTACCGTGACCTGCGGCCCCAGCCGCGTCGCCATCGGCGCCGAGTTCTCGCATCCTGCCGTCACCCGACAGAACCGGCGCAGCCATGTCGATCGTGAGCGTTTCCTGCCCCCGGGTCATCGACAGGTACACCTCTGCCAGGAGCTCGGCGTCGAGCAGAGCCCCATGCAGCGAGCGGTGCGCGTTGTCGATCCCGAAGCGCTCGCACAACGCATCGAGGCTGTTGCGCTTGCCCGGGAACGCCTCGCGCGCGAGCGACAGCGTGTCGATGACCTTGCCGAAGACGGTCGAGCACGGCAGCAGGCCCGCGAGGCCGAGCTCCGCGTCGAGAAACGAAAGATCGAACGGAGCATTGTGGATGATCCATTCGGCGCCGCGGGCGAAATCGAGGAAATCGGCGGCGATGTCGCGGAACCTGGGCTTGCCGCGCAAGTCGTCCCAGGTCATCCCGTGCACTTCGCTCGCGCCGGCGTCGATCTCGCGCTCTGGATCCACGTAGAAATGGATGGTCCGCCCCGTCATCCGGCGGTCTTGCACCTCGAGCCCGGCGAGCTCGATGATCCGGTGGCCCTGCTTCGGGTCGAGGCCGGTGGTTTCGGTATCGATGACGATCTGGCGCATCGCTGGTCAGTATACCCAACACTGACAGCGGCAACGCCGAATGCTGCAGGCTCAGCGCCGATAACGCTGTATGGTCGCCTGAATTTCCTCGATGGCGCGCTCGATCTCGTCGTCGGAAAGGTCGCGCTGCACACCCTTGCGATCGGTGAGCGTCAGCGTGCGGTCCATCTGTGTGGTGAACTCGCCATGCCCCATCGACTCGGTGATCGTCGTCGACGGCTCGTCGGTCAAGGTCTCCGGACCCCAGCGGACGACGATCGACGAAAGGTTGTCGCCGTCGGCGCCGCCGCGCTGCTCGGCCTCGCGCATCATCTGCGGCGCGGTCTTGAGGATCGGCGTCGACGTGAGCCAGGTGGAGATCTCCTCCCGGGAGAGCACGCCCCAAAGTCCGTCGGTGCACAGGACGATGATGTCGCCGTTGCGCAGCGGCGTGCGCCGCGACAGATCGATCACCGGATCGGCCATGCCGCCGAGACAGCTGAAGATCTTGTTGCGATCGGGGTGCTCGGCGACTTCCTCCGCCCCGATGATCCCCTGGTCTACCAGGTACTGCACCTTCGAGTGGTCCTTCGTCTGGCCGATCAGCTTGCCTTGGCGGAAGAGGTACAGCCGGGAGTCACCGACATGGGCCCAGTACGCATAACCTGCCTGGACCACGCAGGCCACGCAGGTCGTGCGCGGCGTTTCCAGCATCGAGAACTGATTGGCGTAGGAGCCGAGCGCCGCGTGGGCCCGCTCCATCGAATCCTGAAGGAACTTGAGCGGATTGCGCAGCACCGGCTTGGCCTCCTGATGGAAGCGCTCGATGAACAGCCGTGCCGCAATCTGCGCGGCGATCTCACCACCGGCGTGGCCGCCCATGCCGTCGGCGACGACGAGCAGCAGCGTATCGCGACCGAACGTGTACGCGATGCGGTCCTGGTTGACCTTGCGCGATCCCTTCCGCGACTCCTGGAAGATGGTGAACCGCATTGCCGGACCGTGGCGTGGTCTAGGATCCGCGCCTCGGCGCGTCCCATCGCGCCGGCGATTCGAGGGCCCATCCTGGGAGCCCGGGGCGCGCGCAAGCCGAGTTCCCGAGCGCGTCAGCGCCGCGACATCCGACCCTCATGCGTTCACGCACCGATCTCGGTGAAGAGCTTCCGCTTCAGGCTGCCGAAGAATGTGCGCTTGCGCCTCTTCGGTCCGATGTCGCGGATCGCCTTCTGCAGCGCGAAGACCGATTGCGGGCGCTCGAGCGGGTCGAGCCGCAGGCACCAGTCGATCACCTCGAGCACGTTGTCGGAATACTGGCCCGACCATATCTTCTTCGCCGGCACCAGGTGGTCCTCCTGGACCCGCGCGTCGGCAGCCTGCGGGGCGAACGCCGCGAGGCAGGCGAACATGCTCGCGCCGACGCCATAGACGTCGGTCCACGGACCGAGGCGGTCCGGCTCCCGGTATTGCTCGGGGGCGGCGAAGCCCGGCGTGTACATCGGGGCGAGCTTCGGCCGGTTGGTCGTCAGCGTCTGGCGTGCCGCGCCGAAATCGAGGAGCACCGGGCTGCCGTCGGTGCGCAGGTAGATGTTCGCCGGCTTGATGTCCAGGTGCAGCAGCTTGTGCGTATGGACCTCGCGCAACCCGTTCAACAGGTGCGAGAACACGTGCCGGACGAGCCGTTCGGACATCTGGTCCTGCCGCATCTGGATCTGCTGCTGTAGCGTTCGGCCGCGCTCGTAGCGCATCACCATGTAGACGGTCTCGTTGGCGCGGAAGAAATTCAGCACGCGCACGACATTCGGATGATTGATCTTCGCCAGCGCGCGACCTTCCTCGAAGAAGCATTTCATTCCGTATCGAAACGACGTCAGATTCTCGGCCGAACTCGCACGGACGATGTCACCCTCGGTGCGCAGCACGAGTGAGGACGGAAGGTACTCCTTGATCGCCACCGGAATGCCGGCTTCGTCGAAGGCTCGATAGACGATCGAGAACCCGCCGCGGCTGATCTGCCGGTCGATGCGGTAGTTCAGCAGCTGGTAGCCCCCGGAAAGGGCCTGGTTCGTGACGGCGGGCATGAATGCGCGTAGGCGTGGAATGCTCCGGAACCTGCTCGCAATTCGCGTGCCAATGATTGTTCGCGCGCTTGCGTGTGCCATCGATAACGCATACATTCTCCGGATGAACGGAGTCAAAGTAAAGTCGGAAAAGTTGCTGAAATACGGCTCGATTCGCCCGATGATCCTCAGCATGACGGGCTTTGCGGCGGTTGCCGCCGACCTGCCGGGTGTGACGCTCGCGGTCGAACTCCGCTCGGTCAACCATCGCTATCTCGACCTCACGATTCGCCTGCCGGACGAATTGCGCAGCCAGGAATCAGCGCTGCGCGAGCGGATCGCAGCGGAGTTGAAACGCGGCAAGGTCGAATGCCGGATCTCGCTCAACCGCGCCGCGCCGGGCGCCACCGCGCTCGCGGTCGATGCGGCGCGGATCGAACAACTCGCGCGGACGGCAGCGGAGGTGCAGCGCCATGCGCCCGGCGCGGGGCCGCTTTCCGTCGCGGAGATCCTGCGCTGGCCCGGTGTCCTCGCGGAGCCGACGGTGCCGCCGGACGAGCTGGCCGCCCGCGCGGGCGAGCTGGTCGGGCAGGCGCTTGCGGAGCTCGCGGCGTCGCGTTCGCGTGAAGGCGCGAAACTCGTCGCGATGCTCGAAGAGCGTTGCGCGGCGATCGACGCACAGGTTGCCCGTGTCGCCCCGCGCATTCCCGCGGTGCATGCAGCCTACGTCGAGAAGCTCGGCGCACGCTTGCGCGAAGCCGGCCTCGATCCCGACCAGGATCGATTGAAGCAGGAGCTGGCGCTGTTCGCGACCAAGATCGACGTGGCCGAGGAGTTGTCTCGGCTCGCGGCGCATGTCGCGGAAGTGCGCCGCGTGCTCGCGGCGGGCGGAGCGGCCGGCAAGCGGCTCGATTTCCTGATGCAGGAATTGCACCGCGAGGCGAACACGCTGGGCTCGAAGTCGGTCGACGCGCTCCTTTCGCAGGCATCGCTCGAATTGAAGGTGTCGATCGAGCAGATGCGCGAGCAGGTGCAAAACCTCGAATGAGCGCCGCCGGGCTGTCCCAAGGCGCGAATGCCCCGGCCTCCGGGCGTTCGTCGTTGTGCGCGACGCGAGGTGTCGGCCGGTGCGGCGATTCGCCTTGGCGTCGATCCCCGCGCAAAGCCAAGCGCGGGGCCCCTCGCCGCTGGGCGAACACCGCTTCCCGAGGGACGGCGCTCAGCGCCAAGGTGCCCCTGCTCGGCGGCCGCGCGGGCAACCAAGGCGCCGGCCGCGTCCGGATGCCTGTTCGTCCTCGCCGCGCCGTCGGGGGCGGCAAGACGAGTCTCGTGGCCGCACTGCTGGAGCGCGAGCCGGGGATCCACCTCTCCGTTTCGTACACGACGCGCGCACCGCGACCCGGCGAGGTCGACGGCGTTCATTATCACTTCGTGGACGAACCCCGATTCCTGGCGCTCAAGGCTGCCGGAGAATTTCTCGAGCACGCCCATGTCCACGGCAATTGGTACGCGACGTCGGCCACCTGGCTCAAGGCGGAGGTCGTCCGCGGCAACGACGTGCTGCTCGAAATCGATTGGCAGGGCGCCGCGCAGGTGCGCCGGCTGATTCCCGAGGCGGTTCACATCTTCATCCTGCCGCCGTCGCTCAACTCGCTCCGGGAACGGCTGCAAAAGCGCGGTCAGGATTCGCCCAGCGTCATCGAGCATCGGCTCGAGGCCGCGCGCGAGGAAATGCGTCACTGCGGGGACTTCGATTATGTTATTATGAATCAGGACTTTGCAAGGGCTGTCGACGACCTGTCCGCCATCGTGCGCGCCGCTCGCCTGACCGCGGAACGGCAGATGGTGCGCCACGCGCAGCTCCTGCACCGATTGCTCGAACCCTGATTACCACGAGGTTGCCATGGCCCGCATCACGATCGAAGATTGTCTCGAACGAATCCCCAACCGGTTCGAGCTGACGCTCGCGGCGACCAATCGCGCGCGCCAGATTTCCGCGGGGAGCGCGCCGCTGGTCGACACCGACCGCGACAAGCCGACCGTCGTCGCGCTGCGTGAGATCGCCGCCGGCAAGGTCGGCATCGAGCTCCTGCTGAAGCCGCAGAGTTGACGCTTGACGCGCCGGGAGCCGTGAAGGCGACGGGGCATGTCGGAAATCGCGGAGTTCACCCGACACCTCGGCAACTACCTGCCGTCGCCTGACATCGCGCTCGTCGAGCGCGCGTTCGAGTTCTCGGACTCGGCCCACCGCGGCCAGTTCCGCAAGTCCGGCGAACCCTACATCACGCACCCGCTGGCGGTCGCCAGCATCCTGTCGCAATGGCGGCTCGACGCCCAGGGGCTCGCGGCGGCGCTCCTGCACGACGTGATGGAAGACACGGCCATCACCAAGGCGGAGATCGAGACATCTTTCGGCAAGCCGGTCGCCGACATGGTGGATGGCGTCTCGAAGCTCGACCAGATCGAGTTCACTTCGCGCGAGGACGCGCAGGCGGAGAGCTTCCGCAAGATGCTGCTGGCGATGGCGCAGGACATCCGCGTCATCCTGATCAAGCTCGCCGATCGGCTGCACAACATGCGCACGCTCGATGCGATGGCCCCCGGTCACCGGCGGCGCATCGCGCGCGAGACGCTCGACATCTACGCGCCGATCGCCAATCGGCTGGGGCTCAATGCACTGTATCTCGAGCTGCAGGACCTTGCCTTCAAGCACCTGTATCCGATGCGCTTTCGCATCCTCGCGGGCGCGATCAAGGCGGCGCGCGGGAATCGGCGCGAGGTGATGAACCGGCTGCTCGACGTCATCCGCGAGGGCTATGCCCGGGCCGGCATCGCGGCCGCCGTCTCGGGCCGGGAAAAGACGATCTATTCGGTGTACAAGAAGATGCGCGAGAAGCACTACACGTTCTCGCAGGTCTTCGACATCTACGGCGTGCGGGTGCTGGTGCCCGATGCCACCACCTGCTACGCGGCTCTGGGCGTGCTGCACGCGCTGTACAAGCCGATCCCCGGCAAGTTCAAGGACTACATCGCGATTCCCAAGGCCAACGGCTACCAGTCGCTGCACACGACGCTGTTCGGCCCCTTCGGCACCCCGCTCGAGGCGCAGATCCGCACGCACGACATGCATCGGATCGCCGAGGCCGGCGTCGCGGCGCACTGGCTCTACAAGTCGGGGGACGAGCTCGACCTGGCGCAGGCCCAGCGCGAGACGCATCGCTGGCTGCAGAGCCTGCTCGAGATCCAGTCGGAGTCGCGCGATTCGAAGGAGTTCCTGGAGAACATCAAGGGGGATCTGTTCCCCGACGAGATCTACGTCTTTACGCCGAAAGGCAAGATCATGGCGCTGCCGCGCGGCGCGACGGCTGTCGATTTCGCCTACTCCGTGCACACCGACATCGGGCACCACTGCGTCGCCGCGCGGATCAACTACGAGCTCGTCCCGCTGCGGACCGAGCTCAAGAACGGGGACCATGTCGAGATCCTGACCTCGCCGACCGCACGGCCCAATCCGTCGTGGCTGTCGTTCGTCGCGACCGGCAAGGCGCGCTCGCGCATCCGCCATTTCCTCAAGGGCCTGCAGCAGAAGGAGTCGGCGGCGCTCGGCGAACGGCTGCTCGACCAGGCGCTGGCGACGCTCAAGGTCGCGCCGGAAGCCATCACGTGGGAGCGTTGGGAATCGCTGCAGAAGGAGTACGGCGCGAAGAGCCAGCTCGACATCCTCGCCGACATCGGTCTGGGCAAGCGACTGTCGTTCGTCGTCGCGCAGGCGCTGACGCGTCCGCTGGGCAAGACGGCCGACGACATTGGGGTCATGGCCTCCGCCGCCAAGCCGTCGGCCCTCACGCTGCGCGGCGTCGAAGGCGTCGCGATCCAGTACGCGAAGTGCTGCCGGCCGATCCCGGGCGACACGGTGGTCGGGCAGTTCCGGAAAGGGCAGGGGCTATTGGTGCACACCCGCGACTGTGTGACGCTCCGCAAGCAGAAGGCGGAAGCCGAACAGCTCGTCGACGTCGAGTGGGCGCAGGACGTGCAGGGTGTCTTCGATGCGGGCATCCGGGTGCTCGTGGCGGACCGCCGGGGACTGCTCGCCGATCTCGCCACCGCGATTGCGAACGCCGTGGCCAACATCGACAACGTGTCGATGGAGCGGCCCGACGGCGCGGGATTGATCGCGATGTTCTTCAGCGTGCAGGTGAAGGACCGCCGCCATCTCGCGCACGTAATGCGGGGGATGAAGCGAGTGGCGGACGTGCGTCGCGTCCAGCGCACGCGCACGTGATGCGGGAAATGCGTTGAACGTCGCGCCTTCCGCGACGACGCCTCGAAGGGCGCGGCCGTTACCCACCCCGCGCTCCGACTCGTCGGGCGCGGGCGCGCCCGATCGCAAACGTCACCAGGACGGCTCGCGCTCCGGGGTCGACGTGATCTTGTGGATGGTGAGGTCCGCGCCGTTGAACTCCTCCTCCGGGTCGAGGCGCAGCCCGACGATCGCCTTCAGCGCGCCGTAGACGATCAGGCCGCCGACAACGGCGATGGCGATGCCGGTGAGGGTTCCCAGCGAACTGGGAGCCCAACGCGACGCCGCCCAGGCCGCCCAACGCCTTGCTGCCGAAGATGCCGGCAGCGATCCCGCCCCACGCCCCGCAGACGCCGTGCAGCGGCCACACGCCGAGCACGTCGTCGATCTTCAGACGATTCTGTGTCGCGGTGAACAGGAAGACGAACAGCGTCCCCGCGACCGCCCCGGTGACGAGCGCGCCCAGGGGATGCATGACGTCGGATCCGGCGCAGACTGCGACGAGCCCGGCCAGCGGGCCGTTGTGGACGAAGCCCGGGTCGTTGCGCCCGGCCACGAACGCGGCCACCGTACCGCCGGCCATCGCCAGCAGCGAATTGACGGCGACGAGCCCCGAGATCTTGTCCAGTGTCTGCGCGCTCATCACGTTGAACCCGAACCAGCCCACCGAGAGCACCCACGCGCCGAGCGCGAGAAACGGAATCGACGACGGCGGATGCGCGGAGATGCCCCCTTCCTTCGAATAGCGGCCACGGCGCGCGCCGAGCAGCAGCACCGCGACGAGTCCGACCCAGCCGCCGACCGCGTGCACGACGACGCTGCCGGCGAAGTCGTGGAACTCCTCGCCGAACGCGCCCTTCAGCCAGGCCTGCACGCCGTAGTGCTGGTTCCAGGCGATGCCCTCGAAGAACGGATAGACGAAGCCGACGAGCAGGAACGTCGCGGCGAGCTGCGGATTGAACCGCGCCCGCTCGGCGATGCCGCCGGAGACGATCGCCGGAATCGCGGCGGCGAACGTCAGCAGGAAGAAGAAACGGACGAGCTCATAGCCGTTCTTCTGCGCGAGCGACTCGGCACCCGAGAAGAAGCCGATCCCGTACGCGATCGCGTAGCCGATGAAGAAATACGCGATCGTCGACACGGCGAAGTCGACGATGATCTTCACCAGCGCGTTCACCTGGCTCTTCTTGCGCACCGTGCCGAGTTCGAGAAACGCGAAGCCGGCGTGCATCGCGAGCACCATCACGGCGCCCAGGAGAATGAATAGCGTGTCGGTGCTGGACTTCAAGGCTTCCATGGTTCCCCCTGGTATTGCCGCCGGCTCTGAGCGCCGACGATCGTGCCCCGGGAACGCGCTCCCGAGGGTAAGCTCACTTCGGTCGCGTGGCCGGTGCCTCGTACCACTTCTCCTTCGGCACGACCTTGTTTTCCGCGGGATCGCCGAGGTAGTGCGGCGACATGATCTGCACGCCGTGCTCGTTGAACACGTCCTGGATGTTGGCGTGCAGGTCGGAGAGCACTTGCGCACGCGGCCTCGGCTCGGTCGGAACCCCCTGGCAGACGAGGCGGTACTCGACGTAGAAATCGGACAGCGCGGTCTGGAACACGTGCGGCGCGGGCTCGGGAACCACCCCTACGGTGCGGCGCGCCGCCTCGACGAGCATCGCGTGCACCTGCCGCCACGGCACGTCGTAGCCGATCGTGACAGTCGCATCCACCACGAACCCTTCGCCCTTGACGACGCGCGAGTAGTTCTTCGTGACCGCCCCGAGGACGAGCGAATTCGGAAGCGTCAGCTCCTCGCCGAGGCCGGTGCGCAGCCGCGTCGTGAACATGCCCATCTCGACGATCGTGCCTTCATGGTCGGCGATGCGGACGAACTCGCCGGGCCGGTACGTGCGCGTGTACATCAGGATCAAGCCCGCTGGCCGCCTGGCCGACGATTCCCGATCCGCCGATCGAGATCATCAGTCCGAGCAGCACCGACAGGCCCTTGAACGCTTCGCTGTCGGACCCCGGGATGTACGGATAGGCCATCACCAGCGCGAAAATCCAGACGCCGATCGACACCAGGCGTCGGGTCGGCCGCACCGAATCGGCATCGAGCCAGTCGACCTCGATACGCCGTGCCTGGACGCCGTCGAAGAAGTTGTGCAACAAGCCGTTTACGGTATGGGCGATCACGAAGATCACGACAACGATCAGAAGATCGGGGACCGCCCCCGCCATCCCCGTCAGGATGTCGAGCGACGGTCTCGACGAGGAAACTGTTGAGCTGCTCGCCCCAGGGCCGCGTGAACGGGAAACAGTCCGAGGACGAAGCCGACCCACTCGTAGGTGACGAGCAGCACGATCGCCCAGAACCCGAGGCGCAGCGAGATGACCGACGACGCGCAGCAAACGATCGCGCCGAACGATTTCGGTGCCGCCGATCTGCAGGTGTCCCGCCCTGGAGTCTGCGAACTGCAACATCCGCCCGGTGAAGGCGCGTCCGACGACGCGGAGAGCCCATAACACGCACAGATAGATGGCCGTCGCCCCTCCCGCCCAGATCGCGGCGTTGGTCATCGACCGCACGTCGCGTGCCTCCCGCGTCTCGGCGATCGCCTGTTCCAACGCGTGGACGGCGGCCTCGGTAACGTTCGTCAGGGACTCGCCCTCGACCAGCTCGAGGTCATCGTTGGAGATGATGAACGCGAACTTGTCGTCGATCTTGACGATGGCGCCGCGAAGCGCCTCCTCGAAGGTAACCTTTCCTTCGCCGCCGAGTTCCAGTATCGAGTTGATGCGGTGGCGTGCGGCTTCCGCGCGCTCGGCGGGTGGCACACCGATGAAGTCCGACCGGAAAGTGAATATCGGCCGATTGAAGATGACCAGCCGCCCCTCGGGCCGGCGTTCGACGCTACGGATCGACTTTAGCGCCAAGACGCCCGTCGGAGCAGCTTCGGCCGGCATCGAAGCCGCCCCGGCACGTGAGGATGCCGGCGAGGAGTCGGCACCGGCAGGCGGGGCAATCGCTGGTCTCGCCTCATCCGCCGCAGTGGCCACTCCTGCGAGCGAGGCCAGCGCTACGAGCGCGACCGCCAAACAGTAGTGTGCAAGGCGCGTCGCGCGCGCGTCGCGCGCGTGTTGCGCGCTGGCCCGAATCGAGCTCATGCCTTCGTCAGCCGGACACGGACGGGCCTGCGGACCTGCCTCACCGCAGAGGGTGCGGCGCACGCCGGGCGGGCAATCTGCGGCGCCGACCGCGGGAGGTCACACCGGCTGCTTCGCGAAGACCTGTTGCAGCTCGCCCGACTCGTACATCTCGCGCATGATGTCGCAGCCGCCGACGAACTCGCCATTGACGTAGAGCTGCGGAACGGTCGGCCAGCTCGAGTAGTCCTTGATGCCCTGGCGGATCTCCGGATCCTGCAGCACGTCGACGGCGAGATAGTCCTGCACGCCGCAGCGCTTGAGGATCTCGACTGCCGTCGCCGAAAACCCGCACTGCGGGAATTTCGGCTCGCCTTTCATGTACAGCACTACACGGTTCGTCGTGACCTGGTTGCGGATCTTGTCCTGGATGCTCATGGGGTTCGCTCCGTGGCGCGTGAGGCGGCAATTCTACCGCATCGCTTCGCCGCGGGCGCCTACTCCTTGACCGCTCCGGTGAGGCCGGACACGTAGTACTCGACGAAGAACGAGTAGAGGACAGCGACCGGCAGCGAGCCGAGCAGTGCCCCGGCCATCAGCGACCCCCAGTGGTAGACGTCGCCCTCCACCAGCTCGGTCACGACAGCCACCGGCACCGTCTTCACCTCGGAGGACGAGATGAACGTCAGCGCGTAGATGAACTCGTTCCACGACAGCGTGAAGGCGAAGATCCCGGCCGAGATGAGCCCGGGCACCGCCAGCGGCAGGATGATCTTCACCAGGATCTGCAGCCGGGTGGCGCCGTCGATCAGCGCGCACTCCTCGAGCTCGAACGGGATCGACTTGAAATAGCCCATCAGCAGCCAGGTGCAGAACGGAATGAGGAACGTCGGATAGGTGAGGATCAACGCGAGCCGCGTGTCGAAGAGCTGAAGCTTGTAGATGATCGCCGCCAGGGGAATGAACAGGATCGACGGCGGCACGAGATACGCGAGAAAGATGCTCATGCCGACATAGCGCGACCCCTTGAAACGCAGGCGCTCGATCGCGTAGGCGGCAAGCACGCTCGCGAACAGCGACAGAAACGTCGCGACCACGGAGATGAGGATCGTGTTCCAGAGCCAGTCCGGATAGGCGGTGTCGAACAGCAGCTTCTTCACGTGGGCGAGCGTCGGGTTCTTCACCCAGAACGGATTGCCCTCGCGGGAGAGCAGCTCCTCGTTCGGCTTGAAGGTGGTGATGACCATCCAGTAGAACGGGAACAGCAGCACGATCAGGAAGGCGCCGAGCGGCACGTACACGGTGACGATCCGGCGCGGGAGAGAGACGAGATAGCCCATCCCCTGCGAGTCGACGGTGTCGGGAACGGCGTTCGCGCTGCTCACTTGTCGTCTCCTCCCTGCTGCCATGCACGCCGCTGCAGGCCGTAGTACGAGACCAGGATCGCCGCGAGCAGGAACGGCACCATCGCCGTGGCGATGGCCGCACCCTCGCCCAGGCTGCCGCCGGGGATCGCCCGCTGGAACGACAGCGTCGCCATCAGGTGCGTGGCGTTGAGCGGGCCGCCCCGCGTCAGCACGTAGATCAGCTGGAAATCGGTGAACGTGAACAGCACCGAGAACGTCATGACCACCGCGATGATCGGCGTTAGCAGCGGCAGCGTCACGTGGCGGAATTGCTGCCAGTCCGATGCGCCGTCCAGGCTCGCCGCTTCGTAGTACGACGGCGAAATCGTCTGCAGGCCGGCGAGCAGGCAGATCGCCACGAACGGGACCCCGCGCCAGATGTTGGCGGCGATCGTCGAGAACCGGGCAAGCCATGGCTCGCCGAGAAAATCGATGTACCGGTCGATGACGCCCAGCTTCACCAGCGACCAGCTGATGATCGAGAACTGCGAATCGTAGATCCACCAGAACGCGATCGCGGAAAGCGCGGTGGGCACGATGAAGGGCAACAGCACGATCGCGCGGAGAAACGATTTGAACGGCAGGTGCTTGTTCAGCAGCAGCGCGAGCCACAGGCCCAGCGCGAACTTGATGACGCTTGCGACAACCGTGTAGAAGAGCGTGTTGAACAGCGCGAGCCGGGTCACCTCGTCGCCCCAGAGAAACTCGAAGTTCTCGAGGCCGATCCAGACGCCGCTGCGCCCGATCTTGGTGTCGGTGAATCCGAGCCAGGTGCCGAGCCCCAGCGGGTAGGTCAGGAACAGCAGCAGCAGCACCGCTGCGGGCAGCATGAAAACGAGCCCGAGCAAGTGCCGGTTGTCGAGCACGCGGGAAAGCACGGTGTGCCGTGATGCCATCGAACGCCGAGGCTCGTCTTGGGGTCAGGCGCGTTTCAGCGCGCGATGAATGTTGTAGGAGATCCGGTCACCGGGAGCGCCGGCACGGCGCGGATCGAGCGCCGTCGCTTGGCGGCACTCGATCCATCACGCAGCGCAACGCTCGCGTCGTCCGGGATGGGAGTCGACCTGGGGCTTTCCCGGGGCAAGCACAGGAAGCCCCACGCCTGGCTCCTCACACCTTGTAATAGCGTTCCGCGCGCTTCTGCGCCCGTTCCGCCGCCTCCTTCGGCGTCTTCGATCCGGACGCCGCCTCGGCGATCATGTTGACGACGATGAAGTCCGACAGCGCGCCCGCCGACGCGTAGCCCATCTTCCCGGCGTAGCCCGACGGCACCATGTTCACCATCGAATTGCGGTACGGCGTGTGCTTCGGATCCGACGGTCCAGATCGGATTCTTCTCGTAGTACTTGAGCGCCGGCGTCGACGTAGCCGATCGCCGCCTGCACCCACGGGTCGATCTGCTCGGCTTCCATCATGAAGCGCAGGAATTCCTTCGCCGCCTTCGGGTACTTGGTGTACTTGAAGATCATCTGGTTGAAGAACAGCTGAAACTCGGTCGGCCTGCCCACCGGGCCGATCGGCATGTTGGCGTGGTTGATGTCCGCCGCCATTTCCTTGACCTTCGGATCGGTCGCGTTCTTCGCGGCGTAGTAGACCGAGATGCCGTTGTTGGTGAGCGAGATCTGGCCGTCGAGGAACGCCTTGTTGTTGTTCGGGTCGAGCCACGACAGCGTTCCGGGCACGAACGTCCCGTAGAGCTCCTTCGCGTACTCGAGCGCCTTGATCGTCTCCGGGCTGTCGATCACGACCTTGTTGTCCTTGTCGACGAGCTTGCCGCCGAAGGCCCACAACAGCCAGTAGCACCAGGTGTTGCCGTCGCCGGTCGCGTTGCCGAGCGCGAATCCCGGCGGCGTGCCCTTGTCCTTGAGCGCCTTGCACAGCTTGAGGAAGCCGTCGGTGTCCTTCGGGAACGCTGTCGAAGCCCGCCGCCTTCATGTGGCTCTCGCGGTACACCATGCAAACGCCCGCCACGCCGAGCGGGACGCCGATCCACTTCTTGCCATCGGGCCGCAGGTAGGGGTCGCACACCGGATACCAGCCGCCGTACTTCGCGCCGAGGTACGTGCAGACGTCGGTGACGTCGAGCAGCTTTTCCGGATAGAGGTTGGCGTCGTCGTTGGTCGACAGGATGATGTCCGGGCCGGCGCCGGTGTTCGCGGCGACCGCCGCCTTGGGCCGCACGTCCTCCCAGCCTTCGGCGTCGACGCGCACCTCGACGCCGTACTTGTCGCTGAATTTCTTGACGTTGGCCAGGTACTGGTCCTCGTCGCCCTGCACGAAGCGCTTCCAGCGCAGCACCCGCAGCTTCGCGCCCTTTTCCGGCGTATTGCTCCACTGCGCGTTCGCATCCTTGATCCAGATGAAGGGGGCGGCGGCACCGGCGGCAAGACCGGCGGACGTCTTCAGGAAATCGCGACGCTTGAACTTGCTCATGCATTCCTCCTTTGTGGTGGTGGATTTCGAGTCGGATGCGCTCGCTCGAATTTCAGGCGACGAGGCGCTGACCGCTCGCCGCGTCGAACAAATGCGCCCGATCGAGATCGGGCGTCAGATGGATCCGGTCGCCGGCGCGACATTCGGTACGGTCGCGCAGCGTCGCCGTCATTTCGCGGCCGTCGAACCGGCAGTAGAGCTGCGTGTCGGCGCCGGTGGGCTCGACGACGACGATCTCGACCGGCAAGCCCGCCGGCGCAAGCGCGCAATGCTCGGGCCGGATGCCGTAGAGCACTCCCTGTCCGTCCGCCGCCCGCGCGCCGCGGGGCAGCGGCAACGTTACGCCATCGCCGAACTCGACGTGGGCGGCGTCCGTGGCGACACGCGCGGTGCCCGGAATCATGTTCATGGCCGGCGAGCCGATGAAGCCGGCGACGAACGTGTTCGCCGGACGGTCGTAGAGCGTCAAGCGGATCGCCGGTCTGCTCGACCACGCCGTCGCGCATCACGACGATCTTGTCGGCCATCGTCATCGCCTCGATCTGGTCGTGCGTCACGTAGATCGACGTCGTCTTGAGCCGCTGGTGCAGCTCCTTGATCTCCGTGCGCATCTGCACACGGAGCTTGGCGTCGAGGTTCGACAGCGGCTCGTCGAACAGGAAGACCTGCGGATCGCGGACGATGGCGCGCCCCATCGCCACGCGCTGCCGCTGGCCGCCGGAGAGCTGGCGCGGATAGCGGTCGAGATAGGGCGCGAGGCCCAGGATGTCGGCGGCTTTCCTGACGCGCGCCTCGATCTCGGTCTTCGGCTGCTTCGCGAGCATCAGCGCGAACGACATGTTGTCGCGCACCGTCATGTGCGGGTAGAGCGCGTAGTTCTGGAACACCATCGCGATGTCGCGCTCCTTCGGCGGCACGCGGTTGACGACGGTGGCGCCGATCGCGATCTCGCCCTCGGAGATCTCCTCCAGTCCGGCGATCATCCGCAGCAGCGTCGACTTGCCGCAGCCCGGACGGGCCGACCAGCACGCAGAATTCGCCGTCGGCGATCGCGATGTCGACGCCGCGGATCACGTGCGTGGATCCGAAGTGCTTGTGGACCGAACGAATCGCGACGCCTGCCATGGTCGTTCGGTCAGCGATGGCGCGACGCGCTGCGGTAACTGGGCGGAGCGCGGTGATCGGCGTCCGGCCCGAGCACAGCTCGCGGCGTGCTCACGCTGTCACTCCCTGCGGCCGGCGGGTGCCGGCGGCGACCACGTAGTCCGGCCGGCCGGTGGCGAGCCAGGTGACGATGTTCTGCGCCGCCTTGCGCCGCAATTCGCGCTCCGCCTCGACCGAGAAGAACGCGGCGTGCGGGGTCAGGATCACGCGCGGATGACCGAGAAGCGCCGAGTCGGCCGGCATGGGTTCCTCGGGCAGCACGTCGAGCCCCAGGCCCGCCAGCGTTCCGCTTTCGAGCGCCGCCAGCGCGGCATCGACATCCACGACGGCCCCGCGCGCGGTGTTGACGAGGAAGATGCCCTGCTTTCGCGGACCGGAGCACCGTCGCGCCGATCATGCCCCGAGTCTCGGCGGTGAGCGGCACGTGCAGCGAGACGACGTCGCTCGCGCCGAATACCTCGGACAGGTCGCCGCGCTCGACGTAAGCCGGAAAATCGCCGTCGATGAGGTAGGGATCGCAGGCGATGACGCGGTGGAACACGTTGCGGCCGACGTGCGCCATCCGCTTGCCGATACGGCCCAGCCCCACGATGCCGAGCGTCATGTTGCTCGCGCGGCGCAGCGGTCCCGACGAGAGGTAGTGCCACTTGCCGGCGTGGATGTCGCGGTGGTAGGCGACGATGTTGCGCATCAGCGCGAGGGCGAGCGCAAGCGCATGCGTCGCGACCTCGCCGACGCCGTAGTCCGGCGAATTGGCGACCCAGACGCCGTGCCTCGCGCAGGCCTCGGTGTCGACGGTATCGAAGCCGGCGCCGATGCGGCTGACGATGCCCGACGTTCGGCAAGTGCGGCAACGACGCGCTCGGTGATCGGTGCGTACTGCAGCAGGATGCCGTCGCAGTCGCGCGCGGCGTCGATGACCGCCGTTCTCGGTCTTTGCCTGCGCGACCACGAGGTCGACGCCGGCGGCGGCGAAGAGCGCGCGCTCGAGCTCGACGTCCGGAAAATCGTGGTCGGCGAACAGGATCCTGGGCATGGTCGGGTCGGGGACGAGCCGGACGCAATCGGGGGCCGGCAGCTGCGCAGCTCCTCGTCGGACGCTTCGGGGTTCGCAGCGCCTCAGTCCGATCGGGGCGAACGGTACGTCGTGGGCGCCCATTGGTCAAGTGGCCTGACCGATTTGCATGCAAGCCCGCTACGTGCGCCGCTATAATCCTGCGTCCTTTCGCCTGCCCCGCCGACCGCTGCCGCGCCTCCCGCCCAAATGAACCGACTATTGCAGACGACGATCGCCGGCAGTCTGCCCAAGCCGTCGTGGCTCGCAGCGCCGAACGTGCTGTGGGCCCCATGGCGGCTCGAAGGCGCCGCGCTTGCCGAAGGCATGCGCGACGCCGTGCGCCTCGTGCTGCGCGACCAGGAAGCGGCGGACATCGACATCGTCACCGACGGCGAGCAGACGCGCCGCCATTTCGTGACGTCGTTCATCGAAGGGCTGGACGGCGTCGATTTCGAGCACCGGAAGACCGTCCGGATCCGCAACCGATACGACGCCGACGTCCCGGTGGTCGTCGGCCCGGTCGCGCGCCGCCACCCGGTGTTCGTCGACGATGCGCGCCTTCCTGCGCCAGGCGACGGATCGCCGGACGAAGTTCACGCTGCCCGGCCCGATGACGATGGTCGACACGCTCTACGACGCGCACTACGGGAGCCGCGAAAAGCTCGCCTGGGCGTTCGCCGAAATCCTCAACGACGAGGCGCGCGCGATCGCTGCGGCGGGCATCGACGTCATCCAGTTCGACGAACCGGCGTTCAACGTCTACTTCGACGAGGTTCGCGACTGGGGCGTTGCCGCGCTCGAGCGCGCAGCAGCGGGGCTCCGCTGCGCCACGGCCGTCCACATCTGCTACGGCTACGGCATCAAGGCGAACGTCGAGTGGAAGAAGACCCTGGGCTCGGAGTGGCGGCAATACGAGCGGATCTTTCCGCTGCTGGCACGCTCCGCGATCGGGCAGGTTTCGCTCGAATGCGCCAACTCGCGGGTGCCGATCGAGTTGCTCGGACTGCTGGCCGGGCAAGGACGTGCTGGTCGGGGCGATCGACGTCGCGACCGACCGGGTCGAGACGCCGGAAGAGGTCGCCGCGACGTTGCGGGCGGCGCTCGGCCACGTGCCCGCCGGAGCGCCTTTACCCGTGCACCAACTGCGGCATGGTTCCGCTCGAACGCGACGTCGCGCGCAGCAAGCTTCGCTCGCTAGGCGCCGGCGCCGCGCTCGTCCGGGCCGAGCTTGTCCGGCTGAGCCCCGAAAAAAGCGCTGGCGCGGCGCCCTGGATCCCTGTATCCTTTCCAAAGTGTTTTAGTTTCAAGGCAGTAAGTACGACCTGTTCGACCGCTTTGCGCTCGTTCTACCGCCGTTCTTTCCTTGAGATCGAAACATTGGCCGGGATTCGTCCCGATATCTTTATTTGTTCTTGAGGAAATTGCGAAATGGCAACTGGAACTGTGAAGTGGTTCAACGACGCGAAGGGCTTCGGCTTCATCACTCCCGATGGCGGCGGTGAGGATCTGTTCGCGCATTTCTCGGCGATCAACATGCCGGGATTCAAGACGTTGAAGGAAGGCCAGAAGGTCTCGTTCGAAGTGACGACGGGTCCGAAGGGCAAGCAGGCGAGCAACATCCAGATGGCGTAATTCCGCAACCGCGGAATACCGCTGTCGAAAAAAGCCGGGCGCAATGCCCGGCTTTTTGTTGGTCCGGCATCGCATCGCGCGCCGGGAAAAGGCGCGCGATCATGACCAAGGGACCTGCTCGGTGGATGTCCCCGCCGCGGTTCAGGCCGGGGAAGCAGATGCCGCGACCACCGCATGCGCCGCCAGATTGACCAGACGGCGCACGGTCGCGGACGGCGTCGCGATCAGCACCGGCTTGCAGCGCGCCGAGCAGGATCGGACCGATCGTCACGCCCTCCCCACCCGTGATCTTGAGCAGGTTGAACGAAATGTTCGCCGCATCGAGATTCGGCATGACCAGCAGGTTGGCCTCGCCCTTCAACGTCGAGTCCGGATGCACCCGTGCGCGGATCGCTTCGGACAGCGCGGCATCGCCGTGCATTTCGCCATCCACTTCGAGCCCCGGCGCCTGCTCGATCAACCGCTCGCGCACCTCGCGCATCTTGCGCGCGGATCGCGAATCCTCGCTGCCGAAATTCGAATGCGACAGCAGGGCCACCTTGGGAACGAGTCCGAACCGGCGGATCCCTTCCGCCGCGAGCTGCACGATCCCGACCAGCTGCTCGGCCGAAGGGTCCCGGTTCACGTAGGTGTCGCAGATGAACAGCGTGCGATTGGAAAGAAGCAGCGCGTTCATCGCGGCGAACACCGGCGCCTCCGGACGCAGGCCGATAACGTCCGCGACATGGCGCAAGTGCGCCTGGTACTTGCCCACGGTGCCGCAGAGAAGCGCGTCGCATTCGCCCATCCGCAGGAGCAGCGTACCGATCAGCGAGGGCTTGCGGAGCACGGCCTCCTTCGCATCCTCGGGCGAGATGCCCTTGCGTCCCATCAGCTGGTAGTAGAGCTGCCAGCACGCGCGATAGCGCGGGTCGCTGTTGATGTTGACGAGCTCGAAATCACTTCCCGCGACGAGCCGCAATCCGAACTTTGCGATGCGGGCCGCGATCACCTCGGGGCGGCCGATCAGCATCGGGCTTGGCGAGATCCTCGTCGACGATCACCTGCACGGCGCGCAGTACGCGCTCCTCCTCGCCTTCGGCAAAGGCCACCCGCTTCGGCGATCGCTTGGCGCCCGCGAACACCGGCTTCATGATGAGGCTGGAGTGGTAGATGAACTGCGACAGGCGCTCGCGGTACGCGTCGAAATCGGCGATGGGCCGCGTCGCGACGCCGCTGTCCATCGCAGCCTTGGCGACCGCAGGCGGCACGATCACCATCAGGCGGGGATCGAACGGCTTCGGGATCAGGTATTCCGGACCGAACGCGAGGTCCTCGCCGGCATACGCCTGGGCGACAATGTCCGATTGCTCCGCGTGCGCGAGCTCCGCGATCGCGCGCACGCACGCGAGCTTCATTTCCTCGGTGATCGTGGTCGCGCCGACGTCGAGCGCCCCGCGGAAGATGAACGGGAAGCACAGGACGTTGTTAACCTGATTGGGATAGTCGGAGCGGCCCGTTGCGATGATCGCGTCCGGCCGCACCGCCTTCGCGAGCTCGGGCAGGATTTCCGGTTCCGGATTGGCGAGCGCCAGGATCAGCGGATCGCGCGCCATCACCTTGACCATGTCCTGGGTCAGCGCCTTCGGTCCGGACAGTCCGAGAAAGATGTCGGCGCCCTCGATCGCGTCCGACAGCGACCGCGCCTTGGTTTCGCGCGCGTACCGGGCCTTGTTGGCCTCCATCGGGAACTCGCGACCGACATGGATCACGCCCTTGCTGTCGCACACGAAGACGTTGGCGCGGTCCAGGCCGAGCCCGGCCAGGAGATCGAGGCAGGCGATCGCGGCGGCACCGGCCCCGGAACAGACGAGCTTGACCTTGGCGATGTCCTTGCCCACGACCTTCAACCCGTTGAGGATCGCCGCGCCCGCGACGATCGCCGTGCCATGCTGATCGTCGTGGAACACGGGGATCTTCATGCGCTCGCGCAGCTTCCGTTCGACATAGAAGCAGTCCGGCGCCTTGATGTCCTCCAGGTTGATGCCGCCGAACGTCGGCTCCAGCCGGGCGATCGTGTCGACGAGCTTCTCCGGATCGGTTTCGGCGATTTCGATGTCGAACACGTCGATGCCGCCGAACTTCTTGAACAGACACCCCTTGCCTTCCATCACCGGCTTGCCGGCCAATGGTCCGATGTTGCCGAGGCCGAGCACCGCGGTGCCATTGGTGATCACCGCGACCAGGTTGCCGCGGGAGGTCAGCGAGCGCGCTTCGCCCGGATCCGCCACGATCGCGTCGCAGGCGGCCGCCACTCCGGGCGAATACGCGAGCGCCAGGTCGTGCTGGTTGATGAGCCCCTTGGTGGGCGTGACCGAGATCTTGCCCGGGGTCGGCAGGCGGTGGTATTCCAGTGCGGCGATGCGGAGTTGGTCGTCCATGCGGGCCTCCGTGTGACTCGGCAATGCGGGCGAGGAGCCATTCTACCCATTCCGGCGCCTGGTACCTGCCACGGGTGCCGTGATGTCGCGCAGGTCCCGTGCCGCTTGACGCGCCGCCATTTCCGGTCTGCGTCTGGCCCGATGCTCTTTGCCGAAGTCGCGATGATGCCATTCGTTACCGGACTCGGCACTTACTTCCACGTTGCGACTGACGTAGCATGGAAGTCACGTTCAACACCCGACCGTCCGGGGGATCGCGAATGGACCGGAGACGCGAATGATCACGTTGCGACGCGCCGCCGAGCGCGGCCACGCGCACCACGGCTGGCTCGACTCGTTCCACAGTTTCTCCTTCGCCGACTATTACGACCCTGCGCACATGGGGTTCGGACCGCTCCGGGTCATCAACGAGGACCGGGTGGAACCGGGGAAGGGCTTCGGCACGCACGGCCATCGCGACATGGAGATCGTCACCTATGTGCTCGACGGGAGTCTCGAGCACAAGGACAGCATGGGCAATGGCTCGGTCATCGTCCCCGGCGATGTGCAGCGCATGAGCGCCGGACGCGGCGTGCTGCACAGCGAGTACAACCCGTCGTCGACCGAGCGCGTGCATTTCCTGCAGATCTGGATCGAACCGGCGACGCGCGGCATCACGCCCTCGTACGAGCAGACGAACGTTCCTGCCGAGACCAAGCGTAACCGGCTTGCGCTCATCGCCGGCCCGACGAACTCGGGCGCCGCAGTGACCATCCATCAGGACGCGCGGCTGTTCGCGACCCTCCTCGACCGCGACGCAAAGGTCGCGCACACGCTCGACCCTGGTCGCCGCGCTTATCTGCACGTCGCTCGCGGCCGCGTCGCGATGAACGACATCGAGCTCGGCGCCGGCGATGCGGCATTGATCACCGGCGAGAGTGCCGTTACGATCGATCGCGGCGACGCGGCGGAGGTCTTGCTGTTCGACCTGCCCTGAGCCCAGCAGACTCGGCCCCGGTCAATTGAGCATCGATCGCGGCTGAGCGCCGTGCCATGGCCGCTGGCGCCGGCGCGCCAAGGAACCTTCGTGCGGATCGGCGCCCAAGGCGGCATCCCTCACGCGGAGGCGGTCAGCCACGCGCGGGCTTCATCCAATGCCGACCCGTATGGGAGAGCTCGGCCGGCACCTACGGCCTCGTCATAGCCAGCCGCGCCCAGCGCGTCGCGCGCCTTAGTCATCAGCGGCGCGAGGAACGCCTCGTCGGCAGGATCGCGGCAGATTCCCGTCTCCCCCGTCTGCGCCTCTGCCACGCCGAAGAATCGCGCGGCGCGCGCCCACTCCGCACGCGACGCGCCGAGTCCTGCGCAAACCTCGAGGGCGCTCTGTCCTGCCGGTTTCGATCCGATTTCGCGGGCGATCGCCAGAACCTCGAGCAGCATGGGACTCACGCGGTCGCCGGACCCGCGTTCGATCGACACCATCGCAAGATTGAGAAGAACGATCGCGATCACCTCACGATCGCCGAGCTCGCGGGCAAGCGCCAGCACCTGCTCGTAGAGCCGCTCGGCTGCATCCAGCGCCCCTGTCTCGCGTTGGAGTTGTGCCAGGCCGTTGATCGCGCTGGCGAGCCCGCGTTTGTTCCCCAGCTCCCGTTCCAGTGCGACCGCCTCCTCCAGATACGACCGCGCGGCAGCGAGGTCGGAGCGCCCGCTCGCCACCATTCCGAGCGGCTGCAGCACCGCGGCGATCATCGGACGGTCCCCGATCGCACGGGCGATGGCCAGGCCTTCCATCAAATGGTCGTGCGCCTGTGCGTAGCGACCCATGAACGAACATAGCTGCCCTGCATCGAAAAGGGCCCGGCATCGGGAGAGGCTTCGCTCCTGCGCCCCGGCGCGACCGAGCGCCTCGACCGTTACGCGATGGCCGAGCCCAAGAAGCCCGCGAAAGAACCAGTAGTGCCTGATCGCGTGAACCAGCCGCAAGCCAAGCTCCCCTCCTCCCGGAGCGCGATCGCACCACCGGTGCGCGGACAGGAGATTCTCGCGTTCGACATCGAGCCGTTCGAGCCACGCGCCTTGGTCCGGACCTTCGAGCTCCGGACGCGCCGTCTCCGCCAGCAACAGGAAAAAGGAGAGGTGCCGGGTATGCGCCGACTCCGCTTCGCCGGACTCGACCAGGCATTCCTCCGCATACTGCCGCACGGTTTCAAGCAACCGGTAACGCTCGCGCTCGGCGTCGGCCTCGACTAACGATTTGTCGACCAGGTGCGTCAGGAGGTCGAGTACGTCCGTTTGATCGACGTCGCCTCCCGCCCCCACCTCTTCGGCGGCCTCGAGCGTCAATCCACCCGCGAACACGGCAAGTCGCCGGAGCACGGCCCGCTCGCGCGGGGCGAGCAGGTCGTAGCTCCAGTCGATCAGCGCACGCAGGGTCTGCTGCCGCGGCAAGGCGGTCCGATCCCCGCCGGTCAGAAGGCGGAACCGGTCGCCTAGGCGCTCGGCAATCTTGTCCACCGACAGGGCTCGCACGCGTGCTGCCGCAAGCTCGAGCGCCAGCGGAATGCCGTCGAGGCGGCGACAGACTTCGGCGACCGCCGGCGCATTCTCCGAGGTTAAGCGGAAGGCCGGCTGCACCGCGGCGGCGCGATGCACGAACAGGCGCACGGCCTCGCATTGCTCCAGGTCCGCCAGTGTCGCACCACTTTCCCGGGCGGGAATCGAAAGGGAAGGCACGGGAAAGGTGCTCTCGCCCGCGACGTGCAGCTGCTCGCGGCTGGTGGCCAGGATCTTCAGCCTGCGCACCTGCCTGCAACAACTGGCGGGCGAGCTCGGCGCAATCGCGGATCAGGTGTTCGCAGTTGTCCAGGATCACCAGCACGTGCCTGTCCTGGACGAACTTCACCAGCGCCTCGACCACGGGCCGGCCCATTTCTTCCTTCACGCCGAGGACCGACGCAACCGCCTGCGGAACCAGCCTCGCGTCCGCGACCGGAGCGAGTTCCACGAACCAAACGCCATCGGGGTAGTCGTCCAGCACGTCGGCGGCGATCTGCAGGGAAAGTCGCGTCTTGCCGATTCCGCCCGCACCGAGAAGGGTCAACAGCCGAGTGTTTTCCAGCAGCGCCTTCGCTTCGGCCAGCTCTCGCTCGCGACCGATGAACGACGTCACCTGCTGTGGCAGGTTGTTCGGCGTGGCTTCGAGCGAGCGTAGCGCGGGAAAATCCTGCCGCAGACCGGGATGCACGACCTGGTAGACATGCTCGGGACTTGCGAGATCGCGCAGCCGCACGGTCCCCAGATCGCGCAACGCAACCGCGGATGGCAGACGGTCGGCAGCAAGCGCGGCCACGGCCTCCGTCAGGAGCACCTGACCGCCATGGGCAGCGCTCATGACACGTGCCGCACGATTGACGACGGTGCCGAAGAAGTCGTTGTCGCGGCGCTCGTTGATACCCGCATGCAAACCGCACCGGACCTTGATGGCAATGCCGCCGGTGGCGTCGGGATCGGCGAGTGCCTGCTGCAACTCGAGCACCGCAGCGATCGCATCGACGGGATCGTCGAAGGCTGCGTGGACGCCATCACCCAGCGTCTTCACGACCAGCCCGCGATGGCGTTCGACCGCCGCCCGGGCGAGCGCGTCGTGACGCGCGAGCGCCGAGGGCATCCGCTCCGGCTCCTGTTCCCACAGCCGGGTGCTGCCCTCGATGTCGGTAAAAAGAAAAGTGGTGACGGCGGGTCGTTCCTGCACGCCGGGATCTTTCGGGCAAGCGATCACGGCAAGTTTACTTTACGGCAGCCGCGCCGCCTCGATTGGCAAGCGCCTGCCACCATTCAACGAGGATTCCCTTACGAATTCCCGAGAACCGTTGTAGATTAACAGTGCAGCCAGGCTGGTGTATGCTGGCTCCCCCGAAAACGTTCTGGCCGTATTCGGTGACAATTAGAAACCCGGAACCGTGCCCGCCGCGCCTACCTGCGGCGCACTCGTCGGTTCGTTCGAGTTCATCAAGGAGAATACAGATGCGTGCCTCCAAGTCGTTGGGCATTGGGCTGTTGGCTTCCTCGCTGGCGCTTGCGCTGCCGATGGCCGCAACCGCCCAGCAAAACATCGAGAATCTGAAGCAGATGAAGGTGTCGGGCGTGGATCCGAGCATGCCGCCGGTGCCGCAGACCGGCAAGAACGCCGACGCCCTCCGCGAGAATCTCAAGCGCATCAAGCTGCCGCCCGGGTTCAAGATCGAGCTCTACGCGGTGGTGCCGGATGCGCGTCACATGGCCGTGGCGCCGTCCACCAACATGCTGTTTGTCGGCACCCGCAAGAACACCGTCTGGGCCGTCACCGACCGCAACAGCGATGGCGTCGCCGACGAGGTCAAGCCATTCGCGCCGTCGGCGAAGTTTCACGTGCCCAACGGGGTTTGCTGGACCAAGGACGGCTTCCTGATCGTGGTCGAGCACAACCGGGTCCTCAATTTCCCGGCCGCCGAGTTCTTCTACGAAGGCGGGGACGTCGCGGTGATCGAGGTGGTGCCGCAAGGCAAGCTGATCCCGGTCGAAGAGGAGTCGTACAACCACCATGCGCGCACGTGCAGAATCGGCCCCGACGGCATGCTCTACATCACGCTCGGCCAGCCGTACAACGTTCAGCCGCGCGACAAGCTCGCGCTGTTCAACAAGGTGGGCATCGGCGGCATCGTGCGCATGAACGCCTTCGACGGCAGCAAGCGCGAGGTCTACGCCACCGGGATCCGCAACTCGGTGGGCCTCGAGTTCAACCCGAAGGACAAGACGTTGTGGTTCACCGACAACCAGACCGACGGCATGGGAGACGACATCCCCGCCGGCGAAATCAACCGTGCGACCGGTCCCGGCATGTTCTTCGGTTACCCGTGGAAGCAGGGCAAGACGCGAATCACCGAGTTCGGGTACGACAAGGATCCGCTGCCGCCGAACATCACGGACCCGCAGGTCTACATGGACGCGCACGCAGCCGACCTCGGCCTCGCGTTCTACACCGGCAAGGCGTTCCCGGCGAAATACCAGGGCGGCTTGTTCTCGGCGCAGCACGGCTCGTGGAACCGCACCACGCCGATCGGCGCGCGCATCATGTTCACCAGCCTGAAGAGCGACGGCACGGCCGACAAGACCGAGGTCTT
This sequence comes from uncultured beta proteobacterium, assembly GCA_963809965.1. GTDB lineage: Bacteria > Pseudomonadota > Gammaproteobacteria > Burkholderiales > Casimicrobiaceae > CAIWHR01. The sequence continues at coordinate 366,368 of CAWELU010000006.1, forward strand.
TGCCGAAGGCTGGCTCGACGCCGAAACGGGCCTGTACCGCGGCCGCCCGGTCGATGTGGCGATGATGAAGGACGGCTCGATGCTGATCAGCGACGACTTTGCGGGCGCGCTGTACCGCGTCACCTACGTGGGCATGTGACGACTGTGACCCGACCGTGACGGCGTAGCTCGAGCCTGACGGGCCGGGGATCCCCGGCCCGTTTTTCGTCTGGCGGAGGAAGCGATCCATGACAAGGTCGATGATTCGGATCGCGCTCGGATGCGCGCTCGCGTGCGCGCTCGCTTGCGGGATGGGTGCGGCACAGGCTGATGTCGGCGCCGGCCGCGCCAAGGCGCGAATGTGCACCGTCTGCCACGGCGAGTTCGGGAGTCAGCACCGCTCCCAACACCCCGCACCTCGCCGGGCAGCCCGAGGTCTACCTGGCAGAACAACTGAAAGCCTACCGCAGCGGCAAGCGCACCAACGAAATCATGAGTGTGATCGCCAAGCCGCTGACCGATGCCGAGATAGCGGACCTCAGTGCCTGGTTCGCGTCCATCGCGATCGAGGCGTCACCGCCGAAGTAACGGGCCGCGACCTCGGGCATTACCCGATTACCGCGGCACACGAACGCAATGCTCGAGCTGGGGGCCTTCAGTTGCGGATCCACGGGTCCCAGGTCGCCGTCGTCTTGCCGTCCGTCACGCTGATTGTGTACTGGTAGTCATTGCCGTCCTGCTGATTCTTGTTTCGGACCACGCCGTGCTTCTTCCAATTGTGCGTTGAACCACGATTGTTGAATTTCGCCGCAGGCGCATCGACGTCAATGCCCTTGTGAGTATGTATGAAGTCCCATCCCTCGGAGTTCACTAGCTCCCAACTGATCGTGACGTCAACATCGGGGCGTTCCTTGCTGATATCGACTGGATCCTGATCGACCGAAATCGAGATCGCCTTCCCGGCTCCGGTCACGGTCTCGGTGACGGTAACGTAAACGGTTGGCATCAGTGTTCTCCTGCTGTGCTGTTTTGGATTGGCAAGACATTCGCGGCGGGAAGCATTCTCCGCCCGGAACGCGTAACGATGCCCAAGCCGAATCCCGATCGCCAGATTACTGGCGAAGGAGTCGACCCGCGAGCGCGTTGGCGACCCAGAACCGAGTGCTGCTGCCGACTATCGGTCGAGCTCCGGATAGTTGCGGAATATTCCCTGCTGATTGAACGGTAGCCGACGCTCCGACGCAAGATAGGCGGAAATCCGCGGACGGGCCGCGACCCGGGTGTGCAGTTCCATCACCTGTGGACAACGCCTCGCTGTTCGCGCCATTGCCTTCGGGAAGGCGTAGCGCAGGCCGGCCACGACCTGGAACAACGACAGGTCGGCATAGGTAAGTCGGGCTCCGACGAGATGGGCGGGCCCGCTCGGGTTGCTCGCCAGCACGCGCTCGAAGTAGCGCAAGTATTTCGGCAGCCGGTTCGTTACAAAGTCCGCAGCGCGCCGTTTCGCTTCGGGCCGCTGATCCTCGTAGTAGAGGCCAGCCGCGATCGGATGATGGGTGTCGTGCACTTCGACGACCAAGTCGGCAAACGTGAGTTGAAGTTGATGCGTCCAGTAACGTCCTGCATCACCCTTCGGCGCGAGGCCATGGCGCTCGCCGAGGAAGAGCAGGATGTTTGCCGTCTGCCCGATAAGGCGCCTACCGGCCTTCAGGAACGGTGGCGCGAATGGTGGACAGGAGGGCGCATCGTCGTCGAGCAGCGCAAGCATGCGTTCTTCGCCGCCTTCGATCCGGCCGACATCGACGTAGGGCGCGCCAGCCTCTTCGAGCGCAAGCCGCACGAATTCACCCCGCCCCTGAATGGATGCCCAGTAGTAGAGCTCGTAGAGCATGTCGGAACTCCTTCGCGGTCTCGACGTTCCCGCCGAGACGCGCCAGTCCTGAAGCAGTGCAGCTCTGCCAACGCGTTGCGGTCGACGATTGGTCGGGCTGACCGCCACGCTGGATGCGATTCAATACCTAGCGCCGTTGTGTCAGCCGGCGGGTGGAAGTTTACAGGCAAGCAGGGAACCCGTTACGAAGCGCCTCGCACGCCCCATCCACAGCGATCGCCGCAGTGGCTCCTATCACGCGGGCCGGCTAGTTTCCTCCCAACGGAGGACGAGATCATGCACTGCGATCCGCAGCTGCACGCCGGGCGCGAGGCCAAGTGAGCTTGCGATGGGATTGACGTACGAAAGCACGCCGTGGTCCCACATGTCCCGTGCATCGCCGATTCGTGCGCTGGTGTGCGCCACTGCGCCGGCGGCAATACCTCGGGTATTGAGCATGTCGAGCGCAACGATGCCGGCAAGGTCCTTGCCGACGCCGGCGTCGTTGAAGAAGACCGCGGCAAGCGGTACTGCCAGCGCATAGGCTGCCGAGCTGGCGCCGCCGTGCGAAGCCGCGACGACGATCGCGCCGGAATCCGAAGACGTCAGCTGAGTGATCGAATCCACGATGAGCACCCGGCCGCCGGGCCCTTGATCGACGATGGTTCTCAAGCACATCCGAATCCTCCGCGCAGCCACGCTCAATTTCCAGACGTCGATCCAGTGTCCACCATCGGCGTCGGGACTGGGCGCTTCGAGCTGGCGCCACCGATCGCAGCAGACTTCACGGCGACCTTGCTAGCAATATCATCGGCCGGGCACTTGCCGGTCCGATTCCGCCGGTTGACGAAGCGCATCGAACCCGAAATACTTGAATTGTTGCAGCTGATTGGCCTGTTTTTCGGTCGCGCCGCCACCACGGAATCCACACCAGAGTTTCCACGGAGGATCACGATGAAATCGACTCGCTGGAGCATACTGGCACTGGTGTTGTTGCTGCTCGCCGCGTCGTCCGCGAATGCCTGGATTCGCAGCCCCGCGACGGGGTTCGCAACCCTGCCGCCGGGCGCAGTGAATCCGGAGGGCATCACGGCCGACACCAAGGGAAACATTTACGTCACGACCTTCGACCCGACCGGCTCCACGCCGGGGCAAGTGGTCGTCTTCAGTTCGAGCGGCAAGTTTCTGCGCCAAGTCGTGGTCCAGGGGGCGAGCCCGCAGCTGCTCGGCCTCGCTTTCCGCCCGGGCACGGAGGAACTGCTCGTGATCGACTTCGGGCCCGTCCTCGGCGGCGGGGCGGCCCAAGTACTTAGAGTGGACCCATTCACCGGGGCGTCATCGGTGTTCATGACAGCGAGCGTGGGCGCCGGACTGAACGCGCTCACCTTCGACACCGACGGTAACGTGTATGTGTCCGATTCATTCTTGGGAAGAATCTGGAAAACGGGGCCGGCAGGCGGTGCCGGTACGGAGTGGGTGTCCAGCCCGCTGCTCGCAACGACCGGCGTTCCACCCTTCGGAGCCAATGGCCTGGCGTTCAACAGGGCCGGCGACACCCTGTTCGTGGCCAACACCGGCAACGACACGGTGGTGCAGATCGCGGTGAGCGGAGGCGTGCCGGATGAGCCATCGGTGTTCGTGAACAGCATCAACGGCGCCGACGGTTTGCTGATCGATGGCGCCGACAATATTTGGGTCGCAGCCAACCAGGCGAACGAAATCGTCGTGCTCGATCCCTCCGGGCGCGCGATCGCCAAGTTGGGCGACTTCGACGGCATCGATCCGCATGGCGCGGCGATCGGGTTGCTGTTCCCGGCGAGTCTGGTCATGAGCGACGGTTTTCTTTACATCACCAACCTCGCGCTCGACTTGCGCCTTTTTGGACTGCCGCAAACCGGCGATTCCCAGTGGACGGCGGAGGTCATGCGCTACACGGTTTCGCGCATCCGCGCACGGATCCCTCCTGTGCAGGGCCTTCCTGATCTGCCGTGAAGGTTTCCCTGAAGCGTGTCGACGAGCAGGGAATCTCCAAGCCACCTGGCGTCCCCTCGCGCATGACAAGCGCGAGGTCCGCCATGCTCGAGACGCGTCGAAGCCACTTGAATCGCACCGTCGAGGGGCGCGCCCATGTCAGCACATGGTGCCGTAATCGCGAAACGGCGCAATTTTTCGAGTCTCAACCGCGAGATCTTCTTTCCATTACGAAGTACCAGCACGCCGTTGTGAAAAGAAGAAGCGAATCATCTCGGCGGAGGCATCGGGACCCGTCGGGTCGGTGAAGGAACCGTTTGGACTGCCGCCAGACCACGCATGTCCAGCCCCATGCACCATCCAGTGCTCGACTACGGCCTGGTTGGCGTGGTCCACGTAGTCCGTGCGGCTGTACCTGCGGCCGCCCGGCGCCGTTCCCGTCTGGACATTGGCACGCAGAGGTTGTTGGTCAGATCCAACAACGGTGACCTGCTCAACGATTGCGTCTGCGTTGCGCGCGTTCACCGTTCGGTCGTGGTCGCCATGGAAGACGATGGTGGGAGTCCAGTTCAACCCTTCGGCGCGATCAGACGGTGTTGCGTTCGACGGTTTGAATTTGCCAGGGAGCGCAGCACCATCTTGCATCGCCGAGAATGCTGAAGGCATGTCGTGAGCGGCTCCGTAAGGCAAACCAGAATGGGCGCCGACCGCGATATACAGCTCCGGGTACATTGCGCCAAGGATCACCGCCATGGATGCGCCCGCGGACATGCCTGCAACGAAGATTCGCCGCGCATCAACGCGATATGCCGACGCAACCTCCCGTGTTATACCGGCGATGAGCGACGGCTCCCCGGAATCCCGGATTTGATCTTCGGGCCGGAACCAATTCCAACACCTCGATCCGTTCGCATTGGCGGCTTGGGTGGGATAGATCACCAGGAAGCCGTGTTGGTCGGCCAACGCGTTCATTCGGGTGCCGGCCGCGAAATCGTCCGGGGATTGCGTGCAACCATGAAGCATCACGACCACTGGAACCGGTTCGCTCGATTCCGCCGTATAGCTCCCGGGAACGTAGAGCATGTAGTTGCGCGTTCCTGCATTGTTCGTGAATGAACGGTTCACGAATGTACCGGGGAGGGGTTCATCGACGCGTGAAGCCGGTTCTGCACGAGTGCCGTCGATGTCGCTGTACTGCGTGTCGATCTCGCGGGAAGTCCCATCGATGGTCACACCATGCTCACTTGGCGTGACTGAGCGCTGGGCCAAACCTGCGGCTGACAAAGCCTGATGAATCATGTCGGTGACGCCCTTCATCGGACCGGACTGCGTGTTCAACCCGGCGGCGGCAAGCGCACGCTGAATCGTTTCGGTAATTCCGCTGACATCGAACCGGTGGGGCGATTGCTTTGGCTCGTGCGGTTTGAAGTTCTGGACCAATGGAACGGGCAATGCCTTTTGGATTTTCAAGTTCAATTTTCCTGGAGAAAGACACTTCAGAGAATGCGATCGGCGAGGGCCTTCCGCACCGGCGCGCTGACGTGAAACGCGCCGAGAACTTCGACCGACCGGATGGTGGCGCGGGCCAGCTCAGGTGAGACATCGTCGGCGATCCGCGCCAGGCCGAGGACCTGGATTTGCAGCATGTGTCCAGCGGCCCGGACACGTTCAAGGTCTGCACGGCGGAAATGCTGCAGTCCGAGCACGAGGGTGCGGCGAGCGACCGTTCGCTTGACCGCTTCGCCATGGACCAATAGCTGATTGCGGATTGCCGTTCGGATCAAGTCGGTGCGGTTGGAGTAGAAGCCCTCCTGCACCAGGAGATCGATTTGCCCTAGATCGACGACCCCGAGGTTGATCGTCAATTTCTCGGTTTCGCCGATTCTCGACCGCGCATCCAGGCTCACGCCAGCCATCTGTGTACCATCCTTATAGCATCCATATGGATGGTATTAGACCACGTCCATACTGCCGCGGCAAGGGTTTCAGGACGGCGGAGTCGACCCCGCCTTCGATTAGGGCGAGGCACGCGTTCCGGCTGCAGCGCGCCCGCGTCCCAGTCGGCGTTAACGTTCCGCGTCGGTCCCGAGCGCTTGGCAGGAACTGTCCCGCGGCAAATGGGGGGAGGCAGATACCAGCGCGCCATTAGTGACGGGGGGTCACTACTGCGCACGACTCGGCAAATACCTTCAAGGCACCGTCGGCTACGGCATCTACGACGCGGACAAGTCCATTTACGTCAATTTGGCCGTCGCTTTGCTCTCGAACGGAAGTCCCGCGGCCGTCAACGACATCTGTTCATTCGGCCGATGTGATGATGGCGCCTAACCCTGCTTCACCCGCCTGCCAGCGCAATTGCGAGCGCAGCACTTCCAAGCGTTTTGACTAGTTGCGGATGGTCGGCATAGAAGCCGCCAATCTTGTCGAGCACGCCGGGGGGGTCGTGTGCAGAGTCCGGGCTTGCGATCGACTTAGTGCAGGTGTATTGGTGCAGCATATCCATCAGTCCCATCGATTTGTCCTCGGTTGTGCTGTGCTGGGAAGGTGGGGGCACACGCAGCGGTCTATGTCGGTTAATTGCGCCGGACGAGGTGATCGATCACGAGCAGAATGATCGCGCCCATTGCATTGCATTACCTCCGTCTGACTACGATTTTGGGGGAATACTTTGACGCTCAACCAACGCGACCCGGGCCCGACATGGGGCCACGGTCCTCGGCATTCGCAGCATCAGGTGGGGTCGGCGTTTTCGCCATGCTGGAGCGGACGCGCGACCTTCGCTTCTGCCATGCCGCTGTCACCTGCTGAAGTACATATGCCAAGACTTGCGTCTCGTATCGCGAGATGAATGCCCGCACGATACCTGGACGGGCTGCTCTCGTGGCAGATCCCGCGCCTACGGGCAAGGATTCGATGGAGGGGCGACGCCGGCGTGCGACCCAAAATGCCGAAATGCCTGCCGCGACCGCGACAAATACCACCGTCGACGGCCGCGTTATGGCTGTACGAAGGGCCGATCGAGTTCGGTCGACGCTCTGCCGGACGTTGCGCTTAGATTGCAACAAGCGCAATTCCACAGCATGAATTTCCGCCAAGGTGGGGGCTCGCATCATGGCGCGGGTGACCTGACCATGGAAGCGCTCGCCAACTGCCGTCGCGTAGCCGCGAAAAGCAGGTGACGGCTCAGCCCGATGCACCAGTAAAGCATTGCGGCACCGGCAATCAGATTGATGGCTGCCACAACAAGTACGGCCGCGGTGGGAAGCATTCCAAGTGAAGCAACGTACATCACAAGCGCTGCCATCAGTCCCGTCCATGCTGTCACGATGAAGATGGCCGCAATTAGCCCACCTACGAACATCCATACCAGGGCAAGTCCGGCGCGACGACCTTCAAGTGACACCAACTCGAGAAAGTTGGAAAATGTTTCGCGCGCGAACGCGAGCACCTTCGACAACTCGTCGAACACACCCCCGGTCGGAGGTGGCGTCACCGCGCGAGGAACGTCCGTTTGCGAATCTGCCTCCATAACCCGCCCCCACACATGCTGCTGTTGCGATGCCCGAAGAATTGACGCCGTCCGCGAGGGTGGCGCGCAAGTTCCACCGCGCGTGATCTAGCTACGGATCATGCGGCTGATCAAAAAGCCCGCGAGAACAGCCACACCCACAGACATGAGGGGATTCGCCGCAATGTAGGCAGAAGTATCAGTGACCAGCTTCTTCTGTGTGGCATTCAGAGTTTCGCCCTGTTCGCCAAGCCAATCGGCGGCCGGAGCGGCAGAGGCAGCCGCCTTATCCACTACCTGGTGCGCCATTGCGGCAACCTGGTCAATCGCGGGCTTGGCCTTGCGCGCCGCACCATCTGCGGCATCTGCCATGGAGTTGACGGCAGCGTGAGCGCCCGCCGTTGTCTTGGTCAGGACACCGTCGTTATTCGACGAGTTGCCAAAGGTATTGGGAACATTTCCAGATGTCGTATTTTCCATATGGTTCTCCAGTTAAGAGCCAGAATTGACAGCGATTGCGGGGGTTCCGGTCGCCAAGTTGCACGTCGTACCCCGCGTCGCGCGGAGGCATTTCCAGAACCTGCGACCTGCGACGCGACTGCCGAGCGTGCTACTTCAAGCGCATGTCGTTCTTCACCGACTTGACGCCACCAACATTGCGCGCCCTGAATGGCCGTCGATTCGTTCGCAGCGGAGCTGACGAATCCACCGCCAACGAAACGAAACGAATGCCGACCAGGGATGTCCACTTGCGCAAATGTCTGTCATGCGTCTTCCTCGGCGTTGGATGCTCTGCCGAACAACTTGAAACTACCTTACGCCGCGGTGACTGACACCATGGCTCTCGATCCATAGACTTCGTTGAGAGCCACGACTTGCAGGCGTCGGCAAAGATTATCGAGGGGACGTATCACCGTCTGTACGCTGGCGCACCAGAACGCGTACGCCGGCCGGCCAATTCGCCGTTCTGCAAATACCCCTGATGAAGTTGTGGACCGGCGCACGTCGCATATGAATCCGACCGCAAGCGCCGCAGTAACCACGTTTCCAGTATTCGTACAGCCGCCACTGCGAACAGTCTGGAGGCATTGTCATGCCAGCATAATCGTTGGTATGTGCGACAGCGCACGGACGACATCCGCCTCGGTCGCGTTACGATGCGCAACGATTTGACAGATCGCCCGAGCCGGGCGAGTGTGCCGCGCGATTTCGGCTAATGCGAGGACGGTGCAGGTACGCCCAATCACACAGGACGCACCATGATTAGCTTGGCAGTGCTGACGAACCGGATTGGACGAGCACGACAAGCTGAACGAGGTGTCGACGCGCAAATCCGATTCCGTTACGGTATGAACGTTAAGGCGATGTGGTCCCGCCGGTGCACCGCGGGAGCGTCGGCCGGTAACACGTTGCCCGCGACCTATGCGGACGGGATGTTCGTCGGCCAGCACGAATCGTGGAACCGCCGACCCGACAGCGGCCACAAGGTAATTTTCGTGCCGTTCGAAAACGGGAAGCCTTCCGGCGGGCCACCCGTCGGCACACCGGCGATATTTTTGAAGGAGATCGATCATGAGTAAAGCCAAGACAACCAGCCACTCTCGTAAACGCAAACAGGAAAATAATTTGGCGCCAATGGGGAAGGCCGCGCCCGCCGCCGGCGGCGAGCTGCACCAGATTGCCGGGGGAGAGCATCCGCCCCTGACCACGAACCAGGGCCTCGCGCTTTCCGACAATCAAAACTCGCTCAAGGCCAATTCTCGCGGTCCTGCGCTGCTGGAAGATTTCATCCTTCGCGAGAAAATTACCCATTTCGATCACGAGCGGATTCCGGAGCGTATCGTTCACGCGCGCGCGACCGGCGTGCATGGCTTCTTCGAGCTGACTGCCTCGTTGAAGCAATTCACCACTGCCAAGATACTGACCGAGGTAGGTCAGAAAACGCCTGTGTTTACGCGCATATCAACCGTCGCGGGCGGCGCGGGCTCGGTCGACACTCCACGTGACGTACGCGGCTTTGCCGTGAAGTTTTACACCAAGGAAGGGAACTGGGACCTCGTCGGCAATAACATCCCAGTTTTCTTCATCCAGGACGCGATCAAATTTCCCGACCTCATCCATGCCGTAAAGATGGAGCCCGACCGTGGCTTTCCGCAATCCGCGACCGCGCACGACACGTTCTGGGATTTCATTTCGCTTACGCCTGAGTCCATGCATATGGTGATGTGGATCATGTCCGATCGCACGATACCACGTTCGTTGCGCATGATCGAAGGCTTCGGCGTGCACAGTTTCCGACTGATCAACGACGCGGGCGAATCAACCTTTGTCAAATTCCACTGGCGTCCCAAGCTCGGCTTGCAGTCCACCATCTGGGATGAGGCCGTCAAAATTTCCGGCGCTGATCAGGATTTCCATCGCCGTGACATGTTCGATGCCATCGAAGCCGGCAATTTCCCCGAGTGGGAATTCTCCGTCCAACTGTTCACGCAGAAAGAGGCGGACCAGTTCCCGTTTGATCATCTGGACGCAACCAAGCTGATTCCGGAGGAGCTGGTGCCGTTGCGAGTGATCGGACGGATGGTGCTGGATCGCTGGCCGAACAACTTCTTCGCGGAAACAGAGCAGGTTGCGTACTGTCCTTCGCATGTCGTCCCGGGCATCGACTTCTCGAATGATCCGCTGTTGCAAGGCCGTTTGTTCTCATACCTCGACACGCAGCTATCGCGCCTGGGATCGGCCAATTTCCACCAGATCCCGGTCAATGCCCCAAAGTGCCCGTTTGCCAACCACCAGCGTGACGGACATATGCAGATGGCGCAACCGACGGGTCGTGTGGCGTATGAGCCAAACTCCCTGTCTGCGACCTCGCCCCGCGAAACTCCGGCCAAGGGCTTTCATAGCGCCGCGGTAGTTGAAACGGGCGAAAAGGGCCGTATCCGGGCCGAGAGCTTTGCGGATCATTACAGCCAGGCGCGGCAGTTCTACCTCAGTCAAACTGCGTATGAGCAGGCGCACATCGCCTCGGCGTTGGTCTTCGAGCTTTCCAAGGTCGGACATTTGCACATACGGGAGGCGATGGTCGGGCACCTTCTACACATTGATCAAGACCTAGCCAAACGGGTCGCGTCGGGTCTAGCGTTTGACAGAATGCCTGATGCACCTAGGGCTGCGGCGCCTGTGCGGAAGATGGAGCGCTCGCCCGCATTGCAGATCATCGGCAAGATGAAAAGTACGCTCGTGGGTCGCGCGATAGGCATACTGATTGCGGACGGATCGGATGGTGCTGCCATCAAGAAGGTCAAGAAGTCGGCGACTGACGCCAACGCCACCGTGAAGATCATTGCCCCCAAGGTCGGCGGCGCGAAGCTTTCGGATGGTTCGATGCTGGCGGCGGACGGACAACTGGCCGGGACACCGTCCGTACTATTTGACGCGGTCGCGGTCATCCTCTCTGACGAAGGTGCCAAGGCACTCTCGAAGGAGGGTGCCGCGATTGATTTCGTGCGCGACGCCTTTGGTCACCTCAAGGCAATCGCAGCGGACAAAGGCGGTAGGGTGCTTTTGGAAATGGCGAACGTCGCCATGGACGTGGGCATCGTGGACTCCAAAGACAACGACGCATTCATTGCTGCCGCCAAGACGCGCCAATGGGACCGGGAAAAGTCGGTTCGAACATTGGCATGAACGGTCTTGCGCTTGCCCGCGTTCGATTGAGCACCTCTTGCAGGTGTCCAGGCGTCGGCAAACATGTGGTTGGCGTCGAGACCGACAAACAGGAAGGTCGCCTTGTCGGGTGCCACGCCCTGATACCGCTTGCGAACAAAAAGATCACGCAACTCGCGGCTTACACCAACGAAAAAGGCTTGCCGCCCGGTGGACGCGCAAGCCCGTGTTTTACCGGTGGCCAAGGGCGGAATTGAACCACCGACACAAGCTTTTTTCAGCCCGACGGCACAATTATCATTTTATCTCTAATCAAGCTCTTGCGGCACGCGCCATGTTTCAAGAGCAGCGCTGCATAGCCCGGAGCAATGGAACGAAGGCACGAAAAGTTGCGATATGGTTACGCTGGAACGCGTCGCATTCACTAGGTTTCCTGCTTGGATTTTGACCTGACGGATACTGTCCTGTCGGATTAAGCCGTCCGTCAAGCAGAAAGCGGTCACCTCTTTGTGAGTCGTGCGTGGTGCTTTCGACGCTAAGCAATCCTTTGGACATCTGACAGACATTCAGCGGTCCGCATGCTGGGCTGCCGCTGCAAGCTGCGGGCCCGATCCGTTCCGGAAGCCCCGCCGCGCCGCCCACTCAAGCCACACAAGAAGAAAGAGCACGAGTGCCTGCCTGACGGCGAAGGGGGCCTCCTGCTGCGTAGGCACCAACTGCACCAGGGGTGGCGTCTTGACAAAGAGCTGCACGACCGGCACGACGACGTTGAGATTCGCGTCCGCCAGCCGCGGGACATCGATGCCGCTGTGGCCTCTGTCGCCCAGGCAAGAATTGGGGCGCTCATCGTCGTGCCCGACCCGTTCTTCCAGCTCACGCGAGCGGCTCGTCGCCCTGACCGCCCGCTGCGCGGTGGCCACGCCTTTCGGATTCCGAGAGTTTGCGGTGGCCGGTGGCCTGATGAGCTACGGGCCAAGTATTGCGGACGCGTATCGCAGCGTGGGTATCTACACAGGCAGGGATTCTCAATGGGGCCAAACCTGAAATTGGAACTGGTGATAGATCTCACGACGGCCAAGGCGCTCGGGCTCACGATTCCGCAGTCGATGCTGCTACGCGCGGACGAGGTGATTCAGTAGTTGAAGGTCGTGAGTTAATCGCGGTTGAATGTCCGATTCTTGTACGGCGCTACGGCCGGCTGGGGTCGTTCTGCGCCCGTCGACGATCAAGCCGCTCGCGTTCAGACTCGATGTCGCTGACCGGCCAATATTGTTGAAACACTGGCCGGAAGCCGACGGCTGGCAATCTGCTCAATAGCAGTCGCCCAAACACGCTGTTGGTTGTCCCGTCGATCTCCCGCCACACGAAAATGGCGCTGCCGTATGCACGCGGTAACTTGGGGGCGTAGGCCAACGCACGGGCCTATGAGAACGCGGCGATTGCGCGTCGCCAACGCCAGCGGACTCTTCGGCGATCCGAGCGACGGGGGGCATACAAACGGGGTTGGCGTCGTCATTCAACGGCGCATCACTGGTGCCGTCGAAACAAACGACCGGCATGTGGAAATGCGGTCAATCCAATTGCTCAGTCTTCGACGGTTAGGCGCCAGCGAAACTCGGGAATCCGGGCTTCGAGGCCGAGAACGCAAGCAAGCGTGGTCTGAGCCATGTTGAGTGCGCCGCGGGACAAAGTATCGGCTATATCGTCTTCCCAGAGGTCGACCATCCGTGCGGCGCGGCTCGCTTCATGTTCGATGACGGTTGACGAACGTTCAGGTTCTGGCCGGTCGATCTCTCGTCACACGCGCACACGTTCATCGATTAGGTTGCGAGTTTTGCTTCTTCTGAAACTCTTCAGTCTCATTTTTAAGCCAGCGGCAAAAAGCAGTTGCCGCCTGACTAAGTGGCAATCCCGTCGGATAAAGCAAGTAGTACGAGTAGTTCGTGGCGCAGGCAAACCGAAACGGCCTAATAATGCGCCGTTCGCGAAGATCGTCCGCCGCGGTAACGCTGCGTGCAAGCGCCACACCTTGACCGTCAATGGCAGCTTGCAGCGCCATGATTGGCGAATTAACCCGCAGGCCGCGTTGCGCATCCACCCTACGAGCCCCGGCCGCTTTGAGCCAGGTTGTCCAAGTCGGGAAGCTTGTGTGAGATTCCATGGTCGTATCGTGAATCAGCTGGAAGTGAGCAAGATCGTCCGGCTCGCGCAGCTTGCGCATGCGGGTCAACAACGACGGGCTGCAGACCGGAAACACTTCATCAGCCATCAGCAGGGTGGCGTCCAAGCCAGGATACCGGCCAGTGCCATAGCGTATTGCGACCGCTATGTTCTCGCGCCGAAGATCGGCCAGGCGATCCATCGGGTCGAGTCGCAGGTCCACCTCGGGATGGGCCATGCTGAAAGTTTCGATGCGGCATATGAGCCACCCTATGAAAGATGGCGGCAGCGTCACGGTGAGGAGATCCGTGCCGCGCGTTTCCCTCAAACGGTTGGCAGCCTGCGCAAGCCGATCGAACGCATCCTTGATGTCAGGCAGCACGGCGCGCGCAGCCTCGGTTAATACAAGCTTCTTCCCTTGGCGCTCGAAAAGCGCGCTCCCAAAGTGCTCCTCCAGCATGCGTACCTGCTGGCCGACGGCTGCCGGCGTTACCGCGAGCTCGTTGGCAGCGCGCACGTAACTACCAAGCCGCGCTGTCGCTTCGAACGCCCGCAGCGCATTGAGATGGGCCAGGCGCGCGGTCACAAACAAAATCTATCCCTAGTTGAAAGAACAAATCATTTTTCAACCGAATTTTCCGCCATTAGAGTGACGACCTGCTAGCCACGGATTCGATGGCAGATAGCATAGATCTAATATCGTTTAGGAGACTGAGACCGAACGTAATCTGGCTACGTGGAGATGCAAATCCCGGCCCCACAACCCGCGCACCACGCGCAAATGGAGAATCGCATGAAGAACTGCATTGTATTGCCGAATCAGACCACCCGTCGAATCCTGCCCAGCGCGTGCGCCACTGCTCTCGCCGTGGCTTTCATGGTCTCGCTGTCGCAGCCCGCTATCGCCGGCCAAGTCATACCGCCAATCGTGCCGACCGACGACATCCAGGTGCCAGCGGGGAACGTCGCGTTCCTCGTGGGTCACGCCCTCGGCACCCAGAACTACGTCTGCAAGCCCTCAGGTTCTGGCGTCGCCTATGTGCTCTTCACGCCGGAGGCGACCCTGTTCAACGACGATGACGGTCAAATCATCACCCACTTCTTCAGCCCCAACCCCGACCCGGATGACCCTAACACTAGTCCAACGGTGGTGGCCGATGGCGCGATTCGCGCCACGTGGGTGCACTCGCGGGACAATAGCAGCGTCTGGGCCAAGGTGCACCAACCCATTGGAGCGGCCAACGTCGACGAGGATGCGATTGACTGGCTCCTGCTCGATGTGGTTGGAGCCGAACCCGGACTCACCGGTGGCGGCATGCTGACGAAGACCACCTTCGTACATCGGGTGAACACCACGGGAGGGCGCGCACCGTCAACGGGCTGTGCGTCGCCGACCGACATCGGTAATCAGGCGTTTGTGCCTTACACGGCCGATTACTTCTTCTACTTCAACCCGAAGGCGGACCGCTAACGGCGACACGGACGGCGGCAATCGTATCCACATAACCTGATTCGGAGAAAACTCATGCAAACGTCTTTGCGCAAATCGTTGTTAGTGTCCGGGATCGCGCTCGGTGCAACCCTCATCGGCGGGAACGCCAGCGCTGATTCAGCCGATGCGCTTCACTGGCAGTCGGTGATCGGCATCGTCCAAGGTAACAACGTCGTCGGCAGCGGAACCGGAGCAGCAACAGGCGCGCCAGGGCCGTGGGCGGCCCTGGGAGGACACGTCAACGTAGTTCTGGACCACGGGCAAGTCAATTTCAGCACCAACGGCCTGGTGTTGGCGGGTGGAAATGCCATTGGCACTCCAGGGGCGGTCCTGCAGGTCAAGGGAACCCTCGTCTGCGATACCGATGGCAGCGCGTCCGGTGGAAATTCTGCTCTCGTGGACACTCCGCTCGTCGATCTCGACGATCAGGGCGATGCTCGGTTCGACGGCAACGTCGGGCCGTTGCCGCCTGTGTGTGCGAGCGAGCCCGACATCGCATTCTTGATTCGAACCGCTAGTGGCCGTTGGATCGGCAACGGTACGGTGCTACGATAAGCGGGTCGAAAGATCGCCTTGCAACGCGAATGCGACGGGGGCGGCAACGCCCCCGGCATCGACCCGGAATCAGGCTCGCAAGTTTGGAATACGTAACCCGACAACGGAGGGACCATGAGCCAGACTTACCACGGAAGCTGCTTTTGCGGTGCCGTGGAGCTCACCGTCACCGGCGAACCGGTCGCGGTGGGTTTCTGTCATTGCGCGTCGTGTCGGAGTTGGGCGGCCGCGCCGGTCAACGCATTCAGTCTTTGGAAGCCCGCGGCGGTGAAGATCACCCAGGGCGAGAGCAATATTGGCGTTTACCACAAGTCGGAGCAGAGCTACCGCAAATTCTGCAAGACCTGCGGTGGACACCTGCTGACGGACCACCCCCCGTGGGGGCTGATCGACGTGTACGCCGCCACCATCCCGACCTATCGCCACGAGCCGAAGCTTCACGTTAACTACCAGGAAAGCGTCCTGCCTATCAAGGACGGACTGCCCAAGATGAGGGATCTGCCGAAGGAGATGGGTGGATCGGGCGAGACGCTCCCGGAGTAACCAGCACTTACGTGGAAGATTGTTCGACCGCTCGACGAGCTGGCAACGTGGAACTCTTCGAGGCGAACGCCTTCGTCTGCATCGCCCGAAGGACTGGTCGATTCCTGTCGCGATCACTGCGGCTCCGGTCGCGAAGTTCGCGATTTCGTTTACGGCCGCCTGTTTTGCACGAAGGTCCGCTTACCGACAGAGCAAGCGGCGGTTCAGGGTCGAGGCGCCAATCGGTCGACGGCATACGAAGCCCCAAACACCGTAGGAACGGTGGATGGACCACTGCATTGAGAGCCCTACGTCGGCAATGCGGTCGACAAAGAGGCCGCTTGGCCAGATACTCCCGCTAAAGCTGAAGAAGCAGGTCTTGCTCGTAATTCCGAAACTATCTTGTTGGCCTGCCCGGCTTGTGGCCGCCCTCCTGATTGTCGCGATCAGCGCTTGCAGTCACACGCTGCCGCGTGACTCTGGCGGCAAAGGGGCGGAAACGGACAGCGATGACCCGTGGAGAGTCCGCGGCTCGGTAGAAGTCGGCCCGACTTACGGTAGCCCTCAGGGACCATACAGCCCTCGGCAGTGACTGATCGGCAGATGCCGTCGAGGCCAGCTTCCCGAGGGATGAAGCTCCGCTTAGGGTTCATCTCGCTCTGCCAGCACGGTCTCAGTACGATCGCAACAAGACGATTCTCCCGGGGTCGCTGCTGATCTCCCCAGAGTAGGTCTGTTGGAATTGATGGGCCGCCACCATGCGCCGTGCCTGGGTACCAGGTCTCCTCAGCTTGTTGGCACTTTCGATTGCCGCCTATGGCGCTGCCAATTGGTTCTTGTGGGCCAACCAACGGCAGTTAGTCTTCGCACCAGCGCGCGAAGTGACGCGCACGCCAGCCGACGTGAACCTGCAATACGAGGACGTACGGATTGCCGTGGATGGAAGGGATTCGCCGACCCTGCACGGCTGGTGGCTGCAGTCCGCGGACGCGGATGCTCCGACCGTCTTGTACCTTCATGGCAACGATATGAACATAGGCAGCAATGTCGACCACGTCGCTGCGCTGAATCGAATCGGGTTTTGCGTTCTTGCCGTGGACTACCGCGGTTATGGGAAGAGCGAGGGGGCTTTCCCTTCCGAGTCGCAGGTCTATGACGACGCCGAGGCTGCTTGGGATCATCTGATTCGGCAACGAAACGTCGATCCGAGGCGAGCGCTCATCTACGGGCATTCGCTCGGCGGGGCCGTCGCCATTGAGCTCGCGCTGCGCCGGCCCGAAGCCGCGGGGCTCATCGTTGAAAGTGCGTTTACGTCGATGTCGGATATGGCGAAGATCGGCTATTGGATGTTCCCGGTCGATTGGCTGCTGAACCAGCGATTTGACGCGCTTGCCAGGGTACCGATGCTGCAAGTGCCAGTCCTATACATCCACGGGACAGCTGATAGCGAAGTTCCTTACGCGATGAGCCTGCGGCTTTTTTCCGCCACACGCGGATCCAAGTCGCTGATGCTCATTCCGGATGCCGGTCACGAGGACAACGCATCTGTGGGCGGATCGTTGTACACGCGCGCCGTGGTCGACTTTGCAACGGGACATGAGCGTGATCGCTGAGGCGGACGTGATGCGCCCGCGCCGCCAGTTTCGAAGGTTGGCCTTGGCGCGGAAGCGAAAGCGCCATACGAGGCCCTATGGTGGCTTTGCGTCGGGCTCGAGACGAGAGAACGTCCGGCTCAGTTCGGCCAGCTACGGCCATAGCTTATTGCGCTCGATAGCGGCCGTTGATTGGCGCTTGTCGAATAACTGCGTGCCGCTCTGCACGCGACGCGGGAACTCCACCGCACCTGGGGCAAAAAAGCTGCCCCTCCGCGACCTGGCAACTCTCCATCTCCCCGTCAGCCTAGTCAAGTCAAACCGTGATAGCCTGAATCGGAAAGCGTTTCGGAGGCTTGGATGTCCTGTCCCTTATCCTTTCAATTTGCAGGTGGAGGCAGAGCTTGAACTGGCCCAGCGACGACGACATATCGACAATGCTAGCGTTGCCTGAGGGCTACCGCGGCGGGCGGCTGAAGCGTTCCGAAATCCCTTCGCTTATCGCCAACATTTCGGATTGGCACCCGGACATTTCCGTCGCAGTGCATCACCAGTTCGGTCTCTAGCGTGTGGAAGAAGCTTTCCATCGGGGTGGTCCCAACAGTCGCCTTTCCTCGACATGCTCTGCTGGATCCCGTGCTCGCTGAGGATTTGCCGGTAGTTCGCCGCGCTGTAGGTGCAGCCCTGATCCGAGTGCAGGATTGCCGGGCCGCGGCCACGTTGCCGGAGTGCCATACACAAGGCGTCGATGACCAGCGGCGTGCCCAGCGTTCGGCTCATCGCCCAGCCGACCACGGCCCGGGAGTACAGATCCAGGACCGCAGCCAGTTACAACCAACCCTCGCGCGTCGGGATGTAGGTCACGTCGCTGAGCCAGCTCTGGTTCGGCTGCTGCGCCGCGAACCTCCGCCGCACCAGGTCGGCCGACGCCTGCGTATTGCGCGCGTCGGTCGTGATCCGGAACCGCCGGACACTGCGCGGCACGATCTGCGCCTGGCACATCAGCTTGGCCACCGTCTTGCGGCAGCACGGCACACCCTGCGCGTGCAGCTCGGCATGTACCCGCGGCGCCCCGTACGTCTCGCCACTGGCGGCGTGGATCTCTCGGATGTGCGCGGTCAGCGCCGCTTGCCGCTGCCGGCGCGCACTCGGCGGTCGGCACCGCGCCGCGTAGTAGCCGCTGCGCGACACTTGCAGTGCGTCGCACAGCACCTTCACGCCATAGCGGTGCCGGTGGTCCTCGATGAACCGGTGCTTCACAGCGATTCCCGCGCGAAGTAGATCGCCGCTCTTTTTAGGATTTCATTTTCGATCCGCAGCCGCGCAATCTCCCGCCGCAGCTGCTCCAGATCGTCGGCGGCCACCGGCGGCGAGGTCGCGCTGGGCCGGGCGTTCTCGCCTTCAACCTCCTGCCTCCACTGGCGCAGCTGGTTCACCCGAATCCCCAGCTGCCGCGCTATCTGCGCCTTCGGCCGCCCATCCACCGCCCCCAACCGGACCGCCTCCAGCTTGAACTCACGCGTGTAACGCCTGCGAGGTCTGCGTTCCATGCAACACCTCCGGGCGGAGCAGTATGCTCCTGCGGTGTCCACCAATCGTGGGCAACATCAGTATCGGCGTGATTGCAGATCACGGCTGGAGTTCGATCTCGCCAGGCCGCCACTTCTTGGCGAACCATGGATCTAACGGACCATAAAGACGCAGGATCATGTTCCAGCCCTTACCTGGCACGGTCTGCACCCAGTTCGTCTCCTTGCCGGGCGGTGCTTCGGGTCCGAACCAGACATCGACCGAACCGTCCTCATTCACCAGAAGTCCCTTGGTTTGGCTGCCCACGCTTGGGAACTGCTGATCGGTCTGGATCATCGAGCGGGTTTGGTTGCTGTAGACGATGATCGACCAGAAGTCCTTGACCGGGATGTTTGGCGGTAGGCGCAGGCTGTAGTTCTTCCCGCCGTCCAGGGGATTCTGTTTGGCATCAACGGCAGCCCAGGCGTATTGCGATCCGCGGCCGACCATCTTCTCTTCCATCGCCGGCGTGACGCCCGTGGCGAGGAAGTAATACATGACGTAACCGTCTAGGTTGAACACACCGGGCTGATCCTCGAACTTGTATCCGCCAAGGAACGGCACGCGCCAGGCGCTGTTTGCGTAGTAGAAATCTTCCTTCTGACGAATCCTGAAGGCGATGGCGCGGGCCGTTGCGTCACCGACCGCTGCGGCTTCGGTCAGGATCTTCTTCATCCGCGCGTCCGGTGCGAAGGGCTTGCCTTTCTGAATGCCGATCGACGCATAAAGGCCGAGCCTGACCGGGTCGAGCGATTCGCTCGGTTCCTCCTGAACGACCTGGTCGAGATACTCCCAGAACGCGTAATTCGCCGGAGCGACGGTGTTGAACGCCTTGCCCGAAACGTTGACGAACTTCATGGCCGGCGCATTGCCCGCTTGGCCGAGCGGATAGACTTTCGTAAACTTCTTGACGAGGTTTACGCCCGGCTTCGGGTCGCCGTCGACAAGAAAACTGCGCCAGGGGGCCCAGACGCTGAAGGTCGGCGACCGGACGATGAAATAGCCATCCGGCACCTCGCCTTTGTATCCGGGCGGCAGCAGCAGGTACTTGCCGCCCCGGCCCTCGTCCGGCCCCGTGAAGCCAATATCGACGACCCAGCGATACCACATGTCGTTGATCGTCCCCAGGACCCTCGGGGGAGTCTCCAAGACCAGCGGACCGCTGCGCAGATCGATCCACATCCAGCTGTACACGGTGTTGTCGTTCGCGGTCAGGAAAATCGAGCGCGAGTCCATTAGCTGCTCGAAGATCGGCACGGTCGTGTTTGCTGGCCCCAGCTCGAGGATTGCCTTGCGATTGGCCACCTGGCTCACTGGGGGCAGCGCCAGAAGGTAGGCCTGCACGGCGCGTTGGAAATCGAGGTTGTCGTAGAGCTTCTCGACGGTAGCCTTGTCCGGGAAACCGTCGAAGAACCTGAGCGTCCCCAGGCGGGTCTCCACCTTGTCCGGCGACGTGATGCCCGGCGGCAGGGGAGTGGAATATTGGTATTGCGACTGCGCCATGGCGGTCGACAGCGAGCTACATACGATTGCAAGGCTGGCGAGGACGCCGCCGAATCGTGATTTCATTGTTTCTCCTTTGGCCTCAAGGGATGAGTAACGCAGACTCGTCATTGTCTGTGACGCCGAGTAATTTCGTCAAAGTTCAATTCTCGAGCTCAATCGTGATGCCGCGAATGGGCGGTTGTGGGGCACGTTGAGCATCGTGAATGTCCGGTCACCCCAAGCCCGACCGGCAGCAACGGATCGATCACGGCCGTCGCAATGGGACCGAGTGCGGGCCACGAGCGGTCCTACGCCGAAATCCCCGAAAGCAGGCAATCAGCGGCGTTATCGACCCAATATAGATGGGCCGTGCCGTGCGCGACAATCGAATGTTTGCGAGTGCGCACCGCGTTCGGCAAGTGAAATAGATGGCTCGCCAGAACGTCGGGCGGCAAACGCATCCTGTAGGGGTACTGGACATGATCGTCGTCGCTGGCCAAGCCACCAGGCGAGAAGTGACTTCGTTGCTCGCGCTGGTGCTCCGTGAGCTTTGCCCGGATTTACCGGCTTCCGACAACTGCGGACGCATCCGAACTGTTCATGCCGGGTCTGTAGGAATCGTCCGATCGCCCAATCAGTGTTTTGCCAATAGAGCGTCGATCGTCCTTTCTTCAATATTGAGTTGTCGTCAGCGTTGTTCGAAGTCATAGCTTCTATCCGCAGTTCGCTGCGGCGCTATCAGCCCAAGGGCGAAGGCGACTGAGACTTGACCTCGACCGAAGTGATCTCACTTCGTACGTGACCGACACCAGCGGCCGCCTCCGGGCGGCTGCTCTCTTTTCCACGCCGGCCTAGCGTAGGGGAATAGCCGTCGCTATGCCGTCTACTTCGAGTAATCTCGCCTATGCGAAGCACGAGCACATCGTTGACTCCGGCCCCGGCAACTTATCTTGATGGAGGATGACATGGTGAAGCCAGCAAAGAACACGATTTGCCTTTGGTACGATCGCGACGCCGAGGGCGCGGCGCGGTTTTACGCCGAGACCTTTCCCGATTCGTCCGTCGGCGCGGTGCACCGCGCACCGGGAGACTTTCCGTCGGGGAAGAAAGGGGACGTGTTGACCGTCGAGTTTACGGTGATGGGCGTCCCGTGCCTCGGGCTCAACGGCGGACCCGCATTCAAGCACAACGAAGCGTTCTCGTTTCAGGTCGCAACCGCTGACCAAGCCGAAACGGATCGCTACTGGAACGCGATCGTCGGCAATGGCGGCCAGGAGAGCGCATGCGGCTGGTGCAAGGACAAATGGGGATTGTCCTGGCAGATTACGCCGATCGCCCTGACGAAAGCGATCATCGATCCCGATCCCGCTGCTGCAAAGCGCGCGTTCGATGCGATGATGCAGATGAAGAAGATCGACATCGCTGCAATCGAGGCGGCGCGTCGCGGTTGAGATGGCATCTTCGACGCGTGCATCTCGGAAGCAAGGCACATAGCGGGCGGCCGAACCCGTAGCCTGCGACTTTCGACCCATGGAAGCATTGTCGCGGTCGCACGCGATCCCGCGGATGTCCGCTTGGGTCGATGGCGCCATTTCGATTGCGTAACCTGCGGACGTTCGATCACGGATGCACGCTGGTTGGGGTCCGCAATCATTTCCGTCTGCTGTGTAGATCGCTCGCCGCGCCTGCGGCATCGAGCCACGTCTGCTGTGCCTTGGACCCGGTCATTCCCGACGTTAGTTTCTCGGAGCATGACTGGCCTGGGTTGCGTCAGCGACATTCAAACGGTAGCACCAACGCCGGCAGCCGGCAGAGAGCCCGCGCCGGCGAGATTCCCGGTGCGAAGATCGGCAAGTGCTGGATTTTCGTAGACGTTGACCTCATCGAACACATCCGCTCACAATACCCGCGGCGTGTGTTGCAGAGTGAACGCAAGGAGTTGGAACAATGTCACTCTACAAACACACTGACTCACCGCATTGGTGGGTCAAGATCAGCCACAGCGGACGAACAATACAGCGCAGCAAACTGGGACCGGCGACAAAGCCCAAGCCCAGGAGTATCACGACACGCTGAAAGTTTCGCTGTGGGAGCAACGGCGTCTTGGTGCGAAGCCCCGCCGCCATGGAAGGAAGCGGTCGTACGATGGCTTGCCGAAACCTCGGAAAAGGTGACCCACCGGGAAGACATGAGGAAGGTTCGCTGGCTGGATCCGTTCCTGGGCGCGCTGATGCTTGACGAAATCACGCTGGACGTCATCGACCGTGTCAAGTGCGAGCGACTGAAGACGGTGAGCAAGTCTACGGTCAATCGTTACCTGGCATTGGTGAGATCCGTTCTGCTTCGAGCACGGGACGAATGGGAGTGGATCGACAAGGCGCCGAAAGTGAAGCTGTTCAAGGAGCCTCCAGGGCGGGAACTACGCTTGACCCGAGCCACCGCCCCCTCCACACTCAAGGCACGCGCGGTTGAAATCGCTATCCTTCATGCAGCCAAGTCAGCGTGTCGGCCACGGCAAAAGCCGCGCGAGAGGGTCCCTCGCGAACTTGGGCTTCGGGAACTTCCAACGGGGTCTCAAGATTCCGTCGGCGGCAACATCCTACAAGGAAGCATTGGCCGGCGCGATCCCTTGTCCGGCCGCTGCGTCCCCATTACGCGTTACCTTCTAATCGACCAATGTCTCGCCTCGAGTTATCTTCGATTCCATGCCAATCTGCGAAATCGATGCCTGGCGCCTGCAATATTTCGAGCAGGCCAAGTGCTCGGCGGAAGTGAACATCCCCACTGAAGACAGCGATGCTTGGCAGTGGAACCCGAAACACCGGTGGCTCTATGACAAGATCGCGGTGGCGCTAAGCCAGGGATTGGCCGCGGGGCCGCACGGTACGAGGCCTCCATCCTTTCCCGTCTTCTCCAAGCCCATCATCAATCTGAAGGGCATGGGCATCGGCGCCGGGATCATCTGCTCCGAAGAGGATTACGATCGCTCGTACATTCCCGGACACATGTGGATGACGCTGCTGGAAGGCCCTCACGTGAGTTCGGACGTTGCCGTGGTGGCCGGCGAGGCTTGCTGGTGGCGTCATGCCCGTGGGCTTCCGAACGGGCAAGGAACATTTGATTATTGGACTATTTGCGCCGACCGCGACCTGGGACTGGAAGGAAGGCTCGAGGCGTGGGTGAATGACCACCTGGCTGACTACACCGGCATGGTAAACATCGAGACGATCGGCGGGCGAATCATCGAAGTCCACCTGCGCCTAACCGATCAGTGGCCGGATCTGTATGGCCCGGGGTGGGCCGAAGCGGTAGTACACCTGTACGAGTACGGAAAATGGGCGTTCAATGATGTTCACCGGCGGCGTGGTTACAGCGTGGTGCTTTTCGGCCCGCATGGTCGACGGTATCGGCATCCGGATCACGCATTGGTGGAGAGCGTTCGTGGGATGCCCGGTGTGTCGAGCCTGCAGATCAGCTTCGATGCGCACCGCGACCCCTCCCTGCATGCGATGCCGCCGGGCGGCTTCCGCCTCGCGATCGTTAATTGTACTAACCTCAACGCCGGTTTGCTCGCCCGGGAACGACTGAGGGAGCACTTTCTAGGCTGAGCCGATCCGCAGTACGCCCGGAACACACGCGAGAGATCATAGGATCGAGCCGGCGCATCTGACAGCCTGGCCCGTCCCGGAAGCAACGTCACGAGCAACTACCCCTGAGCGCGTGACCCCACGAATTCTCCGAGACCGTTGCGCTTGCATCGGCGCGCATCCGTCTGCGATCGCCCAAAGGTCGAAGTAGCGCGTTGCACTACCAAACTAGTCGTCAATCGGTCTTTGTTTGTTTAGTAGTCGGCGCCGCTGAACGACTGCTTCCAGGAAATTCGGATGACCGGAGTGTTGTCCGACGACGCCGGTGCGGACGCCCAGTCCGAAGTCCCTAGTGCTTAAGTCCTAGTACTTCGTGCCTAGAACTAGGGACCTTGTACGAAGTACTTCGTATGTAACCGAAGTGGCGCACCGAAGCTCCTCTTCGTGTGCGGTTTCAACGGCGGTGCCCAGTGCTTCGTGCGCGGGTCGCTACGATCGCATGCCGCAACCACTCACAGTCTCAGATTGGCCAGTTCCGGCGGCGCGCGCCCATGTCGCAGGTTGATTCCGACCTAGCCGCGCACGACGCGGTCATCGGGATCCTGAGGCGAGCACCGCGCAGGTTTGATCCGCGCTAACCAAGATTCGAGGCAGCTATCAGGAATTGACGCGCCCGAATCCTCGGCGTAGCGTAATCCGGTCCGTTTCGCAACCTGTCCGAGAAGGACGCCCAGGTCCGAGAGCGAGAGGGCGAAGCGCGTCTTGAAACTCCAGCGGCCCAATGCGACGCAATCGTAAGGGAGGCACGACGATGACCGACAGGCGCAAGAAACCATTTGGTGCCCGGCTGACCCGCCGCGAGTTCCTGCAGCGTGCCGGGCTCGGCGGCGCCGCCGTGGTCCTCGGCGGAACGCCGTGGCAGATGGCCCTGGCCGCCGGTAGGCCGCGGCCGAACCCGGCCAGCACACCGCTCGAGCACGTAATCATCTCCTGCCAGGAGAACCGCTCGTTCGACCACTATTTCGGCTACGCGCCGGAGGTCCAGGCCGCCGGCTTCGGGCCGCCTGTGGGCTACTCGCAGCCGGACGGCGCCGGCGGAATCGTTGTCCCGTACGAGTTCACCAGCCTCTCCACCCCTGACGTTGGCCACTCCTGGACGGCCGTCCACGACGAGTGGAACGGCGGGGCGATGGACGGCTTCTACACGGCGGATGGGATCTGGGCGATGGGCTACTACACCGCCGGCGAGCTGCCTTTCTACTACAGCCTCTTCGACGAGTTCACGCTCTGCACGAACTACTTCTGCTCGCTGCTCGGCCCGACCTGGCCGAACCGCTTCTACTTGGCGGCCGGGACCTCGGGTGGGATCACGACCAACGGCGTCTGGGGCTACGGCGTCTTTGATTACCCGATCATCCTCGATCTGCTCGACGCTGCTGGCGTGACCTGGAAGGTCTACAACATCAACTGGGACAGCGTCCCGTTCGGCAACACCGACAACGTCTTTGCCTTTTGGAAGCGGTACGCGCACGACAACCGCACGCACGGGACGCGCGGCGGCTACTTCAGTGACCTCAAGCACGGTCGGCTCCCGCAGGTGTCGTGGATCATCCCGAGCTACGCCCACGGCTGGGACGAGCACCCGCCGGCTGACGTCTCGGTCGGGATGGACATCCAGGAGGACCTGATCACTGCGCTTCGCGAGTCGTCGGCGTGGGAGACCTCCGTGTTCCTGCTCACGTACGACGAGCACGGCGGCTACTTCGACCACGTCGCCCCGCCTCAGCTCGACGCCTTTGGACTCGGCATCCGGGTTCCAACGTGGGTGATCTCCCCGCACGCGAAGCCCGGCCACCTCGAGTCGACTGTGTACGAGCACACCTCGACCTTGAAGTTTCTGGAGCGCCTGTTCGGGTTACCGACGCTCGCCTCGCTCAACCAACTATTCGACACGGCGACGCCGGTCGGATCGAATTACCAGGCGGCGTCGAGCGGGGCTTCAATGGGCCCACCGGCCCCGCCGCGCGACGCGCGCGCGGATATCGGCGACCTGTTCGAGTGCTTCGATTTCTGAGCCGAGCACGGCACGATGTGGTTCAGAACTCTGGCCAAGGTTCCCGCGAGCATCGCATACTCTAGTTGCGCAGGACACGCAGAGGAGGTCGCCAATCGCTTCTTCTATTTGACGCGCTTCAGCTAACGCCCGAAACCTGGGCTCGATTGATGAACAACCCCGAAGACCGCCGCGAGGCTGCACGCTTAGTACATCGAGTCAGTCGGCGGGAAGCTCGCATGGCTTCTGGTACCCCTTCGGCGCGTACGAGGGCTACAACCTCTGTCGCGATCGCGAACGGCGGCGGTGGCGCGTTTAAGATCGAGACGAGGTCGCGGCGGCTCACAGTCGAGGAGACTCTGGATGCGCTTGGCCGTGCGCAGACCGTCGCCTACCGGCCGCCCGGAGAGTACCCGAGCGGCATGCCGCCTGCCGGCGACCGCTTCCTACTTTGGCGAAGTCGGAGTGCTCTGCGCTTCGGGTTCGCCGATTCGCGCGCACGATCGCAACTTGCCGGTTTGCCGAGCGCCTGGATTGCTCAAGGCTGTCGAGTGCATTCTCTACCTATCCATCCCAATCGCTAGACTCGAAGCGCCGCGTATCGAAGCGCGCTCGACAAACTACAGGAAGGAATCGGAGCGCGGCGTCAGCCTCGCACGATTGGCCGGCGGGTAAGCGACGAGCGAAGGTCGTTTGGGGTGGGCTATCGCCAAGGGACACCGTAGTAGTCGTGGACCTTGCGGCCGTATTCGTCGCTGTACGCGGGCATGCTAGTCTGTGCATAGCGTGGAGCCTTCTCGAGTTGCTCCTTCCGCAGCGGTATGACATATCCGTCCAGACCGGTGTCGTACTTCAGCATGCTCCACGGGAGCGGGTAGCGATCCGTGCCAACGCCGAGAAAGCCACCGAACTCAAGGGCCGCATAGCGCACTTGGCCCGAGAGCTTGTCGATGATGAGGTCGTCGATCGAACCGAGCTTGTCGCCGTTTGCGTTGTAGACCGCGGTGCCCGCGACCTTGCTGGAAGAGATGCAGGGGTTGCTCATCGTGAGGGACTCCTAAACATTGGCGGGCGAGGTGCCCGCCATCCGTTAAATCTATGCTACGCCGCAGTTCGGGCTGGCGGGCATCAGTCCGTGCGTCACCGCCCTGTAGGACATTGCTACTGCGTTAGGTAAGTCGATGACGACGAGGCGGTCGATGAGCGGGGTTGTCGAAGTCCGCCGCTTGACGACAGGCTGCAACGGAACGCGTTCCGGCCCTTCACGCCACTGATAAGCGGTCGTTCCCGACTTCTCTGAACGGCCCAGACCGTCACACGCACCGAGAACGCAATCTGGAGTAGCCAATTACTACGCCCGTCATCGCGGACAAGAGAAGGGGCGGTTCGCGTTCGAAGCGCCCCTGGCACTTCTGGCTGGACGGTCCCTGGCGGGGTCGTCGATCTTCTTCGATCGCTTACCCGGCCTTTTCCACCTTGAGGTTGCTCTTCACGGACTTCACGCCTTCGGTGTTACGCGCGATCGTGATCGCCTGATCCGCCTCGCTTTGGCTCTTGACCGTGCCGGACATCCAGACGACGCCGTTCTGGTCGGTGTCGACCTTGATGTCCTTCAGACTCGCCAAGTTCTCCGCGGCGAGCTTCGTCTTGATCTTCGTCGTAATAACCGAATCCTTGACGAAGGTGGCGGGGTTCGCCCGGTCCTGGTCCTTGTTGGTGTCTTCCGCGTACGACGCGACGGGCACCAGGGCAGCACTGATCACGAAGCAAGCTGTCGCAAGTTTGTACCTCATCTTCGATCTCCTTCTCTGGTTGATCGTGAAGGAGGATGATAGGCACGGCGGCTCTCGGTGTACGTCAGCCGCGCACGCGTCGCGCTGTAGGAGGGAGGAGGAGCCGCTTCCGATGCGCCGACCGCGTGGCCCGCTGCGGCAATCCCCGAACCAATACGCGTCGCGATCGTCAAACCACCCGCTGGACGCGGGCCGGCAGCGTAATTCTTACCGATGAGCCGGCCTCCGCAACCTTGAACAGGAGCAACTACGATGGCAAATCCGTTTGTGCATGTGGAACTCAACACGACCGACGTCGCGAAGGCGAAAGGCTTCTACGGGAAGCTCTTCGGGTGGACGCTCGAGGACGTGCCGATGGAGAACATGACCTACACGATGATCGGCGTCGGCGAGGGCACGGGCGGCGGAATGATGAAGCAGATGATCCCCGGCGCTCCGTCGTTGTGGATGGCGTACGTGCTGGTCGACGACGTCGCCGCCGCGACCAAAAAGGCCAAGTCGTTGGGCGCAACGGTGATGAAGGACGTGACACCGGTGATGGACATGGGCTCGTTTTCCATCATTGCCGATCCAACCGGCGCACATCTCGGATTGTGGGAGACGAAGAAGAAATAGACCGTCCGATCGCCGCTACAGCGCGCTGAGCGCCGCAGCGCGGGCGGCGCGGATTCGTTCGCGCTTTGAATGGTTGTGCCGGGGCGAGGACGAGCCGCCGGGTCTTCGCCCTTGAGAACGCGGCCGGAGTAGATGCCGGCCTGGCGATACGAATCCGTCAGGCTCGCTCCGTCGCTCATCAGTCGGCCGGCCACGACTTTTTTCGCCAGGCATAGCTCGTCGTTATCGCATATCTCGTCAATGGCCGCTTGCTGCGAATTTGGGCGGCGAGGCTCACTGAGCGGTCTTGGCTGTGGAGTCAACTGATCAACGGAACAACGTGGTATGCGCCCGGCGAGGGTGCCGGGCTCATCGGCGCCGTCGTCGGCGCCATCGTCCTTCTCTTTGTCTGGGATGTCATCGCCAAGCGGCGCGTGTAGGAGACCCAAAGGTACGAAATAGCGTTGGCGTCCATGGAGCGACCAGCTGGGGACTCAACCGATGCCCGCCGCCCGCTTCACTTCGCTAACGAAGGCGGACTCCTTGTCACTCACGCGCACGCCACCAAATCCGAGGAACCCACCCTCCTTCGAAGCATTGGCAGCGTGCTCCGCGACGTCGGCGAGCATCTTGCGATACG
Organism: uncultured beta proteobacterium; assembly: GCA_963809965.1. Classification (GTDB taxonomy): domain Bacteria; phylum Pseudomonadota; class Gammaproteobacteria; order Burkholderiales; family Casimicrobiaceae; genus CAIWHR01. The sequence goes on from CAWELU010000006.1 coordinate 395,404, forward strand.
CATCGGCCTCCGCCGGTGACCCTTTCCGTGCCACGAGATCCGCCGCTGACTTGACGCGGTCGAGGACGGTTTTCTTGAAGTTCTGCATCTGCTCCTCGCGCGTGCCTTCGCCCAGTACAGTCTTGGGGTCAGGTATGGCGGGCATGCTGCGGTCGGCCGCGAGCGCAGTGAAAAGTTCGAGACTGCTGCCGGATTTGAGCGCCTCGGCGAACCCCTGCGCGCCCGAGGCAGCCTCCTTGATCGAAGCGAATATCCCCGACGGATCGGCGGCGGCGACGCCGCCCGCGACGAGCGACGGCGCGAGCCGGAGCTGTGTCCATTCCTCGGGGGTGAATGCATCCTGTTTTGCCATGATCGTCTCCTGCGCAAAGTGCGCTACAGCTTGCTGATCTCGACGCGGCACGCCTCGGCATCGCTGCCGCCGGCGCCGACTTCCGCGAACAGCGGCGGCTTCATCTCCATGCCGGCCTCCGGGACGCCTGCCGCTTTGAGTGCGTCACGGACCGCTGCCGCGCGATCCTTGGCGAGCGCATCGTTCTTGGCCGCGTCGCCAGTCTTGTCGGTGTAGCCCGTGATGGCCACCTTCGTGTTGTCCTTCTTGATCATGTCGGCGACTTCAGCGATCGTCTTCTTCCGTCCGTGCCGACCCTGGGGATTGGGCGATCAGCATGGCGGGGCGACACCGACAACACTATCAGACGCCGTCCCGATGGCGGATCGGTGTCCGTCCTACGACCTCAGGCACGTTTGCGTCGCGGCGTTGGCTTAGCGGTGCCCAATTCGATAGATTGGGGTCGGATTGATTGCGGTGCCGCGCGGCAAGCACGATCGTAACGCGATTGCACCGTGCGAACACCGCACTAACAGAGCCGGGGGGTTTCAGATGCGACCGTTAGCTAAACGTTAGCTAGCGCGCAGTCAATGGATGGTGGCCAAGGGCGGAATTGAACCACCGACACAAGGATTTTCAGTCCTCTGCTCTACCAACTGAGCTACTTGGCCAAGCGGCGAATTATAGCAAAGCGCCGCTTCGGGCTGTTCGATCGTCGCACGCGCGCAAAAAAGAACCCCGCCGGGGGCGGGCTACGCCAACAGCGGTTTGAATCCTTTGATCTAGGTGCGAACGGCATCGCGCCGCCGGCGAAGGAATGCCAGACCCGCGAGAGCAACACCCGTCAGCGCCATGCTGCCAGGCTCGGGCACATCGCCCAGCGGTGGCAGGCGAGGTTCGCAGCGCGTAGCGACCACGAGATTGTCGATGCCGATCCGCCGCGGCCAATCGACGTACTCCAAGGCCGTGACCCCGTTCGCGAAGACCCAATTCCCGCTCACACCCAGGTACTGCGGGGCCTTTCCACAATCAGCGTTGTTCAGGTTGCTCAATTGTGATTCGCAGTACGTGCCAGCCGAGCCCGGAAGCGTTGCAAATGTCCCGAAGATCTGTGTGCCATCCGCGACGAATTTGAAGTCCGGCCAATTGGAATCGCTTGTTTCATTGCAGCTTGCGACCGTACCGTTCGGGCAGGTTCCGTCCGGGAAGATCTCGTAATCGAACGACGCGAAATTGATGGGAACCGGAAAGGCATTCGTATCCGGTCACTTCCGCTATTCACGATGTAGTTGTCGAGATTGTCCCCGCTTGTCGCGATGTCGTGCAGCGTTGCGGCGCCCTGCACGCCGCCTTCGGTCGAACCGAGCGTCGCAGGCACGAAGTTGCAGGGGCGCGCAATGCCACCCGGAGCCGAACGATCCGCGGCGTCACAACTGCACTGCGAGCCGTGGCCCCGGCGAACACACCGGCTTCACGCACCCGTACACGTGCGCTCGGAATCGAGGAAGAATTCCTCAAGCGACCATCTTCTCCGCCCGCGCAGCGGCAAGGCCGACCGACTCCGCGGCAGCAAGCAGATCGGCCCACGTCTTTTCGTCCAGCGGCACGCCCTCCACGCGACGCGTCGCGCGGTTGCGCCGCTCGATCTCGCCTGGTGCGAGCACCGGCTCGCCGGGCCGGGCCGGCGGCGACGCCTTGACGAAATCGACGAGGCGACGTGCTTCCCGCAACACGTTGCCGCCGGGGTCGTACACGCTCGGGGCGATGTAGATCGACAGCATGTTGTTGCGCAGGACCGAATCGGCCGCATCCGAGCACTTTCCGGTCGACACCGCGCCCGCGAGCAAATCGGTGACGATCGACAGCCCCGAGCCCTTGTGCCCGCCAATCGTCAGAAGCGCACCGCCGTCGAAGAAGACCTTCGGGTTCGTCGTCGGCTCGCCATACCGGTCGACGATCCAGCCCTCGGGCACCTGGTCGCCCTTGTTGAGCGCCACCATCAACTTGCCTTCCGCGACGGTCGACGTGGTGATGTCGAGAACCGCGGGAGGAGCGCCTTCGAGCGGCACGCCGACCGCGAGCGGATTGGTGGAAAGCCGCCGGTCGCTGCCTCCGAACGGCGCCACGCGTTGCGCTCCCGACGTGTTCAGGAAATGCAGCGACACCTGGCCCGCGTCGGCCGCCATTTCTGCCCAGTCGCCCAGCCGTCCCAGGTGTCCGCAATTGCGCAAGCCGATCATCGCGAGGCCCTGCCTGGCCGCTTTCTGGATTCCGAGCTTGGTCGCGAATTCCCCGGTGACCTGACCGAAGCCGCGATTGCCGTCGACGATCGCTATCGTGTCGCTATTGAAAACCATGGTCGGCGCCGTATTCGGCTTGAGCGTGCCATCGCGCATCCATTCGAGGTACTTGCCCACGCGCAGCACGCCATGCGACTCGTGACCGACTAGATTCGAGTCGACGAGGCGCCGGGCGACAGCCTGCGCTTCGGGCGGCCGGCAGCCGCCACCTTGCATGATCGCGGCGACGAGATGCTCGAGCTTCGCTGGCGCTACGGTTCGCATGACGGGGCTTTGCGCGGCGCGGGGTGCCGCAATTGCGCTCAACTAGCGGCGTCAATGGATCTCGGGCTCGGCCGTGGGCGCGGTGCCCTGGAGGAAATCGAAATCACAACCCTGATCGGCCTGCGTGACGTGCTGCTGGTATAGCGCGCCGAAACCGCGGGTGTAGCGCGGCTCCGGCTGTCGCCATGCGGCACGGCGCCGGGCGATCTCGGCTTCCGGGACGTCGAGCACCAGCGTGCGTGCGGCCACGTCGAGCGCGATCACGTCACCGTCGCGCACCAAAGCCAGCGGACCACCCGCGTACGATTCCGGTGCGACATGCAGCACGCAGGCGCCGTAGCTCGTCCCGCTCATTCGCGCATCGGATACCCGGACCATGTCGCGCACGCCGGCTTCCAGCAGCTTCTTCGGAATCGGCAGCTGGCCCCATTCCGGCATACCCGGCGCGCCGAGCGGCCCGGCGTGCTTGAGCACGAGCACGGAATCCGCCGTGACCGGCAGTGCCGGATCGTCGATGCGCGCCGCCATGTCGTTGTAGTCCGCGAACACCACCGCTGGCCCCGCGTGCTTCAACAGCCGCGCTTCCGCTGCCGCCGGTTTGATGACCGCGCCGTCGGGCGCCAGATTGCCACGCAGAACTGCAAGACTGCCGCTTGTAACCAGCGGTGCCTCACGCGGCAGGATCACATCGCGATCGTAGACCTGTGCACCGGCGACATTCTCGCCGAGCGTCGTCCCGCTCACCGTGCGCGCGTCGAGCGTGAGCAAATCGCCGATCGTCGCCAGCAACGCACGCAATCCGCCCGCATAGAAGAAATCTTCCATCAGGTACTTGCCTGCCGGCCGCAGATTCGCGATCAGCGGCGTCTTGCGCGCGAGCGCGTCGAAGCGATCGAGCGTGAGCGCGACGCCGGCGCGACGCGCAATGGCGATGAGGTGGACGATCGCATTGGTCGACCCACCCAGTGCCAGTACGGCCACGATCGCATTGTCGATGCTCGCGGGAGTGAGGAAATCGCGCGGCTTCAAGTCTTCCCACACCAATTCGACGGCACGGCGGCCCGTGTCGGTCGCCATTCGCGCGTGACGCGAATCGGCCGCCGGAATCGACGCTGCCCCGGGCAGCGTGAATCCCAGCGCCTCGGCCGCCGACGTCATCGTCGACGCGGTTCCCATCGTCATGCAGTGGCCAGGCGAGCGCGCGATGCCGTCCTCGATCTCGCGCCATGCCGCCTCCGACAGATTGCCCGCACGCTTCTCGGCCCAGTATTTCCACACGTCCGAGCCGCTCCCCAATGTGGCACCTCTCCATTCCCCGCGCAGCATTGGTCCTGCCGGAAGGAAGATCGCGGGCAGATTCATGCTGATGGCGCCCATCAGCAGGGCCGGCGTGGTCTTGTCACAACCACCCATCAGCACGCAGCCGTCGGCGGGATACGAGCGCAGCAGTTCCTCAGTCTCCATCGCAAGCAGGTTGCGATAGAGCATCGTCGTCGGTTTCTGGAACGGCTCGGACAGCGTCAACGCCGGCATCTCGACCGGGAAGCCGCCGGCCTGCCAGATCCCGCGCTTCACCTCCTCGGCCCGCTGCCGAAAGTGCGAATGGCAAGGGTTGATGTCGCTCCAGGTGTTGATGATCGCGATCACCGGCTTGCCCAGATAGTCGGCGCGCGAATACCCCATCTGCGCCGAGCGCGAACGATGGCCGAACGAACGCAAGTTGTCGACGCCATACCATCGATGCGAGCGGAGTTCGTCGGGCTTCTTGCGCATGGTCGGGGGCGAGATCAGTTGCGCAAGCGCATTGGAGCGATTTCTCGATTGGCAACTTCGTTTGCCATAGCGCAGGACCGGCGCCGATCCCTGCCGCGCGAGACCGGTGGCAGTCCCGGGAGCGCAATTGGGAAGGATTTTCCCACGGCACTGTACCGGCCCATTATACGCAGCGCTTCGTCCCCGCTGCCGCTACGCGCGAGCGGTGCGCCGCCAGACGGGTTTTGCGCCACACGACCATCGCGCTATATTGACGGCGAGGGCGCAACGGACCGCGCCCGGTGTGCCGCAACCGGCGCTGCCGGCGGCGACAGGCATCAGTTTCGTGAGAGCAGGATTGCTGCCTCCGATGGGCCCTTTTCGGAGCTTGCCATGGCCGAACGCATTCGAGTTTCGCTGCTTGGCGCCTTGTTCGCGCTGGTCGTCGCTGCAGTTGCGGGCGCGCCCGGCTTCTCGGCGAGCGCGCATGCCGCAAGTGCTTCGACCAAGGACGCCAAGGGCGATATCGGAGTCAACGTCGAAGGCCCCGATGCAGAGCGCTTCTTCCGGGCCATCGTCAAGGTCCAGGCACGGGCGATTCCGAACGCGCGGAGCATCGCGAGCCTCGGCCAGGAGCGCGAAGGTACGGGCGTGGTCATCGGCGCCGACGGCCTGATCCTCACCATCGGCTATCTGATCGTCGAGGCCGACGAGGTCAGCATCGTCGACCACCGCGGCCGGGCGCTGCCGGCGGTGGTCGTCGGCTACGATCATGCGACCGGACTGGGGTTGCTTCGCGCGGTCGTGCCGCTCGACGCAACGCCGCTGCCATTCGGCGTTTCGGCGCAACTCGCAGCTAACGACCCGGTGATGATCGTCAACCATGCCGGGCCCGATGACGTGACGCTCGCGTACGTGGTCTCCAAACGCCCGTTCACCGGCAACTGGGAGTACCTGCTCGAGCAGGCAATCTTCACCTCGCCGCCTACGCTCAACTGGAGCGGCGCTGCGCTCGTGAGCAAGGACCTCAAGCTCGTAGGTGTCGGCTCGCTGATCGTACGGGAGGCCACGACGGGAGAGACGAGGCTGCCCGGGAATATGTTCGTGCCGATCGACGTGCTAAAGCCGATCCTGACGGATCTCGTGAAGACGGGTCGGCGCGCCGGCCCGGCGCGGCCATGGCTCGGCGTCGCGGCCGACGAAGTGCAGGGCCGGCTCATGGTGTCGCGGGTTTCCCCGGAAGGTCCTGGCGATTTGGCCGGGATCAAGGTCGGCGACATCATCCTCGGCGTTGCCGGCGACGGCGTGCGGACTCAAGCCGAGTTCTATCGCAAAGTGTGGGGTCGTGGGGGCGCGGGCACCGACATCCCGCTGCGGGTGCTGCAGGGTGTCGATGTCAAGGAGCTTGCCGTCCATTCGATCGACCGCACCGAGTATTTCCGTCCGAAGACCACGTACTGATCCCGCTGCGCTCCGGCTCGGTTGCCCCGAGCTGGCCGTATGAGATTGCGCCTGCCGCCCCAAGCGGTCGCGGTCCTCGTACAATGCCGCATTTTGCGTCCGCGGCCACCGCGTGGACGTGGCAGCCGCCCACGGCCACCTTCCGAACTCGATGCTCCTCTACGCCGCCACGATTTTTGTTTCCGCGTTTCTGCTGTTTCTCGTCCAGCCCGTGATGGCGAAGCAGATTCTGCCTTGGTTCGGCGGATCGGCGAATGTGTGGACCACCTGTCTCGTGTTCTTCCAGACCGCGCTGCTTGCGGGCTATGCGTACTGCGACCTCGTCGTCCATCGGCTCGCGCCACGCGCTCAGGTCAAACTGCATTCCGTGGTCCTGCTGGCATCGCTCGCCGTGCTGCCCATAATCCCTGGCGCGTCCTGGAAGCCGACCGGGTCCGAGAATCCGTCGTGGCTGATCCTGGGCATGCTCGTCGTCACGATCGGCCTGCCTTATTTCGCGCTGTCGACAACGAGCCCGCTCGTCCAGGCGTGGTTCGCCCGTGCGCGACCGGGAGTGAGTCCGTACCGGCTCTTCGCGTTGTCCAATTTCGCATCGATGCTGGCGCTTGTCGGTTATCCGTTCTTGCTCGAGCCGTGGGCGCTGACGCGCACTCAGGCGCTCGGGTGGTCGACCGGATATGTGCTCTTCGTCGTCCTATGCGCGGCAGCCGGTTGGTCGAGCCTAAGGCGCCTGCGCGGACCGCACGTGGCATCGTTGACACCGGAAGCCGCGGCGGGACCCGGAACGGATCTCGACGAACCGGCACCCGCCGCGGCGCGGCAGATCCTGTGGTGCTCGCTGGCCGCGACCGGTTCGTTCATGCTGCTTGCGGTTTCGAACCACATCACCCAGAACATTGCCGCGGTGCCCCTGCTCTGGATCGTGCCGCTCGCCATCTATCTATTGACCTTCATCCTGTGCTTCGACAGCAGCGGCTGGTACCGGCGGCAGCCATTCCTCGCGATGCTCGCCGCCGGGCTCGGCGTAATGGCGTGGACGCTGGCCGATCCAAGCCTCACGCACGAGCTCGCGATCCAGATCGGCGTGTTCTGCGGGGGACTCTTTCTCGCCTGCATGTTCTGCCATGGCGAGCTCGTCCGCTTGAAGCCGGCGCCTCGCTATCTGACGCGTTTCTACCTGATGATCTCGCTGGGCGGTGCCTTCGGCTCCATCCTGGTTGGCATCGTCGCGCCGCTCGTGCTCCCCGCCTATTTCGAACTGGCCGGCGGGCTCGTCCTTTGCGGACTACTGCTGCTGTGGCAGGTGCGGCGCGAACACGCCGTATTCGGTGCCCTCGGTCTCGCTTCGCTCGTGGTCACGATCGGATGCGCTGTGTGGTCGGTTCGCGAGTTCTACGATGGCACGATCGTGGCGACGCGCAATTTCTACGGCGTACTGCGGGTGCTCGAGTTCGGCCAGAACAAGGCGAATCATCGCCGCTCGCTGGTCCACGGCACGATCACCCACGGTAGCCAGTATCTCGAACCGGAGCTCGTCCGGCAACCGTCGAGTTATTACACGAAGACCTCGGGCATCGGCCGGCTTCTCGAGGCACTGCATCCGCGCACGACCCCGCTCAAGGTCGGCGTGATAGGACTGGGCGCGGGCACACTGGCCGCGTATGGCGCCAAGGGCGACGTCTACCGCTTCTATGACATCAACCCGGACGTGCTCACGGTCGCGCAGCGTGACTTCACGTATCTGGAAGACAGCGACGCGACGATCGAGCTGGCGTTGGGGGACGCACGGCTGTCGCTGGAGCGCGAGCCGAAGCAGAACTTCGACGTGCTTGCGATCGACGCGTTCACAAGCGATGCGATCCCGGTTCATCTCGTCACGGCCGAAGCGCTCGCGATCTACCAGCGACACATGAAGCCGGGCGGAGTCATCGCGTTCCATGTGACCAACCGGTACGTCGATCTGATTCCCGTGGTCGAAGCGCTGGCGCACGCGCGCGGATTGCACATCATTCACATTGCCGACGAAGCCGAAGAATCGGGCGCGAGCCGCAGCGACTGGCTCCTGCTTTCCGACAGTCGCGAGGCGCTCGAAAGGCCGGAGCTCGCCGAGTTTGCGACGGAGATCGTGCCGCGTCGGGATTGGCGGCTGTGGACCGACGACTACAACAACCTCGTGCAGGTGTTGAAGTAGTCCGCCCCACCGGTTCCGAGGCTAGAATCAAGGCCATGCGCACCAGCGATGCCGGCGCGGCCGCGGCCGATCCTGCCCCCTATCGCGCACTCGTGCGACCGCGTGGGGCGCGCTACGTCGAAGTCCTCGACCAGCGCGCGCTCCCGCATGCGGTCACCACCGTGACGCTTGCCGATGCCGATACGGCCGCACGGGCGATCCGCGACATGTGGATTCGCGGCGCTCCGTTGATCGGCGCGGTCGGAGCCTACGGATTGGCGCTCGCGCTCGACCGCGACGCGACCGACGCGGCGCTCGCGAAGGCATATGCAACGCTCGATGCAACGCGGCCGACGGCGGTCAATCTGCGCTGGGCGCTGGATCGCCTCAGGGGCATAGTTGCCCCGCTGCCCGAGCGCGAGCGAGCCGACGCCGCATGGCGCGAGGCGGACGCGATCTGTGTCGAAGATCAGGCGATAAACCGAGCGATCGGTATCCACGGGCTCGACTTGCTGCGGCAGATCGCGCGACGGAAAGGCCGCGGGGTCCAAGTGATGACGCATTGCAACGCCGGTGCGCTCGCTACCTGCGGCTGGGGCACGGCAACAGCGCCGCTGTTCCTTGCGCATGCCGAGGGCCTGCCGATGCACGTCTGGGTGAGTGAGACGCGTCCGCGCATGCAGGGCGCCAATCTGACCGCATGGGAGATGCGACAACGCGGTGTGCCGCACACGCTGTTCGCGGACGGCGCGAGCGCGCTCCTGATGCGTCGAGGCGACGTGGATCTGGTGCTGGTTGGCGCCGATCGCGTTGCCGCAAACGGGGATGTCTGCAACAAGATCGGCACCTACGACAAGGCACTTGCAGCCCGCGACAACGATGTCCCGTTCTACGTCGCGCTGCCCTCACCCACGCTGGATCCGACGCTCGCGAGCGGCGACGCGATTCCGATCGAGGCACGCGGCCCGGATGAGGTGCTTGCCGTGACGGGTCGCGACGGTTCAGGACAGATCACGACCGTGGCGATCGCGCCGGAGGGCACCCGCGCCGTGAACTACGCCTTCGACGTCACGCCCGCGCGGTTGATTTCGGGGTACGTCACCGAGCGCGGGATCGCCACCGCGGCTCGTGGCGCGTTCGTCGCGCTCTTCCCGGAGCGTTTTCGATGAGCCCCCTCCAGGAACTGGCGCTGCGCAAAGCGGTCGTCGCGACTGCCCGCGAAATGAACGCGCTCGGCATCAACCGCGGCACGTCCGGCAACGTCAGCGCACGATGGAGTAGCGCATCGTTCGACGGTTATCTGATCACGCCGACGGGAATGGTCTACGCCGAAACGACCGCGGACGACATCGTGGCAATGGCGATCGACGCGGATACTCCTGGTGGCGAGCGGCGTCCGTCGTCCGAGTGGCGCTTCCACCGCGACATCTATCGTTCGCGCGACGAGGTCGAGGCGATCGTGCACGTGCATGCGCCGTTCGCCACGGCGCTCGCCTGCCTCAACCGTGCAATTCCGGCGTTCCACTACATGGTGGCGGTCGCCGGTGGCAAGGACATCCGCTGCGCACCGTACGCGACGTTCGGCACGCAGGAGCTCTCCGATCACGCCGTTGCGGCACTCGTGGGTCGCAAGGCATGCTTGCTCGCGAACCACGGAATGATTGCCATCGGCCGATCCCTCGCAGCGACGCTTGCGCTGGCCGTGGAGGTCGAGTCGCTTGCCGAGATGTACTGGCGCGCGCTGCAGGTCGGCGAGCCGGTGCTGCTTTCCGACGGCGAGATGGATGTGGTGCTCGAGAAGTTCGGGAGCTACGGACAGCCTCCGCCGTTGCGGAATAGCTGACACAATCGACACCTGCGTCGACTGGCGGCTTCGGACGCTGATCGGGTCCGATTGCGCGATTGCCGTAACCACCCAGTCGGGATCAATTCGGTAGCGGCATCAATACATCACGATCGTACTCCGCCGCCAGGGGGAGCAACGGCGCGATGTACGGAAGATAGTTCTTCCACCGCGCCACGCTATGTCTGTAGATGGGCTGCCTGACCTGCCACTCGCTAGGGGTGCGCACAACCCGCTGGCTGCGATGGAAGTCGAGGCAGCGGTCTTCCCACTCGAGGCCCAGCGACTCGATCAGGGCGCGAGACACGGTTTCCTGATCGGTGACCAGACTTTCATAACGGACTTCCTGCAGAATTTCCGGCGGCAGAACGCGTCGCCAGTGTTCCATCAGCCGGTGGTATTCGCGGTAGTAGAAAGCCAGGTTCTCCAGATCATTGGCGTAGGCATGGGTCGCGGTGAACTTGTGGAAGTAGATCGACAGGCAGATGTCCGCCGGATTGCGCAGGCAATTGACGATTTTCGCGTGGGGAAAGGCGAGATGAACGAGGCCCAGGTGCAGAAAGTTGTGCGGCATCTTGTCCGTGACAATTTCCGCCGACCCAGCGAGGTTACCGAGGTATGACAGATATCTTTCCGCGAGTGCGTTGACCTGCTCACGCGTCAGTGCGGCGACCCCCGCCCGGCCAAGCCCAGCGGCTTCCAGATCCCAGAATTCGAGCTCTCCCGCCCCGTATACGCGTGAATGGCACGAGACGATCTGCTCGATCAAGGTCGTTCCCGACCGCGGCATCCCCACGATCAAGATCGGGCGCGCGGAGGTGGAGCCAAGTTCCCGACGTGAGGCGAAGAACTCCGCGCCGAACGTCTGGATGATCCAATCGACTCGGGCCGAATGCTCGGCCCGGTCGAATGACACGCGCTTGTGTTCCAACGCGTTGGCTCGTTGGTAATGCTCGAACGCCTTGGCGTAATCGCCGATATCGTCGTAGATCTTGCCCAGTGCAAAATGGCAGAAGCTCGCATTCTTCTCGTCGATGTTGCGTCGCTCGAGCACGTCGTGGATTTCCCGCGCGACTTGGGCGCCATCCTTCGACATGCCCCTGGATCGCGTCAGCAAGTAGTACGCATCGCAGCGGCCGGGCTGCAACTGCGTGGCTTGACGAAAGCTATCCGCTGCGGCATCGCGGTTGCCCTGTGACTCCAGTACGGCACCGAGGTTGAAGTGAGCCTGCGCGAGACCGGGAGCGAGCTTGATGGCTTGCCGATAGGAATCGGCGGCTTCGGACAGCTTTCCCTGTTTGCCTTGCGCAACTCCGAGATTGAGATATGCCTGCGGAAGGTCGGGCCTCAACTTGAGTGCCGCGCGGAAGTGCTCGATGGCCGCGTCGGGCATGCCCACCGCAAGCAAAGCCACGCCTCGATTTACGTAGAAGTCGGGCGTCTGCGCGGAAACCGAAATAGCCCGGCCAATGAGATCGACCGCAGCCATGGGATTTCCCCTCTGGTGCGACAGAACTCCGAGGAGGTGGAGTGCCTGCGCGTGCCGGGGATCCGCGGCCAGTATCTTCCGGTACAGTGCCTCTGCCTCGTCCAGGCGTCCCTTCAAATGCAGGTCGTCGGCCTTGACGAGCCAGGCGTGCAGCTCTTTTTGCGTTGTCGTGTTCGTGTTCGACATTGACACTCACTGCGCACGCTTTCGACGCACACGCGACGCGGGTTCGCGCGACGTTCGCCGACGCCTCGACGTCAGGAGGCCCTTAAGAGCGGACAATACCGGCGGAAGCACCCGATGGCAAAATCCTCCAGCGGAATTGGTTCTGCGTGCTGTGTTCCGGTCTGTGTTTCGAGGGTCTGCAAAGCCAACGCCCAACCGGGTTGGGGTTGGGCGTTGGGAAGAGGGTGCCTGACGATGACCTACTTTCGCATGGGCAATCCACACTAGCATCGGCGTGCCGCCGTTTCACGGTCCTGTTCGGGATGGGAAGGGGTGGTTCCAGCGGGCTATGGTCGTCAGGCATTGGCGGGCAACAGAGGTCGGGGAACCGGGAACAGAAGAACCGGGCCCCGCCTCGGTCGGCGGAAGAAGTAAAGGGGGTTGGAGCGGGGCGAACACCGGTGCTGCAAGGTGCTCCAGGGTAGGGGTGGGGTTCAGGTTTTCGCTGATTCCTGATCCCTGACCTCGGTTCCCGGAGCTGCGCGCTTCGCGCGCAGCGTTATGGGGTCAAGCCGCACGGGCCATTAGTACCGGTTAGCTCAAGGCATTACTGCCCTTCCACACCCGGCCTATCAACGTGGTGGTCTGCCACGACCCTTCAGGGGGCTCAAGGCCCCGGGACGTCTCATCTTCAGGCACGTTTCCCGCTTAGATGCTTTCAGCGGTTATCGCTTCCGCACATAGCTACCCGGCAATGCGACTGGCGTCACAACCGGTACACCAGCGGTGCGTCCACTCCGGTCCTCTCGTACTAGGAGCAGCCCCCGTCAAACGTCCAGCGCCCACGGCAGA
>CAWELU010000007.1:0-37572 GCA_963809965.1 uncultured beta proteobacterium
TGACTCTCCCCATCGCGATGGGGTCGTTGTAGGATCTACGGTTCCAGGAGCGGCACAACATCCGTGAACCAGAAAGCGACAATTTTGGTGGTCGATGACGAGCCGGAGGTCCGCGAGGTCCTGGAGGAATACTTCGCCGCTCACGGCTACGCGGTCATTGGCGTGGAGAGCGCCAGCGCCGCAAGGGCCGCGGTCGCGGTGCATTCCGTAGACCTGGCGTTGGTGGACATCAACATGCCCGGCGAGGACGGCCTCGGTCTTGCCCGGCATCTCCGCGAGCGCCACGCGAGGATTGCGATCGTCATGCTGACGTCCGCCGCCACGGTGGTGGATCGGATCGTGGGCCTCGAGATGGGTGCCGACGATTACGTCCCCAAACCCTTCGACCCGCGTGAATTGGTGGCTCGCGTCAAGAGCGTGCTGCGCCGCACGTCGTCTGCGCGCCAGGCCGACCCTGGCCCCGAGAAAGTGCGTATCGGACGATGCATGCTCGACCTGGCCGCACATCGGCTCACGGACGAGACGGGAGCAGAGGTGGCGATATCCTCGCTGGAGTTCGATCTGCTCAAGGCGTTTGCGGAACACCCCAACCGGGCCTTCTCCCGCGAACGCATCCTGAATCTCAATCAGAACCGCGATTGGGACCCATTCGACCGCAGTGTCGATCTGCGCATCATGAGGTTACGCAAGAAGATCGAGCCCGATCCCGAGCATCCGAGGTTCATCAGGACCATACGCAACGAGGGTTACATCTTCGTGCCGGATGGAACGTGAGAATCAAGTGAACACCTTTCTGCGCACTAGAAAACACCTGTGTGTCCTTGCGTGTGTCGCGCTTCTGCTCGCGCTGGCCGGCTGCACGCGCGAGCCGGAAACCGCGCTGCGCATCGGTACCAACGTATGGATAGGGAGCGAACCGCTTTACCTGGCGCGGGAGCTGGGCCAGCTCGATCCTGCGGTCGTACAACTCGTGGAATACCCATCGGCGAGCGATGTCCTGCGCGCGTTTCGCAACCAGGCGATCGACGGCATGGTCATCAGCCTAGACGAGCTGCTTGGACTTGCCGCGGACGGATTTCAGCCGCGGATCATCCTGGTGGTGGACGTGTCCAACGGAGCCGACGTGGTCGTGGGTCGTCCCGGCATGCGGACGATGCGTGACCTTCAAGGCAAGCCGGTCGCGGTGGAAAGCAGTGCCCTGGGCGCCTTCGTGCTGAGCCGGGCACTGGCCCTCAGCAATATGCAGGCGAGCGATGTCAACGTCGTGCACCTGGAATCGAACGAACAACCGGAGGCGTTCGAGAAAGGTCAGGTGGATGGCGCCGTCACGTTCGACCCATTTCGCGCCCGATTCCTCCGCGCGGGCGCGAGCATTCTCTTCGACAGCACCCAGATTCCCGGCGAGATCGTCGATCTCCTGGCGGTGCGAGCCGGTGTCCTCGAGAAGCGGCCCAAGGCAGTTCAGGTGCTCCTCACCGGCTGGTTCGGCGCGATCGACTATCTGAAGGACAAACCCGAGGACGCGGCGCGGCGCATGGGAATTCGGCAACAGACAACCGGGGAGCAGTTCCTGGCGGCCCTGAAGGGCCTCCACATTCCGTCCCGCGAAGAAAATCTCAGGATGCTCGGGGGAGCGACGCCGGAGCTGGCCGTAACAGGACGCCGACTCATGACCTTGATGGTGGAAGCGAAGTTGCTGCGCGGTGAAACGGACCTCAAGGGCGTGCTTGCGCCGGGACCGCTGGCGGACCTGCCAAGATGAGCACCGCCGGGCCGCCCCAAGGTGCGAATTGCGACCCCTCGGGGGGCAGCGCCGCGGCGACAGCCGCAAGCGTGGGGGTCGAATGACCACCATCCGCATCCCGGCGTCGCTCAAGGTCACCGTCCCGCTCATTCTGCTGGCCTTTGCCGCGACGCTGAGCGCGGTGAACCTGCTCTATCACGTACCGGAGGCCGAGCATGCGGTGGAGGAAGACACTCGCAAGCGGATGGCCCAGGAGATGGCGCGCGTGCAAAGCACCCTGGAGTATCTGTTGCTCAAAGGTGATCTGGCGGCCGCGCAACGCGAGATTTCGGTGCTTGCGCACAACCACGATGTCGTTTTCGCGGCGCTGACGGATGACCGGAATGCCGTCATCGCCACGACGCGACGCGCGTGGCTGGGGCGGCAGATAGGGGATGTGTTGCCGCAGTTCGACCCCGGGCGCGCAGCCGAGACCGGTCGCGAACGTCGCGCCGAAATGACTATCGACGCGAACGGCAGCGAGTTGCTCGGTTACGCCGACATCCTTATGGGCAGCGCGGGTGAGGAATTGCGTCCCTCGCGGACCGGCAGCTTGTTCCTGGCCTACGACCTGAAGCGGTACAAGGCCGAAGCGCGCGCGCGCGTGCTGCAACAATCGCTCTACTGGGCTGGATGGGTGACTGCGCTTGCCCTGGCCATGTGGCTGGTCTTTCATTTCCTCCTGACGCGGCGCACCGCGCGGCTGGTGGACGCAGCCGAACAGCTTGCAGCGGGAAATCTCGCCACCCGAAGCGGTTTGAAGGGACCGGACGAACTCGGTCGGCTGAGCCGCGCCTTCGACGCCATGGCACTCGAAGTCGCCGACACGCAAACCCGCCTGCGCCAGGACATTGCCGAGCGGGCGCGCGTGCAACGGGAGCTCGAGAACAGCGAGGCGCGGCTGCAGCAGATCCTGAACAACGCAACCGCCGTAGTCTCCGTCAAGGACACCGAAGGCCGGCTCCTGTTCGTCAACCGGCAATGGGAGAGTCTCTTCCATATCCGCCAGGCCGAGGTGGTGGGAAGGACCGAAAGCGAATGTCTCGCCGAAGAGATCGCGCGTGCGTTTCGTGCCAACGATCTCCTCGTGCTCCAACACAACGCGCCGATGGAATTCGAGGAAACGGCGCCATTGGATGACGGCTTGCACACGTACATCTCGATCAAGTTCCCCCTGCATGACGCAAACGGTCTGGCCTATGCCGTTTGTGGCATATCCACCGACATTACCGAGCGCAAGCGCTCGGCCGAGGCGGTGCGAGTGTCGGAGGCCAGCTATCGGGCGATTTTCGACGCCGCCGAGGACGCCATCTTCGTACACGACATCAAGACCGGCGCCATCGTCGACGCCAATCCCAAAGCCTGTGCCGCGTTTGGCTATAACCGCGAGGAGCTCCGCCAGCTCGACATCGGCATGCTCGGTTCCGGCGCGCGCCCCTATACCCGGCAGGATGCGATGTCATTGTTCGCCCGTGCGGTTGCCGGGGAGGAACTGCATATCGAATGGCATGGCAGGAACAAGGATGGCGCCCTGCGCTGGTACGAGGTCTTCGGCAAGCGCGTAACCATCGGTGGTCAGGATCGAATACTGTCGCTTGCGCGCGACATCACCGAAAAGAAGCGCTCCGCGGAAGAGCTCGCGCGACAGCGTGAAGCGCTGCACCAACGCGAGAAACTTGCGGCGCTCGGCTCGCTGCTGGCCGGCGTCGCCCATGAACTCAACAATCCACTTTCAGTCGTTGTCGCCCGGGCGGTGTTGCTCGAGGAACAGGGAGACGCGGCGACCCAGACCGCGGCGGTGAAGATTCGCGCCGCCGCCGAGCGCTGCGCGCGCATCGTACGGACCTTCCTTGCCATGGCCAGGCAGCAACCGCCGCAACGTGGTCCGGTGGCGATGAACGACGTCGTGTCGGCGGCGCTCGACATTGCCGCCTACGCCCTTCGAACGAGCAGCATCGAAGTGGCGCTCGATCTCGCCAAGGATGTCCCACCTATCCTCGCCGACGCCGACCAGCTCCATCAGGTGCTGCTCAACTTGATCATCAACGCGCAGCAGTCACTGCAGGATCAGCCCGCACCACGGCGGCTGCGCGTGACCAGCCGATTCGACTCGACCACGGACGTGGTCCGTGTCGTCGTTGCGGACAACGGGCCGGGCATTCCCGCACATCTTCGCGCGCGGGTATTCGAACCGTACTTCACGACCAAGCCGACCGGGATGGGCACGGGCGTTGGGCTGGCGGTGAGTCTCGGCATCGTCGAAGCCCATGGCGGCACGCTCACGGTCGACTGTCCGATCGAGGGGGGCGCGGTGTTTACCATCGTGCTGCCCGTCGGCACCGTGGAGGCGACCGGCGTCGATGTATTGCCGGCGCGGAAGTCGAGCGCACATCAACGTACGATACTCGTCGTCGATGACGAAGCGGAAATCCGGGAAGCACTCACCGAAATCCTGAGCAATGCGAGGCATCGGGTCGTGACCGCCAGCTCGGGGCGCCAGGCATTGGAGCGGATGGCGAAGGAGCACTACGACGTGATCCTGACCGATATCCGCATGCCCGATCTTGATGGGCGCGCCTTCTATCAGGAGATCGAACGGCGCTGGCCCGCGCGCGCTGGGCGCGTCGTCTTTGTCACCGGCGACACGCTCGCCTCGGGATTGCGCGAGTTTGTCTCCGCGAGCGGTCGTCCCGTGATCGAAAAGCCGTTCCTGCCAGGCGATGTGCGTCGCGTCGTCGCCGAGCTGGTCACGGACGGCGACGTGGCGCCCCCCGGTTGAGCACCTACATTGCACGGCCGCTCTGCGCTCGGCCCGGAATCGGCTAATCCGTCGTCACGGTTGCCGGGCGCTTGCGCTCGCGAAGAACTAGCAGCGGGACCGCGACCCCACTGACTATGAGCGCATGGCGATCATGCCAAGGCCTAGGAGGTAAGCCAGCGCTTGTGCCGGCCAGACTCCGGCGTTGTAATGGACGAAACGGCGACAAACTGCTCGCGGGTGATGGGCATGACAGCGCCTTTCGGCGTGATCCCAGACGCTACTGCCGTCGTCCTTGACCGAGGTGATCTGCGTCAACGAGCGACGGGACCGGGCGGCATCTAGCGCACGCATAGATTTTCGTGAGTAATTCATCGCCCCCAACTCGCTTGCCCACGCGCTGGCCGGCTATCCCTGGCAGCCTGTTCGCGTTAGCCGCGGCCGTGCTGTTCGGCATCAGCACGCCCCTCGTGCAGCACTTCGGGTTTGGCGTGGGCGCCTTCGCGACAGCAGCACTGCTCTACGCGGGAGCGGCTGTCGTAGGCGCGCTATTGCGTCGGCGCATCGAGCATGAGGCGCGCGTTGTATCCGGTGATGTTCCGCGCCTGCTGGCGATGGCCGCCGTCGGTGCAATCATCGGCCCGGTGGCGCTGGCCTGGGGCCTGCAGCGTACCAGCGGCACCAGCGCCTCGCTGATGCTCACGCTGGAGGCGCTGTTTACCGCGGTACTGGCATGGCGGCTTTACCGCGAAACGATGGGCCGGCGGGTGTGGACAGCGATGCTATTACTGCTCGCGGGAGGCATCCTGCTCGCGCTCGACCAGGGGCGCGAAGGTGGTGCCCGACTCTGGGGGTTGCTGGCAGTACTTGTGGCCACGGCCGCTTGGGGCTTGGACAACACCTTGTCGCGCGCCCTCGCGGAGCGCGACCCAGGCCAGGTCGTCCTTGCCAAAGCCGTCCTCGGTGCCACCGCCACCTCACTTCTGGCAGTCGGCTTCGGCGAGTCGCTACCGTCACTGGGCGCGGCGCTTGGCCTGTTTACGATTGGCGCGACGGGTTACGGCCTCAGCCTACGGTTCTATCTACTTGCGCAGCGAGCCTTTGGCGCCGCGCGCACGGGTTCGGTCTTCGCGTTCGCCCCCTTCATCGGGGCGGGGCTGGCTGTGGCATTGGGCGACCATTCGACCAGCTGGGTGATGGCGGCGGGCAGCGTGCTGATGCTCACCGGCGTAGTGTTGCACCTGGCGGAGTCACACGGTCACGAGCATGAGCACGACGTGATGGAGCACGAACACGCACACCGTCACGACGACGGGCACCACGAGCATCTACATGACCCGATGCCTACGGATGCGCACAGCCACCGGCATCGTCACGAGACGCTGTGGCACGCGCATCCGCATGTGCCGGATGCGCACCATGCGCATCCTCACTGAGGCACAGCGTCACTCCCGCCCTGCCTCCAGGTACACGCGGTTTCGCGTGGCGGTGATCGAGGTCGTCCGTATTCCGCAGGTACCCGACGGGCGAGCCGTCGCAGGTCTCGGTGGCATCGCGCTTTCTGTCATGCGTGGCACCACGCATAGAGCGCGTCATACATGACCATGCCGTGGCGCAGCATCTCGTGGTCGTCGGCAAGGACACGCGACAGCCCGAGGGAGATTGCGTGCAGGCCGGCCGACTGGGGCGTCAGATCAAGTCGCGAGGTGTCGGCCCCGCGCACAATGGTGGCGAGCTTCTGCAGTGCCGGATCGTCGAGGTGATACTTCGCCAGGAAGGCGTCGAAGCTGCACAGTTCACCGACATGGCCCATCTCGACGCCTGGAACATCGTACGGCGTGGCGCCGGTCTCCTGGGCCACCCGCAGCACGTCGGGCGCGGGCACGTACAGAAACTCGGCGTCGCGGTCGATGAAGCGTTGGATCAACCAGGGGCAGGCGATCCGGTCGATTTTCGGGCGTTCGCGGGTGACCCACTTCATGGCGTGGCACCCTTGGGGATGAGAGTTTGGCCGGCGTCCCGCCAGCCGTCGATACCGCCGCGCAGGTAGCGTGCGTTCAGGCCCGCAGCGCGCAGGCGCATTGCCGTCGCGCGTCCGACCTCGTGCCCATAGACGCAATAGACAATCACCTCGCTATCCGCAGGCAATTCGCTGGACCACTCGGCCACTCGGGCCGGGTCGCGCCACCGGGCACCCGGAATCATGGTGTTGGCCTGTTCATAGACACCGGCGCGGCGCACGTCGAGTAGCACGGCACCGGCCAGCTCGCCTTGTGTAGCGCCGAGGGGTTCGCTCGCGCCGAGCACCGCGGCCTGGTAGCGCGCATAGACCTGCGCCCAGTCGATGTTATCCATGAAGGCATCAACGTAGGCACTCGCCGCCGCACCGAAGTCCAGGTGGTACGAATGCTCGTACATGTCCAGCGCCAGGATCGGCACACCGCCGGCGAGCGCATGCGTATGGTCGGCTGCCCACTGGTTGACGAGCGTGCCCTCGCGCGGCTGGAAACTGAGCAGCACCCAGCCCGAGCCACCGCCGAGGGCCTTGCCCAGTGCGACGAATTCTTCGCGCCAGCGCTCGACGCTGCCAAAGTTGGCCGCGAGGGCCATTGCCATCGCCGGCTCCATCGTCTGACCGCCACCGCCGACTGAGCCGAAGTACAACTCGTGCAGCAGCATCGAGTTGGTGGCGATCAACTCCTCGCGCTTCAGACCGTTGAGTTGGAACCCGGGTGCGGTCGCGAAGGGCAGCGTGGCCAACCGCGTACGGATGGCATTCAATCGCTTCACCGCGCCACCGTAGTTGTTCTGGTGATGGCTCAGCACCAGCTTCTCCGACAGGCCGCGCAGCGCCGTGGGGTCGAAGGGCAGTGGTTGCATCCGGGCATCCATCGGGCTTCCCCTCAGTGGAGCACGGGAACAAGCAGGGTGACCGCCAGCCCGGCCGCTGCGCAGGCACCGAGCAGCGGCATGACGCCGACCTTGAAGCGGAACAGGGCGACGGCAGCGGCGACGATGATCACGGCCGAGAGCGCATCGAAATGACCACCGAAGCCCTGCGGCCAGAGGACGTGGTAGGCGAAGAACAGCGCCAGGTTCAGGATCACGCCCACCACCGCGGCAGTGATCGCCGACAGCGGCGCGGTGAACCCGAGGCGGCCATGCGTGGCCTCGACCATCGGTCCGCCGGCGAGGATGAACACGAACGACGGCAGGAAGGTGAAGAACGTCACCACCGTGGCTGCCAGGGCACCGCCGACGAACAATGCGTCCGAACCGAGCGCCTGCTTGACCCATCCACCGACGAAGCCGACGAAGGCAACCACCATGATCAGCGGACCCGGCGTGGTCTCGCCGAGTGCCAACCCGTCGATCATCTGCGCCCCCGAAAGCCACTGGTACTGCTCGACCGCGCCTTGATACACATACGGCAGCACCGCGTAGGCGCCGCCAAAGGTGACGAGCGCGGCCTTGGTGAAGAACCAGCCCATCTGGGTCAGCGTGCCCTCGATACCCTGGACGGCGACGAGCGCGGCCATCGCCAGCGCCCACAGGCCAAGACCCACGCCCAGTACCTTGGCCAGGTGGCTGCGCGAGAAGCGCGCATGTGCAGGCGTTGGCGTGTCGTCGTCGATCAGCGCCGCGCCGTAGCGCTCGTTCGCACTGCCGTGACCGCCGCCGAGCGCGAACACCTGCGGTGCCCGGCGCGCGCCAAAGTGCCCGATCAGCCCGGCTGCGATGACGATGACCGGGAACGGCGTGTCGAACGCAAAGATGGCAATGAACGCCGCCGCGGCGATGCCCCACATCCAGTAGTTCTTCAGCGCCCGGGTGCCAATGCGATGCGCCGCATGCAACACCAGCGCCGTGACGGCCGGCTTGAGTCCGAAGAAGATGCCGGCGACCACTGGCACGTCACCGAAGCGCAGGTAGATCCACGACAGCGCGATCAGGATGAACAGCGACGGCAGCACGAACAGCGCCCCGGCGACGATGCCGCCCCAGGTGCGGTGCATCAGCCAGCCGATGTAGGTGGCAAGCTGCTGGGCCTCGGGGCCGGGCAGCACCATGCAGTAGTTCAACGCGTGCAGGAAGCGCCTTTCGCTGATCCAGCGCCGGCGCTCGACCAGCTCGGTGTGCATGATCGCGATCTGCCCGGCAGGGCCGCCGAAGCTGATGAAACCGAGCTTGAGCCAGAAGCGAAACGCCTCGGCGAAGCCAACGGCTGCCGGTGCGGCGGACAGTTCGCTCGCTTGTGCGACGGGGGTGGTCAAGACGAAAATCTCCGGCGCTGCGTACAGCGCATCGAAGACGGTTGCCGCAACGGCTACCAGCTTGCTGTCATCGGTGTGCAGTTCGCGCAGGCCGGCAAGTACGCTTTCCAGGCCCGTGGCCTCGGACACCGGTATGCCGCCGACATCGAGGTAATGCACGGCCCGAGCGATGCGCTGCAACCTGGCGTCGGCGTCGAGGCCGAAGCTCGCCACGAGCACTTCGAACGTGACACGGGCGCCCACGTGCGTGAAGCGAGCGCCGTCGTAGTCGAACCCCAGCACGCCGCGCGGTGCCCGTACCGGTATCTTGTTGTCGGGCAACCAGACAAACTCGGCGTGCCGGTCGATGAAACGCCGGATCAGCCACGCACAGGCCAACCGGTCGACCCAGGGACGCGCACGCGTGGCCCAGCGTCTGCCTTGAAACTTGGCGCGATCGAGGCGCGCGATGCCGTCGTCTGTGCGCGGCTGCGGTTCGCCATGGGAATACCTGGTATCCACCACCCGGCGTAACGCCAGCAGGTCGGCTTCGACCTGCTCGGCAGCCGGCCCAGGGTAATAGTCGATGCGGCGCAGGGTCTGCAGGGCGTCGGCGATGCTGCGCAGGCGGCGCCGTGCCTCGGTCTCTCCGAGTTTCTCCACGTCCGCCTGCAATGTGTTCGCAGTCTCGCGCCATTGTGCGTAGACCTCTGTGCGGTCGAACTGCGTCAGCACCTCCGTCCGCTGGGCTTCGTCGCGCGGCGATAGCGTCAGCGACGGAAGCCGTTCCGCCATGCTCCCGCACCTCGTCCGCCAGGGACTCCAGCAGCGCCGCGTGCTCGATCGGGAGCAGGTAGGCGCCGTCTCGCAGCGCAACGCAGCCAAGCGCCTTGAGCGCCCGCCAAATCCGCAGGCGCACGGCATTCGGCTGGGTGGGAAGGGTGACGATCAGAATGGCCCACATATTGAGTAGCATATCCTACATAAAATGTAATATCAATTCCAACTCTTGACCATCGGCCCGGACTCGCATGGCCGCAGGCGAGCGCGGTCGGCAAGTGCTCTACGCTGAAAAGGTGGCCACGCAAGTCGGCAACGGTGATGGCGGGTCGGGGTGCAGCGCCGGATGAACTGGTCGCCGGCGTGGCGCGACGGAACGCGCTGCTGGTGCTCGACAACTGCGAGCACCTGCTCGACGCGGTCGCGGCGCTGGTGCACGCCGTCCTCCGGGATGCACCGAACGTCACGGTGCTGGCGACCAGCCAGGAACCGCTGCATCTGCCGTCCGAGCAGCAATACCGAGTCGGCGCCATTGTCCGTGCCGTCGGAAACGACGACGAGCGGCGGCGCGAGTTCGGCGCCGTGGCTTTGCCGGAGCGGCCAGCGTGCGGGCGGCCTAGACTTTGCGCGACCGGAGACAGCGTGGTGATCGTGCAGGTCGCCGTCGGCTCGCGGCCTGCGGCTGGCTCATCGACTGCGCGGTCGACTGTGCCGACAGCGCGACAACGGTGGCGAACAGGAGGCCCTCGACGAGGCGCGGAGGCTCATCCGACCCGACTGGCCCGCCGAGTTTCGCATTCTCCTGTTGCGCCGCGATGCTTCCCTCGCCCGGATGGCCGGCCGGTTGACCGAAGCGCTCGGGCTCCATCACGACTTCGTGCGCGCCAGTGCAGCAACGGGGGACTGGCGCCTCGAGGTGATCGCCCGAATCTTCGTTGTGGACCTGTTGTGGCAAATCGGGCCGGTCGAGGAAGCCGCTCGCGCGGCGTGTCAACTGGCCGAGGAGTTGCATGCGAGGCCGGCGGCCGATGACGAATTGATCGATTCGTTCGCCAACGTGACGGGTATTCTGAGCGAGATGGGACGCATCGACGAAGCGTCGGCCGCGGCCCGCGAGGCCTTGCCGATCATGCGCCGTTCCCAGAGGTGCGGCATCGAGGAGTGGGTGTACCTGTTCTGGCGCAGGGGCCAACTCGACGCCGCCGCATTATTGCTCGGAGCGTCCGACGCGGAACAGGTTCGGACGGACGTGCCGCTACAGCCCAATGAGGAGCGCCTGATCGCCGAGGCTCGTGCGGCACTCGAGGCCGAGCTGCAACCGGACGCGCTGGCTAGCGGTCTCGCCGCCGGTGCCGCGCTCACTAAAGACGAGGTGTTTGCGCTGATCTCCAAGGCCTTGGCACAACCGTTGGGAAATCGCCCGTGATTGAGATGCGCTTCGGCAACAGGGCCCGGCGGTGTCGTCGCGCCCACGTCTTGAGTGAGGATGCGGGTGGTGGTAGCGTGACGTTCCCATTCACGTCAGTTCCCCGCCGGGAGGTGCCTTGCCATGTCGATCCTGCTCAAGATCCGTTGGGACATCGCGGAAGGTCGCGAGCGCGACTTTCGGGAAAACCAGAGAAAGCTCTGCACCGTGATGCATGACGATCACCCCGGCGTCATCTGCTATCACGTCGACTACCCCGCCCCCGGCGTCAGCGAATGGACCGAGGTTTACGCCAACGACGACGCCTTCCGCGCCCATCTCGCGAACGAAAAAGGCAAGGCACCGCTCCAGACGGTGATCGGCGCGTGCGCGAAGATCACCTGTCGGTGCTGGGGCAATCCCGATGCGGAATCGCGAACGATCCTCGCGGGATTCGGGACGACCTACCACGAGACGGCGGAAGCATCCTTCATCCTGCACCCGAGGGCGGACCGCGCGTCGCCGATCTGACCTTGGGCGCGTGCTCGCCGACGTCGCGAGCGATGTTTCGCCTGCGCCGGACGACGGATCGTCAGATCACACGGCGCTGCTTCAGGCCTGCGATCGCGTCATCGTCGTAATCGAGTTCCCGCAGCACCGCTTCCGTGTGCTCGCCGAGTGCGGGACCGCCGCCGTCGACTTCGCCTGGCGTGGCCGACAGCTTCGGCACCACGCCGGGGACCTTGAGCGTCGCACCGCCGGCGAGGCGGATCTGGCGGATCATCCCGCGCGCGGCGTAATGGGGATCGGCCACGATGTCGGCGATCGAGTAGATCTTCGAGGCCGGCACGTCGGCAGCTTCGAGCGCGGCCAAGACGTCGGCGGGCGCCCGCGCGGAGGTCCACGCTTCGATTTCCCCGTCGAGCCACGCCTGCCGCGCGGCGCGGCCATCGTTGTGGGCGAGCGAAATATCGGCCGCGAGGTCCGCGCGCTCCATGGCCTGACACAGTCGCTTGAAAATGGAGTCGGCATTCGCGCCGATCAGCACGTAACTGCCGTCGGCGCAACGATAGGCGGAGGAGGGCGCAATGCCGGGCAGGATCGATCCGGTACGCTCGCGAATCGTGCCGAATGCGTCGTACTCGGGTAACAGCGATTCCATCACGGAGAACACCGATTCGTACAACGCGACATCGACCACCTGGCCGCGTCCGGTCGCGCGCCGTGCCTCGAGCGCGAGCATGGCACCGATGACGCCGTAGAGCGCGGACAGCGTGTCGCCGATCGAGATGCCCGTGCGTGACGGCGGCCGGTCCGGCGTGCCCGTAACGTAGCGCAATCCGCCCATCGCTTCACCGATCACGCCGAATCCCGGCCGTTCGCGGTACGGCCCGGTCTGGCCGTAGCCCGAGATGCGCACCATCACGAGACCGGGATTGACCGCCGCGAGCGTTTCGTAGGAGAGGCCCCATTCCTCCAGCGTGCCGGGGCGGAAATTTTCGACCAGGATGTCCGCCTTCGCCGCGAGCTTGCCTACCACTTCCTGGCCCTCGGCTTTGCGCAGATCGACGGCGACCGACCGCTTGCCGCGCGACTGCACGTGCCACCACAGCGATGTGCCGTCGCGCAGGTGACGCCACTTGCGCAGCGCGTCGCCCTGGCCCGGCGGCTCGATCTTGACCACGTCGGCCCCGAATTCCGCGAGGATCTTGGCGCAGAACGGGCCGGCGATCAGTGCGCCCAGTTCGAGGACCTTGAGGCCGGCGAGCGGGCGATCGGCAGGCGGGTTCGTCACGGCAGCGCTCGCGAATGCCCGCTGTTTCAGCCTTTGCCGCGTGCCGCGCGCGCCACGTCGACGACGGCGCGGCACTAGCCCTCGCCCCACACCTCGCGCGCGACCTCGACGACGAGCTTGAGCTTCGCGGCCTGCGCCTCCATCGCGATCACGTTGCCGTGCACGGTGCTCGAGAAGCCGCATTGCGGTGACAGTGCAAGCTGCTCGAGCGGAACGTAGCGGCTCGCCTCGTCGATGCGGCGCTTCAGCGCATCCTTCGATTCCATCTTGTCGAACTTGGTGGTGACGAGCCCGAGCACGACGATCTTGCCTTTCGGGCAGGAAGCGCAATGGCCGAAAATCGCCGCTGCGCTCGTCGTCGTATTCGAGGAAGTAGCCGTCCAGGTGCATCTCGGAAAGCAACGCTTCGGCCACCGGCTCGTATCCGCCCTGCGCCGCCCAGGTGCTCTTGAAGTTGCCGCGGCACAGGTGCGTGCACAGCGTCATGCCCTCGGGCTTCTGCGCCACCACGCGGTTGATGAAGTTCGCGTAGCGGTGCGGCAGCTCCTTCGGGTCGTCGCCGCGCCCACGCGCCGCTTCCTGCATCTTGGGATCGCAGAGATAGGCGAGATTCGTGTCGTCCATCTGCACGTACGTGCATCCGGCGGCGGCGAGCGAGCGCAGTTCCTCCCCGTAGGCATCGGCGGTGTCCTGGTAGAACGCCTCGAGATCGGGATAGTGCTCCTTGCTGATGCCCGCGCGGCCGCCGCGGAAATGGAGCATCGTCGGCGAGGGAATGGTCACCTTCGGCGTGCGCGTGGTCCGGCTCTTGAGGTAGAGGAAATCGGCGCGCTGAATATCCTTCACGTGCCGGACCTTGTCGACCACGCGCATGACCGGCGGCAGGAGCTCCTCGGTGCCATCGGGCTTCTTGATCGTGACCGGCGGTTCGGTCTTCACGCCGCCCAGTTGCTCGAGGAAGTCGATGTGGAAGTACGTGCGCCGGAACTCGCCGTCGGTAATCGACTGCAGGCCGATGTCCTCCTGCATCTTGATGACCTCGGCAATGGCGCGATCCTCCACGGCGCGCAACTCCTGCGGCGTGATCTCGCCGCGGGCCTTGCGCTCGCGCGCGTCGAGCAGGTACTTCGGGCGCAGAAAGCTGCCGACGTGGTCGGCGCGAAACGGCGGCGCGGTGCGCTGGGTCATGGCGTCAATCCTCCTCCTCACGATCACGTCGCCGGGTCCCGAGGGGTCGGTGCCCGCGATCGCGACACGGTACCACGGGGCACGGCCACGATTGCAGCCGGCGCAAGGACCGCAGAGCTGCTCCTCGAGGAGCGTCCGCGTCTCGACCGCCGGTGCGGCAACCGGGTTGGAGACGACTCCGACGTCCACGCGCCCGACCAGCAACCACTCCTGGATCGCCACCGACAATCCCTCGACGATGCTGAGTGACGCCTGCGGATAGCGTTGGCGAAACTCGCGCACCACCGGCACAGTGAGATGCCGCGCCACCGTGGGTGAAAAGCCGACGACGACGTGCCCGACCGGCGCGCCCTTCGCTTCCTCGACTTCGTGCCGCGCCCGGCGCGGGAAAAGCCGCCCAGGTCGACGACGTGCACGAAGTAAGCCAGCTGCTTCAGGTCCACGGGGCCTCGCTCGCGGTCGCGATCGCGTGATCCTAGCCATGCCGAATCGGCATTTCTGTTAGTGTACCAATGCTGCTACTCGCTGTCCTCGCTCCAGCGTAGACTCCGCGTACTGCGCTTGAAGGAGAGGTCGACCGACCGTAGGAGGAGCGATGCAGACGGCCATTCCCTGCCTCTTCATGCGCGGCGGCACGTCGCGCGGGCCCTTCTTCCTCGAGGCGGACCTGCCCGCTGATCCGTCGTTGCGCGATCGCGTGCTGCTCGCGGCGATGGGCTCGCCCGACAAGCGGCAGATCGACGGTCTCGGCGGCGCGGACCCGCTCACGAGCAAGGTCGGGATCGTCTCGCGCTCGGCGCGGCCCGAGGTGGATATCGAATTCCTGTTCGCGCAGGTGTTGATCGACGAGGCCCGGGTCGACACCACGCCGAACTGCGGCAACATGCTGGCGGCCGTCGGGCCCTTCGCGCTCGAACGTGGCCTCGTTGCCCCGCGCGGCGCCGAGACAACCGTCCGGATCCTGACGCGCAACACGGGCATGCTCTCCGACGTCGTGCTGCAGACGCCGGCCGGGCGGATCACCTACGACGGATCCGCGCGCATCGACGGCGTGCCCGGCACCTCGGCGCCGATCAAGATCAACTTTCTGGAGACCGCCGGCTCGGTGTGCGGCAAGCTCCTGCCGACGGGCCGGGTGCTGGACACCTTCGACGGCGTTCCCGTCACCTGCATCGACAACGGCATGCCGGTGGTAGTGATCCGTGCTGCGGACCTCGGCCGCTCCGGCTACGAATCGCGCGACGCCCTCAACGCGGATGGGGAGCTCAAGGCGCGACTCGAAGCGATCCGGTTGCAGGCGGGGCCGGCGATGAACCTCGGCGACGTGAAGAAGAAGGTCGTTCCGAAGATGTCGCTGATCGCGCCGCCTCGTGCGGGCGGAAGCCTCTGCTCGCGGACTTTCATTCCGCACGACTGCCACGCGGCCGTCGGCGTGCTCGGTGCGGTGACGCTGGCGACGGCCGGAGTGCTGACGGGCTCCGTGGCCGAGGGTGTGGCGCGGCTGCCCGGCGGGAACGTCAAGGCCGTGTCGGTCGAGCATCCGACCGGCGAGTTCACGGTCGAGCTCGAGCTCGATCCGAACGATTCGCAGAGCGTGGTGCGTGCCGCGCTGCTGCGTACGGCGCGGCTCATCATGCGCGGCGAAGTGTTGATCCCGGCCTCGGTCTGGGACGGCAGGGCCGCGCTCGAGCTGCGCGAGCCGCTGGCCAAGGCGCGTCTGAATTATGTCGACTGAACCTGAACGGCGAAGCTAGAACCGATCGCATCGCATCGTGATCATGGATTCCGACTATCTGCCCTTCCATCCGAACCCGTCGAAGCCGCGATTCGTGGTGCCGCCCGGGGCGGTGGACGCGCACTGCCACGTATTCGGGCCGGGCGCGACGTTCCCCTTTGCGCCCGAGCGCAAGTACACGCCCTGCGATGCCCCGAAGGAAAAGCTGTTCGCCCTGCGCGACTACCTCGGCTTCGAGCGCAACGTCATCGTTCAGGCGACCTGTCACGGCAGCGACAACCGCGCGCTCATCGACGCTCTCGTCCACTCCGGCGGCAGGGCGCGCGGCGTCGCCTCGGTAGGGCGCGACGTGACGGATCCGGACCTCGAGGCGCTCCACGCTGCCGGCGTGCGCGGCACGCGCTTCAACTTCGTCCGGCGCCTGGTGGACTTCACGCCGCGCGAGGTGCTGCTCGACATCGCCAACCGCATCGCGCCGCTCGGATGGCACGTCGTCGTCTACTTCGAGGCGCAGGATCTGCCCGAGTTGCGGGATTTCTTTACGACCCTGCCGACCACGGTCGTCGTCGATCACATGGGTCGGCCGGACGTGGCGAAGCCCGTCGATGGTCCGCAGTTCGCGCGATTCGCGCAGCTTCTCTCCGAGCATCCGAACATCTGGTCGAAGGTGAGCTGTCCCGAGCGGCTGTCGCTGTCGGGTCCGCCGACCTACGACGACGTGGTGCCGTTCGCACGCCGCCTGGTCGAGACTTTTCCGGACCGCGTGCTCTGGGGCACCGACTGGCCGCATCCGAACATGAAGACCCATATGCCCGACGACGGTGCGCTGGTGGACTTCGTGCCGCGGATCGCCACTACGCCCGAGTTGCAACGCAAGCTGCTGGTGGACAACCCGATGCGTCTTTACTGGAACTGACGAGACCACTGTGAGTGACTACACCGAAGCGTTCAAGGATATCCCCGGCACCGTCGTGTTCGACGCTACGCAGTCACGGCTGGGCTACCACCTCAACATGTTCTGCATGTCGCTGATGAAGGCGGAAAACCGGGCCGCGTTCAAGGCTGACGAGCGCGCCTTCCTCGAACGTTTCCCGATGACCCCGGAACAGCGGCAGGCCGTGCTCGACCGCGACTACAACCGGATGATCGCGCTCGGCGGCAATATCTATTTCCTGGCGAAGGTCGGCGCCACCGACGGCTTTTCGTTCCAGAACCTCGCTTCCAAGATGACCGGCGTGTCGGAGGACGAGTACAAGGCGATGATGATCGCGGGTGGGCGTTCGCCGGAGGGCAATCGCAGCTTGTCCGAGCGCCGCGGAGAGAAGGAGCTAGCGTGGCCAGGATCACTGCGGGACTCACGACCTCGCACGTGCCGGCCATCGGCGCGGCGATCGACCTCGGCAAGACGCAGGAACCCTATTGGCAGCCGGTATTCAAGGGCTACGAGTTCTCCAAACGCTGGATCGCCGAGCACAAGCCCGACGTCGTGGTGCTCGTCTACAACGATCACGCGTCGGCCTTCTCGCTGGAACTGATTCCGACTTTCGCGATCGGGTGCGCGGATTCGTTCGCACCGGCCGACGAAGGGTGGGGGCCGCGCCCGGTGCCCGTGGTAAGGGGGCATCCGGAGCTCGCGTGGCATATCGCGCAGTCGACGATCCTGGACGAGTTCGACATGACGATCGTCAACAGGATGGACGTCGACCATGGCTTGACGGTTCCGCTGTCGCTCATGTTCGGTCAGCCTGTAGCGTGGCCCTGCCCGGTGATTCCGCTGGCCGTCAATGTGGTGCAATACCCGCCGCCCACCGGCAATCGCTGCTACCACCTCGGCAAGGCGATCCGGAAGGCCGTCGAATCGTTTGGCCCGGAGCTCAAGGTCATGGTCTGGGGCACCGGTGGCATGTCGCACCAGTTGCAGGGCCCGCGCGCGGGTCTCATCAACCGCGAGTTCGACACCCGCTTCCTCGACCGGCTGACCACCGATCCCGAAGGCCTCGCGCGTCTGCCGCACATCGAATACGTGCGCGAGGCCGGCTCCGAAGGGATCGAACTGGTGATGTGGCTGATCATGCGCGGCGCGCTCGCCGCCGATGTGCACGAGGTCTACCGCTTCTATCACGTGCCGGCGTCGAACACCGCGGTCGGACACATCATCCTCGAGAACCCATAGTTGCCGCCTGCGCTGCAGGACTAGGAGTGAACGCATGAAAGTCGCGCTCGCCGGTGCCGGCGCCTTCGGCGTCAAGCATCTGGAAGCCATCGCGAAGATCGACGGCGTAGAAGTCGTCTCGCTCGTCGGCCGCACGCTCGAGGCCACGCAGGAAGTCGCCCGCCGCTTCGGCGTCGGACAGGTCACGACGGAGCTTGCAGAAAGCCTGGCGCGGCGCGACGTCGATGCGGTCATCCTGTGCACGCCAACGCAGATTCATGCGAGCCAGGCGATCGAGTGCCTAAGGGCGGGCAAGCACGTGCAGGTGGAAATCCCCTTGGCCGACAAGCTCTCCGACGCGGACGAAGTGGTGCGTCTGCAACGGGAGACGGGCAGGGTGGCGATGGTCGGTCACACGCGTCGCTTCAATCCGAGCCACCAGTGGGTGCACAACCGGGTTGCGGCGGGCGAGATCGCGATTCATCAGATGGACGTGCAGACCTATTTTTTTCGCCGGAAGAACATCAACGCGCTCGGTCAGCCGCGTTCGTGGACCGATCACCTGCTGTGGCACCACGCTGCGCACACCGTGGACCTTTTCGCGTACCAGGCGGGCGGCGAGATCGTCGCGGCCAACGCGATCCAGGGGCCGATCCATGCCGAGCTCGGGATCGCGATGGACATGTCGATCCAGCTCAAGAGCAGCACCGGCGCCATCTGCACGCTGTCACTCTCGTTCAACAACGACGGGCCGCTGGGCACGTTCTTCCGCTACATCTGCGACAACGGGACCTACATCGCGCGCTACGACGATCTCTTCGACGGCAAGGAGAGCAGGATCGACGTGTCGAAGGTCGCGGTCTCGATGAACGGCATCGAGCTGCAGGACCGCGAGTTCTTCGCCGCAATCCGCGATGGGCGCGAGCCGAATGCGAGCGTCGCCCAGGTGCTGCCCTGCTACCGGACGCTCGACCGGCTCGAAAGACAGCTGGCGGCCCAGGCGGCATGACCCTTTAGCCGGACTGCCGGCGCGTGGATGCACGCGCTGCACGATGACTGCAAAACGAATCGGAAACGGGGGAAGACGATGAGCGGGGGACAACGAGACTACGGGATTCCGGGCACGCCGGTGTTCGACGGTTTCATGGCGCAGAAGGGGTACGCGCTCAACCGGATGTGCTATTCGTTCAATGCGGCGGAAAACCGAGAAGCGTTCAAGCGTGACGAGGACGCGTATTGCCGCGAGTACGGCTTGAACGACGAGCAGAGAGCCGCGGTCGCGAGCCGCAACGTGCTTGCGCTGATCGCTGCCGGAGGCAACATCTACTACCTCGCCAAGTTCGCGGGCATCTTCGGCCTGGACGTGCAGGATGTCGGCGCCCAGCAGACCGGAATGACCAAGGACGAGTTCAAGGCGAAGCTCGTCGCCGCGGGGAGATAGCCATGGCCAGCATCGTCGGCGGCATCGCGACGTCCCACGTTCCGGCGATCGGCCGGGCGATCGCGAAGAACCTGCAGCAGGATCCGTACTGGAAGCCGTTCTTCGACGGCTATCCGCGCGCGCAGGAATGGCTTCGAGCGGCCAAGCCCGACGTCGTGGTCGCGTTCTACAACGACCATGGACTCACCTACTTCCTGGACACGCTGCCCACGTTCGGCGTGGGTGCGGCGCCCGAGTACACCAATGCGGACGAGGGTTGGGGGATCCCGACACTCGAGCCCTTCCGGGGCCATCAGGACCTTTCGTGGCACATCATCGAGGGGCTCGTCGCTGCGGAATTCGACGTGGCCACGTGCCAAAGGATGCTGGTCGATCACGCGGTTACGCTGCCCATGGCGCTGTTGTGGCCGGGTGGCGAGCCGTGGCCGGTGCGCCTCGTCCCGATCACGATCAACACGCTGCAGTATCCGTTTCCGTCGCCTTCGCGCTGCCTCAAGCTGGGCCAGGCCGTCGGGCGCGCGATCGAGTCGTTCGCCGAGGACCTCAAGGTCGTCGTGCTGGGCACGGGAGGACTTTCGCACCAGCTCGACGGAACGCGGGCCGGCTTCATCAACAAGGCGTTCGACCAGACGTGCATGGAGGCGCTCGTCGATGATCCAGGGCGCTGGCGCGCTTCTCGGCGCTCGATCTCGTCCGGGAGGCCGGCGCACAGGGGTTCGAGCTGGTGAACTGGATCGCGGCGCGCGGTGCGCTTACCGGGCGCGTCTCGAAAGTCCACTCGCACTACCACATCCCGATCTCGAACACGGCGGCCGGCCTGATGGTGCTGGCGAACGAAGCGCAACCAGCGATGCACGCGCGCGCGGCGAACGCCTCTGCCCGGAGCGCGTGAGCCGATTGGCGAGGCGGTCAGCGAATGGGCTCGGAAACGCCGGAGGCTCGGGACACGGGCAAAGTGTCGTTGCTTTTGATCCCAGGGCTCGCCTGCGATCACGCGGTGTGGGAGCCGATTCTGCCGCAGCTTCGCCCGCTTGCCGAGTGCCGGATTTGCGAGACGGCACGGGAATCGAGCCTCGCTGCAATGGCCGAGCGCGTGCTCGCGACGGCGCCGAGCCGCTTCGCACTGGCGGGACACTCGATGGGCGGCCGCATCGCCGTGGAGATCGTGCGGCGTGCCCCGGAGCGCGTGGAACGACTCGCGCTGCTCGACACCGGCTGGCGTGACCGACCCGCGGGTGGCGCCGGTGAGAGCGAGCGCTCGGCGCGCCTTGCGCTGCTCGCGATTGCGACAGAGCAGGGTATGCGAGCGATGGGCCGCGTGTGGGTGCAGCAGATGGTGCATCCTGCGCGGCTCACGGACGCGCCCCTGATCGACGCGATTCTCGACATGATCGAGCGGCAGACGTCGGAACGCTTCGCGGAGCAGGTCGAAGCGCTGCTCGCGCGGCCCGATGCAAGTTCCGTGCTGCGCGGCCTCCGTTGTCCGACGCTTGTCCTGTGCGGCCGTGAGGACGCGTGGAGCCCGCTTGCACAGCACGAGGAGATCGCGGCGATGATTCCGGGCGCGCGGTTCGTGCCGATTGAAGACTGCGGACACATGGCGCCGATGGAACAGCCCGGTCGGGTGGCCGCGGCACTTGTCCAGTGGCTGGGAACGCGCTCGCCACGTGGCGAAAGTGAGCGGCAGTGGGCGACCTGATCGTGCACGTGGCGCGCATCCGCGACGTTGATCGAAGCCGAAACGCACGGAGGCCGACTCCCCACGGCGATCGCGTCCGGTTTCCATTTCCACGAGCACTCGCTGCTACTATGTTCCGAACTACGGCTTTCACCCCAAGGAGGAGATCATGAATCACTGCCTGTATCTCGCCCGGCGTCGCGTATTGCAAGGCATCGCCGCTCTCGCCACGGCGGCACTGCTGTCGAACCCGTCCTTCGCCGCCGATCCACTGAAGATCGGCCTCATCCTGCCGCTGACGGGCCCGTTCGCATCGACCGGAAAGCAGATCGAGGCTGCGTGCCGGCTCTACATCGCGAAGAACGGCGACACGGTCGCCGGCCGCAAGGTCGAGCTGATCGTCAAGGACGACACCGGACTCGCACCGGAGACCACCAAGCGTATCGCGCAGGAACTCGTGGTGCAGGACAAGGTGAGCGTGCTGGCCGGTTTCGGTTTGACGCCGCTCGCGCTCGCCGCGGCGCCGGTCGCGACCGAGGCAAAGGTCCCGATGATCGTCATGGCGGCGGCTACCGCCATGATCCCGACCCGCTCGCCCTTCATCGTGCGCACGGGCTTCACGTTGCCGCAGGTCACGGCACCGATCGCCGAATGGGCCGCGAAGAACAAGATCAAGCGCGTCGTCACGATGGTGACCGACTACGGCCCGGGGCTCGACGCCGAGAAGACGTTCCAAGCGGTGTTCAAGGCGGCGGGCGGCGAAATCGTCGAGTCGATCCGCACACCGCTGCGCAACCCGGACTACGCACCGTTCTTGCAGCGTGCGAAGGACGCGAAGCCCGACGCGCTGTTCGTGTTCGTTCCCTCCGGCGAAGGCCTCGCGGTGATGAAGCAGTTCGACGACCGTGGTTTGAAGCAGGCCGGCATTCGCCTGATCGGCACCGGCGACGTCACCGACGACGATCTGCTCGAGAGCATGGGTGGGCCGGCGGTCGGCATCATCACGGCCTTCCATTACTCGGCTGCGCACGATTCGCCGGAGAACAAGGCGTATGTCGACGGCATGATGAAGGCGAACAACGGGATGCGCCCGAATTTCCACTCGGTCGGCGGCTACGACGGGATGCACCTCATCTACGAGGCGGTGAAGAAAGCGGGTGCCAATGCCAGCGGCGAGCAGTTGGTCGAGGCAATGAAGGGCATGAGTTGGATGAGCCCGCGCGGACCGATGTCGATCGATCCGGCGACCCGCCAGACGATCCAGAACGTCTACTTGCGCGAAGTCAAGATGGTCAACGGCAAGCCCTGGAACATCGAGTTCGACAAGGTCGAGAACGTCAAGGACCCCGGAAATTGATGAGCCCCCAAGCTCACTGCGTTCGCCTCCCCCCGAGGGGGGTGCAGGCCTCCCTTGGGGCGGCCCGGCGGGAGGCCGGATGAGCCCCCAAGCTCACTGCGTTCGCCTCCCCCGAGGGGGGTGCAGGCCTCCCTTGGGGCGGCCCGGCGGGAGGCCTGATGCACCGAAGCCGCGGGAGCGCGGCACCATGATGGGCAACCTGGTCGGGGTGCTGTTCGACGGCATCGCCTACGGCAGCCTGCTGTTCGTCATCAGCATCGGGTTGTCGGTGACGATGGGCCTGATGAACTTCGTCAACCTCGCGCATGGCGCCTTCGCGATGCTGGGCGGCTACGCCTGCGTGATGCTGATGACGCGCGCGGGCGTTCCGTTTCTCGCGACGCTGCCGGTTGCCTTCGTGATCCCCGCCATCGCCGGGATCGTGCTGGAGCGCTCTCTCTACCAGCGGCTCTACAAGGCGACGCACCTCGACCAGGTGATGTTCTCGATCGGCCTCGTTTTCATGTCGGTCGCGGCGGCGACGTGGTTCTTCGGTCCATCGCAGCAGCCGGTGCGCCTGCCTGATTTCCTGCGCGGGCAGGTGCACGTGCTCGGGCTGGACCTGGGCACCTACCGGATCTTCCTGATCGGGGTGGTCGTGTTCATCACGGTCGCGCTGCATTTGCTGCTCGTCAAGACTCGCTTCGGGGCGCAGGTGCGCGCGTCGGTCGACAATGCAGTGGCCTCCGCGGGGCTCGGCATCAATGTCAACCGCGTCTTCGGCGTGACCTTCGCGCTGGGGTCGGGACTCGCGGGACTCGGCGGCGGCCTGGGCATCGACGTGCTGGGACTCGATCCGACATTCCCGTTGAAGTACATGGTGTATTTCCTGCTCGTGGTCGCCATTGGCGGTGCGGGCACGATCAAGGGCGGGCTCGTCGCAGCGATGATTCTCGGCGTGTGCGACGTCGCCGGAAAGTATTACGTGCCGCAGATCGGTTCGTTCATCATCTACGTGTTGATGGTCGTGCTGATGATCCTGTTCCCGGCCGGACTCTACGGGAGACGCGCGTGAGTTACCCGGCGCGGGGCCACGGGCGTTCTGTGCCCGGGGATCGACGGCAAGACGAACGCGCGCATCGGCCGACGCGCTGTCGTCATGCATCGCTGGGGCATGCCGAGGAGGCCGACGCGTGAGCGCAACCGACGCGGCGACGGGCCTCGCGGGCGCGGCCCAACTGCCGGCCGACCGCTGGCACGTGCTCGAGATCGTTTTCTGGCTCGCGGCGCTGGCGGCATTCTTTGCGTTTCCGAGATCACCGCGTTCTCGGAAGCCAGATCCTGATCACCGGGCTCTTCGCCGTGACGCTCGACCTGATCCTGGGTTACGCCGGAATCGTGTCGCTCGGTCATGCGGCTTACTTCGGGATCGGGGCGTACGTGGCGGGACTTCTTTCGGTGCATGGCTGGGGGGAGCCGATGAGCGGCCTTCTCGTCGCCGGCGCGGCCGGCGGGCTTGTCGGATATGCGACGAGCTTCCTGGTCGTGCGCGGGTCGGACCTCGCGCGCCTGATGGTAACGCTGGGCATCGGACTCATGCTGTTCGAGGCGGCGAATCAGGCCGCCTTCATCACCGGCGGCGCCGACGGCCTGTCGGGCGTCACCATGGGGAAGCTGTTCGGAGTCTTCGCGTTCGATATCCGCGGCAGCACGGCTTACCTCTACAGCCTGGCTGTGCTGTTCCTGCTGTTCGTGCTTGCGCGCCGTATCGTCAACTCGCCGTTCGGCCTGACGCTCCGGGGCGTGCGTGAGAATGTGAAGCGAATGCCCGCGATCGGCTCGCCGGTGACGCAACGGTTGATTGCGATCTACACCGTCAGCGCGGCGATGGCCGGTGTTGCCGGCGGGCTCCTCGCGCAGACCACCCAGTTCGTCGGCCTCGACGTGTTCAGCTTCCCCCGGTCGGCCGACCTGATGATCATGCTGGTGCTGGGCGGGGCCGGTCGCCTTTACGGAGGCCTCGTCGGGGCGACGGTATTCATGCTCGCCCACCACTACCTGTCGGGCCTGAACCCGATCTACTGGCAGTTCTGGCTGGGGCTCCTGCTGGTGGTCGTCGTGCTCTTCGCCCGGGGCGGAATCCTGGGCGCGCTCGAAGGCCTGCGCGCACGAGGAGGGGACAAGCGGTCATGACCGTGCGGGCACACACAAGCGCGGCGCTGCGCACCGCGGGTCTGTCGAAGCAGTTCGGCGCGTTCAAGGCGGCGAGCGACGTGACGCTTGCGTTCCCGCACGGAGTGCGGCACGCGCTGATCGGCCCGAACGGCGCCGGGAAGACGACGCTTATCAATCTCCTCACCGGCGCGCTGGCGCCGAGCGCCGGCGAGGTGTTCCTCGGCGAGGAGCGCATCACCGGCCTCGCGCAGCATCAGCGCGTCAAGCTCGGGATGACGCGCACTTTCCAGATCAACACGTTGTTTTCCGGGTTGACGGTGCTGGAGTCGGTGGTCCTCGCGGTCTGCGAGCGGAAGGGGCGGGCGGGCATCTGGTACCGGACGGTCGCGAAGCAGCGCGACGAAACCGACGAGGCGCTTGCGCTACTCGACATGCTGCGACTCGGCGCCGAGGCCAACACGCTCACACGCAACCTTCCGTATGGCAAGCAGCGGCTGGTCGAAATCGCGCTCGCGCTCGCGACGAAGCCGCGGATCCTGCTGCTGGACGAGCCGGCCGCCGGCATTCCGGCCGGGGAAAGCGCCGAACTGTTCGGAGTGATCGCCGCGCTGCCGAAGGACGTCACCATCCTGTTCATCGAGCACGACATGGAGCTCGTGTTCCGCTTCGCCGAGCGGATCACGGTGCTCGTCGGCGGCAAGGTGCTCACCGAGGGCGCGCCCGCCGAGATTGCCGCCGATCCGCGCGTGCGGGAGGTCTATCTCGGCGAGGCGCAGCATGCCTGAACTGCTCGCGGTCGACGGCCTCACGGCGGGCTACGGCGACGGGATCGTCCTCGAGGACGTCTCGCTGTCGATCACGGAAGGCGACAGTCTCGCGCTGCTCGGACGCAACGGCATGGGCAAGACGACCCTGCTGGTGACGCTGATGGGATTGACGCAGATGCGCCGCGGCAGCCTGCGCTGGCGGGGCAGCGATCTCGCTGCCCTGCCGACACATCGACGCAGCCGGTCCGGCATCGGGTGGGTTCCGCAGGAACGCTTCATGTTCCCGTCGCTCACGGTCGAGGAGCACCTGACGGCCGTCGCGCGACCCGGGCCGTGGAACGTGGCGCGCGTGTACGAAATCTTCCCGCGCCTCGCGGAGCGCCGTGCGAACTTCGGCAACCAGCTCTCTGGCGGCGAGCAGCAGATGCTCGCAATCGCCCGCGCGTTGATGGTGAACCCCTCGCTGCTCCTGCTCGACGAGCCGATGGAAGGGCTCGCGCCGATCATCGTCCAGGAGCTCATGGGGGTGATCCGCGAGCTGGTCGAAGACGGCGGGATGGCGGTGATCGTGGTCGAGCAGCATGCGAAGCTGGCGCTCTCGCTGACCCGTCAGGCGATCGTCCTGGAGCGCGGGCGCGTGGTCCATCGTGCACCGAGCGAGGCGTTGCTGCGCGATCCGGACACGCTGCACCGCTTGATCGCCGTGGCATGAGGGCATCGTGAACCGGCGGCGCGAATTGCCCGCATCCCCGGAAAGACGCCGATGAAATCGATTGCGATCATCCAGGACGAGCACCGCTCGATCACCGCCGTCATCGAGGGCCTGCGCCACGTGCTCGCCGAGGTCGATGCCGGACGCATGGCGCCGGATTTCGACCTGCTCGCGGCGATGTTCCGCTATATCGAGGCCTTTCCCGAGCGGCTGCATCATCCCAAGGAGGACGACTTCCTCTTCGCGCGGCTCAGACTGCGGCGCCCGGGGGCGGCACCGTTGCTGGACGGACTCCACGCCGAGCACGAGCAGGGGCGCGCCAAGTTCGCCGAGCTCAAGGCGGCGCTCGAAGAATATCGGCGCGATGCGGGCACCTTCGGGTCGTTCCGCGAGCGCGTCGAGCGTTATTCGCAATTCCACTGGCGGCACATGCGCCGCGAGGAAGACGAGGTTCTGCCGCTGGCCGCCGCAGCGCTCACGGCCGAGGACTGGGCGGCAATCGATGCGGCGTTCGCATCGAACAACGATCCGATCGTCGGCGTCGCAGCCACGCGCGAATTCCGCGCCCTGTTCCGTCGGATCGTCTCGCTGGCGCCGCCGCCTCTGGGTGTCGGACCGGAGCCTTGATAATGCCCACTTACGGGAGTAAAGGGTGAACGACCAGCCACGAATCCGCCGCATCGCCCTCATCGGTTTCGGCGAGGTCGGAACGATCTTCGGCCACGATCTCGCGCAGCAGGGCGTTGCCGTCTCGACCTACGACATACTGCTCGACGCGCAGGCGACGAGGCCGGCGTTGCTCGAGCGCGCGCGTGCCGCCGCAGTCTCCCCGGTCGACTCGCTGCGCGATGCGGTCCGGGACGTGGATCTGGTGATATCGGCGGTCACCGCCGCGTCGTCGGAGGACGTCGCTCGTGATGCCGCTCCCGCGCTCTCGCCGGGGCAGGTATTCCTGGACCTCAATTCCGTGTCGCCGGAAACCAAGCGCGGCAACGCGCGCGCGGTCGAGGCTTCGGGCGCGGATTACGTCGAGGCCGCGGTGATGGCCCCCGTTCCGCCGCAGCGCCTCGCGGTGCCGATGCTTCTCGGCGGCCGGCGCGCCGGACCGCTGGCTGCAGTCCTGAAAGAGTTCGGGATGAACGCTACGGCGGTGACGGACGAGATCGGCACCGCTTCCGCGATCAAGATGTGCCGCAGCATCATGATCAAGGGCCTCGAGGCCTTGACCGTGGAGTGCCTCTTCGCGGCGCGGCGCTTCGGTGCCGAGGATGCGGTGCTCGCGTCGCTCGACAAGACCTTTCCGTCGATGGGGTGGAATGCGAAGCTGCCCGACTACCTGGTGAGTCGGGTGGCCGAGCATGGCCGGCGGCGGGCGGCCGAGATGCGCGAGGTTGCGCTCACCCTCGAAGACGTCGGTGTCTCACCGCTCATGGCCACGGCAACGGCACAACGACACGACGCGCTGGTTGACCGGATGGCCGCTGCCGGATTCATTTATCCCGCCGACGGCAAATTCCTTTGGCGCATGCTCGCCGATGCGCTGGCGGCTGCGGATGCAAAGGCTGGTCGCCACTGACCGCGCCGTGCGGAGCCGCCGCAGGGCGGGATCGGTGCCCCGGGCAATATTCCGCTGACCTGCAGGGCGCGGACGCACCGTGGCGGGCCGCTCTGTGGAATAATCGGCATCGCACCGGCGAGTGGGTCGGTGCGCGAGTCCCCCTTCCGGTAGCGCCCGCCCAATGCTCGATCCGACCATCCATGCCCAGCTCGCGGCGATCCTGCCGCCGTCGGCGTTGCTGACCGGCGCGGAGGAAACGAAGCCGTACGAATGCGATGGCCTCACCATCTTTCGCGAGTTGCCCGCCGCGGTCGCGATTCCCGAAAACGAAGCGCAGATCGTCGCGATTCTCAAGCGTTGCCACGAGGCACGCGTGCCGGTCGTGGCGCGCGGCGCCGGCACGAGCCTGTCCGGGGGCGCATTGCCCGACAAGCGCGGCGTCCTGCTGTCGCTGGCCAAGTTCCGGACAATCCTGGCGGTCGATCCGCTGGCGCGCACCGCGGTCGTCCAGCCGGGAGTGACGCAATCTCGCGATTTCGCAAGCGGCGGCGCCGCACGACCTCTATTACGCGCCCGATCCGTCGTCGCAGATCGCGTGCACGATCGGCGGCAACGTCGCCGAGAATGCGGGCGGCCTGCACTGCGTCAAGTACGGACTCACGGTGCACAACGTCCGCCGGGTCCGTGGCGTGCTGATCACCGGCGAGGTGGTCGAGTTCGGGGGCGAGGCGCTGGACAGCGCCGGTTACGACCTGCTCGCGTTGATCAACGGGTCCGAGGGCTTGCTGGCCGTCATCACCGAGGTCACCGTCAAGCTCATCCCCAAGCCGCAGACGGCACAGGTTGCGCTCGCGGCCTTTGCCGACGTCGGCACGGCCGGTGACGCGGTGGCCGCGGTGATCGCGCGCCGGCATCGTGCCCGCCGGACTCGAGATGATGGATCAGAAGGCGACGCGCGCGGTCGAAGAGTTCGTCCACGCCGGCTATCCGCTCGACGCGGCCGCCGTGCTGCTGGTCGAGGCCGATGGTACGCCCGAGGAGGTCGCTGCCGACATGGCGGAGATCACGCGCGTGCTGGCCACGGCCGGCGCGACCGGGATCCGCGTGTCGAAGGACGAAAAGGAGCGTCTGCTGTTCTGGTCGGGCCGCAAGGCGGCTTTCCCGCCGTGGGGCGTCTCACACCGGACTACTACTGCATGGACGGCACGATCCCGCGCCGGGCACTCGCCCAGGTCCTCCTGCGGATCGAGGAGCTCGAGAAGGAATACGGGCTCCGCTGCGCCAACGTGTTTCACGCGGGCGACGGCAACCTGCATCCGCTCATCTTCTTCGACGCCAACGTGCCCACCGAGACCGAGCGCACCGAGGCGTTCGGCGCGAAGATCCTCGAACTTTGCATCGAGGTCGGCGGCACGATCACCGGTGAGCACGGCGTCGGCGTCGAGAAGCTGTCCGGCATGTGCACCCAGTTCGCGCCCGCCGAGCTCGAGCGCTTCCTGGGCGTGAAGGCCGCCTTCGATGCGCATTCGCTGCTCAATCCAGGAAAAGGCGTGCCGACGCTCGCGCGCTGCGCCGAGTTCGGCAAGCTCCACGTGCACCACGGCCAGATCCCGCACCCGGAACTGCCGCGGTTCTAGCGAGGGTCCCGTCCATGAACCTTGCCGTCGATCTACGCCGTGCGCGCCCCGACGCGCGCTCGGTTGCCGACCTCGTGACGCGACTCACCGCCGATCTCGGCGCGCGGGCGATCACCACGCGGGCGATACGCGACCAGCACAGCCACGGCGAGGGGCTCGCGGACGCCGCGTTGCCGGATGTCGTCGTCTTCCCGCACAGCAACGACGAGGTCGCGATCATCGTGCGGTTGTGTCACGCTGCGAGGGTGCCGGTGATCGCGTTCGGCGTCGGCACTTCGCTCGAAGGCCACGTCGCGGCGCTCTATGGCGGCGTCTCGCTCGACCTGTCGCAGATGAACCGCGTGCTCGAGGTCAACGCCGCGGATCTCGACTGCCGCGTCGAGGCCGGCGTCACGCGCGAGCAGCTGAACGCCGAGCTCAAGGGAACGGGACTGTTCTTTCCGATCGATCCGGGGGCCGACGCCACGATCGGCGGCATGGCCGCAACGCGCGCGTCCGGTACCAACGCGGTCCGCTACGGCACGATGCGCGAGAACGTGATGGGTCTCACCGTGGTGACCGCCGACGGCCGAATCATCAAGACCGGCGGCCGCGCGCGCAAGTCGAGCGCGGGCTACGACCTCACGCGGCTGTTCGTCGGGGCGGAGGGAACGCTCGGCAT
Organism: uncultured beta proteobacterium; assembly: GCA_963809965.1. Classification (GTDB taxonomy): domain Bacteria; phylum Pseudomonadota; class Gammaproteobacteria; order Burkholderiales; family Casimicrobiaceae; genus CAIWHR01. The sequence goes on from CAWELU010000007.1 coordinate 29,815, forward strand.
CATCACGGAAATCCAGCTGCGCCTGTACGGCGTGCCGGAAGCGATTTCCGCGGCGATCTGCCAATTCGATACGCTTCAGGGCGCCGTCGAGACCGTGATCCTCGCGATGCAGCATGGGATTCCCGTCGCCCGCATCGAGTTGCTCGACGATGTCCAGATGGACGCCTGCATCCGCTATTCGAAGCTCGAGGGCTTTGCCGCGAAGCCGACGCTCTTTTTCGAGTTCCATGGCAGCGAGTCCGGCGTCGCGGAACAGGTCGGGGCAGATGCAGGCCATCACCGACGAGTTCGGGGGCAGTGCCTTCCAATGGGCGGTGAAGCCGGAGGAGCGCACGCGGCTGTGGAAGGCCCGACACGCGGCGTATTACGCGGCAATGGCGCTGCACGCCGGGCAAGCAGGCCTTCGCGACCGACGCCTGCGTGCCGATCTCCCGTCTGGCGGATTGCCTGCTGGAAACGAAGCAGGACGCCGCCGCGACCGGGCTCGTCGCGCCGATCGTCGGCCACGTCGGCGACGGCAACTTCCATCTCGTGATCCTGTTCGATCCCGACGATCCGGCGGAGCGTGCGAAGGCCGAGGACCTCGCCAAGCGGGTCAGCCTGCGCGCGATCGCGATGGGAGGGACCTGCACCGGCGAGCACGGGATCGGCGTGCACAAGCTCGACGCGCTCGTCGTCGAGCACGGCGAGGCCGTGGATCTGATGCGCACGCTCAAGCGCGCCTTCGATCCGCACGACATCATGAATCCCGGCAAGACCGTACCGATGTAGCGGGGATACAGGGATCAGGGATCCGAAGGCAGGGGTCGGCGGCGGCACTGCGTGCCCACTCCGTGGGGGGCGAACGGTGTCCGGTTGAAGGGATGACGGCAACGCGATGTATACGCTCTACCTCGGCAACAAGAACTACTCGTCGTGGTCGCTGCGCGGCTGGCTCGCGGCGAAGCTTTCCGGCGCGCCGTTTCGCGAAACGATGGTTTCGCTGACGGGGACGTCGAGCCCGGCATTCCGGGCGTTCTCGCCGTCGGCACGCGTGCCCTGCCTGCACGATGGCGACATCGTGGTCTGGGACTCGCTCGCGATCGCCGAATACCTCGCCGAACGCCATCCGGGGATGTGGCCTGCGGATCCCGTCGCGCGGGCGTACGCCCGATGCATCTGCGCCGAAATGCATTCCGGTTTCACGCACCTGCGTAACGACATGACGATGTGCATCCGCGAGCGCGTCGACGTGCGTCCATGGTCCGTGGAATTGCGCGACAACATCGCGCGGGTGACCGAAATCTGGACCGAGGGCCGCAGGCGCTTCGCGGGGGCAGGTGCGTATCTGTGCGGCGCGTTCTCGCTGGCCGATGCGTTCTATGCTCCGGTGGCGTTCCGCTTTCGCACCTATGGCGTCTCGCTTCAGGGGCCCGCTGCGGACGTACCTCGGCGCGCTGCTCGCGCATCCGCTCCTGCGTGAATGGGAGGCCGCCGCGCTCGCCGAGACGGCGATCGTCGAAGCGGACGAGCCGCGGATCATCTATCGCGACAAGTTCGCCCGTGCCGGCGCCGCCTCAGCATGACGGATGCGGCTGTCGCTGGTCTGCAGGAGCGCATCCGCGCGGCGGCGGCGGCGAAGACGCCGCTCGCGATCCGGGGCGGGGGAACGAAGGAGTTCTATGGCGAGCGGATAACGGGCGAGACGCTCGATGTCACCGCCTGCACGGGGATCGTCGACTACGATCCGACGGAACTCGTGATCACGGTGCGCGCGGGCACGCGACTGGCCCAGGTCGAGCAGGCATTGCGCGAGGCCGGGCAGATGCTCGCGAGCGAATCGCCGCATTTCGGAAACACGGCCACGATCGGTGGCTGCGTTGCCGCCGGATTTTCCGGTCCGCGGCGGCCGTACGGCGCGGCCATCCGCGATATCGTCCTCGGCGTGCGCATCCTCGACGGCAAGGGCGACGACCTGGCCTTCGGCGGCCGCGTGATGAAGAACGTCGCCGGGTTCGACGTGGCGCGCCTGATGGTCGGGGCCCTCGGGACGCTCGGCGTGCTGATCGAGATCTCGCTCAAGTGCGTGCCGTTGCCCAAAGCCGAGACGACGTGCGTCATTGCCTGCTCGGCCGACGAGGCGCTTACTCGGATGAACGAGTGGGGCGGAAACCCGTTGCCGCTGTCGGCGACCTGCTACCACGCGGGAACATTGGCGGTGCGGCTCTCCGGAGCCGTTCCCGCCGTTGCGTCCGCTGTGGCCAAGCTGGGCGGCGACATCGAACCGAGCGGGGAAGCGTTCTGGACCGGCGTGCGCGAGCATACGCATCCGTTCTTTGCCGCGGCGAGCAAGTCGAACGCGCCGCTCTGGCGGCTGTCCGTGAGCTCGACGGCGCCGCATGCGGATTTCGGCGGCGAACAACTGATCGAGTGGGGTGGCGCATTGCGCTGGCTGGTCGCGGGCGAGCGCACCGATCCCGCGCGCGTGCGCGCCTGGGCGCAGGAAAGCGGCGGCCACGCGACTCTGTTCCGCGCCGCGGACAAGGCGGTGGGCGTGTTTCACCCGCTCCCCGAGGCGCTCGCACATTTGCACCGCCGCCTGAAGGCGACGTTCGATCCCGTCGGGATATTGAATCCCGGGCGCCTCTATCCCGGTCTTTGACGCGCCATGCAGACTGCGCTTGCCGACTTCATCCGGGACACGCCCGACGGCCAGGAAGCAAACGCGATCCTGCGATCCTGCGTCCACTGCGGCTTCTGCACGGCGACTTGCCCGACCTACCTGCTGCTGGGCGACGAGCAGGATAGTCCACGCGGGCGGATCTACCTGATCAAGGAGATGCTCGAGGGCGGCGCGGTGACGGCGAAGACGCAATCGCACCTCGACCGCTGCCTCACCTGCCGCAGCTGCGAGACGACCTGTCCGTCCGGCGTTCGCTTCGGCCGGCTGGTCGACATCGGGAGGAAGGTCGCCGACGAACGTGTCCGACGCCCGCTCGTCGAACGAACGAAGCGTTGGGCGATCCGCGAAGGCATGCTCGCGCGACCGCTGTTCGGCGCAGGGCTCGCCGTGGCCCGGGCGCTGCGTCCGCTGCTGCCCGGCGTGCTGCGCGCACAGGTGCCGGAGCGGCGCCCCGCGGGAACCTGGCCGGACTCGCAGCACCCACGCAAGATGCTCGCGCTCGACAGTTGCGTGCAGGGTGTGCTCGCGCCCAACATCGACGCCGCGATGGCGCGGGTGCTCGACCGGATCGGCATATCGCTCGTCCGCGTCGGCGGGGGAGGATGCTGCGGGGCGCTGCCGTATCACCTCGACGCGGAGGAACGCGCGATCGGGTTGGTCAAGCGCAACATCGACGCGTGGTGGCCGCACGTGGATCGCGATGCCGAGGCGATCGTCGTCACCGCAACCGGCTGCGGCGTCATGGTCAAGGACTACGGGCACCTGCTGCGGGGCGACCCCGCCTATGCCGAGAAAGCGGCTCGGATTGCCGCGCTCGCGCGCGATCCCGTCGAGGTGGTCGGCGCCGAATGGCCGCAGATCGCGCCGAAGGTGGCGATGGACCACGGAGCGCAGAAGGTCGCGTTCCACTCGCCGTGCACGCTGCAGCACGGGATGAAGCTCGCGGGCCGCGTCGAGGAGATCCTGCACGCGCTGGGTCTGGAGCTTACGCCGGTGCGCGATCCTCACCTGTGTTGCGGCTCCGCCGGTACCTATTCGATGCTCCAGCCCGTGCTGTCGGGGCAGCTCAAGGCGAACAAGCTTGCTGCGCTGGAAGCCGGGCGGCCGGACGTGATCGCGACGGCCAACATCGGCTGCCTCGCGCACCTCGCCAATGGTGCGAAGCGGCCGGTGCGCCATTGGATCGAGCTGCTGGACGCGCGCATGCTCGGCGGCGCGCGGGCGCCGTCCTGAGGACCGTCTGGCGGTGAAGCCGGTCCCGATGTCCGAGCCGACGGCTCTCTCCCGTACCGGACTGCGCGCCGGCTATCGTCATTTCCTTGCGCTCCCGACACGCTGGATGGACAACGACAGCTACGGCCACGTCAACAACGTCACCTACTACTCCTATTTCGACACGGCGGTGAACGAGCACCTGATCCGCGCGGGCGGCCTCGACATCGCCAATGATCCGATCGTCGGCTTCGTCGTGGAAACGATGTGTCGCTTCCGCAAGCCGCTGTCGTTCCCGGAGGCGATCGACGTGGGGCTCCGCGTGGTCAAGCTCGGCACGTCGTCGGTGAAATACGAGATCGGCATCTTCCGTCAGGACGATGACGAGCCGGCGGCGACCGGTTATTTCGTCCACGTCTGGGTCGACCGCGTGACCTTGCGGCCCGCGTCCCTCCCGCCGCGGGTTCGCGCGGCGCTTGAACCGCTGGTCGTGGAGGCCGGCGGATGAACCCGGTTGCACCGCTTGACGGGGAGCGCATTGCGCTCCTTGTCGACTGAGGGGAGTTCCGATGCCTGCTCGCCGCATCGCGCTCGTTCCCGCCGCGGGCGGCGGCAGCCGCTTCGGCGGTGCGCTTCCGAAGCAGTACGCCGACCTCGGCGGACGCCCGCTGCTCGAGCGGACCATCGACGCGCTCGTCGGCGCGCTCGACCTCGACGTGGTCTTCGTTGCACTCGCGCCGGATGACGAGCTTTTCGCCGAGCGCACCAGGCAGCGCCGCAACGTGGAGCCGTTGTTCTGCGGTGGAGCGACGCGTGCGGACACGGTGGCGAATGCACTGACGGCGCTTGCCGGACGGTGCGACGACGACGACTGGCTTCTGGTGCACGATGCGGCGCGGCCGTGCGTGCCCGCCGCCGCCTTGCACAGGCTCGTCGCCGAGCTCGCTGACGACCCGGTAGGTGGTCTGCTGGCGATTCCGGTGGCCGATACGCTCAAGCGCGAGGATCGCGAGATCCCGGCCCGCGTGCTGCGCACCGAGGACCGCGCCGGACTGTGGCAGGCGCAGACGCCGCAGATGTTCCGCTACGGCGTGCTCCGGCGCGGCGTTCGCGCGGCCGGATGCGCTCGCGGCCACCGACGAAGCGCAGGCGGTCGAAGCGCTCGCCGCGACGGGTGCCTGTACGGCGCCGTGGCTGGTCGAGGGCAGCACGGTGAACATCAAGGTGACCTTTCCCGCCGATCTCGCGCTTGCGGTGGCCGTACTCGCGCTCCGGGAGGACGCGCCATGAACGTGCGCATCGGCAACGGGTTCGACGTGCACGCGCTGGTTGCCGGCCGCCAACTGGTCCTGGGTGGCGTCACGATTCCGTTCGAGCGCGGACTCGCCGGCCATTCGGATGCCGACGTGCTGCTGCACGCGATCTGCGACGCGATCCTCGGCGCGCTGGCGCTGGGCGATATCGGTACGCATTTTCCGGACACCGATCCACGCTGGAAGGACGCCGACAGCCGCGTGCTGCTCCGGCAGGTCGCTTCGCTTGCCTCGGCACGGGGTTGGCAGATCGGCAACGTCGATGCGACCGTGATTGCGCAGGCGCCGAGACTCGCGCCGCATGTGCCGGCAATGCGCGCCAACATCGCGGCCGATCTCGGATGCGAGCTCGGCCTCGTCAGCGTCAAGGCGACGACGACCGAGCATCTGGGCTTCGCCGGTCGCGGCGAGGGCATCGCGGCGCTGGCGACGGCGCTGCTGCTACGCGGCTAGCGTCGCGAGCGTCACCCGCGCGATTGTCCCGCCGCCGTCGCGGGGCAGGAGGTCGAGCGTTCCGCCGTGCAGCCGCGCGATCCGGTCGACGATCGCGAGCCCCAGTCCGGCGCCGGCCACGCCATGCGCGATCGCTGCGTGCGGCAGACGCGCGCGTGAAGGGCTGCTTCAGCCGCTCGACCTTGTCGGGCGCGATGCCCGGCCCGCGATCGGCGACGTCGAGCACGACACTGGTCCGCGCTTTCCGCGGTCGTCACTTCGACCGGCGGCGCGCCGTAGGCGAGTGCGTTGTCGATCAGGTTCACGACGAGCCGCGCGATAGCGGTCGGCCGCAGCGGAACGACGGGCAGCGTCGCCGGGCACGAAGCGCACGTCCTTGCCGTCGCGCGCGTAGCGGTCGACGCAGGCGCGCGACGATCGCGTTGAGGTCGCAGCGTTCCGCGGCGGTCTCCACGTCGCCCCGCGCGAAGTCGAGGAACTGGCCGATGATCCGGTCCATCTCCTCGATGTCGTCGACCATGCCCGCGCGCGTCGCCTGGTCGTGCGATTCCATTTCGATGCCGAGGCGCAATCGCGCAAGAGGGGTGCGAAGATCATGCGATACGCCGGCAAGCAGCAGGGCGCTATCCTGCTCGAGCTGCCGCAGATTCGACGTCATCTGGTTGAAGCCGCGATTGAGCTGCACGATCTCGGACGGTCCATGCTCGGGCAACGGCGGCGGCGTCTCGCCGCGGCCGACGCGCTCGACCGCGGCGTTCAGTTCGCGCAGCGGCCGCGCGAGGTAGCGGGTGAACAGGAACGCGGCGCCACGAGCGAGAATGGCCGCGACAATCAGGCTCCAGGCGAGCGCGCGCGACGGAACGTCTTCGGCCTGCGGCCGCGGCGGCAGCGGAAAGCCGACCCAGTAGCCGGTGCCCGCGCGGCTCGAGCGCGCACGAGCATCAAGCCGCGACCCGGCGCAACGCGCAGCTCGGTGTCCGGACCGAGCGCTCTCGCGCAGGCGTTGCTCGAGCACCTCCAGCAACGGACCATGCGGCGGGCCGCGCATGAACGGACGCTCGCTCTCGGGCACGATGCGCACGCCGTACTCGTGCCCGATCCGCGCCAGCGATTCGCGCGCGCTCGCGCGTATCCGTGCCTTCGAGCGCCGCGCGCACGGCCTGCAGCTGCACGATCTTGGTGTCGCCGAACTGGCGCGAAAGCAGCGCCGCGCGATCCTGCCGGAAGAGCAGGATCGTCGCCGCCAGCGCGACGACGACGACGGCGAACAGCAGCAGCGTGAGCCGCCCGAACAGCGAGCGCGGCAGGAGCGTCACGGCGGCGCGCTTTCCGGACGTCGCCGCGGCTCGCGCAACCGCGTCGTCGGCCGGGACGAACACGTAGCCGAAGCCCCACACGGTCTGCAGGTAGCGCGGGTTCGCCGGATCGGGCTCGATCAGCTTGCGCAGCCGCGATACCTGAACGTCGATCGCGCGATCGAACACGTCGTGGTCGCGTCCACGCGCGAGCAGCATCAGCTTCTCGCGGGCAAGCGGCTGCCGCGGATGCTGCGCGAACACGCTTGATCAGCGAGAACTCGCCGGTGGTGAGATGGATCGGTTCGGGTCCGCCATCGAGCGTGCGCGCCGCGAGATCGAGACGGAACGGACCGAACGCAATGGTGCCCTCCGATACCGGTGCTGCGAACGCGAGACGCTCGGTCTGCCGGCGCAGGACGGCGTGGATCCGCGCGACCAGCTCGCGCGGGTTGAAAGGTTTCGGCGAGGTAATCGTCGGCGCCCATCTCGAGGCCGACGATGCGATCGACGTCTTCGCCCTTCGCCGTCAGCATGATGATCGGCACGGTTTCGCCCGCGGCACGCAGCCGGCGGCAGACCGCGAGCCCGTCCTCGCCGGGCAGCATCAGGTCGAGCACGACGAGGTGCGGCGGGTCGCGTTGAAGCTTCTTGTCGAGGTCGCGCGCATCGGCGAGCGTAGCCACCTGGAAACCCTGCTCGGTGAGGTAGCGCGACAGCAGGTCACGCAATCGCACGTCGTCGTCGACGACGAGCACCTTGGGCGAGGCGATTTTCGTGGTCATGCGTCAGGTTACCGGCGTCTCGGGCAATGAATGACCGG
>CAWELU010000008.1:0-259876 GCA_963809965.1 uncultured beta proteobacterium
TCAACGGCTTGCAGCGATGCAGGCCGTTTTTGTTTCTAGCCTGGGTAACGCCTGGGTAACGGCAAGACAGATTTCACGTCGTTACGCCACGGCAACACGCCCAATCAAGGTTGTTTCTCGCTGTCGGACACGGGCGCGCTCGCAAGCCTTGTTCGGCATCTCTTCGTTTCCGCGTTTTTCCCGCGCTTGCATTTTGTCTGAGCGGCAGCGATCCGCGGCGGTTTCGCACTAATCCTGCGCCGATCCCGCGTTTTTCTCGCGGTACCAAAGGTGTCAGTCATGATGACTGGGTCAGTAAAGACACCTTTGTCGGGCACGCGCAAGCATGGAGGGAGCAATGAAGGTAAGCGAGGAGTTGTTGACCACGAAAGAGGCAGCTGCATGCATCGACGTCACCGAGCATACGCTCTGCGTGTGGCGATCAAGCGGCAGGTATCGCATCAGGTTCTATCGCGTCGGCCGCAACGTACGTTACCGCCGCTCGGACCTAGATGCCTGGCTGGAGTCGCGCATGGTCGACGCGGATGTGGAGCGAGCATGACCGCGTCCACTCGAAAGAAGACCGGGCTACGCCGGCCGCCGGCGTTCCAGCGCTACGTGAGTGATGACCTCGCGCGCGCAGACTGCTACCCAGTTGACGCTGGCGGAGCGCGGACTGCGTGGATCGCTGACACTATCGCGGTCGACCGTGGGCAGCGCGGGGTGAAGTCATGAATCCCCACGATTTGAGCCAAGCGGTAAAGCCTGCCGGCCCTTCAAGCTGCGACGTGAGCGTCGCGGTGAGTGCGCCACAGACAAATTCGCCGGTGTACGTCCTCGAAACCGACAAAAGCGACGAAACCTCCATCGTCGGGAACCGCGAATTCCTGCGAGCAGTATTCGGCGATGAGCCCGCTAATGCACGTCCGGTGATAGTCAGCTTCGAAGGCAACCCCGCCAGCGTTGCCAAGAGGGTTTGGTTCGGCAGCCCCGTGGCACGGCGAATCCGAAGCGTGCCTGAGCCTCCCGGCCAACGCCAACAATTACTTCAGTCTCGCGATATTCAGGCCCGACGAGGCGAATCAGTTCCGCCGGCAGAAGGCGCGCTTTCACGCCCTGCATGCGGTCATGCTGGATGACGTGGGCACCAAGGTGGCCCTGGAGCGGCTGACGTTGCCGCCGTCGTGGTTGCTGGAGACGTCGCCCGGCAACTATCAGGCCGGGTATCTGCTGCGCGAACCGCTGACGGACGGTAGCGTCGCCGATCGCCTGATGAATGCGATTGTCGCCGCCGGGCTGTGCGACCCCGGCGCGAACGGCCCGAGGGCGCGGCTGGCCCGCTTGCCGGTGGCGGTGAACGGCAAGCACACGCCACCGTTCCCGTGTCGAATGGTCGAGTGGTCGCCCGAATTGCGCTATTCGGTCGAGGAACTGGTCGATGGCCTTCAGTTGGAGATGGCGCCGGCCGGGCGACCCAACGCGGCAGAGCACACGCGCCGCGCAGGAGCGACCCGATGACGGCGATCCGGTTTGGATACCTCGCCCCGAGGAGAACCGCGTGCTGGTCGCATTGCGGGACCGTGGCCTGTACAAGGCGCCGCTGGGCGATGGCAAGCACGACATCACCTGCCCGTGGGTGAAGGAACACACGGGCGAGATCGACGGCGGCACGGCCTATTTCGAGCCCGACGACAACTGGCCGATCGGCGGCTTCAAGTGTCTGCACGGTCATTGCGCCGAGCGGCATGTCCGCGACCTGCTGCGCTTCGTGGACATCGAGGTCAACGCCGCGCGCATGAAGCCCACGATCCGCGTCATGGCAGGGGAGATTCATCGCGTGGTGGATGCGGCCGAGCGCGAGCTGGCGCACGTCGCGGCGACACTACCAGCGTGGCGGGCTGATCGTGACCGTGGTCACCGACCCCGGCACCCGCGAGACCCGCGTGCAGGACATCAGTCCACCGGCCCTGGTGCGGGCACTGGCGGGCGCCGCCACCTGGGAGCGATTCGATGCCCGCTCCGAGGACTGGGTGCGCATCGATCCGCCGGCCCGCCATGCGGCGGTGCTGTTTGATTCGACGAGCTACCACCACCTGCCGGTGCTGAGCGGTCTGGCGCGGCAGCCCTATCTGCGCCCGGATGGCAGCCTGATGACGGCGGCCGGGTATGACCCGTCCACCGGCATGTTCGGGGTGTTCGATGCGCGGGAGTTTTCGATTCCCGACAAGCCCGAGCCGCGCGCAAGCCGAGGCCGCACTGGCGCTGCTGAAAGACCTGTTGACGGAATTCAGCTTCGCCAGCGACGCCGACCTGGCGGCTGCCTTGTCGGCGATGCTCACCGCCGCCGTCCGGCCCAGCCTGGCCCACGCGCCGATGTTCCATGTACGGGCGCACATGGTGGGTTCGGGCAAGTCTTACCTCTGCGAACTGATCACGGCGTTTGCCACGCCGCAGCGGGGCACGCCGACCACATTTCCCGCCGACGACGAGGAATGCCGGAAGCTGCTGCTGGCGGAGTTGTTGCGCGCGCCGGCGGTGATCGAGTTCGACAATCTCACCGGCGATCTGGTCGCGCACAAGAGCCTGTGCACGGCGCTGACATCGGAGCACATGAGCGGGCGCATTCTCGGCGTTTCCAAGACGGCCACCGTCAGCACCCGCGCCTTGTTCCTGTCCAGCGGCAACAACGTGGGGCCGGTGCAGGACATGACCCGGCGCTGCATCACGATCCACCTCGACCCGGGCTGTGAGGTGCCGGCGGCGCGCAGTTTCAAGCGGCCCGAGCTGGTGCGAGATGTGCTGCGTGAGCGTGGCCGGTATGTCTCGGCAGCATTGACCATCGTGCGGGCCTGGATCGTGGCCGGCAGGCCGAAGGCCGCCTGCAAGTCGCTGGCGGGTTACGGCGACTGGTCCGATCTGTGCCGCCAGCCGCTGCTTTGGCTGGGCCTGGCCGACCCAACGGAATCCGTATTCGAGGCCATGGCCGAAGACCCGGATCGTGAAACGCTGGGCCGCCTGCTGACCGCATGGCAATCGGTATTCGGCAAGACTCCGGCGATGGTGCGCGATGCCGTGAGGCAGGCATCGGCATTCCACGACGAGCATGCGGAGCTGCGGGAGGTGCTTCACGACATCGCCGATGAACGCGGCGAAATCAACCGCCGCAGGCTGGGATGGTGGATCAAGCGGCACGCCGGCCGCATCGTCGATGGCCGGCGCTTTGTCCGCGCCAGCGGCAACCGCTCGGCGGAAGCCTGGCAGGTGGAATCGGTTTCGCCGGTTTCGTCGGTTTCCAACGCGCCGATGGCGAAAAGTGGTATCGGCGCTGTCGATGGCCGCGAAGCCTATGCACGCGCCAGTCGCGGCGCATGACACGGTGCAATTCGTCGATTCGCAGCTCGGATCAAGCGTTTGAGGAATCAATCATGAAGCCCAAGTGGGAGACAACAGCGCCGTTCGAACCGGAATTGACTGAAGAGGAACGGAGGGAGGCACGCTTCTTAGCAAGGGTGGCGACGGAACCGAGCGTAAACGCGGGCCGGGTCATCGCTGAGTTTGGCCCGCAGCTTACGAACTTGACTCTGAATGCACTTGTGGAGAACCTCGCGCAATCCATCAAACGCGTTCACGCCAATGATATGCGGTCATCGGAAGCAATGCTTTTCACCCAGGCAGTGGCCTTGCAGTCGATTTTCGCCGAGATGGCCCAGCGCGCCGCGCGGCGTGGGGTAGGCTTGAGGAGGTCGAACGATGCATGCGAATGGCACTGAAGGCCCAGAATCAGTGCAGGATGACGCTGGAAACGCTGGCGGCGTTGAAGAATCCCCGAGTTATCGTCGCTCAACAGACGAACATCGCGAACGGTCCGCAGCAGGTGAACAATGGGCCGCCTTCTTCGGGCGATTCGGGACGTGCCCATGCTTGCACGGACGGCAACGAAGCTGTGCAAAACGAACTATTGGAGGTCGGCAATGGCGAACGGTTGGACGCCCGAACGGAGGGCACGGCAGGCAGAAGCAATCCGGAAATGGCGGCCATGGACTCGCTCGACCGGCCCGCGGACCAATGAAGGCAAGGCTCGGTCCGCACTCAATGCTAATCGGGGCGGGATGTGGCGAATGCTGCGATATATGGCAAAGACGCTCAATGCGACGCTGCGTGAGCAACGCGAAATCTTGAAGGACCTTCGTGCGAAAGAGTAATCCGATGCCACTCTGGCGTTCGAAGTGAGGCGACGAACGGCGCGCTGCCGCGAACAACCGACGCTGCCCCAACTCCAGCAGATCGCGTCGAACTATGCCTCGCGCGAGCGCTTCCTCATCGACATGACGCTCGACCCGCCGGAGGCGACCAGTGACCAGGCCGGCGCGCCAATGCGAGACGACGATTACCTGACCCTGTCCACCATTCATTCGGCCAAAGGACAGGAATGGAAGGTCGTGCAGCTTCTGAACGTGGTCGACGGCTGCATTCCGTCGGACATGGCAACCGGGACGACCGAAGAAATCGAGGAGGAGCGGCGTCTCCTGTACGTGGCGATGACGCGGGCCAAGGAGGAGCTGCACCTGATCGTGCCGCAGCGCTTCTTCATCCGCCGGCAGGCCGTGCGGGGTGACCGCCATCTTTATGCTGGGCGGAGCCGGTTCATCCCCGAGGAATTGACGGGGTCGTTCGAGTGCTGCGGGTGGCCCATCGCCCAATCATCCGGGGATGCCGAAGCGACGCAAGGCAACCTTGCCGTGCCGCTCGATCTTAGCGCCCGTCTGCGAGCGCTTTTTTGATTGAGCGACCAGGTTCATCACGAGCTTGAGCCGGGCGGTCTGACACACAACCAACATCACCGTTGACGTGTCTTAACTGCGAATTGATCGGGCAGGCCATGGCAGATGGATTCCGATCAGGGCCGAGTTCCATGACCTGCCGGTCAAGGACCCGGGGTGAACGTCAGCAACAGACGGGGAGCAGCCTTTCGGCGGGCGCGGATCAGCGGCGGTCACCGGCCAACTCCCGCCGTTCGCGGTCGCCACGGAATCTTCCGGTAAGCCGCCATTGACGAGGCGACCAGCGCCTGGCGATCCGAAGCCGCCGCTGAACCGGCCCATCGTCGCGCCGCCCGTTACGCCTGGGCAATGCTGCTCGCTCGCATCTACGAAGTTTTTCCGCTGCTGTGTCCGCGCTGTGGCGGCGCGATGCGGATCATCGCCTTCATCACCGACGGCCCGACCGTGCGCGACATCCTCGGCCACCTCGGTGAGCCGGCCGCGCCACCCCGCATCGCCCCCGCCCGCGGCCCGCCGCTGTGGGTGGCCGCCAACGCCGAGCACGATCCGGCCGCTGATCCGCTGCTCCAGTGCGCCCCGGCCTTCGAGTTCGACCAGCGCATCAGCTGGTAGCCACCACCGTCGCCGCTCACCCGTGTGCGACGCCGGGCCGGCTCGCGCCGGCCCGCTGTTCACGACTGCGCCTTGGTGACGTTCGACCACAGTCACTGGTTCGAGCAGGTCGGGTCAGGGGTAAGGCAGCACTACGGGTTCAAGATCCGCAACGACGGCTGGACCGAGACCTACTGCGAGATCGAGGGTGGTGGACTAACTTGAGGATGCGCCCATGAAATTCTCGGTGATCACCAACAGCAAGGGCAAGGTCGTCGCGATCGTGCCGACCGGGCTGACAAGCTACGACCGAGGCGCTCCGCGCCTCGACGCTCCGATGGCCGGGCGCGGCAACAAGATTCGCGAGATCGAGCTGCCCGACCGACCTCTGGAATTCGATTCTGCAGCCGAGATTCGTGCGCAAATCGAAACCGTCATCAAGTACGCCGGTCCCGGGAAATCGAGCTCCGGTCCGAAGACCCGAAAGAGCTCGAAGAGCGCGGCCAGGAAAACGGCACGCTAGAGGGGCGTCGCCGCCCGATCAGGTGCGCGACGATTCGAAGATGCTCTGGATCGAGGCGTCCAGCGCCTCGTCGAACGCGGCATCGGACATCTGCGCGGTGAGCCCTTCGACCAGCGCGCGCGAGAAGCTCGCGCTCATGCCCTTCTGCCGAGCGAGGCGACGGTTCGCCTCGTCCCGGCTGTAACCGCCCGAAAGCGCCACGACGCGCAGGCAGTTGTGGTGCGCGATGCAGTCGGCGTAGAGGTTGTCCTGCTCCGGCGGCGTCAGCTTCAGCATCACGACCTGCCCGGGCTCGAGCGCGCCCAGCCGCTGCATGATGCCGGCCTTGAGCAGCTTCTCGGCGTCGGCCTTGTCCGGGCACTTGATGTCCACCTCGGGCTCGATGATCGGCACGAGGCCCGTCGCGACAATCTGCCGGCCCACCTCGAATTGCTGGTCGAGGATGCTCTCGATCCCGGCAGGGTTGGCGCGTTTGACCACCGAGCGCATCTTGGTGCCGAAGATGCCCTTGCCCCTCGCCTTGTCGAGCAGCGCCCCGAGCGAGGGCATCGGCTTCATCAGCTGGACGCCATCCTTCTCGTCGGCCAGGCCCTTGTCGACCTTGAGGAACGGCACCACGCGCTTGACGCTCCACAGGTAATCGGCAGTCGGCCGGCCCTCGATGTCCCGGTCCATCGTGTTCTCGAACAGGATGGCGGCGAGAATGCGGTCGCCGTTGAACGCCGGCGTGGTGACGATCCGCGTGCGCATCTGGTGGACCAGCGCGAACATCTGCTCGTCGCCGGACCACGCGTCGTTCGCCAGGCCGTACAGGTTGAGGGCCTTGGGGGTGCTCCCGCCGCTCTGGTCGAGGGCGGCGATGAAGCCGTCCTGGGTTTTCATCTTCCGCCGTTGCTGTTCTAAACGGTTCACGATCAACCTCGCATACTTGGGTTGTGAGGCGTGCGGTCCCGGCAATGCCGGGTGGAGCCTTCATCTTAGCTCACGCTTTGGCGACTTCCCGCGCATTCGTGCTCGCGGGCTCGTGGCCCGGAACCGATCCTGCCCGGGCTCTCCAACCTCGACGCCGCGAAACGCGCTAGAGTCGTGCCCGCAGCCAAGGCCCGCTCTAATGTCGCAGGTGGGTCGATCACGCCCGTTAGAAGCGAGGCGCCGGCCGGCGGCTCTACGGCCTACCGCTGCCCTTCACGCCTCCATGGCCGCTACGCGCTATCCAGCGGCCGCTCGGTCGAATCGCGTCAACGCCGGCAGCCGGCCAAGTCCAGCCGTTCGGGGCCGTCGCGAAAATTTCCGGTGAGCGGCCGCTCGCGCAAGTACGCCGAAGGAGCGATGACGGTGGATCCACGGCGGCGGCACCGGCGCGGCGAGGCGGTCGAGCAGTCTCCAGCGGCGTCGGCAGCAGCGGGCCGATCGCGCCCGAACCGGGCTTGGTGCTCTCGTAGAGCAGGCGCTCGGGTTCGCGCGGCCGGTCCAGGGTGAATGGCGGGCGGGCGCAGTAACGCAGCAGCCGCCCGCGCCCCGCGCGGTCAGCGGCCTCGGAGTCGTGAAGCTGCTGACCGGGCCGCATTCGCGACACCGCGTCGAAATTGGTTGCGGGTTACCAACGACAACGGCTTACGAGCTGACGTGATCCTTGCGCTTGACCGGCCGACACACGAGCACACTCTCGCTCTCGGGCGGAGGCAGGGACCGCCCCGGCCTCCCACCCGATTCTGTGCACGAACCTAGCGGAAGAAGATCGACAGACCAAAGAAGATTCCCAACTGATTGTCGCCCTTCTCCAGATCGCGCCAGCGCAGTTCCCCAAAGCCGGCGACGTTCGGGTTGAAGAAGTATTTCGCTCCGCCCTGTGCACCCCACGAAAACGAGTTATCGAGATCCGTCCCGTCAGCGACCCCAGCGAACAGGCCTACGTAGGGCAACCACGGTGTGGCCGTCGGAAAGTGAAAGTTTCCGAACACGCCCGCATCCCAGAAGTCTACGCTGCTACCGTTCTTCACCTTGGTGTAGGAAGCGTCAAGGCCGAGCTCAAAATGGCGGTTGAAGAAGTAGCCGTAGCGGCCAACCACCCCGTAGGAATCATTGGGTTGAAAGTTGATTGTCGCTGAGAAGCCAACCTCGCTCGTGCCTTCATTGGGAAGATATGGGTGCACTTCCTGCGCATGAGCGCCGGTCATCAGTGTGGCCGCGAAAACGCTGGCGGCACCAAGCTTTGCCAGTATACGCAGTACACGCATAACATCCCTCCGTAACGTTAGCGCGCCTCTGGGATGAGGGCGATTTTGTTACTCTACGCGAAGTCACAAAAGTAAGGCCAGACGTTCGCCAAAAAGACCTTGCACACTGTTGTGCCCTTGCAACATATGACCCGCCGGGCTGATACGCGCTTGTGCGCATGACCATCGGACTAGCTTTCTTGCTTCCTCGTGCAGCCGTCTGCACTGAATGCGGCCCGGGGGGAGTCGAAGCTGCCCGGCCCGGCATCAGGCAGGTCCCATAGCGGCGAGCCCCCGGGCGAGCGCGATTGCCTGCCCTCTGTTCTTGGGCATCCAATCTGAGAAGGTGTGGCCGTTCGTTGCCACAACTTGAACGGCGGCTTCAATCGATTTCTGTGACTGGTTTGGAGGACCGCGGCCGACGGCTTCGGGTCGTCTACGGTCGAACGATCTGCGGCGATGAACGGCGGCAGTACGACCTCCAGCGGCCCTTCACATCTGAGTGACTGCTGTGTGCTCTTCAGCTGCCGCTTAGACGAATCGCTTGAACGCCGGCAGTCGACCCGTTGCAGCCGGCCGACGGTCCTTCTAACCCGTCATAGAAATCGATTGAAGCGGCCATTCAAGCTGTCGTAACGAGGCACCTCAGCCTTCTCAGACAAAATGCCTACAAGAATAGGGCAGGATCGCGTCCCTCCGGCCCGCCACTGTGGGGGGCGGCCGGCACCGATCACCATCCCTACGCCGATCCGGCACCGCAGCTCGCCCCCGCCTTCGAGTTCGACCATCGCCTCATCTGGTAGCCACCACCGTCGACCGCCCGCCACGCGCGACGCGGGGCAGGCGCATGCCGACGGCCACCAGGCGCGCGATGCTAACTCGGTGACGCTCCGAAACATCCGTACCCGGGCTACCGGGCCTCGCGGCGACCCCGCACCCATCAGAGCTTCCCACCGCTCCGTGCAAGTCACCACGTGCCTGGCTGCGCGCGATGATGTGTCGTGCCGCTGAAGCCGTTGGATTTCCTATTCTTCCCAGAACGCATAGGCCAGGAATCCAAACAACAGAACCTCCCCGGCGGTGATTGGAATCCGGAGCGCGCTGGGAATGATATCCAGCGCTCCGCTTCCACTGAACAACGGGATTACTCTCATTGCTGCGAGCAGCAGAAAGCCGATCGCAGTTGGCCTTGCCGTCGCATTTCGAAGAGCCGGATCTGCGGCGGCACGCAGAAGCAAGAGACCCCATGCAATCATTGTCGCGCCGAAGCTGGCAAAGGCGTAGTACGCCAAAGTCGTTGCCGTGGCGGCGACCGAGAAGCCAGTAAGTTCGTGCAGCACGTAAAGCAAGAAGAAGCCGACGCCGGCTACAACCAATAACCACGCGGTGAATTTCCATAGCAGTGGTTGGTTCGAGTTCTGTGCCATTCGATGCCTCAGTTGTTGTTGTCTTCAGATCTTCCCCCTTAGGGGATTCGAGGCAGTGGACTCGTTTCCCTCTAAGGCGGCCTTCGGAATCCTCTTCATCGAACACCTCCCACAACGCCATTATCCCGCGCTGCGGTTGGCGCCCGTTTACCACTGGGAAGCTCGGGCCCGGACGGCAGTAGAGCGCAGATCCTGACCCGCTCGAGTTGCTCGACGGCCTCGCCGCTCTTGGTGCCCCATCAAACGCTTCTCATGCGCCGGGCCGACGTCGGTTCAGCCTTCCACACTCATTCCTGCTCGCGCGTACAATGAACTCGCAGCATGCTTGAGTGGGCATGATCCAATCTGGGAAGGAGCGCGCGAGATGGCAGATGGAGACAAACTCATTCTGGGTACGGACTTCAATGAGGAAAACACTACAACGGAACTGACCAAGAGAGTAGGTTTTCTACCGGTTCTTGATCTGTTCAACGACAATGGCGTTGGCCTGTTGAGCATAGGAGGACAGTCGATTTTTCATGGCAATGTGGTTAGCAAAGGAGAGGCGGTTGCCGCCTTCTCTCCTGGAGTTGGGGTATATGCCACCGGTGATGACGGAGGCGTTCTCGCCGTCGGGAGAGTCGGCGTCGATGCCATTTCAGAAATCGGAGGTGTGGGCGTCCGTGGGACCGCGACTACAGGCCGCGGTGTTGTGGGCTCTTCTGCCTTTGGTCCGGGCGTGGAGGCCAATAGCGCTAGTGGTCCGGGTGTTCTCGGAACCAGCGGTTCCGGTCATGGAGTAAACGGGTTAAGCCGGACTAGAGCGGGCGTTGTTGGAACCAGCATCAACTTCATCGGGACTGCGGGTGTCGCCATAGAGCGCGGTATTGGAGTCGTCGGAATTGGGTTGCAAGGTGTGGCGGGCGCGTTTTGGGGAGATGTCGTTGTCCTTGGAGACTTCACCGTGGTAGGTGGCGCAAAATCCGCCGCGGTAAAGTCGCCCGATGGTTTCTTCCGCCGCCTCTATGCATTAGAGAGTCCGGAAAGTTGGTTAGAAGACTTCGCCTCAGCCAAGCTGAGCAAAGGGAAATGCCAGGTGAAATTGGAGCGCAACTTCGCATCGGTGATACGGGCGGATTCCTACCATGTCTTCCTCACACCCAAAGGCGACTCGAACGGACTTTTCGTCAGCCGCCAGACAAGGAATGGATTCGAAGTCAAAGAGCAGGGCGGTGGCGAAAGCAACATCGAGTTCAGTTATCGTGTCGTGGCAAAACGGAAAGACATTGCTGGCAAGCGGATGGAGAAAGTCAAATTGCCCGCGATGCCTTCACTGGAAACCAAAGCCAAGAAGCTCGCACCCTTACCGGAAGTTCCCAAACCACGGCCGCTAAGCCAATACCGGAAAGGCTGAAGCCTTGCACAACGTTATGCTACTTGGCTTGAGGATGAGAGCGTCCGCGTCCACAACCACGCCTCGGTGACGAGGGCGATGATCCACATGTCGGCGCCGCAGAGCGGGTAGCGGAGTGGGAAGACCTCATAGATGCGGGCGAGCAGCAGCAACCCCGCGCTGATTCGTTCGCCACGCGCCGCTGCGACTAGACCAACGACTGCTCACGAGGATATTGAGCCGAGCTACTGAGTGACCGGTTGTGGCCGTACTGAGACATCGAAACCATCGGCTTCGCCCGACCCCCGCAGCACTCCGATGGCTGGTCAAATCGGCCGGGGAGCTGCACGTACTACGAAGCACTTCCTTCGATACGGACTCCCCGCGGACCGCAGTCATTGATAGAGCTGCTCGCGCGACGGCGGCAGACCAGACGGCCCGCGCATGCGCGTCGAGGCGAGCGTCTGAAAAATGCCGACCACCTTGTCGGCGTGAATAGGGTGAGCCTACTTCTTCGAGCCAGTAGCCAGACGGCGGCGGGTCTCCGCGAGCTGTTTGCCAAGTTCGGTGGCCACGAGGTCGCGACCGATCGATCGTCGCACGGAGGAGCCGAAGCCTCGCACCTGGTCGGTGAAGGTTTGGTTGATGGCGAAGACCATCCAATCCTGTTCGTAAGGGATTACGCCAATTAACGTGAGCATTGCGTTGTATTCCCGGGAAGCGTAGAAGTGCACGTCGGCGCCGATCGCCCCCTGGGCATCTCGCCTTCGGAGCTCTGCGGAGAGCGCCAGCACGTTGTCAGTCGCTACCCGACGTTCCATCCAATAGTACTGTCGCGTCAGCCGCGAACTCGCTCCGGTCGTCGGCGCTCCCAGAGCGTCCACGAAGCCGGGAAACTCATCAGCAAGGAACGCGAGGCCGCGGATCGCGGCGCGAAGTTCAACCGCCGGATCAACCACCTCGCCATTGGCCCGCACGTAAGGCTGCACGCCTGGGAGACCCTGCCTGGCGTAGGCATTGAGCCGGGCGGCGAAGATCTCGGCGAGGGTCGAGCGGACGCGGCTCTCCAGATCGCTGGCGGTCGAGCTCAGCGACTTGAGCTTCTGGGCCTCGGCGGTGTCCAGGTTCAGATTGCTCGCTGGCGCCTTGACCAACTCCTGCAGCCGGCCGACATCGGGCAGGGGCATGGCGCTGAACGCCGCGAGCTCAACGCTACCTTCCCCCAGGGCCAGGTAACGCTGAACCCCATGAATCCGGAGGAAGGTTTCCGCGTGTAGAAACGCGTCCACGACGGCGCTGGCGTCCGGCGCCTTTACGAGCAGCATGGCACCGGCCGCCACGATTTCCTCTGGGAGCTGCTCCCGGCCGGAGAGTCCATTGTCCACGACGTCGCCGGATTCCAGCTGCGCCCGTTTTGCCTGGTCAAGCCCAAGGTAGCTGAGCAGCTTCCCCGCCAGGGATTTCCCGTTCGGGGCTTGGGGCGGCTCGGCGCCCGGAGACGTAACAGGCAGCAGCAGCATGAGCATGGCCGCTGCCATGAAGGAAATCCGGGAGGTCAGCGGCCTCATCATGCTTTTCTCTTTACGCCCACTGTTTTCGCGCACTCGCTGGGGACTTGCGAACCGCCATGCAGCGCTAGAAGAAAACAACCGGTCAGTTCTACTTCGACGAAGGGATGAGTATTAGTCCGGCGTTAACAACCAGCGACCAACGAGTCGCGATTTGAGCACCGAAAAGCACTGGCGTCTAGGCGAGGATTCGGAGCCTCGCAGCCCTCTTCCCAGTGGCCGGTTTTGGGTGAATTGGACCGCAGGGTCGTCCGACAGCTCTTGGCCGATTGCCGACGTATGTTCGGCGGCGGAGAATAGCCCGTTCGGTGACTGCAGAGGAACGCACGAATGTTCTGCGCCCGCTTCGTCACCTATGGTACGCGCGGCGCCGCCGCTTTGCAGCGACGCACTGCGCGCAGCGCTGTTCGAAACTCGACGACCGTCGTCTTGGAGATTGCGATGCTCTCACGCATGAGCCTTTGGCTTTGCATGGTGATCGTACCAATATCCGCTCATGCGGACTGGCAATACGCGACATGGGGCATGTCCCCGGAGCACGTTATTTCCGCGTCGAAGGGCGTTGCCGTGCGCGCGGAGAGTCCCGCCGTTGCACGGAACGGCGAACGAGGATTGCTCACTGCCCCCTACGCGACGAATAACATCCTGTTCGTCGTTCATTTCTGGTTCGCCGTGGGCGAGCCGAAGCTGGCCCGGGTCAGTCTTGGCACACGGTACGCCTCAGACTGTCCGAATGTGCGTTCCCTCTTGTCCAGTATCTACGGTGCGCCGCAGGTCTCCGATCTCGGGCCACCCTCGTCCTTGCGGTGGCGCAGCGACGCGACCGGCAATTTCATCGCGTTCTCGCAGTACAGCGACACGCGTTGTGTCCTCGATTACTACCCGATACCCATTCCCGGGCCGCCCGGCCTTTAGGAACGCCGAAGGCAGATAGCGTCCCACGTTTGCCAAGACCGGCAGCGCGCGTGCGCATGTTCCTCCGCCGGTACGTCACTCGGCGCACACGTCGTCGGAAGGATGTGTGGCGCCGGCGTGCTGACTCGACCTGCTTTGCCTGGTTCCACGATCGACGCTAAGGTTATCCAGCGTCCGCTGCCGGGCAATTGGCCGCATGACGGCTCGTGGCCGCGAGCCGCCTCTTCGTGGACGGTCTCAGAACGACCCAGAGCATTCGTTGCGCCTTACGAAAGGCCGACGGGCTGCCCCTCGGGGGCTTCGCGCTCAACCGCTCCGGGCAAAGACCGGCAAAGCGCGCGCCACCATTTCGTCGGAGGCGGTCAGGCTAATTCGGAAGTGATCGCTGGCGTTCATGATGCTGCCCGGCATTACGAAGACGCCGTGATCGGCGAGCGCATTCCATTGGCGCGTCGGATCATCGCTCGACCAATTGACCCACAGGTAGAACGTCCCCTCCGGTGGCAGCACGGCGTGGCCCGACCTCGTCAGCGCCTCGCTCAGCACGTCGCGGCGGCGAGTGAGCGTCTGAATGTCGATCGACAACCGGTCGAGATGCGGAACGGCGTACTGCATGACGGCGTTGGGAAAGCACCAGCCCAGCGCCATCTGGGTCGCGAACATCGCGTCGCGCAGCGCCTGCCGGTCTGCGGCGGGCATCAGCGGCGAGATCGCCAGATAGCCCAGCCGCTGGCCCGGCGCGAGTAGTACCTTGCCGAAACTGTAGGAGATGAGCGTCCACGGGTAGACCGCGGCGGGGCTTACGAAACCGCGTCCATCGAAGCGCAGGCGGCGGTAAGGCTCATCGGACAACAGGAAGATACGGCGGCCACTCCGCCTGGAAGCGCGCTCGAGCCGGTCGGCGAGCGCGGTCAGAACCTCATGCTCGTAGATGCGACCAGTCGGGTTGTGCGGCGTATTGACGATCACGAGCCGCGTCCGCGGCCCGATCGCCGCATCGATCGCGTCGAGGTCGAGGTCGAAGCGCGGCTTCCGCAGCGGGACCTTTCGCGGCACGGCGTCCGCGGCGAGCAGCATCGGCTCGTAGCAGAACCAGGCGGGCTCGGAGTAGATAGCCTCGTCCCCGGCATCGAGCACCAGGTGAAAGGCTACGGAGATGGCCGCGAAGGCGCCGGCGGTCAGCGCGATGTCGGGCGGTTCGAACGGCAGGCCGACCTCCTTGCCAACCGTGTCGGCCAGGTAAGCACGGGGCGCCTCCTCGCTCGTCTTGTAGGCGAACCAATCCTTGTTCTGCGGCAGGGCCGCTTCCCGGATCGCCGCAACGAGACCCGGGAGAGGCATTTCGTGCGGGTTGCCGAACGTGAAGTCCGAGATGCCGGCGTCCTCGCGCCGCTCCGCGTAACGCGATTTGAAGAAGAACTCCGTTACAGCGTCGAATGCGCTGCTCGCCGCGGCACTTCGATGCGAGACGACCGGCATGATTCGGCCTCCGCTCAGTTTGCCGACCGGGTGCGGGTCATCGATTGCGAGATCGTGAGCGCTTCCCCGACCATGTCCAAGGGAATGCCGATGGGTCGCGGTGCGATGAGGCAGCACTCGCGCGGATCAGCTCTAGAAACCTTCAACGTCTCCGCCCCCGAGCTGGAGGTGCCGCCCCGCGGATCAGGACATCGTCTCCTCGGGCAAGGTGCTCGCCTACAAATCGCACATCGATTCAAGTCGACTGCCTGACCGGACAGCATCGCGCGTCGCACTTTGTCTAGAAATCGTTCGAATGTCGTCTCGCCGCGGGGCTCTGAAGACAAGGCGCCGCGCGTCGCGACAGATGCGGAATGGTACGGGCTTGTGCGGCGGAGTCAATCGGTGCGCTCAGCCCTGGGTAACGGCGCAGCCGCCCTCGAGCGTAATGCACTACAACCGCAGTTGGCCGGTCAGCGACCATCAAGTCTGGCCGCCAGCTGCCTGATCGTCGACGGGCGCAGAACGACCCAACCCCGCCGTTGCGTCGTACAAGAACCGGACGTTCGACCGCGATCAATTGCGACGCTCGGCTATTGAATCACGTCGTCCGCGCGCACTAGCAGCGATTGCGGGATGGTGAGCCCGAGCGCCTTTGCTATCTTGAGATTGACCACTAGTTCGAACTTGGTCGGTTGCTCGACGGCCAAATCGGCGGGACGGGCACCCTTGAGGATTTTGTCAACGTACGCGGCCGCCTGGCGGAACTGGTACGAAAGGTTCGGCCCATAGGACATGAGAGTCCCGGCTTCCACATGCTCCCTGAACCCATGCATCGACGGTAGCCTGTACTTCGCCGCGAGGTCTGCAAGCTGCCCGCGGTGGAGCATGAACATCGAGTCCTGCACGACGAGGAGTGCCTCCACACGATCCTTCGCCATCGCTTTGAAGGCGCTGTCGAACTCATTGGGCGTGCGTGCCTCCAAGAGTAGAAGCGACACTCCCAGCGATCGGGCGGCTTCGCTCACGATATTCACTGCGAGCGCCTGGGCCGGATTGGCTGGGTTCGCGAGGACCGCTACTTTTCGTGCGTTGGGGACGGCTTCCTTGAGCAGCTGCAGCTCCTTGCCGAACATTTCCAAGCCCACATCGAAGGACACGCCTGTGATGTTCCCACCGGGGCGCGCGAGGCTGGCGACGAGTCCGACGCCGACCGGATCACCAACGCTAGAAATGACGATCGGGATTGTCGCCGTGGCGTTCTTGGCTGCTAAGGCCGCGGGTGTCGGCACCGCTACTATGAGCTCCACTTTGAGCCGAACCAACTCGGCCGCGAGCTCGGGCAGCCGGTCGTGCCTACCGTCCGCGAATCGATAGTCGATGACGATGTTGTTACCCTCAACCCAGCCGAGTCGACGTAGTTCCTCCCGGAAGGCATCAACTCCCATATTTGCGGTGCGTGTCCCGCCTCCAAGAAAGCCTATCCGGCGCGCGTTCGCGGTCGATTGCGCATCAGCCACCAAGGGCGCCGCGAGCAATGACAGGAACACCACGAGAATGAGCCTACACACAATCGCTGCCGCGGCCCTTTCGCCGCAAGTCGTCATGACCGTGGCGTGCTTTCCCAACAAGCGCCTGCGGTGGACTCCGTCCATGCTTTTCCTTCCCCGAAAGACCGCGGGCAAGTCTACGCTTGATCGACCAAGGTGGGTCGACAGCGTCATCGAACGTCCGCTGTAGGCGATTTCGTGATACGACCGCTCCTGGGCCGCGAGTTGCCTTTGTCCGCAGTCGACCCCGAAGCGCCGTTCCACGGTCGCCACGCGCCCACTGCGGCGACGCAGCCTGAGCGAACTGAAGGTCGGCAAGCACCTGCGCCGCGTTGCGAATCAATATGTGCTCGTGCTGCAGGCAGGCAATACAAAATCTCACGAGCCAATCGAGTTTCCACTTCCCGAATTGCTTACGCCGTACCTGACGCGCTACCTCGAGCATTACCGCCTGCTCTTCCGCAAGGCCGATGCGAGCGACGCACTTTGGCTCTCGGCCAAGGGCGGCGCGCTCGGTGCGGAGGCGATCTACGAACAGATCTGCCAGCGCACCGAGGCGACGTTCGGCTTCGCTGTCAGCCCTCACTTGTTCCGCGATTGTGCGGTGACGACCATTGCCCGCGAATCGCCGGAGTTGCTCGCTGTTGCCCGTGACCTCCTCACGCATGCCAAGATCGAAACGACGTTGCGGTACTACAGCCAAGCCAAGACGGTCGATGCCGCTCGCAAGCATTCGATGGTCATCGATCGCTTACGATCCGCACGCGGGACCAGCCAAGCTCGTGTCGCTCGGACTCAAGAGTCCGACGAGCGCACCACGGGCGAAAGCCGGATGTCCATCAATCGAGGCCGAACCGAATGCTGAACCTTGCCAATCCCAACTCAGGCGTCATCGAACAGATGCGCCAAGCGCGCATCGCCCAGTTTGTCGCCAATGCCGACGCCGTCCTAAACGGCAATTCCGCCGTAGCACCACCCAGCGCCAGCGCCCTTGATCCTCGTCTCGAGCACCTTCGAAACGACCGGCGCTTTGCCAGTCTGCTCAGACTCGATGATCCCACTGAGCGCGACGCCGCCCTGGAGGCAATTCAGATACTGATTGATCGCTGCGGCTACCATTGGCGCAGTGCGCTGTCGCGCCGGGCGATGAAGGATCGGCGCGCGGTCCGGCAGCGCAAGGCCACCCAATATCCGGAGCGGCGACGCGGCCGTCCCTTGGGAGCCCACAACTTCGCCGCCCGTCAATTCGGATTGGGACTGGCGATGATTTGGTGGGAACATACCGGGCGCCCGCCCTCCCGGCACGAGGCGCGTCCTGACAGCGCCCGTGGTTCCTACCTGGAGTTCGTAGAACTGGTCACGGCCGCGGTACCGCCAGTGCGCCGCAAGTCGTCGTCGGCAGCGGTGCCGGAGTCCGAATACCTGGCGCGAATCAGCATCCAGGACTTCCGCGCTGCCCAGAACGCGCCCGAAGAATATCGCCGCCGCGGTTTGATTGATGAACGCCTTTGGCTGAGCAGGCCACTACCGGATTGACCGGCAGGGGTCGATGGCGTGACGAATTCTTCTCCGTTGGACTCGAGCTCTAAGGTCGCCACCATGGGAGTGAACGTGCCGATGCATGAATCGGCCACGCGCTACCCGAGGCGGCCATGTCCAGCACCCAGACGAACCTACCGCAGTACCTCTCGCCTGCTCAAGCCGGCGCAATCGTCAATCTCTCCCCACGTACCCTGCGGCGGGCGATTGCCGCCGGGCGACTACGCGCCAACTACGTCGGGCGGTCGGTACGAATCGAACTGGCCGAGCTTCAGCGCTGGGTCGAGGCAGACGGCGCGGCGCCAAGAGCCGATGGCGATGATTGCCATGGTGCTCGACGCGTCGTTCCGCATGCACGGCGAGGCACGGTCCGGTAATGGCCCGGCCTCATTCCGGCAATCTCGCCGATCCTCTCCTCGAGTTCGTCGCCCAGGTAGTTGCGCTCGAACTCATGGGCGAGCGCGAGCTCGACCCCGTCCAACCGTCGGCCCCCAATCAACCGGATCACTTACATGAAAACCGCCGCCATCTACGCCCGCTTCTCGACCGACAAGCAAGATCGCACCTCGATCGATGACCAAGCCCGTGTCTGTCGCGCGTGGGCTCGCGCCAACGGGCTGACGATGTTCGAGGTATTCGCGGATGAAGCGACGAGCGGCTCAGTGCCGGTAACGCGGCGTCCGGGCGCCGCTGCCATGCACGCGGCGGCGCTGGCATCCAAGTTCGACGTCCTCATCCTGGAGGGGCTCGATCGCCTCTCGCGGGACCAGGTCGATCAGGAACAGGTGGTGCGTCGACTGGAACATCGCGGCATCCGCATCGTCGGGATTGCCGACGGGTACGACAGCAACGCCGGTGAATCGCGCTTTGTGCTGCGGGGCATGCGCGGCATCGTGAACGAGGTCTACCGCCGCGACTTGCCGCCCAAGATTCGCCGTGGGCTCGCCGGGCAGATCGAACGCGGCTTTCACGCGGGCGGGATGTCATACGGCTATCGCAGTGTGCCCGTCGGGATGAATGATCGCGGTGAGGTGGACGGTTTCCGACTCGAGATCGTTGCTAATCAGGCCACCATTGTGCGCGAGATCTTTGCGCGGTACGCGGCCGGCGAGAGTCTGCAGCGCATCGCGGCCGATCTCAACGCACGTGGGATCCATGGCCCGGGGCGGAAGAAGAATAAGCCGAGCACCGGGTCGGTATCGGCGCTCTATGGGACGCCGAGCGCCGGCTCCGGCCTGCTGAACAACGAGCTGTACGTCGGCCGCTACATCTGGAACCGGCGCCAATGGGTGAAGGATCCCGACAATCCCTCGCGCCGGGTACCGCGACTGCGCCCACGCAGCGAGTGGCAGATTGCGGAACGGCCGGATCTGCGGATCGTCGATGACGCAACCTGGCACGCCGTGCGCGCCCGAATGGACTCGCCGCGCAAGCGCGGCGGGCAACGGGGGCGCGGCCGTGCCCCACGCACGCTGTTCGGGGGCCTGCTTCGCTGCGGAGTCTGCGGCGGAGCGATGGTCGCCGTGCACCAACGCTACTACGGCTGCGCCGCGCACAAGGACCGCGGCCCCGCCGTTTGCGCCGGAACGTTCGCCCCGCGACAGGAAACCGACCGGCGATTGATTGCGGAGCTGCGCCAGCAGGTGCTCGCCCCCGAGGCTATCGCGAAGATTCGAACTCGGGTCCGCGACCTCCTGCAAGATCTTCAACGGCGCGGGAACGGCGAAGCGGAGATCCGTGCGGCGCGCATTGAGGCCCTACGGGGCGAGATCAACCGGCTGACCGATGCAGTGGCCCAGATGGGCCTGTCCGCAGCACTCCGGACCCGCCTCGTCGCCGCAGAGACCGAACTCGCCTCGCTGGTCGCCACGAGTACCACGCAGCCAGCGTGCACGATCCCCAACGCTGACAAGGTCGGCGCCCGGATCCGGGAAGTGGCGATGCGCCTAGAGACCGCGCTTTCCACCGACGTCGATAGCGCTAGGAAGATCCTCGCCGACAAGCTCGGCGACATCGTCGTCGAGGAGAAGGACGACGGTGTCTACGCCCAGATGGACATCGGCCCCGTACTGCTGGAGGCAGCCGGGGCCGATGTTGCTAGAACTGGTTGCGGGGGAAGGATTTGAACCTTCGACCTTCGGGTTATTAGCCCGATATCGGTCTCGCGATTGCCGTGCGCGAAAGGAGCAGTCCGGATGCTGCGCCAGCCATGGAATCTGCGAACTACCACAAGCCCGCGAATCGGTGCGGATTGAGCGTCGTATAGCGCACCGTATTCTGGATCTGCTTGTGCCCGAGGTAGTCCTGGATCAGCCGCAAATCGCAGCCTTTGTTCGCGAGGTAATAGCCGCAGCTGTGGCGCAGCAGGTGGGCGTACGCTTTCACCGGTAGCCCTGCACGCTCGCCGGCCAACGCCACGACGCACCAGAACGCGCTGCGGCTCATGCGCTCGCCGCGCTCCGACTGGAACACGAACACTCCCGCGTCACGCTTGCGCTGTCGCAGCAGGCGCTTGATTGCTGCCGCTTCGTCGCACTTGAGCGGATGCACGGTCGAGCGTGATCCCTTCGCGCGGCGGCAGTAGATCGTTCCGCGCTCGAGATCGACGTCGCTCCAGCGCAGGCCTACGAGCTCGGAGGCACGCAACCCGTGCCGGTAGGCGATGAGGATCATCGCGTGGTTGCGGGCGCCGTGGCGGCTCTTCTTCGCGGCGCGCAGTAGCCGCGCGACTTCGTCGCGGGTGAGGTAGGTACGCAGACGTCGATCGGCAGCCATGCAACGAGGCTATCGCGGAAGACTTCGTCTTCAAGGGCGAATGCGAAGAACCGGAAATGCGGTTCGAGTGACGTGCGCACCGCGGGCGATGCCGAACGAAAGCGCGGCGCCGCCCTGCCCTGCCCAACCGATCGTAATGTTGCGAGTCGACTCGCAACGTTACGCCCAAAGCGTTGCCAGTCGCCCCAAGTGAAAGGCAAGCCAGGCTGGCGGTCCGTCAGCGGACGGCGCGCTCGCGGGCCAGCAGGAACGTGTGCAGCGCGGTCACACCCTGGTCCACCGGCTCTCGCGCGGTATCGATCACCAGGTGATCGGCGTCCCACCGCTCATAGGCCCGGGCCTGGACCTCGTCCCAAGTGGGTAGCAGGAGCCCCGGTATATCCGTGCTGCGGGACTCGACCCGGCGGCGGTGCTCGGCGGCGTCGGAGCAGACCACTTCCACTTCGACGAGGGCGACCGCCGCGCGCCGCGCGACCTCGCGCCATGCGGCGCGGATGCTTGCCCGCGGATGGACCGCATCGGCGACGACCGTGCGGCCGAGGGCGAGGTTGTCCGCGGCGACGCCATAGCCCACGACGTAGCCGGCGGCGTCGAGCGCATCGGAACCCATCGTGGCGCTGCGCAGCGCCTGCTCGATGGTGTCGATGCGCAGGTGCACGGCATCGAGCGCGCGTGCCAGACCGCGAGCGAGCGAAGTCTTGCCAGTCCCAGGCAGGCCGCCGATGACGATCAACAGGGTGCTCATCGCCACGATCGGCTTCGGCGGCAGTCCAAGGATTCGCTGGGCGCATGGTGCAACGCGCGGAGGCCGGCGCGCCGCTCGATCGCAAGCGCTCGGGGGCAATCGTGAGCCTTAAGGGCGGAAGCGAGAAAGCTCATTCGCGGGTGAGCGCACCCACGCCGGGAGCGTACGAGGGCCTTCGACCCGCCGCAACCATTCGGGACAAATTCCTGCCGTCGGCACGGCACACTTGGCATGGCTTAGCCCAACGTGCTGGGCGACGACAGTCAGCCACTTCCTGCCGGGCGTTCGTTCGGCGACGAACGTGTCCCGCACGGCGTTCAGGCGATAGGTCAGATAGGTCCGATGGCGCACATTCGACAGCCGCTCGGGTTTGAAGACGGCTGCGTTGATGCCGTCGCAGCGCGCGGAACGTACCAGCAGCCCGTTGAGGTCCTGCTCGTGCACGTAGCGTCCCACCTCGGTGCGTGAACGCGTAACTGGTGCGGCTGGTCAGGTCCGGATAGGCCGCCTGCTTGCCGCGCAGATCGATCAGCAGGGCATCGCAGCGCACGTCGAACACGCGCCGCTCGGTCACGATTTCGCGATCCTCACCGGCGAAGCTGTCCTGCACGAACCGGTACCAGTGCCATGCCGTCTCGTACACGGTGGTCTCAAGCGCAAGCGACCCATACCAGACTCCGTACCGCGAAGCGTCGGAGAAGCGCGTGGTCTGCCAGTGCGCAGAGTCGAACGTGTAGCTGATCACGCTGCCGTAGTCGAACGGCCGGGTGATCAGCGCGGCCGCAGTAGGAATGCGCTCTGCACCCTCGGCGGCGATGGCAACGTCCCAGTCGGCGGGATCGGACGAAAGATCGTCGAACAGGTTCTGCGATGCGCGCGCGCCGGGAATGTTGCGCACCAGGTCGTCGTGGAAGTCGACGTTGGCGGAAACGAGATCCGCCTGCAATTACCGGCCCCGCTGGAAGTCCAGATAGCGGCGCACCGCCAGCAAACCCTCGAAGCCATGCTCGACGATCAGGTCCACCGGCCGTTCGCCGAGCCGGCGGTTCGGTTGCGTCATCCAGCGGTAGGCCAAGTCCCGATCGTGGGGGAACAGCAGTCGCAGCGACTTGTGGATGCCCAACAGGTGTCCGGCGCGGTCCCGCAGGTCGCGGTTGTCCGCCAGCGGCTCACCCCTGCGGTAGCGGCCGAGCGTGCTGCGACTGCCGGCCGACAACCCCAGCACTGCGGCCTGCTCCGTCGCGGTCAGCTCCCAGTGCTCGAGCAGTCGCGTCACCATCGCGGCGAGGCGGCTGCGCGCCTCGCGGCTGCCCGGGTCAACGGCAGTGCGTTTCTGCGCTACGGCCCGCATGACTTGTGCTTTCGTGGGGTCTTCGGCGAAAACTCCACGGCGAGCCCTGGGTCGACTCGCTGTCATCGATACCGAAACCACCGGGCTGAAACCAGAGCTCGGTGACCGGATCATTGACCTTGCCATCGCGACCTGCGAATACGGGCGCGAGACAGGCCGCCTCTTTCGCATCGTCGATCGGTATGAAAGCCTGGAAGACCCGGAGGCACCCATACCGCCGGAAATCACGCGTCTGACCGGCATCAGCGATGACATGGTCCGCGGGCAACGGATCGACGAGGCCGGTATCGCGCGAGTCATGGACGTGGTGGGTTTGGTTGTCTGTCACAACGCGCGCTTTGATCGCGCTTTTCTTGAAGCGCGCTACCCCGCCTTCGCAAGCAAGCACTTCGCGTGCTCGCTGGAAGAGGTCCCCTGGGACCTCTGGAACATGAACAGCAGCAAGCTCGATTACATCGGGTTTCGCTTCGGCCTTTTTCACGAGGGGCACCGGGCGCGAGCGGACGTCGATATGCTGCTACGATGGTGTCTTTGGGCCGCACGATCCTTGCCCCTGTGGATCTGGCAAGAAGTACAGACAGTGTCACAAAAGCCCGGACCGTTGTCACAGGCCCCGGAACAAGGCCGATGTGGCTCTGCTGCCGGACTCGTCGCCGCTCGCGGTCCTTCGGGTGCCGGGCGGCGCCGCGGCCTGCGGCGGCAGGTCGGGTACCAACGCCTCCTGCGCCGTGTCCCACGCCCATCCATTCGGACTCCGCGCCGCGATCGCCCTCGCCTTCGCGGCGCGATCCTGGTCCGTCAGGAATGGGCTCAGGATATCCAGCGCGACCGGCCGCTCGCCGGCGTCGAGCAGCAGAAAGTTCGGAAACCTGCCCGCGTGCTTCGCTTCATAGCGCAGCGGTTTCAGGAACGCCCGCTGCTCTGCGACAAGCTTGTCGACAAGGTCCTTTTCGCAGGCATGGTCGAGCGGTATCCATTGCGAACTCGTCATCATCAGCGTGAGCGATTCGATCTGGTAGAGGTGCTCGCGTTTGGCGTAGAAGAGGCACGCCGCGATGAGCTTCACCTGGCCTGCGCTCCACGCGAGCAATTCGGCTTCGAACGCCCGTTTTGCTCGCTCGCCTGCCTTGTGGTCGAGCATGAACGCGCAGTCAGGCAGGTGCTTGAGAACCAGCTCGTAGCCCAAGGCCGTTGCCCTGAGCTCTTTCAATTCGCCGATGGCGATCATCATCTTGAATTGCAGGTCCGGATCGCGGGATCAAGCAGAATCGACATCGCTTCATCGCGGCGTCGCGCGATGTCGGCCGCCTGATCCTTCGAGAAGTTGCTCGGGAATGAACACGCGCTCGGCGAGACGCAACCCCTTGGTTTCGACTCTCCTCGCTCGCCTGCAGCAGGAACTTGCGCAGCACCCAGTAGGAACGCTTGCCCTGCATCCGCGGATACCAGCGGTTGAACCCCGCCCGTTCCCACAGGTAGTGCAGCAGCCCGCGCATGCTGAGTTGCTTGCGTGCCACGGTGACCTCGGCCGG
The DNA here is from genome assembly GCA_963809965.1 of uncultured beta proteobacterium. Classification (GTDB taxonomy): domain Bacteria; phylum Pseudomonadota; class Gammaproteobacteria; order Burkholderiales; family Casimicrobiaceae; genus CAIWHR01. The sequence goes on from CAWELU010000008.1 coordinate 24,323, forward strand.
AAGCTCGCGATCCGCGATGGCAAAGCTGCGCCCGACGCGCCGAGTCAAGGGAAAGTTGAGCCGCAGCTCGACGCCTTCCGGACCGCGTTCGATGATGGCCTCGCCCAGAACGTCGCCCAGACCTGATTCACCGCCGGCAGTTCGTAGGACGGGCATGTCGGGCAGTGCTCGTCACCGGTGTCGGGCATGCGCTTGATCACGAACTCGCTGAACTTCGAGACGTACATCTCCACGCCTTCGGCGACACACAGGCACCGTGGCCGTGCCGGCGTTCCATGGACACGGGCGAGCGCTTCCTGCAGCCCTGGATCGTCCGCGGCGAAGATCCTGCCGTTGATTAGGTAGCGCTGCTCGTCCATGCGAGGACCATGCCCGGCACGCCAGCCGGCGCCGCGCCGCCCGGCGCGAGGAGCCGCTCGGCCGCGGAATCACGCCGCATGCCTGCGTTGGTGGCCGTCACGACGCGATGTTCGGCAATCAGCCGCATGGCCGCAACCCGAAAACCCCGGCAAAACAGGCGTCTTAAGTCGAGCCTCAGGACACGCCAACACGCCCGACCGGACACTGCGGACCGGGGAACCGGGCAGCGGCCGACCTGACCACCAAGGGCGCGACCCTGCGGGAACCCGAGCGCGGCAAGCGGTTTGCCGTCGCGCCGGCTTTGCGGAGACGGTTACGAAGAGTGCGCCGGTTGACGCGGAGCTTGCACCCAGCTCTGCGCCGGCAAGTGGCTAGCGCTCCGCGTACCGCTTGGCCGCCGCGAGGTCTCGGCGCAGCTCCTCCGCCGTGCGGCGCGGACCGTAGCCGGGCGTGTCGCGCTGGATGCGCCATCCTTCCTTCAGCGGACCCGCGTCCACCGTGTCGAAGCCGAACTCGTCGAGCAGACGGGTGACCGTGGCCTTGGCCCCGTGGTCGTCGCCGGCGATGACCAGCGCGCGACGATTCTTCGTGCCGGCCGGTTGCCCGTCGGTGGTGAGCGCAGCGGCGTAGATGTGGTTGAAGGCCTTGACGACCTTCGAGGTCGGCAGGTGCGCCTGCAGGAGCTCGGAGGTCGTGGTCGACTCGTTGTCGAGCTCGGGGATATGGCCGTCACGTTCGGGGTAGTAGTTGTTCGTGTCGATCACGATCTTGCCCGCCAGCGGCTCGACCGGAACGGCCCGGTAGTTCTTCAGCGGAATCGTGACCACGACGATGTCTCCGGCCTTCGCCGCGTCGACCGGCTGTCGCCGCCCGCGCCCTCGGTCCGAGCTCCGCGACGAGCGCCGACAACGTCTCCGGCCCGCGCGAATTGCTGATCACGACGTTGTAGTTGTTTGCTCACCGCGAGTCGGGCGATCTGGCTTCCGATGTGTCCGGCACCGATGAGTCCGATGGTCTTTATGACCCTATCGTTCACGGCAAATTTCCTTTCGTTCGCCCTTTGGAATCCGCGACCAAGTACGCACGCTAGGCCCCTTGAAGCATTGCGCTTTCCAGGGTCGCAATGAATAGAGGCTGCAACGCTGCTTGGTATCGATCAGTCGCGGTCGGGACGCCGCTTCCCGGAAAACGGCAGCAACCACGACAGCGACTTCATCAGCAGCGCCGTCTGGCCAAGGAAATAATGTTGCGCCTGGCTCATCATCTGCTCGTAGGCGCTGCGATCCAGCTCGCCCTCGAAGGCCTCCGAGGTAAGTTTGCCGTCCTCGAAGCATGCTTTGCGGGATTTCACCCGGGCCTTGCCACCGGACGCCGATATCTCCGTGTACGAATACCGGAAGCTCAAAAACGGGTTGACCCTGGCCGCCGGCTCCATGACTTCGACCGCATGCTTCTCGGCCTTGGGAAGTGTCCGTTCAGCGCGGCGCACGGGAAGCTTGCTCATGCAAAACCTCTCACGAAAAAATCCTGGTCACCGTCGACGCAATGCGTCACGGACGCATTGATAAAATCCGTTGCCGGGGATTGCGGCGTCAATTTTACTCCGTCGCTCCGCCTGGACACGACGGCCCGGCGCCCGCTACGATGGTTTTCCCCGGCGGCCATTCAGAGCGAGACACCTTGGGCGACATTCGCGTTGGCACGGCGTCGTGGACCGACAAGACGCTCGATCGACTGCCAAGCGTTTCTACCCGGAGGAGGCGACGTCAACGCGGACGAGCGCCTGCGCTTCTATGCGACCCGCTTCGCCACGGTCGAGGTCGACAGCTCGTACTATGGCCTGCCCTCCGCGCGCAACGCGCAGCTCTGGGCGGAGCGCACCCCGGCCGGGCTTTTCGTTCGTGGTGAAGGCCTTTCGGCTGTTCACCCTGCACCACACCGCGCCCGAGGCGCTGCCCAAGGATATCCGGGCCGCGCTCGGGCCGCTCACCAAGAAGAACCTCTACTACGCCGACCTGCCCGCGGAGCTCGCGATCGAGCTCTGGTCGCGCTTTCGCAGCGCGCTCGCCCCGCTGCAGCGCGCCAACAAGCTCGCCGGCGTCCTGTTCCAGTTTCCGCCGTGGTTCATGCGCTCCCGCGCCAACTACGAGCACATCGTGCGCTGCAAGGAGGTCCTCGCGGGCGCCCGCGATCTGCGTCGAATTTCGCAACCGGACCTGGTTCGACGAAGCGACATCGCGACGACGTGCTCAAGTTCGAACGCGAGCATGAGCTGAGCCATGTCGTCGTCGACGAGCCGCAGGGCTTCGCCTCGAGCATTCCCTGGGTCGGCGAAGTGACGACGCCTTCCTTGGTCATGGTGCGCCTGCACGGACGCAACGCCAACACCTGGGAAGCCAAAGGCCTGGCCTCGAGCGGGGAGCGGTTCAACTACCTGTATTCCGCCGCCGAGCTCGACGAGCTGGCCGAAAAGGTCCGGCCGCTGGCCGCCAGGGCGCAACGCACCCACGTGTACTTCAACAACAACTTCGAGGACTATGGGGTGCGCAACGCGCTCGACTTTGGCCACCGCCTCGGTAGCTGACGCTCACCCCCTGCCGCGCTGCGCGCGGCGTCTGCCTGGGCGAGCTGTCCGGTTAAGCCCCGCGTTTTGCGAGGCTTTTCGGGTTGTCGGCGCCCGAGGCGGAGCAGCAGAATGCGCCTCATGCGCGCCATGCCACGCGATGTGGCAGCAGGGCGCCGCATGAGGAAACGATAGCTGTTGGCGGCACCCCGCGTGCTGCGGAGAAGTAACAGACGAGTGTCAGCAGACACGATCCAACGCGCAGGCGGCTGGATATCTGTGGAGCTCGCGCTGGCGGAGTGATTGATCAGGCACGCCTCCACGCGGAGGCGCTGCGACGAGCCGTACAGGCTCATTCGAGCAGCGCGCCACGCAGCTAATGGCACGCCCCAACCGAGCATAGCGCGACCCCGGGATTGCGTTCGCACGCCTGCGGCGCTGGGCGCTAGCACCGGCCCCGCGTGAAGGCCAGCGCTACTTACGGCGCCGACCGCGGTTTCGTGGTGCACGCCTGGAAACAGCACGAGCGCGCGACTCACAGCGGCGGATTTGCCGGCTCCCAGGATCATTGCGGCCGAGGCGATATCTCGACCATTGCTCATGCGCATTCGCTGCACGCACATTTCGGACGAAACATTGGCATCCGTCGGGCTCTGCAACATGGACGAACTTGCTTTGCGCATCAGCGCCGTCGGCGATCGTTCGCAACGATGCAATGCTGCGTCGCACGCGCTTGAATATCGAAATCTAGCGGACATGCTCTTGGCACTCGAGAACCTGCGTTGATACTCTCGCCTTCCGACCTCGCCGAACTGACCCGCCGCGAGCGCCCCACGGCGCAGGCGCGCGTGTTGCAACGCTTGGGGATTCCCTTCAAGATTCACCCTTCCGATGGGGTGCTGCTTGTCGCGAAGGATGCGGTGATCGCGGTCCTTGGCGGAGCGGCTACGCAGGACGTTGTGCCAGAGTTCGAGGTCAACGTTCAGGCCATCAGGGAAAGATATGGGAAGGCGGCGCAGACATCTAGAACGTGAGCAACCATTGCCGCCGGGCCTCTACCGCCACGGTCGCCAGTACCGTGCGCGGCGCGGTCCGTCCGAGGCGTGGACCTATTTCGGGCCCGATTACGTTGCGGCGATGGCGAGCTTCGCCGCCTGGCGACGCGATGGTCCGACGGTCGATACCGTTGCCTGGCTGCTCGATCTATTCGCGGGAACGATCTGCGCCGGCTATGTGAAGGCCGGCAGGATCTCGCCACGCACGGCGCGTGACTATGCACGCGACAAAGAGCCGTTGAAAGATGGGCTCGGTCATATCCCGATCAAGAGGCTGACAAGCCGTCATGTCGCCGAGTATCGCGACGCACGAGCGCAGGATACCTCGCACGTTCGCCAGGAGATCGCCTGCCTGTCGGCAGCCATGTCCTACGCGGTCGAAGCCGGGCACGTCCCCCTGAACCCGTGCCGAGGTGTCAGGAAGCCGCGCCGAGTGCGTCGCGAGCGATTAATTTCGGATGATGAGTATCTGAAGGTCTACGCGGTGGCTGGGGTCGCGGTACGGACCGCGATGGTGCTCGCCATCCGCACGCTGGCGCTTCCGGCCGACTTGCTCGGCATGGGACCGCGCAACGTGATCAGACTCGCCGAGGGCCAGCGCGCGCTCCGCTTCGCGCGCGGCAAGACCGGGCGGCTCATCGAGATCGAGCTCGTCGGCGAACTGGCCGCGCTGGTCGATCAGCATCTCGCCGCCGACGTCGTATTCCCCACATTTGTGCATCGTCGTGACGGAAAGCGTTTCACCGTGGACGGCATTGGCGCCATGTTCCGGCGCTACTGCAGCGTGGATAAAGCCAAGGTGCAGGACTTTGGACTGCGCGATCTGCGCGCGAAAGGCGCGACCGAGATGGTGCGGCGTGGGATCGATATTCGACGCGTGCAACACCTGCTCGGCCACGCGAGCGTGCGCACGACCGAAATTTACATCAAGGGTTTGCTGCCGACGACGGTGCGGCCGAACGAGACACCGATCATTGCGAGCGTGAAATAGACCCAATTGGGTATATCGAATATACCCAATTGCCTAAATTTTGGGCAGTTGGCGCTCGCAAGGCATTGAATGGATTGGCTCCCCGAGTAGGGCTCGAACCTACTCCCCGACCAGGGCTCGAACCTGGGACCTGCGGATTAACAGTCCGTCGCTCTACCGACTGAGCTATCGGGGAACAAGCCGACTATTTTACTTTTTCGGCGCTGTCCGGGTCAACCTGCGCGCCGCGCGCGATTTCGGGTCGAGTATCGTCGCGCTCCCCGTCGATGTGCGGCGCCGCGAGCTTCAGGTAGTGGAACATCGACCACAGCGTGAGGATTGCAGCGATCCAGAGCGCAAGTGCCCCGAGAAACGGCGTCGACACGCCCGGGATCACGTCCTCCCACAAGAGCAATGCGATGATCGCCGTCATCTGCGCGACGGTCTTCACCTTGCCGATGAACGCGACGGCGACGCTCTTCGTCTGTCCGAGCTGCGCCATCCATTCGCGCAGCGCGGAGATCGCGATCTCGCGGCCGATGATGATCATCGCAAGGTAGGCCTCCGCGCGGCCGAGCCAGACAAGCATGATCAGCGCAGCGGCGACCATCAGCTTGTCCGCCACGGGATCGAGGAAGGCGCCGAATGCGCTCACCTCGCCCCAGCGCCGCGCGAGATATCCGTCGAGCCAGTCGGTCATCGCCGCGACGGCGAAGACAGACATCGCCGTCCAGTTCTTCGCCGCCGGTCCGATCCAGGTGTCGGGCAGGTAATAGACGGCGACGAACACCGGGATCAGAACGATCCGCAGCCACGTGAGCAGGATTGGAATGTTGGCGAACATCCTGACGGCGCTATTCGGCCGGGCCGCGCCGGCGTACCGCCATTCTACCGCGGCATCGTCCGCGTCGCCGCGCTCGCGTCAGCGGCCGACCATCGCCAGCACGTCGGCCTTCAGGAACCGCTCCACGACCAGCATGAATCCGATCGACGGCACAAGCAGCAGCAGCGCGGTGATCGACGCGATCTGGTAGTTGCCACCCATGCTCGCATTGAACATCAGGAGCGGCAGCGTGGTCACGTCGGGCACGCCGACGAAATAGGTACCGGTGAATTCGTCCAGCGATTCGAGGAACACGAAGATGGCGCTCGCCATCAGGCCCGGCGCGGCGAGCGGCAGCGTCACCGTGCGAAAGCACGTCCACGGCGACGCGCCGAGGTTGCGCGCAGCCTCCTCGAGCGCGGCGTCGACCGCGGCGAACGCGGCCGAGGCGATCCAGACGGCGAGCACGAGTCCGTGTGCCGCGTGGACGAGCACGACGCCGGTGATCGTCCCGTTGAGTCCCACCTCGTAGAACACGCGCGCGATGTTGACGTAGATCGGCAGGTTCGGCACGGCCTGCGGAAGCAGGAACACGAGCAGGATCGCGCTGCGCCAGGGAAGCTTCAGCCGCGCTAACGCGTAGCCCGCTGGAATCGCCACCGCAAGGCTCACGACGACCGTCAGCACCGCGATCCAGACGCTCGTGACGAGCGACGCAACCGCGTTGCCGCGCGGATTGAACACGCGCGCCCAGAACGTGAAACCGAACTCCGCCGGCAGCTTGCTCGGGAAGTACCACTTCTCCGCGAACGCCCACAGCATCAGGTTCGCCAGCGGCCCGAAGATCGCGAAGGCGAACAACGCGAGCAACGCCGCCATGAGGAGCGTCTTCGGCCAGCGCAACGGCATCGCCGCGATCACGCCGCCGCCCCCTGCGCGCTACGCGCTGCATGGCGCAGGTAGAACCACGCGCCGCCGGCGGCGACCAGCAGCGACAGCAGGCACAACGCGTTGGCGACCGCGTAGTCGGAATGCGTGTTGATCCGGTAGGCGACGTCGACGGTGATCATCGTCGGCGAGTTCGGGTTGATCATCAGCGGCACCGACAGCACCGACAGCATCGTGACGAACGACAGCACGACGCCCACCAGCAATGTGCCGCGCACCTGCGGCAGCACGATGTCCCACAGCACGCGCCAGCGCGGCGCACCGAGGTTGCGCGCCGCCTCGATGTGCTGACGGTCGATCGATGCCATCGCCCCGGCAACGAGCAGCGTGACGAACGGCGCCTGCTTCCACACGAATGCGATGACGATCCCGCGCCAGTCGAGCAGGCTCTGCGCGGCAAGCGGCTCGATCAGCCCCGCGCCGATCAGCACGTGGTTCAGCATTCCGTTCTTGGCGAGGAAGGTCCGCATCACCTGGCCGGTGACGACGAACGGGATGAACAACGGCCAGCGATACAGCCACCGCAGCGCCGCGACCGCCCGCGGATTCTCGCCCAGCGTCAGGTAGCCGGCAATCGCGACGGCGACGACGGCGATCAGCGCCGAGGACAGCAGCACGATCGCCAGCGTGAAGACGAGGTCGGTCGTGTAGAGCTCGAATGTCTTGTCGAAGTGCTCGAGCGTGAAGCTGCCGTCCTTGGCGCGGAACGCCAGGGCGAACGAGATCGCCAGCGGGACGATGAAGAATGCGACGACGATCGCGAGCGCCGGCGCGACCAGAGCGAGTCCCGCCCGGCGCCCGCGGCGCTCGGCGGCGGGCGCCAGGAGTGCCGCACTCGGGTACGGCGTTGCGGTCGCCCACGCGCGCGGCCCTTCCCGCCGGGCTGGCGAACGCCGCTACTTCAGCACGACGCGCTCGTATCCCTCGACGATATCGGTGAAGTACTCGGACAGCGGGAACGGCCGGCCGTACTTGGCGAGGTCCCCGGGCGAGATGTCGGTGAACAGCTTGTTCCACGCCTCGGGGGTGAGCTTCGTCTGAACGTACTGCGGATCGATTCCCGGATACCAGTTGAACTGCTTGACGATGCCGTCGGCCTGCACCTCGGGGCTCTCTGCCAGGTCGATGAACTTCTTCGCGAGCGCCGCGTTCGCCGCCTTCGCCGGAATCACGTAGTACATCGGCTGGCCCGGCAATCCGGGCTGCGGCAGCGCGAGCTTGATCTTCGGGCTCATCTTGCCGTCGGCCTGCCACGTATAGAACATGTCGACCCACACCGGGCCCATCGCGATCTCGCCGCGGTTCAGCATGTCGAGCGTGCCGGCGTTGCCGGGCGTCATCACGACGTTCTGATTGAAGTCCTTCAGACTCGCGAGCGATTTCTCGATCGTCGCCTTGTCACCGGCCGCGTACGGCCCCTTCTCCAGCTTGTCGCCGAGGCCGGAATTGGCCGAGACCCAGCCCATCACGAAGCCCACGCCGGACATCCCGCCCTTGACGCCGTTGTAGCCGAACTGCTTCGGGTTCTTTTTCACCCACTCCGCGAGCTCGGCGTACGACTTCGGCGGCGCCTTGACGAGGTCGGGGTTGTACGCGAACGCGATCTGGCTGTGGAACATGGGGAGCACATAGCCGTCGACGTTGGCGCCGAGCGCGTTCTTCGCCGTGTCGCGCGAGACGAGCTTGCCGGCCGCGACATCGTTGCGGTACGGCATCAGCAGGTTCTCCTTCACCATCGTCGCAGCGCCGCGCTGGTGGACCACTGCGACATCGGTGTCCCACGCCGCGGTCCCGGCCTTCTGCTGCGCCGAGAGCTTCTCGTAGATCTTCTGCGAGCCGGAATCGCCGGGCCCGGTGCCGACCGCCCGCACCTTGACTCCCGGATTCATCGCCTCGAACTTCGGTCCGAGATAGTTGGTGACGTAATCGACCATGTTCTGGTCGCCGGCGGTGACCACGTTGAGCGTGACCTGCGCCGATGCCGGCAGCGCAGCCGCAAGCGCCGCAGCCGCCGTCACGGCAACGAGATAACGGAATCGCATGAAAGCCTCCTAGGTGCGAGTGGTTGAATCGCGCGGAAACAGCATCAGCGCCGCGCGCGGTACTGCAACGCACGCGGCCGTGCCCTCGGCCATGCGCTCGGGCGCGTGCACCCAGATCTCGGTGCCGCCCGCCCGGACGCGATAGCGGTAACCCTGCCCGACATAAAATGCCTGCGCGACGACGCCCGGCAGTGACAGCGCGTCGGCAGGGGACAGTTCCGCGGCCGCGAGCAGCCGCGCAGCGTCGCCGCGGAAATGCGCGCGCACCGCGCGACCGCCGGGCTCGCTGCTCGCGGCGATCAGGGTGCCATCGGCGCGCTCGACGACATCGATCCCGTTGTCCGCGCCCATGAATCCGGCAACGAACGCAGAAGTCGGATGATGAAACACCTCTTCCGGCGCGCCGCACTGGATGACGCGGCCGGCGTCGATCACCGCGATGCGGTCGGCAAGCGTCAATGCTTCCTCGCGGTCGTGGGTGACGTAGACCGCGGTGATGCCGATCCGCTGCTGAAGCGCGCGCAGCTCGTGCCGCAGTTCGAGCCGCACCTTGTAGTCGAGGTTCGACATCGGCTCGTCGAGCAGCAGCAGCGACGGGTTGACGGCGAGCGCCCGGCCCAGCGCCACGCGCTGACGCTGGCCTCCGGAGAGTTGGGTGACGGCCCGCGGAGCGAAACCCTCGAGCTGCAGCAATGCCAGGATCTCGTCGACGCGCGCGGCGATCGCCTCCTTTTTCCAGCCGCGCATCCTGAGTCCATAGCCGATGTTGGCGGCGACCGTCATGTGCGGCCACAGCGCATACGACTGGAACATCATCGCCGTGCCGCGCTTTTCGGGCGGCAGCGCGGCAATGTCGCGTCCGTCGACCCGGATCGCCCCGGATCGCGGCGACACGAAGCCGGCGATCGCGCGCAGCAGCGTCGTCTTGCCGCAGCCGGAGCTACCGAGCAGCGCGACCATCTCGCCGCGAGCGACGTCGAGGCTGACGCGGTCAAGGACCAGCGTGTCGCCGTAAGCGACCGATAGTTGCTCGATCGAGAGATAGGAAGGCAAGGGCGTTGGTGCCGCGGACATCGCGTTGTGCGCGCGGCGCAAAGTATGACGCAAAAGTCGAACGATAACGATCCGCGTTGACCAAGGCGATGCGGCGGCGCAGCAATGGACTTGCGGACGGCGTCCGCAGCCGTGGTCAGAGCCGGAGCGGCTTTCCGTAGCCCGTCAACTCCAGGTAGCCGGAGCCGACTTCGCGCCCGGCCGCGAGCGCCCGTACCGCTCCCTCCCAGTACAACGTACCGGTACTGGCGCGCGAATCGAGCTCCTGGTCCGCGAGCAATGGTTGCAGCTCGTAAGCCGTGCCGCCCGCTTCCACCAACATAGCCACCGGGTACTCGATGCCCGTGCGCGGGGATCGCCACCAACGCTGCGGAAAAAAGCGAACGTCGGCCGGCAAGAAGGTTCGCGTCTCCCCTTCCGCCGGACGAATGACCCCGCCTCCCCACAACGGTCCCCCGTTGCGATCCCGCATCACGAACGCCATCAGGGCGCCACCGTCGGAAAGGTTGATGCCCACCCAATCCCAGCCCACGGCTTCTGCCGCCATCAATTCGCTCGACCACTCGTGGTCGAGCCACGCGGTGCCCGCGACCCGGAGCGTCCTGCCTTCGATCGCCATCGTCCCGGCGATGCCAAGTTGCGGCTGGCTGTAGTAGTAGCTCGCCTGCCGATGCGCCGGCCCTTTGCGCGAAAAGCCGGCATCGCCCTGGAGGAGGACCGGCTGGGTCGGCGCAAAGCCGAGGTCGAACGTGAACTCGCGCGCGGCGATGCGCGCCCGGTAGCGTCCATCGGCAAGGGCGAGCGACCAATCGGCGATTGCGACATCCGTCGTCGACTCGCTCGCCTCGGCCAGGCCGAATCCCGTGCGGGCGGCACGCTGATCGTGGCGGAGCCGGCCGTGACGTGCCTCGGCGAGCGCGGCATGCGCGAACAGCAGCTGCCGCGGCGCGAAGCGGCTCGGATTGGCTTCCGCGACGCGCGGCCGATTGCGAAAGAACGTAACCTGGATCCCGTATTCGGAGCCGTCTTCCGCGCGTGCCCATCCCGTCACATACCACCACTCGATGCGAAAGTCGGGATGGCTCCCGTGATCGCGGGGGAAACGCAGCGGAACTCCCGGCACGACGCGCGGGTAATCGTCCGCCAGCGCGAAGCACGGCAGGAGCAACAACGGCGAGGCAAGAAAGCGACGGCGCTTCACCAGTCCTCTTTCACCGCGCGCACGGCTTGCATTCCCATCGCCAGGCGCCCGCTCGTAACGGCGATCAACGTCGAGAGTGCGAGCATGACGAGCACGAAGGCCGCGAGCGTGAGCCACGGAATGGCGAGCTCCATTCCCCAGTGGAACGACTGGCGGTTCACGACGTGAATCAGGACGAGGCTGATGAGCGCACCCAGGGTTACTCCCGCCGCGAGTCCGACGCCGCTGACCACGAAGCCCTCGGTCGCGAGCATCATCCCCACGCGCTTCCGCGTCATGCCGAGGTGCCGCAGCACGCCGAACTCACGGCGCCGCGCGAGCACTAGCGCCGCGAACGACGACGACATCCCGACCAGCCCGATCAACACCGCGGCGAGCTCGAGCGCATAGGTCACCGCGAACGTGCGATCGAACACGGCGAGCGACGCCGAGCGAATTTCGCCGGGCATCGCCAGTTCGAGCCGGTCGCCGCCGGGAAGTGCTTCAGCGAGCGCAGCGCGCACGTCGTCCGCGCCGGTGCCAGGCGCGAGCCATAACGCGGCATTGGTGACCGTGTCGTCGCCGGTCAGGGCGGTGTAGCGTTCGCGCTCGATCGCGATCGCGCCCTGCTGGCGAGCGTAATCGCGCCATACGCCCGCGACGGTGAAGCGCACTGGCTTTCCCGCGAGCGGCAGCGTGATGACGTGGCCGGGCGCGGCACCATAGAGGTCGACCACCGCCTCGCTCACCCAGACCGGCGGCGGCGCATCGCGCGCAATCTCGATCGGCGCGCCGATGAGCGGGAGTGAGCGCGCCGGGCTTGCCGCATCGACGTGCCGGGCGAGCAACGCAACCCGCGGGCGCGACGGATCGAGCAGTAGTTGCGCCTCGCGCAGGAATTCGGCGCGACGCACGCCGGGCAGAGCCGCCATCCGCGCCTGGTCCTCCGGCGTCAGATACGCCGTATCGCCCGCGCCGACGCGAACGTAGACATCGGCCGGCAGCAACCGCTCGAGCCAGTCGTCGAGCGATTGGCGAAACGAGGCGACCATGATCGCCATGGAAACCATCAGGCTCACGCTCGCGACGGTTGCGGCAAGGCTCACCGTCGCCTGTCCAGGCGCGCCGCGCAGCTGCGCCACCGCCAGCACGATCGGAGGGAAACGCAGCGGCGGCAACAGGGCGAAAAGCACGACGGCAATGCGCGGAATCAGCATCAGCGTGCCGACGAGCAGCAGCGCGATCGCGAGATAGCCGAACAACGGCAACCCGGCGACCGGGGGTGCCAGCGTGGCGCAGGCGCCCAAACCGAGCGTGACCAGGCCCGGGGCGAGCGGACGCAGCCCCGCGAGAGCACGCTCCTCGTCGCCGGCCTTCAACGCGAGCGCCGGGGCCGCCTGCGCTACCTCGAGCGCGGGCGCGAGGCTTCCCAGTGCCGCTGCAGCCACACCCAGCGCGAAGAATCCTGCGAGGACGAACGGATCGGGCGCGAGCGTCGGCGCAATCCCGCGGAAGTAGCCGGAGCCGAGATCGACGCCGACCAACTGAACGGCCAGACGCGCCAACGCGTAACCGGCCGCGACACCGAGCAAGCTGCCGGCAACGCCCAGGAGCGCCCCCTCCGCGACGATCAGCGCCGCAAGGCGGCGCCGCGTCACACCGAGCACGCGCAGCAGTGCGAACTGCGGGCGCCGGCGCACGATGGTGAGTGCCTGGGTCGAGAAGACGAGCAGGCCACCGGTGAACAACGCCACCAGGGCCAGCACCGCGAGATTGACGCGGTACGAGCGCGACAGGCTCGCTCCCGCCGCGAGGCTCGTCTCGGGCCGCACCGCCGCGATGCCCGCGGGCAGCCAGGAGGTGAGCCGTTCCCGAAAGGCGGAGACGTCGACCCCGGGCACCAGGCGCAGGTCGATGCGCGAAAGCCGCGACAATCGATCGAAGCGCCATTGAGCGGTCGCGATGTCCATCGTGGCAAAGCGTGCCTCGCGTCCCGTCGCGAGCAACCCGGCAACCCGCAGCGTCACGTCGGCGAGTCCGACCTGGAACGAAACGTCGTCGCCGACGTGCGCACCCAGCCAGCGCGCTGCAGCCGGGCTCAGGAACAGGGCGTCAGGCGCGAAGAGGTCGAGTCGTTCATCGACTGTCGCGACCAGCGCCGGGTTGATCGCCACGACACGAAACGCGTCGACCCCCAGGATGCGCAGCGGTTCGTCACGGCCGGGCAACTTCGCATCGACTTCGACCACCGGACTCGCCACGGCCACTTCGGGCAGGCGAGCGAGCTCGGGAAAGAGCGTCTCGTCGAAGCCGCCGCGCGGCCCGCGCACTTCGAGGTCGGCGTCTCCGGAAAGCGCCTGCACGCCGAGCGCGAATTCGCCGATCGCCGTCTGGTTGATGAGCTGTACCGCGAGGCCCAGCGCCACACCGAGCGCGATCGCGCAGGTCGCAACCGCCGCCCGAGTCTTGTTCTGCGCCAGCGAACCTGCGAGCACCGCATGCGCGACCGCGAGCGAACCGGTGCCGTGTGGCGTCGGCGCGCGCACCTTCGCTCCTCGCCCTAGCACGACTGCAGCTCCCGCAGCCCGTCGCGGTCGAGCTGCAGAATGCGATCGGCGGTAGCCGCGGCCGCACGCGAATGCGTCACCAGAATGCCCGCCGCGCGGCGTGACTTGATCTGTTCACGCAGCAGGCGCAATACGCCACCGGCAGTGTCCGGATCGAGGTTGCCCGTCGGTTCGTCGGCCAGCACGAGCCGTGGCTCGTGGACCAGCGCGCGTGCTATGGCGACGCGCTGCAGCTCGCCCCCGGACAGCTCGCGCGGCATGCTGGCTGCGCGATCGGCGAGGCCGACGGCTTTCAACATCGCGGCGACACGCGGGTGGGCCGCGTCCCGGTCGACGTCCAACAATGCCAGCGGCAGCCCGACGTTGCGTGCCACATCGAGGTAAGGCAGCACGTGGAAGGCCTGGAACACGAAGCCCATCCGCGATCCCCGCAGCCGCGTCAGTGCGTCGTCATCGAGCGTCGCAAGCGCGACGCCGTCGATTTCGATGGTTCCGGCATCGGCCCGGTCGAGCCCGGCGACGAGGTTGAGCAACGTCGACTTGCCGCTGCCGGATTCACCCATCACCGCGACGTACTCGCCGGGCTTGAGCTCGAGGCTCACTCCGGCGAAGACTGTGCGCGGCTTCACCCCCGGATACGTCTTGGCCAGCGCGCGGATCGACAGCACGGTGTCGAGCGTAACCGCGGCGCGCATCGGCGGCAAGGCCGCCACGGCGCCGTCAATGCAGCTCAGCGTAGACCTTCTCCGCGAGCGCGCGGCTGATTCCCGGCACCCGCATCAGGTCGTCGACGCTCGCCGCCTGCACGCCTTTCAGACCGCCGAAATGGGACAGCAGCGCCTGGCGCTTCCTGGCGCCGATGCCGGCGATCGACTCCAGCGCCGAGGTCGTTCGCGCCTTGCCTCGGCGCGCGCGGTGACCCTGGATCGCGAAGCGATGCGCCTCGTCACGGATCTGCTGCAGCAGATGCAGACCCGGATGATCGGACGGAAGCTCGAGCGTGGCTCGGCGATCCGGGAACACGATCTCCTCCTCGCCCGCCTTGCGCTCCGGCCCCTTCGCGATACCGATCAGGCGCGTGTCGTGCAGCCCCTGTTCGGCGAGCACTTCCGCGGCAACCGCGACCTGACCCTTGCCGCCATCGACGACCAATAAGTCCGGCACCGGAAACTCACCCCCGACGATCCGCGCCGAGCGCCGGGTGAGCGCCTCGCGCAGCGCCGCATAATCGTCACCCCCCGCGGGCGGCGTCACGTTGAACCGCCGGTATTCGCCGCTCTGCATGGAATGCCGATCGAAGATGACGCATGAGGCGACCGCACGCTCACCCATCGTGTGCGAGACGTCGAAGCATTCGATCCGCTGCGCGCTGGCGGGCAGCCCGAGCGCCGCCTGCAGAGCCGCCAGCCGTTCCTCCTGCGTCGCCTTCTGCGCGAGCCTTTGGCCGATCGCGAACTCCGCGTTCTGTCTTGCCATCGCGAGCCAGACCCGGCGCTCTCCGCCCGGATTGCCGACGATCTCGACCCGTTGGCCCGCCTGCGCCGACAGCACCTCCGCGAGCGGGTCCAGGTCGGCAGCGCCGTGGGCAATGATCGTCGGCGGAACCGGTCGCTCCACATAGTGCTGTGCAAGGAATGCGGGAATGACCTCGGGCAACGCCTCGGCATCGGCGTGCTGCGGGAAGAACGTGCGGTCGCCGACGTGGCGGCCGCCGCGAACCATGACCACATTGACGGCGACCAGACCCTGATCGACGGCAACGGCGACGACGTCGATGTCGCCCGCGGTCGCGCTTTCGACGAACTGGCGCGACTGGAGTTGCGTGAGCCGCGTGATCTTGTCGCGCAATCGCGCGGCGCGCTCGAACCCGAGCGCGGCACTTGCCTCGTCCATCTGTGCCTTGAGCTGCGCCAGAACCTCGCCGGTCTTTCCCTGCAGGAAGAGCACCGCGCCCGCCACGTCCTCGGCGTAGTCGGCTTCGGTCACCCGCCCGACGCACGGCGCGCTGCAGCGCGCGATCTGGTGGAGCATGCATGGCCGCGACCGATTCGCGAACACCGTGTTCTCGCAGGTGCGCAGCTGGAAGACCTTTTGCAGCAGCGCCATCCCCTCCCGCACGGCGCCGGCGGAGGGAAATGGTCCGAAATAGCGGTGCTGCCGCTCGAGTTTGCCGCGATGGAAGCGCAGCTGCGGGAAGCGCTCCCCCGTCAGGCAGACGTAGGGATAGCTCTTGTCGTCGCGGAACAGGATGTTGTAGCGCGGCTCGTGCGCCTTGATCAGGTTGTTCTCGAGCAGGAGCGCCTCGCCTTCCGAGCGCGCGACCGTGGTCTCGACGCGTGCCACCTGGGCGAGCATCAGGGCGATTCGCGTCTCGTGCGCGCCTTTCTGGAAGTAGCTCGACACGCGCTTCTTGAGATCACGTGCCTTGCCGACGTAGAGCGTCTCGCCCGCGTCGTCGAACATCCGGTATACGCCCGGACGATGCGGCAGTGATGCCAGCAGCTCGCGGGCGTCGAACGACGCCGCCGTAGCGGACCCGGCGGGACCTTCGGTACGTGCTTTCGTCATGCTGCCCGGCGCGCCCCGGCGCGGCCGAGGTATTCCGCAATCGCAGCGAACACCGTGCGGAACATCGGCTCGGTCAGGCGTCGGGTGTTCGTGTTGTAGCGGCTGCAGTGATAGCTGTCGAACAGCGCGATCCCGCCGGGAAGCCGGTGTCGTGCGCCGTGCGCGAACCGGATGGCGGACGGTTTCACCTGCCGCGCCCGAAGCGTTGCGTCGTGCGCGATGCGGCCGAGGGCGAGGATTGCGCCATCCCGGGGAAGCGTGGCGAGATCGGCGGCAAGATAATCGTTGCATGCGCGGATCTCGCTGGGCAGCGGTTTGTTGCCGGGCGGCAGGCACTTCACCGCATTGGTGATGCGGCACCCGACCAGCGCTAGGCCGTCGTCACGCGATGTCGACACGGAATGCGACGCGAATCCGAACGCATACAGCATTTCGTAGAGCATGACTCCGGCGTAGTCGCCGGTGAACGGCCGGCCGCTCGCGTTCGCGCCATGCATCCCCGGCGCGAGACCGACGATGACGAGCGCCGCGCCGGCGGCGCCGAAGGGTGGCACCGGCCGACAGAAATAGCGCGGGTGTTCCGAACGCACCGCGTCGAGGAAGGTCGCGAGCCGCGGGCAGCGACGGCAGGACGCGTCGTACGCGGCGCCCGATGCCGCTTCTGGCAGAATGGGCACCTTTTTTGCGTCGGGCATGGCGCAATCATCCTAGCACGCACCCCGCTCCTTCCGCCCAACCAACCAATGCTCCCCGTCGAACCGAATCTCGAGGTGCATTCGCGGCTGCCCGTACGGGGAAATGACAACGGCCGCAAGCCGCCGTTGCTGTTCGTCCACGGTGGATACAGCGACGCCTGGTGCTGGCTGCCGCATTTCCTGCCCTGGTTTGCGGAGCGCGGCTACGCGGCACACGCCCTTTCCCTGCGCGGGCACGGCTCCTCGCACGGACGCGACACGCTCTTTCTCACCGGGCTCGACGACTACGCCGCCGATGTCGAGCACGTTGCGGCCGGTCTCGCGAGCGCTCCGGTGCTGATCGGGCATTCGATGGGCGCCGCCATCGTCGAGCGAATTCTCGCGACGCGTCCGGTGCGCGCTGCCGCATTGCTGTCGCCGATCCCGCCGGGGGGGCTCCTGCCGATGGCTGCGCGGCTTGCCGCGGAGCGGCCCGACTATCTGCTGCAGCTATTGCATTTCGATCCGATGCGGCTGACCGCGCACGTTCTCGAAACGCTGCGTCCGTTCTATTTCAGCGACGACGTGGCGCCGGAAGTATTGGCCGAGGCGACCCGGCACTTGTGCTCGGAATCGCCGCGAGCCTTGCTCGACCTGTCGCTGCGCCTGCACTGGCAGCTTCCGGAGCGGCGCGGCGCCACGTTGTTCGTGCTTGGCGCCGACGGCGATCGGATCTGCACGCCAGAGGATGTCCGCGCCACCGCCAGCCACCACGGCGCGGAAGCGGCGGTCGTGCCCGGCCTTGCCCACATGTTGATGCTGGAACGGCAATGGGAGCGCCCGGCGAAACTGCTACTCCGCTGGCTCGCCACCCTTTGACCCATCGCCGTCGGCGTGGCGCCCCGAGCTGCAAGAGCCGCACGAATCCGGATGTTCAGCGCAACCGCGCGGATTTCCGCCGGCCGACGTGCGCCACGTTTTCGGCGACGAACTGCTCGAAATCCACCGCGGGCAGCGGCGGGCTCGCGAAATAGCCCTGGAAGCTGTGGCAACGGCGCTCATCGAGGAAATCGAGTTGCGCCTTCGTGCCCACGCCCTCGGCAACGACCTTGAGGCCAAGGCCGCGCGCGAGGCCGATGATCGCTTCGGTGATCGCCGCGTCGCCCGGGTCGGTCTCGAGATCGGCGATGAAGGATATGTCGATTTTCAGCGTGTCGATCGGGAAGTGCTTGAGGTGCGTGAGGGACGAGTAACCGGTGCCGAAATCGTCGATCGCCACGGTGAACCCCTCGTCGCGCAACTCATGCAGCACCTTGCGGATCGCGTCGAGGTCGTGCATCAGTGACGTCTCGGTCACCTCGAGCTCGATCCACGACGGCTTGCAGCCGACGCCCTTCACGATGTCGGAGATCCGCTGCGCCAGATCCTCGCGGTAGAACTGGCGCGCCGAGAGGTTGACCGATACCAAGAGCTCCAGTCCGGCACTGCGCCACGCGGCGCACTGCTCGGCCGCGGACTTGAGGACCCATTCTCCAAGCGCGTGGATCAGGCCCGATTCCTCCGCCAGCGGGATGAAGACCTGCGGCGGGACGCTGCCGTGCTCGGGATCCGACCAGCGCAACAGCGCCTCGGCGCCGACGACCGCGTGGTCCGCAAGGCGAAGCACCGGCTGGTAGTGCAGACGCAGCAATCCATCCTTCAACGCCGAGCGCAGCGCGCTTTCCAGCGTGTGTTGCTTGAGCCGGTGCTGCGCGAGATCGGCGTCGAGGAACTGATAGGTGTTGCGGCCGAGCTCCTTCGACCGGTACATCGCGACGTCGGCATGCTTGAGCAGCTCCTCGGGATCGTCGGAGTCGTCGGGATAGACGCTGATCCCGATCGAGGATGTCACGTAGATATCGTGTTCTTCGATCTTGAACGGTTGCGAGATCGCGTCCAGCAGCTTCTGCGCGATTCGCCCCAGCACCGAAGGCTCGTCGAAGTCCTCGACGACCACCATGAACTCGTCGCCGCCGAGCCGCGCCAGGAGGTCGCTGTCCCGGAGCGCGGTGAGCAACGCCTTCGATACCTCCTTCAGGAGCTCGTCGCCGATCCGGTGGCCGAGCGTGTCGTTGACGTTCTTGAAGCGATCGAGGTCGATGAACAGCACGCCGACCCGGCGGCCCGTGCGTTTCGCCTGTGCGATCGCCTGCGCCAGCCGCTCGTGCAGCAGCAGTCGGTTCGGCAAGCCGGTCAATGCGTCGCGCGTCGCCATGTACTGCAGCCGCTCCTCCGCCTGGATGCGCGAGGATACGTCCTGCACGAACGACAGGATCGACACGATGTTGCCGTCGTCGTCGAGCAGGCACGAGTGGTACCACTCGCACCAGATGGTGGCGCCGCTCTTGGTCTTGCTACGCGTCAGACCGGTTGCCCGCGGCTCCTCACCCTTCATCAGTTTCTGGAGCAGCTCGACGACCGCTGCGCGATCGGCTTCGTGGATGAGCTGGTTGCCGTCGAGGGTCATGCCGCGCACTTCGTCGGCCCGCCAGCCGAAGATCCGCTCGGCCTGCGGCGACCAGCGGACCAGGTGGAAATCCCGATCCCACTCCAGCACCGCGAGCGGCGTATTGTTGATGTGCGACGACAGCATCCAGTTCGCCCGGCGCAGCGCCTCCTCGTTGCGTTTCTCCTCGTGGACGTCGGTTTCCACCGCGTAGATGCCGATCACCCGCCCTTCCGCATCGCGGTTGGGCGCGTAGTGAATCGATTCCCAGCGCGACTCGCCCGATGGTTGCACAAGCACTTGCTCGGTAGCGACGACCTCGCCCTCGAGCACGCGATGCAACAGCGGCTGGAGTTGCTGGAACCGCTTCTCGCCGACGACCTCGGCCACCAGGCGGCCCGTCACGTCGCTGTGGCTCGCGGACAGCCAGTCCTCGTTGTGGCGATTGAGGAAGCGGAAGCGGTACTCGCGGTCGATGTAGGCCACCCGCGCCGGCACGTTGTCCATGATGAGCCTGAGCTCGGCTTCCGAAGCGCGCAGTGCCTCCTGCGCCTGCTTCAGGCCGTGGATGTCGTTCATCAGCACGAACGCACCGTGCACGTCGCCAGACGGCGCGGCATCCGGAACAACGCGGATCGTCATCCAGCGGCGAACCCCGTTGGCGCCCGGAACCAGGCGGTCGAACGTCGTCGCCTCGCCCGCCAGCGCGCGCGAGATCATCGCCTGCGCACTCTGGTAGATCCCCTTCCCCACGACGTCGTGCAGGCGCAGCGTGGCGACCTCGTCCACGGTCAGGCCGAAGTACTGCAGGAAGGTCCGGTTGACGTAATGGCAACGCTCGTCGTGGTCGATGTAGGCAACCGGCGCCGGCACCCCGTCCATGATCGCCCGCAGCTGCGACTCGCGCGCGGCCAGCGCGTCCTGCGCTTCCTGCAGATCGGTGATGTCGTGGCCGACGACGTAGACCCCCTGGATGACGCCGCCCGGGCCGTGATCGGGCACCATCCGGCCGCGGATCCAGCGCCGGCGTCCGACGATGTCGATCAGCGCGCGTTCATAGGTGAGGGTCTCACCGGCAAAGGCGCGATCGTGGAACGGGGCGAGCGCCTGCGATGCCTCGAGGCCGATCACGTCCTCGGCGCGCTTGCCGATCACCGCGTCGCGGTCCAGCCCGTTGAGCTGCAGGAAGGATTCGTTGACGAACGCGTAGCGGCCATCGGCATCAAGGTAGACGACCGGCTCCGGGATGTTGTCGGTGAAAAGGCGCAACTGCTCCTCGCGGGCAGCCAGCGCCTGCTCGGTCAGCTTCAGGTCGTGGATGTCGTACTCGGTGCAGTAGACGCCGCGCACGGTACCCGACGCGTCCAGGTCCGGCACGATCCGCCCGTGCACCCAGCGGCGCTCGCCTTCCTGCGTGGCGCCGAACCGCTCGTACTCGACGTTCTGGCCCTCGTGCGCGCGCCGCAGGATCGGCTGCAGGAACGACGCGACATCGTAGGTGAGCACCTCGGAGGGCGTGCGACCGTAGATCTCGTCCTGCGGCCGGCAGACCCAGTTCGCGAACGCCTGGTTCACGAACCGATAGCGCAGGTTGCGGTCGAGATAGGCGATGGGACCGGGTATGTTGTCCGCGAACAGCCGCAGCTGACCTTCCTGCGCCTTCAGAGCGTTGCGGATCTGGACGTCGTCGTCGATGTCGGTCATCACCGCGAAGACCCCGCCGACCCGCCCGCCGACCGCGCGGTCTGGGAACAGCGCCGTGCGGATCCACCGCAGCTCTCCCGTCGAATTGCGGTCGCGCCGCTCGTAGCTCACCTTGGCGCCGGCAAAGGCCCGCTCGATGTACCCCTGCATCTCGCTGAAAGTGTCGGCGTGCAACAGTTCGTGCAGCGGGTGGCCGAGGAGGTCTTCGGCCGCCACGCCGATCCAGTCGCCGAACGGCTTGTTCGCGAATCGGAGCTTCAGTTGCCGATCGAAGTAGATGATCGGCGAGCCGACGCTGTCGGTGACGATGCGCAGCCGGTGCTCGCGCTGGCCGGCCTCGAGCTCCAGACGCTTCAGCGGGTCGACGTCCGCGTAGGTGACGAGAAAGCCGCGGACCGTGCCCGCGGCGCTGCGATCGGGATAGTAATCGACGCGGATCCAGATGGCCGGACGACCACGCGCGGCGAGCTGGCGCTCGTAGCCGGTCCGCTCGCCGTCGAGCGCCGCGTCGACGTACGCGGCATAGAGCTCGAAGATCTCGGGGCCGATGACCTCCGCGACTTCGCGTCCGATCACCTCGTCGTAGCGCTTGTCGGTCCACTCGAGAAAGGCCTTGTTGACGAAGCGATAGCGCCGGTTCCGGTCGACGTAGGCGAGCGGCAGCCCCAGGGCATCTAGGTTGTGCTGGGACAGCGCGGGCAGGTTGTCCCGATCGGCAGTCTGCGTCGCGGTCGGTTCGACGGGAACCGGCTCGAGCCGGGGCAGCGGACGGATCAGGGCCATGATCGGCGTTGTCGAAGGGGTCTCGTCGAGCCTGGATCGGCCGGCCGAGGTCAGCCACCCGGTCGCGTCGACAGCCGCCGGACCCGCGCTACGCGCCTCGCCTAGCCTCCATTTGGGGAACATAAAGCAAGGAACGGGCCCGGCTCCGACGGGGCGCTGTCCGGGGTATCGCCCCGGGGATCCGGCCAGCGGGCGCGGTTCCCGGGCGAGCTGGGCGAGGTTTCGGCTAAACTCCAGGGCGCCATTCGTGTCGGCCAATGCCGTGTCTTTCCCTTCGAATCGGAGTACCGCCATGCACGCAATCATGCGACTCGGCGTGCCGCTGCTCGCGGCCGTCCTGTCCCTCCCGGCCGTTGCCGCCGACATTACGTTCTACGAGCACGATTCGTTCCGCGGCCGGTCGTTCGTGGTGAACCAGTCGATCTCCAACCTCGCGAACGTCGGTTACAACGACCGGGCGTCCTCGGTGGTCGTTGGCGGCGGCACCTGGCAACTTTGTTCCGACATGTATTTCCGTGGGCGCTGCGTGACGGTTTCGCGCGGCCAGTACCCGACGCTGTCCACGATGGGCCTCAACGACGCCGTGTCGTCGGCGCGGGAACTGGATTGGCTCGGGGGCGCCCAGGGCGGCGGGGCTGGCGCCGGCGGGCGGGTCGAACTGTTCGAAGGCAGGGAGTTCACTTCCCACACCATTCCCGTGACGGGATCCATCCGTAACTTCGCCGACGTCGAATTCAACGACCGTGCCGCGTCGATGATCATTTACGAGGGCACCTGGGAGCTTTGCGCCGACGCGGATTTCCGTGGCACCTGCGAGACCTACGGGCCGGGTCGCTATCCGGATCTTGGCGCCTTTCACCAGCGGCTGAGCTCGATTCGGCCAACGTCGGGCGCTGCAGGCGGTTGGGGGGGTGCAGGCGGCGGGGGCTGGGGAACGGGATCGCGCGCGATCCTCTACGAGGGCCCCGGCATGTCGGGCCGCTCTTACACCATCAACAACCAGGTTGCCTCGAACCTGGCAACGACGGGCTTCAACGACCGTGCCGCGTCGCTGCGCATCGAGGGCGGCTATTGGCTCTTCTGCAGTGAGGCCCATTTCGAAGGCGAATGCCAGACCTTCGGTCCCGGCGATTACCCGAACCTCGGAGGGGGGCTCAACAACAGAATCTCGTCAGGCCGCCGGATCAACAGCCAGTACCCGTACAGCCAGAATCCCATGTGGCAGCGCCCGTGACCGGGAGGGCGAGCGGATGGCAATGGTCGACGACATCAAGGGGCTGCGTCGTATCCTGACGCGGTCCCGTGTCATCGCCGTCGTCGGGCTTTCGGCGCATTGGTATCGCCCCAGCTTCTTCGCAGCGAAGTACATGCAGGAGCATGGCTACCGGGTGATTCCCGTCAATCCGAACCATGTCGAGGTGCTCGGCGAGCAGTGCTACGCGAGTCTCGATGCGGTCCCCGGCCCGGTCGACATCGTCGACTGCTTCCGCGCGCCGGCGGAAATGGAGCCCATCGCGCGCGCGGCCGTCGCCAACGGGGCGAAGGTGCTGTGGATGCAACTCGGCATTCGCAACGACGAGGCGGCGCGCATCGCGCGTCGACGGCCGGCCTCGACGTGGTGATGAACCGCTGCGTGAAGATCGAGCATGCGCGGCTCATGGGCGGGCTCAACTGGGCGGGAGTCAACACCGGCGTGATTTCCGCGCGGCGTCCGGTGTAAGAACTTCGCCGCCCCCCGTGACGCCACCATGAGCGATCGCAAGTTCGGCTTCGAGACCCTTTGCCTGCACGCCGGCCAGATTCCGGACGCGGCGACCGGCGCCCGCGCGCTGCCGATCTACCAGACGACCTCGTTCGTCTTCGACAGCGCGGACCACGCGGCAAGCCTCTTCAACCTGCAGACGTTCGGCAACGTCTATTCGCGAATCTCGAACCCGACCGTCGCGGCGCTGGAGGAGCGGGTTGCAGCGCTCGAAGGAGGCCGTGCCGCGTTGGCGGCCGCAACCGGAATGGCCGCGCAGATGCTGGCGTTGCTGACGCTCGCCCGCAACGGGGAGCACATCGTCGCGGCGCGGACGCTCTATGGCGGCACGTATTCGCAGCTTGCGGTGATGTTCGCGCAGTTCGGCATCGACGCGACCTTCGTCGATGCGGACGACCCCGACGCGTTCCGGCGTGCGCTGAAGCCGACGACGAAGGCGGTCTACGCGGAGACGATCGGCAATCCGCAACTGAACGTATGCGACATCGCGGCGCTCGCGGAAGTCGCGCACGGCGCCGGACTGCCGCTCGTGATCGACAACACGCTGGCCTCGCCTTACCTCTGCCGACCGTTCGAGCATGGCGCCGACATCGTCGTCCACTCGGTCACCAAGTATCTCGGCGGCCACGGCACGACGATGGGCGGCGTCGTCGTCGAATCGGGGAAGTTTCCGTGGGACAACGGCCACTTCCCGCAGATGACCGAGCCCTCGCGCGGCTACCACGGCGTGCGCTTCTACGAGACCTTCGGCGACTTCGGCTTCACGATGAAGGCACGAATGGAGACGATGCGCACGCTGGGCCCCACGCTCGCTCCGCTCTCCGCGTTCCTGCTGCTGCAGGGCATCGAGACGCTGCACGTGCGCATGCCGCGGCATTGCGATTCGGCGCTGGCCGTCGCGCAGCATCTCGCCGCGCATCCTGCGGTCGAGTGGGTCGGTTATCCCCTTTTGCCCGGCAATCGCTACCGGTCGCTGGCACAGAAATATCTTCCGCGCGGCGCGGGCGGCATCCTCACCTTCGGCGTCAAAGGCGGCGCGAAGGCGGGCGAACGCTTCATCGAATCCGTCCAGTTCCTCTCGCATCTGGCCAATGTCGGCGACGCGAAGACGCTGGTCATTCACCCGGCGTCGACGACGCACCGGCAGCTCAGCGAAGACGAGCAGCGCGCCGCCGGCGTCACTCCGGAGATGATCCGTCTGTCGGTCGGACTCGAGACGCTGGACGATATACTTTGGGATCTCGATCAGGCGCTGGAGCAGGCATGCCGATGATGCAGCTATCGCGGGATCGCCTGGCCGTGGATCGGCCTTGTCGTCGCGCTCGCACTGATCGGGCAGGAGACGCTTCTCCATTGGCTCGGCAGCAACCCGTCGCTCGAGCAAACCGCGTACCGGATGCTGGTCTGGACCATCGGCTCGGTGTCGCTCGCGCTGATCCTGCTGCCACCGCGGCGACCCGCGTATCTGCTGGGCTTTCTCGTTTGCGCCGGCCTGATGGCGTGGGCGCTTTGGCTGCAGTACGGCCTCGACCTAGAGCCCTGTCCGCTGTGCGTCTTCCAGCGCATCGCCGTCATCGCCACCGGCGTCGTGTTCCTGATCGCCGCCATCCACAATCCCGGGCGCGCGGGCGCGGCCTTCTACGCGGTGCTCACGGTGCTCATCGCGGGCCTCGGCGCGGCGCTCGCCGCTTGGCACGTCTGGATCCAGGGACAGCCGAAGGGCGCCGTTCCGGCGTGCGGGATGGGCCTCAACTACATGCTGGAGACGATGCCGCTGACCGAGGTCATCGGCAAGGTTCTGAAGGGCAGCGGCGAATGCGCGGAGCAGGGCTGGCTCTTCATGGGGCTCGCCATTCCCTCGTGGACTTTCGTGTTCTTCGTCGCGATGATCGCCGCGGCGATCGCGCTCGTCCGGCGCGACTAGAACGAAGACCTCGACGCCGGGTCACTTGGGCGCCATGCGGATTGCCCCGTCGAGACGAATCACTTCGCCGTTGAGCATCACGTTGCGCACGATCTCGGCGACCAGCGACGCGAATTCGGAAGGCCGTCCCAGCCGCGGCGGGAACGGGACCATCTTCCCCAGCGACTCGGCGATCTCCGTCGGTATCTGACCGACCATCGGCGTCTGGAACAGCCCCGGCGCAATCGTCATCACGCGAATTCCGTTGCGTGAGAGGTCGCGCGCAATCGGCAGCGTCATCCCGGCGACGCCGGCCTTCGATGCGCTGTACGCCGCCTGACCGATCTGGCCATCGAACGCGGCGACGGACGCCGTGTTGACGATCACCCCCCGCTCACCCTCGTCGTTCGGCGCATTCTTCGCCATTGCGTCGGCGGCGAGCCGGATCATGTTGAACGTGCCGATCAGGTTGATGTTGATCGTGCGTACGAATCCGGCAAGCGTGTGCGCACCCTCCTTGGCGACCGTCTTCTCCCCGTAGACGATTCCCGCGCAGTTGACGAGCCCGTCCACCCGCCCGTAGGTCTCGAGCGCAGCCGAGACCGCCGCCCTTCGCGCTCGCCTCGTCCGCGACGTCGGTACGGACGAATCGCGCGCGCGCGCCCAGCGCCTTCGCGTGCGCGGCACCCACGTCCTCCTTCACGTCCGCGATCACGACGTTGCCGCCGCCATCGACCACCATCTGGGCAGTCGCGCCCCCGAGCCCCGCTGCACCGCCGGTGACGATGAATGTGCTGTCTTTCAGTTGCATGCTTCCACTCCCCTCATTTCGGTTGTGCCTTGAATACCGTCATCGCCGCGGTGATGAGCCCGGCCAGATCGGCGAGATTCGCCGGCACGATGACCGTGTTGTTGGTCTTCGCGAGGTTGGCGAACGCCCCTGCGCGTCCGGCGCGGCGTGCTTCAGGCGCCACTGGTGGGCCACGATCGTCAGCGTGACACCCAGAATCCCGGCGATGGCGAATTGCACGGCAACCCCGGCGCCGATGCAAGCATAAAGCACTTTAGAACCAGCCGGCCCGATCCCATCTTGCAGGCATTCGGCGCTCCACGCGCACCGCCTGTCGACGCTACCGGTGCGAAGCGCCAAATCGGGTATAATATTTCTTTTTTAATCAAGCGCTTTGGCGCTGATTTCCGAACGTCGCGAGGTCCCGATGCCGATCTACGAATATCGCTGCACTCTGTGCGGTCACGAACTCGAAGCGCTGCAGAAGCTTTCCGACGCTCCGCTTACCGGTTGTCCGTCCTGCAACAACGATGGGCTCGTCAAGCTCGTCTCCGCCGCCGGCTTTCAGCTGAAGGGCAGCGGCTGGTACGCCACCGACTTCAAAGGCGGCGGCAAGAAGCCCGCCGACAAGACGCCGGCCGGAGAGTCGAAGTCCGACGCGAAGACCGAAACCAAGACCGAGACCAAGTCGGAATCCACGACGCCCGTGGGCGGTTGCGGCTCGGGCTGCGCCTGCCATTGATCGCCGTCGCCCCGCGGAGCGCGCTGCGCCGATGAAGCGCTACCTGATCGCCGGACTGCTGGTCTGGGTGCCGCTCGGCATCACGCTGCTGGTGCTGCACTGGCTGGTGACGACGCTGGACCAGACACTGCTGCTCTTGCCGGAAGGGGTGCGGCCGGAAGCGCTGTTCGGGTTCCACATCCCGGCGCTGGGCGTCGTCCTGAGCTTCC
The DNA here is from genome assembly GCA_963809965.1 of uncultured beta proteobacterium. Classification (GTDB taxonomy): domain Bacteria; phylum Pseudomonadota; class Gammaproteobacteria; order Burkholderiales; family Casimicrobiaceae; genus CAIWHR01. The sequence goes on from CAWELU010000008.1 coordinate 51,504, forward strand.
TCATCCTGCTCGTGACGGGGGTCCTTGCCGACAATTTCTTCGGCCAGCGCCTGCTTCGCATTTGGGAGAACCTGCTGGGCCGGATCCCGTTCGTCAAGTCGATCTATTCGTCGGTCAAGCAGGTCAGCGACACCGTGCTTTCCGACCAGGGAACGGCGTTCCGCAAGGCCCTGCTGGTCGAATTCCCGCGCCCGGGTTGCTGGACGATTGCGTTCCTGACGGGAATTCCCGCCGACGCCGTCGCCCAACATCTCAGCGGAGAGCACGTCAGCGTCTACGTTCCGACGACGCCCAACCCGACCGGCGGCTATTTCGTCATGGTGCCCAGGGCCAGTGTGCGCGAGCTCGACATGTCGGTGGACGACGCGCTCAAGTACATCATCTCGATGGGGGTCGTGGCACCGCACCGCCGGCGCAGTACTGCGGGCGGGAAACACGCACTGCCTGCGGCTCCGGTAACCGACGCCGCCGCCGCCCATCCCCGAAACTGAACGCGCGGATCGCTCGCGCCGTCGCGCCGCGGCGTGAGCTCGTGCGTTCGCTCTGCCCCCAGGCGCCAAAGTCAATCCAAAGAATCGCCGAACCCCCGACATCAGGGCCCGAGCTGGTCCCGGGGCTCCCGCGCGGGAGCCCGGGACCGCGGCGGCCAGGCATTCCCGTAACGTCCTTCGCTGGAGAACCGCGTGAAACGCACCGACTACTGCGGCCGCATCGACCGCCGCCATCTCGCCCAGACCGTCACGCTGATGGGCTGGGTTCACCGCCGCCGCGACCACGGCGGCGTGATCTTCATCGACCTGCGCGACCGCGAGGGGCTGGTCCAGGTCGTGTGCGACCCGGATCGCGCGGCGACCTTCGCGATCGCCGAGGCACTGCGCAGCGAATTCGTGCTCCGCGTAACCGGACTCGTGCGCCCGCGGCCCGAGGGCACCGTCAATCCCAACCTGGTCTCGGGCGAGATCGAGGTGCTCGCGCACGAGATCGAGATCCTGAACGCGCGCTGACTCCGCCTTTCCAGCTCGACGACGACAACCTCTCGGAGACCGTCCGGCTCCAGCACCGCGTGCTCGACCTGCGGCGGCTGCCGATGCAGCGCAACCTGATGCTGCGCTACCGCACCGCGATGGCCGCTCGCCGCTATCTCGACGCACGAGGGCTTCATCGACATCGAGACGCCGACGCTCTACAAGTCGACGCCGGAAGGCGCGCGCGAGTTTCTCGTGCCCGTCGCGCATCCACCACGGCCTCTTCTACGCGCTGCCGCAGTCGCCGCAGCTGTTCAAGCAGATGCTGATGATGGCCGGCTTCGACCGCTACTACCAGATCGTCAAGTGCTTCCGCGACGAGGACTTGCGCGCCGACCGCCAGCCCGAGTTCACGCAGATCGACATCGAGACTTCGTTCCTGGACGAGCTCGAGATCCGCACGCTGATGGAGGGGCTCGTCCGCGCGATGTTCCGCGACGCGCTCGGCGTCGAGCTGCCGAATCCGTTTCCGGTGATGCGTTTCGCCGATGCGATGCGCGACTACGGATCGGACAAGCCGGACCTGCGCGTTCCGCTGAAGCTGACCGAGTTGACCGACGTCATGAAGACGGTCGACTTCAAGGTGTTCCGCGCCGCTGCCGAGCAGGACGGCGGGCGCGTCGCCGCACTCAACGTGCCGGGGGGCGCGACGCTGACGCGCAAGGAGATCGACGACTACGCGGCATTCGTCAAGATCTACGGCGCCGGCGGCCTTGCCTACATCAAGGTCAACGACGCGACGAAGCCGAACGAGGAAGGCCTGCAGTCGCCGGTGGTCAAGTTCCTGTCGGCGGACGTGTTGCGGACGATCCTCGAGCGCACACAAGCGAAGACCGGCGATCTCGTCTTCTTCGGCGCCGATCGCGAGAAGGTCGTCAACGACGCGCTCGGCGCGCTGCGGGCGAAGGTCGGCCACGACCGCGGCTTCGCCGAGTCGGGCTGGAAGCCGCTGTGGGTCGTCGACTTTCCGATGTTCGAGTACGCGGAGGAAAGCAAGTCCTGGGTCGCGCGCCATCATCCGTTCACCGCGCCGAAGGACGGCCACGAGGAGCTTGTTCGCGCAGGACCCGGCGCACGCGCTCGCGAAGGCCTACGACGTCGTGCTGAACGGCTGGGAGATCGGCGGCGGGTCGGTCCGCATCCACAAGCCGGAATGTGCAGGCGAAGGTGTTCGCGGCGCTGCACATCAGTCCCGAGGACCAGCGCAAGAAGTTCGGCTTCCTGCTCGACGCGCTGCAGTACGGCGCGCCGCCGCACGGCGGCATCGCCTTCGGGCTCGATCGCATCGTCACGCTGATGGCCGGCGCGGAGTCGATCCGCGACGTGATCGCGTTTCCCAAGACGCAGCGCGGCCAGGATCTGCTGGTCGATGCGCCTTCGGCGGTCACCGAGCAGCAGTTGCGCGATCTGCACATCAGGATCCGGCCCTCCGACGCGATGAAAACGATCTGAAGCGGCAGCGGACCGTGACCGGCATGCGTTCCATCCTGTCGCACCGGTCGTTGCGCGCTGCCGTGGCAATGCTCCTCGCGGTCGCCGTCGCGGCGGCAACGCTGAGCGCGAGCATGGTCAACGCGCGCGTCACCCCGGACGCGCTCCCCACGGTAGCTCTCGCCGATCTTCCGAAGGAGGCCCGCGAGGTCTACGCGCGCATTGGCGGAGGCGGGCCGTTCGCCAATGAGTGCGCCGGGTCGCCCCAAGCACGAATAGCTCCCTCTCGGAAGGACGGCGCGCAGCGCCAAGGGTGCTCCTTTGACCGCGATGGCGTCGTCTTCGGCAATCGCGAGGGGCTGCTGCCGGCCAAGCCGCGCGGGTATTATCACGAGTACACGGTGCGGACCCCCGGCGAGAGAACGCGCGGCGCGCGACGCATCGTCTGCGGCGGGCCGGCGACGACCCCCGAAGCCTGCTATTACACCGACGACCATTACCAGTCGTTCCGAAGGATCCGCGAATGAAGGTGCCCGACCTGAACGACCTGGAAATCGCCGGCGTTCATGCGTGGTCGGGAGACCCGCACGCGCTTTCGACCGCGGCAGCAACGGCAAAGCTTCGGTTCTTCACCGCGGATCTCAAGGGCGTCGACAGCAAGGCCGAGTTGCTTGCTGCGACGGCCAAGGGATTGAAGCTCCCCGCGCACTTCGGCAACAACTGGGACGCGCTCGCCGATTCGGTCGAGGACGGCGACTGGCTGGGCAAGAGCGGCTGCGTGATCGCGCTCGTCCACACGGGTGGTTACCGAAAGGCGCACGGCGTCGACTGGACGACATTCGAGGACATCCTCGCCGAGGCCTCCGACTACTGGCGCGAGCGGCACAAGCCGTTCTGGGTGTTCGTGAGCTGAAGCCCTCCGCGACGGCCGCATGCCGTGTCCATCCGGCGCCGCCACCTGTCACCCGCCGGGCAAGGCTCACGACGTGCCCCACAAGATTCCCGTTTCGACGCTGGTGCTGGTCTACACGCGCGACCTGCGCGTGCTGCTGATCGAGCGCGCCGACGCACCGGGCTACTGGCAATCGGTGACCGGCAGCCAGGAGCCCGGCGAAACGCTCGCCGAAACGGCGACGCGCGAGCTGCGCGAAGAAACCGGCATCGACGCCGAAGCCTACGGCGGCGTCATCGACTGGAAGCACTCGCAACGTTTACGAGATCTACCCGCGCTGGCGCAGCCGCTACGCTCCGGGCGTCACGCACAATACCGAGCACGTGTTCGCGCTCGAACTGCCCGCGCCGGTTCCCGTGCGGCTCGATCCACGCGAGCATCGCGTCGCATCTGTGGCTGCCGTGGCAGGAGGCGGCCGCCAAGTGCTTCTCGTGGTCGAATCGCGACGCGATCGAGATGCTCGCCAAGCGAGTGACGTCCGAACCAAGGAGACAGGCATGAGAGTTCCGCGCGCTCATTCCGATGCGTCCGTTCGCCCGGGTCGCCGGTGCAGCGTGGCGCCGCGTTCGCATCGGTGCTGATCGCGTCGGTGGCACTGGCACAGGTTCCCGCCACCGCCGGAGGTTCCGACGGTCGCCGTGAGCGCTTCCGCGACGACAAGCCTCGCGAACGATCGCGTGCAGGCGTGGCTGCGGGCCGAGGCCGACAACGCGAACCCCGCCAGCGGCAGCGGCCCAGGTGAACACCACCGTCGCGCGGGCCCTCTCGCGCATTCGCACGGTCGCCGCGGTCAAGGCGGCCACGTCCGGCTACTCGACGCAGCAGATCGTGGAAAAGGGCAAGCCGACACGCTGGCGCGTCACGCAGTCGATCACGCTCGACAGCGGCGATTTCAGCGCCGTCGCCACGCTGATCGGCCGGCTGCAGGAGGAAGATGGGCTGCTGCTCTCGGGGATGAACTTCTCGGTGACCGATGAAGCACGAGCCAAGGCGGAAGACGCCGTTACGCAGCAAGCGATCCGCGCCTGGCAGGAACGGGCGCAGGCAGCCGCTCGCGGACTGGGGTTTCCCGGATGGCGCCCGGGCCGCGTGACGGTTCAGAGCGGGGGTCGCGCGATGCCGATGTATCGGGCCGCGGCGGCCGAGGCGTTTGCCGGCGCGCCGCCCGTGCCCGTCGAAGCAGGCACGTCGGAGATCACCGTCACCGTCACCGGGGACGCCGTACTCGAATCGGCGCGGCCGCCCGCACCACGATAAGCCACGCACGGCGCCCTGACCGGTGCGAAGCGGGCGCCGAGTACCGATCGAGCGCGGCGACCGTCAACTCCCGGGCCGCACCATCCGCTCGGGCCGCACCCAAGCATCGAAATCTTCCGCACTGACGTAGCCAAGCGCGAGCGCGGCTGCGCGCAGCGTCGTCCCCTCGTGGTGCGCCTTCTTGGCGATTGCGGCAGCCTTGTCGTAGCCGATGTGCGGCGACAGCGCTGTTACCAGCATCAAGGAGCGCCCCAGCAGCTCGTCGATGCGCGCGCGATTCGCCTCGATCCCGCGTGCGCAGTGGGCGTCGAAGCTCGTCATGCCGTCCGCGAGCAGGCGGATGCTCTGCAGCACGTTGTGGATGATGAGAGGCCGATAGACGTTGAGCTCGAAGTTGCCCGAGGCGCCACCGATCCCGACCGCAACGTCGTTGCCCATTACCTGCGCTGCGAGCATCGTCAGCGCCTCGCACTGCGTCGGATTGACCTTGCCGGGCATGATCGAGCTTCCGGGCTCGTTCTCTGGAATTGTCAGCTCTCCCAGCCCCGAGCGGGGACCGCTCGCGAGCCAGCGTATGTCATTGGCGATCTTGAAGAGCACGACCGCGAGCGTCCGCAGCGCGCCGTGCAGATTGACGAGCGCATCGGCGGCACCCATCGCTTCGAACTTGCTGGGTGCGCTCACGAAGGGCAAGCCGGTGACCGCCGCGATCTCGGTGGCGACCTCCGCACCGAATGCGGGATGAGTGTTGAGCCCCGTGCCCGACTGCCGTGCCTCCCTGTGCCAGCTCCAGTACATGCGGCAGCGCTGCCTCGACGTGCCGCGCCGCATGGGCGAGCTGCGCGACGTAGCCCGAGAATTCCTGGCCGAGCGTCAGCGGCGTCGCATCCTGCAGGTGCGTCCGGCCGATCTTGACGATGCCGTCGAACGCCGCGGCCTTGTCGGAAAGCGTGGCTGCCAGCGCGCGCAGCGCGGGCAGCAACCGCTGCGTTGTCGCCTCGGCTGCAGCGATGTTCATCGCGGTGGGGAAGACGTCGTTCGACGACTGGCCGCGATTGACGTCGTCGTTCGGGTGCACGAGCCGGCCCTCGCCGCGCGGCCCGCCGAGCAGTTCCGAGGCGCGGTTGGCGAGCACCTCGTTCACGTTCATGTTGGTCTGCGTACCGGAGCCGGTCTGCCAGACCGCGAGCGGAAACTCGGCAGCATGGCGGCCCGCGAGCGCCTCGTCGGCCGCAGCGGCAATCGCGTCGGCGATCTCCTGCGCTAGCACGCCAAGCCTCGCATTGACGTGCGCGGCGGCACGCTTGACGATCAGCAGCGCGCGGATCAATTCCGGGGCCATCCTCTCGCTCGAGATCCGGAAATGGTGGAGCGAGCGCTGGGTCTGCGCACCCCACAGCCGATCCGCTGGCACCTCGATCGTGCCGAATGCGTCGCGCTCGAGACGAGTCCCGTTGTCCGCCATCATCGAACTCCCACGCCTGCGCTTCGTTGGCCCGGTGCACCAGCCATCGGCACACAGGGCTCGCCAAGAAGAAAGGGCGCCCGCAGGCGCCCCGTCTCCGCCACGCTGACGCGAGTCTACGCCGCGGTCGTGGGCTCCGGCGAGGCCGGCGTCGGGGGCGCCTCGTCCGCTGCCGCCTTCATCGACAACCGCAGCCGACCCTTGTCGTCGGCCTCGAGCACCTTGACGCGGACCACCTGGCCTTCCTTCACGTAGTCGGAGACCTGGTTGACGCGCTCCTTCGCGATCTGCGAGATGTGCAGCAGGCCATCCTTGCCCGGCAACACCTGGACAATCGCGCCGAAGTCGAGCAGGCGGAGCACCGTGCCCTCGTAGATGCGGCCCACTTCCACTTCGGCCGTGATGTCCTCGATCCGCTTGCGCGCGACGTTGCACGCATCCGCGTTGACGGACGCAATCGTGATCGTGCCGTCATCCTGGATGTCGATCGTCGTGCCGGTCTCCTCGGTCAGCGCGCGAATCACCGCGCCGCCCTTCCCGATCACGTCGCGGATCTTCTCCGGATTGATCTTGAAGCTCATCATCCGCGGCGCGTGCTGCGAGACCTCGGTGCGCGCGTGCGGCAGCGCCTCCTGCATCAGCTTCAGGATGTGCAGGCGGCCCTCGCGCGCCTGCGAGAGCGCGACCGCCATGATCTCCTTGGTGATCCCCTGGATCTTGATGTCCATTTGCAGCGCGGTCACCCCGCGATCGGTGCCGGCGACCTTGAAGTCCATGTCGCCCAGATGATCCTCGTCGCCCAGGATGTCGGTCAGCACCGCGAAGCGGTTGCCCTCCTTGATGAGGCCCATGGCGATGCCGGCAACGTGCGCCTTCGTGGGCACGCCCGCGTCCATCAGCGCGAGGCTGGCGCCGCACACCGAAGCCATCGACGAACTGCCGTTCGATTCGGTGATCTCGGAAACCACGCGCATCGAATACGCGAATTCCTCGCCCGTCGGCAGCACCGCGATCAGCGCGCGCTTCGCCAGCCGCCCGTGGCCGATTTCGCGGCGCTTGGGCGAGCCGACGCGGCCGGTCTCGCCGGTCGCATACGGCGGCATGTTGTAGTGGAACATGAAGCGGTCCGTGTACTCGCCCATCAGCGCATCGATCCGCTGCTCGTCGCGCGCAGTGCCCAGCGTCGCCACGACGATTGCCTGCGTCTCGCCCCGGGTGAACAGCGCCGAGCCGTGCGTGCGGGGAAGGACCCCGGTGCGGATCGAGATCGGCCGCACGGTGCGCGTGTCACGGCTGTCGATCCGCGGCTCGCCGGAGAGGATCTGGTTGCGGACGATCTTCGCTTCGAGCTCGAACACGAAGTTGTTCACCTGATTCGCATAACCGGAGGGCGCGTCGGCCGGGATGCACTCGGCGCCGACCTTCGCATAGATCTCCTTCAGCCGCTGTTGGCGCGCCTGCTTGGAGCGAAGCTGATAGGCCTCCCGCAGCGCGCCCTCGGCAATCGCCGTCACGCGGGTCGATCATCGCTTCGTCCTTGGCCGGCGGCTGCCAGTCCCAAAGCGGCTTTCCGGCCGCTTCGGTCAACTCGTGGATCATGTTGATCGCCGCCTGCTGTTGCTGGTGGCCGAAGACGACCGCACCGAGCATCACCTCCTCGGGCAACTCGTTCGCCTCGGATTCGACCATCAGCACCGCCGCTTCGGTGCCGGCGACCACCAGGTTGAGCGCCGACGTGGCAAGCTCGGTCTTGGTGGGATTGAGCACGTACTGGCCGTCGACGTAACCGACGCGCGCAGCGCCGATCGGCCCGTTGAACGGCACACCCGAAAGCATCAACGCCGCCGACGCGCCGATCATCGCCGGGATATCCGGATCGATTTCCGGATCGACCGACATCACCGTCGCGACGATCTGCACCTCGTTGTAGAAGCCGTCGGGAAACAGCGGCCGGATCGGCCGGTCGATCAGCCGGCAGGTCAGCGTTTCCTTTTCCGAAGGACGGCCCTCGCGGCGGAAGAATCCGCCGGGGATCTTGCCGGCGGCGTAGGTCTTTTCCTGGTAATCGACGGTCAGCGGAAAGAAATCCTGGCCGGCCTTGGCTTCCTGCCGCACCACCGCCGTGACGAGCACGACGGTGTCGTCGAGACTCGCCATCACGGCGCCGCCGGCCTGGCGGGCAATCTCGCCGGTTTCGAGCGTCAGCGTATGGCGGCCGTAGGGAATCGTCTTCTTGATGGGGTTCACTTGGGTTCCTCGATTGTGCAAATGACAATGGCCGCGCACATCAGGCGCGGCCATCGGCGGGGTCGTCAGATGGGCAGCCTTGCGGGCTGCGCGTGCATTCGCGGCTCGTGGCGACGCATCGTTCGTCCGCTGGCGCGAAGGGAATGCGTCGGTGATGCCGGCTCGAAGGTCCCGGGCTCGCTTACTTGCGCAGCCCGAGTTTCTCGATCAGGGTTCGGTAGCTGTCCGCGTTGCGGGACTTGAGATAGTCGAGCAGCTTGCGGCGTCGGGACACCATCCGCAGCAATCCGCGCCGCGAGTGGTGGTCTTTCACGTTGGCCTTGAAATGGTCGTTGAGGCCATTGATGCGGGCGGTCAGCAGTGCGACCTGCACTTCCGGCGAACCGGTGTCGCCCCTGCCCCGCTGGTGATCGGCGATGACCTTCGCCTTTTCCTGCACGGTGACTGCCATTGCGGTGGTCCTTTTCTCTCGGTTCGTCGTCGCGTCAACAAAGACTAAAATTATAACTCGAAAAATGCTTAGTATTCAAGCGCTAAACCGGCAGCGCCCGGTGGATCGCCCCGGCGCGGCGGTCATGTCCCGCGGCGGCGCATCCGCGCGCACCAGACGCACGGCGCGCAGGAGATTGCCGGGCTCGACCTCGACCACGCCCACGAAGCGCCCCAGCGGCCCGTAGCACCGATGCCGCCCCGTGCGACCACCGGATGCGGCCGCCACGGCTCTTCCCTCGACGAGGCTCCGCGCCTGTTGGGCGTCGACGTCCAGTCGCGGCAATCCCGCAAGCGGCGCATCGACGGGCAAGAGCCGCGCGTCACGCGCGTCCTGGTCCATTGCTTCCAACGCTTCGAGCGTCACCGCGCCATCCAGCATGAACGGCCCGCTCGCCGTTCGTTCGAGGGCCGCGAGATGCGCGCAACTCCCGACCGCGATCGCCAGGTCTTCCGCCAACGTGCGGATGTACGTGCCCTTGCCGCATGCGACGCGAAGCACGACGACCGGCAGCGCCCATTCGACGATCTCGATCGCTTCGATCTCGATCTCGCGCGGCACGCGGGGGATTTCGACGCCGGCCCGGGCATACTCGTAGAAGGCCCGTCCCTGGTGCTTGAGCGCCGCATGGCGCGGCGGCAGCTGCAGCGTCCGGCCGAGGAAGCGCGGAAGCGCCGCTTCGAACTCGGCACGCGAGAACGCCACCGGACATTCGCGGATCGTCTCGCCCTCCTCGTCGCCGGTCGCCGTCGCCCGACCAAAGTTCACGGTCGCAACGTATTCCTTGCGCGCGTCGAGCAACATCTGCGCGAACTTGGTCGCCTCGCCGAAGCACAGCGGCAGCAGGCCAGACGCCAGCGGATCGAGCGTGCCGGTGTGTCCCGCCTTTTCCGCGGCAAAGATCCGCTTCGCGCGCTGCAGGACAGCGTTCGACGAGAGTCCGGGCGACTTGTCGAGCAGCAGGACTCCGTCGACCCGCCGGCGCATCGGCTACGACGGGTGCTTGCGATCCTCGGCGATCGCGTCGTCGATCAACTGCGAGAGCTTCATGCCGGACTCGATCGAATCGTCGTAGGCGAAGTGGAGCTGGGGCACCGAGTACAGCTTGAGGCGATGCGAAAGCTCGGTGCGCAGAAAGCCGGCAGTGTGCTGCAGCGCCTGCACCGCCTCGTCCGCATGGTCGCGACCGGCCAGGTGGGTGACGAACACCCTGGCATGCGACAGGTCCGGCGAAACCTCGACGCCCGTGACCGTCACCCGCCCCACGCGCGGATCCTTGACCTCCTCGCGCAGAAGCTCGGCGAGCTCGCGCTGGATCTGGTCCCCGACGCGTTGCGCCCGTTGCGAATGCCTCTTCACCGCCCGCCCTTTTCCTACAGCGTCCGCGATACCTCGACGATCTCGTAGACCTCGAGCTGGTCGCCCTTCTCGATGTCGTTGAAGTTCTTCAGCGACAGGCCGCACTCGAAGCCGCCCTTCACCTCACGCACGTCGTCCTTGAAGCGCTTGAGCGAATCGAGCTCGCCGTCGTGCACCACGACGTTGTCCCGCAGCAGGCGCACGCGCGCACCGCGCTTCACCACGCCGTCGAGCACGTAGCAGCCGGCGACTGTTCCCACCTTCGAGATCTTGTAGACTTCGCGCACCTCGACCAGCCCGAGCTGATTCTCCTTCTTCTCCGGCGCCAGCATCCCCGAGAGGGCGGCTTTCACCTCGTCGACCGCGTCGTAGATGACGTCGTAGTACCGGATGTCGACACCGCTGTGCTCGGCGAGCTTGCGCGCCGCGACATCCGCGCGAACGTTGAAGCCGATGACGACCGCCTTCGACGCAAGCGCCAGGTTGATGTCGGATTCGGTGATGCCGCCGACGGCGGCATGCACGATGTTGACCTTCACCTCGCCGGTGGACAGCTTGGTCAGCGCCTGCGTCAGCGCCTCGTAGCTTCCCTGCACGTCCGCCTTCACGATCAGCGCCAGCGACTTGATGGCATCCTCGGCCATCTGGTCGAACATGTTCTCGAGCTTCGCCGCCTGCTGCTTCGCGAGCTTCACGTCGCGGAACTTGCCCTGGCGGAACAGCGCGATCTCGCGCGCCTTGCGCTCGTCGCCGAGCGCCATCACGTCCTCGCCGGCGAGCGGCACGTCGGAGAGCCCCTGAATCTCGACCGGAATGGCCGGGCCGGCCGCAGCAACGCTCTTGCCGGTCTCGTCGGTCATCGCGCGCACCCGGCCGAACACGGCGCCGGCGAGCACGATGTCGCCGCGCTTCAGCGTTCCCGAGTGCACGAGCACGGTCGCGACCGGACCGCGCCCCTTGTCGAGGCGCGACTCGATGACGATGCCCTTCGCAGGCGCATCCCTCGGCGCCTTGAGCTCGAGCACTTCCGCCTGCAGCAGGATCGCGTCGAGCAGCTCGTCGATCCCCTGGCCGGTCTTGGCCGAAACAGGGATGAACTGCGTGTCGCCGCCATATTCCTCGGGTATCACGCTCTCGGCCACCAGTTCCTGCTTCACGCGTTCCGTATTCGCCTCCGGCTTGTCGATCTTGTTCATCGCCACGAGGAGCGGCACGTGGGCCGCCTTCGCGTGCGCGATCGCTTCCTTGGTCTGCGGCATCACGCCGTCGTCCGCGGCAACGACCAGCACGACCAGGTCGGTGACCTTGGCCCCGCGCGCGCGCATCGCGGTGAACGCCTCGTGACCCGGCGTGTCGAGGAACGTGATCACACCCTTCTTGGTCTGGACGTGGTAGGCGCCGATGTGCTGCGTGATCCCGCCCGCCTCGCCGCTCGCGACGCGCGTGCGGCGGATGGTGTCGAGCAGCGATGTCTTGCCGTGGTCGACATGGCCCATCACGGTGACCACCGGCGGCCGCGGTTCGGCCGCCACGTCGCCGGCTTCCTGCGTTTGCGCGAGCAAGGCGTCGAGATCGTCGAGCTTCGCGGCCTTGGCCTTGTGGCCCATTTCCTCGACCAGGATGATCGCCGTCTCCTGGTCGAGCACCTGATTGATCGTCACCATCTGGCCGAGCTTCATCAGCGCCTTGATGACCTCGGCGGCCTTCACCGACATCTTGTGCGCAAGGTCGGCGACGGTGATCGTTTCCGGAATCGTCACTTCGCGGAAGATTTGACCCGCCGGCGCCAGCGCGGCGCCTTCGACACCCTCCTCGTCGTGGCGCCGGTGACCGACCTTCGGCTGACGCCAGCCGGCTGTCGCGGTCCCTCCGGTGACGTCGCCTCGCAACTTGAGCGCGCGACGCCGCGCCGCTTCCTCCTGGAACGCGGTCCCGGTCTTCTTGGCGGGCCGCGCCTTCTCGCCGGGCTTGGCCGCCGGGCGATGCAGCGTTCCCTCGGTCTTGGCCTTGGCGGCCGGCGCTTCCGCGCCCTTGGCCGGTCTTCACCGCTTCCGCGGCGGCGGCCGCCTGCGGCAGCCGCCTTGGCCGCGGCTTCCTCGGCTTCCCGTTCCTTCTTGGTCTTGCGCTTGACCGCCTGTTCCTGCTTCTTCTGGAGCTCCTCCTGCTGCCGCGCGATCAGCTCGTGCGCCTTGCGCTCCTCGGCTTCGCGCGCCGCAAGTTCCTCCGGCGTGATCAGCGGGGCAGGAGCCGGCTTGGGCGCCTCCTCGACGACGGGCGCGGCTTCGGTTTCGTCGCGCTTGACGAACACGCGCTTCTTGCGCACCTCGACCTGGATCGTGCGCGCCCGGCCCGTCGTGCCCGCGGCCTTGATCTCGGTCGTCTGCTTGCGCGTCAGCGTTATCTTCTTCTTCGGTTCGCCGGCCGCCCCGTGCTGCTTTTGCAGATACTCGAGCAACTTGGTCTTGTCCTGCTCCGACAGCCCGTCGCCTTCTCTCTTGCCGGCGACCCCGGCCTTGACGAGCTGCTCCAGCAGCGCGCCAGCCGGCATCCTGAGCTCGGTCGCGAATTGTTCGATCGTCGTTTGCGCCATGCGCCTCTCCCGCGTCCTCGAGTCCCCTGCTGCTAGTGCTGCGTCGACGCCGCCGGCTCCAGCCCTTCGGGAGCCTGCTCGAACCAATGCGCGCGTGCCTTCATGATCAATTCCTGCGCCCGCGCCTCGGCAATCCCCGTGAGCTCGACGAGCTCGTCGACCGCGAGGTCCGCGAGCGCGTCGCGCGTCACGATGCCGTGCGCGGCGAGGGCGCTCGCAATCTCGGTGTCCATCCCTTCGAGCGCGAGCAACGCCTCCTCGACGTTCTCGACCGACTCCTCGCGGACGATCGCCTCGGTCAGGAGCGCGTTGCGCGCGCGGCTGCGCAGCTCGTTCACCGTCTCCTCGTCGAAGGCTTCGATCTCGAGCATCTCGTTGATCGGCACGTAGGCGACTTCCTCGAGCGACGTGAAGCCCTCGCCGATCAGGATCTCGGCGACTTCTTCGTCGACGTCGAGCTTGTCCATGAACAGGCCGCGCAGACGCTGTCCTTCCTCCTCGTGCTTCTTCTGCGAATCCTCCACGCTCATCAGGTTGAGCTCCCAGCCCGTGAGCTCGGAGGCGAGGCGAACGTTCTGGCCGAGGCGGCCGATCGCGATCGCGAGATTCTCCTCGTCGACGACGACGTCCATGCTGTGTCGCTCCTCGTCGACGACGATCGACGAGATCTCGGCCGGGGCGAGCGCATTGATCACGAATTTCGCCGGGTCGTCCGAGTAGAGAATGATGTCGACGCGTTCACCGGCCAGCTCGTTGGTCACCGCGGTGACGCGGGATCCCCGCATGCCGATGCAGGTCCCTTGCGGGTCGAGCCGGGGATCGTTCGACTTGACCGCGATCTTCGCCCGTATCCCCGGATCACGCGCAGCGGCACGGATCTCGATCAGCCCTTCCTCGATTTCCGGCACCTCCAGCTCGAACAGCCGGACCAGGAATTCCGGCGCGATCCGCGACAGGATGAGCTGCGGCCCCTTGGCGGTGCGGTCGATCTTGGTCACGTAGGCACGGATTCGGTCGCCTACCCGCAGCATCTCCTTCGGAATGAGCTGGTCGCGCGGAATCACGCCCTCGATGCGGCCGGACTCGATGATCACGTTGCCACGCTCGATCCGCTTGACGGTGCCGGTGAGGAGGTTGTCCTCCCGCTCCAGGAAGTCGTTCAGGATCTGCTCGCGCTCGGCGTCGCGGATTTTCTGCAGGATCACCTGCTTCGCCGCCTGGGCGCCGATGCGGCCGAAGGCCACGGGCTCGAGCGGCTCCTCGACGATGTCGCCGAGCTTGAGCGCCGGGTCGCGCTCCGCCGCATCGGTGATCGCGATCTGGTAGGCGGGCTCCTCGTGGTCCTCGTCGGGCACGACGGTCCAGCGCCGGAACGATTCGTAGTCTCCGGTCTCGCGGTCGATCGACACGCGTGCGTCGATCTCGTCGGGGAAGCGCTTCTTGGTGGCCGACGCGAGCGCCGACTCCAGCGCCGTGAAGACGATGTCCTTCGGCACGTTCTTTTCGCGCGCAAGCGCATCGACCAGCAGCAGCAGTTCGCGGTTCATGTTCGCGTTTCTCCACTCGATCCTGGGCACGAGCCGCGCCCGGCCGATGTCGGCCAGCGCGATCGTCTTCATTCCCTGCGCCGTCTCGACCCGGACGGCACCGTCTTCACACCCGCGCAGCACACCCTTCACGCGGCGCGCATTGTCCACCGGGTTGACCAAACGCAACTCGGCTTGCTCGCCGGCGAAGCGGACGAAATCCGCCGCCTTCTTGAGCGGCCGATCCAATCCCGGCGAGGACACCTCGAGGCGGTCGAAGTCGATGTTCTCGACCGTGAACAGGCGCGTCAGGTGCCGGCTCACGCGGGCGCAGTCCTCGACGTCGACGCCATTCGGCTTGTCGATGAACACGCGGACGAGCCGGCCCCCGGGAGAGGCCTCCCAGTCGACCACCTCGTAACCCAATGGGGGCAACGTCTTCTCCAGGAGCTCGGACAGGTTCGTAGCCATGCGCAAACGGTCGCGGCAAAAAAAAATGGGCTGTGCCCAGCCCATTTCTCTTACTTATCGGGGTGAATCATAGCAGAAATCGCGGGAGATTTGAAGCGTTTTCGAACCCGATTCGCCATGGCCGGTGCCCTCCGTTCGGAACCTCCCGGGCATGGCGGCCGCAGGGGCACCAAGCCCGCAGGAGCGGCCGGTTCGGCCGGCGGCCGGCAGCCGCCGCCTGTGCGCCTATCGCCGTCACGCGATCGTGCATCGACACGGTAAGATTGGACCCTCACCCCGCCACAGGAGCACCCCCAATGGTCGACCCCCAGGTGATTGCCAAGAACGCGGCCGTGGAACTCTGCCTGCTGCCAGCGCTCGCCAACCGGCACGGCCTCATCACCGGCGCCACGGGGACCGGCAAGACGGTCACGCTCCAGGTGATGGCGGAGCGCTTTTCGACCATCGGCGTGCCCGTGTTCATGGCCGACGTAAAGGGGGATCTCGCCGGTATCACGCAGCCGGGTGCGGCGTCGCCGAAACTCGCCGAACGCCTGAAGCTCATCGGCCTCGAGGCCCCTGCGTTCGCTGGCTGCCCGGCGGTGTTCTGGGACGTGCTTGGAGAGCAGGGTCACCCGGTTCGCGCCACGGTGTCGGACCTCGGTCCGCTCCTCCTGTCGCGCATCCTGGGCCTCAACGAGACGCAGGAAGGCGTGCTGACGCTGGTGTTCAAGGTCGCCGACGACAACGGGCTGCTGCTGCTCGACTTGAAAGACCTGCGGGCGATGCTCCAGCACGTCGGCGACAACGCCCAGCAGTTCCAGACGAACTACGGCAACGTCTCCGCGGCGTCGATCGGCGCGATCCAGCGCGGGTTGCTCACGCTGGAGCAGCAGGGTGCCGAGAAGTTCATCGGCGAGCCGATGCTCGACATCGACGATCTCCTGCAGACCGGTGCGGGCGGCAAGGGCATCGTGAACATCCTGGCTGCCGACAAGCTTCTGAATGCACCGAAGCTCTACTCGACGCTGCTGCTGTGGCTGCTCTCGGAACTCTTCGAGCGGCTTCCCGAGGTCGGCGACCGCGACAAGCCCAAGCTCGTGTTCTTCTTCGACGAGGCGCACCTGCTCTTCACCGACGCGCCGAAGAACCTGCTGGACAAGATCGAGCAGGTCGTGCGGCTGATCCGGTCGAAGGGCGTGGGCGTGTACTTCGTCACGCAGAATCCGCTCGACGTGCCGGACGCGGTGCTGGGGCAGCTCGGCAATCGCGTGCAGCACGCGCTGCGCGCTTTCACGCCGCGCGACCAGAAGGCCGTGAAAGCAGCGGCGGAGACGATGCGCGCGAACCCGAAGCTCGACACTGAAAGGGCGATCACCGAGCTCGGCGTCGGCGAGGCGCTGGTATCGTTCCTCGACGAGAAGGGTCGCCCCACGATGGTCGAGCGTGCGTATGTGCTGCCTCCGGCGAGCCGCATCGGCCCTATTTCGCCAGACGAGAGGCGAGCGGTGCTGGCCGCCTCGCCCGTGGCGGGCGTCTACGACAAGACAGTCGACCGCGACTCCGCGTACGAGCGGCTCAGGGGGCGCGCCGGTGCCGGCGCGCCTGCGCCCTCCGGAGGAACCCCGGCCGGAGAGACTGCGGCGAGCGGAGGCTGGATGGATTCGCTCAAGGGATCGCTCGGCGGCCTGATGTCGGGCAGCGGACGCAAGGACAGCATGGTCGAAGCAATGGCGAAAAGCGCTGCGCGCACCGTCGGCTCGACGGTCGGCCGCGAGATCGTGCGTGGCGTGCTGGGGTCGCTGCTGGGCGGCACTCGGCGACGCTGACCGGGTGGCGTGACCGCCGGGTTCGTCCGCTCAGCCCGGCGGACGCCGTGGCAGGCTTGCCCGCATCAGCATCGGGCCGTAGACGACCAGATACCAGGCAAAGCACAGCGCCCAAAGGAACGCGGCGGCGCCGATCGCCCACGCTCCGAATCCCGCCGTCGAAAACCCGAGCCGCAGCACCGTCGCGGCGGCCAGGGTAAGGTACGCGATGGTCATGCCGGGTGTCGACACCAGCGCGCGGCCGGTGTGGCGCAGGGATACACGTGGCATCAGCGCCAGCATCATCGTGCCCACCGCGCCTATGGTCACCACGTGGACCCAGGCGCGTGGGTCAAGCCCAAGTCCGGAAGCCGACGCGGCGGCAAGCGCGAATGCAATGACCAGCCACGCATAGGCGACGTGCATCCCGAATACCAGCGCCGTGCCCCGCACCGCGAATCCCCGCCAGCCGTAAAGCCGCAATGCATGTGCGGCGCATGCAGCGATGGCGATGCCGGCCAGCAAGCGCGGTGACGCCGCCAAAGCGATGGCGAGCGCGAAGCCGACGACACTCGCGTGCGCGGCGAATTCGACCAGGCGATGCTCGCGGACATGATCGGCGGCGCCCGTTTCGATCAACGCATTGCGGGTGAACACGGGCGTCATGAATCCGCCAGTGAGCGAGAACAGGACCGCAATCGTGGCAACCGCGGCATCCGACGCCTGCGATGCGTCGGGCGCGAATCCTGCCGCCAGCTCCCAGTGGAAAACGAGATTGGTCACGGCAAGCGCCAGCAGTACCGGCAGGACGACCAGGAATTGCTTGTCCATGGCCGCCAACAATCCGGGCGCGAGCATCACGGTCAACGCGACGAGCGTCGCAACATCCGCGATAGCCACCAAAGCAGGCGGCAGAAACGGAGCGAGCCAGACCGCGAGCCGCCCCGCGAGCCAGGTGGCGACGAGGAATGCAAGCCGTCCTCCGACCTGTTCGGGGACCCCGGCCCAACTCGGCAACGCGGTCAGCAGCAGTCCGCAGATGATCGCGACGGCGAAGCCGAAGTCATCTCGTGGCCGTGCCACAACCCGGTAGCCGAGCCCGAAGGTGTACGAGAGTCGGGCCGCCGACAAGCGTCGGCAGCGCCGCGCCGAGCGCGATCAGGTCCGTACGCCGTCCCGAGCAGGAAGAACGGACGGAACCCGCTGACCCAGAGCGGGCCGCCGAACCACCCGGACCGCGACCCGCCCCGCGCCATCATCGAACGATCAATTCTCCAGCAGCGCCCACTTGCCGTCGCGAACCGCCAGCAGCACGCGCCCGCGCTGGTCGAACCTGGAATGATACGCGGGCGTCATGTTGTACACGCCCTGCGTTGCCACGAGCTCCATCGTGCCTTCGAGCGCGTCGCGCGGTGCGAGGGCGTCATTCGGTGTCTTTCGCAACGCGCTTCTCGACGGCACGGCGGGCGAAGCGCTGCGCCAGCTTCGGCGCTCGGCCCGGCGTGCTCCAAGGGCAGACGGCGAGGCATATGCCGCAGCCGTAGGTCTCGTTGAAGTAGGCGATGCAGCGGTCGAAATCCACCGTCCATTTGACCGTGCCACGCATCAGCAACTTCTTGCGGCTATCAGGTTGGGCAGTGTGGACTCGAAGCCTTCGTATACCCAGGCCGGTTCGATGCGCGCGATGCCGACAACTTCCGATTCGCTCCCGGCCCCGGGGTAGCCTGCGGGTCGGGCGCCGGGCCGGTTGAGCGCGAAGTCCTTGACCTGCCGGGTCCATGAGTCGGCGCCGGCGACACGACGATTTTGGCCGGAGGCGGCAGCTTGCCTGGACCCCGATCGGCCAGGGCGTAGACGTCGCGGTAGGCCGGCACGGAAACGAAGCGCTGCTTGACTGCTTCGAGCAGGCGCGCGTAGGGATGGCCCGCGGGCTTGCGCAGCCAGAAGATCTGGCGCGGGCTGCGCAGTCCGGCCTCGCCCCAGCCGTTGAACTCGTTGCCGCTGAACGGCGGCAACAGTGCCGCGTGCTCAGCGGGCGGAGTCCAGGCGGGTTGGTTCTTGCGGCTCATCGTGGGAGGCGGGCGGCAGGCCAGGGCGAACCGGCCGCCTCCGGCGGCCTCAATCATTCACGCGGGTGAACTTGCCGTCCTTGACGGTCAGCAACACTTGGCCGCGCAAGTCGTAACCCGAGTGATCGGCCGGGGACATGTTGATCACGCCCTGCGAGGCCTTCATCTCCTTGGTGCTTTCGAGGCCGTCGCGCAGCGCCGAGCGGAACTCCTGCGAGCCCGGCTTGCCGTTCTTGGCGGCGATGGGGATCGCACGCGCCAGCAGCAGGCCGGCGTCATAGGTGCCGGCGGCGAAGATTGGCGGCTTGGAACCGAAAGCCTTCTCGTAGCCGCTGACGAGGTCCAGGGTCACGCTTTTGGAAACCACGCTGTCGGGGATCTCGTCGGGTACGACGACCAGCGGCCCAATGATCAGCGCGCCTTCGACCTTCTTGCCGCCGATCTGCAGGAAGGCGCCGGAGGCGGCGCCATGGGTCTGGAAGATCGGGCCCTTGTAGCCGGAATCGACAAGTTGTGCGTGCGGCATCGCGGCGTCGGCGCCGACGCCGGCGATCATCATGGCGTCGGGTTTGGCGGCGATCATCTTCAGCGCCTGGGCCAACGCGCTGGTGTCCTTGGGACCATAGCGCTCGTTGGCGACGATCTTGATGCCGGCCTTCTCGGCCATCGGCGCGAAGGTCTTGTACCAGTTCTCGCCGTAGGGGTCGGCGCGGCCGATGAAGGCCACGCTCTTGATGCCGCGCTTGGTCATTGCTGCTACCAGGCCCTCGCTGAGGACGTCGTCGTTGGGGTGGGTCTTGAACACCCAGCGCTTCTTGTCGTCCATCGGCAGCACCACGGCCGCAGTACCGACCGGCGCCAGCATCGGCGTCTGCGCCTCGGCCATGAAGGACAGCACGCCCATGGCGTTGCCCGAACCCGAGGGGCCGATCAGGGCGTCGATCTTGTACTCGGCGAGCAGCTTCTTGGTCAGTTGCACGGTCTGGGTTGGGTCGCTGGCGTCGTCGAACACGAGATACTCGACGTCGAAGTCGCCCATTTTCTTGGGCAGCAGTGCGACCGCGTTCTTCTGCGGGATGCCAACGAAGGGAATGGCGCCGGTCGACGAGGCTATGACGCCGATCTTGACCTGCGCTCCCACGGACAGCGCGAAAAAGCCCGCGGCGAGCCCGGCCAACGATGCAACAATGCGTTTACCCATCATGATGTCGTTCCCTCCTGTGGTCCTCGAAGCTTCCACGCCTCCGCTTCCCTCAACCCGGTTGCCCGGCCCCGGGGACTGTTCGCCCGCAGTCCCTCGGGATGCCGACCCCGCTTCACATGACGAATCCACCGCTCGCGAGCAGGACTTCGCCGCTAATGTAGTCCGATTCGGGAATGCAGAACAGGAAGACGGCGCCGGCGGCTTCTTCAGGCGTCCCGCCGCGTCCCAGCGGGATCATCTTCCTCATGAATTCCAGCATCTCCGGCTGCACGCCCATCTTGACTTCCCGATTGCCGATGTGCGCAACCGCCTCGACCGAGCCGACCGGTTGCGTCATCCGCGTCTGGATGTAGCCGAAGGCGACCGCGTTGACGTTCACGTTGTAGCGACCCCACTCCTTCGCGAGCGCCTTGGTCAGCCCGATCACGGCCGCCTTGCCCGCCGAGTAGGCGGCCTGGCCGGCATTGCCGTACAGGCCCGCGATCGAGGTGATGTTGACCACCTTGCGCTGGACGATCCGGCCTGCGTCCTTCTCCTTTTTCGCCATCTGTCGGATAGGCTCGGCAGCCGCGCGCAGGATTCGCGCTGGCGCGGTTGCGTGCACGTCGAGCATCGCCTGCCACTGCTCGTCGGTCATCTTCTGGACGACGCTGTCCCAGGCATAACCCGCATTGTTGACGATGATGTCGAGCCCGCCGAAGCGTTCGAGCGCCGCGCCGACGAAGCGCGCGCCGAAGTCGGGCTCCGTCACGTCGCCGACAACCGCCCAGGCATCGCTGCCGGCCGCGCGGATCCGCTCCACCGTTTCCTGCGCGGGAGCATCGTCGAGATCGTTGACGATCACGCGCGCGCCCTCGGATGCCAACTTGATCGCAATCGCCTGCCCGATCCCGCGCCCCGAACCGCTCACGATCGCCACCTTGCCTTCGAGCTTCTTCATCTACGCGTTTCCTTGCGCGTAGGCAGGTTGATCGGCGCCCGACACCATGCTTTCAGGCGGGACCACGCCGCGGCTTGCGAGAATGCCGAGCTCGGCGTCGGTCACGCCGGCCTCGCGCAGCACCGCCGTGGTGTGCTGCGCGTACTTCGGCGCGAAGGCCAGCTCGCGCGGCGCGCCGGGCACGTCGACCGCCGCTGGTTGCATCCGGATCTCGCGGCCGTCGGGCGCCCGTGTCCGGGTGAGCTTCTGTGCCAGCGGCGCCAGCGAGCGCACCGCAGGAATGTCGTTGATCATGGCGTGCGCGATCGTCGCCCGCGCGAAGCCCTCGGCGAGCTCCGCGGATGCGGCCGTGGCGGCGATGGCCGCAATCTCGGCCTGGATCGCGTTCCGCTCGCGTTGGCGGCCCTCGTTGGTCGCGCGCTCCTCGCGGGCCAACGACGCGAAGCGCGGAATCTCGGTCAGTCGCCGCCACTGCAGGTCGTTGCCGATGGCAACGTAAATGAAGCCGTCGCGCGTCGGGTAGACATTGGTCGGGATGAACTTGCGGTGCTCGTTGCCGCAGCGGGTGATCTCCGAGGGAGCGCAGCCGAAGTCGACCAGCGGCAGCGTCGTGATCAGCCAGGATGCCGCCGCCTGCAGCATCGACACGTCGATCCGCGCACCGCGTCCGGTTTCCGCGCGCTCGGCCAGTGCGTGCAGCACACCGGCATAGACTTCGTCCCCGGCCTTCAGGTCGACGACCGGCACGCCGGTCAGCGTCGGCGGCCCCGCCGGATCGCCGGTGAGCTCCATGTAGCCCACCATCGCCTGCAGCACCGGGTCGTAGCCGGGCACGTCGGGGTAGTCCGGGCCCAGCGCCGAGATGCCCGCCCAGATAAGGTCCGGCTTCGCCGCGGCGAGCGTCGGGTAGTCGATGCCCAGCGCTTCGTAGCGCCGCGGCAACGTATTGCAGCAGAACACGTCGACATCGAGCGCCGCGACGAGCCGTGCCAGCAGCGCGCGACCCTCGCTCGTGCGCAGGTTGAGCGCAATGGCCTCCTTGCCGACATTGGGCGCGACGAAGTAGCTGCGCCGGTCGTCGTCGACGACGCGCGCGCCGATGTAGCGGTTGGGGTCGCCTGGCAGCGATTCGCCGGGCGCGAACGCCTCGACGCGGATCACCCGCCATCCGAGCTGAACAAACCGCAGCGTCGCGTAAGGGAGCGACAGCGCCTGCTCGAGCGAGAGCACGGTACGCCGTTTCATGCAGCCACCTTCAGCGCCTGGCGTGCCGCCCGCAATCCGCGCGCCGCCTCGCTCATGCGGCGACCCGCTGGTTCCGTGCCGCGTGCAACGCCCGGTACACCTTCTCCGGGGTGAACGGCAACTCGTAGATACGCACGCCGGTCGCGTTCTCGATCGCGTTCGCGGTCGCGGCCGCAATGCAGATCGCCGGCGCCTCGCCGACGCCTTTCGCGCCCTGCGGTCCCTCCCCGTCCATCGTCTCGACGAAATGGATGTCCATCTCCGGAATCTCGGGCGCGGTGACGAGCTTGTAGTCGCGAAACGCCGGGTTGCGGATCACGCCGTTCTCGACGATCAGCTCCTCGGTGAGCGCATAGCCTTCGCCCATGACGATGCCGCCCTCGATCTGGCCTTCGATCCCCAGGCGATTGAGCACCCGTCCCACGTCGTGCGCCGCGGTCACCTTCAGCATCCGGACCACGCCCGTGTCGACGTCGACCTCGACCTCGATCACCTGCGATGCCCATGCGTACGCGGCCGAGACATCGCCCTTGAAACCCTTGTCCTGGTGGTGGCTCGGCGGCTCGTAGTAATTCGTCGTCATCACCAACTCGGCCTTGTCGGAGAAGTGCAGCGACCGAATGAGCTTGGCGAGCGAGATCAGCGCGTTTCCGGTCGCCGCCTCGACGATGTGGCCGGATCGCAAGTCGAGCGCTGCCGGATCGTGGCCGGTCAGCTTCGCCGCGGCCGCGAAGATCTTGGCCTTCGCCTTCTGCGCGGCGCCGATCGCCGAATTCCCGGCGATGAAGGTCGTGCGGCTGGCGTGGACACCGACGTCCCACGGCGTGATGTCGGTGTCGTTGTTGACGACCGTCACCGCCGACAGCGGCATGCCGAGTTCCTCGCAGACCAGCTGGGCCAGCACCGTCTCCGAGCCCTGGCCGATCTCGGAAGCACCGGTCATCACGGTGATATGCGCGAAATCGTCGATCTTGAGGATCGTCCCGCAGCCGTCCGACGGATAGATCTTCGCGCCACCGCCCACGTGCAGCATCGAGGCGATGCCGACGCCGCGCTTCAGGCTCCCGGGCTTCGTCTGGTTCGCGATGTTCTCGCGATGCTTCCGCTGGTAGTCGCTCGCTTCCCCCGCGATGCGCAGGCAATCCCTGAACCCGCAGCTCTTGAAGTGCATTCCCTGCGGCGTGACCTCGCCGGGCACCTGCGCGTTCTGCAGCCGGAAATCGAGCGGATCCATCCCGACGGCCACGGCGAGCTTGTCCATGTGGCTCTCGACGGCGAACGTTCCCTGCAGGTTGCCGTAGCCGCGGAACGAGCCGGCGTACGGATTGTTCGTGTAGACGACCGTCGTGTGATATCGGCAGTGCGGAACCCGATAGAGCGACGAGATCGTCTGCATCATCACGAAGGGCGTCGTGGCCCCCCACGATGTATATGCGCCGTTGTCGTGCAGGGTGTCGACCGTGCGGAAGGTCAGCGTCCCGTCCTTCTTCACCCCGCTCCGCAACGTCAGCACGACCGGCTGCCGCGTCGGCGAGGCGATGAATTCCTCCTCGCGCGTGAACAGCAGCTTCACGGGCCGCTTGGTTGCGCGCGCCAGGAAGATGCAGATCGGCTCGAACGGATAAATGTCGAGCTTGCTGCCGAAGCCGCCGCCGATCGGCGGCTGGATGATCCGGATGCGTCCCGGGTCCATCTGCAGCACTTCGGCGAATTCGCGCTTGTGCAGGAAGGGCACCTGCGTGTTCGAGTACAGCGTCAGGTTACCCGAGGGATCGAAGTCGGCGATGATGCCGGACACGCCCATGCAGCAGTGCGTCACGTAGTGAAGTCGGAACGTGTCCTCGATCACGACGTCCGATTCCGCTTCCCCGGCGACGACGTCGCCGTGCTCGTAGTCGAAATTCATCGTGATGTTGTCGGGGTGCTCGGCGTGGATCACCGGCGCGCCGGGCTCCCGTGCGAGCCGCGGATCCGTAAGCGCGGCAGATCCTCGTACTCGACGTCAATCAGCCGCAGCGCTGCTTCCGCAACCTCCTCGCTGTCGGCCGCGACAGCAGCGATTTCGTCGCGCAGGCTGCGGACCTTGTCGCCCTTGAGCGGCAGGTGGTCCTTCGAAACGCCCAGGGGTCGCTGGTAGGGGACGTCCGCCGCGGTCAAGACCGCGTGCACACCAGGCAATGCCCGAGCCCTCGCGGTGTCGATGCGAACGATCCTTGCATGCACGCGAGTCGACCGGAGAATCTTCGCGTGCAACTGTCCCGGCAGGTTGAGATCGTGGATATAGCGCGTCTTGCCGCCCGCCTTGTCCGGCGCATCCAGCTTGGCGATCCGTTTGCCGATCAGCGAGTCTTTCTCGATGACTTCCATGGTCGATCTTCCTTCAGGTGCCTTCCGCCGCGCTGGCGATCGCGTCGATGATCTTGACGTAGCCCGTGCAACGGCACAGGTTGCCCTCGATCCCCCGTTGGATCTCGGAGCGCGTCGGATGCGCGTTGCCGTCGAGGAGCGCCTTGGCCTGCACCACCATGCCCGGCGTGCAGAACCCGCACTGGACGGCGCCGTGCACGACAAAGGCCGCCCGCAGGCGGTCGGCGACCGCGTCGTTGCCCAGCCCCTCGATCGTCACCAGCTCGCGCCCGTCGCAATCGACGGCGAACTGCAGGCAGGCGTTGACCGACCGGCCATCGACGATGATGGTGCACGCCCCGCATTCGCCCTCGCCGCACCCATACTTGGTGCCGGTGAGCCCGAGCTCATCCCGGATCAGGGTGAGCGCGCTCATCGCGACGGGCACGGTGACCCGTTTCGGCGCGCCGTTGATCGTGAAACTGATTTCCTTACGCAGCGACATCGGTCAGCACCCTTCGCATGAGATTCGTTACGAGCTCCAGCCGGTACCAGTCGGAGGCACGGACGTCCGTAATCGGATGTACCTCGGCGCGAGCGACGCCGGCGACCGCGGCGATGGTATCCGCGGTCAAGGGGCGGCCCTCGAGCGCCGCCTCGGTTTCCTGCGCCCGCATCGGAGTGGGCGCCACGGCGCCAAACGCGACGCGCACACCGGTGAGCGCCTTGTTCCGAAGCACACCGGCGACACCGATCGAAATGGCCGAGATGTCCAGCGCCGGACGCGTGCCGAACTTCACGAAACGAGCGACAAAGCCCTCCGCCGGCTGCGGTATGTGCACGGCGACGAGGAGCTCGCCGGGCGCGCGACGAGTCTTTCCGGGACCGGTGAAGAACTCCGCGAGCGGAAGGCGCCGCGCCGCCAGGACCCCGTCGGCATCCCCGACGAGCTCGACCTCGGCATCGAGCACCAGCAACGGCACCAGCATGTCGCCGGCCGGCGAGGCGTTGCAGATGTTGCCCCCGATCGTCGCCGCGTTGCGCAGCTGGGCGCTCGCGAAATGATCGCCGGCTTCCGCGAGCACCGGAAGCGCTGCGCGGACCACGTCGCTCTCCATGATCTCGGTCACCGTCGTCAGCGCGCCGATGCGGATGGTGCCGTCCGCCTGCGCGATGCCCAGAAGCTCGGGAATTCGTCGCACGTTCACCAGCACGCGCCGGAACCGCACACGCCCGGCCTGTGTCTGCGGCATCAGGTCGGTCCCGCCCGCGAGGATCGTCGCATCGCCGGTGCGCAGGAACCGCACCGCTTCGGCGACCGAGGAGGGTGCGCAATACTCCTGGACTGTATCGGTAGTCATCGTCGGCATCTCGCTAGAATCGAATCGGTTCCCGGTAGCGGCCGTACACGTCGATCATTTCCTCGGTGATTTCACCCACGCTTGCATACGCTTTCACGGCAGCGACGATCGCCGGCATCAGGTTCACCCCCGCCCGCGCGTCGGCCGCCACGCGCGACAGCGCGGCCTGCGCCGCCGCGCCGTCACGGCCGGCGCGGATGCGGTTGAGCGAGTCCACCTGCGCGCGCGCGCCTTCCTCGTGGTACGGGTGGAGCGCCACCTCGTGCTCCTCTTCGGCGATACGGTAGCAGTTGACACCGACCTTGCGGAACTCGCCGGCCTCGATGGACTTCTGCATCGCGTACGCCTGCGCCGAGACCTCCGCCTGGATCCGGCCCTCCGCGATCAGTCGGACGATGCCGCCGCGCGCCTCGACGTCCGCCATGATGGCCTCGATCTTCTGCCGCATCTGGTTGGTCAGCGTCTCGACATAATAGGCGCCTGCCAGCGGGTCCACCGTGTCACAAAGCCCCATTTCCTCGATCAGGAGCTGCATCGTCCGCAATGAAATGCGCTGCGCGTACTCGGTGGGAATCGTATACGCCTCGTCGTAGCAGCATAGCGCCATCGTCTGCGCTCCGGCGAGCGCGCTGATCAGCGCGTAATAGGCGCCACGGACGATGTTGAGCTCCGGCTGCTCGAAGGTCAGTCCGCCGCCCCCGCCCCCCGCGATCATCCGCATCAGCATCGACGCCGGGTCGCGGGCGCCGTACTGCTCCTTCATGATCTTCGCCCACAATCCGCGCGCGGCCCGGAACTTGGCGACCTGCTCGAAGATGTTGCCGAAGATGTTGAAGTTGTACGACAGCCGCCCGGCGAACTCGTCCACCGCGAGGCCGCGGCCGATGGCGTCGTCCGCGTACGCCTTCGCGATGCAGAACGCGTAAGCGATCTCCTGCGCGGGTGTCGCGCCCGATTCGCGGATGTGATAGCCGCACACACTCACCGGCGTGTACTTGGGCGCGACCTTCGCGCAATACTCGATCGTGTCACCGACGAGCTTCAACGAAGGCTCGACCGGAAACACCCAGGTGCCGCGGCCGATGAACTCCTTCAGGATGTCGTTCTGCGCCGTGCCGCGCAGCCGCGCGGGATCGTAACCGCGCTTCTCGGCCATCGCGAGATACATCGCGATCAGGATCGCGGCCGCGCCGTTGATCGTGAGCGACACCGTGATCGCGTCGAGGTCGATGCCGTCGAACGCGATCTCGAAATCGGCGAGCGTGTCGACCGCCATCCCGACGCGCCCGACCTCGCCTTCGGCCAGCGGATCGTCCGAGTCGAGGCCGATCTGCGTGGGGAGGTCGAACGCCACGTTCAATCCGGTCTGCCCGTTGGCGATGAGGTACTTGAACCGCTGGTTCGTTTCCGCCGGACTCCCGAACCCGGTGTACTGGCGCATCGTCCACGGCCGCCTGCGGTACATGAGCGGGTGGATGCCGCGCGTGAAGGGAAACTCGCCGGGCGCCCCGATCATGCCCGAGCCACCGGTCGCCTCGACGTCGGCCGGCGTGTAGACCGGCTTGATCTCGATCCCGGATTCGTTGACGACCGGCTTCAACGCTTCCCTTTCAGCGGCGCTCATCGCATGTGTTCCCGAATGTAATCGACGATTGCGCCGAGCCTCGATCCCGTCGGGAAGATCCCGGCGAATCCGAGCGCGCGCAGCGCATCGTGGTCCTGCGCAGGAAGATTGCCGCCGATGATCCACAGCTTGTCCGCGAGTCCGGCCTGCTCGAGCAACGGCCTCAAGCGCGCGCAAAACGGCAGGTGCGAACCGGCCATGCTCGACAACGCAATCACGTCCGCATCCTCCTCCAGCGCGATTCTCGCCACCGCCTCGGGCGTCTGGCGCAATCCGGTATAGATCACCTCGAAGCCGGCATCCATCAGCGCACGGACGACGACCTTCGCGCCCTGGTCATGGCCGTCGAGTCCGGGCTTGGCCAGCACGATCCGTATCCGCCGGTCGCCCGTCGTCGCCGGATTGTTCACTTGTTCAGCTCCTTTGCGATGATGAGCTTCAGGATTTCGCTCGTTCCCCCGCCAATCAGCGTGAAGCGCACGTCGCGCAGATGGCGCTGCACCGGGTACTCCATCGCGTACCCGTAGGAGGCGAGCACGCGCGCCGCCTGATCGCAGACACTGGCCGCCGTCTCGGAGGCGAAGAGCTTCGCCATCGCCGCCTCCTTGTGATGCGGGCGGCCCGAGTCGCGCAGCCATGCCGCGTAGTGTACGAGCTGTTGGGCCGCAACCATTCCCGTCGCCATCTCGGCAAGCTTGAGCTGGATCGCCTGGAAGCGGTCGATCGGCTTGCCGAATTGCCGGCGCTCCGCGGCGTAGCGCGCGGCGTCCTCCAGCGCGGCGCGGCCCACGCCGAGCGCGATCGCCCCGGTGATGATCCGGATCTCCGCGAGGATCTTGCGCAGGTGCCCCTCGCCGTCGCCCTCTTCGCGCGAAAGGCGGTGCGAGTCGGGTACGAAACAGTCGTCGAATGCGACCTCGGACGTCGGCAGCGCGCGCACGCCCATCTTCTCGATCGCGCGACCAACGGTGACGCCCTTGAATTCGCGCTCGACCAGAAAAATCGTCAGCTTCCGCTCGGCTCCCGCCTTCGCGAACACCGTGAAGAAGTCGGCGACGGGTGCCGAAGTCACCCACGTTTTTTGTCCCGAGAGCAGGTAGCCGCCGTCGACCTTGCGTACCGTGGTCGTGATGCCATCGAGATCGCTGCCCGCGTCGGGTTCGGTCATGCAGATCGCGCCGATCTTTTCGCCCCTCAACGCCGGCTTGAGCAGCCGTTCGCGAACATCCGCATTGCCGAGCCGATGCAGGAATTCCGTTCCCATCAGCGACTGCATCGCCGCGCATCCGGCGAGCGAAACGGAGCCACGCGCGATCTCGGTAAGGGCGAGACAGAACGAGAGCAGGTTCATCCCAGTCCCGCCGACCTCCTCCGGATAGCGCATGCCGAAGAAACCAAGCTTGTGCAAGTTCTGCGAACAACTCACGCGGAAATGCGTGCGCCTCGTCGAGCGCGGCTGCCCGGGGCTGGATCTCGGCATCGCAGAATCGCGCAAAGAGATCGCGCACGGCTTGCTGCTGTTCGGAGAGGTCGAAGTCCATGTCAGGTTCGTTCTTCCGCCACGACCGCGCGCACCGCTGCCTTCTGCACCTTGCCGAGCGAGCTCTTCGGAAGGCGCTCGACGAAGCGCACCTCGCGCGGGTGCTTGTAGCGCGCGATGCGTCCGTCGAACAGTGCGAGCGTCTCGGCCTCGGACATGCGAAAGCCCGACCTCAGGACGACGACGGCGACCACGGTCTCGCCCCAGCGCGCCTCGGGACGGCCGACGACGCACGCCTCCTCGATCGCCGGGCATTCGAGCAGCACCTTCTCCACCTCGGCGGGGTAGATGTTCTCGCCGCCGGAGATGATGACGTCCTTCGTGCGCGCGACGACGTGCAGATGCCCGTCGTCGTCGAAGTGGCCGAGGTCGCCCGAGCGGTACCAGCCATCCACGAATGCCCCCGCCGTTTCCTCGGGCGCGTTCCAGTAGCCTGACGCGACATTGGGGCCGCGCACGAGGACCTCGCCGTCGCGCCCCGGCGGCATTTCGGCGCCGTCGTTGCCCACGACCTTCACTTCGCAATGCAGGGCCGGCGTGCCGGCCGATCCGGCCTTGCGCAGCGCGTCGGCGGCACGGACGTACGCGGCAATCGGGCAGGTCTCGGTGGCGCCGTACACCTGGATCACCGGCACGCCGCGCTCGCTCGCCTTGACGCACGAATTTCTCGGTGACGATGGTCGAGCCGGTCGTGATGACGCGCAAGCTCGAGAGGTCGGCCGTGTTCCAGCGCGGCAGCGCCATCATCGCCGACAGTTGCGCCGGAACGAGCACCGTCAGCGTGATGCGGTCGCGCTCGATCGCGTCGAGCGTCCCCTCCGGGTCGAACTTCGCATGCAGCGTCACCGCCGCACCGGCGTGCAGCGCCGGCGTCGTCTGAATGTTGAGTCCTCCGACATGGAACATTGGCAATGTCGTCAGCACGCGGTCGGCGCTCGTCAGGTCGTGCATGTGGCTGCTGTTGACCGCGTTCCAGAAGAGTGCCCGCTGCGCCAGCACGACGCCTTTCGGGGCCCCGGTGGAGCCGGACGTGAAGCACAGCAGCACCGGCGAATCCTCGTCCCCCACCGCAACCGGCGTGCGGCGCGGATCGGCGTCGAGCGCGTCGAGCGCGTCGAGCGGCGCCGTCTCGATCGAACCGTCGATCGCGTCCGCGTGCGCGGCGAATGCCGGATCGACGAACAGCACGCGCGGCGGGCAGCTCGCCAGCACACGCACGTGCTCCGGGGGCGTGAGCCGCCAGTTGAGCGGCGCGAGCATCGCGCCCAAGCGCGCGCAGGCGAACAGCAGGACCAGCACCGCGGGATGGTTGAGGCCGAGCCACGCGACCACGTCGCCACGTTCGACGCCGCGTTCGGCGAGCACCGACGACGCATTGAGGATTCGCCGCCAGAGCTCGGCATAGGTGATCGCCGCGCCGTCGAAGCGGATCGCGACGGCGCCGGGTGCGAAGCGCGCGTGCCGCTCGATCCAGTGCGACAGGTCCATCGCTTAGGCCTCCCCCACCTCGAGTACGACGGCCATGGCGGTGTCGCCCGCGGCGCAGCCGGTGAAGAGCCCATGGCCGCCACCGCGCAGCGCGAGCTCCTCGATCAGCTCGATGATCGCGCGCGTTCCCATCGGCCCCTGCGGATGACCCCACACGAGCGAGCAGCCGTAATTGTTCATCCTGCCCAGGTCCACGCCCATCGCGCGGGCGAACAGGATGTCGTTCAACGCGAACGGATTGTGCGTCTTGATCGCTTGCATGCGCTCGATTGCCAGGCCCGCCTGGGCCAGTGCGCGCTGCGCCGCGGGAATCGACGCCTCGGGCATATGGGCAAGGGCGGCGCGCGCCTGTCCGAAGCCGAGCAGGCGCACGCGAATCGTCGGGTCGCGCGAAAGCTCGCGCGCACGCTCGGGACGCGCGAGCACGATCGCCGCATTGCCGTCAGCCGGATGTGTCTGTCCGCCGTAGGTCACGGTCCCACCGTCGAGCACGGGCTTCAACTTCGCCAGCGCTTCCGCGCCGGAAAAACGGATCCCTTCGTCGCCGCCAAGCGTCGCCACCGTCTTGCGGTACGACGGGTCGGGCACGTCGAACGGCAGGGTCATGAATCGCCGGAGGAACGCACTGTCCGTCGGCGAGCGCGTCGCGGTACTGCGCCTCGCGGCGCAACACCAGCTCGTGCTGCTCGGCCGTGCCGATGCCGTGCTTCTTCGCGACATTCTCCGCCGTGGCGATCATGGAATGCCCCCCGAACGGATCGCAGCCGAAATTGTCGAGCACCCAATCTTCGTGCATACCCGTTCCGCCCGGCCCGCGCGGATTCGGATAGTAGAGGTGCGGGCCGTTCGACGTGCGGTCACAGGTCACCGTGAGCGCGACCTCGGCCAGGTCGCACTCGATCTCCTGCACACCCGTGAGCAGCACGCGCACTCCGGTCGCGCAGGCCTGCATCACTGTCGGCCCTCCGATCTGGGCCACGCCGGCCATCCCGGCGAGCCACGGCAGCCCGTAGAACGCATGCTTCTGCGGCACGCTGAAGCCCAGCACGCCGTGGTCGAACGCCTCCGGCGCAAGATTACGACGTGCGAGCTCGCGCTTTGCGACGTGCGCCGCGAACTCGATCGAATGCAGGTTCGCGAACGCCCCCTGCCAGCGCGCGAACGGCGTGCTCCAGTAGCAGCCATAGGGAATTTCTGCGCGGTAGGCCATTATCGTGGGTTCCTCATTTCGAGCAGGATGTGCTTGGCGTTGCCCAGGTGCGCGCGCATCGCCTTCGCCGCGACGTCGCCGTCACCCGCGGCGAGTGCAGCCGTGAGCTGCCTCAACCCCTTCTGGACGACAGCGCGCACGGAGGGGGTGTCGAGCGTGAACGCACGCAGGAAACGGACATGGTCAGCGTAAAGCGAGATCGCGCGCACGAGCCGCTTGTTCGGCACGAGCGCAGTCCACGCGTCGCGGTACCGGTAGTTGGCTTCCATGAACGCCGCGCCGTCGCCCGCCTCGTCCGCGGCCGCCATGTCGTCCAGCGCCGCACGTAGCGGCGAGAGCACCTTGCGATCCGGCCGGGTGGCCGCCACCAGGCGCAACGCCTCAGGCTCGAGCAGGTAGCGAAGCGCGTAGATGTCCTCGATGTCGTCGTCCGTGAGCATCGGCACCGTGAAGCTGCGGCCGTCGGCGACGACGAGCCCTTCGCTTGCGAGCCGTGTCAGCGCCTCGCGCACCGGTGTGCGCGACACGCCGAGCTGGTCCGCGAGCACGCCCTCTGCGAGCGGCTGTCCGGCCACGATGCGACCCGCACGCAGGTGCTCGCGCAGCGTCGCATATACGCGCTCGCCGAGCAGCTCCGGCCGCTCCAGCGCCTGCAGCTTCTCGGTCGCGGGGCCCAGCATCCGGGTCGGTGCTGGTTCCGCCGTTGCGACTTTTTCCTCGTGGCGCACGGTCGCTATCCCGTCCTCGAGTAGTCCGGCTTGCGTCGCTCGCCGAACGCAGTGATGCCTTCGCGCGCCGCGGCCGTGCAGGCGCTGAGGCCGAACGCCGTGTACCCGATCTCCAGCGCGGCGGCGAGCGTCGGCGCGGACGCAGCGGCACGCACGGCATCCTCGATGATCGCCTGTACCTCGCGGCTGTACGACTGCGCGCGCGCCACCGCATCGAACGGCGCGATCGCCACGGCACCGTCAAGCACCGGACGGCGCGCGCCAGCCAGCGCCCGGACGCGCGCAGCCGCCTGCCGCACGAGAGACGCGTAGTCGTCGGCGAGCTCGTCGACGATCCCGGCCTCGTGGGCACGTGCGGCGTCGAGCCGCTCGGCTCCGCGCAACATCCCGTGGAACAGCGCGGACGCCTGCGGCCAGCGCCGATACGGTACGACCATCGCTCCGATGCCCGGCGCGATGCCCAGCGTGATCTCCGGGAACTGCAGTACCGCGCCGCGCAATGCGACGAGGGCGTGACAGCGCATCGCGAGCTCGAGACCCCCACCGAGCGCCACGCCATTGAGCGCGGCGACTACCGGCTTCGCCATCGAGTCCAGATGCACGAGCAGCCGCGAGCAGTCGCGCGCGTACTGTGCCGATGCACCGGCGTCACCCAGCATCCCGCGAAAGCGGCCGATCTCGGCCCCCGCGCAGAACGCGCGCGTGCCGTAGCCGACGAGCACAAACCCCGCGACCGCAGGGTCGCCCTCGTGACGGCGGATCACCGCGAGGATCTCGTCGGTCAGCTCGTCGTTCAGCGCATTGAGCGCCTCGGGACGGCGCAACGTGACGACGATCACGTCTTCGAGGCGGTCGACGAGGATCCCGCGCTCGAAGCGCTGGTAGTCGTCGAGCGCGCGCCGTGGCAGCGGCATGCCTGGACGTTCCGCGGCGAACCGTTGCATCACCCGCTCGACTTCCACTGAACCCGACGTGCGCATGAGCTCGAGTGGTCCCTCCCGGAAGCCGAGCGCGAGCCGGCACCCGAGGTCGAGGTCCGCGGCGTCGCCGATGTCGCGATCGACGATGTCGGCGGCCTGCGACCACAGCACGCCGAGCAGCCGGTCGCGCACGGCACCGGCGACGTCGGGCGCCACGGCGACACGTTCGCCGATCGCCCCGGTCGTCCAGCGTGCGACCGAGTTAAAGATCGGCGCCGGCCGATAGTGATCACCTTCGGCAGCGGCCTGCAGCGTGTTGGTCTCGACGATGATCGGATTGCCGTTGGCGAGGTTCAGCACGTAGAACGGACCCGCCGCAACGAACTCGGAGGCGATGCTGTCGATCTCGGCGGCGCTCGCGCGGGCAAGGCACAGCGCGGCGTCGTTGCACCAGTTGTCGAACACACGGTCGAGCATGAAGCACTCGACGTCCGCGGTGACGAGCGGCACCTTGCCCGTGACGCAGAAGAGCCACCGCAGGTACTCGATCGTCGCACCGTCGG
The DNA here is from genome assembly GCA_963809965.1 of uncultured beta proteobacterium. Classification (GTDB taxonomy): domain Bacteria; phylum Pseudomonadota; class Gammaproteobacteria; order Burkholderiales; family Casimicrobiaceae; genus CAIWHR01. The sequence continues at coordinate 85,342 of CAWELU010000008.1, forward strand.
CATCGCGCGCGCGCACGACCTCGACGACCAGATTGCGCCACGCGGGGGCGAAGAAGTGCGTGACCGTGGCGCGCCCCTTGTGGCGCAGCCCCGAGAAGATCCGTTCCGCCGGCAGCGAGCTCGTGTTCGAGGTGATCAGCGCGTCGGGCGCCACACGCGCCTCGACTTCAACGAAGATCCGCTGCTTCAATGCCAGGTCTTCGGTCGCCGCCTCGAGCACCCAGTCGCACCCACGGATCGCATCGTAGTCGGTCGTGCCGCGCACCCCCTTCGTCACGGCATCCGCCTCGGCATCGCTCATCTTGCCGCGGGCGCGCGCCTTGGCGGCGTAATCGGAAAAACGCGCGAGCGCGCGGTCCAGCGCCGCCTGCGCGACGTCCACCAGCACGAGATCGAGCTCCGGGAGCGCGCTCTTCAGGTAGTAGCCAATGTCCGGGCCGATCGTGCCCGCGCCGATGACCGCCACCCGCGATGGCAGCGCTCGCGCGGGCGCCTGCAGGAGGGGGTTACGGTAGCCGGCCATTCCATGTACAGTATACGGTATACGATTCGAAGGCAAGCCCCCATGCGCATCGGCATCGACGTCGGCGGCACGTTCACGGATTTCGTCCTGCTGGACGACGCGACCGGACACACGGAGACATACAAGTGCCTGACGACGCCGCGCGATCCGTCGGACGCGATCGAGGAAGGCGTGCGTGTGCTGGCCGGTCGCGTGCCCGGCGGTCTGGACCGGCTCGAGGAAGTAATCCACGGCACGACGCTCGTGATCAACGCGATCATCGAGCGCAAGGGGGCGCGCACCGGGCTCCTCACGACACGCGGCTTCCGCGACGTGCTCGAGCTCGGGCGCGAGATCCGCTACGCCGCCTACGATCCCTTCGCGCAGATGCCCGAGCCGCTCGTGCCGCGCGAGCGCCGGCTGGAGGTCGACGAGCGGCTGCGTGCCGATGGCAGCATCCTCGTGCCACTGGACGAAGAAATGGCGCGCGAGGTGATCCGCGAGCTCGCGCGACACGATGTCGCATCGATCGCCGTGTGCCTCCTCAACTCGTTCGAGAATCCGGCGCACGAGCTCACGCTGAAGCGACTCCTCGCCGAGGAATTGCCAGGCGTATCGGTCTCCATTTCCTACGAGGTGCTGCCGCGGATCCGCGAATACGAGCGCACGAGTACGACGGTCACCAACGCTTACGTGAAGCCGCTCACGGAGACATACCTGCGGCAGCTGCGGGAGCGACTCACCGCGCTGGGCTTTCGCGGCCGGCTGTTCATCATGCTGTCATCGGGCGGCGTGACCTCCGCCGAGACCGCCGCCGAGTTTCCGGTGCGCATCATCGAGTCGGGCCCAACCGCGGCGGTCATCGCCGGCCAATACTACAGCCGTTTGTTCGACGTGCCAGCGATGTTCTGCTTCGACATGGGCGGGACCACGGCGAAGTCCTGCCTCGTCGAGAACGGCGTCGCGGCAGTCGTGTCGACGTTCGAGGTCGGCCGCGTGCAGCGCTTCCAGAAGGGCAGCGGCCTTACGATCCAGGTGCCGGTTGTCGACCTGATGGAGATCGGCGCCGGCGGCGGGAGCATCGCGCGCGCGAGCAGGCTCGGCACGCTGCAGGTCGGCCCCGAAAGCGCGGGCGCCGAGCCCGGCCCCATCTGCTACGGGCGCGGCGGCGTCGAACCGACGGTGACCGACGCCGACCTCCTGCTCGGCTACCTCGACCCGACGTACTTCCTGGGCGGCGCGATGAAGCTCGATCCCGACAAGGCGCGGCACGGCATCGAGGAGCGCGTCGCGAGGCCGCTCGGCGTGTCGTTCATCGACGCCGTCTGGGGCATCCACGACCTGATCAACGAGACGATGGCGGCCGCGGCGAAGACGCACATCGCCGAGCGCGGCGGAAATCCGCATCGCGTGACGGTCGCAGCGTTCGGCGGCGCCGGTCCCGTGCACGCCTACGGGCTCGCCGCGCAAGCTCGGCGCGCCGCGCCTGCTCGTCCCGCCGAACGCGGGCGTCGGCTCCGCGCTCGGCTTCTTCACGGCGCCGCGTGCATTCGATCTGGTGCGCAGTCACAAGGTGCCGTTGGCCGACGCCGACTTCGCCAGGCTCGAGACGCTGTTCCGCGAGCTCGAGGCCGACGGCGAGCGAACGCTGCGCAAGACCGGCGCCGAGGGACCCGTCCACTTCGCGCGCTCGGTCGAGGCGCGCTTCATCGGCCAGGGCTCGGAAACGAGCCTGCCGATACCGCCGGGCGATTTTGCCCTGCTCGATCCGGTGGAGCTCCGCCGCCGCTTCGACGAGACGTACACGCGGCTCTATGGGCGCACGTATCCGGAGTCCCCGGTCGAGTTCGTCAACTTCTGCGTGCGTGCGAGCCTGCCGGTGGCGGAGCTAACGCTGCCGAAGCTGACGGTCGAGGGGCGGCCGGACGGCGCGGTGAAGGGCGAGCGGCGTGCGTTTTCCGGCAGTGCGCGCGCGTTCGTCGCTCATGTCGTCTACGACCGCTACCGGCTGCCCGCCGGGAGCCGAGATCGAGGGCCCGGCGATCTTCGAGGAACGCGAGTCGACGCTGATCGTCGATGCCGGCGCGCGCGCCCGCGTCGACGACTACGGGTTCCTGTGGATCACGCTGCCGACGAAAGGCGCGCCATGAACGAGCGCTTCGATCCCATCACACTGGAAATCCTCTGGCGGCGACTGATTTCGATCGTCGACGAGTCCGACGCGGCGGTTGCGCGCACCGCCTTTTCGAGCCTGCTGCGCGACGCGCACGACTACACGTGCATGTTCACCGACTCGCGCGGGCGCGAGCTCGCGCAGGGCACGCTCGCGACGCCGGGACAGTCGGGCGCGATGGCGCTCGGCATCCACCGGATCGTCCAGAACATCGCACCGGGCACGTGCCGCGCCGGCGATGTCTACATCACGAACGACCCGTGGGCGCTGGCCGGACATCTGAATGACGTGTGCGTGCTTTCCCCGATCGTGCGCGGCGAGCGCGCGGTCGCCTTCACCGCGTGCATCCTCCATCACGCCGACATCGGCGGGCGCGTCGCCTCCGACAATCACGAGGTGTTCGAGGAGGGCCTCTTCATCCCGCTCGTGAAGCTCTACGACGCGGGAACGCTCAGTCCAGGGCGTGCTCGACATGATCCTCGCGAACGTGCGCACGCCAGAGCAGGTGAACGGGGACATCCGCTCGCAGATCGCGGCCAACCACGTCTGTGCGGAACAGGTACTGCGGATGCTCGACGATTACGACCTTCCCGACCTGGACGACCTCGCCGACGAGATCATCGCCCGCAGCGAGGCGAGCATCCGCGCGTCGATCGCGAAGGCGCCTCCCGGCGTCTATCGCGCCGAGGCCGCGATCGAGCAGATGGAAGGAAAGCCGGACGTGCGCATCGTCTGCGCCGTCACGATCGACGGCAGCGACGTCACCGTGGACCTGACCGGGAGCTCGCCGCAGGTCGACTGGGGCGGCAACGTCGTCTTCAACTTCACGTACGCCTACGCGCACATGGCGGTGAAGAGCGTCTTCGATCCGGACATCCCGAACAACCACGGCATCGCGGCGCCGATCCGCCTGATCGCGCCGGAGGGAACGGTGGTCAACTGTCGGCATCCTGCGGCAGTGGCCGCGCGCATGCAGATCGGGCACTTCGTCACCGAGGTGATCTACCGCGCGCTCGCACAGGCGCTGCCGGACCGCGTGATCGCCGCCGGCGGCGGCACGCCGGCCACGATGCAGGTGTTCTACGGCGCACGCGGCGACGGCCAGCCGTTCCATAGCGTGCTGATCCGCGGCGGCGGCCTGGGCGCGGGCGCGTCGCGCGACGGCGAAGGCTCGTTCATCTTCCCCGCGAACGGCGCCAACACGCCGGTGGAAATCCTGGAGAGCGACGCGCCGATCGTCATCCTGCGGCGCGAGCTCCTCGTCGACTCAGGCGGAGCGGGCAGACAGCGCGGGGCGCTGGGCCGCACCGAAGTCTTCCACGTGCCCGATGACGCCTATGCGCCCAAGCCGCCGGTCAACCTCGCGATTCAATCGGGCCGCTTTCGTCTGGCCCCCGAGGGCCTCTTCGGCGGCAAGCCGGGCGCGTGCGCGTGCTTTCTCGTGAACGGGCGCCCCGGCAACCCTTACGGATTGACGCGGCTAGAACCCGGCGACACCGTCGTGATGGACGCCGCGGGCGGCGGCGGCTACGGCGACCCGCGTTCGCGCGACCGCGACGCGATCGCACGCGACCTGCGCGAGGGGCGCATCAGCGCCGCGTCCGCGCGCCGTGATTACGGATTCGAGGGCGGTGTCGACGACGTACCGGGCTGATTTCGTCGCCGTCTTCGCGCGCTGCGACGATCCTTCGCTGCGCGCTTGCCGGACAGGTCGTTGTCCGGGTGCCCGCAAAGCAAGACGCCCCAGCCGGGGGCTGGGGCGTTTCACTTTGAGGGTGCCTGACGATGACCTACTTTCGCATGGGCAATCCACACTAGCATCGGCGTGCCGCCGTTTCACGGTCCTGTTCGGGATGGGAAGGGGTGGTTCCAGCGGGCTATGGTCGTCAGGCATTGGCGGGCAACAGAGGTCGGGGAACCGGGAACAGAAGAACCGGGCCCCGCCTCGGTCGACGGAAGAAGTAAAGGGGGTTGGAGCGGGGCGAACACCGGTGCTGCAAGGTGCTCCAGGGTAGGGGTGGGTTCAGGTTTTCGCTGATTCCTGATCCCTGACCTCGGTTCCCGGAGCTGCGCGCTTCGCGCGCAGCGTTATGGGGTCAAGCCGCACGGGCCATTAGTACCGGTTAGCTCAAGGCATTACTGCCCTTCCACACCCGGCCTATCAACGTGGTGGTCTGCCACGACCCTTCAGGGGGCTCAAGGCCCCGGGAGATCTCATCTTCAGGCACGTTTCCCGCTTAGATGCTTTCAGCGGTTATCGCTTCCGCACATAGCTACCCGGCAATGCGACTGGCGTCACAACCGGTACACCAGCGGTGCGTCCACTCCGGTCCTCTCGTACTAGGAGCAGCCCCCGTCAAATCGTCCAGCGCCCACGGCAGATAGGGACCAAACTGTCTCACGACGTTTTGAACCCAGCTCACGTACCACTTTAAATGGCGAACAGCCATACCCTTGGGACCGGCTACAGCCCCAGGATGTGATGAGCCGACATCGAGGTGCCAAACACCGCCGTCGATATGAACTCTTGGGCGGTATCAGCCTGTTATCCCCGGCGTACCTTTTATCCGTTGAGCGATGGCCCTTCCATACAGAACCACCGGATCACTATGTCCTGCTTTCGCACCTGCTCGCCTTGTCAGGCTCGCAGTCAAGCACGCTTGTGCCATTGCACATTCAGCGCGATAGCCGACCGCGCTAAGCGTACCTTCGAGCTCCTCCGTTACGCTTTGGGAGGAGACCGCCCCAGTCAAACTGCCTACCATGCACGGTCCCCGATCCCGTTCAGGGACCCAGGTTAGAACCGCAATGACACCAGGCTGGTATTTCAACGTTGGCTCCACGAGAGCTAGCGCCCCCGCTTCATCGCCTCCCAGCTATCCTACACAAGTCTCATCACAGTCCAATGCAAAGCTACAGTAAAGGTGCACGGGGTCTTTCCGTCTTGCCGCGGGGAGATTGCATCTTCACAAACACTTCAACTTCGCTGAGTCTCGGGTGGAGACAGTGTGGCCATCGTTACGCCATTCGTGCAGGTCGGAACTTACCCGACAAGGAATTTCGCTACCTTAGGACCGTTATAGTTACGGCCGCCGTTTACCGGGGCTTCGATCAAGAGCTTGCACCCCATCACTTAACCTTCCGGCACCGGGCAGGCGTCACACCCTATACGTCCACTTTCGTGTTAGCAGAGTGCTGTGTTTTTGTTAAACAGTCGCAGCCACCATTTCACTGCGGCCCCACTCGGCTCCGTCTGTACGACCTCACCTACCTGGGGCGCACCTTATCCCGAAGTTACGGTGCTAATTTGCCGAGTTCCTTCACCCGAGTTCTCTCAAGCGCCTCAGAATATTCATCCTGCCCACCTGTGTCGGTTTGCGGTACGGTCGCCCTGGAACTGAAGCTTAGAGGCTTTTCCTGGAAGCAGGGTATCACGCACTTCAGGCCGGCAAGCCGACCCTCGTCATCACGCCTCAGCTAAGCCCACCGGATTTGCCTGGCAGGCACGCCTACACGCTTAAACCGGGACGTCCAACACCCGGCCGCGCTAACCTTCTCCGTCCCCCCATCGCATCCCAGGCCGGTGCGGGAATATTAACCCGCTTCCCATCGGCTACGACTCTCGTCCTCACCTTAGGGGCCGACTCACCCTGCGCCGATGAACGTGGCGCAGGAAACCTTGGGCTTTCGGCGAGCGGGCCTTTCACCCGCTTTATCGCTACTCATGTCAGCATTCGCACTTCCGATACCTCCAGCAAGCCTCACGAGCTCACCTTCACCGGCCTACGGAACGCTCTCCTACCATCGACACATCCCGAAAGACATGCCAATCCACAGCTTCGGTGTCCAGTTTGAGCCCCGTTACATCTTCCGCGCAGGACGACTCGACCAGTGAGCTATTACGCTTTCTTTAAATGATGGCTGCTTCTAAGCCAACATCCTGGCTGTCTGAGCCTTCCCACCTCGTTTCCCACTTAACTGTGACTTGGGGACCTTAGCTGGCGGTCTGGGTTGTTTCCCTCTTGACCCCGGACGTTAGCACCCGGAGTCTGTCTCCCAAGCTCGCACTCGGCGGTATTCGGAGTTTGCTATGGCGCGGTAAGTCACAATGACCCCCACAACCATGACAGTGCTCTACCCCCGCAGGTGATACTTGAGGCACTACCTAAATAGTTTTCGGAGAGAACCAGCTATTTCCGGATTTGATTAGCCTTTCACCCCTACCCACAGCTCATCCCCTACCTTTTCAACGGTAGTGGGTTCGGCCCTCCACGAGGTGTTACCCCCGCTTCAGCCTGGCCATGGGTAGATCATCCGGTTTCGGGTCTACGCCTACCAACTCAAGTCGCCCTGTTCGGACTCGCTTTCGCTGCGCCTCCCCTATCCGGTTAAGCTCGCTGGTAAACGTAAGTCGCTGACCCATTATACAAAAGGTACGCCGTCACCCTAGCTGCAAAGGCTCTGCCGTTGCAGCGAGGGCAGGCAACAGAGATCAGGAAACCGGGAACCGTGAAGGCAACCCCCTCATCGGAGCCGCCCTTCACTGTTGCCTGTTGCCTGTTGCCTGCCCTAACTGCAAAGTGCAAAGCACTTGAAGCTAGGGCTCCGACTGTTTGTATGCATGCGGTTTCAGGATCTATTTCACTCCCCTCCCGGGGTTCTTTTCGCCTTTCCCTCACGGTACTGGTTCACTATCGGTCGATCACGAGTATTTAGCCTTGGAGGATGGTCCCCCCATCTTCAGACAGGATTTCACGTGTCCCGCCCTACTTCGTCTCGCGCCTAGTTCCACAATCGCCTCTTCGGGTACGGGGCTCTCACCCACTGCGGCCGCCCTTTCCAGAGCGTTCTCCTGAAGCCACTGCTAAATACGCGACGGCTGCTCCCATTTCGCTCGCCACTACTCCGGGAATCTCGGTTGATTTCTGTTCCTCCGGCTACTGAGATGTTTCAGTTCACCGGGTTCGCTCTACCCTGCCCTATGTATTCAGGCAGGGAGTGACCCTTGCGGGCCGGGTTTCCCCATTCGGACATCTGCGGATCAATGCTCGTTTGCCAGCTCCCCGCAGCTTTTCGCAGGCTGCCACGTCCTTCATCGCCTGTGATCGCCAAGGCATCCACCACATGCACTTAGTCGCTTGACCCCATAACGCTGCGCACAGCACACGTCACAGGTGTTCGCGGATCAGGCAACGAGGTCAGGATCAGGCATCAGAGACTCCGCGCCACACCGTGGCGCCTGACTCCCGTCTCCTGTCACCTGTACCCGTCACCCGATCGATACAATCCAACCCATCCTGCCCCGCGCGCGAACCCCCGGCTCACGCCAGGCGCCCACTCGCCCGAGCAAGACTTCTCTACTTCTTCCCAATTGTTAAAGAACAACCGATGGTACGGTCCGGCCAAAAGACCAGAGGTAAGCCACCCGGCTTGCCTCTGATCTTTCTGTTCCCTGTTCCCTGTTCCCTGCGCGTGGTGGAGCTGGACGGGATCGAACCGACGACCTCCTGCTTGCAAAGCAGGTGCTCTCCCAACTGAGCTACAGCCCCCCGCTGCCCGCAACCGATCGCTGCCTGCCCGCGCCCCGACCTCCGCTCCCTGGTACTGGTGGGTCTGGATGGATTCGAACCATCGACCCCCGCCTTATCAAGACGGTGCTCTAACCAACTGAGCTACAGGCCCGTGTCAGAGATCAGGCAACAGGCAACAGAACTTGAGGCGCGCCGCGACGTGGGAACCGCTCTCGGTTACCTGTCAGCTGACCTCTGTTACCTGCGAACAACCGATAGGCTGTGGGTACTGCAGCACCGGGCAGAGAACGGCGGCCACCGGGACTGCGGCCATTGCTGACCTCGGTTCCCTGTACCTGTCCCCTGAATCCGAGAAAGGAGGTGATCCAGCCGCACCTTCCGATACGGCTACCTTGTTACGACTTCACCCCAGTCACGAAACGCACCGTGGCAACCGCCCCCCTTGCGGTTAGGCTAGCTGCTTCTGGTACATCCCGCTCCCATGGTGTGACGGGCGGTGTGTACAAGACCCGGGAACGTATTCACCGCGGCATGCTGATCCGCGATTACTAGCGATTCCGACTTCATGCAGTCGAGTTGCAGACTGCAATCCGGACTACGACCGGCTTTCTCGGGATTGGCTCCCCCTCGCGGGTTGGCAACCCTCTGTACCGGCCATTGTATGACGTGTGAAGCCCTACCCATAAGGGCCATGAGGACTTGACGTCATCCCCACCTTCCTCCGGTTTGTCACCGGCAGTCTCCCTAGAGTGCCCTTGCGTAGCAACTAGGGACAAGGGTTGCGCTCGTTGCGGGACTTAACCCAACATCTCACGACACGAGCTGACGACAGCCATGCAGCACCTGTGTTCCGATTCCCTTTCGGGCACCCCCACCTCTCAGCAGGGTTCCGGACATGTCAAGGGTAGGTAAGGTTGTTCGCGTTGCATCGAATTAATCCACATCATCCACCGCTTGTGCGGGTCCCCGTCAATTCCTTTGAGTTTTAACCTTGCGGCCGTACTCCCCAGGCGGGCAACTTCACGCGTTAGCTACGGTACTGAGGAATCGCTCCCCCAACACCCAGTTGCCATCGTTTAGGGCGTGGACTACCAGGGTATCTAATCCTGTTTGCTCCCCACGCTTTCGTGCCTGAGCGTCAGTGTCAGCCCAGGGGGCTGCCTTCGCCATCGGTGTTCCTCCAGATCTCTACGCATTTCACTGCTACACGTGGAATTCCACCCCCCTCTGCCACACTCCAGCTCGCCAGTTTCCACTGCCATTCCCAGGTTGAGCCCGGGGCTTTCACAGCAGACACAACGAACCGCCTGCGCACGCTTTACGCCCAGTAATTCCGATTAACGCTCGCACCCTACGTATTACCGCGGCTGCTGGCACGTAGTTAGCCGGTGCTTATTCCGCCAGTACCGTCAAGAACCCCCCGTATTAGGAGAGGCCTTTTCTTCCCAGCTAAAAGCGGTTTACAACCCGAAGGCCTTCTTCCCGCACGCGGCATGGCTGGATCAGGGTTGCCCCCATTGTCCAAAATTCCCCACTGCTGCCTCCCGTAGGAGTCTGGGCCGTGTCTCAGTCCCAGTGTGGCTGATCATCCTCTCAGACCAGCTACCGATCGTCGCCTTGGTAAGCCATTACCCCACCAACTAGCTAATCGGACATCGGCCGCTCCCATAGCGTGAGGCCCTTGCGGTCCCCCACTTTCCTCCGCAGAGCATATGCGGTATTAGCCCGGCTTTCGCCGGGTTATCCCCCACTACGGGATACGTTCCGATGTATTACTCACCCGTTCGCCGCTCGCCGCCAGGGTTGCCCCCGCGCTGCCGCTCGACTTGCATGTGTAAAGCATGCCGCCAGCGTTCAATCTGAGCCAGGATCAAACTCTTCAGTTCGATCTCTTACAAAGTTCCACTCATCCGACGTTGGCCCCATCCCCATCCCGAAACTCGCGCCCCAAGACAAGAACAAGCCGCACCCCACGCCTTCTCAGCGCAAGGCACCTTAACATCGTGTGAGCACTACGATCCTCAGCACCCCCAGCAAGCACCACTCCCAACCAGCACCCACCAGGATCCCCAAGCACCCCAGCACCCACACCTATCGGTTGTCAGTTGTTAAAGAACAGGCTGTTCCGCGACACGAAAAAACGCGTTCGGCCGGGAGCCGCAGAGAGGTGAAATTATAGGCGCCGCAGTCCGCCATTGCAAGACGCCAACTGGTCCCGCGACGTCGCCGAGACCGACTCGATCCACCATCGTCGACGTGCGGCGCCACCACCGTTGAGACCGATCGCCGCGCCTTTCTCGAAGGACCGCGATTGACGATCGGTCCGCAGTGCCAACCCGTCCGCTCGACACCTGCCTCGCTACGAGCCAGGTGCGGGCATCGGATACTTCCACCTCCGGTGTACCCAAAGCCAGTCCGGTGGGCTCGCGCGGATCTCACGCTCCAGCGCGCGCGCATAACGCTCGATCACTTCCAGAGTCGAGCCCCGGACATAGGGAGGTTCCGCAATTACCGAAAGGCGCATCGTGTAGTGCCCGCGCCGCGTGCGACACATCTCGACGAACAGCACGGTCGCCTGAAGCGCGCGCGCGATGGTGTCGGCCCCCACGAAGAATGCGGTCTGCTGGTGGAGAAAGCGCGTCCAGTATTTTGGCTCGTCGATCGTCGGCGCCTGATCGGCGATCATGGCATAGACATGCGCCTCGCGGCGCCGTCGGATCAATTCGCGCACGAACTTCTTGTGTGGAATCGGTGTACCGCCGAATCGCGACCGGGCATCCAGCAGGAACCGATCGATCACCGCCGAGCGCTGTGGCTTGTAGATGCTGAAAAGGGGTTCGGAGAGAACTGCATCTCCGGCCAGCGCCTGCCACTCCCAGTTGCAGAAGTGCGCGGTCAGCAGCAGCACCGATTGGCCAGCGCGGGTCCGTTCGGAGATCTGCCCGGGATCCTCCATGGTTACCCGCTGCCTGATCGCCGCGGGCGTCGCGCCGAAACCCCAAACGAGTTCCGCGAGCAGCTCACCGAGATTGCGGTACGATTGCTTCAGGATCGCCGCCCGTTCCATTTCGCTCTTCTCGGGAAAGGCCAGACGGAGATTTCCGGCGGCCACGCTGCGGCGCCAGCGCAACAGGTGGAACGTGACGCCGAAAGCCGCGCCACCGATCGCATAGAGCACGGGTAACGGCAATGCCGAGAGAATTCGGACGAAAAGACGCATGGGGGTCCGGCGTGCGACGCGCGGAGGACGGCCTCGGAAAACGGCTGTGAGCGTAGACGAGTTCGATGTCGCGGGCAACGGCGTCACCGTGCGCGGGCCGCGTGCCCCGTTCAATCTGCCGCCGCTCGCTGCCGGCATAGCGCTCTGGTGGTGCGACCTCGCGGATGGCCACGCCGAGATCGCAAGCCTTGCCGCTTGTCTCTCACCCGCCGAACATGCCCGCGCTGCCCGTTTCGGTACGGACGAGTTGCGACGCCGATGGATCACCGGCCGCGCGACGCTGCGTCGCCTGCTGGGGGTCACGCTCGGCGTCGCCCCCGCCGAGGTCCCGATTCAGCGCGGAATTCGCGGTCGCCCGGAACTCGTGCCGGATTCCCTGAGGCATCGATTTCAATGTCTCGCACACGCGCGGCGTCGCGCTGATTGCGATCGCGCGCGACTTGTCCGTCGGAACTCGTATCGGCGTCGACGTGGAGCGTGACGATCGCGATGTCGGCGCCGATCGGCTCGCGCTCAAGTTCCTTACGGAAAACGAACGGGCGACCCTCGAAGGGCGAACCGCCGACGAGCGCCGCCGCCGTTTCCTTCACTACTGGACGTGCAAGGAAGCGATGAGCAAGGCGACCGGTGACGGCCTCGCCGCCCCTTTCCGCCGGCTCGACGTCGATCTCGGCAATCCGCCGCGACTCGTCGCCGGACCACCTCCTTACGCGCCCCTGCGCTGGTCGTTGCATGCGCCTGCGGTGCCCGACGACTATCGCGCGACGCTCGCAATCTGGCATGGGCCATGACGGGCCGCGTTCATGCTCCGGCCGACCGCGGGTACTTCCAGCGTTTCTGCAACCACAGGAAGTCCGCGGGGCTCTCGAGCACCTCGCGCTCCAGGCATCGTGCGAACTGTTCCATGATCGGCGACGAAGCGTCGCCTGCATCGTTGCCGTAGGGCGGTTCGGCGAGGGGCACGAGTCGGACCGAATAGTGTCCGCGGCGCACGCGGCGCATCGCAACGAAGAGAACCGGCGCATCGAGAAAATGCGCAACCTTCTCGGCGCCGACGAAGAATGCGGTATCGCGATTCAGAAACCGCGTCCAGTGCTTCGGGTCCTCCTGGCGCGGTGTCTGGTCGGCAATCAATGCGTAGCCGCGCGGCTGGCCGGCCCGAACCATCAATTCGTAGACGAAGTCGCTTTGCGGTATCGGTCTGCCGCCGAAACGTGCGCGCGCATCCCGCAGGAACGCGTCGATTGCCGCCAGGCGCTGCGGCTGATACACGGCGTCGATCGGCAGACCGAAGCTCGCGCCCCCGGCGGGCAGCAGCCACTCCCAGTTGCAGAAGTGCGGCGCCAGCAGCACGACCGACTGCTTGGCGGCAACGGCGCGATCGATGATTCCGGGATTCTCGAAAGCGCACGCGCCGCTTGATGGCGTCGGCGCTGGCGCCGAACCCCCAGATGATCTCCATCACCGTGTCCGCCAGATTTCGATACGACTGGCGCAGGATCGCGGCGCGTTCACGCTCGCTGCGGTCCGGAAACGCGATCGCCAGATCTCGCGCAACCTGTTCGCGGCGCCAACGCAATACGTGAAACGTCAACACAAAGACGAACCAGCTGCTGACGTAGAGCAGCGGCAGCGGGACCCGCGTCAGCGCGGCAAGAAGGAAGCGCATCGCGATTGGGGGGCCGCCCGCTCGATACTCTGCGCGGCAAGCGACGCGTGAAACGTCAACTTGGGGACCGCTGTGCGTGAACGGCCCGCAAACTCGCGAGATCGGCATTTCCGTCCGCACCGTGCGCCGTCCTGAAGGTATCGAGCGTCCTGGCCGAAGGATCCACACACGCCAGCACATCGGTGAACACGACGGGGACAACGCCGACAAGAACGACGAAAGTCAATACCGAAAGCGTGGCGGCACAACTGCAGAAGATGCGCTTCATCGGAAGGCAATCCGTGGTCGCCTCGGGGGGCAACTGCAACTCGCGCATTCCTTGGGTGGCCGCATGGGCGCCATGCGTGCCTTCGCCGCGAAAGCGCGCGATTGTACCGGCTTTGTCTCCCCGCGCGCACCGGGTGGCAGGTGACGTAGTCCAATGCTAAGGGCGACCCCAGACTTCGTTGCTACGGCATTCCTCTCCGCAGCAGCGGCCCCGTACCCGATGTTGACGTTTGTCCCTGGCGGAAATCATTCATCGTTCTTCGCGCCGATAAGCCCGGTCCCCGAACCAGAAGTCTGCGTCACAATGCTCGCCGGTCTTGGTGTATTGGGACTCGCTGCACGTCGCAGGAAACGGAGATCTGCAACTTAATAGGCGTTGCTCTGACCTCTGAGCGTGAACCATACCGTCTTGACGAGTATGTGGAAGTCCAGCTGCAGCGACCAGTTGCACAGATAATCAAGGTCATAATCGATGCGCGCCTTCATCTCTTCCACCGTTTTCGTTTCGCCCCGCAGGCCGTTGATCTGGGCCCACCCGGTAATCCCCGGCTTGACTTTGTGTCTCAGCGTGTAGCCCATCTCGCTACGCCGCCGGCTACGGAAGCTCGGCACAAGCGATCAACCTGTGCCCGTTGCATTTCGAGGCCGACGTTCGCATTGGCCACCGACCGGCTGTCTGCTAATGTGTGCTGACCGGACTGGACCTGACAAACAATGTACGATCAGATCGAGATTCATGCCGGTCAGAGTTCGGCGACTCCGCCGCGGGGGGCATTTCACCGTGCGCGTTGATCGCGGAGCAAACGCTTAGTAGGAGATAGTGCCAGTTATCTGAACTAGTCCCTTGCCCGTGCTCAGGTCTTCCATTCCCTGCACGGTACCCGCGCCAGTCGCCTTTGAAAACTTGCCGGTTCCCCCAACAATTTGATAGCCGCCAGAAATTGCTCCAACCGTACCTGCGGTCGTAAGGCTCCCACTGTACGTTGCGAAGATTTGTTCTCCGTTTGTCGCGGTGAGAATAAGTGCATCTGAAGAGAACGAAAAGGCCGTCTCGCTTATCGGATTGATGCAATCGCGTGAAACGAGCGTTACATTACCCAGGTGTGTTGCCTGCCCTGTTCCTGAGATGTTACCCACCAGAACGCATGGGGGGGTACCAGCCTGAATCAATTCAGTGATAGCAATGGTGGCTTTAAAGGGGCCGGCGGATCCGGCCTCTGCGACTCCTGACGCGAGCAACGTAGCCACAGCCAAAGTGAGGAAAGGCCGACAAGATAGCGGCAGTCCAAAGCTTTTCATTGGGTAATCCTCTCATTAGGTAACGGAAATACCGCCAAGAACGGCCCCACCAACGCTGCTTTGGTCTGACAACAACCGATTTCTATTCGTTAGGGGGTGCCCAACAGCGGAAAGGCGAATCAATCCGGCGCGATCTTACACTGACTGACAGATCAAGTCATTGCTACTACAGCAAATGCCACCCGCAGCGCCGGCATTAGATGTTGCGCCACCATGCGGTGGCCCTTCGCACCCCATGCATGGCTCTCCGGGGTGCCATAGTCAGTAACTCCTTCGAACCATCGATCAATACGGAGATAATGCAACAGGCCCCGCACTATCGAGTGCCTCCGCTTCGCTTTTGGCAAGTACTAACGCGGGATGCTTCAAACGCAGAATGCATTTGCCGTGCCGCAGTACCGCATGTTATCCGGCGTCGTAAGCCACAAGCAGGGTGTACGGTCAAAAGAGGTTGCTGTCGATCGTCACGCCCTGCCCTACGAAAAAATTGAGCGCATCGGCTTCGTCTGCGCGGCTGTTCGCGGAAATGGTTGCCAAGAGTGCGAACGGCAGGAAACAACCATTAAATTTCAAGCGAAAATTCACAGACCCGATTGTAATGGCCTCGGGGGAGGGGTCAGAAAACGCACCGAAACAGGGTTCTGCGAAATCCTCTGGCTGGTCAGACTCGCAGCGTGCGGCGTCGAGCGATGAAGCCGGCGACGCCAAGGCCGGCATGCATCAGGACATAGTTTTCGGGTTCGGGAATGGGCGCTATCCCAGCGCTGGTTGTGCCGCCCCCCGGTAGAGCGATACCTTGTATGTGCATCGCCGCGTAATAGGTCCCCACACCGCCGCCAGGAGTAGACACGTAGTTGAAGTCGGTGGACGACAACCCAATCCTGGTGATGGTGTACGCGATCTGCTCGCCCCCATTACTCAGCAGTCACTAATATAGGCTACGTAAGGAGCGCGGAAGAATGAGCGCACGAGTCTTGGATCGCGTTTAGTCTCCTGCAGCGTCGATGCGCGACTGCAACTGGTCGCCCTGGCGCAGCGGTTTCTTCGCGGTGCCGGTGCACTTCATATGGTTGCACACCAACTCATCGGGATTGAGCTCCGGCGCGTAGCCCGGCAGATAATGCCCGACGTCATCTTGCCCTCAGCCGCGCATGGTCCGCGCGACCCGTTTCGAAGCACTCCGTGGCGCGGTACGATTTGCGGTGTGAACCGATTCGGAAGGCCGTGCGCGCTTCCCGGCGCGCTCGGGCGTATCCGTTACTCGACCTTCACGACACCACGGCGGATCTGGTCGAGTTCCATCGACTCGAACAGTGCCTTGAAGTTGCCCTCGCCGAAGCCGTCGTTGCCCTTGCGCTCGATGAACTCGAAGAAGATCGGACCGAACTGGTTCTCCGAGAAGATCTGGAGCAAGAGTCGTCCCGGCTCCCCATCGATCAGGATCCGCCGTTTGCGCAGCTCCTCGAGCGGCTCGCCATGGCCCGGAATTCTTCGGTCGATCAGCTCGTAGTACGTATCCGGTGTATCGAGCAGCTTGACGCCGGCGGCAGTCAGCAGGTCTACCGTCCGGCACAGATTCGACGAGCCCAGGGCGATGTGCTGGATGCCCTCGCCGTGATAGCGATCGAGATACTCCTGGATCTGCCCCGCCTTTTCCTGACCTTCCTCGTTGATCGGAATGCGGATCTTCCCGCAGGGGCTCGTCATTGCCCGCGACTTGATGCCCGTCACTCGCCCTTCGAGATCGAAATAGCGGATCTCGCGGAAGTTGAACAGGCGCTCGTAATAGCCTGACCACTCGTCCATGCGCCCGCGATGCACGTTGTGCGTCAAGTGGTCGATGTAGACGAGTCCGTGCCCTGTCGGTTCCTGGGGAGCGCCGGCGATGGGCGCGAAATCGACGTCGTAGATGCTGATGTTGCCGATCTCTCCGGACCCCGCGCCGTCCTTGCCCCGCCACCGGTCGACGAGGTAGATCATCGAATCGCCGATGCCCTTGATCGCCGGGATGTTGAGCTCGCCGGGGCCGCCGCTCGAGTCGTAGCCCCACGCTCCGAGCGAAATCGCACGCCGATAGGCCTGTGCCGCATCTCGCACGCGGAACGCGATCGCGCAGATCGACGGACCGTGGAGCCGCGCAAAGCGCTGTGCGAAGCTGTCCGGCTCGGCATTGAGGATGAAATTGATGTCGCCCTGCCGATACAGCGTCACCTTCTTGTGCCGATGCCGCGCGACCGCGGTGAACCCGAGCCGCTCGAACATCTTCCCCATCGCATCGGGATCGGGGGCCGCATATTCGACGAACTCGAATCCGTCCGTTCCCATCGGGTTGTCCCAGGGGGTGAATTTGCTGGATAGCTCGCTCATTTGTCGCCCTGCCCGCCCGCTGGTCAAGTATGGCCCCGAACTCCGCAGGAAATGCCGCCCGAGGGCGACGCACCTGTCGGTAGCCGATCGGCCGCTGCCTTCGTGTATCGTTCTGAGCTTACTCCGGAACGACAGCCGTCACTTCGATCTCGACACGGGCCTGATCCTCGACGAGCGCGGCAACCTGCACCGCCGTCATCGCCGGAAAGTGGCGCCCGAGTATTTCGCGATAGGCAATCCCGATCTCCCGCAACGCTGCCAGATATTCGCGCTTGTCGACGACGTACCAGGTCATGCGCACGATGTGCTCCGGCTTGGCGCGCGCCGCCGCGAGGACATCCACGATGTTGTGGAGCGCTTGCCGCACCTGGCCGGCGAGATCCGTCGCCCGAAACGCTTCCTGTGCGTCCCAGCCGATCATTCCGCTGACAAACACCATCCGTCCCGTCGCGGCAATGCCGTGCGCGTAACCCTTGGGACGCGGCCAGGTCGGAGGTTGCAGGATTTCCATCGAATGTCTCCGTTGGTTGACACGACTGCGTTGCCCTTCGGTCACCGCGTCGCAGCGCTTCCGGTCATCGGCCGCACCAGGCACCGCGCCGATTCGCTCCTAGCCTCCGATCAACCCTCGAGCAATCGTGCCGCGATCTGCTGCGGCGTGAGGCCGGCGTTCGCGGCCGCGAGCTGCTTCTCGCGCTCGATGTTGCGCTCGAGCTGTTGCTTGGCATTTCGGTATTGCCGCGGCCACTCGATGTCCGGGTAGCCGATCTTCGCGGCTTCGTTCAGCGTCCACGCGGGATTGGCGAGATGCGGGCGCGCAATCGCGCACAGATCGGCGCGGCCGGCCGCGATGATGCTGTTCGCGTGGTCGGCCTCATAGATCGCGCCGACCGCGATGGTCGCAATGCCCGCCTCGTTGCGGATGCGGTCCGCGAACGGCGTTTGGTACATGCGGCCGTAGACGGGCTGCGCATGGTCGACGACCTGACCCGACGAGCAGTCCAGCAGATCCGCGCCGGCAGCCTTGAACAGTCGCGCGATCGCCACCGCATCGTCGGGATTCGTGCCGCCAGGCGCCCAATCGTGCGCGGAAATGCGGACGCTGATCGGCTTGTCGGCCGGCCATGCGGCACGGATGGCGATGCGACGCGATCGGCATCGGCCGGCCACGCGGCACGGATGGCGCGAAGACTTCCAACGGGTAGCGACAGCGGTTCTCGAGACTGCCGCCGTAACGATCGGTCCGGCGATTGGTCAGCGGCGAAATGAAGCTCGACAACAGGTAGCCATGTGCGCAGTGCAGCTCGAGCCAGTCGAAACCGGCCTCGGCGGCACGCCGCGTAGCCGCGACGAAATCGTGCTTGATGCGATCGAGGTCCTCAACGGTCGCTTCGCGCGGCGTCTGTGAAACGCCTTCGCGATACGGAAGCGCGCTCGCGGAAACGAGCGGCCAGTTGCCATTCGGCAGGGGCGTGTCGTCCCCTTCCCAGGGAACGCAGGTCGAGCCCTTGGCGCCGGAATGGCCGAGCTGCATCGCGATCTTCGCGTCGGTTTCGTGGTGGACGAAGTCGACAATGCGACGCCAGGCGTCACGCTGCGTGTCGTTCCACAACCCCGGACATCCGGGCGTGATCCTGGCGTCGGGTGACACGCACGTCATCTCGGCGACGACCATTCCCGCGCCGCCCATCGCGCGTGCCCCGAGGTGCACGAGATGGTAGTCGCCCGGCATGCCCTCGCGCGCCGAATACTGCGCCATCGGCGAGACCACGATCCGGTTCTTGAGTACCGTGCTCCGCGCTCGGAACGGGGTCAGCATCGGGGGAATGCTGCGCGTCGTCTTGGGCACCCGAGCACCGACCTGCTCGTACGCGTGGTCCGCGATCCAGTTTTCGTAGCGCTCGACATACCCCGCGTCACGAACACGAAGGTTCTCGTGCGAGATGCGCTGGCTGCGCGTCAGCATCGAGTATGCGAATTGCTCGGCCTCCAGATGCGTATAGCGCTTGACGTTCTCGAACCACTCCATGGAGTTACGCGCCGAGCTCTGGATCTTCAGCACCTCGACCGATCGCGCGTCCTGGTAGACCGAGAGCACCTTGTCGATGCCGTCGGCGCCATGCGCCTCGAAGCAGCGCGCGAGCTCGATCGCGTCCTCGAGGGCGAGCTTGGTGCCGGACCCGATCGAGTAGTGGGCCGTGTGCGCGGCATCACCCATCAGCACGACCGGGACGCGCTTGCCGTCGACCGTGATCCAGTGGATCCAGTTGCCGCAGACGACACGCGGGAACTTGATCCAGATCGCCGATCCGCGCAGGTGCGCCGCATTGGAGAGAAGCTTGTGACCATCGAGCTGCTTCGCGAATAGCCGCTCGCAGAACGCGATGCCTTCCTCCTGGCTCATTCGGTCGATCCCGGCCTTCTGCCACACCTCTTCCGGCGTCTCGACGATGAACGTCGAGGTGTCGCCGTCGAACTGGTAGATGTGCGCCTGGAACCAGCCGTGCTCCGTTTCCTCGAACGCGAACGTGAACGCGCCGAACAGCTTCTTCGTGCCGAGCCACACGAACCGGCACTTGCGGGTATCCACATCCGGCTCGAACACGTCCTGGTAACGGGCACGAATCGCGCTGTTGATGCCGTCGCAGGCGATCACGAGGTCGGCACCGTATTGCGCGGCGACAACGCGTTCGTCGTCGACGTTGGTCTCGAACACCAGCCGGACGCCCAGTTCCTCGCAACGCTCCTGCAGGATGTTGAGCAGCCGCTTCCGGCCGATCCCGCAGAATCCGTGGCCGCTCGACGTGACCTTGTGCCCCTTGAAGAACACATCGATGTCGTCCCAGTGATTGAACGACTGGAGAATCGTGCGCGCCGTCGTCTCGTCGGCGTTGACGAGGTTGCCGAGCGTCTGGTCGGAGAACACGACGCCCCAGCCGAACGTGTCGTAGGGGCGGTTGCGCTCGATGACGACGATGTCGTGGGCCGGGTTCTGCTTCTTCATCAGCAGGCCGAAGTACAGGCCGGCCGGTCCGCCGCCGATGCAGACGATGTTCATACGCATCCTTTGCTGATACTCCGAGAGCGCCGACGTTCGGAGTGCCGGAGCGTGAGGCCCGGACGCAGTTATTTGACATCTAAACATTTTGGATGTCAATAGCACCGGCAGGCCATCGAGCGGCACTCGCCGCGGGGCTCGAGGCATTGCACCGGACGGTCGGAACCGCTCCCTCACCGGATCGTCGGGATCTGTTGGCGCCGATGTTAGTCTGACCCGCGGCGACGGTTGGCTTTTTGTGGGCGCAAAAGGGATCGCGTCGGAATTCGGTCGATTGCATCGCGAAACCTCAGTCTCTTGGCCTCGACCTTCGCCACTCCCAAGGCGCCACCGGCTTGGAATCGCGCCACAAGCCGCGGCGTTGTTCCCTGGCCTCGGTCTCGATCTCGTCCAGGGTCGCATCCTTGGCGTATTGGCGAGAGACCCAGGCCATGCCCTGCCGCACCAGTTCTGCGTTGACGTCCAGGTCGCCGCGATAGATTCTGCCGACCGTCCGGTGGTATCGGTCCTGGCCGCGTTCCACCACCCGCACCTCCTGGCCCTTCACCAGGACCTCCAATGCCTGCTTGGATCGGTTCGCGAATGCCTGCCCCCTCTCCGGCGCATCGATCTCCGCCAAGCGCACCTCTGTGGGCTCCCGCCCGCGCAGTACCGTGATGCTGTCGCCATCGCCGACTCGCACCACCTTGCCCCTAAAGTCCGCCCGAGCCGAGAACGAAACAGCGAGCGCGAGACTGGAGACGACGGCAACGACGATGCGCAGCGTGTCAGCGCAGGGTCGACGCCCTGTAGTCATGCGCTTAGAAATGCTGATGGACTCTACCGGATTGGTTCCTGGCGCGCGCATAGTGCGTACAAGGGAAACACCAGACGCTCGCAGAGGGAATAAATGAATTCGCGTTCGCACAATTGCCACCAGTGACCGATCGACCGGTGCCCGCGCTCAATCAAGTTCACGCAAGATCTCGTTGCGTCGCAAGAACCATGGTTTCCAGGGAGGGTCATACCGCGCCCAGATCGCCTCCCCGTGCCAGATAAGACCGGCTTTCGCCAAGGCGTCTTTGAGCTTCGTCAGATTCTCCTCATAGTTGCTCTGCGACCAAGTCCCGGAGTAGCTGATGACAGCAACTGTCCTTGCCGGAATCTCCCGGAATGTCACGCGAGCGTCGAGCGGCTCCGGAAGGGTTTCGAGCGTCCATTCTCGGGGCATCGCGAACTGGATGATGTAACCACCGGAGCTTGCGCTTTGTGCCACGGGTGCTGTCATCGCAATCTTCGCGGAGGTTTGCGCCACCGGAGCGGTCATCTCGATTTTGCGCGACCCTTTGTTCTGTCCGAAAATGTACCCCGCGAGGATGCGAAAGCCCTGGTTCCCGGCATCCTCCGCCGCCGCGTTGACAACAGTTTCCGCCACGACATAGGGCTCGTAGCGGCGCACCTCGAACAGGTCATCCGTGCGGACCACCGTGTATGCGGGCTCGTCGATTGCCATTGCGGGACTCCAGGTCACAAGCAAGATGCAGGCAGCCAGGTACCGAGATGGAGTCATCGATGTCCCCGGAGAGATGGATACTCGGCAAAGACCGAGTCATCCAATGAGTTTACTGCGGAGCGTGGCCCCCAGCTGGGGGACATGCGGCACGCCGAACCCATGATGCGCAGCCGCCGCCACCAGGTCCGTCGACACCTGGCTCAATGACTCGGCGGTTTCAGCGATGCAATCCATCAACTGCCCTCGATGTTCCAGAATCGTTTCGTCATTCGCTGCAACTGCATGCGGTGCATGACAAAGTTGACTTGCAATTCAATGCTGACAGAAGGTACTACGTCGTGAATAATTGCAGATGTCCGGCGCGATTCTGCGCCGACGCCCCGCATCCCAGACAGGAGGAACCATGGCCACGCGTCGTACCACCATGAGAAGCCGAACCGGCACCAAGCTCTATGCCGTCCGTGACGAGAGCGGCCAGTTCAAGGACATCCAGACCTACAAGCGCGCCCACGCCGCGGACATGCGCCACAAGTCGAAGGCCGAGAAAGAGGCCGCACAGGGCCCCATCGAGAAGAGGGTCCGGAAGGCGGCGAAAAATGCCGTCAAGTCCGTCAAGAGTTCGGTGCGGGGCGCGGTCGCTGCGGTGGAGAGGGTGGCGAAACGAGCCGTGAAGCAGGTTTCGAACCCTCAGCCAGCACGGAAGATGACCGTGAAGGGCGCCGCCAAGAAGACGGCCAGCAAGCCGTGGCGAAGAAGACCGCGACGAAGCCAGCGGCGAAGAAGACCGTCAAGAAGGTCGCCAAGAAGACCGCGAAGAGAAAGTAACACCGCTCGTACGACGGCCTGCAGCGCGCATCGCAGACGTGTCCGCAAGCCTTTCCCGGCGGGTTTCCAGTTGTCGCCGGTATCGAGTCGCGCCAGCCGACTGGCGCGAGCGCCCTGGGGCTCAGTTGCCCCAGTCCTCGATGACCTGATCGAGCCCTTCCCGGTAGTCCGGAAACGTCGGCTTCCATCCCGGCACGCGCGGCATCGGCGCTCGAGGCGGCATCGGGAGTGCCGTTTGCTGCATGTGTTCCTCGCGAACGATCACCTTGGCCAAGGGCTTCGAGAACAACGGCAGATGCAGCGGGTTCGCCGGCCGACCCGACGCGCGAACGCATCCATCAGCTTCATGAACGGGACCGCGTGACCGTCGGTGGCGTAGAGGATCCTGCCCGCGTTTCGCGGTCTGGCGCGGCGAGCAAGGCCGAGGCGGCATCGAACTGATGGAGGTGGTACTGCCGCGCCCTGCGCGGACCGGACCAGTACGGCCGGCCGAGACGAAAGGCGGTGCGATAGGCGCGCAGATCAGCGCTCTGCGGACCGTATAGATAGCCGAGGCGCACGACGCAGGCGGGCAGCGGACCCGACAGCGCGAGCGCTTCGCATTCGAGGATTGCCTCGACCGACGAGCGCAACGGTTCCTTCACGCTGGCGCCACGCTCGACGGCATGCACGAAGGCAAAGCTCGCGTGCACGAGCATCGGCGCGCCGCCCGCCTGGGCCGAGCGCATCGCGCGGCGCGTTCCGGCCAGCGCGGTGCGGGCGAAGTCCTTCCAGGCGTGCCCGTCGTGCAGCAGCGTGTTCGCCTGCTGCCCGGCAACGTTGATGTGGATATTCTTGGCTGCGCACGCCTCGCGTTGCCGCGCGAGGATGCCGCCCAGTTCAGAGCGCGTACCAGTGATCGACACGGTACCAGCCCTACGCCTTGCCGTCCCGTGGTCCGAGGAAGTACCACAGGATCAAGCCCAGCACCGGCAGGAGCACCACCGCGATTGTCCAGATCAGTTTCTTCTCGTTGGAAACCGAGCTTTGGAAAATATTGATGATCGCCCAGATGTCGCCGGCGAGTATCAGCACGCCCCAGAGGCTGTGGTATCCGAAGTTCATCATGCTTGATTCCTTCCGTCTAATGTCACAGTCGCCAACCTGTGATCCGGTCCCCCTGGCACTGGCTTCCCGTCCGGGCGCGACGAAGCTGCTTCTGTCATCGATAGGCCCTCATTGCTTCTCGACCACCACTCGCCCCTCCGCGTTGAGGAAAACGTGATAGCGGTTCCCATCCTTGCATGATGCAATGTGATCGTTTTCGGCTCGCGTTGTGACGCTGACGACCTCACCGCATGGCAGGCCCTGCAACGTGATCACGGTAAACAGGTCCTTCCTTGTCGATTCGTCGTCGGCCGCGAGCGAAGGTGCTGCGAAACATGCAGCGGTCAAGATTGCAATCGCCAGAGCCGTCGTCGGTTTCCTCATGGTGTCTCCCGCCTCGAGTCAGATCGTCGCGAACTTCGCCGGATCCGAAAGAATGCCCCAAATCGCTTCGCGCGAGGCCACGATCGCCGCGGCCAGCGCCTGGTCGCTGTCCTGCAAGAGCGACAGCACCTTGAGGACCAGGAGATCATACGATCGCCGCAGATTGGCCAGGTCGGTCTTGAACTTCCCCTGGTAAAACGCCCGGAATTGATCCAGCAGGTCATCGACCTGGTTCTTGAGGGCGATCTTGGTGAGCACGCCAATGGCCTTGGTGTCCTTGAGCCGCTGTTCCAGCGCGGCCAGGTCCAGCG
Source organism: uncultured beta proteobacterium (assembly GCA_963809965.1). Lineage (GTDB taxonomy): Bacteria > Pseudomonadota > Gammaproteobacteria > Burkholderiales > Casimicrobiaceae > CAIWHR01. The sequence continues at coordinate 109,526 of CAWELU010000008.1, forward strand.
GCGGCGCCTTCGGCTTTGCGATGTCCGGAGGGATGCTTTCCTTTGTTGACGACTGCGCAGCGGGAGCGGGAGTCGCGGGTATCTTCGCGGGCGCCTTCGCGACGGGCGGGGCGGTCTTGTCAGCGATCTGGCCAGTTGGAGCGGCCGTCGATGGCGTGGCTGATGCACTCGCCGGCTGACTCGCAGCGATTTCCGCCTGCGTTGCGGCAGTCGGAGACGGCACGCTCGGCAGCGAAGGCTGAGTGACCACAGGGGTCACGACTTCGGTCTCCCCTTGCGGCGGACTGCTCCGGGATGGCGCACCAGGTGGCGGGGTTCCCAGCCCTGCACAGCCCCACATGAACAGTGCGCAGACAATTCCAACAACGAGTGCGAGGTGCATCACCCGTTCTTCGCCACGAACATCGGCAAAGCTGTCACTCACACGTCGTTCCCAGCATATCCATTGGACCGACCATTCTACTCATGACCTGCCTGTACTCCGTCCCGCCCCGTCGGATGATGGCCAGACGGTACTGACCTGCTCCGGGAAGGCGCTGAGTCTCTTGCCGATTCCTGGCGGTGCGGCATGCAGGGAGCGGCTCAACGCGTCGCGCGTTTGTTCGATAACGCACAGACCTGGCTGGCAAGTTGACTTAAATTGGCATCGTGAGTCTTTCAGTCACGATGTGCCGGCCTTTTGCCGGCATACGTTATCAGGAGCAAATGATGAGGATGAACAAGAACCAGGTCAAAGGCCGCGTCAAGGAAGTGGAAGGCATGATCAAGGAAGTCGCGGGCAAGCTCGTGGGCAACGAGAAGCTGGAAGAAAAAGGCAAGGTTCAGAAGATTCTCGGCGAGGCGCAGGCAGCGGTTGGCGACATCACGCAAGACGTGAAAGACGCGGTGAAGAAGGCGTGACTCGAGCGCTGCGACCTCGGTGCGGAGAATAGCTGCGAAGCGGTAGATATCTCTCGCCCCGGATTGTCCATTCGCCTCGCAACGGGCGGATGGATTCGCGTGACCCGATCGAACAGAGGAGCAATTCATGACAAATCCTGCAGTTGATGTCGACCAGGTGCTGAAGAGCCTGGCGAGCCAGTCGATCAAGCAAGGCAGCAACGTGCGCGCCGCGGTGCGCGACCTGACCCTCAAGGCGCTGCAACAGCGCGAGCTCACGCTGGACCAGATCGGAAAGGTCCTCCGAAGTGTCGTTGAAGGGGTGACGCTCGGTGTGGCCAAGCGCGAGATCAAGGTCGAGAAGGCGCTTTCCGATACGGTGGCCGGCATGGACGACGCCTTGCTCAAGGCAGTCCAGGCAAGCAACGTCGCCCTGCACCGGCTGACGGGCGAAGGCTACGACTACGAAGACTCCAACCTGAAGCAGGCCCTCGACGAACTGGAAAGGCTCGAAGACGAATTCCTCCAGAGCATTGTCCAGGCGACGGACAGTGCCAGCGAGAAGCTCAAGGCGCCGTGGGACCGGGTGCTCGAAAAGACCAAGCGGACCGGCACCGCCACCGGCACTCAGGTAGCGTCAACCCTTCGCGATTACGCCAAGCGGGCACAAACGGCCATGCGCGAGCAGCGTGCGCTGGGATTCAAGACGGCGCATCTGCTCACCCAGAACTTCGCGATCCTGGCCAGCGGGATATTGATCGGCATGTCCGAGGGGTTGGGGGGCAAGCCCGCTGCCGCAAGAAGAAAAGCCAAGTCAGTGACCGGACGCAAGAGCACGAAGGCCGCGAAGGGTGCGACGGCCAAGTCAGGCAAGCGCACGACGGCGAAGACGGCCAAGCGCCCCAAGACTGCGAAACGTACCAAGACAACGACAGCGCGCAAATCCCGATAGGATCAAGGACCCGGCCACGGCGCCCCTCGTCGAGGCTGGTAGATGGAACGGTGACATATTGGAAGGATGGCCTAGGCTGAAGCGCCGCCCATTACTACGCGATCCTTCGTTACATGTTGTGATCGGACGGTTTCCCGTCCACCTCGCGCAGGTTCCGATGCGCATTCAGGCGCGTTCAGTCCCCCGCGTCAGCCGATTATTTTTCGGTAGGCTTTTGCGGCCAATCGTCTTCGTCTTCGATGATGCGGATCACCCGCGTGCGCTTGGGGTCGCCGTATTTCTCCATCTGGACGAGGACCGGATAGAGCTCCCTGAGCTTCGCGCGTGCCTCGTCTTCCTTCGCGAAGGTGAGGATTGCGCCATCCGCGCCGCGCACATCTGTCCAGATGCCGTGTCCATCTTCGATTTCGATCTTGAACATCTGCTTCTCCCAGTTCACCAAGTCGGCGCAATGGTACCGCGACAGTGACGAAACACTGCAGAATGGACCATTCGTGACCTCCGACGAACGTTCGACTTGACCGCAAGCTGGATGGTCCGAGCTGTCTTTCGCCAATGCGAACATCAGATGCCCCCAGTCGCCGGAGCCGGCGCCGCTCCGGGGGAGGGATTGAGCAGCCGCTTGCGGGCAAGCCACTTGCGCAGCTCCTCCAAGATGAACATGCCTGCCGCGAAAGGAACGACGAAAGCCCAAACCGCCTCTCCAACGGGCGCGGTTCCGAGGAGAGCATTTGCCCAAGGGGAATAGTTGATCAACAGGAGGAAGGCAATTTCCGACATCACGCCCAAAATGATCAGCGCATTGCCGAGAAGCCCGGTTGAAAAGACCGATCGGACGGCGCTTCTGCAGAGGAACACGTTCACGATCTGCATCACGATGATGGTGCTCAAGCACGCGGTAGTGGCTTGCAGGTAAACAGGGTCCTGGGCCGCCAGGTTCTGGCCATACTCCCATCCAGCGCCGTTGAGCACAAAGAAGAAGGCCGCCATGGCGGCAGCCGCCTCGATCAGGCCCAGGAAGAGATAGGCGCGCAACGCCAGGGACCAGTTCATCAGCCTCTCGCCCTGCGGTCGCGGGGGATTTCGCATGAGTTGCGGATCAGGTCGTTCGACACCAAGGCCGAGGGCGGCTAGCGTGTCGGACCCCATGTCGATGGACAGCGCTTGAATCGGCGTCAACGCCAGGGGAATCTTGAACAGCAGGAAGCCGAGGTAAGGGATCAACTCGGCGACGTTGTGGACCAGGACATAGGTGAGGAACTTGCGGATGTTCTGGAATACGGCGCGTCCCTCCTCGACGGCGTTCACGATGCTGGCGAAATTGTCGTCCAGCAGCACCATGTCGGCCGCCTCCTTGGCCACGTCCGTGCCGGCAATGCCCATGGCGATGCCGATGTGCGCGGCCTTCAGTGCCGGTGCATCGTTGACGCCGTCGCCCTGTGACGGCAACGATCTGTCCCTTCTTCTTCAACGCCTCCACGATGCGCATCTTCTGGTCGGCGACTACCCGTGCGAAGATCGACCTCTTGGGCGTCCAAGGCAAGCTGCAAGCTGGATGACCGAGAAACGTCTGAGCTGCTCGCCCGTAATGACCGTCGGACTGTCGGAATTCACCAGCCCGATTTCGCGTGCGATCGCTGCAGCAGTGCGAGGGTGATCTCCGGTAACCATGATGACCTTGATCCCGGCCTCTTGGCATTTGCGGAGCGCTTGCGGCACTTCGGGCCTGGGCGGGTCTTCCAGCCCCGCCAGCCCGGCAAAAACCAAGTCTTCCTCCGACCTCTCCCGGTCATAACCCGCAGCCAGCTTCCGGTGGGCGAAAGCAAGGACCCGAAGGCCCTGCTGCGCCATCGCGTCCTGCGCTTGTTCGATCCTCACCCTTGCCTCAGCGCCAAGGGGCGAAATCGTGCCGTCCACGAGAATGTGCTGGCAAAGAGGAAGCACCGACTCCGGCGCACCCTTGCAATAGAGAGCCAGCCCGTCAGGCGTTTGATGCAAGGTGGACAGTCGCATCCGATCGGCATCGAACGGGATCTCGTCCACCCGCGGATAGATCGGTGTACCGGAAATGAAGGGCAGCGCCATTTCCACCAGCGCAACTTCCATGGGATCGCCCAGAAAGGCCGGCTTTCCGTGACGCTCCGTTTCCTTCAGATCGTGGCACATCCGGGCTGTCAGGAAGAAAGATCGGTGGAGATCTGCAAGGCCCGGTTTCTGTCTTGCGCCCGCCGGGGACTCGAAGGCTTCCCCTAGATAGAGCTGCCGGACGACCATGCGGCCCTGGGTCAGCGTACCGGTCTTGTCGGTGCAAATGACCGTCGTGGAGCCGAGCGTCTCGACCGAGGGCAGGTAACGGATGAGCACGTTGCGCTTTGCCATGCGCTGGTTGGCCAGCACAAGGGACAAGGTCAACGTTGGGAGCAGCCCTTCCGGCACCATGGCCACGATGATGCCGATCGCGAAGATGAAAGCTTTCCAGAAGGGAATGCCGATCATCCAGCCGATCGAGAAGAAGGAGAGGCCGATCAGCATCGCGAGGATCGCGGTAAGCCGGCCGAGGTGCGCGATCTCCTTGCGCAGCGGGGAAACCTCCTCCCCAGCCGTTTGCGTGAGATGCGCGATCTTGCCGAACTCGGTGTGCATCCCCGTGGCGAAGACGACGGCCTTGGCCTGCCCCGACACCATCGACGTGCCAGCGAGCACGACATTCTTGCTGTCCATCACTTCATTCACTGCGGATGAGCCGGCCTCCCGCGCCTGGGGCATGGATTCACCCGTGACGGCCGCGTTGTTGACTCGTGCGCCAAACGCCTCGATCAATCGACAGTCGGCGGGTACGTTATCGCCCGGCTCCAGATGGACGATATCCCCCGGCACCAACTCGTCGGCAGGCACCCGGGTGACCCTGCCCTCGCGCAATACCTGGGCCTGTTGCGGCAGCAGTTTGCGCAACGCCGCAAGGGACTGTTCGACGCGGTACTCCTGCCAGAATGAGAACAGCCCGCTCACCAGGATCACGATCACAATGGCGTAGCCCACTCTCGCCATGTGTTGGCCGGGATCGCTCCAGTCAGCGAAGAAAGCCAGCCCCGCGGCAACCCACAGGATCAGCGAAAAGAAGGTGATGAACTCCCTGAGGAGGCGCAGCCACAGAGGAGTGCCGGGCACTTCCTCCACCCCGTTGCGGCCGTATTCGTGGAGCCGGCGCTCGACTTCGCTGGGGCTCAGACCCTGCGCGGTACTCTTCAGGCTCGCGACGGCATCGAGCGGAGACAGTTGGTGGATTCTCATGTGCCAGCCGGCCGGCGGCCCCTCGCGATGGCCGCCGCAACGGCCTCCCAGGTGGCGTCGAATGCTTCGGGCGTGAAGCCGGCGCCCGAGGGCAGCCAGTCGCCAGTCCGGCCGCTCGCCAGCGTGTAATGCCCGACCACGTCGAGGTGGTCGGCGCGCGCGACATGCAGCACACGACCGTGCAACTGGCTCAGCGTCGGAACGATGCCGTCGCTTGTGTTTGCGTTCGCCTTGAATCCGAGCCCTCGATCGAGCAGCCGCTGCGTCGCCCTAGTCGGGCTCGGGTACGGATAATGCGGGTGCGGCCGCGCCGTCAGTGCGTACAGAAGCCTGAACAACGCGCGCAGTGCAATGTACTCCGGATCGATGAGCTCTTTCATCTCGAAGTCCTCGCGCGGCTTCGGCACGCCGGCGACCACACAGCCGTAGTCGATCCCGGAACGATCCGCAACGGCTGCATCGAAAAGCTCGATGCCCTCGGGCGTAAGCTGGAGCACTGCGCCCTGGTCCTGCGCGATCTCGCCGAGATATTTCCACAGGGGGTCGCGACGGTCGTACCGGATCTTTCGCAATAGGCCCGCGGCGATGCGATCGAGCGGGCCTTCCGCGCGTCCCAGACAGTCGTCGAGCCTTGCGACCAGCGCGATTGCCCTCGCGGCGGCAAGAATCGCGCCGCGCCCCTCCCCTGACGTTGCCAGGGCGCTCAGCACCAGCAGCAATGTCTGGCCGTGGACGGTGATGAAGTGATTTGCGAGCGGCGTACCGTGGTGTGGGGTCGCCACGGAGATCGCCGTCCGAGTCAGGCGGGCAATGCGTTCCTCCGAGTCACCGCGTGCAATCGACACCCCCGGCGTCAGCAACATGCGCACATCGAGACCACCCGTCGAGTGGCCGACGAAGTGCAGCTCGCGGGCGCCAAGGCCGCCGCTTTCGAGCACCTGGCGGCGCAGCGCGTCGGCACGCCTTGGGATCGAGGCCGTCGGTTGCGTCATGCAGCGGACGATTCTGGCCGCGACACGACGCCTTCGGAGCGCGCGAGCGAGTGCCTGTTCCACGTCCTCGAAGTAGCTCAGCGCGCCAACGGACGTGAAGCCGAAGAAGCCCGGCACCAGGAACACGAGCCGTGTCGTCATGTCCGGGCTGCGCCGGTGATTTGCAGGACCGCGGCCACTTGGGTACTTTACACCCTCAAGTCGACGCGCTCGATCTGGCTCAGATTCGACGCGAACCGGTGCGGGCGCGAGGTTCTACCATGAGCCTTGAACGACTGTACGGTTTGCGCAGATCCGGACCTACGCATTCCACCTTACACTGCGATCCGGACGCCCTTGCACCGCCAGCTGTCGCCTGGTGCAGGCTCAAGCGATGGCAAAACCCGGGGATGCTCGATGCCTATTGAACTGCACGCCTTCGACGCGCCGAACGGCCGCAAGATCAGCGTCGCCCTGGAGGAGATGGCGCTTCCCTACACCGTCAAGATCGTCGATATCCGCAAGGGCCACCAGTTCGACCCCGATTTTCTGAAAATAAGTCCGAACGGCAAGATCCCCGCGATCGTCGACCCGCACGGACCCAACGGAAAACCTGTCAGCGTTTTCGAGTCGGGTGCGATCCTCATCTATCTCGGCGAGAAGACCGGCAAGTTCTGGCCGCGGGAGCTGGCGGCGCGCATTCCGGTTCTGGAGTGGCTGATGTTCCAGCAGGGGGGCTTCGGGCCGATCCCCGGGCAGGTCCACCATTTCCTGACGGTCGAAAAGGAAGAGGACCGGCGCTACGGCCTCGAGCGCTACTCGAAGGAGACGCGGCGACTGTACGGCGTGATGGACCGCAGACTGGAGGCGCGGGAGTTCTTCGCGGATGAGTTGTCGATCGCCGACTTCGCCATCCTGGGGTGGGCGTGGCGGCACCCGCGCCACAAGGTCGATCTCGCGGAGTTTCCGAACGTCCGACGATGGTATGAAACGATGATGGCTCGTCCCGGCGTCCAGCGCGGATTCGCGGTGAAGCTCAGTTGAATCCCGAGGCTCCGGTCGGGCGAGCGCGCGAGACATACTCGGCATGCTGCAGAATTGCCGCCGCCGCACGATGGCGTCGGGTGTTGCCGATTCGCCCGCCTGCGGAGCCTGTCTCACGCGTGCGCAACAGTGAAGTCGACTTGGACCGCCTCGTCCGCGAGGTACGGCAATTCGCCGGCCGGCGGATACGAAGCGAGAAAGCGCGCGAACTCGCTGCAGAAACGACGCAGATCGGCGCTCGGCGAACCGAACGCTTATTTAGCGATCCGCTGCGTAATCGAAGAGCGCGCTGCCCACCAGTCGCTCGATGACCCGGTAGACGTCGCGCAGCGCCTCCCGCGTGATTGCCGACTGGCCGAGCTTTACCCGAAACAGGCGCGACCCGGACGGGCCCTCACCCCCGAGTTCCAGCGTAAGCAGCCTGCACCGCAGCGATGTCAAGCTTGACCATCTTCATCATGGCATCCGCGGCCCGTTTGGCCCGGGCTTGATCGGGGTCACCCATCATCTCGCCGAGGACAGTGGGCACGATCTGCCACGAGAGACCAAAGCGGTCCTTCAACCAGCCGCACTGCTCCGCCGAACCGCCGTCGAGCAGCGCGTTCCAGTAGCGGTCGATCTCGGCTTGGGTTTCACAGTTCACGACGAACGACACGGCGTGATTGAAGGGATCCAGCGGGCCAGCGCTCATGGCGACGAATGACTGTCCGAAGAGGACGAACTCGACGACTTTCACCGAGCCAGGCGGTCCGCTCGGCGACTCGCTCGGCATCGACACGACGCGCGTAACGCGCGAGTCAGGACCGCTTCGAGGGACGGCGCATCGCGCCGAGCTCAGCTATGCGGGAAGCAGGAGCAGAACCGGGACTTCCACAGCCGACCGACTGATTGCTGTGCCTTGAGGAGAGTTCCTCGTTGACCGGGTCGTCGAGCGTCGGCACGTCGAATTGCACGATGCGCAGACCCACCCACGCCGGAACGAGCAAACAGAGCCAGGATAGAGGCAGAATACGCAGCGCCGGGTCTCGCAATGATGGTCCCGGCGCTGCCAAGGTTCGATATGTTCGCGATGAACGGCTGCGGTTTGACCATAGTTTGCCTGTGGTTTCTTGAAGGCAAGACAAGCCCATGGCCGGATGCGCCGAACCGAGCGTCGCTATTGCCAAATGCCGACGCCCCGGCCCCGCAGGCAGCGAGGGGCGTGCTGTTCGCGCTCTTTCTGATCGGCGCCACGTTGCAGGTGCGGACGCTGCGCGCCAGGAGAGCCTGAACATGGCTGACAATGCTCCACCTGTAACGGCGAGTCGGCACCATCAGATGTTTCCGGTGCTGACCGAACCGGAGATCGCGCGCATCCGCCGCTTCGGCCAAGTGCGACGCTACGAGCGTGGCGCGCGCCTGTTCGCGGCGGGCGAGCCGGGTCCGGGCATGTTCGTCGTGCTGAAGGGTTCAGTGGTGATCAGCCAGCGCGATGGCCTGGGCCATGTCGCACCCATCGCCAGCCAGGGCCGGGGCCAGTTTCTGGCCGAAGTCTCGCAGCTTTCCGGGCGTCATGCTCTGGTGGACGGGTACGCGGAAGCAGACGTCGAAACGCTTCTGGTGCCACCGGAACAGTTGCGCGCGCTGATCATCGCCGAGGCGGATCTCGGCGAGCGCATCGTCCGTGCGCTGATCTTGCGGCGGGTCGGGCTCATCGAAGCCGGTGCCAGCGGGCCCGTACTGGTCGGTGAACCGCAGTCACCGGCGGTGCTCCGCCTGCAGACCTTCCTGAAAAGAAACGGCTACCCGCATCACGTTGTCGACGCCGAACACGATGATGCCGCTGCGGCAATGCTCGAGCAATACGGCGCGGCAGCTGGCCAGGTCCTGGCAATCTGCCCCAACGGCACCGTGCTGCTCGACCCGTCCGAAGAGGCCCTGGGACGCTGCCTGGGCATGCTCGATGCCGCGCCACGGGACGAGCTCTTCGATGTCGTTGTGGTCGGCGCAGGACCGGCCGGTCTGGCCACCGCCGTCTACGCCGCATCCGAAGGCTTGCGCGTCGTCGTGCTCGACTGCCGCTCGTTCGGGGGACAGGCCGGCGCGAGCGCACGCATCGAGAATTACCTTGGCTTTCCGACCGGCATCTCCGGCCAGGCGCTTGCCGGTCGCGCCTTCGTGCAGGCGCAGAAGTTCGGCGCAGAGATCCTGATCCCGGCCAAGGCCGCGGCCCTCGACTGCACGCGCGCGGGACCCGACGGCGAACTGGCATTGACGCTTGCCGATGGACGCAAGCTCAGATCTCGCACCGTGGTGATCGCCAGCGGGGCACGCTACCGCAGGCCCGACGTGCCGCGCCTCGCCGAGTTCGAAGGCCGCGGCATCTGGTATTGGGCTTCGGCGTTGGAAGCGAAAATGTGTGCGCAATCCGAAGTGGCCGTGGTCGGCGGCGGCAACTCGGCCGGTCAGGCGGCGGTCTTTCTGGCCGAGCATGCGTCGAACGTCCATGTGCTCGTACGCGGGCCGGGCCTCGCCGCCAGCATGTCGCGCTACCTGATCGATCGCATCGACGCGACGTCGAACATCGCGCTGCACCCCTTTACACAACTGGCGCGGCTCCACGGCGATCTGCCGGGGGGGCTTGCGGCGGTGGACTGGCGCAATGGCCAGACCGGGTTCGAGGAGCAGCGGCCGATACACCATGTGTTCCTGTTCGTTGGTGCCGATCCCGAAACCGAATGGCTCGAAGGTTGCGGCGTGGCGCGCGACGCAAACGGCTTCGTGCTCACCGGCAAGGCGTGTTCGGCCGTTGCGCCAGGGGCTACGCCCCTCGAATCGAACGTGCCGGGCGTGTTTGCTGTCGGCGACGTACGTTCCGGCTCCGTGAAGCGTGTCGGTGGCGCGATCGGAGAAGGTGCGGCCGTCGTGGCGTTGATCCATCAATATCTGGCCGTCGCGGCTTGAGATCGATCACTCGGATGGCGATGAACTCGTGATGGAGCTCGAATGAGCGGGGCTTGATCGCCGGCACGACCACCGACCACGTGCGGCGGGCCGCGGGCCGCGGGCCAGGATGTTGCGGGCAATGCGATCGGCACCCGACCGAGATGATCCCGTGACAGAATTCGGACTTCGACCCACCGCCGACCCGAGCTCCGCCACGGACCGCTGCCGATGAAAGTTGCCCTGTTCATCCCCTGTTACGTCGATGCGTTCTTTCCCGAGGTCGGGATCGCAACGCTGGAGTTGCTCGAGCGTCTCGACTGCGAGGTCGTCTATCCGCTGGATCAGACGTGCTGTGGACAGCCGATGGCCAACAGTGGCTGCCAGGACGATGCGGCGGCAACCGAGAAGTTGTTCGTCAGGAATTTCACCGGTTTCGACTACATCGTTGGGCCATCCGGGAGTTGCGTCCACCACATTCGCGAAAACTTGACGGCAATACCGCAGACTGCCGAAGTGACCAAGGTGCGCGAGCGGACGTACGAACTGGTCGAGTTCCTGCACGACATCGTGAATGTCCGGGAGTTTCCGTGGGCCGCCTTTCCCCACAAGGTCGGTCTGCACAACGGCTGTGCAACGCTGCGCGAATTGCGCACCGCAAAAATGTCGGAAATCGCCGGGCCGGCGTTTTCGAAGCCGCTCGATCTCCTGTCCGGGGTCAAGGGCATCCAGTTCGTCGCGCCGAACCGCCCCGACGAATGCTGCGGCTTTGGTGGAACCTTCTCGGTGACCGAAGAGCCCGTGTCCGCCAGGATGGGCTACGACAAGGTGGCCGATCATCATGCGGCCGGCGCCGAGTACATCGTCTCCGCCGACATGTCCTGCCTGATGCATCAGAAGGGGTGCGCCGAGCGGCTCAATTTGCCGATCAAGTTCATCCACATCTCGCAGATACTCAACGGGGCGCGAGAATGAAGCGAATCGACCACGCCGAAGCCTCGTCGAAGTTCATCAAGGCGAAGGACCATCTCGCCTTTCATGATCGGCGCCTGTGGGATCTGCGCCAGAAGCGCGACCGCGAGACCGGGGGCGTTCCGGAATGGGAGGAGTTGCGTTCGCTGGCGTCGGCGATCAAGGAACACACGTTGACCCACCTCGCCGACTATCTGGAAGAGTTCGAACGCAACGCGCAGGCGAACGGAGTCAAGGTGCACTGGGCTCGGGACGCCAGCGAACACAACCAGATCGTCCTCCGGATTCTCGAGTCGCGAAGTGCCCGAACGCTGGTGAAAGCCAAGTCGATGCTGACCGACGAGTGCGAGATGCGCCCGTTTCTCGAGAAGCGCGGAATCGAGGTCATGGAAACGGATCTCGGCGAACGCATCCAGCAGCTCGACGACGAGCCGCCGAGCCACATTGTCGTGCCCGCCGTGCACAAGCTGAGGACCGATGTCTCCCGTGTTTTTGCGGCGACCATCGGAACCGATGCGCGGAACAGCGACGTGCACTACCTGGCCGAGAGCCAGCGGCAGCACACGCGACCCTACTTTCTGAAGGCCGACGCCGGAATGATCGGGGCGAACTTCGCGATTGCGCAGACCGGCACGGTCGTCGTGTGCACCAACGAGGGCAATGCGGACCTCAGCATGTCGCTGCCGAAGGTGCAGATTGCCTCGATCGGCATCGAAAAGATCATTCCGCGCATCGAACATCTCGGTGTGTTCATCCGAATGCTGTCCCGCAATGCGCTGGGCTCGCCGATCACGCAGCTCACCTCCCACTTCCGGGTTCCGCGCGAAGGCACGGAAATGCACATCGTGCTGGTCGACAACGGCCGGTCGGAGCGTCTGGGCATGGCCGACTTCTGGTATTCGCTGAAATGCATCCGCTGCGGCGCATGCATGAACACCTGCCCGGTGTATCGGCGCAGCGGCGGCTTGAGCTATGGCGCGACGTACTCGGGACCGATCGGCGTCATCATCGATCCGACGTTCAACCTGCGCAAGTTCAGCGCACTTCCCTTTGCGTCGACGCTCAATGGCAGCTGCACCAGTGTCTGTCCGGTAAAGATCAACATTCACGAGCAGATCTACAAATGGCGCCAGATCATCGCCGAGCGCCATCAGCTGCCGTTCGTCAAACAGGAAGCGATGCAGATCGCAGGCAAAGTGCTCAGCAACCCGAAACTCTACCGGGCCGCGGTCGAGGCGATCGGCACCGGGGTCGAACGTCTGCCGCGGTTCATGCTCTACAACCCCTTGAACGCCTGGGGGCGCCAACGCGACATCCCCGGGGCACCCGCCTCGACTTTCCGGCAGTGGTATCTCAAGCATCGGACCAAGAAGGGAGCGCGCAAATGAGCAGCCGCGACGAGATTCTGGCCCGCGTCCGGCAGAATCAGCCGACGGCGCGGCCTCTGCCGACGGTGCCCACGTTCGACACAGGTCTGTCGACGTCGTTCAACACCTTCAAGGCGAGCCTCGCCCGCATGGGCGGCAAGTTCGTCGATCCCCCCGTGGACGCCAATTTCGACGCTCTGATCGCGACGCTGTTTCCCGACGCAAGCGTGGTCTGCTCGGCGACGCCCGAAGTGAAGGGCAATCGCCCGATCGAGGGAATCCGGAGCCCGCAAGAGCTCGATGATGTCGATGTCGGCGTGGTGCGCGCGTTGTTTGGCGTGGCCGAAACGGGCTCGGTCTGGCTGAGCGAGAGCCAATACCAGGTCAATGCGCTCGGATTCCTGTCGCAACATCTGGTCGTGCTGCTCGACCCCAAGGCCGTTGTTGCGAACATGCACCGAGCCTATCAGCACCATGGCTTCCTTGACGCCAAGTACGCGGTGTTCATGACGGGACCGTCCGCCACGGCCGACATCGAAGGCATCCTGATCCACGGTGCGCAAGGCATCCGGACGTTGACCGTGATCCCTGTGGCAGCGCAGTGAACGCCGGACGCGGCACGAGCGCCGACCGGTGAACCCGCGGCCGCGACCCGCAGGCCCTCTACGGAGCGAGACATGAGCCTGATTCCCAAAGACATGACCCCGGTCTACAAGGCGACGATTGCCAAGGGTACGAGCGGCATGCGCTGGCAGCGTCCGGTCTACGTCGACTACCTTCCCCCATGCAACAACACGTGCCCTGCCGGCGAGAACATCCAGGCATGGCTCGGCCTCGCGCAGGCGGGCCGGTATCAGGATGCGTGGCAGAAATACATGGAGGAAAACCCGCTGCCGGGCACCCACGGCCGTGCCTGTTATCACCCGTGCGAGACCGCGTGCAATCGCAAGTACCTGGACCAGCCGGTTTCGATCCATTCGCTCGACCGTTTTCTTGGAGACCTGGCGATCAAGGAGGGCTGGACGATTCGGGTCGGACCGCCGACGGGCAAACGTGTGCTGGTCGTCGGCGCCGGTCCCGGCGGCTTGTCGTGCGCCTATCACTTGCGACGGATGGGCCACGGCGTGGAGATCCGCGATGCGAGCCCCGCGCCGGGCGGCATGATGCGCTACGGAATTCCGGCCTATCGACTCCCGCGCGACGGGCTCACCCAGGAAATCGACCGTATCCTGGCGATGGGCGCGGAGGTCACCTGCAACTACCGCGTCGACGACGTGCTTGCGGAGAAGGAGGCCGGCCGCTTCGACGCGGTGTTTCTGGCCATCGGCGCGCAGGTCGCGAACCATCTCGACATTCCGTCGATGGACGGCGGCAAGATGATTCACGCGCTCACCCTGCTCGAGCAGATCGAAATGGGACAGGCGCCCAAGCTCGGCCGGGTTGTCGGAATCGTCGGCGGCGGCAACACGGCGGTCGACGCCGCGCGCGTCGCGAAGCGGTTGGGCGCCGAGGAGGCCGTGATGATCTACCGCTCCGACCGCCAGCACATGAAGGCCCACCCTGCGGAGGCGATGGAGGCGTTTGCCGAGGGCGTGAAGATCCGGTGGATGTCCACGGTGAAGCAGTTCGGAAACGACGAGATCACGGTCGAGGAGATGGAAATGCTGCCCGACGGCTCGGGCAGCATCGGCACGGGCCGGTACGAGCGGCTGAAGACCGAATCGCTGGTGCTTGCGGTGGGCGAGCACGCGGACGTGGAATTCCTGAAGGCACTTCCCGGCATCAGGATCGGTCGCGGTGACGTCGTCGAGGTGGACCAGTCCATGGGCATCGGCCATCCCGGCATTTTCGCCGGCGGCGACATGATCGGCGGTGCGCGCACGATGACGGCCGCGGTGGGCCACGGCAAGAAGGCTGCGCGCAACATCGACGCGTGGCTGCGCGGCGCGGTCTTCACCAAACCGCCGAAGCACGCGGTCGTCGAGTTCGGAACCCTCAATCTGCCGGTGTTCCTCGATGCCGAGCGGCGCCAGCAGGACGAACTTCCGGTCGCGAAACGCAAGGGATTCGAAGAGGTGGTCGCCGGTCTCGACGAGGCCGAGGCGCGCTATGAGGCCGGCCGCTGCCTTTCGTGCGGCAACTGCTTCGAGTGCGACAATTGTTACGCGTCCTGTCCGGAACAGGCGATCATCAAGCTTGGCAAGGGCCGCTTCTACCGTTACGACTACGAACTGTGCACGGGCTGTGCCGTGTGCTATGAGCAGTGCCCCTGCCATGCCATCGAGATGCAGCCGGAGCCTGCCGCTGCGGAAACTGCGACGGTCGGCGCGCGAGAACCGGCCATGCCCGCGAAGTTCAAAGTTCGTTCCTGACATCCTACGGGGAGCACAAGCATGCCTGGCGTTCAATCTGCCGTCATGGATGGCAACACCGCGGCCGCCCACATTGCGTACCGCGTCAACGAAGTCGCGGCAATCTTTCCGATTACCCCGTCGTCGACGATGGCCGAGCTGGCCGACGTCTGGGCGTCGGAAGGCATCAAGAACATCTGGGGCAACATCCCGGTCGTTCAGCAGATGCAGTCCGAGGGTGGCGCTGCCGGTGCGGTGCACGGCTCGCTGCAAAGCGGCGCCCTGACCACGACTTACACCGCGTCGCAGGGTCTGCTGCTGATGCTGCCCAACATGTACAAGATCGCCGGTGAACTGACGCCGTGCGTGTTCCACGTTGCGGCACGTTCGCTCGCGACGCAGGCGCTGTCGATCTTCGGCGATCACTCCGACGTGATGAGCGCACGGATGACCGGCTTTGCCATGCTCGCCTCGGCCTCGGTACAGGACGCGCACGACCTCGCACTGGTCGCGCAGGCCGCGACTCTGGAATCGCGTGTGCCGATCATGCATTTCTTCGACGGCTTTCGCACATCGCACGAAGAAAACAAGATCTCGGTCATTCCCGACGATCAGATCCGGGCGATGATCGATGACGATCTCGTGCGCGCGTTCCGTGCGCGGGCGCTTTCGCCGGAGCACCCGGTGGTGCGCGGGACCACGCACAACCCGGATACGTTCTTCCAGGCGCGCGAGAGCGTCAATTTGTATTACGAAAGACTTCCGGGAATCGTCCAGAGCGCCATGGACAATCTCGCGCGCCTGACCGGAAGACAACACCAATTGTTCCGCTACACGGGCCATCCCGAGGCCGACCGCGTCGTGGTCGCGATCGGATCGGCCTGCGAAGTGCTCGACCAGACCGCCGCCTATCTCAATGCCAATGCCAGCGGCGAAAAGCTGGGCGTTTTGCGGGTGACGCTTTATCGCCCGTGGGCCGCGGACGGATTCCTCGCGGCCCTGCCGAAATCGGTGACAGCGGTGGCGATACTCGACCGGACGAAGGAAGTCGGGGCGCCGGGCGAGCCGCTCTACCTCGACGTCCTGACCACCCTCGCCCACGCCACCGCCGCGGGGAAGTGGCCGGCCATGCCGAAACTGATCGGCGGGCGCTATGGCCTGTCGTCGAAGGATTTCGATCCGGCCATGGCCAAAGCGGTGTTCGACGAACTGAAGAAGCCACAGCCGAAGCACGGCTTTACGGTCGGCATCGACGACGACGTGTCTCACACCAGCCTTGCCGTCGAATCGACGTTCGACATCGAGTCGCCGGCAGACGTGCGCGCTCTGTTCTACGGATTGGGTGCCGACGGCACGGTGGGCGCCAACAAGAACTCCGTCAAGATTCTTGCCGACGACCCCAATCGCTATGCGCAGGGCTACTTCGTCTACGACTCGAAGAAATCGGGCTCGTCGACGATCTCGCACCTGCGCTTCGGACCGACGCCCATCCATGCACCCTATCTGCTCAAGTCCGCGAGCTTCATTGGCGTCCACAAGTTCGACTTCGTGTTCAAGCAGGACGTGCTCGGCGCCGCCGCATCCGGGGCCACCGTTCTGATCAACAGTCCGTACGGGCCCGATGCGGTCTGGGATGAATTGCCGCGCAAGGTGCAGCAGCAGCTGATCGACAAGAAGCTCAAACTGTTCGTGGTCGACGCGTCCAAGGTCGCCTTCGACCTCGGCCTTGGCGCGCGCATCAACACCATCCTGCAGACCTGCTTTTTCGCGCTCTCGGGCGTACTGCCGCGCGAGGAGGCCATCGCGGCGATCAAGAGCGAGACCGAAAGGACCTACGCGCGCAAGGGCGCCGAGGTCGTGAAAAGGAATTTCACCGCGATCGACGCGGCGCTGGCCAATCTCCACGAAGTCAAGGTGCCCGCTACCGTCACCGGCAGGCAGAGCACCCGCGACGCCATTCCCGACCACGCGCCCAGGTTTGTGCGCGAGATCACCGCCGTCATGATGGAGGGTCGCGGCGACACCTTGCCGGTGAGCGCCATGCCGATCGACGGCACCTTCCCCACCGGCACCACGAAGTACGAGAAGCGGAATATTGCCGAACAGGTCCCGATCTGGGAGCCCAATCTATGCATCCAGTGCGGGCAATGCTCGATTGTCTGCCCGCACAGCGTCATCCGCGCAAAGTACTACGACCGCTCGCATCTCGACGCCGCGCCGGAAAGCTTCAAGGCCGTACCGATCAACGCACGCGGATATCCGGATTCGCGCTACACGCTGCAAGTCTACGTCGAGGACTGCACCGGTTGTGGCGTGTGCGTGGAGAACTGTCCGGCACACAGTCCTGACGACGCCAAGGTCAAAGCCATCAACATGAAATCGCGCCTGGATCATCTCGGCGCGGAGCGCGAGAGCATCGCGTTTTTCGAGACTCTGCCATGGGCCGACCGGACGCGGGTCAACTTTTCGAATGTCCGAGGGGTGCAGTTTCTGCAACCCTTGTTCGAGTTCTCGAGCGCCTGCGCCGGCTGCGGCGAGACGCCATACCTCAAACTGCTCTCGCAACTCTTCGGCGACCGCCTGCAGGTCGCCAACGCTACCGGTTGCTCGTCGATTTATGGCGGCAATCTGCCCACGACGCCCTGGACGTTCGGCCCCGACGGGCGCGGTCCGGCATGGGTAAACTCGCTGTTCGAGGACAACGCCGAGTTCGGACTGGGCTACCGCATCGCGATCGACAAGCAGATCGAAATCGCCACGGGTATCGCGCTTAAGCTGGCGCCGCAGCTCGGCGACGACTTGGTGCAGGCGCTCCTTGCGGCACCGCAGATGACGGAATCCGATATCCGCATCCAGCGCGAACGCGTGGCCGCGCTCAAGGCAAAGCTCGCAACCATGAACGATGCCGATGCCAGGAATCTGTTGGCGCTTGCCGATTTTCTGGTCCACCGGTCGGTGTGGATCGTGGGCGGCGACGGCTGGGCCTACGATATCGGCTACGGCGGGCTCGATCATGTGCTCGCGTCGGGCCGCAACGTCAACATACTTGTGCTCGATACCGAGGTGTATTCCAACACCGGCGGCCAGGCCTCGAAGGCGACGCCGCTCGGCGCGTCGGCAAAATTCGCCGCCGCGGGCAGAAAGGTGCCGCGCAAGGACCTCGCGATGATGGCGATCTCCTACGGCAATGTTTACGTGGCGCAGGTAGCCATGGGCGCCAACAACGAGCAGGCGGTCATCGCGTTCCGCGAAGCCGAGGCCCACGACGGGCCGTCGCTGATCCTGGCCTACTCGCAATGCATCGCCCACGGCACCGACATGCGTCATGGCATGAAGCAGGCGGCACGGGCGGTGGCGAGCGGCCATTGGCCCCTCTTGCGCTTCGACCCGACCATGCGAAGCCGCGGCATGAATCCGTTCCGTCTCGACTCGCCCCGGCCGCGCATCACGCTCGAGGAATACCGAAGCCGCGAGGTGCGCTTCAAGGTTCTCGAGCAGACCCATCCCAACGAAGCCCGGCACATGCTGCAACAAGCGCAACTCGCATCCGAGGAACGGTACAAGTTGTACGAGGACCTTGCAATGCGCGACGGCAGCCGGTTCCATCCGCATTGGCAGGAGCTGTGACCATGGACCTTTCGACCACGTATCTCGGATTGGAACTCGAGCATCCGATCATTGCGTCCGCCTCGCCGCTGACATCCTCGCTTGATGGCATCCGGGCGCTGGAGGACGCGGGAGCCGCGGCGGTGGTCATGGCTTCACTCTTCGAGGAGCAAGTGCGCGCGGAGGACACCGCTTACGCGATGTACACGGAACACGGCTCCTACAGCCAACCGGAAACCGGAAGCTACTTTCCGAGACTGCCCGATTACGACAGCGGCGTGTCGGGGCACCTCGATACTCTGCGACGCGCGGTCGACGCGGTCGATATCCCGGTAATCGCGAGCCTCAACGCGGTGACGATCGAAGGATGGATCGATTACTCCGCGCGGCTCGAACAGGCCGGCGCGGCGGCGCTCGAGCTCAACGTCCATTTCATTCCGGCCGATCCGGCCATGAGCAGCCAGGACGTCGAGGCGCACTACATCGAAGTCGTGCGTGCGGTAAAGGGTACGGTAAAGATTCCGGTCGCGCTGAAGCTCTCGCCGTATTTCAGCTCGATCGGGCACATGGCGCGCGCCTTGACGGAGGCCGGAGCCGACGGTCTCGTCCTGTTCAATCGCTTCTATCAGCCCGACGTCGACCTTGCCACGATGTCGGTCAAATCCGAGCTCCACCTTAGTACGAGCTAC
The DNA here is from genome assembly GCA_963809965.1 of uncultured beta proteobacterium. Taxonomy (GTDB): domain Bacteria; phylum Pseudomonadota; class Gammaproteobacteria; order Burkholderiales; family Casimicrobiaceae; genus CAIWHR01. The sequence goes on from CAWELU010000008.1 coordinate 128,570, forward strand.
GAGACCGGGCTCCCGCTCCTCTGGATTGCACTGCTCGCGGGGCGTCTCAACGGTTCGCTGGCTGCTACGAGCGGGGTCGAAGGGGCCGAACAAGTCATCAAGTATCTGTTGGTCGGCGCGGACACCGTGATGACGACCTCGGCGCTCCTGCGCCATGGTCCCTCCTACCTTCAATCGATGGTCGCCAACCTGGCCACATGGCTGGAGGAGCACGGCTATCCGTCCGTCGCGGTCATTCGCGGGCTCAAGAGCCTGAAGCAACTCGATGACGTTTCGGAATTGCTCCGCGCGCAGTACATGCATCTGCTGACCGAGTACGTTCCAGGGAAGCTCGCGGCATGAGATTCGCGCAACGCGCCTCCGGGTTACGGCATAGCCGTTCTAAGCGATGTTGACGGCGCAGAGGTCGATTTGCGAATCCGCCGCCGCGGGCCGCGTTAGTGCCCGATCGATATGTCCGCCAACGGCATACGAAGTACTTCGTCCTTAACCCCGAGTATTCAGTTCTTCGGACGCAACGCCAGGGCCGGAGTCATGGCGCTGTTTTCAGCTTTCGCGGCATCAACTTGCAGCCGCTCCGGCAAGTTCCTCCAGGTGTTTCGCCAATGTCATCGCTGCACTCCGTTCGGCCGCTGTCGCGCGGACTTCGTACTTTGGCAAGACGAAGCGCACCTGGTCCAGCACTGACCTCCAGCTCGTCGCCGCGCTCACGCGCCCATAGAGGTCGTCATACTCGCGCATGATTGCGTCCAGCTCGACGGCCAGCTTTCGTTCGGCGATTGCCTGATAGAGGCGCAGCTCTGTCAGCGCCACGACGCTCCAGAAGTCCGCATCGTCGCGCGTTTTCGCGGCCAGGTTCTGTCTCACGTCCGTGATCGCTTCTGCATCGAAGCCACGCCAACCCGGCCTGGCGGCGTCCACGATCAGTTCTGCGGCCATCCGGTTGAGTGCCGGGTAGAAAAGCAGGTGATCGTTGCTGGCGCGTGCAAGCTTCTCGGCATTTCCGTACCGCAGTTTCATTTTCGCAATCGCCTTGGTTTCCGCGTCCGGCCTGTTCGCCACAGCCTCGAGCATGGCCATGCGCTTCCAGGCGGACCCGCACAGGCTTTCCCGTTCGATCGTCGGCCGCAGGTTCGTAACCTGTTCGAGCATGGCGAGCGCGGCCGCGATTTCGGCACGGGCCGCATCGAATGCGGCGTCGCGCTCCCTGGTCGCCTTGTCGCGATGCGCGGTTGCGGCTTTGCCATGCTTTCGATCGCGAAGCGTCTTGCCGCCGAACGGCTGCGCTGCATGACGAGCGAATGCGCGCACCGCGTGTTCCGCCGTTTCCCAAGCCTGCCGGGCACGCAGATTACCAAGCTGCTCGAGGACCTTGAGCGACGCGGTACCATCGTTTGCGCCGAGTGCGCGCGTGTACCACTTGATCGCTGCGGGGCGGTCGCCCGCTTCGTCCCACGCGCGTCCAAATCCTTCGGCGACTTCGCCGATGTCGCCCCATCGCGGCGCGAATTTCGCTTCCAGGTGGCGGATCTTGGCCTGCTGGTCGAGGGGCAGTGCCTTCTGAAACTTGCTCTTCACCGCGAGCGACTCGAGTGCCAGTACCAAGCTCTTCGACGACGCCACGCCCGCGAACTCGTCCGCGAGCGACGTGCCAGGTCGCTGCGCATCGGCCGCATCGACAACAAGATGCCAGTCGGGATCGCCGTAGCATTGATAGGCCGCCCAGGTGTTACCGCCCATTTCCCAGGCATCCTGACGCGCCTCGGCAACCGCGTCGATGAAGCGGCGGCCGCGTAGCAGCGCATCATAAAAACGGGTCGCAAAGGCCTTGGCGGCGCCGTCGTCGACGGCCCAGCCGGCGGCGATGACACAGCGCACACCGATCTTGATCAGTTCTTCGGCGACGCCGGCGGCGAAGCGCGGACGATCCAGCGGCGCGGCGTTGTCCATCCCGTCTTGGATCAGCAGCTGAGCGGCGTTGCGCGCGGCAAGATGGCAGCAATTGACGAATACCAGTTCCGGTACCCTGCGCATGCTGCGGACTTCCCGCGGACCAAGGAATGTGCCATCGGAAAGCACGACGCCGCGCGGGTCCCCGTCTTGCTGCGGCGGGTCGCCTGCTTTTTTCGGCGCCGGGCCGATCTTCTCCGGCGGCGCACCATGCCCCGCCACGTGGACGATGCGCCAGTCGCGCCCAAGAAGCGCGCTGATGATCGTTTGCGCGTCGGCACCGACCTGCCCGGCGTCCTCCGGGCTGATGAGCGCCGTGATTCGATCGGCCGCCCAGCGCGGCCGACAGGCGCTGCTCGACCGCCTCGGCCTCGTCGCGGGCACCCGGCAGACGCGGATAGACATCCGGGTCGCAGGCCGGCTCGCCGATGACGAGCACACTCGCGTCGGCACTCGCGTCGGCCACTTGCCCGCGAAAATCGGCGGTGCGCAGCTTGCGCAACAGCTTGGTGCGAATCGCCCAGGGGCGCGGATCGGAGCCGCCGGGTGTCTCGCTCTCGAGCATTTCCCACGGAATCCCCGCGGTGCCGCCATCGACTTCGAGTTGCATCTCGGTCGTGCCGCCGAGAAACGGCTCCATTTCGAGCGGCATCAACAGTTTGAACACCGTTCGACCGATTTGCGTGCCGGTAGGTTGGTGCTGGGACGTGCCCGCCAATAGCTGTCGCAGCAGGCGACTTTGCGTCGCCTGCGCCCGCACCTCGCTGCGAGCACGCTTGGTATCGAGGGTATAGACGATCCGGGCTTCGCCGCCCTTTCCTTGCTGTGTCAGAGCGGACAGGTAATCGTAATCCGCGCCGCGATAGCCCGAGTCGAGCAGACGAGGCAGCGCCCCTGGCCCGGGTGTCACCGCCTCGGTCACGACAAACTCGCCAGGCGCCGCGGCGGCCCGCACCTGCATCGCGCGCCAAACATCGCTGGCCCGATCAAGGTAGAGCTCGATGAGGTGCAGGTGGCTCACGACCGGCCAGCCGCGCCCCGCCACGCGTTCATTGGCTTCGTGCACGCCCTGAGCGATGAGCTGGCCCGCCTGCCCCGCCGAAATGCCCATCCCGCCGCTGCCGATGAGCGTTGACGCCAATTCGAAGGTCGCGGGCGCGCCGCCCGGCATTTCGGTCAGCCGGTGCGACCACGCAATTGCCGCCTGGCGCACCGTGCGCACGAGATCCACTGCAAAGAGCTTGCCCTCTGCACCAAGTCCGACCACGATCGCCGCCTCCGGACGCGGCAATTGCAGCGGATTCTCACGATTCACGCCGGTATTGACGAACACCTGGTGGGCTCCGGGTTCGTCCGGGTACAGACCGGCACCGAGCGACGCATTCATCACGCCGCCGAGAAGATGGTCGACGACCCGCTCAGTACCGGTCAGGCGCGTCGCCGTATAATGTCCGAGCATGAGCGGCTGGCGCACGAACATGAGATCCCCGTTGATCACACTGATCTTCAGTGCGGTGCCGGGCGAGCCGCAAGCGGAGGCTGACGGCCTACCCTCTGCCGCCAAAAGATTCCGCGCAGATTCCGGTGGCTGGCTTGGCCGGCGGGTGCGCGACGGTCGACTGCGGACATGCGCGTGTCCCGTCGTCCCACGCGTCGGCGCAGCGTCGGCGACTGGCGTCAGCAGGCGTGTCGAGCCGTCAACCAGCAATTCGAGGTACGCCGCGAATGCGTGCTTCTGCGCCGGCAAGCTGCCGTTCTCGCAATCGATCTGCCACGTGCGCACGCCGGGCAGGCGCGCGCTTTCGAGCGTCACGCGGCCATCGCCCGCTTCGGGTGCATCAAGATACTCGAGACCCGCGTCCCCGATGGCATAGCCGTCGGGTGTGAGGCGCGCCTTGCCCACCACGAGCACAATCTTGCTCTTGAACGGTTCGAGGCCGTGATCGCGCTGTTCGTCGAGCCGCTTGCGCAGCGCGACTGCGCGGTCGATGACATCCTGCGGCGGCACACCCCACCTGTACGCATTGAGCTGGATTTCGTTGCGATGCCACGAGTTGAAGTCGCGCACGCGGGCTAGGTCGTCATCCGCGAGCTTCTGCCACGTGGCATGCCGGTCGAGCGCGAGCGTCGGTTCGACGAGCGCAGCCTGCACCTGAATGAACCCGGGAAAGCCCGCCAACAGTTGCCGTGCCTCGTAATCCTTAGACGGCGCCCCGAACGCAACCAACGTATCGCCGAATGTGTCGTCGCCAGACAGCGCCTGCATCGGCGTCCACGAACCGCCGTTGGGTGTGCCCAGCATCAGCAAGCGCGCGTCGGGGCGCGCCATCATGCGTTGCCAGACATCGGGTCGCTCGAGCTGCATGGTGCGGGCGAGGAGTCCTCCCGCCGAGTGGGCCACGAGGCGCACGGGCTGCCCACTCCTCTCGCGCGCAGCGAGTGCCGCCTCGACGAATCTGGCCAGGCGCTGCGCCTCCTCCTCCATGGGCCGTCGCCAGTCGTAGGCGAACTCGATGACCTCATGCGTTCTTGCGAGAAAGGCTTCGAGGTCGTCGTACGTCAGCTCGACCGCCCCATCGGGTTCGACGCCGTCGTGTCGACCGGTCTTGTACTCGAGGCGCATGAGGCCGTTGATGAGGCGCCAGCTGAGCCAGACGCGCTGGCCATCGACCTTGAGGTTGCTGCCAAGGATTCCCGGCAGCACGAACACGGCGGGCTTATGGCTCGCCAGCGTACCGGCGCCAGCGCCGCGGGCCGCGGCGCGGACTCCCGCAGGTGATTCGCCGGCCCACGATAGCGGTCCGATGATGCGAAATCCTGGTGGCGCATCGTGCAGCAGCGCGTTGACGACGGCCTCGGCGGTACGGTCATTATGGAAGTAATTGAAGTGCGAGACCTTGGCACCCTGGTCGAAGACGAAGGTCGCGCCCGCGGCGCGAGGCGCGCCGCCGTACATCGAGCGCGTCTGCACCACCAGGTCGTTGTCGGTCCAGAAGAACGCATCAGCCAGCAATGTCTTGAGCCACGAGACCACCGCGTCGCCTTCGACGTCCCCCGCGATCACGCGCAAGTCGCCGGGGAGCGCTTGGTCTGCCGCATTGAGCCACCGCACGAGAGGACTGTCGGGAATTTGCGCCGCAAGGCCGGGAAGCAGCTCGGGATCCGCGCGGCGCTGCGCCACTTCGCCGAGGAAATCCACGATTGCGGGCGCCACGGGGACGCCGGCAAGTTCCAGCGCCCACTTGAGGATCGAGACATACGCATCAAGGCGCTTGGATGCCAGCAGCGTGCCGCGCGACGGGCAGGCGACACGCACGACACGCTCGACGCGGAGCCTTCGCTCCGCCACGACCTCGCCTAGCTCCTTCAACGATTCGCGCTGCGCATGATACTTTTCGCCCTTGAAAAACGCGAAGTCGTTCGCGTTGAGGCCAGGCTCGGCGCACATCCGAGCCAGCACCTCCGCCACGAGTCCGCCGCGAGAATGGGCGACGAGATGTAACCGGGCTCCTCGTGGACATGCGCGCGCAAGCGTGAGTGCATTTTCGATCGGGCTCGCGCCGAGCGTGGGATGGTCGAGGCCGTAGACGCGTTGCCGATAATGATCGAAGAGCGATCGCACGTGCTGCGGATGCTCGATCCACAGTTTGCCGAACGTCCCACTCGTCTCGGAGAACGTGCCGTGCAGCAGAACCAGCAGCGGCCCCCCGTCGAGCGAGATCGGCATCTGCGATAGAGGCGGGCCCGAGCCCTTGAGCCTCGACAGCGAGTCAGGCGAGAGCTTGAACACGCCGGTATCGACTTGCGCATCGACGCGACGTACGACTTCAGCGGCGGCGAAGTCCGCCGCCGGATCCCTGCCGATGCCGGTGACTGTCTCTACGGCCGACAACAGCACATTGCCCAGCAGGCCCCGCTGTTGGCCGCGTGCCGCCAAGTCCTGTTCGAGTCCTGCCCACCGCAAGTTGGCTGGAATCCTGACTTCAACGTCAGTGGCGTCCCGCATGCCGTTGCCGCCCGGATTTTGTCTGCCTCGGACTTGCGCAAGCAGCAGGTCACGTGCGCTTTCCGGGTGCAACACCAGCACGGGACCGCCGACGATATGCAGGATGACGACGTCCTCGCCGGAAACGGCGGTGATTCGAATGTCGCTCGTACCTCCGCGCTGCGCGCCTACGCGCACCGACTGCTTGATCCGCCCGCGGGTGAACCCTGCCGGCAACGATGGCGCTGCAGCGCCGCGTACGGCGGCAGCAAGGTCCTGCGCCTGCGTCGTGCCGGCCACGACGAACGTAATCGAAGCTGGTGCGGCGGCGGCCATCGACCCGTTTCCTTCTGGTTGGTGCGTTGGATGCCGGCGCAGACATGAGGCGTGCGCGAGACGCGCCGCCACGCGCGGAGCCGAATCGGCTCGGTCAGCCTGCTAGATGGTCCAGGGCCGCTGTGCCTCGAAGTTTTGATTTGCGACGCCGACAACGTAATAGTTTGGCGTTTGATCCGGCGGCATTCTCGACACGATCACGTCCCGCAGCTTCCGGTAGCCGCCATTGAACTTTCCGCCGTTCCAGACCTTCTTCAGCGTGCCGGTGAACAGCCCGTTGCGTGCCCCATCGCGCGACGTCTGATTGTCCATACACCCCGAGATGAGCAACAAGCTTGCCTTGACTTTGGTCCTCTCGGCGGCGGGATGCTCATCCTGGATCGTCCGGTAAAGTTTCGCATGTGCCTTCTGGACCTTGCGCGCGACGGTGGTCGGCATGGCTCGAATGCGCGGCCCGCCGGAAACGAACGCCGGTATGTTGCGGAGCACCGTTCCGCTGTGACAGCTGTCCGAGAGTACGACGATGCGAACGCCGGACCTGAACTTGCCCCAAAGCTCGTACAGTTCATCGTCGACGAGCTGCCGGTCGTAGCAAACCCAAGTTTCGTCCATGCGGTCCGTTTCGTCGGCGTTGGTGTCATCGACCTGCCCGCCGTGCCCCGAGTACGTAAGGAAGAACAGGTCGCCGGGCTTGAGCGCCTTTGCCGCGCCCTGGATCGCGCTCGCCACGGCCGCGGCCGTGGCGGCCTTGGTGAGCAGCAGCGTGCTCGACCTGAAGCCTTGCTTCTTCGCTAGTGCGACCATGTCCCTGGCGTCCGCCTCGCAGGCGGCGAGCTGACCGTCCCATCCCTCGTATTGATCAGGGTCGACGCGATTGAGACCGATGTGGAGCGAGATTCCTGCTGTCATGGCGAGCTACCTCTCCGGTTCGATGTTTGACGAGGATGCGGGCTTCGGTGCGCTTCTCCGTGCTAGCCCAATGAATTCGAACGCCGCCGAGATCTACAACGTCTTCAAGTATTCGAGCAGCACGTCCTTCTCGCCTGCCGGCAGATCGACGCCGAACACGTGTCCGCCGTTGCCATTGGACCGCTGGCTCGTGTCGTAGCGGGTGCCGATGCGCTCGGCTTCCGGACCCTGCGAGAGGAATCCGACGTTGGCCTGATCGTACAGATCATAGCCGCGCCAGAACACCTTTGGCCGCTTCGCTGGGGGGTCGAGCAGGTCGCGCAGCGTGGGCACCGAGCCGTTGTGAAGATATGGCGCGCGTGCCCACACCCCGTCGAGGAACGGCGGGTTGTAGCCATCGAGCGGCGCCTCGACTAGTCCCTTGCGTTCGATGCCCATCGCACTGACCACCTTGTTCGCGGCAATGGCGTTGTCCTTGTTCCATGTGTCCATCCGTTCCCGGTCGGTGCCGACCACCTCGAGCGGCATGCGCCGGCCGGTCTTGTCGCTCATGTGGCAGCTCGCGCAATGCATCGCGAAGACGGTTTTTCCCGCCTCCGCGCGCGCCGCATCGATCGGAAACGGATACTTCGGCGGCGGTGCGTTGCGCAGGTAATCCTGGAGCCACTTGACCTGCTCGAGAAACGCAGCGTTGCTCTTGGGGGGCGCCCCGAGCAGGCCCAGCGCCGAGTCGATGATCACCGAGTACGAGTCGTGGCTGTCGCCCGACCAGTTCATCGTGGTGCCCGGTTGGTCGTACTTTTTCAGGTTCCAGATCGAGGGGATGTCGCCAGGACCAAAGCTGTTGTCCATCGGCAGCCCGATCATGAAATACTTGGTGAGATTCATCGAGTCGTCGCGACCACGGCCCCAGTCGGGAAAGTCGTGGCGATAGATCCATGCGAACTGCGCCTCGCGCTCGACCAGCCGCTTCTTGGTCATGGGGATGATGAGGAAGCGATAGGCCAGTCGGTCGTCGAACGGCAGGTCGGTCACGAGATTGATCTCGCGCATCAGGTTGTCGGCGTTGAAGCGCGGATCCTTGGCGCAGTCCACGAGAAAGCGGAAGAACGCCTCGAGGTTGAGCGTGTGTCCGGGCCCGGCATTGACGAACACCGGATTCTCGTTCGGCCCGGCGCGGTAGTTGGTGGTATGGCAGCCCGCGCAGTTGTTCGCCACCCGCGCAAACCCGACTGTCTTCTTGGTGAAGCCGATCGGCAGCTCCCTGCCCTGCTCCCACGAAACGCCCAGCGCTGCGTAGCCGCCGGGCCCGGGAAGCTTCTCGGGAAACATCCGCGGCAGCACGTAGAAGATCCAATAGGGGATCCCTGCATCGTTCTCGGCGCCGATCGAGCCGTACCGGAAGCGCATCTCCGGCGTCTCCGTCATCCACGGCTCCTGCGGCACTTCGCGGAAGAACTTGTACCAGCCATAGAAGCCAACCAGTGCGGCGACGACAAGGAGCACGCCGAGCCAGGCCCAGATCCTGCGGTGGCGCCAGCCCATTGCTTGAGAAGTGTCCATCGCGCGTCTCCTAGAACGTCTTGAGGAATTCGACGAGCGCGTCCTTGTCGGCGGAGGCGAGCTCGGTGCCGTAACGCTTGCCCTCGTGTCCCGTGTTCGCATTGCCGGACACGCTTGTGTCGAACCTGAAGTAGTGTCGGTCGCCTTCTGTCGCGATGTCCGAGACGAAGCCGACCTTCACCGGGTCGTAGACGTCATAACCGCGGAAGAACACCCGGGGGCGCTGCGACGCGGGCTCGAGCAGGTCGCGCATGGTCGGCACCGATCCGTTATGCAGGAACGGCGCGCGCAGCCACAGGCCATCGAGCGGCATGTTGGCGTAGCCGAAGGTCTTGCGGAAATGCGCGAAGCGCCAGGGATAGCCGGCGTAGAGCGCCGATTGATTGACCGCGAGATCATGGCTGTAGGAGTCAAGCCGGCGACGGTCGGTGCCGATTTCGGCGATCGGCGTGACCTTGCCGACGTATTCACCCGAGAAGTCGCGGCCGGACGCGCCGTGGCATCCGGCGCAGTACTCCTTGTACAGCGCGCCGCCGCGCGCAGCCTTGGCCGCATCGATCGGATACGGATACTTCGGTGGCTCCTTCGTCAGCAGCCACGCCTCGATACGCCCGATATTCGCTACGTCGAGCGTCGGTGGCGTCGTGCCGGTGCCGAACGCCGCGCTCTTGTTGCGTTCCTCGACCATCGTGTTGTTCCCGTCCCAGTGCAGCTGCATGCCCCTGCGCGGGGCTTGCAGCCAGACGGAGGGAAAGTCCGCCGGCCCGTTCTTTTCATGCTCGGGCAGGTCGGTCATCGGGAAGTTGAACAGCACCTTGGCCGAGTTGAACGTGTCCACACGGCCCGGGCCCCAGTCCGGGTGATCGAACACGAAGGAGAAGCGCCCGGCGAGCGTCAGCAGCCGCTCACGCATCAGCGCCACCGCGACCGGATAGACGAGGTAACGGTCGAGGAGGTCGAGATCCTGTCCACCGGCCTGCGCCAGGCGCTGCGCTTCCGGCACGACGAACTCGGCGGCGAATTTCGGATCCTTGGCGCAGCCGAACAGGAATTTCTCGAACCCCATGATGTCGAGCTGCATCGCCGGCATCCCGAGGTAGACGCGCGGCTTCGAATTCTGGGCGTCGCGCACCGTGCTGGCATGGCACACGGCGCAGTTCAGAAACGTCTTGTCGATGCCCTGATGATGGCGCTTCGACATGCCGACGGGCAGATCGTGGCCTTCCTCGTAGATCAACCCCAGCGACGCATAGCCTTTGCCCGGCAGATGCTCGGCGCACACCTGCGGCAATGCCTGGAAGATCCAGTACGGGAAGCCCGACTCGTGCTCGCCGCCCGTCGACCCGTACTTGAAATGCTGCTCGATGTCCGCGTACTCGCTCGGGCGGTCGGTACCGAAGCGCTGCCAGAGGTAGATTCCGAACCCGAGCGCGAGCAACGTCGGGATCGCCAGCACCAACATCACGACGCGCACCCAACGCCGGCGATACAGGTCGGCGAGCAACCCGTCCTGGGCGGATGTGGTCCTAGCGGATCCGTTCATGTCGATCTCCCAGCGATCACTCGTGTGCGGCGCTCATTCTTGTGTCCCCACGCTTGCGCCGGCCGCCACTGCGCTCATGCGTCCGGCGGCAAGCAAGGCCGCAGATTCTCGTAGCCGCGGGCGAGCATCTCCGCGGCATCGGGGATATGGCCTGTTTCCGCGCGTAGCCAGCCGGCGATCGTGCCCTGCAACGCAGCAATCGCCGGATCCGGTTCCGTCTGAATCCACGGACTGCCACCGCGCGACGCGTGTGGTGGCGGCATTGGCACCTTGTCGCGCGCCGCCGGCGGTGTTTGCCACAGGGCCAGGCGCACGAAGATCCTCGGCGCGCACTGCGCCAGGCTTGCCTTCACGCGCTGCGCGTTACCGGCGAGGAAATTCGGCGGGGACCGCTCGGGCGTCCGATGGCAGGCGCCACAATGGTTCTGAAATTCAGCCGCCTGCGCGGGCACCGGCAGCGGGGGCTCGAGGTCTTCTTGCGGAGCCTCCAACCCTGCCGGGTCCTCGCAACACGTGGTGCGAGTGCCGAGCCCGAGCGCGGCTCTCATCCGGGCGCGGCTGAAGGGTGCGTCGGGCCACGCGACGTTCGCGATCGCGGCGCGGACGGGTGCGAAGTCCTCGACGACCGTGACCGTAGCCTCGCCCTTCGCCCCAGCCCGACGCACGGTGAGTCGTTCTATGCCGTCGCCGCTCATGGTGCGCGCACGCCGGCCATGACTGCTGAGCACGCCGTTCTCCAGCTTGTAGTGGAAGAGCGGTTCCCCACCGAACGCAATGGCGTCCACGGTGGTCGCGCTACCGCTCAGCGTGACCTCGCCGGCGCAGTCGTAGCGTCCACCCGACACGGTGCACGCCGCAACAAGCCGGCGCCGCGGTGCCGCGCCCCGCCGTGCGAGCGCCCCGTCGAGCTCGTGCACGTCAGTCTCCGCAATGAGCTCCGCGAGCCCCATTACAAACCGTCGAACGAGCAATGGATCCTCGGCAGTCCAGACCTCGAGTGGCGGGCGTGGCGCGAGCGGCTCGAGGCCCGCCGCGACGTGCGACTGCGCTACGCCGGTTGTGCCGGACACGAAGGCGAGAGGATCGCGATTTGGAAGGTCGGGGTTCGGAATCGCAAGACCCCCGGGCCAGCGGGCCGCGAAACCGCGTGCGAGCGCGCCCGCGAGCGCCGGGGCATCGAACCCGCGCTCGCCCGACAGGCGGTACTGCAACGCCGCCGTCAGGGCCAGCGCGCGACAAGCCGCGTCGCACGCCTCGCGCCAGATGCGTTGCGTCGCGCCGATGCGGTTGGCACGATCGGTAGCGTCGTCGATGGCGTTAGGGATGTCCACGCCGCGCTGCACCGGAATGCCGTAGAAGTGCTTGCGCGCCGCGCTCAAGCGCGCCGCGATCTTCGGATTGGCGTTCGTCTCGTCCCACACCGGCCGGGAAAAGATCGGCGCATGATTCTGGTGGCAGGCCGTGCAAACGTCGCGACTTGCGTACACGACCTGCGGCGTCCCGCCGGCGCGGTAGTCGCGTACCAACTGGAACTCGAAACGAGCGGCCACCTCGTTGTAACTGATCACCTCGACGAGGTTCGCCCGCTCCTGGTAGCCCAGGTAGATGCGGTCCCGCGCGAGCATCGGCCCCGAACCTTCGCCGGTTACAGCGACGACGACGCGTGGAAAGGCGAAGAAATCGGGGGCGGCGGCGGTACGCTGCAGCGAGCGGCCAAGGGGAATCAGGACGGGCTTGACGCACTGACCCGGGGTGCAGCCCGCGTCTGCCTCCATCTTGCGCACCAGCGCCTCGAAGGGAAACGGGACGCCGCCGGCGGTCACGAAGTCGAACAGCGAGCGGCCCGTCGGCGGCAGCGTCGAACCAGGCACCGCCGGATCGATGGCCCACGTCGACATGTCGCGCGCAGCGGCGTTCGCGAAAACGACCATGCAGAACGCGACGACCGCGGCTACGACCCGCTTCACCATGACGCATCCCCGAAAGCGTCACTTCGCTGCGGTGAAGGTCGGCCGCCGCTGCGTCCCCGGCCAGCAGTCTTCCTTGACCCGTCCGGTCTTCATGTACGCCTCACCGTCACGGTTCGCGAACTCCTTGTTGTAAAGCGTGAAGTTGAGCAGGAAGATCTTGCCCAGATAGGCGCGGCCGAGGTAGAACCCTGGCCGCACCATGCGAATCTCGTCGCGCACCTGCAGACCACGCCGTCCGGCGAGGTAATCGGGACGCTCCCGGTAGCCGGGGATCTCGTCGGTGTAGAAGTAATCGATGATCACCGACTCGCGACGCGAATCGAGCAGGCTCTGGCCGCAGTAAAGCCGCGCGGGGAACAGCAGCCATTGATCCTTGCCGTTCACGGCGATCTTCGGAATGGTCGATAGGTCTCCGTCAATAAGCGGCTTCAGCAACGTCGTGTCGTCGATGCGATTGCGCAGCACGCGCTCGTCGCGATAGAAGACCTTGCCGCGCCAGAGGTGCTTGCCGATGAGCTCGAGCTTTTCCGTCTTCACTCCGGCGGCGAGCCCCGGCAGCCCGCCGATGATTTCGGTCATTCGCTTTTCGCCGGAGATCCCCTTGGGGAAAAAGAGTCCCCCTTCGAACGGACCGTCGGGGATAGGCCCGGCGGTAAGGCGCGCGTAGATCTGGTCGATCTGCTCCTGATCGAAAGCCTTGAGATTCCCGGGCGTCAGCTGCGCCAGATCGGCCGGCGCCAGGGGAAACTCGTGCTCGACGCGCGCGAAATCCGGTTTCGACGCATAGCCGGGACCGTAGGTGGCGAATTTGATCGCGGGTGGCGGCGCCTCTCCACAGGCCGCGAGCGCGAGAACGGCAATCAGGACCGTGCGTTTCATGGGATCTCTTTTTTCAGAGTGTCGCGAGGAACGCGATCAGCGCCTTCTTGTCGCGGTCGGGCAGGTCTTCGCCGAACGGATGACCCTTGTTCTCGATGATGTCCGTGCACGAGCTGTAGATCTCGACCAGATGCGGATAGCGGCGGATAGCATCGACGAGGCGCTCCGGGTCCTTTGCGATCTCGCTTGTGACGGCGGTCAGTTCCGCGGCGACCTGCTTGCCTTCGGTTGCCCCGAACTGTTTCACGAGCCTGGCGGTGAGCTCATCTGGTCTGAGCTTGGCGACGATGACGTCGTTGACGAAGGCCTTGTGCTGAAAGCTCGCGAGGCCGCCCACACTGGTGCCGGCGGGAAGGACCAGCGTAAAGCCGAGCACCTGTTTCTCTTCGCTGCCGTCCCACGTCCTGGGTCCGAGCGCCATGCGCACGTCCTGGTCGAAGCGCGACACCTTGGGTACGCGCTTGCCGGGATTGAGCAGTTCCTCCATCGAAGCGACGTAGAGCTTGAAGCGCCCGTCGATGCTCGGGTCGTAGGCCCAGCAGATGGGCGCCTTGTCGGCGGTCAGCGTCTTGCCGTTCGCATCAGCGTAGGGCGAGCGGTAGAAGTCGTTCGCCTGATTCTCCGGCTTGCCACAGAGCTCCGGACCGATCGCGTTGTCGTGCATGAAGGGTGCATGCGCCCATACCGAGAGCAGCGAAATGTTGCGGTAATAGCCGCGACCGCCGTCGTGCGGCTCCTTGACGTTGGGGTCGGGCACGCGTGCGCGCAGCGTCTCGGAGCCGTACTCCTCCCATATGTGGCCGGTCATGTGATTCGAATGCAATGCACGGCAGCGATTGGTGCCGACCTCCGAGGCCAGCGTCGCCTGGTCCGAGCCCATCCAGTCGGCGCGCATTCCGTTCGCTCCCACTGCGCGAAAGTCGCGGTTCTTGAAGGCCCCGCCCGCGGTCTCGGGAATCGACGAGTGGCAGCGTGCGCAGGTCGCCGCGAAAACCTCGCGTCCCCGAGCGACGGCACCGGGACCGAATTGACCGTTCAGATCGCGCTCCAATTCCGCCGTCGAGTAGCCGGCCTTGGGTTTCGCGTTGCGCAGCGCATTTTCCCGGGCCTGCGCGAGATCCGTGGCATCGGTCTCCTTCGACGAGAGGAAGTCGAGGATGTTCGGGAGCCGATCCTCGATCGCGCGGAAGTTGGGGCAGTCGCGCCGGCATTGGCCGATGTCGAATGGCGTCTGGCCGAAATTTCGGCCTTGCGGATCGAGCTGGCGCAGATCGGTCAGGTGATTCGTCCAGCACTGCTCCGAGCACGAGCCGATGTTGAAATAGACGCGCTGGATGGCCTCGAGCGCGCCGATCGAGTCCTCGCCGCCCTTGAGGATGTGATGCGCGGTCTCGGGCGCGACGCTTCGCTTCCAGCACTTGCCGTCGCGGTCCGGCTCACACCAGCAGGTCGCGTCGCCTTGGGTGCAGGCTCCGACTTTGCGCCACTTGTTGACGATCTCGCCCGGGAACGTCGGCCGCACCTTGGTGTGGATGATGGCGTTCATCGTGCCGGGGTTGTGCACCTGATCGGTCGGGATCGCCGACGTGTCGGAGGTTCCGGGCCGCGCGTGCGCAAACATCTGCGCTTCCAGCGTCGTGCCCGACATGCCCGACGTCAAGATCTCGGAAATGCGCGAGTATTGGTTGCCGACAGCACCCTTGATGTTTTCCCACTGCGGGTTGGCGGCATCCTGGGGAGGGTTCAGCGGGTCGAACGAGATATGGCACGAGCCGCACGCGGTGCCGATGAGAAACGGCGGCTCGATCGAGCCGTCGGCGAGGCGGTTAAGTGCGCTGTCGCTGCTCTTCGGATCCGTCGAGAGCCGGCCCCGATACCCCTCCCAGCTCGCGAGGCTACCGTTGATCTTGAGCCAGCGGTCCTTGTCGAAACGCGGGTTGGGGAACTTGCGAAAGCCGAGCGCCCCGGTGGACGTGCCAAACGCAAGGTCGCATGAGGATTGCCGCTGGTCCTTGGCCTTGTGATGCGGGTCCGCGCCGTCCACGGGCGAGTCCTGGTAATCGCAGGCGGGGTCGCGATACCCGTCGCGGCCCACGAATGCGAGCAGGTCCTCGTCGCCTGGGCACCAGTCGAAGCCATAGGTCGCGTCGAGGCTCTTGGCCGGGCAGCCGTCACTGCCCGGAACACAGCAACCGGGGTCGTTGATAATCCCCCAAGCCGCAAACCGGTCCTTGCGCTCCTTCGCATTCAGCACCCGGTACCAGTCGATCAGCACATTGACGCGCTGCGGAAAAACGTACGCATGGAAACGGGCATTTCCGGCCGTGGCCTTGTACCAGATCTCGCGGCCGGCGCGCTCCGAGGGGCTCAGACCGGCCTCGCCCGCATAGAAGCCAGGGTTATCTGGGATCGATTTGCTTATTGCCGACTCCGCGGGAGCCATGGTCACGGCCTGGGCAAGCATCTCCGGCCGCTGCGGACCCGTGGACACTGCGGTAACTGCAATCGCGGCGCCGAATGCCAGGAACGCTAGAAGGTAAGCCGACCGTTTCATGTCCCTCTCCTTCGATCGATGCGCGTAGGCCTTGAGCCATCCGATAAGGGAGAATAGCGTCCCGGAGCGTGGATGTTAACTACAAATACGAGCTTGGGGGTGCTTCCCGACGGGAGCCACGCCTGATGTTGCGAACGGCGCAAGCATTCGAGAACGTGGTATTTGCCGGCGGCGGCAACCGCTGCGTTTGGCAGGCCGGCTTCTACCGCACGGTCGCACAGGCGCTCGACCTCAGCCCCGCACGTGCGGCCGCGGCGAGTGCCGGTGCGGCGATCGCGGCCGTGTTGTTCGCAGGACGCTTCGACTCTGCACTAGCGCATTTCAAGCGCGCCACGGCCGCCAACGCCCGCAACGTCCATTGGGCCAATCTTTTCAATGGCGCGCCGATCTTTCCGCATGCCGCCATGTATCGGCGTGCGCTGCTCGAGGTCATCGACGATCGCGCGCTCGCAATGCTGCATGCCGGTCCCGACCTGCGCGTGCCGATCACCCGCCCCCCGTGCTGGCTCGGCGTGCGCACCGGCTTCGCCATCGCCGCCTTTGCCGACGCGGTCGAGCACGCGCTCGGCCCGCCGGTGCACCCGCGCCTTGCGCCGTGGCTCGGCTTTCGCGCCTGCTACACGACGATGCGCGAATGCCGCACGCCGGAGGCATTGGCGGATCTCGTGCTTGCCTCGTCGTGCACGCCGCCGTTCACCCCCCTCTTCCTTCATGGCGGAAAGCCAGCGCTCGACGGTGGCATCGCCGACAACGTCCCCGTCGCGGCGCTGGGCGATACACCCGGCCGGACACTCGTTCTGCTCGCGCGACGCTACCGGCGCCTGCCGGTGCACGCATTGCGGGTCTATGCGCAGCCGTCCGTCAACGTTCCCGTGTCGAGTTGGGACTACACCGATCCCGCCGGGCTGCAGGCCGCCTACGACCTCGGGCGGCGCGATGGAGAAACGTTCTTGCGGCAGGCGGGCGCCGGCATCGATGCCGGGTAAGCCGACATGGCAATCGTTCGAGAAATCGCCACCGAAATCGAGATCGACGGGTGCGCGCACGACGTCTGGGAGGCTCTTGCCGATTTTGCGGCATATCCCCGTTGGAACCCCTTCTTGCTGAAGGTCGATGGCGCGCCCAAGGCGGGCGAGCGAGTCAGGTTCTGGTTCGAGTTGCCTCGCGGCTTACGGGCCCCGGCCTGCGCTACGGTACTGCAAGCCGAGAGGGAACGAGAACTGCGCTGGGCCGGGAGGCTGCCGGGCCTGCTCAGAGCAGAGCACTACTTCGTGATCGAGCACATCGGTCCCGCGAGGGTACGGTTCCGCCATGGCGAGATATTCAGCGCATTGCTCGTGCCGATTGTCTGGCCGATATTGCGCCGCAGCGGCAGGGAGGTCTACGAGGCGATGAACGCCGCGCGCGAGGGCCGCGTGGAACGCCGTGCCGCAGCCCACGATTGACCATGCGCTGAACGCCTTCCAACCCTTCGCGCCGCCGCTCGGAACGACACCCGGGCCGGCCGTTCAACGGCGTGCTCGCTTTCGGCGGTCAGCGAAGCCCCAGAGTTTCCTCAGTTGAGAAAGCGATCCGTTGAACTTGTTTCGATCGCAGAGTCCGACGCCATCGACGCGATGCGGCTCGGGACCATGGACGCCATCGGTGTATTGCCAGAACGTCCAGGTCCGGAAGGTGGGAGGTATGTTGAGGGGTCTCGGTCCGTTGTATTGGGCAACCCATAGGAAGCACTTCGACAATTGGCGATCGGGCGGCACGATGCCACCGAGCTGCTCCTTGATCAGGTGTCCCGAATACAACCCGGGCCAGCGTCCCGTTGCATCACCGACGTGTTCGACGAACTCACGCGCCTGATCGAGCGACATGGTCGGGCCCGTCAGGTTGGGTTCGTAATCGAGCACCAGAAGGGTATGGCCGTCCGGTTTCGACATTTCGAGAAAGAACTGTGCCTGGTCCGAGCCATCCCCGCCTACGCCGAAGTGATACGCGCCCCAGAGAAGCCCGCAATCCACCGCCTTGCTGCGACGCTTCGCATAGGTCTTGTCCACATAGGTCAAGCCTTGCGTGGCCTTGTGAATCACGCCAACGATCCCATTGGCCTTCATCTTCGCGAAGTCGACGGTTTCGTTGTGATGGGACAGATCGACGACGACGTTGATAGGTCTGCTCACGGATGCGCCCTCCGAGTCGACACGTGCCCGTACCGTCACTGGACCCGATACTTCACCAGCTCATAGGTGTGTTCGTCGAGCCTGGCGCCGCTCGCCGCCCAGACTGTGCGGACATGCTTGACGGTACGCTTGGCTTCGGATGCGTACCAGATGACATACTGGACGCGCTGCGGCTCCGGAATCGTCGCGCCGGATTTGGCCTGGCGACTGCTGTTCAGCTCGACGCGCAGCGCCTTGAAGGTGCCCGCCGGCGTGCGGGCAACGACCTGCCCCCCCGCGCTACGGGCGGTTAGCGTGTACGTCTTGCCGGCGTCCGCTGAGACGGACACGCACTCCTTTGCCGACGGCTTCACGGTTTTCACGGCTCCGGGTTCGGGCGTGATCGTCGCGGTTGCAGCACCCTCCAACCGGTAGCAGAGCCGCACCGTATCGCCTGCTGCTTCGTATTCGAAGCTGAGTATCTTCGGCGGCACGGTCGCGACCTCTGGCTTGTGCTCGGGCGGAGGCGTTGGTGCCAAGGCAGCCGGCGGCGCGGGCTTGCCGGGAGCAGGTGTGGGTGTGGGCGCGGCCGCCGCCAACTCCGCGCCTCGGCCCTGAATGCCGATCTTGATCGCCGCGCCCATCCCCTCGGCCGCGATCGCCAACGTGGCGACGCGCATGCCCGAGTCGCCTGGAACGAAGCTGACCTTGATCGTGCAGGTTTCGCCCGGGCCGAGCTCACGCAGGCTGCATTGACTCTCGCCGAGCGTGAATTCCGCAGCGTTCGCTCCCTCGATCCTGACGCTACGCACGCGTACGGGTACGCCACCGCCATTGGCAAGGGTGACGACCGAAGCGGGGCCCGCTACGCGCAAGCGCTGCTCGGCGAACTCCACTTGGTCGGGCGTGACGCGAAGTACCGCGAGTGTTGGAGGCGGCTTTGCCCCTTCGTGCCACGGTTGCGTCAAATAAGCCGCTATGCCCGCGGCGCCGAGCAGCAGCACGATGCCGATTGCCCAATAGCGTCGATAGAAGTGCCGCTCCCCGTCGTCGGCTGGGACTGAAACGGCTGTGGCTCGGCCTGCGGTTCTGCTTCGGCGGATGGGGCCTTGGCGACTCGGGCCTTGTCCTGGTGAAGGATCTTCTCCAACGTGCGGATCAATTCGCCGCTGGTGGCGTCCCATTGCTTGTGGCTCAATTCGACCGCCTGCCGTCGCGTCAGCGGCACGAGATCCGCCGGCAACTGGTCGGCCCGTGGCATGACGGCGCCTTCCACGAGTACCGGCACCACGCGGATGCCACGGGAAAGGGCCGTCGCCGTTTCGATGCGCACGAAGTCGGCGGGATCATCGAGCCGGCGATGCCCCGTGTCATCGGTGGCGAGCCACTCGTTGCCGATCATCACGATCAGCGCTTCGCAGGAGCCGACGGCCCGTTCGATGGCATCGACGAAATCGGCGCCCGGCTCGATTCCCTCGACGTCCATGAACACGCGCTCGTCACCGAAATGGGCCGCCAGCCTATCGTATAGTCGGCCAGCATAGCCCGCGGCGTCTTCGCGGCGGTAGCTGATGAAGATCCCGTGCATGCCTTAGGACAGCGACTCGACAATACCCCTGCGCATGCGGCCCAGTTCCACGGCCACGCGTGCGGCCCTCACATCATGCGCACAAGGATCGAGTAGTTTCCCATGCCGCTGGCGCGGTTGTAGTGCCGTACCTGAACGAAGTAATCGCCCGCAATCAGGTCGGCTGAAATTCGGGCGTTGGTATCCACGCCGGAGTCGTCGTCTTCGGCGATCAATGCCGTCTCGCTGTCGGGGCCGAAAAGTTTCATCACGACGTCGGTTGGGCCACGCGTATCGATGACGTAGCGCCCATCGGCCGTGGCGGTGAACCGGAATAGATCCTCCTCGCCCACTTTGCCGATGGACGCCTGGGTCCGGCGCCTGGCATTGACCTCGAGCACGGTCGCATCGACGACGGTAACGCCGGTTTTCGGGTACATCTTCGCGCCCGCGACGAATTCCTTGTCGAGGCGGGAGAGGACATCGTTGGCCTTGGTGGCAATGCCATTCAATGTCCACGAAGCGGGAAAGAAATAAAGCATGATCGAATCCGGGTCGAAGACAGTCCCGTTGACTTGATCAACGGCATACTTGCGCAGGACGTTGTGCCGGGTCGTCTGCTCGTCCCAGAAATTCGGCGATTTGGCCAGCTCTTGAATGACGACTTGCTCGTTCCACTCGATTCCACCGGCGGGATTCTGGTGCTCGTGCGCGAGTCCGATCGCGTGGCCGAATTCGTGCCCCGCCGTGCCATCGTCGAGAAAACCGAGATTCATCGTCGCCTGGTTCAGCGGGATGCCGCGGCAATCGGTGCCGACATAGGACCAGGCACCGTCGTTGGGATCGAACGTAATGCGGATTTCCGCATCGGATGCGTCGCTGAAATCGAACTTCAGGTTGGCAACCGCCGCCCACCAGCCGGCCTGCTCGCGTGCGACCGCTTGTTCGGCGGGCGTGCCAGCCATGAACCGCACGCGCAACGTCGAGCCGTTCATCCAGGCCTTCCCGATGGGCGATATGGCGCGGATGCGGCCATTGGGTCCGCGCGTGGTTCGTTGGCGGCGCATCATGTCGCGGGGGAGGATGCGGTCGATGCAAACCTTGGGCCTATCGGTCATTTGTCGTCCCTCCTTTTCGCTGGTCGTCGGAAAATGCCTCGCCCCATCGGGGCCGGCGCATCAATGGTAGCGCCGCTCGGCGATTGTTGACAGACTCTCCTTCCGTAATGAATATTGGATTGCGCGCCCGCGGGCTGGCAGGCCTGCGCTGAGAACGCTCGGGCGGGCCGGCAAGCTTACGACGCGAATTGCCGTCGCGTGGAGCCCCCACGATGCGGCTGCCGCCCGCGTCGGCCGCTCAACGCCAGAGGCAAGGAGACCGGACGATGGCTCACGTGACCTTGGTTCACGGGATGGCGAACAAGCCGCCCGCGGACGTCATGCTCAAGCTCTGGCTGCGCGCGCTTGCGCGCGATGACCCGAAGCCGGAGATCCATCTGCCGCCGAATGCTGGGCTCGATCTCGGAACGATCGGCGCGAGCGTGGACTCCGTTTACTGGGCCGATGTCCTCTACGGAACGCCGGAGACCGACGTCAGCGGGTACGAGCGCGGAGGGAACGAGCGCAAGTCGATCGAAGGCGTTGCCGGTCGTCGACACGACGGTTGCAGCCACGAAGGCTGCTGCGAGTGGCCAGTGGCGCGCGGAGCTTTCGCCCGGCGAGGCGACGTTCGTGCGCCGACTCGAGGAGCAGCTGCGCTTCGAGACCGGCGACGCGATCGATGCCGATATTCGCGCGGCCGCCGCCACGGCGGTGGAGCGCATCCCGCTGCCCGGATTTCATCAAGCGACCGCTGATGGAAATGCTGCTGCGCGACGTTCATCACTATTTCTTCAATGTCGAGTATTCGCCGCGCCCCGGCAGAAAGCTATCGCATTCGCGACGAGCTGCAGCGGCGCTTTCTCGAGCGGGTGATCGCCCACGCCGCCGACCGTCCGCACGTCATCGTCTGCCACAGCATGGGGACGATCCTCACCTACGACTGTCTGCGCAATCGCGCCGATTGCCCGCCGATCGACGGACTCATCACGCTCGGCAGTCCGCTCGGGCTCGACGAGGTCCAGGAAGCAGTCGCACCGAATGGGAGCCGTGTCTCGTTTCCGGGCGAAAAGCTCGAAGGACCCTGGATCAACATCTTCGATCCCCTCGATCCCGTCGTCGGCTTCGATCCGCGTTTCGCCAACGATTACCGGCGCGATGGCGTCGAGGTCGTCGTCGACATTCGCGAATCGAACTGGGGCAGCTGGCGCCACAACATCGTCAAGTATCTGAGCGGACCGCGACTGCGCACCGAGCTCAAGCAGCCTGCTGGCCGGCGTACCGTCGGAATCGCGGACGCAGACGCGCGCACCGACGGTAGTCATGGCTGGGGGAGGCGCCGCCGATCGCGAATCGATCGGGACCACGTTGCGTCGGGGAGCGTCGCGCGCGCCCGGCACGGGGCTCGAGCCGGACGTGACCGCGGGACTCGACGCGCAGGCAATTCGCAAGCTCGATCGCGAAGAGCTTGCTCGGCTCGCCGACGAGGCAGTACGCGCAGGGACCGCTCGAAAGCATTGCAGCGACACCCGAGCAGATCGTCGCTCTTGCCTCGGCACTGCGCGGGCAACGCCTCTACGCGGAGCTCCGCGCCCTCGGGCGATCCGAAATTGCGCAAAGGTCCGAAAGCCCGACGCTCGGGCGCTTGTACGCGCAAGCGTTGATCGAGGGCGGCGAGCTGGCCGAGGCCGCGACGTTGCTGCGCGGACTCGTCAAATCGAGCGAGCACCTCGAGGCGAAAGGCCTGCTCGGGCGCATCGAAAAGCAGCGCTACGTCAACCAGGTGCTCACGGAAGGCAAAGGCCGGCGCGGCCAGTTGCGCAAGGCCATCGATGCGTACCTCGAGGCCTACGAGGGCGATGCTCGCAAGCCCGTCTGGCACGCAGTCAACGCTCTTGCGCTGCTCAAGCTCGGCGAGCGGAATAAGGTTCGAGATGATCGCGTGGCTGGTGTGCCGCGGCTTGCGCGCGCCATCGTCAAGCGATTGCAGGAGGATTTCGAAACCGACAAGGCGGGCTACTGGGAGTTGGCAACCGCCGGCGAAGCCTGTCTTGCGCTCGATCAGTCGGACTCGGCCGAGCTGTGGTACCGCCGCTCGGTCGACGCCGACGACGTCGAGCCGTTTGCTCTCGCGAGCAGCATTCGGCAGCTGAAGGAGGTTTGGGGATTGAATGCCGGCGAGGGCGTGGGCAAGCACTTGCTGCCGCCGCTCGAAGGGATGCTCGCGCGAATCGGCAAGCAGGCGCTGTTCACCGCGGCGGGTGTCCGGCATTCGGACACCGGCGGGACGTTCGAGAAGATCTTCGGCGACACGGGCTTCATGAGCCCCGAGAAGATTCGACTCGGCCTCAAGCGCTGCGAGGCGGTCGGCCGGGTCGAGGAGACAACGGGCGACGGTGTGGGCACGGGCTTTGCGATTCCCGGCGCCGCGCTCTGCGACAGGTGGTCGGGCAACTACCTATTCGTCACGAACAACCACGTTGTAAGCACGACGGACGCCGACGCGCTTCGCTTCGCCAACGCGCAGGTGACCTTCCATGCGCTGCGCGACGGTGCGGGCAAGCCATTCACCACACGCTTTGTCCGAATCCTCCGGGAGTCGCCTCCCGATCATCTCGATTACACCGTGCTGGAGATCGCCGACCAGCCGCCGGGGCTCGAGGCCTACCCGGTCGCCGACACAATGCCGACGGTTAATAGCGGGCAGCGCCTCTACGTGGTCGGCCATCCGCGCGGCGGCGGGCTGATGTTTTCGATGCAGGACAACCGGCTGGTCGACCACGGCGCGCCCACCGATTATCGCGTGCACTATCGCACGCCGACCGAGCCGGGAAGCTCCGGAAGCCCCGTGTTCAACGGCGGGTGGGAGCTGGTCGCGCTCCACCATTCCGGGTCGGCCACGATG
This sequence comes from uncultured beta proteobacterium, assembly GCA_963809965.1. GTDB lineage: Bacteria > Pseudomonadota > Gammaproteobacteria > Burkholderiales > Casimicrobiaceae > CAIWHR01. The sequence goes on from CAWELU010000008.1 coordinate 151,978, forward strand.
AAGCGCATCCACGGCGCCGGTGTCTACGAAGCCAACGAAGGTATCTGGATCCAGGCGATCCGCAAGGAAGTGAGCGCATGATGCGCATCCGCGACTGCCAACGCCTGAACGGCAGGAGGCTCCAGTGAATGATGGTGACGGTCAATTAGTGCGTCTCGCCGATATGCACAGTCTCGGTGAGCTGGCGGGCACGGTGAGCGGCGCGCGAGCGGGCGAAGGCGAACTCGAATCGCTTGAACACCAACGTTTGCATGACGAGGCTTATTTCCGCGACCGCCCGGGCTTCGACGGGGCCTTCCTCGACGACCTCCCCGTGCCGATGCCAAGCTGCGTCGGGCGCACCGCAGGCGACGAGGTACCACTGAAATCCGGCGACGGGCATGTCTTGCACTACAGCAACTTCTCCGTGGTGATGTCGACGTCACGGCGGATCGCGCTCTATACGGCATGCAACATCGACGGGCAGGCGTCGAAGAAGATCAAGCGTGACACCGACGCGTGGTATTACGACGACCGGATCGAGCGCGCGCATCAGGCAGGCAACGAGTTGTACCGCGACAACGAGCTCGATCGAGGGCACCTCGTCCGTCGCGAAGACCCGGTCTGGGGCGCGCGGGCTGCGCTCGCCAACGACGACACTTTCCACTTCACCAACTGCTCGCCGCAGCACAGCGGGATGAACCAGAAGACCTGGCTCGGGCTCGAGGACTACATCCTGCAGAATGCGCGAGTCCACCGTCTGCGGATCTGCGTTTTCACCGGACCGGTGCTGCGCGACGATGACATGGTGTACCGTGGCGTGAAGATCCCAAAGGAATACTGGAAAGTCGTGGCGTTTCGTACCGACGATCGGCCGTCGGCGACCGCCTACATGGTGAGCCAGGGCAAGCTCATCGAGGATCTCGAGTTCGTATTCGGGCGCTACAAGACTTACCAAGTGGCGGTCGCGGAGGTCGAGGAGTTGGCTGGGCTCGACTTCGGCGATCTGAGTCGCTTCGATGGGTTTTCGAACGAACCGGTGCTCGAGGGACGACGGTGGCGTCGCGAGGAGTTGCGGTCGTGGGAGGCGATCCGCATCTGACCGAGTAGCTCTGCCGACGTCGGACGTCATTGCGCGAACAGGGAACCGGCATGTCCGATCTTGAAGAGTGGCTGAAACTTGCGCCGCCGCCGGCCGAACGCCCGGTCGACAAGCGCTGGCACGTCTTTCTCAGCTACCGTTCGGTCGAGCGGCCTTGGGTGTTGTCGCTCTACGACACGCTCACGCAACTGGGCTACGCAGTTTTTCTCGACCAGTTCGTGCTCGACACGTCGAGCCGGCTCACGCGATCCCTCGAGGAGAATCTGGAGGGAAGCCAGACCGGGATCCTCATCTGGTCGCCGAGGAACGAGGACTCGGAATGGTGCAAGCAGGAGTACGACGCGTTCGTCACGAAGGAGAAGGAAGGCGGGTTTCGATTCGTCATCGCGCGGCTCGACAGCGCCGAACTTCCGACCTTTGCGCGCACCAAGATCTGGGTGGATTTCACCGAGTCGCGCGAGGGCCCGCGCGGATCCGGTCTTCTCCGGCTCCTGTATGGTCTGCAGGGCAAGGCGCTGCCCGACGGCGCGGTCCGTCTCGCCGTCGCCATCGACGAGGAGACACGGCTCGCGCTCGCACAGATCTGGTCGGCGCGCGAGGATCAGGACAAGGACCGCCTGCTCGCGCTCGGCAGGTCGCAACAACTTGCCTGGCGCGCCAGCCCGCTGCTCCGATGCGCATGCGCCGAGGCTCTCGTGTCGATGAAGGCGGCCGACGCAGCAATCGAGCTTCTCGAGACGGTCTTGCACGAGTTTCCAAAATCCCTGCGGCCGCGACAGCTGACCGGTCTCGCGCTGGCCCGGGCAGGTCGATGGCGCGAGGCCAAGGCCGCGCTGGGTGAGCTCTACGAATTGGGCGAGCGGGATCCCGAAACTGTTGGCCTTTATGCGCGCACCTGGATGGACTCGTACGAGGCGACCAGGAACGAGTTGCACCTGCGCCGATCGCGCGATCTCTATGCCGAGGCGTTCGCGGCATCTCCGGCCAACTATTACGTCGGAATCAACGCTGCGGCCAAGAGCATTTTCCTGCACGAAATGGACGCTGGTCGGGCCCTCGCGCAGCGCGTGCAGTCGATCGTCGGCACGGCGCCGAAGCACGACGATTACTGGATGACGGCCACCGTCGCCGAGGTGCAGTTGATCCAGAGACGGTTTGCCGAAGCGGCGCAGCTTTATTCCGCGGCCGTGGCCATGTCGCCTGGACGCGAGGGCGACCACGAATCGACCTGGAAGCAGGCGAGCCGGCTCCTGAAGGACCTTTCACCATCGGAGGCGGACGTCGCTGCAGTGGCGCGAGCTTTTCGTCACCTGACGCGGCAGCCCGCCACACCCTGATCGTGGCCAGCCCACAGGAAGCGACTGCCAGAACCTTCCGCGACCCTACGGATGGTCTAATGCCAACCGCCTTGCCACGACGCTCCCACCGGGCCTGGTGGCCGGGAGCGTATCGATTCGCATGGAATCCGGCGTCATATGAAGGCAGTGATTGGCGGCGCGTCACCGCGATGCTTGCCGTTGTCCTTCTGTCGATGTTGTGCACGCAAGGAGAGGCAATGAGTACCGAGGGCACTGCCCCCCGCGCGGAGCGCGGTTCGCCGTTCGCATCGGCCGCCGGCTCGCCCGGCATCGTCCGGCCGGCCGACGCCAACGCAGCGATCACCCGCATCCGTGAGTCGGGGCTTAACGTGGTGACGTTCATGGGCTTTTCCGGGGCGGGATACGAGGACGCACTCGCCGTGGAAGGTGTGATTGCGAAGGCGCTCGACGATCTGGGTCCGACCTCGGTGCTCATCTGCGCGGGGGCTACGCCCGAAGGGATCGGCGCCGTGTACCCATTGGCGAAGAAACGCGGCTTCACGACCATCGGGGTGGTGTCAGCGATCGCGGAGAAGAAAGGCGCAAAGTTCTCGCAGGACGTCGACACGGTATTCGTGATCGCCGACGACACCTGGGGTGGCGTGAATGCGGATGGAAAACTGTCGCCCACTTCTTCCGCGATCGTCGGCGCCACCGACGAGATAATTGCGATCGGAGGGGGCGAAATCGCGCGCGACGAGATTGCAGCCGCAATGGCGATGGGCAAGAAGGTGCGCTACATCGTGGCGGACATGAATCACGCTGCGGCAGTCAGGAAGGCCAAGGAAGAGCGCCAACCTGAACCCGTTGATTTTCGAGGTCCCGTACATGCGTATTTCGACCGCATCAGGTGAAACGCGCGGCAGTGCCTTAGCGCCAAAACCCGCCCTCATCCACCAAGATTCGTCGCGTCGAATCGTTCCGAACACGCGCTCGCATATCGCACCAGGTACGTTGACAATATCGATTGAAGGGTCGATTCTGCCAAGCAGAAGGCTACATTGTCCAACCGTTCGTAGGGCTCGAGGTGGATCGCCATGAAGCTCCGAAGTCTCTGCCGTGGGGCTGTAAAATGACCGCCAAGGTAAGCGTAGGAATGACATTGCCGTTTCTTGTCGTATCCTTGGCTGCGTTGTCGACGTATGCGCAAGATGTCACACCGCGGCCAAGCCCAGAATTTGTGCAAGTCGGGGCGAGCAAGCAGGGAACCACGGTCACCTACCAATGTGCCGTGACGACGAAGGACGCTGGGGTCGAGAAGACGATCATTCGGGCGGCATCGGAGGACGCCGCCAAGTTGGCAGCTACACGGAAGTTTGGTTCACGGTCAGTTGGCTTGATGGGCGTGTCATGCACGACCGGGTCGGCAACGGCACCTGCTGATTCCTCGGCGCGGAAGGAGGGTGTCAAGACGCGTGCGGCAACTCCCACGCCCTTCGATCCTATCCGCCCCGGAGTCGAGTTCCTGGCAGATGGCTCGTGCCGGCTATCGCAACAAGCGATAGTGGCCCATCCCGACGCTCGCCAATCACTGTCAGGCGGATCCCTCCTCCAGGGGAGCGGCGTTCGGATGTCCGGCGAAGTACTGCGAAACGCTCAAGTGAGCGCGCGATTGACTGCACTTGGTGTTCTCTGCACGCACAGCAGGACGTAGGGCGATCCGGTCAGCGTAACTCGTCGTCTGCCGGCCTGATTCGTGGCATTCCGTTGACATGACGGCGTGCTTTCTTGGGGCGACATGATGCGGTATCGACTCCTTGCAGTCACGGGACTTGCATTGCTGTCGGCGTCGTTGGCATATCTCGCATTCTGGCAGTCATCGCATGAGGGTTCGGCCCCACATCGAGAGGCCGCAGCACCACAGCGGGACGCCACGCCGCTGCAGCCCGGGGCGGCACCGCCAAAGGTACGGGGGTCACCGCTCCCTCCGGATTCGGCACCCGGGACGCCGGCTATTCCTGCGTTTCCGTGGCCACCTCCTGCGGCCTCCGCCGAGCACCAGATTCGCAATGCGTGGGTGTCGAAGGGCGAGCACACGAAGCTATCGGATGTTGCAGAAAAACTCGAGGCGGCTCTGGACGCTGCCAATTACGAGACTTGGCGATATTCTTCCGTGCCGCGCGGGTTCGCTCTGGTTACACAGCTCGAGCAGATAAGGCCCGATGGCACACCCAGGCCTGGCAAGGAACGCTTTCGGGCCGATCTTCCTTCGCTCGGCGACATGACTTTCGTCGAATTCCTGAAAGCCCTGGCAAAGGCACCACCGGGCTACTATCGGGTGATTGTGTTCATCGTCACCGATACCCCTTTTTCGCGGGTCGACAAAAGACCGAGTGCGGATGAAGCGCGGCGCTGGCTCGATGTCGGGCTAAATCAGCTGCCGAAATCGATGGGCGTTCTGCCCTACGAGGAGAACTACAGGACCACCGCGTTGATATACGAATTCAAGAAGCTGTCAAAGGACGAACCCGCGGCTTTCGTTCCGAAGAGCCTCGAGTCGGGCAAGACACACCTCGAAAGGGCGCGCATTTGGGACGCGTTAACCCGCTGACCGTGATCCGCGAACGCACATCGGGCTAGTCGTGTGCACAGCGCGAGCGCACGGTCCTTCAGACGCGGCACCATGCCGACGATATTCCTCAGCTACCGACGAAGCGATACCGGCGGCGAAGCCGGGCGCCTTGCCGACACCTTTCAACACCGGATTGGTGGTTCGCTGGCATTCAGGGACGTCGCGGATATTCCACCGGGGGCGCAATTCGATTCGATGCTGGACAAGGAATTGACCGCCGCGAGGATCGTATTGGTGCTGATCGGCCCCACCTGGTTGACTGAACTCCAACAAAGGCTCGGGCAATCGGACATCGACTACGTACGAGTAGAAGTAGCCGCTGCGCTGGCAAGAGGAAAGCGGGTAATTCCGCTCTTGCTGAACGGAGCAACACTTCCCCCCGCACACGCCCTGCCCGAGGATCTTGGCGCGCTTGCCAAGCACCAGGCAATGACGCTGCGTGACGAGTCATGGAACCAGGACGTAGACCGACTGATCGATGCGATCGGACGACCGTATCGGTGGAATATCGTCGCGTTACGGGCGGTCTTCGCGCTCGTTGCGATTGTCGTCGCGGTGAAGCTCCTGGTGCCAATGCTCCCCGACGAACGTGCCAATGACGTCGTTTTCGTGCGTATTCTGGTCGCCTCGCTCGCGGGCGTCGTACGCGCTGGTCGAATTCGCCGTCGCCTTCCGGCACTTCAGGAAACTGAAACGGGAGTACCAGTCCTGACATTGCGGCTGCCGCCGGAAGGAACTCATCGCGTGTACCGACCGGACCCATCAGATCTTCGGCACGAATATGAAATCCCCGGACTCGCCGCCTGCAAAACGAATCGGCGCGTATTCCGGCCGTTGCTGGAAATTCATCCTTCGGGCGACGTCGAGCACGCGTGCGGAGAGCACGTCGGAGAGCTGCTTGCCCGGCAGGACATCCTGATTCTCCGAAAGGATGTCGATGAAGTTCTGGGCGAAGACCGAGTGCCTGGCCCCACCGCCGTCCATGACGGGGCTCACGCCCCCGCTCGTCAGCACCGTCCGCGACGGCGAATCGGCGATCGACTTCAACCACACGCGCCTTGCTTCGTCCGACAGACCCGGCTGAAGCTGGCCGATCGACGAACGAGTCATGGCTCCCGAATAGCAGGAATCAGCCACCACGAGTATGTGCTTGGCGGACATCATGTTCAGATTTTCGGTGAGGGTAGAGCTTGCAATCCAGTTCGCGTTACTGCCGGGGTCTGCGTCGACCGGCAGCCAATTCGCCAGCGCGTTCACGCGGTCAAGCTGTCCATGCCCAGCATAGTAGATGAGAAGATTGTCCTTCTCGGTGACGAGAGCCCTCATCTTGTTCAACTCTTCCAGCATCTCCCAACGGGTGGCATTGAACAGTATCGTGACGGTGAAGCCGTATCGGTTCTTCAACAGCGCCGCGACGTCTGTCGCGTCGGCCTCCGGCGTATCCAGCTGCGCAAGCTTCTGGTACTTCTGATTGCCGATCACCAGCGCGTAGTACTTGCCAAGACCGAGGCTCTCGCCGGATATTTTTGGCGGCACCGCGACGGCGGCCTTGCCAATGCTCGCGTCTTCCTGCAGGAAGAATTCGAGCATCGCGCGCTTTCCTTGACGATCGACGGCAACCATCGTCACGCGCGACTTCCCCTCCCCGAGCTCGACGCCAGTCTTGAAATACCCGTCCGCGTCGACCTCCTGGAGGACATCGTTGGCCGTAAATGACAGCAGCCCGGCGGGCGCCGTCACCCGTCCGACCACCGTGCGCTTGTTCAGTCCCGCGCGTACCTTGACCGTCGCCGTATCCCGCGTGACCACGATCGGTGGATCGATGATCTGGATCGACGGCGGCGCCATCGCGACGACCTGCTTCGCCGGTTGCGGCCTGGCCTCGAGCTTGGCCACCGTTTCCTTGTAGCTGGTGACGTCGGCCTCGAGTCGTATGACGTCCTGCTTCTGCCGCTCGAACTCCGTCTTGCTCTTCTGGAGCTCGGCCTCGAGCGCCTTGATGCGCGCCGGGTCGACCGGGGCAGCGGCACTCTTCTGCCGCGCAATATCCTGCTGCATTGCGTCCAGTCTGCGCTCGGCCTCCGTCGCGGCGTTCTTCTTGTCTTCGATCTCGCGCTGGCTTTGCGCCAGTTGCCGCCGTGCCTGTTCGAGCTGTTGCCGCAACGATGCGCTTTCGCCCTCCAGGCCAGTCAGCCGGGCTCGGAACTCGTCGTTCGCCCGTTCGAACTGGGCGACCTGCTGGCGTCGCTTTTCCAGCTCGGCTTCGCGTTCCTTGAGCAGCAACTCAAGCCGGCGCGACTCCTCGGCATTGCCGGCAGCGGCCGCTTGCAGCTTTTGTTGCGTCAGTCGTTCGATTACCGAGCCGGACTTGAGCCGTTCCTCATCGAGCAATCGACGGGCCCGCTCGAGGTCCCGACGCGTGCGCTCGAGCTCCTTTCGCAGAGCGTCCAGTTCATCCTTGGACGCCGAGGCGGGCCGACCTTCGAGGTTGATGCTGCCTTCGATGCCTGCCGCCTTGCGGTAGAGCTTCAAGGCTGTGGCCTGATCCTTGGGCACACCCAGCCCCTGCTCGTACAGGAACCCAAGGTTGATCAGGGCCCGCGAGTAGCCTTGATCAGCGGCTTTCTGGTACCAGCTGGCGGCGCTGGCGTAGTCGGGCGCGATGCCCAGACCCTTCTCGTAGATCTCGCCGACGTAGGTCTGGGCCACCTTGTCCCCACCCTGGGCAGGCGGTAGCCAGACTTTCAGCGCGGTGGCGTAATTGGCCCGGTCATAGGCGACATACTCGCCGCCACGAATCGCGCAGGCCGAGCCCGTCGTCTTGATTGCGCGCCGCGGCGCCAGGTAGGTGACGCCTGTGCCGAGCTGATGCACTTGCGCCGGGAGCAGGCAATCCACCACCATTAGGCGGTCGGCGTTCTGGCGGTCTTCGGGCGAAGCGACACCGGAGACTGGTGCCGCGACCCCGGGAGTGCAATAGACGAACATGCCAAGGAGCGCATACAGGCCGACGCTCAGTGGCCCGTTGCGGCTCCGAACGACCCCTGATGACGGCCTGCGCCTCATGATCCTCCTGCGGCGATGCCTGCAGCACAGCCGGCGGTAAGTCGGCGTCACCGTGCCGAGCTTACGCCCCGCCGCCGATCGCGGGCCCGGCGAGCGTCTCTCCGTCGCAGCGTCGGCGCCTTGCCCGATCAACTGCCCGGCGTCCTCCGTCCAGAGCGTCTGACTAGATCGCGTCCAAGATTTCGACATTGCAACCATTCCGAGGAAATCTCGCGCTTCCGAACGCCATCGGCCACGATTTCGTCGCGACCGCGACTTGCAACATATTCGAGGATAGGCGTCTGATGGGCGGTCTGACAGGCGGGCCGCTGTGTCTGCGAAATGCACGAATCGCCCACCGTCACGCCGCCGGCCAACGCTCGCACGCTGACCGATTGACATTGACCGTGGTACTTTGCGATCCTTGCTGAGGCGAATCTGTCGCGGTCGGCATCCGCGGGACGAGCATAGGGTCGGGGGCACATCGGAAGTGCAATGTTGCGCCAGCCCGGATTCAGGTGGCATCCATGCTCGCTGGTGGGTTGTTTGCAGGACCGGCGCGTGACTGCTCTACGCGCGTTCGACTCATCGCAGATGATCGGGGGTCAAATGAGAACCACAGCGTTGCGCCGATCGAGGCGCAAGGGCGCCACTGTAGCCAGCGGTGTCGCCGTCTGTCGCGGTCTTTTCTGGATCCGGCGTTGGCCAAGGCATTCCCGGGCAGCGGTGGCAACCTCGCGACGTTGCCGGGGCTCACTGAACTGCAGCAACCCACTGCGCACCGCAGTAAATGAGGTTTGCGGCCAGTTCCTCCAAACGCCGGTATACAAACCCGACCCCAACGGGACGCCTCAGCAGCGCTTGTTCTATACCTGCGGCGTCATGGTGCAGACTGCAAATCAGCTTGCCGGTTCGGGGCTACCACGAATAGCCTGAACATTCCGAACGGCCAACTGCGGACCGGTGTGCAAGCCGTATCGGCGGTGCAGATGAACGCCCAGAAGCAGATGAACGTCGAAGCGTCGAAGATGAACCTGGTCGCGTCAAGACTCCTGGATCTGCGGGGTGGCACGCGCGGCATGGTTGTCGGTCTGAACGGCCAGGCGCCGCAGCCGAGAGCCACCGCCGACTCGCAGGTCCAGAGTCTCGCGGGTGCCACCGGAGGCGGGGCGGCCGCCGACGATGTGTTGGGGGGCAAGTGGGGCGGGTTCGTCAATATCGGCTACAGCTGGGGCAATGTCGATCAGACCACGCTGCAGGACGCCTACGAGTACGACAGCTTCAATCTGCTCGCGGGGGCGGATTACCGAGTGAGCGATGCGTTGGTGCTCGGCGCGGCGATAAGCTACAGCGATACGCATTCCGACTACGATCACTCGCTCGGCAACGTCAAGGCGAGGACGACGGGCGTGGCGGGATATGGAACTTACTATGTCGACAACTGGTATGTCGACGGGTTCATAGCCTATGGTCACGTCGATTACGATTCAACGCGCAACATCTTCATTCCGTCCAACAGCGCCGTCCCTCCGATCAACGCCTCCGCGACGGCCAACCCCAAGGGCGACCAGTGGTCGGCATCGATCGGCGTGGGCCGCAACTTCGACTCGGGGGCGCTGATCATTACACCGACGGCCCGGCTCGGGTACATCTGGGTAAAGAACAAGGCCTTCTCGGAAGACGAGCCCGTCAACGGCCTCGGGCTTGCCGTCGATTCGCGGACCATCCGATCGTTGCAGTCCGCGCTGGGCGGCAAGCTCAGCACGAATGTAAACACCTCGGTTGGGGTATTCGGCCCGTATTTCTCCGCGTATTGGATGCATGAGTTCGAGAACGACAGCCCGTCGATCGTCTCGAAGTACGTCAACGACCCCTTCAATACGATATTTGCTATCCCGACCGCGAATCCCACGCGTAACTACGCCGTGCTGACAGTCGGCAGCACGGCGACGTTCCCGAACAATCTCTCGGGCTTTCTGCACTTCAGCGCCGCGGCGGGACTGGAAGACGCGACCAACTACGCTGTCGTTCTGGGCGCGCGCAAGCAGTTCTGAACGTGACCCCGCCACGTCCGGCAGATGCGGAATAGGCAGACGCCATGCAGCCGGAACTCTGCGGGTGGCACGACGGTGCATGCCCGGCGGCTCAAGGCATGGGCTGATGCATGCACGCGGATATCGCCGATGTCCGCCTGCAACGATTTGCCGGACGCTGTCTTGCGCTGATGGCTGCCGCGCTGGCCGGGTGTGCCACGCCAGCGGAACACTTCGAGCGTCGCGGCGCGGGGTTGGGTTTCGCCGCGATGGGCCTGCAGGGTGAAGGCTTCCACCATCTCGCCTATGTGGCCGGGATGCACGAAGGCTCCGACACTTTGCACGTGTATGTCGAACATGACGGCACGCCCTGGATCGATTTCACGCATGTCGCTGACGATCCGACACCACGCACGCCCTTCGCGCTCGAACTCATGGCGCAGGACGCCGGCCCGCGTCTGCTTCTGGGTCGGCCGTGCTACCACAAGCCGATAAAGGACTCCGGCTGCGGCCCGCTTCTGTGGACGCACCGGAGATATTCGGCCGAGGTGGTCACGAGCATGGTTGCGGCATTGCGAAGCTTCCTGTCGATGCACCCGTTTCGCCGTCTCGTGCTCATCGGCTATAGCGGAGGCGGCACCATCGCCTGGCTGATGGCGGTGCACGTGCCGGAAACGATCGCTGTTGTCACCGTCGCGGCTAACCTCGATGTCGACGAGTGGGCGAGGGTCCATGGCTACAGCTCGCTCAACGGCTCGCTCAATCCTGCGTTGCTGCCGGAGCTTTCGCCAGCGATAGTTCAGCTCCATTACGTCGGCAGCCGCGACCGGAACGTGCCGCCCTCGATCGTGCGGTCATTCGCCCGTAACCATCACGGGGCTCGCATCGTCGAGGTCGCCGACTTCGGGCACACGTGCTGCTGGATCGAGCGCTGGCCACAACTGCTCGACGAATCGGCAACCGGGCCGCTCAGGACCCGTCGCGAGCTGGATTGACGATGACCGACCTCCCTCAGAGCGTCCCTCAGATCGTCGTCATGATCAGCAGTACGCGCGCCGATCTGATGCAATATCGCGAAGAAGCTTCGCGAGTGATCCGAAAGGTAGCTGGCGACTGCGAAAAGCGGGTCCAGCTGGTCGAGAAGTCGATGGAAAAGGAGGTTCAGAGCGGCGATCGCGAGTTGGCGGTGGCCGTCAGCAAGCGTTGGGTCGAGGAGTCGGATTGGGTGGTGCTTATCGTCGGCTGGAACTACGGCACCGTCGCGACCGATCCGGAGGCTGCCGGAATGAGCATTACCGAGTGGGAGTTCCGCCACGCCGTCGAGTTGGCGAAACGGACATTTGCGTTCGTCGTCGGTGAGCCGGGGACGGCTATCGAGTACTGCGCAGCGGACGAGGATGGCGCGAACCTCGAGGACTGGAAGGACAAGCAGGACGAAGCGCACCGCGCCAAGCTCAGGGCCTTCAAGGCGTCGCTGTCGTCTGCTCATTTGGAGTATTTCAGGAACCTGAGCCACTTCGGCGAACGCCTGGAGAGAACACTCAGGGAAGCGACTGATCCCATACGACCAGGTACGCCTCTGGCCGACCTCTTGATGGCGGTCGGCCCGTCAATCCAGCAATGCATCGACAAGGTCAAGGTGATCGCCTCATGCAAGCGGGCACACGACCACCTGCATGAGCTGCGCCAGAATGTCATTCGCCCTATTCTGGAATCTGCGCTCATCCAATGGCGACGTGACGGCCAGCTTGGAGTCCCGGTAGCGACGCTGATCGCGAACAAGGTCGGATTTGCAGAAGGCCTGGTTCGCGACATTGCGTATGAAAAGCAGAATCTTGGCGACAAGGGCGGGAACCTGCTCGCGGCGTTGACGAGAGTTGTCGACATGAATCCCAAAATCGATTTCCAGACCGAACTGCCCGATCTGGAGATCTTCGCAAGAACAGTCGGCCGCTATTCGGCGGCGGTACAGACAGCGTTTACGCTCACTGACGAGGCAATGCTCAAGGACTCCCATGCGCTTGACGACCTGCACGTTTCGTTCGTCACGCACCTGGTGGCGGCCAGGCAACGGCGCAGACTCAGCCCCACGGAAGAGGCCAAACTCGACGAGGGACTGCAGCGTGTGGAAAAAAACAAGCTGCATTTGATCCAGGTGCTCGACGTGCATCACAGTTGGCAGTACCAGCACGACAAGCTCGATATGCTCAACGGATTCCGGAGAAGCGAAGATTTCAACGAGCAACTGGCGAATTTTCTGATCAATGACTTCCCTCAATTGAGTTCCATGGTCGAGGACGCGACCGCCGAACTGGCGCAAGGAGAAGCCGATCCGATACTTTCCGGCAAGCTCGCGCTGCTCGGCAGGAATCTGGCCGCAATCGCGCAAACGCCCGTCCTCCCGGAATTCGACAACATGCGCAAGACGTTCGATGATGTTTTCTACCAGATCGACAAGCGCACGCTCGCCGCGGTCCAAGCGTCCGAGCAGCGGGTCCGCGACCTCGAGAGTCGGCTCAAGGAACTGGCACGGCAGCAGTCCGAGGCGGCCTGATCGCACCGATAGGTTGAGGATGCATCCGTCATGAGCCTAAAGACCCTGAGTGAGTTTTCCGGAGAGTCCAATGCCTTCGATGCGCGCTTTGGCGCGCTCCGTCATGGAAAGGCAAGCGACGCGGAGGCCTCGCTTCCAGTCGATGAGCTGCTGGCGTGGCTGCGCACGTGTGTCGCCCACGGACGCTATCTGCCCGAGCGGTCGCCGGACCGCGACGCGCTGCAGGGACTGGTCGACTATTGGACGACGCGGCTGCTGCGGCTTGGCCATGCGCTGCACGACGATATCGACCGTCTCGCCGACTTCGAGCCGGCGGCGGGCATCCCGCTCGCTGCCGAATGCCCTTACCCTGGCCTGGATCCGTATACCGACCGGCAGCGCGCCGCCTTCTTCGGGCGGGAGGCGCTGGTCGCGAGTTACGTCGCTCGCCTGGAAGATCCGCATAAGCGAATTCTGTTGATCATCGGCGCATCGGGCTCCGGCAAATCGTCGCTGGTGCTTGCGGGCGTCCTCCCCAAATTGGAGGAGCGTCATCGGAGCACGTGGCTGTTTGCGCCACGCCTTACGCCTGGGGATCACCCAGTTGCGTCGCTGGCAGCCGCAGTCGCGCAGGCAATCGGCGAACCGCCACTTACACCGGAAATCGAACGCAGAATAGCCGCGAAGCCCGCCGATGCGATGGCCGAGTTGGCAAGATGGTGCCGTGGCAAGCCGCTCCTGCTGCTTGTCGACCAGTTCGAAGAATTGTTCACGCTGTGCCGCGATGCGAATGAACAGAAGGCTTTTGGCGACCTGCTTTGCGCGCTCTCCGAGCCGGATTCCGTCGCGGGGAGCTTCGCTTGCCGCATCCTGCTCACCCTGCGCACCGACCATCTGGCCCGCTTCGAAAGCAGCGATGCCCTGAAGCCATTGCACATGCGGCTGTTGGGACAGCACAACGAAGCCTACCTCTCCGCGATCGGCTTCCTGGAGATCAAGCGCGCCATCGCGGAACCGGCCAAACAGGTTGGCCTTCGCTTCTGTCCAACCGGCCTTATCGACCAACTCGCCAGCCAGACGGCCGGCCTCGCTAATGGCCTGCCGCTCCTGCAATTCGCGTTGCGCCGATTGTGGGACACGCGTCCCAGGAACGCGCACGGCGAGCCACTGGATCTGATCACCGAAGAGCAGGTCAATGCGCTCCCGGACGTGCAACGGGCTCTGGGTACGGTGGCCGACGGCATCTTCAGGCAGTTCACCCCGGCGCAACGCCGGATCTGCGAGCGCATGTTGCAGGAGCTGGTTGTGCTCGACGAGAACTTCGAAGAGCCGCTGCGCCGCCGCCGAAACGAGGGCGAAATGACCGCTGTGCTGCGCACCCGTCTTCCCGCGGCCGAGGAAGACGTTGCCACGGTCATTGAGCAATTCACGAAGGCCGGCCTGTTGCGCCGCTTCGGCGAGGGTCCCCAGCGCCAGATCGAAGTGGCACACGAGGCGCTTCTTCGCCACTGGGAGCACATCAACCGGCTGGTAACGGGGGAGCGCGTCAAGGAACAGCTGCACCTCATCAAGCAGGTTGGCCGCGAGGCTGCCGAGTGGGTGAGCCGAGGTAAGTCCGAAGGCTATCTCAATTTGCGGAGCGAACGTCTCGAGCGCGCCCTTGAGTACGCCAAGGATGGTTGGCTGGCCGAGGTCGAGACGACCGAGTACGTCGAAGCGTGCGACGCGCGGGAAAGGGCGGAAAAGGTCAGGGAAGCGCAGGCCCAGGAAGCGAAACTGCGTGCGCAGGAGGCGGAAGAGGCAACGGAGCGGGCACGACTGGAAATTGCGCAGGCCGAAAAACGCGAAGCGGAAGCGAGGGAGCGAGAGGCGACAATCCGAGCAAAGAAGAAAACCGTCCAATTGTGGCTCGTGGGTGCATTCGGATTGCTGGTACTGGGCGGATTGCTCGCCTGGAAGACGATCACGGACCAGCACCGAGATCTCGAGAACCGCCGCTCCCTGGCAAACGAAAGTCTTAACACGCTTAGTGCTCTTGGCGTTCGCCTGCCGCCATGGGAAGGATTGGACGTGGCTTATTCGCTCGTTCAGCAAGGGGATCCGAGGTTGCGCTTTTCCCTGGCTCATGCCTTGGAGCGCATGGACAATACCTGGCTCGTCGGCGAACACCGCAATGTCGCCTTGTCTCCCAACCAGGATGGCAGCGCATTGCTGCAAGTCGACCGCACACCCGGTAGCCAAAGCCTGCACGTCTATCCGATCGACAAGGACACCACGCCGGGCAGCACCCGTATGTCCATCCCCTTGCGGAACCGCGTCGACTCGCTCGAATTGGCTCAAGTGGGGCCGCCGATCGGCGGCAAGAGCGACGATCGCCTGGCCGTACTGGTGTTTCACGATGAGTCCGATGAGGAGTACATCATCGAGGCATACCACCTGCAGATGAACAAGACCGAAGGTGTCAAATCCGATTCCTCCGCCATGGCCAGATTGGACAAGGGTCAGGTCTTGTCAGCCATCAACTTCGCGACACAGGGGACCCGGGCCGTATTCAGCGCAATCGACTACCGCAGCTACACGAGCACGATCTACCGTATCGGATTGAATTCATCCGGCAGGCCGGAGATGGTCCAGCTCGACGATCCGGCCGGCCCGGATGCCTTTCCGGCCAGCGCGGTCGCCTTCGTCGCGGGCGCAACGGACGCCGACCCCGTCCTCGTCACCGGGCGGCTCGATGGTTCGGTGTATTGCGGACAGAAACGACTCAAGGCGAACGATGCCGTTGCCGCTTCGGACGCCGGGTCGGTGCGCGAGATCGTCGTGCTCCCAGGGACCGACGTGTTTGCGCTGACGGATTCCACGGATGCCGTCTATGCCTGGAGTTGCGCTGACGCCGAGAAGAAACTTCTTCGAAGCGAAGGAAAGGTCTCCGGCGTCACGCTGACATGGATGCAATCGGACCAAGGTCGCGTACCGCTGCTTGGCTTCCTCGACGACAATCAGCCTCGCTGCCATGTCCGCACGGAAAAGGGGTGGTCCTGGCGACGCTGCAATCCGTTGCATCGAGTGAGCGCAAGCATTCCGCTACCGGACGGCCAGCACCTGACGGTGGAACTTGGCCGGGTCGCCGCGGTGCAGATCTATCCGATCGAGATGCTTGCCAGGAAGGATCTAAATTACGAGGCGAGACGTGCCGGATCGACCGTGGTGCGTTGGGAGTCACCGGAAAGCGCGGCAAAGCAGTTTGCCAAGACAGTCGCCACCCCTCCGAAGTCGGTCACCGATGCGCCTTCAGGCAAGAGCCTGCCATGGCGGATGGAAAATGGCGAATGGGTCGCCGACAATACAATCAGCTTGGTGACCTATGCCGCTCTTTCCCGCGATGGCAAGTGGCTCACGTGGATGGAGCAGCGCCCCAACGAGGCGAAGATCGTGGCGCGCGCGTGGAAGATCGGTGACGATAAGCCCGCGCAGCTTCCCACGCAGTCCGGCCAACCGGTGAGTGTCGCCATCGCCAACGACGGGACACTCGTCCACGGCGAGGCAGTGGCGGGCCAGTCCGTCGAAATCCGTCTTGACGGGGTCCCCATAGATAGTCTCGATAGACGCGACCAGACCGCCTGCCTCGCCTTCTCGCCGAAAAGAAATTGGCTGGTCGCGGGTACGGTGCCGGGTGGCCGGGTGCGCGCTTACGCGGTCAAGCGGGAGCCAACGAGCGGGGCGTTGTCAGCGGTGGTGTCCGGCCAGTGGGAGAAGCCTTTCGAAGAGCTGAATGATCAACGATCAAGGCCGATTACGGCCTGCGACATAGGCGACGACGGAACCGTGGTTGTTGGGAGCGACGAAGGACAGGTCAGGCTGCGCCGCCCCGGCGAAAAATGGCTGGACCTGACCGCGCGCGCGTCTTTTCGGCTCGCCGCGCCCGTGGAGGATGTTGCAATCGACCACACGGGGCAGCATGTGTCGGCACTTTCCGCCTGGCAACGCTTCGACTGCAGCCGCCCGGGGCTACCGGGGCAGGCGCTGCGCGTGTGGAATGTGGCTCCGTCCAACGATACCTTGAGCATCCCGATTGCGAGCGCGTGTTTTCCCAACCAGGTCGTGCTTGGCGTCGGTGAGCTCGTGCCCAACGAGCGTGGGGAGCCTGGTGTCATGCTGGTTACCGGCCGCGGTTCCCGATGGCACGGTTGTCCCGGTTGCGCTCGAGCCAACGAAACCCCTGAAGCAATGCTCGCCCGCCTCGTCGAGAACGCCAAGAAGGCAGGCGCGCAATGATGGGAGAGGACAAGGCAGTTCCGCGGAGGTCAGAAGCGTTGGTGGCGCAGGATCGAGACCTGCTCGAGGCCTTGGTCCAAGAGGCGCTGGAGCAGATCCTGCGGACGAAGATGACGGACTTCCTGGGTGCCAGCTCGCGAACGATCTCGAGCAAATCACCAGGTGCTGCAGCATACAGTCGCTCGTCGACGACGATATCCTTGACCCTGTAATCGTGCTGTGCGCACCAATCTCCGCACGCAGTTTGGCAGAATCCGCTGTGCGCAATCGGGTTCTGGTCGGGTGGGGCCTTGATGCCACTACATAACCGGTGATCTTAGCATCCGCAGCATCCGCACCGCAGCTTCGCGCCCCCGGTAATAGCGCGCCACTCGGAGCGTTGGCGCAAACCCAATCGCCCGGTAAAAGGCGAACGCCGGCGCGTTGCTGGCGCGAAGTTCGACGTGGATCGATGCCATGCCGGCCACGGCCGCAGACTCGACCAGCCAACCGATGAGTCGACGTGCGATGCCGCTACGTCGATGCGCTGGACGCACGGCAAGTAGCACGAGGTGTGCGTGCTCGTCGTGGAACTTCATGACGGCAAACCCGACCACACGTGGGCCGTCCCGCGCCAGCAGTGTCACCGCATCCGGATCACGTATCAGCGCCCGGACTCGATCTGGCCGATATGTCCAGCCAAGACCGGCCTCGATGAGATCACGCGCGAGGTGTGCGAGCTCCACCGCGTCGCTCGATTGCGCGATTGCCAGCTCGATGCCTACGGCCGCCATGGGAATGGATAGCTTAGCACCCGCCCGTCTTGGCGATGCTGGTGGAGTTGGTGCGCGCCGGCCGTCGCCGGTCGAGCTCGCCGAGGACTTCGGCGCCTTGATCGCGCGGAGCGAGACTTCGCGGACGGCATCGCCTTCGACCAGCACGGAGACGCCACCTTCGAGCGCGACCGAGCGCGGATCGAGAAGCTTCGAGTTCTTCAACAGGACTTGCGCCATTGCGAACGGGCCCCCACGGCGAGCGGCGCCGGCGCCGCGAGGGCCGGGGACCTGCCATGGCGGAATGGGTCACGCAACCGAGCGCGACGTGATCGCCGCGCCGCTCAGTGCGGCGCCATCACAATAGGCTCCGGACGCACGGAAAGCGCCCACGCAACGCCGATCACGAGCAACGCGATGCCCGCCAGCGTGGCGCCGACGGGCCACTCGCCGCGCAGCGCGAAGGCGTACGCGAGCGCCGCGAGCGTCTCGAACACGATGAGCTGCCCAGCGAGCGCGGTGGGCAGACGCTGGCTGGCCTCGTTCCAGCAGAGCGTGCCGAGCCAGGATGCGAAGAGGCCGATCGCGAGCATCAGCGTGACGAAAAGGACCGGCGTCGGCCCGAGCGGCAGCGGGAACGCGGCACCGGCCGCCGCGCTCGCGACCTCGAGCACGGCGAGTCCGGCCAATGCGAGCGGCAACGTCGCGACGCCCTGCGCGGTGGCCCAGGTGCGCGGACTCCGGGTCGCATGGGCGCGCAGCCAGTCGGCATTTCGGATCGGATACCACGTCCAGCAGGCGACGGCACCTACCGCCAGCAGCGCGCCGAAACCGTAACGCACCGAATCGATGTCGCCGATCGCGCGGAGGCTCGTCAGCTCCGCCTGGTTGACGAGCGCGATGCCGGCGGCGATCAGGAGCAAAGACGGTGCGAGACGAAGCCACGGTAGGCGGCCGTCGCGGCGCGCGTCGCGGCAGTTGGACGCGATCGCGATCACGACCGGCAGTGTGCCGATCACCATCGTCGGCAGCGGCCCGCCGGCGCGCTGGATCGCCGCCGCCAGCAACAGGTAGTAGAGGAGGTTGCCGATCGCCGCGAGCTTGAGCGCTTCCTGCCAGTCGGCGCGCGTCAGTTCCCGCAGGCGTGCGCGATCGAGCCACGCCAGCGGCAATGCGATGAGACCGAACGCAGTGTAGCGCCCGACGGACAGCAGTGCCGCCGGATAGTCCGGCAGCACAAGCGGCGCGACGAACACCAATCCCCACATCAGGCCGGCCACCAGCGCGAACAGCACACCCGCGGTCATATGAGTGGCTCCCCCTTCACTGGCAATGTACCAGCAGCCGCGAGCACCGCGCCGTGTTGAATTGCCGAGGCGGTGGGCGTAGATTGGCCCACCGCGAAGAGGAAGTCGGTAACGATGGTCCGGTAACCTGCCAGGTTGCGCATGCGACATCGAGCGCTTCCACCTTTGATGGCGAGGAGTCCTTGAACGAGCATGAGGTCGATGCCGCGGCAAAGCTACGCGCCGCGGCGCGCGTCTCCGGACAACCTTGGCCGCGATTGCCCGAATCCTGCCGTCCGACGGATCTCGAGTCGGCGCTCGCCGTCCAGCGGCGCACCGTCGAGCTGCTGAAGCAGACTGTCCGTGGCTGGAAATGCTCGCTGCCGCCCGCTCCGGATCGCATCCCCGCGTCGCCCGCCAATATCGTCGGCGCCCCGGTCGAGAACGACTTCTTAGGCACCATTCAACTGGCGATGCGCTGGCATCCGAAACTCGAAGGCTAGTGGTCGTGACGGGCACAAGCGACCGCGAGCGCATGTTGGAGCCGGACTTGCGAAGGCTTGAGGGCCGCCCGCTTGTCGAGTATCTGGCAGGCCTGCCGACCGACGTCGTGGTCAAACGACCGAGGGAGCGGTCGAACCGAGTGAGAATGCCGTCAAGTTCGGGCGTCGGTCTGACCGGCAGGCCAACGCTCGGTCGCGATCGATGCTTTCGCTGTCTCCGGTATGTCTTGGCCTTGTCTCGACCCCGCACGATGCGCGTACACCCAGGTGAATTCGGCGCCTAGGAGAAAGATCTGGGCCGAGTAGTACACCCACACGAGCAAGACGGCGAGCGATCCGGCTGCACCGAAACTCGATGCGACGCCCGCCTTACCCAGATACAGGCCCACCAAGAGCTTGCCGATCGTAAAAAGCAAAGCCGTAACCAACGCACCGATCCACACGTCACGCCATCCGATCTTGACCCTTGGAAGAATCTTGTACATCAGGGCGAACATTACGGTGATGACAATGAGGCTCACTGCGAAGTTCAGGATCTCCAGTAGCCATTTGAAGCTTTCGAATGCGCCTCCCCACCATTCACCAAGCGCGGCCAAGGCCGAGCTTATGACTAGCGAGACAAGCATCAGGAATCCGATGCTTACGACGAGCCCGAGCGATAACACGCGGCCCCGGACTAGTCCCCAAAGGCCCTCCGACTTTACGGCGGCCGGCGCTTTCCAGATGCGATCCAGGTCGGTTTGCAATTCCGCGAAGACGGTCGTCGCGCCGACGACCAGCAAGACGACGCCGATGACCGTCGCGATAGCTCCTTTGCCACGGGAACTTGCGCTGTTGACCATTCCTTGCACGGCCTGCCCACCCTCGCTACCGAGAAGGTCGGAGATCTGACCATAGAGATATCCGCTCGCAGCATCGTTGCCGAAAACAAAGCCCGCGATCGCGATTACGATGATAATAAGTGGGGCCATTGAGAAGGCTGTGTAATAGGCGATGGCGGCCCCCATGCTCGGGGCAAAATCATCGATCCATGCGGTGACGGATTCTTTGGTCATCGACCACAGCATCTCCGGTGAAAGCACGCCGTTCTTCATTCAACCTCCCGCGTCGGTGCAGCGGGCTGTGCGCTGGCCGCTCGGTGGCTTCTATTTATCCGCGGGTCTTGCCGCCGCTAACTTGTTTCCAGCGGGCGAGTACGCCGGTGTCACGCGCGTCCTTAAGTAGAGGCAGCTTACGCGCGTAGCCGCCGTGCGAGACAGCTCATTCATCGGAAATGTGGCGCACCGCGCGAGGTTCCGCGTCAGCTCAGTTCTTTCTTGCGCGCCATCATGTCCGCGCCAATGGCCTTCAAATCCATTTTGGCTTTGCGACACCGCGGAAACAGCTCTTCCTGTTCCTCTTTCACATGATGCTTGATGTATTCGCCCAGGACGGTCACCTTAGCGTCGTAGAGCTGCTCGCTGGGCGAAGCGCTCTCGAGTTGGGCGATAAGGTCCTTCGCCGAAGCATGTTCGACTTCGGCTTCGTCCAGCAACTCTTCTCCCTCCTCATTCAAGGCCGCGCGTGCCGCCGGATAGAAGATCTCTTCCTCCAGGGTTGTGTGAACCTTCAATTCGCTGCAGATCACTCGAACAACAGCTTGCTTTGACCGCGCGTCTCCGCCGTCCATCAGTTTCTTGCATTTGGCGAACAGCCCGGAAACGCGAGTGTGATCCTTGCGGAGCATGACGATTGCGTCGGGTCCACTCGACGCCCGCGTAGACGCCGCCTTGGACCGTCCCGACGCCACTCTCACTCTCTGACTTGACCTATTGCTTTGAATGCCCACCGTCGGCTCCTCAATGCGCGAAGATATAGATAACAACCAGCACGACTGCAGGAACACCAAGTATCCACGCGATCACGTATTTGCCCATGGCGCAGTCTCCATTTAGTTGGTTGCACTCGATGACGTGTGAATCTGTCTGAGTGCGCGGAACGAAGTATCGGCGCCTGGCAATTATTTGGCTGTCGGTAATCGGCTAGCTCGGTTGTAGGTGGATAGCCGGCAAACCCCTCCGTGTTGGTGGCCGCGGGTTCGGTCGGGGACTTCGTCTTGGAACGCGTCGGAAGCGTCGCCGAATCTGGGCAACTCATTTGCTCGCATGACGCTATGTAGGGCATCTCCTACTTCCACGCTAGACCACTGCTGATTACCACCAGTTATGCTCTGTGGGGACACTAGCGCGCGGTGCCAACCAACCGCTTCACTCGGAGATTCCGAGATGAACGAGCATCGTGTTGCGGCGGGCCCGACGGACGTCGCACTCGGGTTCGCGCTCGCACTTCCGGCGACTGCGGCGCTCGCGCAGTCATGTCCAAGCAACTCGTTCGATATTCTCGAATGCGCCGCCGAAACCACAGCCGCGAACTTGCGCGCATTTACGGGCGAGCCCGCCGAATATCTGACGCTGGACGACGGCAACTCCAGCCAGTGCGGCCTGTCGTGCCTTCCGGAGCACTTGCGTCGGACGAATGCGAGCAATGGGTCAGCGCAATCCTCAATCTCAGACCTTAGCTAGGACACAAAATGGCGACATCGAAGAAGGCGCAGGCGAAAGTTAAGAAGGTGATGGAAGAGAAGAAGCGCGGGACGCTGCGCAGCGGGAGCGGCAAGAAAGTGACGAGCCGAAAGCAAGCCGTCGCGATCGGGCTCTCCGAGGCGAGAAAAGCAGGCGCTAAGGTTCCGAAAAAGAAGACGTCGAGTTGACGTTAGTCCGGCTTCGGATATACGACCCATTCGAGAGGTTCGTCTGCGTGTTACCCGCCGCTAGTCTCGCCTCCCATCACCTGAAGAATCATTCCGGTGATATACGATGAGTCCGCGTTGGAGGCGAGGAACACGTATGCAGGCGCGAGCTCCTCCGGCTGCGCCGGTCGGCCCATGGGACTGTCGGCTCCGAATTGCGCCACCTCTTCCGGCGTCTTGCCAGCATCCGACGGATTGAGCGGCGTCCAGACGGGCCCGGGCGCGATGGCGTTCACGCGAATCCCCTTCTCGATGACGTCCTGGGCGAGCGATTTTGTGAACGCATTGATCGCGCCTTTGGTTGCCGAATAGTCAGGCAGCTTTCGCGATCCGAGTATTCCCGTTTCCGAGCTCGTGGCGATGATGGCGCCGCCGCGCTGCATCTTTGTGATCGCCGATCTGGCCAGCCGGATGTAGGCGTAGATATTCGTCTCGAACGTGGCCGCGAGCTCCTCGTCCGTAAGCTCGCAAAGGCTCGCCTTCCGGCTTTGGTGGGCCGCGTTGGAAACGAGGATGTCGAGCTTACCCAGCTCGGCGACCGTTTTCTTAACGACGTCGTTGCAGAAATGCGCAGATCGAAGATCGCCCGGCAGCAACAGACACTTTCGCCTCTCGTGCTCGATCGCCTTCTTCGTCTCGCGCGCGTCGCTCTCCTCCTCAGGAAGATAGACCAATGCGACGTCGGCACCTTCGCGCGCGAAAATCGCAGCCACGGCGCGACCGATGCCGGAGTCTCCGCCGGTAATCAGCGCGACTTTGTCTTGAAGCTTCGCCGCAGGTCGATACGCTTCCGCCTGGTAACGCGGCAGTGGTCGGAGCCTCGATTCGAGGCCCGGCGCGTCCTGATGTTGCTTCGGGAACGGCGGTTTCGGTTCCGGCGCGGGCTCGACGGTGGAAGCTTTGTCTTTTCGGGTCGTCATGGCAGCCTCACAGGAATGTTGCAAACGCGATCGACGGCTTTGCCGCCAAGGATGCAGTTCAATGCTTGCCGGGCCAAAAATCAGTCGGCCGATCGCTTATTCGGATGTAAGGCGAGTTCGGCCGACCCACGCACCTGAGGTCCGCGAGGTTTACACCGATGTGCGCGCGTTCAGGCCGCACCGGAAGACTATTGGCAGCCTGGGCCCGGCGCTCGACCTTGCGGCGTGGCGCGGGTGCTACCCGAGGCGTGCCGCCGGCATCGCGACATGAAGACAGAACTCAGAGCGATGGAGGACCCGCTCGCGGCACTTACCTACATCGAACTCCGCGCGCGGCGGGCGAAGCCACTGACGACGGGGGCGCGCGTTAGAAACAACAGGCCCCGCCGCAGCGGGGCCTGTGCTGAGCACTGAATCAGCTACTGCCTGCCGCGCGACTACCGTCCGTGGTTCGCCAGCCGGTCTGCTCTCAGTGATCTAGGTCAAAATGCGAGTCCGATGCGGTGATACCGTCTTGCTTGCAAGAACAGTCGTCCCGATTTCCTATTCACGAAACAGCCTTTCGCTCGGGTGACGGGCGCGTTGCACCGTAGCTGGAGCCCCAATGGCAGCTAAAGTCGATTTTTCCAAACTCACACTGATGGACGCCCTCGATCTGGCCCGTCTGATCGAGGTGGAAGCGTTTGAGCGGTACACGCATTTCGCCGAACGACTCGGAAGCCGCGATCCCAACGACGCGGGCTCGGCGTTCCAATCGATGGCCGTCAACGAGAAGAAGCACGGTGATCAGCTCGCCGAGCGCCGGATAGCGCTGTTTGGCGATATACCGCCAAGAGTCAAGCTGGACGATATCTTCGATGTGGAGGCCCCCGATTTCGGGGCACCTCGTTGGAACATGTCCCAGCTGCGGGCGTTCCAGGTGGCGTTGTCCTCTGAGAAGAAGGCTTTCGCGTTCTACGACGCGGTCCTCCCAAGCGTGAAACAGGCGGATGTCAAGGCCCTGTTTGAGGAACTTCGGAACGAAGAGGCCGAGCACGTTGTGATGATCGAGGCGATCATCGCGAAATTGCCACCGTCAGCTGCGATCGAACTGGAAGACGAGGACGACGACCCCGGAGGCAGCGGTGTGTAGGCGGGTAGCCCCGTCCTCGATGGAACCTGGACGGACCCCAACGGCGAAACAGTGAAATGAACGCGATTCGGTCGTGAACCGCCGGCCGCTCACGTGAGTGGTTCGCTAAACCAGCGCCTGGCCCCAAAACCACCAACCAAGCGAATTGATTATCCTGGACATGCCTCAAGTGAGCCGAATAGGTGAACGTCCGCTTGTCGCCGGTCTGCGAACGTCAAGTCTGTCCGCGAGCTGTCTGATCGTCGAGGGCGCAGGACGACCCACTCCGGCCACTCGCTCTGCCCGAAGCGGACAGTGGGGTGTCGCCGTCACGGCCCACCGCAACATTCAGCAGCAGGGCGAGAACGACCCTCTGGCCCAGTCGCGCCAGCCGGTGATAAGCTGCCTCGGTGCGCTCGTGGGCTGGATCTCCAATGCTTAGTTGATCGATGGGAGGAGAACAATGAAGCTTTACGATCTCGAACTGTCCGGTAATAGCTACCGCGTCCGATTGTTGCTATCCCTTCTGGGCCTAAAGCATGAGGCGGTGACTGTCAACCTGATGAAGGGCGAGAACCGAGAGCCGTGGTTCCTCAAGCTCAACCCCCGCGGTCAGGTCCCCACGCTCGATGACGGCGGCACGGTGGTGTGGGACTCCATGGCCATCCTCGTGTATCTCGCCCGCAAATACGGCGGAGAGAAGTGGCTCCCCATTGATCCGCAGGGCATGGCCGAGGTGATGCAGTGGCTGGCGCTCATGGAGAACGAGACCCTTTATGGTCTCGGCAAGGCGCGAATTATCTGCAAGTTCAAGCGTCCCGGCAATCTCGACGAGGCTCAGCTATTGGGGCGCAAGGGGCTGGACGTGCTGGAGCAGCGGCTGGCTGCGCATCAATGGCTGGCGCTCGACCATGTGACGATCGCGGATGTCGCCTGCTTCCCGTATGTCGCGCTCGCATCCGAGGGCGAGATACCGCTCGATCCCTACGCCAGCGTGCGCAACTGGATCGAACGCGTCAAGGCCTTGCCGGGCTTTGTCGGCATGCCCGGAATTTGATCTTTGGCCGGATTGCTGCTTCCGACGGCATCGAGCGAACGGTGCGGCGTTATCGATTGATTTTCGTCCGCGCGCTGCACCAAGCGGAGCTGACTGCTTCCATACCGCAACAGTTACAACTACGCCTTCTTCAACGGCGACCGGCGCGTGCCCCCTTCGTTACAGGTGCCCGTCAGGCACAACACCCTCGCTGATCGCCATCACCTGGGCCGTCTGGAACGGTGCGTCGAAGACCTCGGGGCGCTGGTGCCAGGCGCGGAACAGGTACGAGATGTAGCGCATCCGCTGGCCAACGCTGGACCAGTCGCTCGCGCCTACGTCGCCCATCCCGCCAACGGGCGGTGGCACCGTGGCGAGGAGCGCTACCAGGTCCGGATTGGTCAGGGTTTCCAGTAGTGGCGACGGTGGCAATGGGACAGGATCGGTGAGGCTCAGCAGCCGGCCGGCGATCGAAAGAGTCATCATGTGCTGCGTGACGACTTCGCGGATGAGCGCGATCATCCGCTTACGTACGGGACGAAGCGCGACCCGTAGGACGCCGGCAAATCCATCGCGTACCCATCCCCACCATGTCACCGATCCAGGGAACAGGCTCGCCAGCAGCTTCAATCCCCACGTGGCTTCGTCGATCACCGGCTCCGTCATGCCCCTCTCGATCTGCGGCTGGAGGCGGAGCTGTTCATGGATGCCGATCTGGACGTTGGCCAGGTATTCGAGTTGGGCGCGGGCCGCAGGGTCGGCGGTAAACCTGGCGGCATAGTAATTGGCGAAGGCTTCCTTCAACCGGTCCTGCCCGTCCGGGGGCGCGCCCGGCCGGAGCCCGGCGGTGAACTCCGTCAAGCCCGCAGCGTTGTGGCTGACGTCACCGCCGCGCATGGCGAGGAAGCGCGCGAACTCGAAGCCGATTTCCTCGAAGACCCGCTGGTTGCCCAACGCTATCTCCCGGCTGGCTGCCTCGAGCCCGTCGAGCGGTCCGTGGATCGCGTTGGCCAGCCGTCCGAGACGTTCGTTGGGGTTGAACAGTCCGCGGCGCACGAACCAACGGGCGACTTTTTCCGCCACGTCAAGGAATGGCGTGGCGAGGAGGGCGCGTCGCTTGAGGTTGTCAACCAGATCCTCGCCGCGCACGGTGCGGCCGGCCTGCTGCGACGCCCAAGTGGCGAAGGTGCACCAGTTGGCATTGGCGGTCACCGTCCCGTGGCAGGCGGCGGAGAGGTCGAAGTACGCCTGCGTGATCCGCAGGTTGCGGATCACCGGGTCCGCGAGCATGGAAATCTCCTGGACGCCTTCGGGGGTGAGTCGCTGCGCCCCCACGGTCGTGTGCGTCACGGTCTTCTCATGTCACTGGACGGAAAGGCAATTCAATCACGCGAGGCTGATTCTGGTGGGCTCGATGGTGCGGGTCAAGCGTCGATTTTCGGCGGCAACGGCTGCTCCCCACGCTTGTCGTCGCAATTGCGCGCGGCCGCTGACGCCAGGGTGGCCGCGCGCGGACAGGCGGGCGGGCCGCGGGCGCGCGCAGTGCCGTC
Organism: uncultured beta proteobacterium; assembly: GCA_963809965.1. Classification (GTDB taxonomy): domain Bacteria; phylum Pseudomonadota; class Gammaproteobacteria; order Burkholderiales; family Casimicrobiaceae; genus CAIWHR01. The sequence goes on from CAWELU010000008.1 coordinate 178,821, forward strand.
GGCGGACATGGACGAGCGGCGACGGTCGTGGCCACCAGCCGAGGCGCGGGTCGAACTCCTCGGCCGGTGACGACGGGATCGACGCGACATAAGTCGTGGTCGAACGTCCGGTAATGAGCGCAGATCGCTACGGCCGGCAATGGCCCGATCTCGGCCGGTGAAGCGGCGTTGATCCGATGTTGCCGTTGGATCAAATCATGGCTTTTGCAAATAAGCCGACTGCGCAGAACGCGCCAGGAGCGATTATTCTCCGCTCGGATTGGTCAGCGTAGCTTGGCGGTTGGGGAATCTAGGGCCGATTACCAGATGCGCTTCTTGCGGCCTTTAGTGACGGCACCAAGACACGCCGGACGAAGTCTCCGGCCAGGTACCCAGTCATACCACTATTTTGGCGCCGGAAACAGCTAGACAAACCGCAACGACTGGTGGCGCTTGCCGCAGCGCGGGCAGGTGAATACCACCAGTTCGACATCGTCGGCGATGGTGCGAATTCCAAGGACGTTAACGGCTCGGAAGTCGTGTGGTTCGCCGTCGCATTCCAGCCAAACCTTGGCCCGTCGATCAACAAGGACGACCTCGGGTTCGTCGGCAATGCTGATATCGTTTTCCATTGCCCCATCCTACCGCTTAACGTCTATGTGTTCAATTTGTAGACTATAGCAGCGATGAGTGCAAGCACTTGATCTGCCGCAAGACCTGGCGGCGCTACGTCGCCGAAGCCGTCCAAGACCGGGCATAGGCAAGGCCCATGGCGGGAAGCACGGCTAGCAGCGGATCGCGCAAGGGTGCGCTTTACTTTGGTTGCCACTCGCGGGCGAGTTTCTGCGCCTCCGCTATCTGTGCCGGGGTCATTCTGGCGGCGACATAGTCGCGGCTTCTTACAGCAGCAGCTCGCATTTCAGCTTCCGTCGCGGAAAATTTGGCGGCAGCCAAGGCAAACCATTTGTGCGCCTGTACGTAATCCTGTTCCACGCCTTTGCCCGTTGCGTACATTCCGCCGAGATTGTTCTGGGCCTTGGGATTGCCTTGATCGGCCGCCCTGCGCAACCACTTCACCGCCTCGGCGTCGTCCTGCGGTACGCCCTGACCCCTCGCATACATTGTTCCGAGGCCGAGCTGACCATTGACATTGCCTTGATCGGCCGCCCTGCGATACCACTTCATCGCCTCGGCGTAATCCTTTGGTACACCGAGTCCATGCTCATACAAGATGCCAAGGTACGCCTGCCCGAGTGCAAGGTCTTGGTCAGCCGCCTTGCGATACCACTTCGCCGCCTCCGCGTAGTCCTGCGGCACACCCAAGCCGCCGGCATACAGGACGCCAAGGGACGCCTGCCCGAAAGCATCGCCTTGGTCGGCCGACCTGCGATACCACTTCGCCGCTTCGACATAGTCCTTCGGTACGCCTTGACCTGATTCGTACAGAACGCCGAGGAGGAGCTGCGCCCCTGCAATGCCCTGTTCGGCCAGCGGTCGAATTAGTGGCAGCGCGGTCGCGTAGTCGCCGCGCTTGTAGGCGGCAGCCGCGTCCTCAAACGTTCCCGCAAGCGCGGTAACGGCGAGCGTCATCGCCATAAGGAAGACGGCGAATAGCACAGCCGTGGCGGCGAGGCCCGCATTGCGGCGACGTTTCACGGTGGGCATGACGTAATTATCCATCGGGTTGGTGGAACAGCGGGAAGCTCTCGGCGGCGCCGGTTCCGGACTTGGCGTTCCCGCGCGTAAATGGCCTGCCATGCCGCTACGCTCTACCCCTTCCGCTACCGCGACCCGCTGACCGGGAAATGGGTCCGTGCGCGGTACAAGGCCGAGGCCCACGTCATCGCCGAACGGTTCGCCGAGTGGGAGATCACCGGACCGGCCGAGCTTCGCCTTGCCAATTCAGTTGGGTTCAACCCGTACCGCCAGCCCATCCCCCACGCCGAGTTGATGCGCCTCGAGGAGCCGGCGCCGGAAATCAACCCGCATCTGGAGCAGCCCCCGACGATCGACCGGATCGAGCGCTTCCTGCTCGCCGTGTTCCTGCGACGCTACGTCACCTACTATGCACGGCGGCGACGATTCGCGCAGATGGAAGGGGCGGCGCGGATGCACCGCAAGATCGGCGCGATCGAGGGACAACCGTTCAGGAAGGTGGTCCGTACGATTCACCGGAGGCGCCGTCAAATTGATCCGAAATGCCTACACCGCGCACACGCGACCCGAAAAGCAAAAAGCCGGGCGCGATGCCCGGGCTAACTGCTTGATCTGTTTGGTTGCGGGGGCTTGCAACCGAACCGGTCTAAATGGCGGTCACATAGATTTCGCTTTCATTGCAAACTATGTCGCTTGGCCGCACGCAGCAATCGCGGGCCGGAGTGTCCACCGTCGTGGTCGACCACCCGCCTTCGCAACTCGTCTATCCGTCGAGACCCGACTTACGGAAGAACTTTGCGGCTGCGGATTGTTTGCGCCCGAAGCCCAGCGCCTCCCGCATTGGAGTGAACCGCCACAGTAGGTAGACTGCCCCAGCGAGCGCCAGGAATGGCAGCGCTTGCCGGGCTGGGCGGGGTGCGCTGTGGAACTCCGCCCCGAAGGAAAACATCGCCATTAGCTTGTCGACCCCTACCGTCCGCTCGGGATCGGCGAGTTCCGCAAGGCTCAACGTCACATCCGAATACGGCTCGACTTCCAGCGGGGCCAGAGTACGACGCGAGCTTCGCAAGGCTTCGACTGCACGGCCAATCGTTCCTGACAGTTCGAGCTGCCGTGCCACTTCTTCGCTCGTGACACCCAGGTGCTCGGCCAGCAGCTTGTTGCGAAAGCTGCGGATGGCCTGCGCGATATCGGCCCGCCCGGCGGCCTCGATCGCGAGGTCGCATTCCGTGTCCACACCCATCGAGCGATTGTTGATGTTGGCCGAACCGATTCGCAGCCACTCGTCATCGACAGCCATCATCTTCGAATGCAGGTCTATGCAAGTGCCCTCGGCAAGCCCGGGCATGGCCGGGTAGAGCAGGCTAAAGCGGCCCTCTGCATCCGCCGCGCGCAATCGCTGGACGAGCTTGCTCCGTAATACCCCCATCGTGTATTCCTCGAGCCAGCCATGGCTCAGCAGGCGCGTGACGACGACGATCTCGGGGCCACCGGACTCACGCAACCGCTGCTCGAGTGCAGCACCTATCGAGTGCGACGTGAAGTATTGGTTCTCGATGTAGATGTACCGCTTAGCGCGAGCAATCACGTCGAGGTACAGGTTCTCGACTTCACGGGTGCCGTTGTGGGGTAGCGATTCCGGAGCGGTGACGGCAATCGCCACGGGTAGATCCACGACCGCTGGCTCCAGCTCGGCGGGCCAGCGGTCCACGCGCACGGGCATGGCGGGTATCCACTTCTTTGTCGATGTGTGCCAACGCTCGCGCGCCATGCGACCGAGCACGCGCGCCGCCTCGCCGTCGACCGCGATCATCATGTCATGGAAGGGTGGATAAGGCCGGTCGCCCACCACGCGACGCTTCTCCTCGGGAGCATGCTCCGGCGTGTCCCAGCGCTGGCAGGTCAGATCGACGCCTCCACAAAACGCGATGGCATCGTCGACCACCACAATCTTCTGGTGATGCGCGCCACCGGGAGGATGCGTGTTATCGAACTCCAGGTGTACACGCCGATGCGGTTTCCAACCCCAACCCCATCGCACAGCTCTTGGCGCCTCCCGATCGGTCGCATAGATCATCGGGAAGTCCCAGTCGAGCACGTAGATGTGAAGATCGCGCCGACGACGTGCCAGGTCGTTCAGATAGCTGCCGAGCTTGGCGCGCGGGCTCTCATCGTCGCAGAGAAAATCGAGCCGGCAGTTGCTATTGAAGTCCCACGCGATAATGAAAATCGACTGACTGGCCAGCTCGGCTGCGTGCACGAACATCTTGAAGTAATCGTCGCCGTCGACGACGAAGGCGACCCGATCCGCATGTGCGACACGGCCGCAGTTGCGACCTTCGATGAAGATGCTTTCTGCCGCGCCGACCTGACTCATTGTTAGGTCTCTACAGTAGTGTCCCAACGTTTTCTACGGGACGGCTCATAAGCCAAAGAACTGAAAGCGCTTTTTCATGATTTTGCTTGTTACCGACTTGAACCGCGGAAGCAAGGTTTGCGACCCTGCGAGGCAATCCATCGCGGGAGCAACGGATGTACGCAGGCAAGCTGGTGTTTGCGCAAGTCATGGAGCATCTGCCGCTGCACACCTTTCGCCGAATCGTCAGCCGCTATGCGGGCGAACGGAAGGTGAAGTCGTTCTCGTGCCTGGATCAGTTCCTGTGCATGGCGTTCGCACAGCTGACTTATCGCGAGAGCCTGCGCGATATCGAAGCCTGTCTGCGCGCGCAGCGCTCCAAGCTTTATCACCTTGGGATTCGGTCGGCGGTAGCGCGCAACACACTCGCCAACGCCAATGCCGTGCGCGACTGGCGCATCTACGCCGACTTCGCGCAGAGCCTGATCGCCATCGCCCGACCGCTGTATGTCGACGAGCCCTTTGGTGTCGATTTGAAGGAGTCGGTCTACGCCTTGGACACGACGACCATCGATCTGTGCCTGTCGGTGTTTTCGTGGGCACCCTTTCGCTCGACCAAGGCGGCGGTCAAACTGCACACGCTGCTCGATCTGCGCGGCAACATCCCGACCTTCATCCACATCAGCGACGGCAAGATGCACGAGGTCAACATCCTCGACCAGTTGTTGCCCGAGCCGGGTGCCTTCTACATCATGGATCGGGGCTTTCTCGACTTCGAGCGGCTGTACCGCTTTCACGAAGCCGGCAGCTTCTTCGTCACGCGCGGCAAGTCGAATCTCAAGGTCCAACGGCGCTACTCGCATGCGGTCGACCGCGCCACGGGGCTGATCTGCGACCAGACCGTCTTCCTCACGGGCTTCTACTCGCGCAAGGGCTTCGAGGCTCCGATGCGGCGCATTCGATTCAAGGATCCCGAGACCAACAAGACGCTGATCTTTCTCACCAACAACTTCGCCCTGCCGGCGCTCACCATCACCGAGCTTTACCGCTGCCGCTGGCAGGTCGAGCTGTTCTTCAAATGGATCAAGCAACATCTTCGGATCAAAGCCTTTTTCGGTACCTCGGAGAATGCCGTCAAGTCGCAGATCTGGATCGCGGTGTCCGTTTACGTCCTGGTGGCCATCGTCAAGAAACGGCTGCGCCTGCCGGCCAGCCTCTACGAAATCCTACAGATCTTGAGCCTGACCATGTTCGAACGAATCCCCTTGGATCAATTGCTTGCGCAAGCCGTGACCGATGACATGGGCCGCATTTCCGATAAGCAACTGATCCTGTTCGAATAACGTTGGGACACTACTGAGGTCTCTATTGATGGCATTCCAAGTGCTTTACGGAACCGCAACGGATTCAGCGAGCGTCGCACCGCCGATTGTATCAAGAGGTCAGCAGGCTCACGCCGGCTCGCTTCGCGGTGCTTTTTGCGTTACGTCGTGGGCACGAAAGTCGCCGGCTTCCCGATGGACTTCGCCATCAGGGCCGGTCGCCTGCGACCGGCCCGCGTTTGCTCTGCTGACCCACGAACCAACGCTTGACCATGAGCGTGAGCACGAAAAAGAAAACGATCACGCTGCTGACCAGCCCCCAGTTGATCCGCGACGGATCCTCGAGCGCGGTCTGGATCTGGTCGCCGAAGACCGTCGTCGTGAGGGTCCCTGGCAGCACGCCAAGGACCGTGCCGAGCATGAAATGCCACAGCTTGATAGGGATGCGCCCGCCGATCATACCCACGAGTGCGAACGGCGCGACCGGAACGATGCGCACGGCGAACACCGCAGCGAGCCCTCGCTTGCGCAATACGTCGATCATCTTATCCATCTTCGGTCCGGCGAGGTGGCGCACGGTGTTCCCCGGAAGAAGGCGGCCGGCGCAATAGCTCGCCAGCGCGGCGAGTAAGATGCCGCTCATTGCATATACGAAGCCGAAAACGGGCTCAAACGCGATCACCGTGAACAGCGTGATCAGCGGTCGCGGAAACATGGTAAAGCACGCCGGCGTGTACGCCGCTATCACGACGAGCGGCGCCCACCAATGGCCGCCGAATGACTGCGCCCAGTCGAAGACGCGCTCCGGCGTCAGGTAATCCCCTATCGGCGCATACCGCCAACCGGCTGCCAGACCGGCGACGGCTAGCGCGATCATCGCGAGCGTGCCCCACGCCGGTCCCTTTGAGCGGGTTACGGAGGCGACACTAATCCTACCGGCTCGGGTAGAAGTGTGCATCGCGCCGATCTAATCACGGCGGCCGGACGATTGTTGACGCCCGCGCTCCGGTTCTCGCGTAGGACGATCGGAAGAAGGCCGTGCCGAACCTTGGCACGCAAATACGTCGCAACCATTTAAGGCGCGCTGGGCTGCAAATGCGCTGGTACTGGCTCGGCGAAGACGCTACTCGTCGGTCAGAACGTCCCGTGGCTAAGGAACGCGTGGCATGGCCAAGCGTGTAGTTCGTCGCAGCTTTGCCGGCGAGCGCGTCCACAACAGGCGCTTACCGGCCACCACCGGTCGGTCGGCGGTGCCGTCAAGATCCCCCGATAGCGGACATACCATCGCGTGGATGGGGTAGCTGGGACACGAAGAGGCAACCGCTCCTATCGGAGGGTGTTGCTGCGCAAGCCATTCCGTTGCGTCGGATGACACTAGATCCAACCCTCGATTCTTGCCTAATCGGCACCGCTCGGTATGATCGGCTTCGGCATGGCCAGAGTTTGCGGGAGCCGATTCCGTCATGAATGAGCCACAGGACGCCGACCGCGCGGGGCACTTGATCGAGGCGCTCGCGGCCGTCAACGCGAGGAGCCAGAAGCTCCTCGCCGAGTACCTGAGCCACGGGGGCACGGATGACGCCTACAGCGTGCTCGACCCGGCCGTGATCGCCAGGACATTCCAGGACATGGGCGCCCAATTGATGATGCGGCCGGACCTGATCCTGCGCGAGCAGACGGCCTTTTGGCTCGACTATGTCCAGCTGTGCCAGCGCACCATGTCGCGGGTCATGTTCAACAAGCCGGTCGAACCCGTGGTTGCGCCGACGGCCAACGACAAGCGCTTCAAGGACAGCGACTGGGCCGATCACTACGTCTTCGATTTCTTCAAGCAGTGCTACCTGCTCGCGGGACGGCGGGTTGAAGCGATGGCGAAGCAGGTGCAAGGCCTCGACCCGCACACGGCCCGACAGGCCGCGTTCTATACGCGCCAATTGGTGGACGCATTGTCGCCGTCCAATTTCGTTGCCACGAATCCGCAGGTGCTGAAGGCCACCTTGGAAAGTGGTGGCGAAAACCTGGTCAAGGGCCTCGGTCATCTGCTTGACGACCTGGAGCGCGGCAAGGGCCACCTGAGCCTCAGGATGACCGATCTCGACGCCTTCCGGCTGGGTGAGAACATTGGCGCGACACCGGGCAAGGTCGTCTATCAGAACGAGCTGATGCAATTGCTGCAGTACGCGCCGGCGACCGAACAGGTACACCAGCGGCCACTGCTGATCGTGCCGCCCTGGATCAATAAGTTCTACATCCTGGACCTGAAGCCGCAGAACTCGTTCATCAAGTGGGCAATCGGGCAGGGTCACACGGTCTTCGTTATCTCCTGGGTGAATCCCGACGAGTCGCTCGCGCAGAGGGACTTCGAGGACTACATGCGGGAGGGGCCCTTGATGGCGATCGACGCGATCGAGCAGGCCGCCGGCGAGAAGCAAATCAATGCCATCGGCTACTGCATCGGGGGTACCCTGCTCGCCTGCACCCTGGCGTACATGGCGGCGAAGCGCGACCACCGGGTACGAAGCGCGACCTTCTTCGCGTCGCTGCTGGACTTTACTGACGTGGGCGAGCTCGCCGTATTCATCGACGAAGAGCAGATCGCGCGGATTGAGCGGCACATGGACAAGCACGGCTTTCTCGACGGCAGTCACATGGCCAACGCCTTCAATCTGCTGCGAGAAAACGAGCTCATCTGGTCGTTCGTGGTCAACAACTACCTGCTTGGCCGCGAGCCGATGCCGTTTGACCTCCTGTATTGGAACTCGGATTCCACGCGCATGCCGGCGGCGATGCACAGCTTCTACCTGCGCAACATGTATCTGCACAATCGCCTTAGCACGCCGGGTGGCATCACGCTCGCGGGCGTGCCGGTCGATCTGGGGAAAATCAAGGTACCCGTCTATTTCCTGTCGACCGTCGAGGACCATATCGCGCCATGGAAATCCACCTACGCCGGCACCAGCCTCGTGTCGGGACCGGTGCGTTTCGTGTTGGGCGGATCGGGGCATATCGCAGGCGTGATTAATCCGCCGACGGCGAACAAATACCACTACTGGACCAATGCCGAGCCCGCTGCGACCCCCGACGAGTGGCTGGCAACTGCGCAGCAGCACGCGGGGTCATGGTGGAGCGACTGGGCCCAGTGGATCGCGCACCACGCGGGCAAATCGACCCCCGCGCGGCAACCGGGGAGCGGTGGGCTGTCTCCGATCGAGGACGCGCCAGGAGCGTACGTCAAGACCCGGGTTGACTAAATCAGCCGACACCGAATGTGACGGCGTCGGGTGACATCGAGTGGCAGGGCGAGTGCGCGATTATCGTGACCTATGGCGCTGTCCGCCACCTTCGACGGATCTCGCCGCGGTGACGACTGCACGCCAGCCGGGTTGCGTGTTCGCGAACTCGCCGAATTGGCTGGGCAATGATGGCCGTTACGATGAAGTTCTGGTCAGTCACCGCGGCGACGTCCGCCAACGTCAGTCGGCAGTGCGCCTGAAGGCGGCAATTTCCCAATCTCCGCTCGTATCGTCCTTGCGAAGGACGTACAGGTTGCCGTCATCCGCTTCGACCTTGAACCAACGCTGCGTTGGCGCGAACCAGCGATCGACCACGGCGCGCACGGCGACCCGGCGCTCCCCGAGCCAGAAAGCGAGCGGCTCCTGTTCCCCGCGATAACCCGCATAACACTCTACGCGAATCGCCACGCGGCAACGATAACCCGATCAGACCGAGTCCGGCCAACTCCGGACAGTCAGCGTCACGGTCCAACGTACCCGGAGCGCTGAAACGCCCGCGGGGCTGGAGCTGCGCTGGGCGGCGTAGTATTGCCGAATCCCCATTCGTCGACGCCCTAATCCAAATATGGATCGTCGGACATTCGTTGCCATTGCCGGAGGCGCCCTGCTCGGGTTGTCCCCGAACCTGCGGTCCCAGGGCCAGGTAACGATGCGTCGCATCGGTGTTCTCTCCCCATTCGCCCGCGCCGAAGTCGAAGTTCAGTCTGCTGCGACCTGAGCTGGCAAAGCTCGGGTGGACCGACGGTCCGCGGACGACGGACGGCGCGAACGATCGCCTACCGTCCGTGGCAGCGGAACTCGTTTCCCTCGATCCCGACCTGATTCTCGGTTGTGTTCGTCAAGTTGCGCAAAAACGGTAATCAGGGTCTGAGTCCTATGCTGCCTTCCTGCGCTGCTCCTTGCGCTGTTCCCACAGTAGGGTCATGTTCAGGTAGCGCTTGTCCTCGATCCAAGTCTCGTGGGTCTCGGCGCACAGCGCGCGCACCAGCCGTAAGCAGCTGGCGACGTTGGGGAAGATGCGCACGACACGGGTGCGTCGGCGCAGCTCCTCGTTGAGTCGCTTGAGCATGTTGGTGCTCTTCAGGTGCTTGTGGTGCTGGCGTGGTAGCCGGCAGAAAGTCAGCGTGCTGCCGATGTTCTCCTCGACCCAGTCGGTGACTTCGGATACTTCTTTTGCCATCGTCCGAGCCAGGCTGCCAGATCGCGCTGCGCCTCGGCGAGGTTCCTACGGTCGTAGCGCCAGCGTAGCTCCTGCAGGCAGTCGTCGTCGGCCTTGCGCGGCAGGTAGTCCAGGGCGTTGCGGAGGAAATGGACATAGCAGCGCTGCCACGCCGCCTCAGGCAACACCTCGGCGATCGCCTTGCGCAAGCCGGCATGGTCGTCGGACGGGTCCGTAAGAATTCTTGTGTATGAGTCGCGCGATTGAAATAATCCGCGCGTCATCACGAATCGATCTTCGAACTGTATCGCGAACTGGGCTTTTGCCGCATGCCACGCAATCGGCGGATTCTTCCACTTCGCGGTGATATTGCGCAACGCCAGCCAGATCAACTTGGTCGCCGCTTCGTCGCTCGGGAAATGACCACGCCCGCGCACCGCCTTGCGCATTTCGCTGTGCAGACTTTCGATCGCATTGGTGGTGTAGATGATCCGCCGCACCGCCGCCGGGAAGGCAAGGAACGGAATCACCTGCTCCCAGTTCCGGCGCCAGCTCTGGGCGATGGCCGGGTATTTCTCGCCCCATGGGCCGGCGTCGAATTCGGCCAGCCGGGTGGCCGCGGCGGTGGCCGATTCCGCCCCATAGATCGGTTTGAGCGCCGCCGCGATCGCCTTGCGCTCCTTCCACGAGGCGAACTGCATCGAGTAGCGGATCAGATGCACGATGCAGGTCTGCACCAGCGCCTCGGGATACACGGCGTTGATCGCCTCCGGAAAGCCCTTCAGCCCGTCGACCACGGCAATCAGCACGTCGTGGGTGCCGCGGTTGCGAATTTCCGTCATTACCCGCAGCCAGAACTTGGCCACTTCGGTCTGCTCGATCCAGATCCCCAGCACTTCCTTGTGCCCGGAGCAGCGCATGCCGATGGCCCAGGTACACCGCCTTGTACTTGACCGCCCCTTCGTCCCGAATCTTGATCCGCAGACAGTCGAAGAACACGATCGCGTACACCGGCTCCAGCGGTCGTGCCTGCCAGGCTGCCGCCTCGTCGAGCACGGCGTCGGTCACTGCCGACACCAGCTCCGGCGAGATCTCGATGCCGTACAGCTCGCGCAGGTGTGGATATCGCGGGTGGTGATCACCCGGGCGTAGAACGCGATGATCTTCTGGTCGAAGCCCGGGAACCGCCGCTGATACTTGGCAATCAGCGCCGGCTCGAAGCGGCCTTGCCGGTCGCGGGGAATCGACAGCTCACGCACCGGCGCTGAACGGCGGCAGATTTGCAGCGGCCATTCACCCCTCAATGACTGCCCTGAGTTGCGCAGCGGCCACTCGGTCGAATCGCGGCAACACCGGCAGCCGGCCATCAGTTGTCATTGGCCGACGCCCACTAGCCGACCGCTTCAGACGGATTGCTGCCGCTCAGTTTCGACCAACCAGCAGCCGCAGTCGAACCAAACCCGCAGCGTGCGCGCCCGCCCACGCTGCGCGCTTGGCCCCCTCGGGCTTATTGCACCGAGACGGTGAGGTCGGTATTCCAGGTGATGTCGACCTTGTCGCCTACCTTGACCTGATCGAACACCTTCGGATCGACGACCCGTCGGCTGTATTTCCAGCCATTCGACCCCTCAAAAGTGATCGACGATGCACTCTTGTCGATGTTGGTGACACTCGCCGTCATTGTCCGTACCACCCCCTTCGTGCCGCTGGTCGTTCCCGCGGTGGCGACCGGGCTAGCGGTATCGACCGCCGCCTCACCCGGCGGCTTCAGCCGCACGACAACGTTGTTGTTGTACGTTGCCTTGATCTTGTCCCCCACCTTGAGCTGGGAGAAGCGGTTGACGCTCTCTGGCGCGTTGACGGCGACGAATTTGCCGTCGGCCGTCTTGATGTTCATGGCGCGCTTGCCCTGATCGATCGTCTCTATAGTGCCCGAAATAGTCATGGTCTGTGTCGGGAGCTCTTTGACCTGTGCCCAACTTGGCAGGGCAAGAGCCCAAGCCACCGCGAACGCGCTCAGCATCGTCGTTCCTCGCTTCATATTCTGGTCTCCTTCTGGTTGTCCATCGCTGCTGATCCGTCCCGGATCTGACTGTGCCGCAAGGTTCTCGCGGGACATTTGATTCAAATCAATTGGTGTCAATGACCGAGGACTACGGCGGCGGCTTCTCCGTCGATGCGTCGGTGTGCATCGAGGCCGTTGACTGTTCGATTTCACGCGCGAGGGACGCGGGACCGACTGGAATCCGAAGCTCGACTACGGCTCATAGGCGCCCGAAAGCTCATGGCGCGCGAGGTGCGGCCCGCCCGATCCCGAACAGCACGAAGCCCGAACCGAGAGCGGCCGGCGCAGCGGACCACAGCCACGCGTCGACGCCGGTAACGAGATAGCCGGCCACTGCGGCGACACCGGTGCCGAAGCCGACCGCAAGAATGGCCACTGCCCAGCCGGGGCTCACCGCTCCATCGCCGCCGCGGGCACGCGCGACGATCGGCCCCAGCACGAGAGGCGCAAACGAGAGCTGCGCGCAGCAGAGCGTCGACACCAGCGCGGGAAGCACCCCGCTCGCAAAGCCGAAGCGAGATGACGTCCACGCGATGGCCCCCGCTGTGGCGAACGCCACGGCCAGACCGGCGAGGACCGCGATCAACGCACGCCGCGTTGCCGTCGCCTCGCTCGGTGCCGCTGAATGGCCGGGCGCCGCGACGGGGCGGAACGGCGCCAGCACATCATAGCGGAGGGTGCAAAGACCCGCGGCTACGAGCGCGCCCGTCGTCGACAGCGCGGCCGCAAGCACGCAGATTGCCAACAGCACCGAGGCGATGCCGGCGACCCAATTGTCGGTAGACACGAGCCGGGCAGCGAACGCCTCCGCGCCATCGGTCGCCCCGTGCGGCGCGAAGACGACGCCCGCGATCGCGCCGAACGCGCAGACGAGAAGGCCGATCAGCGTCGTCTCCACCGCATAGATCGCGAAGACGCCGCGCAACGCGGCGGCATTGCCGTCCGCCTCGACGCCGACGCCCTTCCGGGCCGCCGCAAGTCTGAGCCAGTTCGTGACGTCGACGAGCGGATAGAAGAGAGGCAGCACGCCCAGCGCGAGAACGGCCACGCCGGAGATCCGCGTCCCGGCCGCAAGCGCTGCAGCACTCTCGCGCACAAGTGCCGATGCGCCCGCTGCCTGGAGATCCATGAGCGCCACGATCACGATCAGCACGAGCAGCGCCGACAGCCACCCGTTGAGAATCTTTCCGAACCTGCTGAGCGCGCGAGCCGTGCGCGATCCTTCTCCGCGGTCGCTCCCGATCGTATCGGTATCGACGTATCGCGAACGGCGGTACCAGAGGACGAGCACGCCGAACACAGCGGCGAAGGCGACGGCGAACGCAACGTGCGGCGGCAACGGCGTGCGCGCGGACACGTGCAGATACAACACGAGCAACGTCGCGCTGAACAGGCCGCAATACAACATGCCGAGCTGCAGCTGCGCCGAGTGCATGATCCCGGAGTGTCCGGAGAGCGCTGCGGTCGCTGCCATCGACACCAGCGCTGCAACGAAAAGGAAAGCGGCAAGCGTCGCGCTTGCCGTCAGCATCGGCCCGAGAAACGCCGCGGCTGCGAGCGCCTCGCCGATGAGGAGGCCGAACAGCGCGCAGAGCGTGAGGCCCGCCGCGACCCAGCGGACCCGCGGATCGTTGCCGTGCGCTCGCGCGATAAACTCGTGGACGGTGATCGAGCTATCGCGCGCCAGCGCTTCATCCACGAATTCGACGAGCGGCCGGCGCGCGACATAGACGAGCCAAGTGCCCAGCCCGAAGCATGCCGACGCGATCACGGCTGGCCACAGGTCGCCGCTCGCGCCCCACATGAAAAGCGGAATGAGCGCGGCCAGACGCGCAGCGTAGGCGATCGACGCATTCCGGACGACGGCGAGCCGAGTGTGCTGCGCGCCGACGATGTCGTCCTGCACCCGCCGGTTCGGCGCGCGCCGCAGCAGCCACACCGGCACGAAGCCGATCGCGAGCACGAGGATGAGTGAGACGAATGTGACGAACGCCATTGGAGACGGTCGCGATCAAGTACGCCACCGCACAGCCTACACGCCAGCCGGCACGGGGCCTAGAATGAAGCGCTGCCCGATGCGGACACAACGATTGCAACCCAACCCGATGCAAGATTGCGCCGTGGCAGGCTCGGTAGCGCGGGCGGGAAGGCGAGAGCCGCCGGCCTCAGGTGCGCGAGCTGTGCATCACGCATTCGAAATGGCCACCGGCGTCGCGTGCGCGCTACTACTCGTCGTCGCGCTTGCATGGAGCCCGTGCGCCGTCGCCGAAACGCGTGTGTACCTCCTTCGCGGCTGGTTCGGCGTGTTCTCGGCGGGCATCGACAAGATGGCCGAAGACCTGCGCGCGAAGGGCATCAAGGCCGAAGCGATCGGCCATCTCGAATGGAAAGCGACGGCTGAAAAGATCGCGAGCGATCGCGCTGCCGGCGCGAGCGGTGCGCTGGTGCTGGTCGGCCACTCGCAGGGCGGCAACAACGTGATCGACATGGCGCGCAAGCTCGAGAAGCAGGCAATTCCCGTGGATCTCATCGTCACCATCGCACCGTTCCTGCAGGACCCGGTCCCGGCCAACGTCGTGCGCGCCATCAATTACTACCAGTCGCCCGGATGGGGCTCGCCGCTCGTCGCCGATTCCGGGTTCAAGGGCGAGCTTTCCAACATCAACGTCGCGGGCGAACTGGGGATTCTCCACATCAACATCGACAAGGACACGCGCGTCCAGGCGGCGATCCTCGGCGCGATTGAGGCGCTGTCCTAGGCGGCCGGGCGGCGGAGCAATCACTTGCCGGCGCGCGGTGCTGCAAGCGGCCACGCCGCAAGTTCCCGGTAGCGCGGTCCGTCCCGCGCGGGCTCCGATGCGTCAAGCGCGAGCCGCGTGACCGCCCGGCCGATCTGCGCGGCGAGGCTGGCGAATGCCGGCGCGTTGCAGCATCGCGCGAGCGTCACATGCGGAGTGAACGCGCGTTGTATCCGGCCGCGAACGCCGAGGGCGAGGCCAAGGTTAGCCGCAACGCCGACAAGGGCGACACGCGGAGAATGTTACGGGTGTTATCGCGGCTGCTGCGCGAGCAGGATCACGCGCGGAGGCGGATGGTCGAGTGACCCAGATCGGGACGCCCTACTGCCGGCCACGTCGACGCCGCCAATGTCCGCAATGTCGGGCGGATTCAACTGGTCGGTGCAACACACTAGAAGCCATTGCGGCGAAAGGAGTGTTGCAGATGAAGCAAAGACCGCGCATTTACTACTCGGCCAGCCAACGGGCGCTTATCGGGGAGCGTTGGCGGAAGGGTGAGACGCTTCGCCAGATCACCCGGCTGGTTGATCGATACCCCTCCTCGATCCAAGGCATGTTGGCTGGGTCGGGCGGGATACGCCCAGCCGAGCGGCACCGATCAAGCTTGGCGTTGACCGTGATCGAGCGAGACGAGATCTCGCGCGGCATGGTGGCAGGAAAGTCGATCCGGGCGATCGCGGCTTCGCTCGGCCGAGCGCCGTCTACCATCAGTCGCGAGCGTCGGCGCAATGATGGTCCGGAAGGCTATCGAGCCAGCCAGGCCGAACAGGCCGCGTGGGATCGAGGGCCGTCGCCCGAAGGTCTGTAAACTGGCGCAGAACCGAGCGCTGGCCCACCTGGTGGCAAGCAAGCTCCGCAGAAGACGAGCATCCACGGGCAAATCACTGACGCGGTATCGATCAGCGAGCGTCCCCCTGCAGTCGAAGATCGTGCGCTTCCTGGCCACTGGGAAGGTGACCTGTTGTTCGGCAGCAAGAACAGCCAGATCGCGACGCTCGTTGAGCGTCAATCGCGTTACGTGATGCTCGCGAAAGTCGGCAAGAAAGATACTGAAACGGTCGTGAACGCCCTGCTCAAGCACGCGCAGAAACTGCCCCACGAGCTGTACCGATCGCTGACCTGGGACCGCGGCAAAGAGAGGGCGGACCACCCCTTGGCGGGTCGAATGAGAATGCGAACGGGCTATTAAGGCAATATCTCCTCAAGGGGATCGACCTCTCAGAATATTCGCAATCCAAGCTCAATGCGATCGCGCGGCGCCTCAACGAACGGCCGAGAAAGACGCTGCACTACGAAACGCCAGCACAACGATTTCATGAACCTGTTGCGTCGACGGGTTGAATCCGCCCGCGACACCGGCCGTTCAGTCGCGGTTCGTCAACAGGCGCTCTCGGCCAAGAGCGGTCTTAGGCCGTCGTGCCCGTAAGCGGACACTCCTGGATGTCTTGTGCCGCTTTGCCCAGGCTTATGGGTGCGTGCAATCGGAGGAACTCTCGTAGATCGACGTCGCGCTCGCTGACGCTCGCGAAACGCACGATGCAGGAGCAATCACCGCGTCGCGCCGACGCCCGATCACCCGAGCTTCCCGTCGCCCTCCGCGAAGGTCAAGCCGAGCTGGCAAGCTGATCGTCCGAGGTCACCGCGCGCTCCGCGAGCGCCTCGCTCTCGCGAAAATGCGCAAGGCGCAACGCGCGCCCCTCCGCCGCCCGGCCAAGGTCGCATTGCTTCTGGGCCTCCGCGCTTAACCCCGTCGCCGAATCCTGCGCTAGTCCCGTGGTGCCGTCGCCCACCATGCCAGGTTGCTGCGCGAACGGTTCCGGTGCCTTGGTCGCGAGCAGCACTGCGATAATAAACATCCGCGCCTTCACGGCTCGAGGTTACAACGAGCACGAGGGACTATGGTCGTCTCTCGCCCGCAGCCGCGCGCTCGTCCCCGGCTACTGCACCGCGAAGTTGACCTCGGTGCTCCAGGTGATGTCGACCTTGTCGCCCACCTTGACTTGATCGAACACTTTCGGATCGACGACCCGTCGGCTGTATTTCCACCCGTTCGGCCCGACAAAGGTCATCGACGACGCGCCCTTGTCGATCTCGGCGACAGTTGCCGTCATCGTCCGCATCGTCGACGCCGTGCCCCCGGGCCGCGCTTCCTTTCCCATGGTGGAGGCCGTGTTGGCGGTATCGACCGCCGCCTCGCCCGCCGGCTTCAGGCGCACGATGACGTTGTTGTTATACGAGACCCCCACCTTGTCCCCCACCTTGAGCTCGTCGAAGCGCTTGGCGCTCGCGGGCACGTCGATGGCGACGAACTTGCCATCGGCTGTCTTGATGTTCACGGCGCGTCTGCTCTGATCGATCGTCTCTACGGTGCCAGTAACGTTGACGGTCTGTTTTGGGAGCTCTTTGACCTGCGCCCAACTGGGCAGGGCGAGGGCCAAGACCACGGCGAACGCACTCAGCATCATCGTTACTCGCTTCATGTTCACCTCTCCTTTTGGTTGTCCATCGCTGGTGGTGTTTGTCCCGTATCTCATGGGCGGCAATGGGTGCGCGCCGGAGACATGCCATGGTTATATTTAGGTGGAGCCTTGTCAAGTACCCGCCGCGCGGCCCGTACCCATCCCAACGCGGCACGAGCTGCGGATGAACTTCCCCCGGAAATTCGTCTTCCAGGAAGCGGGGTATAACCTCGACTGACTGGAAGGAGAAGAGATGTTCAAGATACCGAAGCAGGAATACACGGCGGAGTTCAAGGAACTGGCCGTGAAGCGCTGGGACGCCCCAGGACCGCGCCCAAGGTCGAAGCGAAGATACGCGAGCTCGCCGCCCAGGGTATAGGGAAGGGAAAGATCGCACGAACGCTCGGGATCGGCGTGAGCGTCGCGCAGCGCGTGCTGGATGGATCGCCCTAGGACGTGGACAAGCCCGACACCGCCCCGTTCCTTCCTGCGTACCTCCGCTTGCTGGAATCGGGTGCGCTGGCGCGGCGGGTCAAGTTGGCCTGGGGCCACCTCGTGGATTGTGATCTGTGCGCCCGGTACTGCCACGTAAACCGGCGCGCGGGTATTGAGGGCGCGGTCTGCCGCACGGGCGAACGCGCGATCATTGCGAGCTGGGGGCCCCACCACGGCGAGGAGGACGTGCTGCGCGGCTGGCGCGGCTCGGGGACGATCTTCTTCGGCTGGTGCAACCTGCGCTGCGTGTACTGCCAGAACTGGGACATCTCGCAGAAGGGTGCGGGGCGCGAGGTCGAGCCCCTGGCGATCGCCGACATGATGCTTGAGCTGCAGGAAGACGGCTGCCACAACGTCAACTTCGTGTCGCCCAGCCACGTCGTCGCGCAGATCATCGCCGCGGTAGAAATCGCGGCCAGGAAGGGGCTGCGATTGCCGCTCGTCTACAACACCGGCGGCTACGACAGCATTGAGGCGCTGCAGTTGCTGGACGGGATCGTCGACATCTACATGCCCGACATGAAGTACGGGGGCTCGGACTGCGCGCGCAAGTACTCGAAGGTGCGCGACTACGTCGCGATGAATCGCCAGGCCGTGAAAGAAATGCATCGCCAAGTGGGCGATCTGGTCATGGACGCGTACGGCATCGCACAGCGCGGGCTGCTCGTCCGGCACCTCGTGCTGCCAGATAACATCGCGGGCACCGAGGCAGTCCTCACGTTCCTCGCTGACGAAGTGTCGCCGCACACCTACGTCAACCTGATGGACCAATACCGGCCCTGTTACCGGGCGGACGAGTACCCCGAGCTCGACCGGCAGATCAAGCGCGACGAGTACGAGGCAGCGCTCGCCTCCGCCCGCGGGCGCGGCATCATGAGGCTCGATCCCCGCGCGTATCAGCGCCGACCGGCACTCTGAGGCTCACCAAACCGACACTGGATTGCCAGGACGTGCATCTGCGGGTGGCCGATCCCGCGGGGAGCGCTTCGTCTGCGATTGACTTGATCGACGCGCCCAATGCCATGACTGAGTGCCGACGGGCAGGGCCGAGTTTGGTGGGCGCCGCCCCTGCCTGATAAACGCCGCAGTGCGCGGTAGAGCAGCCGTTCGCCTTAACAGTACAACCGACTGCAGCCGACCCTCTCCGACCATTCGCCGTGCTCGAAAGCAGCCTGTCAGCGAACGAAGCCCGGTCGGCACTGAATCGAGGAAGCACGTCCCCGCATGCACGGTAATCAAGATGCGAAGGGCAATCACTGAATCACCTCGTCCGCGCGCAGGAGCACCGACTGCGGAATCGTGAGGCCAAGCGCCTTCGCCGTCTTTAAATTGACCACCAACTCGAACTTTGCGGGTCCTTCGATCGCCAGGTTCGCGGGCTTCGCGCCTTTGAGGATCTTGTCTACGTAGCCCGCGGCGCGCCGGAACTGGTCCAGCCAACTCGGTCCATAGCAGATGAGACCGCCACCGTCCACGAAATCCTTCGACGCATACGTAACGGGTAGCCGGTGCTCCGCGGCGAGATCCACGAGTCGCCTAAGATGTTGGTTAGAACGCAGATCCGCCAGCACGAGGAGGGCTCCGGCACGTGCTTTGGTCATCTCCGAAAAGGCGCTTTCGATTTCGTTGGGTTCTTGCACTTGATGAACAGAAAGCGACACTCCTAGCGAGCGGGACGCGACCTCCGTCTCCTGCAATCCAAGTTGGGCGGTTGGAGTTGGTGTCGAGAGAACGGCCACACGCGAGAGACCAGGAACGACTTCCTTGATCAACTCTTGCCGTTTGGCGCTCAACGTCGGCGACCTGCTGGTCAGCCCCGTCACGCTTCCGCCGGGCCGCGCGAGATTTTCAGCGAGCCCTGCTGCGACCGGATCACTCATCGAGCCATTGACGATGGGGATCGTCGTGGTGGCTTGCCTCGCGGCTTTTGCCGCTGTCACCCCATACGTCAGGATGATGTCGACGTTGAGACCCACCAGCTCGGCCGCGAGCGCGGGGAGCACTTCATCCTTCCCCCGCGCGTACCGGTACTCAAGAACGCTCGCGGTCGGGTGGCTGCGCCTGGGGGTCCAGATCGAGCGCATCAAGCCCGGGCATCCCGAGCAGAACGGCCGCCACGAGCGCATGCACCTAACCTTGAAGAAAGAGGCCACCAAACCCGCGGCTCAGAACTTCCTGCAGCAGCAGGCGAAGTTCGACGACTTCATCGACTGCTACAACCACGAGCGCCCGCATCAGGCGCTCGGCATGAAGTATCCCGCTGAGCTCTACCGACCCTCACCGCGCCCGTATCGCGGACTGCGCGAGCTTCACTACCCGTTTCACGACCGAACCATCACCGTCACCCAATGCGGCCGCTTCGGGCGCCGAAAAATCAATCTCAGCACCGTCTTCGCCGATCAGAATGTCGGGGTCAAGGAAGTCAGCGATAGAATCTGGCTCGTCAGGTTCATGGATTACGACTTGGGGTTCTTCGACCACGAGACGGGTCGCCTTGGCACCGCCGCGAACCCTTTCGCCGCAACAGTGTTACCCATGTCTCCGGTATAAACCGTTACCTATGCAATCGGAATGGACCTTGATTTATTTGGTTGTGGGGGTGCGCAACGGCTCCTAGCAACACCGTGCTTTCAACGACATACAACGCTCGTGACCGTACGCCTCGGCGATCGCATGGGTCGTTGGCATGCGTCGATGCGTGTGACGGTGAACAACGAACGTCATCGACCAAGCGCGATACGAAGTCGTGATCTAAGCCCCCGCGCGCGCGGGATGCGCGGTGACTGCTCGCCATTCGACGCGCCCGCTTGAACGCCGAACGAGGAAACCGTCGTACGGCGTCTTAGCACTGAGCACCCGGTGCGACGAATGCAGGGCTAAGAACGACACCGCTATGCCAGAATCGCGGCCGTGCTTACCGCCGAGCTCGAGCGCCAGCTCGACAACCCCATCTGGTCGAGCCTCGCGACCCGCCACGCATACCTTGCGCTGGGTGGCGAACTGGCGCGGCGCTATCCACCCGCCATCTCCCCCCTCACGGGCTTGTCCCGGACTGGTCGTGAGCCCGTCGCCAGTCTGGAGGCGCTGGTAGCGATGGGCGACGACATCGGGATCTTCGGGCCAGTCACGCCGATGCTGCCGGCGAATTGGGAGACGCTGCGACAGTCCCGCATCACTCAGATGATCCGGGTGGACGACGCGCCGCTGCCCGAAGGGGACATCGGGGTGCGGACCCTCCGAGCCGCGGACGTCGGCGACATGCTGGAACTGGTCGAGCTTACGCAGCCGGGTCCGTTCCGCCCGCGGACGATCGAGCTCGGTCACTACATAGGTGTTCGCGAGGGCGGCCGGCTCGTCGCGATGGCAGGCGAGCGGATGTGGATAGGCGATTGTCGTGAGGTAAGCGCGATCTGCACCCATCCGGACGTTCGGGGACGCGGCTACGCTCGGGGGCTTATCGGTCGGGTGGTCAACCGCATGCTCCGCGCAGGGCAGACGCCATTCCTGCACGTCTACAGCACGAACACGGCTGCGATCGACGTTTATTTGGCGCTTGGTTTCGTACGACGAACCGAGTTCTCGCTGCTACACGCGAGGCGCGTCGGATAGTGCCGTCGCTTTGGCACCGGCGAGAGCTTCATCGTTACCCGGCTGGTCGCATCGGCTCAGCGCCCGCCCCCAAAAGTCTCCGCCTGCTTGTGGTATCGATCAACCCGCCGGGGGATCTGGTGAAGCTCACCCTTCCGCCAACGCTCCCAGATAAGCGCCCGTTGGCTGGCCGAGTAGCAAATGCGCGGTCTTTGCTTCATCTGCAACACTCCCGCCGCCGAAATGGCTTCTAGTGTGTTGCACCGACCAGTTGAATCCGCCAGCGTAAGAAGTCGTTCGCGCTCAGGCCAGGGAGTGACAGGTGATCCTTCAGAGATCAGAATCTGGGTACGAGAACATGCTGCCCGCCTGATTCCAAATCGGCCGCAAATCGCCAAGCTAAGAGGAGGGCCCCATCATGACTGACCGGCGCATCCTCATCGTGGCGCACCGGACCGCGGCCTCGCCCAAGCTGCTCGCCGCCGTCGCCGAGCGGGCCGCACGCGGTCCGTGCAGGTTCACACTCCTGGTCCCTCGACCGTATTGGGACCCGGACACCGAGGAGGCAGCCATCACGCTCGAGCTCGCGATCCCGCTGCTCGACGCGGCCGCGGGCTCGCATGTGCAAGGGATCGTCGGAGCCACCGACCCGTACGAGGCCGTACGCCAGACGCTTGAGCGCGAGAAGTACGACGAGGTCATTGTCTCGACGCTGCCAGAGCGGGTCTCCCGGTGGTTGCGCCTCGACCTCGCCCACCGCATCGAGCGGTTCGGCGTGCCCGTGAGCGTGGTGACTGCGGAGCAGGCCGAGCGCACCCTCTCGCCGGGAGCCGGGGCGGGCTGATCGACGCGGCGCGCCGATCCGAACAGCGCCCGCCGCCGTCTGAGTCAGCAGACGCTGGCGAATCAGCGCTTTTGTCTTTGCACTGCTCAACGGCAGCTTCTATGAGGGCGTGTGTCAAGCCCCCCTTGAATTCAGATGTTCAGCGGTTCAGTGGATTGTCTCCTCTTGATTCGCTCGTCGTGATGCTGTCGGTCGCGCTGCGGACGCGCCTCACCGCAGCAGAGACGGAACTCGCGGCCTTGACGGCTACAGAGTCGCGCCAGCGCACACTCACCACCCCGAACGCGGACATGGTCTAGGCAGGGACTCCTTCGGATCGAGGTTCCATGCGCCAAAGACCAAGCATGGCCAGGGGCCCGCGTCACCTTTACCCGCGCCAGGTCGGCTCCACTAGGTCGCATCACGCCGCCACGAAGCCTGTTAATTTGACTGCCCTCGCATCGAACGTCGCCGTGGCCCGGCATCCCAGTCTGCGGTGGTGAGCTCCGATCAGGCAAACGGCAAAATCCGCAGCGCTGTCCTTCCAGAGGTAAAGTGCTTCCTCGACGGCGGGTTCATCTTCGAGACGAGTTCTGCGGCATCGAGCAGTCCCGGACATAACGTCGATGATGTGAGTTCTTTGCAGTCGGTATCTGCTGCGCAGCACCCATTCGGTCTCCGGCCACCCGCGTGACCACCTTCCTAACGCAGATGATCGACCTCCATGGCCCCGGGCGCCATTCGTTGCGACAACGGCCCCGAACTCACGAGCCAGGCCTTCACGGACTGGGGCAAGGGACAGGACATCGAGCTGCGCTTCATCCAGCCAGGGAAGCCCGATCAGAATGCCTACATCGAACGCTTCAATCCGCACTTACCCCGAGGAAGTGTTGAGCACGTATCACTTCGACTCATTGGACGAAGTGCGCGACATCACGACCGATTGGATCGAACGCTACAACGAAATCCGACCCCACACGCGCTGGGAAGCCTGCCGCCAGCGCGCTATCGCGAGCGTTTGCTCGCAGTGGAAGTTCCAGCTTAGGACTGTCTACTTGACGGGGAAGCTTACGGGTCCTATCCCGACGAAGCCAGCTGTGTCTGCGACGGGCGACTGCTCTTCGTGCCGCTCAAACGACAATCGGTGACACATCCCCAAATGCGATCGGTGTATAGTTTTTGCGCAAATCCCAACCATGCGCCACGCAAGCATAGCTCACCTCGATCTAGGCGCACAAAACGGGGGATATGGTCATGCCGTCCGATCCGACAAGTTACCCGGCAATCGTCGGCAACAGTGCGGCCATGGTGCGCTTGAAATGCTATTTGCCGAAGGTGGCACGAACAGATTCCGTGGTTCTGATAACCGGCGAAAGCGGCACAGGCAAGGAACTGGTCTCGCGTGAGATTCACAACTTGAGCGAGCGCTGCAGGCACCCGATTGTCTTCGTGAACTGCGCGGCGCTTCCGGACGGTCTGCTGGAAAGCGAATTGTTCGGTTATGAACGCGGCGCCTTCACCGGCGCCGTGACTCGCTCGAGTGGACTACTGACGCATGCCGACGGCGGTACCGTCGTGCTCGATGAGATCGGCGACATGAGTTTGCCAGCCCAAGCCAAGCTCCTTCGAGTCATGGAGACGCGCGAGGTGCATCGCCTGGGCGCCCGTGGACCCGAGCCGCTGGACATACGTTTCATTGCAGCCACCAATCAGCGCCTCGAAGACCTGGTCCAGGAGCATCGTTTCCGGGGCGACTTGTTCTACCGCTTGGATGTCCTGCACGTAGAACTGCCGCCGCTGCGAGATCGTCGGGAAGACATCCCCGCGCTAGCTCAAGATATTCTCGAAAGGCTTTGCGCCGCGCGCGGGATCAAGCCGCCTGCTCTAGGGCCGGAAACCATGGCAACCCTCGTACAATACAGCTGGCCTGGCAACGTCCGGGAGTTGCGTAACGTTCTCGAGGCGCTGTGCGTGGATACTACCGACCAGGTGATGCCCGAGCATCTTCCGCACCGTTTCCAGAAACTCATCCAGGACAACGGGGTGGAGAAGCTAGACGAGCGTGAGCGCTTGCTTGCAGCTCTACTGTCGACCAATTGGAACAAGACGCGAGCTGCAGAGCAGCTTCACTGGTCTCGCATGACATTGTATCGCAAGCTGCACAAGTACGCGATCAAAGCAATGGAAACCTGAGAGGCCCTCGACGCACATTACAGGTCCCATGCACCTGGCACGCGGTTTGCGTGCAATGGAACGAGATCGCGTTACCTGTCGGTCGCTCTGGAATCCCGGGCCTTCACAAGGGCACCCAATCATATGCCGTCCGAAGCCAAACAGATTTACGCCAACTATCTGGAAGTCGGCCAGAATGCGGCCGAATTCGTATTCGCTTTCGGCGTTTATAACGAAGGTGACGCCGCACCACGCATCCAGATCCGCATTCACTCCGCGCCGGCGCCAGCACACGCCTTCATGCGAGTGTTGGAGGAGGCGCTGGCGACTCACATCGAAATGTTCGGCCCCGCCCGGGGTGGCTGAACGGAGTTCTTCTTTCCCGACATCGCTCTTTTGCTCTGATCCCGCGTTGACGCGTCCTCCGTCGAACTAGTTCCAACTCGGGAACCAAGGTCCCGAACATATCTACTTCGGGCCAACTGGCTAGTCAGCACTGTCACACGTATCGCCGGCGTTACAGCACCTGTTACATCTAGCTGACGCGTACCGGTTCAGTACCTGCAAGGCCTGCGGCCCTATCGGCGCGCCTTCCAGGTGCGCGTGTGTAACGTGGCGCTGATACGGTACGCGCGAATCATGGCCAGTGAGAAGCACGCAAGCACTGGGATTTCGTCGATTTGCTGATGGCACACGGCGTGGCATCCATATTGCGTACACGCTCGACTCCCAGGTATGCCACGAGATCGGTACTGAGGAGGCCGCGCCATGCCAGTTGCTGTCAGTTACCCCGGTGTCTATATCGAAGAAGTTTCCAGCGGCGTTCGCGCTATTACAGGAGTCGCAACTTCGATCACTGCTTTCATAGGTCGCGCCTATAGCGGACCGGTGGACGTCCCGATCACCATCAATAGCTTCGGCGATTTCGAGCGCAATTTCGGCAAGTTGCACCCGGACTACCCGTTGAGCTATGCCGTGCGCGACTTCTACCAGAACGGCGGCGCACAGGCGGTAGTCGTGCGGCTATACAAGCCTACCGTCGACCCTGCTCCGGCTTCGCCGCCCAACACGAAGCCTGCAAAGGCGATCATCAAGATCGCGCTTCTGGATCTGGAGGCGGCCTCCCAAGGTGCCTGGGGCAACAACTTGAGAGCGCGCATCGACGCCGCCGTGTCGGCGGATGTTGCGGCACGGTTGGGGTTGACCGCTGCTGACCTGTTCAATGTAACAGTGCGCGATATGGCGACCGGCACGACCGAGCGTATCGTCAATCTGACCGTGAAAGAGAGCGCGCGCCGTGCCGACCGGGTACTCGTGACCGAATCCGCCTTGGTGAGAGTCGCCAAAGCGGTTGCTCTGCCCGGTACAGCGGTCCCGTCGCCCCACCCGGCCCCAGCGGCCGGCAAGAGCATTTGGGAGGACGATGCCGCATCTTCCAAAGTAGCCGCCGCCGATCTGGCGGTGGACAGCGCCCCGCTCGATGCGACCGCGTACCTCGGGGATGCCGCCTCAAAGACCGGCATGAACGCGTTGCAGAAGACAGACTTGTTCAATCTGCTCTGTATACCGCCGGATACCCGCAATGGCGATACGCCGATCACGGTGTGGCAGGGTGCGCTCGCGTTTTGCGTCCCGCGCCGCGCGATGGTGATCATCGATGCCCCGGTCGCCTGGAGCAGCGCCGGCTTCATTACGGCCAACAACACTCAGGCGCTTACCGCCCTCGGATTGTCCGGGGATGCCGCACGCAACGCTGCGCTCTACTTCCCTCGTGTCATCGAATCGGATCCCAACCGCCAGGGCCAGCTCGACACGTTCGTTCCCTGCGGATGCGTGGCTGGCGTCATGGCACGCACGGACGGACAGCGTGGGGTCTGGAAGGCGCCCGCCGGCATCGACGCGGCGTTGAGCGGCACTCAGGGCCTGGCAGTGAGCCTGACCAACGATGAGAACGGCATGCTCAATCCGCTCGGGGTGAACTGTCTGCGCACGTTTCCGATCATCGGCAGCGTCGTTTGGGGCTCGCGCACGCTGCGCGGGGCCGACCTGCTGGCCGACGAATACAAATACGTTCCGGTCCGCCGCCTCGCCCTGTATCTCGAGGAAAGCTTGTTCCGCGGGACACAGTGGGTGGTCTTCGAACCGAATGATGAACCGCTCTGGTCCCAGATTCGGCTCAACGTCGGCGCGTTCATGCAGAACCTGTTCCGCCAAGGTGCTTTCCAGGGCAAGACCCCGAGCGAGGCTTACTTCGTGAAGTGCGACAAGGAAACCACCACGCAAATCGACATCAACCTCGGCGTCGTCAACGTCGTGGTCGGCTTTGCGCCCCTCAAGCCAGCGGAGTTCGTGATCATCAAGATCCAGCAGATGGCCGGTCAAATTTCCGCTTAAGGGAGACTCTCATGGCTCAGTTCAGTGTCAATCCGCAGCGGTTCGATCCATACAAGAACTTCAAGTTCCGCGTGAAATGGGACGGGCGCTATGTCGCGGGTGTGAGCAAGGTCGGCGGACTCAAGCGCACAACCGAGGTGGTGAAGCATCGCGATGGCGGCGATCCCAGCAGCTCGCGCAAATCGCCCGGTCGCACCGAATACGAGGCGCTCACCCTCGAGCGTGGCGTCACTCACGATACCGAGTTCGAGAAGTGGGCAAACAAGGTATGGCACTTCCAGGCGGGGCTGGGTGCCGAGACCTCGCTCAAGGATTTCCGCAAGGACATCATCATCGAGGTCTACAACGAGGCGGGGCAGCTTGCGCTCGCATACAAAGTGTTCCGCTGCTGGGTTTCCGAGTATCAGGCCTTGCCCGATCTCGACGCCAACGCCAATGCCGTGGCAATTCAGCACATCAAGCTCGAGAACGAAGGATGGGAGCGCGATGTCGAGGTCTCCGAGCCGACCGAGCCGAGCTTCACCGTTCCGGCCGCTTGACGCAAGTGACTCCGCAGCGCTGCCGTGCGTCGTTCCCGTGCTTGCTCACCTACCGGCAGGCCGGCAGCTGTGATGGTGCACGTCCGGCACTCTAGCGACAGACAGATTCATGCATGCGCTCACGCCCCAGCAGATCCTGACGGTCTGGGAGGCAGGGCTCGGACAGCATCCCGTCGAGCGCGCCTTGACCATCCTGCTGCATGCGTCCGATGGCGAATCCGGCAGGGCACTCGCAGAGCTGAGCCTCGGTGAGCGCGATCGTCGCCTGCTCCACGTGCGCGAACAAACTTTCGGTCGCGCACTGGACGCCTACGCCGAATGCGCAGCTTGCGCCGAACGCCTCGAGTTCAGCCTGACAACCGATTCGATCCGCTGCCATGTCGACAAGCCGGCAAGCAATGGGCGTTTGCGCGTCGACGAAGTGGAGCTGGGCCTTCGCCCCCCCGACAGCAATGATCTTATCGCGCTGCAATCGTGCTTCGACGCGGAGAGTGCCCGCGTACGGTTGATGGAGCGCTGCATCGTCGAGCCTATGCAGGATGGCAAGGCAATCGCTGCCGGTGCCCTTCCCGCTAATGTGGTGACGTTCGCGGCCGCGCGCATGACTGAGCTTGATCCGCAGGCGGAGGTGCTGATCGACTTGTGCTGCCCTGCCTGCAAGGCGAGTCAGCAGATCCTGTTCGATGTCCCTGCATTCTTCTGGTCGGAAATAGCTGCCTACGCGAAACGACTCCTGCGTGAGATCCATCTACTCGCACGCACCTATTGCTGGCGGGAGTCCGACATCCTCGCCATGAGCGCCTGGCGCCGCCAATGCTATCTGGCGATGGTGCAAGAATGAGCGATTTTTTTCTGAGGCTCGCTGCACGCAGTCTGGATTCCAGGCCGGTCGCGCTGCCCCGTCTCGCATCACGCTACGCAACACCGGGCTGGGAACGATCGCCAGAGGTGGACACCCAGTTCGCCGCAGGGGCCGCATCGGAACGGCCACCACCGGCACCTGCGGCTGGTGCCGCGCGATCGCATGAGGACGGCGAGGTGGCGGACGCTTCGCCGCCGCCGACGGGTATGCGTCATGACGGACCTGCGACCTCCTCGCCGAGTGCTTCGCACGTCTTCGCCGTCGATGCCGAGAACACGGCGCGAAGAACCGGTCCTCACACGCCGGCATCGGTCGAGGCGTCATCCGGTTCACACGCCGGGGTGGACACTATTGAAAGCGGGCGCGAGGCTCCGGCCATTGACCCCGAGCGATCCCGGCAGTTCCCCCGTGCACCGCTTACCGCCATCCCCGCCGCAGATCAAATTGACCGATCCCCCGAGGCGTATGGACCGGTTGCATCAACCAGGGAAGCCGGCACGGCGACCACTGCGCCGGCGCATGCGTCTCGGCCCCGGGACGATGCAAAGAACGCGCCGAGCGACATTGCGCGCGTGACGCCGCCGAACAGCGATGAGGCACCGGCCGGGCTGGTCCGCGTTGCACCCGGTGTCGGTGAGCGCGCCCGGTCGCGACCCACGGTCCCCGATCTGGTGAGGACGACGCCCGATACGCCTCCCGCGCCGGAGATACACGTGTCGATCGGCCGCATCGAAGTGCGTGCAGTGCCGCCGCCAGTTGCACCGCCACCCCGTCCGCGCGCCGCGGCCATCGGTCCGGCGTTGTCATTGGAGGCTTACCTGAAAGAGCGGCTAGAGGGCTCACGGTGAGCAATCATCTGGCCATTGCTACGGTCACCGCCGGGCTGCGGCAAACGCTCGGTCCAGCAGTCGGAAGCGCGGTGCCCGGAGCGACGGTGACGACGTTGCTTCCGGATGCACCGGCGCAGAGTCAACCCGAACCCCGCGTCAATCTGTTTCTGTACCAGGTCATCCCCAACTCCGCCTGGCGCAATGCCGACCTGCCCGCGCGCAACTCGCGCGGCACCCTGGTGCAGCGTACGAGTGCTGCGCTCGATCTTCACTACTTGTTCAGTTTCTATGGGGACGAGGCTCAGCTCGAACCGCAACGTCTGCTCGGTGCGGTGGTACGCACGCTGCATTCCCAGCCGGTGCTGTCGCGTCCCATCATCCAGAGCACGATAGCGAGCCCGACGTTTGCCTTCCTGGCGCAATCCGACCTGGGCAGTGCCAGCGAGTCGGTGCGGTTCATACCCACCGCCCTCGCGCTCGAGGAGCTGTCCAAGCTCTGGTCGGTTTTCCTGCAAACCCCCTATCGGCTCTCGATTGCTTATCAAGGCACCGTGGTCTGCATCGAACCCGATGACACTCCGGCGCCGGCTCTACCGGTGCGGGCGCGCAACCTCTACGCAGCACCGTTCCGGCAACCTGCGATCGAGCAGGTGTTGTCGCAAGCCGCCGCCGATCAACCTGTGCAGGATCAGCCGATTCTGCCCGGCTTCACACTGGTACTCCAGGGACAGAGACTAAGCAGCGGCATCGCACAAGTGCAGATCGCGGACGTCACCGTGACACCTGCGCCAGGGCAGGTCCAGGACAGCGAGATTCGAGTACCGCTGCCGGCAGGCCTGCACGCGGGCGTGCACGGGGTGCAGGTCGTGCAGCAGCAGCTGATGGGCACACCGCCGACACCACATCGAGGCGTCGAATCGAATGTGGCTGCATTCGTGTTGCACCCGACCGTCACAGCGACCGCCACACACGTATCCAGCCGCAACGTGGACGGAGTCAATGTTTCCACCTGCGACCTCACGGCCGCCTTCACACCGCCCGTCGGCAGCCTGCAACGCGTGGTCGTGCTGCTGAGCGAGTTCAATGCGCCGGCCGATCGCGCGGCCCGCGCCTACGGCTTTCGGGCCCCCGCGCACGATCTGGCTCCCGATCCGCCCGAATCCAGCACCATCGTAGTCCGTGCCGCCGATGTGGTGCCGGGCGACTACTTGCTGCGTGTGCAGGTCGACGGCGCGGAGAGTCCACTTGCAGTCGACGCCAACGGCCTGTACGTCGCGCCGCGGGTCACGATCACATGAACGACGTCAGCGCAGCCTGGTTCGAAAGCAATCAGCGGCAACTCGTAGCGTCACTGGCACGTGTGCGGCAGGCATTGGAGCGATACATCACGCAGCGCACGGATGGTCTCGAACCGTCCGTTCCGGACACCGGCTCGGCATACGATCCGGCGGCCGAGCAACACGAGCCGACATCCGCGTTGTCGCGACTGCGCGAAACATTTCACCTTTCGCCGTTCGAGCGCGATGTCCTGGTGTTGTGCGCCGGCGTGGATCTCGACGCACGCTTCGGCAGTCTGTGCGCGAGCGCACAGGGTGATCCCGCACGTCGCTATCCGACCTTCAGCCTGGCCCTCGCCGCGCTGGAAGGCGCTCACTGGAGCGCGCTGACGCCCGCAGCACCGCTGCGCCGCTGGCGGCTGATCCAGGTAGCGGGCGACCAGCCGTTGACGCAAATCCCACTGCGGATCGACGAACGCATTCTGCACTATCTCGCGGGCGTGCAGCACCTGGACGAGCGCCTGTCGGGCCTGGTGGAACCGGTGCTTGCGACCGAAGGCGAATTGGTGCCTTCGCATCAGACGATTGCCGAGGAGATCGCGGCGGCATGGTCATATCCCTCACCCGGTACGGCACCGCCCATCGTCCAGCTGCATGGACAGGATTCCGTCGGCAAGCGGACGATCGCCGCGCACGCCTGCGGCGCGTTGGGCTGGAATCTCAACAGCCTCCAGGCTGCCGCCGTTCCGCTAGCGCACGCCGAGCTCGACGCGCTGGTGCGCCTGCTGGTGCGCGAAGCCGCGTTGACCGGGGGTGCCCTCCTGCTCGACTGCGATGGGGCCGATGCGAGCGACGCGACGCGCGCTGCCTCGCTGTCCTG
This sequence comes from uncultured beta proteobacterium, assembly GCA_963809965.1. Classification (GTDB taxonomy): domain Bacteria; phylum Pseudomonadota; class Gammaproteobacteria; order Burkholderiales; family Casimicrobiaceae; genus CAIWHR01. The sequence goes on from CAWELU010000008.1 coordinate 209,768, forward strand.
GCTGGTCGAGCGGCTCGGCGTGCCACTGGTGATCACCACCCGACACCCGGTGCGCGACCTTCACCGCACCACGATCTTGCTGGAAGTCGACAAACCCGCCGCGGCCGAACAGCGTCATCTGTGGCGGCAACTGCTGGAGCAGGGACAGGCTCGGCCAGGAGCGGATCTCGACGCGCTGGAATCGCAATTCAATTTGAGCATGCCCGCCATTCGCGCCGCGTACGCGGAGGCGACCAGCCGCCACCAGGCGCTGCAGCGCAGATCGCCGTCAACCGATCCGCAGAAGCCGCAAACCAGTGGTGGCCCAGGGTTGGAGGCGTTGCTGTGGGACGCTTGCCGCAAGCAGGCCCGGCCGCGTCTGGATGACCTTGCGCAGCGCATCGACTCGACGGTCGGTTGGAGCGATCTGATACTGCCCGATGCGCAGCTCGCCGTACTGCACGAGATCGCGATTCACGTCCGCCGTCGGGCGAAGGTCTACGAGAGCTGGGGGTTCTCTTCGCGGGGCGCGCGCGGCCTGGGCATCAGTGCACTGTTCGGCGGCCCCAGCGGAACTGGCAAGACCTTGGCTGCCGAAGTGCTGGCCCACGAACTGCAGCTCGACCTGTACCGCATCGACTTGAGCCAGGTGGTGAGCAAGTACATCGGCGAGACCGAAAAGAATCTGAGCCGGGTGTTCGACGCGGCGGAGGAAGGCGGCGCCGTGCTGCTGTTCGACGAAGCCGACGCGCTGTTCGGCAAGCGTACCGAGGTCAAGGACAGTCACGATCGCTACGCAAACATCGAAGTGAGCTATCTGCTTCAACGCATGGAGGCGTACCGCGGACTCGCCATTCTCACCACCAACATGAAGAGCGCGCTCGATGCGGCCTTCATGCGCCGTATCCGCTTCATGGTGCCGTTTCCTTTCCCCGATGCCGCGCACCGCGCGCGGATCTGGCGCGGAGCCTTTCCCGCCCAAACGCCGACCGAGGATCTCGATCCAACGCGGCTCGCGCGCCTGGCCGTGGCGGGCGGGAACATACGCAACATCGCCCTGAACGCCGCCTTTCTCGCAGCCGACGCTGCGGAGCCGGTGCGCATGACCCACCTGTTGAGGGCCGCACGCAGCGAGTACGCGAAGCTGGAAAAGCCCCTGAATGAGATGGAGACGCACGAATGGACATGAAGCCTCCCCGGATCCGGTTGCACATCGGTGAGCTGATCATGAATGGAATGGCAGTCAGCGATCGCGATGCGCTGGGGGACGCGATTCGAAGCGAGCTGACTCGCTTGCTGACTGCGCATGCTTTGCCTTCTGCGCTTGCCCGCACTCGGCACATCCCGTCGCTGAACGCCGGCGCGGTGCAGGTCGCATCGCCTCATGCCCATGCGCTGGGTACGCAAGTGGCACAGGCGGTACACGGCAGCCTTCGCAAGTAGACGATGGATCCGGCATGAGCACCTTCCCGAACTCTCCGCGCGTGCTCAAGGGCGCCATCATCGGCGTCGACCTGTTCAACCCCATCGCCAGCGTGGTGGTATTCCAGTACAACCCGGACACGCTCACTCGCACACTGCAAGCACAGACCGCGGGTGCAGAAGGTTCAGACCGGTCCGAGGCGTTGCGCCTGCGCGGCGCGCCGATCGAGGAAATCAGGCTGGATGTCGAGATCGACGCCACCGATCAACTCGAGAAGGTCGATCCTCTGGCCACGTCGCTCGGTGTCTACCCGCAACTCTCCGCGCTCGAGATGCTGCTCTATCCCAAGAGCGCCCTGGTGATCGCCAACACGATCCTGCTTGCGGTCGGCACCATCGAAATCATCCCGCCGGCCGCGCCGCTGACCTTGTTCGTGTGGGGACCGAAGCGGGTGCTGCCAGTACGCCTCACCCAGTTCACCATCACCGAGGAAGCCCACGACGTGAACCTCAATCCCACCCGCGCGAAGGTGGGGCTGGGCATGCGCGTGCTGAGCTACAACGACCTGTCGATCACCAACCCGGGCTATGCCTTGTTCCTGGCCCATCAAGTGGTCAAGGAAACGATGGCGACGCTGAATAGCGCGACCAGCCTGCCACAGCTGGCTGGCACGGTGTCGCTCACTGCCGGAATTGGAGGGTGAGGCCGTGTTTCAACCGACCAGTCGCTACTACAACATCGACACGGTGACCGTCACCACCGCCGACGGACGAGTCGTCGCATACAAGCGCCGCCGCTTTCTGCCGCAGATCGAAACGCTGCCGATCCTGGCAGAGGTGACGGTAACGCAGGGCGATCGGCTCGATCTGGTCACTGCGCGCACGCTGGGCGATGCCGAGCAATTCTGGCGCGTCTGCGATGCCAATCAATCGCTCGATCCGTTCGACCTCACGTCCGAGCTCGGCAGCACGCTGCGCATTCCCATTCCACAGCCCTGATCATGGATCAGCTCGGCATCCAGCTCACCTTGCTCATCGGCCCCACCGTGGCGCTGCCGGCCCCGCCCACGATGATCGAGGCGCTGAGCAGTGTCGAGGTCAGCCACAGCGACGACCGGCAATCCGGCTTTCAGATCATGTTTAGCGTCGGTCGCTCGGGACCGCTCGATCTGCTCGACTACCCGCTCGTGGCCAACCCGCTTCTGAAGCCCTTCAACCGCATTGTGATCATCGTCACCTTCAATGCCATCCCGCGGGTGCTGATGGATGGCATCATCACCCACCAGCAAATGTCCGCGAGCGACAAGCCGGGAGCGTCGACCTTCACCATCACGGGCGAAGACGTGAGCGTGATGATGGACCGGGAAGAAAAGTCGATGCAGCATCCGGCGCAAGACGAGACTTTGATCGCGCTGAAGCTGATCGCGAGCTACGCGCAGTACGGTTTGATCCCGATGGTGATTCCCCCGCTGGTGATCGATCCGCCGATCCCGATCGAGCGCGTCCCGGTGCAGCAGGGGACCGACCTCCAATACCTCAAACAGATGGCGGCGCGCTATGCCTACGTCTTCTACGTCAAGCCCGGCCCTGCCCCGCTGACAAATATCGGCTATTGGGGACCGCCCGAGCGTCTTGGCCTGCCCCAGCCCGCGCTCACGATCAATATGGGGCAGGCAACCAATGTCGAGTCGTTCAGCGTGAACAACAACGCGCTCGAGCCGACGCTGGTGACGGGTCAGATTCAGGACCGGACTACGAATCAATCGGTGCCCGTGCAGACTTTCGCCAGCCTGCGTTCACCGCTGTCGGCAATGCCGGCGTGGCTCGTCAATCAACCCAATTTGCGCCGTCGCCAATATCGTGAAAGCGGCCTCAACGCCATGCAGGCTCTCGCGCGCGCTCAAGGCGTTACCGACGCCTCTGCCGACTCGGTGGTCGCCGAAGGCGAGCTGGATGCGGTTCGCTACGGCACGCCGCTGCAGGCACGGGGGCTGGTAGGCGTACGCGGTGTCGGATACCTCCACGACGGTATCTGGTACGTCAAGCGGGTGACGCACACGATCAAGAAAGAATCCTACAAGCAGAAGTTCACCCTGGCCCGTGACGGTCTGGGGTCGATCAGCCCCGCGGTCGTGCCATGACCCAGTTCTTCGGCAAATATCGAGGCCAAGTGGCCAATAACATCGATCCGTTGATGCTGGGGCGCATTCAAGTCAAGGTGCCGGCGGTGCTGGGCGACGGCAATTTGAGCTGGGCGATGCCGTGCTTGCCGTATGCGGGATCGGGTGTGGGCCTGTTCGTGGTCCCGCCGGTCGGCGCCAACGTATGGGTCGAGTTCGAAGCGGGCGACACCGACTACCCGATCTGGGCAGGTTGCTTCTGGAGCCTCGGCGAAGTGCCCGCGCAACCCGCAATCCCGCAGATGAAAGTATTGAAGACGGACGGCATAAACCTGCAGATCAGCGATCTGCCTGGCGCCGGGGGCTTCACGCTCGAAGTCGGGCCGCCAGCCGTGGTCGTACCGCTGAAGATCGTGCTCAATGCCAGCGGTATCGAGCTGTCGCATGGAGCGGCCAGCGTCAAGCTCACCACGGCGAGCGTTTCGGTCAACAACGGCGCGCTGGAGGTGATCTGATGCCGGGCTTTCTGTTGCACGTGGGCGCGACGGTGATGTGCATGCACGCCGGGCAGGCCCAGCCCACAGCGCCGAATCCGCGCGTGACTGTGGGGGGCGAGCCGGTGGTGACGCAGCCAGCCCCATACACAGTGGCCGGCTGTCCGTTCGTCGCCGGAGCTTCACCCAGCCCATGCGTCACCGCTCAGTGGGTTACGGCAGCTACGCGCGTGCTAGCCGGTGGAGCGCCGATTCTGTTGCAGGACAGCCAGGCGGTCTGCGCGCCGAACGGCACCGGCTTGAACATTGTCGTCACTCAAGTGCGCGCCAAAGGCGTGTGATGGACATCGACTACCCGTTTCACCTGGACGGTCGCGGGCGGACGGCCCGGACGGACGCGGATGACCACATCCGCGACCTGATCGAGCAGGTGCTGTTCACCGCGCCCGGAGAGCGGGTCAACAGACCGAGCTTTGGCGCGGGCCTGCAGCAACTGCTGTTCGCACCCAACGGTGACGAGGTGGCCACTGCCACACAGTTTCTGGTGCAAGGAGCACTGCAGCAGTGGCTGGGCGACCTCATTCTGGTCGAGGCGGTGCAGGTCGACAGTCGCGAGGAGGTCCTCACTGTCACTGTCCAGTATGTGGTTCGCCGCAATCTCCGGAAACAGGTGGCGCAATTCACACAGCCGGGAGGGCAGGCGTGATCTACCGCTGCTGCGATGAGCGCCGGCGTAATGCCGTTCGGGGCTTCACCGGACTCAACGGCATCGACTTCCTGGAGGTGGTCGACAGCGACGCCACCTCGGCCGCTGAGCGCCAGCGCAGCTTGCGTGTGCATTTTCTGAAGTCGCCGGCGCCGCCTGCCATTCGCCCCGTAAACGTTGAGATCAGCGGCGGCGAGCGCATCCGGAATATCACTGCCGACACCGTCAGCTATGACGGTGACGTATTGGTCGTTCACCTCGATCGTAGCGGAGACTTCTCTACCTACAGGTTGCGGCTGGTCGCCGTGGACGCGCAGGGGAATCCCCTGGACAAGCCGCTGGCCGGACTTGATGTCCTGCTGGCGGCGGTCAATTTCTCTTTCAAAGTCGAATGCCCGGCCGATTTCGATTGCGAGGCGCCGCCAACATGTCGCGAGCCGGAGCGCGCGATTCCGGAGATCAACTACCTCGCCAAGGACTACGCGAGCTTCCGTCAGTTGATGCTCGATCGGGTGGCGGTGACGATGCCGCAATGGCAGGAGCGTCACACCGCCGATCTCGGTATCGCGCTGATCGAGACACTCGCGTATGTGGGGGACTATCTAAGTTATCGCCAGGACGCCATCGCCACTGAAGCATACCTCGGCACCGCACGCAGTCGCGTATCGGTGCGCCGACACGCGCGGCTCGTCGACTACCGCATGCACGAAGGCGTCAGCGCACGGGTCTGGCTGCACGTTCCGGTTACGGCCGACACGGCTCTGCCCAAGGGAACGCAGGCGTTCACACGGATCGATGGCCTGCAGAACCGGTTCACGCCAGGCTCTTCGGCTCACAACAGTGCGCTCGCTGCGTCGACGGAGGTGTTCGAGACGATGCACGACGCGACCCTGTTTGCCACCCACAACGAAATCCGCTTCTATGCATGGGGCAACGCACGCTGCTGTCTCCCGGCCGGTGCGACGAGCGCCACACTGCTGGGAGCCTTCCCGAAGCTGAAGATCGACGACGTCGTCGTGTTCGAGGAGAACACTCGGTCCAACAACCGGCCTCTCCGCCGATGCGGATCCGACCCATCGCCATGCAGTGCGCCTCAGCGCAGTAAGGATAAGCGCCGATGCGCTGGGTGGCCAGTTCGCGACGCCGCCGAACACGGGTTCCGTCGCTGTTACCGAGATCGAATGGGTTGCCGAGGACGCGCTGCCGTTTCCGCTGTGCATTTCCACCGAAGTGAGGTCAGGCAATCTGGAAACACCGGTGGATGGCATCAGCATCGCGCGCGGCAATATCGTGCTGGCCGATAACGGCAGAACGACTGCCGCCGACCAGCTGGACCCGGTACCCCGGCCCACGCTGCTGCGTATTCCTTCGCCAGCCCGCGACCACTGCACCGCGAAGGAGCCCGACCCCGTGCCCCCGCGCTATCGGCCGCGTCTGAAGAATGCCCCGCTCACGCGCGCACTCCCGTACGACCCGCTCGGCAAGTTGCCGGCAGCCACTGCGATCTATCCGTTCTCGCCGCAAGACGCCGTCGCCGTGATCACCCTCGGAATCAACGGGCAAACCAACGAGACTGTCTGGACCGCGATGGGCGATTTGCTCGACAGCACCGAGGACGATCCGCATTTCGCCGTCGAAACGGAGTCGGACGGCACATGCTTCCTGCGCTTCGGTGACGACCGGCACGGACTGCGTCCCGCGCCCGACACCGTGTTCCTGGCCACCTACCGCATCGGCAACGGCACGCAAGGCAACGTCGCGTCCGACGCCATCGCTCATATCGCGACCGATCAGTCGAGCATCCAAGGGGTGCGCAATCCACTCCCGGCGAGGGGCGGAGTGGATCCGGAGAGCATCGAGCACGTGCGCCAGAACGCGCCGTTTGCGTTCCGCTCTCAGGCGCGCGCGGTCACTGCCGATGACTATGTTGCGGTGGCCGAGCGGTATCCGGGCGTTCAGAAAGCGGCGGCAACGCTGCGCTGGACGGGCAGCTGGCGCACTGCGTTCCTGACGATCGATCGGCTTGGAGGGCTCCCGGTGGATGCCGATTTCGAGGATGCCATGCGCAGCCATGTCGAGCAGTTCAGATTAGCCGGGCACGACATCGAAATCGACGGTCCGCGCTTCGTACCGCTCGAAGTGGAGATGCAGGTTTGTCTCAAACCCGAATATTTCCGCGCCGACGTCAAGGCAGCGCTGCTCGATGTGTTCAGCAACCGGATCCTGGCGGACGGTCGGCGCGGCCTGTTCCACCCAGACAACCTCACCTTCGCGCAGCCGATCTTCTTGAGCTCTCTGTATGCGGCGGCGCAAGGGGTGGAAGGCGTGGCGTCGGTCGAGGTGACCACGCTGCAACGCCAGGATCGACCGAACCGCGACGCGTTCGACAAAGGTCGGTTGGAGCTCGGCCGCCTGGAGATCGCGCGCCTCGACAATGATCCGACGTTCCCCGACCGCGGCGTGCTCCGCCTTATCCTGCAGGGGGGTAAATGAGCCCCGATGACGCCGACCTGCTCGGCAATTCCGGCGATTGCGGCTGCTGTACGGGTACCGCATGGCAGACACCGGCCAGTGTGTCCAATCGCCCCGGCCTGAGTGCCGTCGCATACCGCGTCGGTACGCAACCACGCTTCAAGCAGAGCATGCTGACGAGGTTCTCGGCCAGCGCCGGGCTGAAGACGCGTCAGGACGATGACTTCAGCATCGCCTTGGCGGACGCATGGGCCACGGTGGCCGACGTGCTCACTTTCTATCAGGAGCGCATCGCCAATGAATCGTATCTGCGCACGGCTACCGAGCGTCGCTCTCTGCTCGAGTTGGCGCGTCTCATCGGATACGAGCCCGGCTCCGGAGTAGCCGCGACCGCCTGTCTCGCATTCACTCTGGAAAGCGCGCCCGGGGCACCGGCCCAGGCTGCGGCGCCGGTCACCATCGATGTGGGTACCCGGCTGCAGAGCATTCCAGGACCGGGTGAGAAGCCGCAGACGTTCGAGACAGTCGAGAAGATCACGGCACGCGTGGAGTGGAATGCCATCAGGCCACGCATGCAGGAACGACATCCGATTCCGCTTCCCGACGATCCCGAGCGGCTGTATCTGCAAGGTAGCGCAACCAACCTTCAGCCCGGCGATACGCTCCTGATCACACCCGACGACAGCCGCAAGCCCGTGCAGTTTCAGCGTATCGTCGAAGTCGTGCCGGACGCCACCCGCCAGCGCACCAGTGTGCGCGTGAGCTCGCTTCAGGCCGTCCCTCCAGCACCGCCGCCGTTCACCCTCTGGACCCGCATCATCCGCCTGGTGCCACGCGCCCGGCAATTTACGCTGGGCACACGACTAATGAGCCAGTTGACCGCACCGGTAGCCGACGACGCACCGGCGGATGCGGCACGGCGCCTCGAAAGCCTGCGCCCGTTCAGCGTCGCGAGCAATCGCAATGCCGGCGTGAGCACCGCGCTCACGCCAGTCAGCACTTCGATGTCGGAGTCGATCAGCGGTATCGCGCACGCTCCAGCCCGGGTCATTCTGCGCGCCGCGCAGTTTGCAGGCGTGGGACGCATCATCGGCTTTCAGCCGAAGGCGATCTTCAAGAACCTCGTGACCACGCGCCCTCCACCTTCGGGCGTGATGGCGATGCGCCAGCGTGCTTCGCTGTTCGGCCACAACGCCCCCGACTTCCGCAGCATGCCGGACAACGTCAGAGCAAACAACGGCGGCACGGGAAGCGCAGACTGGCCGGCGCCAACGGACGACGCGATCAACCTGGACACGGTGCACAAACAGATCGTCGCTGGCAGCTGGGCGGTGGTGCAATGGCCGGGCGACTTGCCCGGCGCGCTGACGGTCGCGAAGGTCGCTTCGGTGGTAGAGAGCGGTGCGGTCGGTTACACCCTGAGCGCCAAGGTCACGCGCATCGGCCTGCAAGCGGTGTCGGGTCAGGAGAAGACCGCCCCGTCCAGCATGGATGACGTGCGCAAGGCCACCGTCTTTGCGCAGAGCGAAACGCTTCCGCTGGCGCCGTTGCCGATCGAGGATCCGGTCGCCGGCACGCAGATCGACCTGGAAACCTGGGTCGACGGCCTGACCGAAGGCCAGACCATCATCGTTTGCGGCGAGCTCGCGCTTTCTGCCGGTAACGAAGCGTGCGAATACGCGACCATCGCGGCGGTCGAGCACGTCGTGGAAGCTGACGGTTACAGCAGGATCACTCTGGCCACCGCCCTCAAGCAAGCGTACGTTAGAGCGAGCGTGACGATCTATGCCAACGTGGCGCGCGCCACCCACGGGGAAACCGTGAACGAGGCGATCGGCAGCGGCGATCCCAGCCACCCCTATCAGCGCTTCGTTCTGCGTCACTCCCCATTGACTTATGTCAGTTCGCCGTCCCCGAGCGGAGCCGAGTCTACGCTCGAAGTGCGCGTCAACGACCTCGAGTGGCACGAGGTCCCGTCGTTCCTCGGCAACGGACCAACCGATCGCGTGTACACGACCCGGCGTGGTGACGACGGTCTGACCGCAGTCCAATTCGGCGACGGAAGGACCGGTGCTTGCCCGCCGACCGGCGCGGAAAATGTGCGAGCTACCTATCGCAAGGGCATTGGGTTGGACGGCAATGTCGACGCAGGCAAGCTCACGCTTCTGCTCACGCGCCCGCTGGGCGTGCGCAGCGTGACCAACCCGGTCCCGGCGAACGGGGGCGCCGAAGCCGACACCGCCGACGACATTCGCCGCAACGCCCCCCTTGCAATCATGACCCTGGACCGGGTGGTCTCGCTCCAGGATTACGAAGACTTTGCGCGTGCCTTCGCCGGAATTGCCAAAGCCCGGGCCGATTGGGCCTGGAGCGGTCAGACACGGGGTGTGCTGATCACTGTAGCCGGACCCCACGGTGCGGACATCGACGAGAGCAGCGCCATTCACAGCAACCTGGTGGCGGCGATTCAGCAGTCAGGCGACGCGCTAGTGCCCGTGCGGCTCCTGTCCTATCGCCTCGCGCTGTTCCAACTGAGTGCCACCATCACCATCGACCCGGACTACGCCATCGACGCGGTACTCGGTGCCGTGGAACAGGCGTTGCGCATCCAGTTCGGCTTTGATGTCCGAGATTTCGCGCAAGCAACCGCCTTGAGTGAAGTCACTGCAGCGGCGCAAGCGGTAGTTGGCGCAGTCGGGGTGCATATCACTCAGCTCGAGCGGCTCGATGGCGTGGGCGGCGAGGGACTGCTTGCACTGCTGCCAGCGGCGGCTTCCCAGATCAGCGCCGATGGCACGAGCCTCGCAGCCGAGTTGCTCACGCTGGATCCCGGTCCAATTCAGCTGGCGGGGGTACGACCGTGAGTCTCAACGTCGAAAAACTGACGGGCCTTCTGCCCGCAATCTATCGTCTGCGTGATGCCGAACAGGGCGGCGCCTTGCGCGCACTGCTCTCGGCCATCGCGGGCGAGATAGCGGTACTGGAGGAGGATCTGGCGCAGTTGTACGACGATCAGTTCATCGAGACCTGTGCCGAGTGGGTCGTCCCCTACCTCGGCGATTTGATCGGCTACCGTGCGTTACATGGACTGACCGCGAGCGTGAGCAGTCCTCGCGCCGAAGTCGCCAATACCATCCGATTCCGCCGGCGCAAGGGCGCCGCGGCAATGCTCGAAGACCTCGCGCGCGACGTGACGGGCTGGGATGCGGCGGTCATAGAGATTTTCACGCAACTCGCGACCACGCAATACCTGAATCATGTGCGCCCGGACAACCTGGCCATCGCCAACATCAGGGACGCGCGGTCGCTGGAACAGATTAACCGCCCTTTCGACAAAGTGACGCGGACGGTCGATGTGCGCAACATCGGCAGCGGCCGCGGGCGCTACAACATTTCGAATGTCGCCGTTTTCCTCTGGCGCCTGCGTGCAGTGCCATTGACCAACTCGCCTGCCCTGCGTGTGGACGATCGGCGCTATCTGTTCAACCCACTCGGCCGCAACATGCAACTCTACGCGCGCTCCGTGCACGACCAGGATTTCTCCACGCGGGTAGCGCCCGGCGAGGTCGCCGATCCAATTACCCGGCGTGCACTGGACCAGGATCTGCAGCTTCCGCCCGACCGCCAAGTGTACTTCGGCGCGGGGAAGAGCCTCGATATCAGCGGCGTCACCGCCGACAAGTTGCACGTATGCGACCTCTCCGATCTTGGCCAGGGCTGGGCGCACAAGCCTGCCGCGGGCACCGTCGCCATCGATCCCGTACTCGGACGGATCGCTTTTGCCGAAGCGCCGGCCGCTGCTCCGCTGGTCTCGTACCACTACGCGACGAGCGCGAATCTCGGAGGCGGCGAATACGATCGCGAAGATTCGATCGATCCACTGCTCGCACCGGTCCAGAAGGTGCCCGCGCCCCAAGCCACCATCCAGGGAGCCCTCAACGCGGTGACCAACGGCGGCGCGGTCGAGATCGGCAACAGCGGTCGCTACGCCGAAAGACTCAGGATAAGCGTGCTTGCTGCGGCACGGGTCGAGCTGCGCGCCGCAGATCACACCCGACCCGCCATCGCGCTAAGCGGCGAGATGACAATCACTGGCGAGAACGCAGCCGAAGTGACGCTGAGTGGCTTGGTCGTCAGCGGCGGCACGCTGCGCGTGGTCGAGACCGCAGGCCATGGGCGGTTGCAACGCCTGCGGCTCGTGCATTGCACGCTCGTCCCCGGCCTCGCGCTGACGCCGGACGGCGCAGCGCTGCAACCCGCCGCCCCCAGCCTAGTGGTCGAGACCGCCGACACTGTCGTGGAGATCGACGACTGCGTCGTAGGTGCCTTGCGTGTGACAGATGCAGCTCATGTCACGATCGCCGACTCCATCGTCGATGCCACCACGGACAGCGGCGTCGCCTATGCCGGGCTCGACGGCAAGGCCGGTGGGGCGGCGCTCACCATCGAGAACAGCACCGTGATCGGGAAGGTGCATGCGGCGGCGCTGGAGCACGTCTCCAACGTGCTCTTCTTTGCGCGCCAGGTTGCCGGTGACGGCTTTACCGGGCCAGTCGTGTCCGACCGCAGGCAGGGAGGCTGCGTGCGCTTCAGCTTTGTGCCGGTCGGCGCACGCGTGCCGCGCCGCTATCGGTGCCAACCCGCGAGTGATGCCGATGCCGTGCTCGTGACGCCTGTCTTCACATCCACGCGCTACGGCGATCCGGGCTATTGTCAATTGAGCGAACGCTCCGGTCCCGAGATCACACAAGGCGCGGACGATCAAGCGGAGATGGGCGCGTTCCACCACCTCCTTCAGGCACAACGCGAAACCAACTTACGCGTGCGGCTGAACGAGTATCTGCGCTTCGGTCTGGATGCCGGCATCGTTTACGCGAGCTAACTCAGATTACCGAGGAGAACTGCGATGAAGGGCGATTTCACCCGCGACCTGTTCGATCCCACCAGGCATTACAGCGGGGTCCTGATGCAACAGGGTCGCGTCCAGCTGGACGCGGACTGGAACGATCAGGATGGCATCCAGCGGTATCGTGCCGAGGTCGCTGCCCGGGACGTGATCGGCGCCTCCGGCGGCCCATTCGAGAACGGCGGCTTTGCGATCCAGGTCGCCAACAACAACACCCTCGTCATCGGTCAAGGGCGCTACTACGTCGACGGGATCCTGTGCGAGAACGAGCAGGACGTGAGCTTTGACCGGCAGCCCGACTTCCCCAACCCGCCCGCGCTGGCGCAGCTCTTCGGCAGCAACAAGCTCGGCATCGTATATCTCGATGTGTGGGCGCGTCACATCAGTGCCCTCGAGGATCCTGCGCTTCGCGAGGTGGCGCTGGGCGGCGCGGACACCACCACCCGACTGAAAACCGTATGGCAGGTGAAAGTGCTGCCGGTCGCTTCACAACATCCGGATGTCGTGAACAACGACGATCCGTTTCCCGAATGGGATGCGCTCGTCGTACCCGGCACGGGTGGCTTGAGCGCCAGGGCGCAGCCATTGGCGCAGGGCCAGCAAGGGCCCTGCCTCCTGACGCCGAACGCCGGTTACCGCAGGCTCGAGAACCAGTTGTATCGTGTGGAGGTACACAAGGGCGGCGCGCTAGGCGTAAGCGGACAACAGGCGCCGACCTTCAAGTGGTCGCGCGACAACGGAACCGTGGTTACCAGCATCGAGAAGTTCAACGGGCAGGAGCTCACGCTGCACGATGTCGGGCGCGATGAAGTGCTTGGCTTCGCCGCCGGCCGGCTCGTCGAGGTGGTCGACGATGCACAGGAGCTCAGTGGCTCGCCCGGGCAACTCCTTACGATCACCAAAGTCAACGCCGCGACACGCATTGCAACCCTGAGCGGTGCGCCGGCCGTCGTCGATGCCTCACGCCATCCCCGGCTGCGGCGGTGGGACGGTGCGAGCGAGTTGCCGGTATCGATACCGGGCACAAACGAAGGCTTCATCCCGCTCGAAGATGGCGTCGAGGTCAAATTTTCGAACGGTACATTCAGGACCGGCGATTACTGGCAAATCCCGGCGCGCACGGCGACCGCCGATATCGAATGGCCGTTCACCGCACCGCAGCCGGTGCGCGGCGTCCTGCATCACTACGCTAGGCTCGCCTTCTTGCGGTTGAATGACGACGGCACCCCGCAGCCGCCGCAGGATGCGAGGCGTATCTTCCGCCCGCTCACTCCAACTCCGCTAGCGCTCCACGTGAAGGGCATCAACTGGCCCAACGATGACTTCGTCGTGCTCGAAACGCTGACGCAAAGCAACGTCGGGCTGCGCATCCTTCTGGACAGCACGTTCAATCCGAACACGGTCAACTCGTCGACCATGGTCGTGACGCTGGAAACGGTGTTGCCCGCTACGCCGCCCAAACCGAACAGCTTTCTGCACGTCGACACGGTCCTCGCCGGGCAGGTCACCCTGGATCCCTCGGTGCAAGCCAATCCCGACCCGGCAACGATCCGCACGATCGTGTGGAAGCTGCCGCCCGCATTCGATGATCTGAACGCGCTACTGGCTCAGGCCGTCGACTTACCACGGGTCCGCGTCCGGCTCAATGGCAGTGCAATATGGAGCGACGATGGCGCCCGGCTGCGTTATCTCGACGGACACTCCTACGGGAGGCCGGGGCGGCGCGCCGACGACAACAGCTTTCGTGTTGATCTGGGACTGCCGACCGGCACCGACGCCTTGGCGAGCGACTTCGAAAGCTGGTTCTTTCTGAAGAAGATCATTCCTCCCGCCACCCTCATAGCACTGACTTTGACTGGAAAAGTTGTCGCCGGCGGGACCATCCAGGCAGTTGCGCAGCTCGACCGCGCTGCGTTGGCAGACACTTCGATCGCCCTCTCCAATAGCAACCCCGAAGCCGTTACCGTACCGGCATCGGTCGTCATCCCGGCTGGAAAGGACCAAACCCAGTTGCAGTTGACGACCGCAGCGAATCTGGGCGTAACGACCCAGGTCAAGATCGATGCGAGGCTGGGCACCTCAACGGCATCGGGCACGTTCACGGTCGAGGTAGTCGGCGTGGGCGTGACGCCTCCCCAAGCTTCTCTGTTCACTGACCGCCAGCAGCAATTCTCTGCGCTTGTCACGGGAACCGACAACACTGCGGTGAACTGGAGCGTGGCCGGCGGCGGCAGCGTCACCTCCACCGGCATCTATACGGCGCCGGGCGTGGCGGGAACCTTCCAGGTGATCGCTACCAGCGTCGAGGACAGCAGAAAGGCCGCCTCGAGCCAGGTCGTCGTCACGGTGAAGCCCAAGGAAGGCAAAGAAAGCAAAGATGCCAAGGAGACGAGGAAAGAGTTCGTCAAGGAGAAGGAGATCCGGACGGAGAAAGTCGCCGACACGAAGTTGAGAGAGGTCATCGGCACCGGTGTCCTCACCCCGATTCGCACAGCCCCGGACGCCGCGACGGCCGGCACTGGTCAGCCGTTCATTCAAGCGGCCGAGCGGCCCGTGCTGGACGGTAGCGTCGCTTCGGCGCCGGAACCGGAGGCGAAGGCGGATGCACAAACACCGGTTGCGCAAGAGCCGAATGCGCAAGTGCCGGCTGTGAAAAAGCCGCTCGCCAAGAAGCCGGTTGCGAAAAAGACGCTTGCGAAAAAGACGCTTGCGAAAAAGACGCCTCCGAAAAAGCCGGCTGCCAAGAAAGCTGCGCCCGGCAAGAGTCCGCGTCGGCGCGCATCGGACGGCGGGAAGTAGATGCTGATCCTCCTGGCGAGCGAGCGCGATGAGCAAGCGCGTGCGCTTGCGACCCGCTATGCACGCAATGGTCTGCGGATGCTGATTCCGGCGAGCCTCTCGCGCCCAGGGTGGCGTTGGCGCGATGCCGACCCGCGAGGCACCGTGGCTCTGATCGACGGAGAACGTGTCTTAGCGAACGAAATCGGCGGCGTCATTACAAGGTTGCCCTGGGTGTTGCCATGTGACCTGCCTGACATTCAAGCGTGCGAACAGGAGTATGTTGCCGCGGAGATCAACGCGTTTCTGCTGGCATGGCTGGTATCGCTGGACTGTCCGCTATTGAATCGGCCGTCCGCGCAATGCCTTTCGGGTCAAGGATGGCGTTCCCAGAAGTGGGTGAGCAAAGCTTGCGAACTGGGAATTCCGGCGCGCGCCGTTCATCAATGCATCTCCCTGCGTGCGCGCCTTGCGGTTGATGAAACCGAGCCGCCGGACGCGATAACTCTGACCGTCGTGGGCAACAACGTGGTCGGCACGGGTAATGCGGTTCTCAAGCGATATGCCAGTCGCTTGGCTGCAGCGGCCAACGTTCAGCTCTTGAGTGTCCGCTTCGACAGCGCGGCGCGCCATGCGATTCTGCTTGGAGCAAGCCTGTGGCCGGACTTGAGCGACCCCGACGTGGGCGAGGCGATCTGGGACCATTTCCAGGACCCGGCGACGCGTCAGCGTGCTGCGGTTGCGCAATGATTCTCCTGTGGGGCGCCCTGACGGACACGCCGCTGAGGATGGTGCATGATCAATTGTGCGCGCAGCACGCTGGGGTCCTGCTGCTCGATCATCGCACTGTGCTCGATACGGAACTCGACATCTCGATCGACGCTGGCCTCCATGGCAGGATTCGCATAGCGGGAGAAGAATGGGATCTCGAGGAGGTGACTGCGGCGTACGTCCGCCCGCCCGACCCGCGAAGTGAACCCGCGGTCAGGCAGGCTGGCGAAGGCAGCCTTGTCTGGCAGCATGCCCTTGCGCTGGATGACGCCCTCAACGGATGGCTCGAGCTTACCGACGCACTCGTGGTGCATCGCGGCTCCGCGATGGCTGCCAACAACTGCAAACCCCTGCAGGCGATGCAGATCAGATCATTTGGCTTCGAGACGCCCGATACCTTGATCGCAACGGATGCCGATGCGGTGCAGGCGTTCTGGGCCGAGCACGGTGCCGTGATCTACAAATCGATCAGCGGCGTACGCAGCATCGTCGCGCGCCTCACCGAGGCGCACATGCAACGGATGGACGACCTGGGCTGGTGTCCGACTCAGTTCCAGCAATACGTTCCCGGCGCCGACTATCGCGTGCACGTGGTCGGTGAGAAAGTCTTCGCGTGCCGGATCGAATGCGAGGCGGACGATTATCGCTACGCCTCTCGGCAGGAGCTACCGATCGCCATCAGAGCGTGCACCCTCCCTCCGGAATGTGCGGAACGCTGTCGCTTGCTTGCGGCCAGCATGGACTTGATGCTCGCGGGCATCGATCTGCGCCTCACGCCTGAGGGCCGCTGGTTCTGCTTCGAGGTGAATCCGTCTCCGGCCTTCAGTTATTATCAGAGTGTCACCGGACAGCCCATCGCAGCGGCTGTGGCACGTTTGCTGATGCAAGGCACCGCACCGCTCCACGCCGGTCCAAGAACGGTGCCGGCTGCTGAGCTCGTGTAGAGAAGACTTGGAGAAGTGCCGCAGCGAGCGCCGTGTCCAGGCAGTTCCACTACGATAGCAGGGGAATGCTCATGCGCTTCTTTACTCAGGGGCACAGCCGATCGCAGCAGTCAGCGTCAATGGACGCGGCAAGTCCGACGAGGTTGGCCGCCGCCATAAGTCAACGGCGCCCTGTTGCAAGCGTGCAGCGCGCCTGCCTCTGCGGCGAAGGTTGCCCGAGGTGTCAGGCTCAGCACATCGAGTCGAGCGACTCGGCACGAACCGGCGTGCCACCTGATGTGCACTTGGCATTGTCTTCGCCGGAACAATACCTCGACCAAGCGGCGCGCGCCAAGATGGAGACGCGCTTCGGCCACGACTTCAGCCGCGTGCGCGTCCATACGGATGCGCGATCAGCGCAGTCGGTCCGTACGGTCAACAGCAGCGCCTACACTGTCGGCAACCACATTGTGTTCGGAGCCGATCGCTACAATCCGGCTACGCGCGAGGGCAGTCGGTTGCTGGCCCACGAATTGACCCACGTTGTCCAGCAGGGTCCGATCGATACGATTCCAAGCAATCTACGGTTAGGCGATGCAAACGCTGCGGCGGAGCTCGAAGCGGATCGTGTCGCCGCGCAAGTCGCCGCGGGAGCGAACGTGGGTGTGGTGCAACGCCGGCAGCCGCCGGCGATTGCTCGCTTCAGCGATACCGGACACCACGTGGTCGAGGAAGCTGCACTCGCGGGCGCCGGCTTCTCCGAAACGCAGAGAAAAGGAATCGAAAAAGGCAACGTTGAAAGGGACTACAGCCAGGTTGGCGTGGTCGGCAATGCAATCCTGCTTTGCAGACCGCAAAAGTTCGGCGGCTACAAGCCCGAGGAGCACTTCGACAACTACATGTGGGATGCCGTCACCCAAGGCTGGCGCACGCGCGGCGCGAGCGCACTAGGCGACCAAGGTGTCGACATAGGTAGGACACCGATCGACTTTATCGGGGGACAGCTAGACGAAGTCGCGAGCCGCGGGTTGACCAATGCCGGATTGACACGTCTGGGCAACGCATTCCACACCGTCGAAGACTTCTTCGCCCATTCGAACTTCGTCGAGCTCGTGCAAGGCGATACTCGTCACGGTTCGACGCTTATGACCGGGAATCCGGGCGGCGACGAGCCAATCGATTCCGAGAATCCTGGAAGGGATCACGCCGGCGGGCGTGCGCGAACGGTATCGGGCGCAGTCCGAAGCCGCCATCGCCGCAGCGGCACCCGGAACTCACACGGTAATGGCGCACGACGATCCGACCACGCCGAACTACACAATTGCGAGGCGCTTGGCGGCGCTCGTGGTTCAGGATTTGGGCAGCGAGGTTCTGTTCGTGATGGCCGCGCCCAAGCCGGAACGATCGCGCTTGATGCGCGCGCGCGTCGTCGCGAAAGTGATTCGCTATCTTCGTCCGCCGAATCGGAGCGACAAGTGGTGGGAAACGCTCACCAGCGCCGATGCCGGCCGTATCGACCGTCGGCTCGATGAAGCCGCACGGCAAACACCCATCACCGTCAATCAGTGTGCCTTGAGCCCGCTGAAGAATCTCGAGGCATCGCGAGACTCGCCAATGGCGATACCGTTCGGAGTTGCCGTCCCTACCGTCATCGGCAACGGCCAGGTGTGGTTCCAGGTCGGCGTCGGAGTCACGAGACCGTTCCGTCTCGATCCACTTTCCGACGTCCTGCCGGCCAATGAGCGCGGTGGTGGCGCTCCTGTAGCCGGTGCCCAGGTCGTGGGGAGATTTTAGGAGCCTGTCGGACGCATTGACAGCACCGCCGGGTGGATGCAACCGGAACGGGGCCGGCGCACTTGCGATTGCACCAGGATTCGGGTCATGCGAAGCCTTGCACGAAGGGCGAATCAATCTCGAAAGCCAGTCGCTTCGAGCACCCACCGCTCTGACTTCGCGGCTCCGGGCAGCCATCATGACACCTACCCCGGGGTTCCGGCCGCAGGGGCGCAATTCTCTTTCGCCGACGTCCCCGTCACGGCACCGCCGCTCCCGGTCACACCGACTGTCATCGCGGCGGATGATCCATCCGAACGCGCAGCAGACGACGCCGCACAGCAGGTGATGCAGAAGGCGAAGCCAACGCCAATCGCGTCTATGCGCGCTTCAATCCCGATCGGTCCGGCGCCTCGCGGCGCAGAGGGCAACGTGGGGGCGGCCGTCCGAGCGGCTGCGGACCCCGGCGCGCCATTGTCGAGGGAGGTGCGAGCGTACTTCGAGCCACGCTTCGCGCACGACTTCGGCCGCGTACGCGTGCACGCCGATCGCGAGGGCGCGAACGGGGCGCAGGCTGTGGGCTCACTGGCGTACACGATTGGAGACGACATCGTCTTCGCACCCGGCACGTATGAGCCGGGGACACTCGAGGGTCGACGGCTGCTTGCACACGAGCTGGCCCATGTGGTGCAGCAGTCGCTACCTGGGCAATCAGGTATCGCCATTCAACGGGACACCCCAAAGCGCCAGGCCATGCCGCCCAAACCGGCCAAGTTCTACCAGGCGATCATCGATGCCATCGCCGCCGCCGACGCAGACATGGCGAGGCAACTCAAGGAGAAGAAGTACTCGTTCATGGTGCACAAGCCAATGAACTACGAGGGGCTCAAGGCATTGCTGCCGCTGGCGCAAGCCATCGACGAAGAGCGAACGGCCGATATTCCGAATTTGACCGATTCGTTCATCGCAGCCGAGCACGGGGCTCCCTTCCGCGCGTTGTCCGAGACCATACTGATCGAGATGGCTGCACGGCTGTTCACGCTCGGACTCGAAGCGGAGAGTAGCAAGCTGCGCGCCGACTACAGCGCGGGCGAGAAGTCCTTCAACTTCCTGAACGAGGACCCCGGCAAGGCCAGACGAGACATCGCGGTCTACAAAGCGACCGCGGAGCGTGCGATTTCGAGTGCGGACGCCTCCTCGGTCGAAAAAATCAAGCACTCGGTCGAGGTCATGGTCCGCGTACTCGACATGCTTCGCGATGCCATCCTCGCGGTCGATCAGGATCTGCTGCAGATGGAGGAGTCCGACGCATGGAGACGCACGCTCGACCCATACATGACGCGGCACGCGTACTGGAACGCGTTGATCGACGTGCTTGCGACACTGGTCGGCGGCATCGAGGTGCAGCTGCAGACGCTGACGGAGCGTGCTGCGATGGACCTGAGCGAAGGGCGCGGCGGTGCGACCCTCCTCGTCCTGCGCGACCTGGTGGAGAACAAGCTGCAGCCGGCAATCATGTCGGCGGACGGAAAGAAGGACATCGGCGGCATGACGCTCCCGATCACCCGGACCGAGATCAAAGCCGGACAAGGCTTCGTCCGTGACGCTCTCTCGAAAGACCCGAAGTCGCGGTCGGTGGCGGTCAATACCTATACGCCAGGGCAGGAGTCCGTGCGGGAGCTGCAGGCTTCCCTCGCGGGGCTGGTCGGCATACGGATTCGCCAGGTTGCAACGTTGGCGCGCATCTACGGCGCCACCGACATGCTGCGAGCGGACAAGCCCGAGGAAATGGAGAAGAGCGCGGATTCGGCGCGGAACGCGCAGACCATGAAGAAGCTGATCGACGCCGGCGGCAAGCTGCGGCTGGACAGTGATAGCGATTGGCGGACATTCCTTCTGCAAAAGTACAAGGACATGACCGGCCCGAGCGGCAAAGAGAAAGGGAAAGCGCTGAGTGCGGTCATCTCCCTCCTGTTCGACTATCTCGACGCCTTCACCGTCCATGCACGCTTCACGAACATCTACGATCGAGGCGACTTCAAGGATGCCTACTTCGACAAACCCTTTCCCCGAAGCCTCGCCGGGCAACTGGTTCACGATTGCGGTGTCTACGCCATGCGTGTCGCCTACATCCTGTCGCTCGTCAGGCAGGAGCTGGAGCTTCGATTCCGCTTCATCCGGCTGCCCGCGCACGTCGGGCTCATCATTACGGGTGACGGTCTGCCGACGTTCGTCGCGCACAACGATCACTTCAAGGAATACTCTCGCGAACAGCTGCAAGAGCTCTATCAAGGTTGGGATCAGCCGAGCGCGGCCGCTACAGCTTCCAAGGACAGCAGCAAGGACGCGGCTGCGAATCCGGCACTGGATCCAACTGTCGACGATCAGTTTCTGGGAGAGCTGGCCATGGTCGACTTCATCCAAGGACCGCTCGATGCGCCGTTTGCGCTCTCCGACGTGCCGAAGGCCGGCAAGACCGCCGCCGCAACGCAGCGAGCTCTTTGGGACGAGTATCAGAAGATCGCGAAGAAAGACGTCTTTGGTCCCGCCGCAACAGACAAGAAGAGCCCCGGATATCTTTTCCACAATCGGTACCTCGCCATCACAGAGTTGTACCGGCAATGGGGTAACGAGGCCGTTGTTCCATTCTGGAACCAGAAAGCTCCGAAGGCATGGGAGACGCTCGAAACCGCACTCAAGGCCAGCGGCCGCAAGGAACTTCTCGGCAGTGAACTAAAGGCCCTGCTGGAGGCTCACCTCAAGCAGATCGACGAGGACATCAAACCAGTCAATGCCCGGCTCCAAAGTATCCACGAGTCGGAGCGGGCGCTCAGCCAGCAGCTGCGCGACGACCCCAAGCTGCAGGCGAAAGGTATGCGGATCACTCGCGGCGGCAAGATCATTGTGATCCATTCATGGGAGACGTATCGCGAGAACGTGCAAAAACTGATCAAAGCCGCCGGCACAAGGCCCGCTGCGAAGTTCGATATCAACCAGGACATCGAGGCCGTGTTGCAGCCGCCCTTCATTCCAATGCCGGAAAAGGCCATGGCCATCCAGAACTGAGCTCGACTACGATGAGTCGGTGTACCTTCGTTCCGCCAAAGTTGCGCACGGTGAGTTCCCATGCCACAGCACTACATTCACGTGCGCTCGACTGTGCGGCGGCGCGTTGTGACCGGGTCGCGCGCGCGCGGTCGTTGCTGCGTGAAGAGGCGGTCGACGAACACGCGCCGCAGGGCATCAAGCGCGCCTTCAACTTTGATTTCAGCAAAATACAGATTGAGGATTCTGCGGCGCGGGGCCACGAGGTTCGCTCGGGGGGAATGGTGGCGCCTCCGATCGTCCACCGCGCGCTTGCATCGCCAGGCGAGCCGCTGGCGCAGGAGCAGCGGCAGAAGTTCCAGACCGGCCTCGGCCGCTCCCTGGCGCACGTGCGGGTACATCGCGACACGCTGGCCGCCGAGTCGGCCAAGGCAGTGGACGCCGAAGCCTACACGGTCGGCGCTCACATCATCCTGGATCGCGCCCATATGCCGGGCTCACGCGCTTATGAATGGACGCTCGCGCACGAGCTTGCGCACGTAGTCCAGCAGAGCGGTAGCAGCGTGGGCGCGACCATCCCGATCGGAGCACTCGGTTCGCGTTACGAGCACGAGGCTGATCGTGCCGCCCGGCACCTGGTGCGAGGCGCGATCGCGCCACCCCAGCCCGGGACGCCGTTTCAGTTGTCCCGCCAGCCGAGGCTAACCATCGTCGACTACGACAGCGGGCTCACTGAAAAGCAACTTGCGGTGGTTGTGGTCGAGGCCAAGAAGGCCTTGGGCAAGACTACCGAGCACAGCAAGGACAAGACAGTCAAGGGCGGGGTCGAAGTCTCGTATCGGCAAGGGCTGAAAGACATCGAGAAACTGGTGAAGCGAGGCGACGTCATCGTCTACGTCATCGGCACGGCCAAGGGGCAGAAATCCATTCCTCAGGATCGAATGGAGAAGATCGTCCGCGACATCGTCGTTGCGCAGCAGCTCCCGGTCTCTAAACTCGACGAGCGTGTGAAGCGGTTGGCCGGTGATCTCAAGGAAACGGTCGACGAGAAGACCGGGGCCATTACGGGACGCAGTCAATACGATCCGGCGACGAGCGTTTCGATCGTGAATGTCGATCTGATACCGGCTCGGGATGCCGGCGGTCTCCGAGCGATCGCCGGGGACATCCTGCACGAAGGCCCTGGACACCGGGCGTTGCCGAGGGGCTACCACAACCCCGAGGGCAAGGGCGTGATGTCCGAGAGTATCCGCGACTCCGCAACCGAGGATCAGATTCTCTTCCAGAGCGACGAATGGGATCCGGTCAACGCGTTCCTGAAGAGTATCGTCGACGACCCAAAGTGGAACAAATGAGGATCCGACCCGAACGCAAAGTGCTCGCAGGGCCGGTGAGCACGCCGTCGCCACCCGGCGTACGCGAGGCGCTCCGCTCGCCCAGTCAGCCACTGGAGGCGGCCACGCGTGCGGCAATGGAGCCGCGGTTCGGGCATGACTTCGGCAAGGTCAGAGTCCACGCGGATCGACAAGCCGGCGAGTCCGCGCAAGCCCTCGATGCGCGGGCCTACACGGTGGGAACGAACGTGGTCTTTGCGCCAGGGCAATACGCGCCTGGATCGCCGTCGACGAACGCGCTGCTGGCGCACGAACTCGCGCACGTGGTCCAGCAGAGCGCGGCGCCAACGGATGACCGATCGTTGGCGTTGAGCTCACCGGGCGACGCGGAAGAGCGCGAGGCGCACGCGGCTCAAGATGCGTACCTCGCCGGCGGACCGATGCCCAAACTCAGTGCCACGCGGCCGGCGATTCATCGTCAGCCGGCGCCGCCCTCCGGCAAGCATCCGAGCACCGTCACCGACACCGAGGCTCTGATTCGTACCGATCCTCCCGCCCTCAAACCGACCCGGGACAAGATCCCGGTGGGGACACGCGTCGACGTCGGCGACACCCGAGTCACGGCCAAGGGCACATTCGTGAACGTAGTCGAGCACGGAACCGGCAAGGTGCTCGGCTGGACCGCTCAGTCGAACCTTGGGGCCAACTTCGTCTACCAGGCCAAGGTGAAGCCGGGGTGGGGACACCCCGACAAGCTTCCAGTGATGGTGTACCTCTCGCCGACCTTCACGGGCGCGACGGCGGATATCGTCGTGTATTTTCACGGCGACGCCGCTGACTACTCGGCCAGCACGGCCAACAACTATGACCGCGAGAATCCGGCCATCGGCATGGATCTCATGAGAGTCATGAAAGGCTCCAATCAGATCATCATTGCGCCCCAGGTCAACGTGCTGGGGGGCGACATGAAGTCGCCGTGGAACACGCTGGGCGCCGGCGACTACGAGAGCATCGTGCAGACGGTGTTAACCAATCTCAAGAGCGATCTCGGCCTCAAGGCCGCGATCCCCCGGGGCGCGCTCTCAATTGCGGGTCACAGCGGTGGGGGCAAGGCGCTCGGCCAGGCGACGAAGGATCTCGATCCGACCGGCAGCGGGGTCGCCGACGTCACGCTGGTCGAGGCGGGGTATGGCGGCGGCGAGGGCGATGGCGGTGTGTTCTCCAAGTCGTTTGTGCTCGCACGGGACTGGCTACTCGAGGGCAGGCCGGGCAAAGTCATGCGCGTTCTCACCAAGGCGACCTCGGCGGGCACCGACACGCGCCACGCGATCGAGAACAACCCTCGCCCCGTTCCCGGCGATCCGACCAAGACCGAGGCCGGCCGAATTCCGGTGCTGGGGCTGGCCGGAATCAAGAAAGCGATCAAGGACAAGAGGCTCGACTCCGATCTGCAGGCAGATCAGACGGACATCGCATCGGATCCGAAGACGCGCGCGGGTGGGATGCAGCTGATCCGAACCATCGTGGTGACCCGGAAAAAGGATCCCGACAAAGGCAAGGTGCAGGGGACCCTCTACGTGTTCCTGATGAAGAACCCGCCGCGCGGCACGGGTGTAGACACCCACTTCGGCGTCCGCAACGCGACCATCCGCGACATCGTATCAGGGCGCGGAAAGGGAGATACGTTCGGCGTCGCGCCGTGAGCGCGGGCAGGTGCGCTTGGGGCGAGCCGCCACTCACGCGACAGCGGCGCTCCGGCGCTCACTTCCTCTCTCCAACGTCGGCACCAAGCGCTTTGCGGACCGCACGAGGCAGAATTGGCGCCTTGAGTAGATCGACTGTCACAAACGCCGCAACACCAGCCGGCGCTGCAGGTTGCGCCGGCTGCGGGAAGGTCTTGTATGGCGCGAGAGGCTCGCCTGGACGTGGGGATGCGAGCGTCGGCAAATCGGAGGTGACACCATATCCCCCGGCAAGACTTACACCCGGCAGTACGCCGAAGTTCGCGAGAGCAAATGGCATCGCGACCTTGCCGTCCGGCGCAACCGTCATGGTGAAATCGAACGACAGCGTAAGCGGCGGGACGTAAGAGAGCTTCCGGTGAGCAAGGTCGAGCAGGTCATCACCCTTGAAGCTAAAACGCAGGGCTATTGAATCGGTCTTGGTTTTCGGGAGATCGAAGCTGAACCCGGTGAGCGTCGCATATGGGACAAGCGCAAGTGGCGCGACAAGGTTGACGCCAGACAGCTTGGCCCGCCCCGCCGGATCGCTCAGCATTGAGCCAACCCCCAGACCATAGATACCAGCCGCAGTGCCGACGGTCGCGACCTTATCGCCCGTAGTCATTCC
This sequence comes from uncultured beta proteobacterium, assembly GCA_963809965.1. GTDB lineage: Bacteria > Pseudomonadota > Gammaproteobacteria > Burkholderiales > Casimicrobiaceae > CAIWHR01. The sequence continues at coordinate 234,840 of CAWELU010000008.1, forward strand.
ATTCCAGATCGGGAGCGCATAGCGTTTCGCGAGAGCGAGGCCATAGTTCTTGAACGCTTCGTTCTTGCCGGCCTCCGCCGCGACCGTCTTGAGCCCGTCGCTCACTGCGTCGGTCGCATCTTCCTGCTTCGCTTCCTTGAGCGGCGGATCCGGACCATCGCGGCGGAGGATCGCATGTGATGGGTTGCCACCTTGTTGGACGACGTGCGCCAATTCATGAGCCAGCAAGTGTTGTCCGGCTTCACTCGCTGGCTCATAGCGGCCGGCACCGAACACGACGTCCGAGCCGAGCGTAAAGGCGTTCGCGCAAACCGACCGGGCGGCAGATGCGGCCAGGCTATCCGCGTGGATACGAACTCGGCTGAAATCATGACCAAAGCGCGATTCGAAAAAGACCCTCGTCATGGGGTCGAGTGGACGTCCCTGCTCGCGTAGCACTTCATTCACCACCGGGGGTGCCTCTGACAACCAGTCCTCGGTCGCCCCTTCCTTCATCTCGTGCGCAGGATCGTTGCCAGGGCGGTGTGGGGACCGGCGCAACCCTCGAATCGCGGATTCAGGGAAGCGCGTGATCTCATCGGCAAAGCGGCGAGCGTTGTACTCCAGCGGATGGTCGCTCCGCCCGACCGACAGCTTGGCGTGCTCGGGGAGTGACAGCGGCGCTCTGGCTATTCGCGTCGCACTCTCGCGCGATCCGAAATGACGCGATCGAATCGACACGTCCGTAGACGCCTTCATGGCTTTCGAAGCAAACATGCTGAGGGCAGTCAATGACCCGCCGTCCTTCAAATGACGGCATCACGACCGCGCGGACCATCTGGACGCAGACCACACTAGCACCGAACCAAGTACTTGCCAAGCGCCCAACTCGTGGGCTTCTTCAAATGTAAGGGGCTTCCCGTCTCGAAGCGACGTTGAAGTCGCACGGCATCGAGTGCCAAGATTGAAACGCTGAGTCATCAATCTGAAAAGGAGGGGAATGGCTCGATCAGTTCTTGGGTGGCAAAGACCTTGAGCATGTGAGCCGCGCCCGCGTCGACCGGATCACGGACAGCTGGGGATCGCCGAGGCGACCTTCTACGTCTGAAAGAAGAAGTACGGCCAGGCGAACGTCGGCTCTCAGGAACGCCAACACTCGGGCATCACTACAATCCGGCAAATCACGGTTTCCGGGGAATGGGCGGCAGCACACGCACCGGTTGACCCTCCGAGGGGCAGCGGTGTAGCGTCGCTTTGTCCTTTCCAGACATCGACTCGGGTGACTCAGTGATGGGTCGGTGGACGTTCGTCTGCGGTGTTGTGCCACGCTGAATCCTTCTGCGGTGAGGGGTATATGCCTTCCCGACGATTGCGAGTGTTGTGCGGCGCGGCCGGCCGCTACGGCGGCGTCATGGCGTTGGTCTCGAGCCTGCTCGTCCCCGCGGCGACGGCGCAGTCGAGCCGGGTCTTGCCCGCAAGCGCGCGGGCCGTGCTCGAGCGATTCGCCGGCGCTTGGGACGTGACGCTAACTGTCAAGAAGCTACAATCGGTGGTGGTCACGTGTGCGCTCAGCAATACCTGGGTCCTCGATGACCATTTCCTGAGGGGCGACACCGGCATCAAGTCTGACGGCAGCCACGCACTCTCCATGTTCGGCTATGACCTAGCGACTCGGACTTATCCGCTCTGGATCTTCTACACGTCGGGCCTGGTGGCCTACCTGCAGCGCGGCGATACCACGCGCACCAGGCGACGGCCAAGGAGGATGTGACCAAGCTGCGTTGGCTCGATCAGTATTTGGGCGGCAAAGACTTGGAGCACATCACTCGCGGCCTCATCGACCGCATCACGGACGCGAAGCTCTCGCTCGGGCATAGCAATGCGACGGTGAATCGGACGTTGGAGTTATTGCGCGCGATCCTGCGCAAGTGCGTCAACGATTGGGAGTGGCTGAATCGGGCGCCTTCGGTGCGGATGCTGAAGGAACCGACGCGGCGGATTCGCTTCCTGACCCGTGACGAGGCGCAAGCCCTCCTCCGTGCCTTACCGGAGCACCTGGCAGACATGGCGGAGTTTTCGCTCGCGACGGGCTTACGGGCGGCCAACGTCACCGGTTTACAGTGGTCGCAGTTGGATTTGGCGCGGCGATTGGCGTGGATTCATCCGGACCAGGCGAAGACGCGACGGGCCATACCGGTCCCGCTCAATGCGGAGGCGGCGGCGCTCATCAGCAAGCAGGTCGGGAAGCACTTGACGCACGTGTTTAGCTTCCAGGGCAGGCCGATCACCCAGGTCAGCACTAAAGCCTGGTACGCGGCCTTGGAGCGGTCCGGGGTCACGGATTTTCGGTGGCACGATCTACGGCACACCTGGGCGAGCTGGCACGTGCAGAACGGCACGCCACTCATTGCGCTGCAGGAGTTAGGGGGTTGGGCTCGTCGAGCGTCAAACACGCTACGTGATGCTGGTGAAGGTCGCCAGCAAAGATACCGAGACATTCGCCAATACTCTGATCAAGAACGCTCGCAAGCTGCCGCACGAACTCTACAAATCGCTGACGTGGGACCGGGGTACAGAGATGGCCGGTCACCAGCGATTCACATTGGCGACCGACATTAAGGTCTATTTCTGTGATCCTCAGAGTCCTTGGCAGCGGGGGACCAATGAAAATACAAATGGGCTATTGCGGCAGTATTTCCCCAAGGGAACGGATATTTCTACCTACTCGCAAGCCAAGCTAAATGCAGTAGCGAGGCAACTAAATACCCGCCCAAGGAAAACGCTAAACTACGAAACACCCGCTGAACGATTTCACCAATCTGTTGCATCGACCAGTTGAATCCGCAGTCGTACAGCCGCCGTTCATCGCCGCAGATCGTTCGACCGTAGACGACCCTCTGCGGCCTTCCGCGCTTGGGAGAAGCGGACATTGCGGTGAGTGGATGCGTCCCCCACGGCTGCTTCAGGCAACCCCACAAATCGGCCAGTCGCGCGTTGCCGAAATCCGCGAGAAAACTGCGGCGCCTTCATAGGCCTTGCAGACTCCCACGATCAGAACCTCGCAGGACTCCCAGGGATCACAGTTGACCGTGATCGTCAGTAGCAGTCGACAAGGACTACCGCGAACCCTCGGGAATCATTTCGCCCACTCTTCATGAGATCTTGGAGTCATGGCGAAGCTTCTCCAGAACCTCTTTCGGCAGATGCAGCGATTGATTGATCGTGCTCGGACGCGTTAGTGCGTAGAGTGCATTGGAGCGAAATTCCCGCCGATACAGTACGTAGCGACGAGGGTCGAGACGACTACGACCAACCACGGATGCAAAAACCACGTGAGAGCTGCGAGCGCAAAATAAAAGGCGCGCAGACCGTGGTTGAAGTTCTCGGCCGCGAAGCTCGCCATGCTGGTAATTGCATCAACGAAATCTTCATGCTCGTCTGGTCGATCCGTTTGCGGGGCGGCACCAACCAGAACAACGCAAAAATTGTATTGCCGGATCGACCACGTAAACTTGAAGAACGCGTTCACGAAAACCACGATCAGCAGAATGATCTTCGCGAGCCAGACCAACCCCGATTCGTGGCGGGCAAAAGGAAGATCTGCTGCCACATCGATCACGCGGTCGGTTGTCCCAAGCATCGCGGCCAGGCCACCGAGGATCAGCAGCGAGGTTGATGCGAAGAAAGTCGCACCTGTAAGTAGGCTGTTCAGCGCGGCGATGTCAGCGATGCGGTTGTCACGTCCGAGCACATGCATGAACCACTCGCGGCGGTAGATCCGCATCGACACCACCAAGCTTGGTATCTTGCCGGACTTGCGCTGTGCAAAATAGGTGTAGCCCACCCAACACGAAGCGAACCAGGCGAGCACGAACCAGTCAATTAGAGGAATTCTCGGCATCCTGTGCACTCCTCACTTTTGTTGCCAGGCGAGTCTGCAATCGAGTTAGTCATGCGATTCGCACGGCGCATACTCGAAACAATTGCCGGGCGGGCATGGAACGCCTGACACCCCTTCTCAAAGACGGTCATCGAAATTCGAGAAAGCGGACCTCCGAGCGGAGGCGTCAGTGTCGCCCCAAGAACCGCATTGAGGCGGTTCGAATACGCTGGTACACAGCCGGGCGACGACACCGTCAACCACCGATCGGACGGCGAATCGACGAACGCCGCGCACGATCATAAGGGATAATCCGGCCTCGGCGCAGCGACCTTCGGCAGCGCGCGCCCCTTATCGCTAACCTGAGGAACAATCTATGACCCGAACGCTGCTTGCCGTCATCGGGCTTGCACGTTGTGCCGGAGGTATGGTTCTGGCCGAACCCACCAGTGCCGAAACGATCGCTGGACCGCCGGCCTTGTCCGTATCGGGCATCGATCTGCAATACGTCGATCCCAGCGCGCGGCCGCAGGACGATCTCTACCGCGCGGTCAATGGCAAGTGGCTCGATACCTTCGAGTTGCCGGCCGACAAGGCGCGCTACGGCGCGTTCCACAAGCTCCACGACGACACCGAGGAACAGCTCCGACGGATCGTCGAGAACGTCGCCGGATCGACGGACGCAGAGCCAGGGTCCGAGACGCAGAAGATTCGCGATCTCTACAACAGCTTCATGGATGAGGCGAGGCTCGAGGAGCGGGGCCTCACGCCGCTCGCCGCGTTGTTCGCGCGCATCGACGCGGTCACGGACAAGGCGGGTCTCGCGACGCTGATCGCGCACTTCAACAGCCAGCGCATCGCCGCGCCGTACCGGCCGGTCGTACATCAGGACAACCGCGATTCCACGAAGTACGTCGTCGATTTGCGCCAGAGCGGGTTGGGTCTTCCCGATCGCGATTACTACCTCGAGGACCGGTTCAAGGATGTGCGCACGAAGTACGCCGTGCATGTTGCGAAAATGCTGGGGATGGCCGGCGAAGGGGACGCCGCGAAGTCCGCGCAGGACATCCTCGCGCTCGAAACCGAATTGGCCAGGGTGCAATGGACTCGGGTCGAGAACCGCGATCCAGTCAAGACCTACAACAAGCTGGCGCTGCCGCAGCTCGCCGAACTCGCGCCCGCGTATGACTGGAGGCGCTGGGTAGATGAGGCGGGGATCGGTTCGCGGGTCGACCATCTGATCGTCAGTCAGCCGAGCTACCTCGCGGGCTTCTCGAAGCTCCTAGCGACCACGCCGTTGCCGGTGTGGAAGACTTACCTTAAATGGAAGCTGCTGAGCGACACCGCGCCGTATCTGTCGAAGTCCTACGTCGACGAGTCCTTCGCGTTCAACGACACGGTGCTGCGGGGCATTCCGCAGAACCGCGCACGCTGGAAACGCGGCGTCGAGTTCGTCGAGCAGTCGATGGGCGAAGCGCTGGGCAAACTCTACGTCGCCCGGCATTTCCCCCCGGAAAACAAGGCGCGCATGGAAGCGCTGGTCGGCAACCTGCTTGCGGCCTACCGGCAGAGCATCGCCACGCTCGACTGGATGAGCGAGGACACGAGGAAGGAAGCGCAAGCAAAGCTCGCCAAGTTCACACCGAAGATCGGCCACCCGAAGGGGTGGCGCGACTACGGCGCCCTGGTGCTCGCGAAGGACGACCTCGTCGGCAACCGGATGCGGGCGCAAGCCTTCGAGCACCGGCGCAACCTTGCCAAGCTCGGCCAGCCGATCGACCGCGACGAATGGGGGATAACGCCGCAGACGGTCAACGCCTACTACAACCCGGAGCGAAACGAGATCGTGTTTCCGGCGGCAATCCTGCAGCCGCCATTCTTTAATGTCGCCGCCGACGACGCGGTCAACTACGGCGGGATCGGCGGCGTGATCGGCCACGAGATCAGCCACGGCTTCGACGACGAAGGCAGTCAGTATGACGGCGACGGCAATCTGCGCCGGTGGTTCACCACGGAAGATCTCGCACGCTTCAAAACCAGGACACAGGCGCTCGTTGCGCAATATGATGTCTACGAGCCGGTGCCGGGCTTCCACGTTAACGGTGCGCTGACCCTTGGCGAAAATGTTGCCGATAACGCGGGCCTCGCGATCGCCTACAAGGCGTACAAGCTGTCGCTCGCTGGCAAGGAGGCGCCGGTCATCGGCGGCCTGACCGGCGAGCAGCGCCTGTACTACGGCTGGGCGCAGGTCTGGCGGGGCAAGTCGCGCGAGCCGGAGACAATCCGCCTGCTCAAGGTCGATCCCCATTCGCCGCAGGCCGTGCGCGGGCTAGCGCCGGTGCGCAACCAACCCGGCTTCTACGAAGCATTCGGCGTGCGCGCTGGCGACAGGATGTACCTACCGCCGGAACAGCGCGTCGGGCTGTGGTAAGCCCCGTGGCAAGGCGAAGGATAGGAACTCCGATCGCACCAACGCGGCCGGCGCCGATTGTCACCGGTGACCGGGCCTGCAGCGGCTGCATACCGCCTTGGCCGAAGGGACCAGGTCGTGCGGCTAGGATGACGTGGCTGAGTACCCGGCAGTAACGTGGGATCGCCAGGCGCCGGTCAACACGTCAATGGCGGCTTACGGCAAATTTCCGCAGCGACCGCGACCGGCCGGAGTTGGCCGGTCGCCGGCATTGTTGCGATTTGATCGAGCGGCCGCTGTACAACGCAGGGCAGCCATCGAGGTGTGAAGGGCTGCTGCGGATCGTAGTGCCGTCGTTCAGCGCCGGGGCGCGGTTGACTCTGACCGACCCGCTGCTGCCCGTCGCGTTCTACGCAAGCAGCCATTCCGCAATTCCGCCAAACCCCATGTATGGGCCACTCAAACACCAATCTAGTATGGGCCACTCAAACACCGATCTAGTGCTGTTCCAACTTAACCATCCTAATACGGCGTAGCGGATGATCTTCGGTTCCGACTTTCTGGTGGCGGTAGCGCAGGTAGCGATAGATCCGCCGCCGCCGGACCACGTGTGCGGAATCGGCGGTATTGGCGACGGTAAAGCGCTTGAGGACGCCGAACTGGGGCTCGATCAAGTTCAGCCACGAAGCCTCGGTGGGTGTCCACACTGGATGGATGTGCAGTGTGCGCATGAGGGTGAGTACCGTAGGGTGGTCGTGGACGTTGTGCAGGTTATCCAAGATGACGTACAGGGGCCGGCGCGGGTAGCACGCGCGCAAGCGTTTGAAGGCTTGGCAGATGTCGACCACGCGCTTGTGTTTGGAGAACAGTCCCTCCAAGCAGTCGGCGTGCACGTCGTAGAAGCCCAAGAACTGCTCGGTGCCCTGCAAGCGGCGGTACGTCGCCCGCTGCCGCACGGGGTGCTTGCGCCTGGCCCAGGCTACCCCGCCGATGGGGCGCAGCTCGAGCGGTCCCCATTCGTCGAAGCACACTACCGCGGCGCGCGGCGGACAGGTGCGGTAGAGGCGGCGGATGCGTTTTTTTTTAGCGTCGAAGCGCGGATCGTTCGAGGTCTTCCAAGTCCGGATGCGTTGGGCGCTGAGCCCTTCACGCCGCAACAGTCGGCGGACCCATTCATCGGTCACCTCTGGCAGCAACCCTTTGCCGCGACAGTACTCGGCCAGCTTCGGCACCGACCAATTGGAAAACGGCAGTCCCCGTTCGCTGGGATTGGACAGCGCCACCTCGACCAGGTCGCGCAATTGCTCCGCGCGCAAGATCGCCGGCCGGCCTTTGGGGTTGGCCACCTGCTCGAAGGTCGCAAAACCGCTGCCGTTGAAACGGTGGACCCCGTCGTATGCCACCGTGAAGTGGCAGCCAACGCGGTCGGCCGCTTCGAGAATGGTCCATCCTTTGGCGACTTCGGCGATCGCCCGGTATCGCTGGTGGACGCGTGCTGCCAGCGACAGGTCCTTGAGCTTGCGGTCCAACACACGCCGCTCGGACCGCGAGAGAGAACGCAGCTGCAGCGATCGGGGCATCCTGCACCTCCTGGCGCTCGACAGGTACGGCAGGATACCACATCCTAGGCATATTAAGTTGGTTTAGCACTAGATGTGGAAACGAACGGCGTCAACCCCGACCGCGCCCAGCGCGGACTGACGGGCCTTGCCGCCGAAGAGGGCAAAGCGTCTAATCCAGTCGGAATCGGCTTGCTTGCTACGGATGCCGTGGCGCTTGACCTGGATTCGGTCACCTAACTTCTTCTTGGCGAGCGTCGTTGCAGCGCGCCGCTTACCTTACTCGTTGGGCGGCTCGGCGGGGCTAGGCATCGGCATGCCCAGCGCTCCTATTGATGGAGGGATTCGTGACGTACTTCGGAACCGAAAATCAAGTCGCGTTGCAACGGCGAGCCGAGGAGCTGTACGACTGGCTGTACACCACCGCCGGATGTTGTCATCCAGGAAGATTCTGTGGAACAGACGATCCGAAGTTGCTTGGGTGGCAAGCAATCGAGGCAGCACTTCGCCGAGACAAAGTATTTGGTTTTCGATTGCTCCCAGCTGCGGAGCGCACGTCGATTTCCGGTCGACTCGAAGCCCTTGGGTATCGACTAGACACGTGGGACGTGCTCCTCGCTGACGCGCTAGACGCGCTGCCCCCATCACGGGCGTTCGTGGAGGAAACGCTCCCAAGTGATCTAGACGAGCACGTTCTCGCGCCAGGCGACTCGAACGAGCGGGCCAGTGAGATTCAGAAGTTCCTGGCTGACAATTCAATTGCTCCGTTTTCATCACGCATGCTGATGGGCGATCTTGGCCCTGCTGCGACGCCGTACATACGAGATTCTGCCGGCCGAATTGTTGCGTGTGCTCACGCGTACTTTCCACACAATCGGCACAGTGCGCATGGAAAAGCCGCATGGGTTGGCCTCGTTGCGGTCGCGGAACAGCAACGCGGGCGACGACTCGGTAGTCGCATCAATGCAAGAGCGATCTGTTTGGCGATTCAGACGCTGGGGGCCAATGCTATCTACGAGCTCGTCGCTTCAGATAACGATCCTTCGCGACGAATGGTCGAGTCTTGCGGTCTCCGACTTCGCCCCGACCTCATTTGCGGAATTGCGACGACTGGGGCACAACGTTTCACAAAGTAGACAGGCGCCCAACCCTTCGTTTCAGGCGCAGCGCGCGGATGGCGGTTGGCGGCCTGTGTTACCGGGTGACCCGCTGGTCGAATTGGTACGCAGGTGCGACCTGGATAGGCTCGCATGGCCGCTATCGGCGCGTCAGGATTTCGACCGCTTCTGGCCGAGGCCGTGTAAAAACGCGAAAGTTGCCTATATTGAGGAAAGAGATTTCTTCGAGGTGGCAACATGAAGCGATTCGTCGAAGGCGAGGAGCGAACCCAGGTGAGCTTGTTGCCGGAATGCCTGGAGGACTATGTGGATCAGGACAACCCGGTGCGCGTGGTGGAGGCTTTTGTCGAGCAGCTCGATCTGCGGCAGATGGGCTTCGACGGTGTCGCGCCGGCGGCTACTGGGCGTCCGGCGTACCACCCGGCGGTGTTGCTCAAGCTCTACCTCTACGGCTACCTGAACCGGATCCAGTCCAGCCGGCGGCTGGAGCGCGAGGCGCAGCGCAACCTCGAGCTGATGTGGCTGACCGGGCGGCTGATGCCGGACTTCAAGACCATTGCCAACTTCCGCAAGGACAATGGGCCGGCGATCCGCAAGGTATGCCGGCAGTTCATCGTGCTGTGTCGCCAGTTCAATCTGTTCACCGAGGCGATCGTGGCCATCGACGGCAGCAAGTTCAAGGCGGTGAACAACCGTGACCAGAACTTTACCCCGGCCAAGATGCAGCGGCGGATGGCGCAGCTCGAAGAGAGCATCGCGCGCTACTTGGCTGATATGGACACCGCCGACCGGGCCGAACCGGAAGTGGCGGAGCTGAAGAAGGGCCGGCTGCAAGAGAGGATCGCGGCGCTGCAGGAGCAGATGCAGCGGCTCAAGACGCTCGAAGTGCAGATGCTGGCCAGCCCCGATCAACAGCTATCGCTGACCGATCCCGACGCGCGCTCGATGAAGAGCCGGGACGGGGGCATCGTCGGCTACAACGTCCAGACGGCGGTGGACGCCAAGAACCATCTGATCGTGGCGCACGAGGTCGTCACCGCGGGCATCGACCGCGACCAGCTGACGCCGATGGCCGAACAGGCGCGCGCAGCCACGGGCATCGACGATCTAACCGTCGTGGCTGACCGTGGTTACTTCAAGAGCGAGCAGATTCGGCAATGCGATGAGGCCGGGATCACGCCGCTGGTGCCCAAGTCGCTGACCTCCAACAGCAAGGCCGAGGGTCGCTTCGACAAGCAGGACTTCATCTACCTCGCTAGCGACGATGAGTATCGCTGCCCGGCGGGGCAACGGGCCATCAAGCGCTTTACCACCGTCGAGAACGGCTTGACCTTGCACAAGTACTGGTCCTCGGCTTGCCCCAGGTGTCCGCTCAAGGCGCGCTGCACGACAGGCGACTATCGGCGCATTGCGCGTTGGGAACAGGAAGCGGTGCTCGAGGCGATGCAGCGGCGGCTGGATCGGCAACCCGAGATGATGCGCGTGCGCCGCCAGACGGTCGAGCATCCGTTCGGCACGATCAAGTCCTGGATGGGGTGGACCCACTTCCTGACCAAGACGTTGCCGCGGGTGCGCACCGAGATGAGTCTGCACGTCCTGGCGTATAACCTGAAGCGGGTGATGCGCATCTTGGGCATCGGCGCAATGATGCGCGCGATGAGCACTTGAGCCGCTGCGGCTCGTATTTCGCCCGAAAAACTGGCACCCTCGGCCCGATCCGCCACCAAAACTGCGTAACGGCTTCTTACGGGTTACAGGACGGCGAAAAGGGTCCGCGCCAATCGTCCAAGGTCAGCTCCGCCATCGTCGCTCAACTCAGAAAATCTGCGAGCGTTTTTGCACAGTCTCGGCCGTTCACGGGCATCCGCTGCTGGGCGCCGAACGGCGGTTCTACGATCCAGATCTGCCGTTGCTGCTTGGATGACAGCAGTACGGTAATCAGCGGCCGCTCGGTCGAATTGACTCAATGCCGGCAGTCGACCCACAGCGGTAGTTCGGCCTACCCTAAAGCTGCCATGCCTTGGCGAGAAAGCGGACGCTGAAATTCGCAATTCGTGGGGATGGCCGGCAGCGGCGCGTGCGATCCGTCGTCAACTCGCTTTTGGTCTGCGCCGCACTATTCCATTGGCGCTGCCTCGGGACTTGGCGATTGAGGTCGCTTGCTTCGTTGCCGAGGCGATTACCCGGTCCCATGGCGCCACTTCTCCTCTCATGCGATCTGCCAGAAAGTCGACCATCATCCTCAGCAGCTGTGGCTGATGCTGGCGAGACAAATACACCGCGTGAATACCAAGAGGCTCGGGCTCGCAGTCGGGTAGCAGACGAATGAGTTCACCGGAGGCCAAGTCCGCGCTGACAAAGTAGGTCGGCAACATCGCAATCCCGGCGCCGGCGAGAGCGGCTCGGCGCGTGACGGCTGCCTCGTTGCTCTGCAGTTGTCCTCTCACGGGAATCCGGAGCGTCTGGCCATTTCGTTGGAGGCGGAACTCGGTGCGGCCAACGTAGGCGTGGGTGATGCAACGGTGGTTTCGAAGATCGTCCGGAGCGCTGGGGGTGCCGCTTGCCTTGATGTACGCCGGCGACGCGCAGACAACGGACCGGCACACTCCCAGCTTCCGCGCTACCAGCGAGTCGTCGAGCACGTTGCCGATCCGCACCGCCAGGTCGATGCGTTCCTCCACAAGGTTGACGGTTCGCTCCAGCGCGATCAGTTCGACCTGCGTTTGCGGATGTCGGGAGAGGAAGTCCGTCACAACGTCGGCCAGGTAGGCCGCGGCGAAGGAAGTGCTGGTGGTGATCCGCAGCTTGCCTCCGGGCGCCGCGCGCCTTGCACCTGCCACGCTTTGTACGTCACGCGAAAGCTCGAGCATCTGGCGGCAGCGCTGCAGCGCCTCTTCGCCGGCGTCGGTGAGGCTTACTCGCCTTGTCGTTCGATGCAGTACTCGTACTCCGAGCCAACGCTCGAAGCTTTCGAGATAGCGCGAGACCATGGCCCGTGACATGTCCAGTGCTCTGGCCGCCTCGGTCAGGCTGGCGCGGTCAGCCACTTCGGTGAACACCTGCATGGCAGTGATTCGGTCCATCGATTAGATCGATTTAGTAGACAAAGTATCGATCATTCTACTGTTTATCTACTGTCTGGTATCAAATAGAGTGGCGCCATCCCCCAACCACGCGAGCGATTTCATGATCAAGCCCTTCCTTCCGCTGTTTGCCAGCCTGACCCTCGGCGTCGTCGCCAACGACGGCGTTGCACAACCAAGTCCGGCTGCGCTGTCCCTCCAGATCTACAACGCCGACGCCGGCAGCTTCCACGTCAACGCGGTCCTGGTATCCGGCAAGACGGACGCAGTACTCATCGATACCGGGTTCACTCAGGCAGATGCGCACCGGATCGCCGCGATGGTTCTCGACAGTCGCAAGACGCTGAAGACCATCTACATCAGCCAGGCCGACCCGGACTTCTACTTCGGCGCGGGTGTACTGAAGAAGTTGTTTCCCGACGCGACGCTGATCGCGAGTGCGCCCACCGTGAAGAAGATTCAGGCGACGCTGCCCGCGAAGCTGCAGGTGTGGGGGCCGCGACTAGGCGCCAATGCGCCGACGGACGTTCCGGTGCCCGAAGTCATGAGCGGGAACACGATCAACCTCGAAGGCCAGACGCTCGAAATCAGGGGGCTGGATGATTCCCTCCCGCATCGCAGCTACGTATGGATTCCTTCTTTGAAAGCCATTGTGGGAGGGGTCAATGTTTTCGCCGGTCTGCATGCCTGGACGGCTGACACTCAGACCGCGCAGGAGCGGGCCGACTGGAACAGGAAGCTGGGCTCGATGGCAGCGCTTCAGCCAACCACCGTCGTTCCTGGCCACATGCTGCCAGGCCAGAAGGAGGACGCTTCGCAGCTTTCCTACACCCAGTCCTACCTGACTCGCTTTGAATCAGAACTGGCCAAGGCGCCGAACTCGGCCGCGCTGATCGAGGCGATGAAGTCGGCCTATCCGGCAGCGGGCCTGATGGTGGCGCTCGAGATCGGCGCCAAGGTCAACAAGGGCGAAATGAAGTGGTGATGCAATGCAACTGAGCGAGCACTTGCCGGCATTATGGATGCCGGCGATGTTGTTTGCGCTCTGTGTCCGCTATTGGCGGGATCGCGTTGAGCCACGCAGCGGCCGCAGTTGGCCGGTCCAGAGCCCGTCGCCCTTCATGTCTCGCGTCCCCGAAGCTGCCGTTCGCCACCTACGGGAGCCGACCCATTCCGGAAAAGCGGGTCCGCCGACAGCGGGCGTTCGGTGACGCCAAAGGGACATCGAGGATTAGTCAGGTCCTTCCTCAAATCAATCTCGGGAAAGTTCGCAATCTCTAGGTCGCTCGCCCGTAAAGTCTGCCCGCAGATGCAAACCGGGTCACAAGTGCCGCCGCTCCAACCGGTCCGTAGCAACGCCAGTGCCGAAATTGCTGGCGTTGCTGCGTGCCGGGGCTACGTTTCAGGCTCCGCGACGGCTTAGGACTTGATGAACGTCAAGAGATCGGCATTGATCGTAGGGGCTTCCGTGGTGGGCATGCCGTGCGGAAAGCCCTTGTAGGTTTTCAAGGTGCCATTCTTCAGCAATTTGGCGCTCAGTGGCGCAGAGTCGGCATAGGGAACGATCTGATCATCGTCACCGTGCATCACCAGTGTCGGGACCGAGATCTTCTTAAGGTCCGCGGTGAAATCCGTTTGGGAAAAGGCTACGATGCCATCGTAGTGCGCCTTGGCGCCCCCTGCCATGCCTTGGCGCCACCAGTTCTGAATTACGCCTTCGGAGGCTTTCGCGCCTGGCCGGTTATACCCGTAGAAAGGACCCGCAGCTACGTCGCGATAGAACTGCGACCTATTGTTGGCGACCTGCGCCTGAAAGCCATCGAAGACATCCTTGGGAAGCCCTCCCGGATTCGTGGCGGTCTTGACCATAAGCGGTGGCACGGCGCTGATAAGCACAGCCTTGGCCACGCGACTCTCGCCGTGACGCGCCAGATAACGCACGACCTCGCCGCCTCCGGTGGAGTGGCCGACGTGGATGGCGTTCCTCAAATCAAGATGCGCGGCAAGAATCGCGACATCATCTGCATAATGATCCATATCGTGACCGTCGGCTGTCTGGGTCGAACGCCCGTGACCCCGCCGGTCATGCGCGATGACACGAAAGCCGTGATTCAGGAAGAACATCATCTGCGCGTCCCAATCGTCAGCGCTCAGTGGCCAACCGTGCGAGAAGACAATTGGCTGTCCGCTTCCCCAGTCCTTGTAGAAAATATGAATTCCGTCCGTGGTCTTAACAGTGTTCATCGACTGGTCCCCATTGTTGTGGTCGCCATGAACCAACATTGCATGGTCGGCTCGCGTGTAGCAATCGCCACGGGCGGCGTGGCGGCGACCGCACCAATCCACGCCGATTTGTGTTCGCGGCTCCGCCTGTTGCGGATTCGAAATACGCTACCGCTCATTTCGAGCTGACGCAACTCGCCGTGGATGTCTGCTACGCGGAAATCCTTGCGTTGACCTTGATGGCCGCTTGTGGCCGGTGACCGCCGCTGACCCGCGCCCGCCGAATGGCTGTTCCCCGTCTAACTCGGCCTATATGGACTCCCCCGGCAAAGGAAGAGACTGATCGATAGTTGTGGCAAGTCGGATGAGCCTGCAGTCGTATATCCGGCATCTGAATTGGGCTCGTGATGGCCCGTGCCGACATGGAATCTGCGGACCTGGCTGCGCCAATCGTTGCAAGCGGCAAGCGTGAAGCTGCCGGCAGAGTTATCGGCGTCAAGCGAGGCGGGGAGGACCCGGGTTGCCATGGTGGGCGATCAATCTCTACGCAAGGCTCGGGGTGAGGTGAATACGAGGTAGCGGTTTCAGGTCGGCAGCGCGAACGCGGTGCGGGCAACTTTCTTCTGCAGACGAGCGGCGCCGTACGGTTCACCGTCGCGCAGCGTCGCGTAGCAGATGCGCGCCAGCTTGTTGGCGAGGGCACAGGTTGCCTTGTTGTGATTCGAGCGATCCTGTACGGCGAGCGCCCATTGCCGCAGGCCATCGACGGTCTTGCCGGCACGCACCGCCACGCTGGCGGCGCGCAGCACCGCCCGGGCGCCGTGGGTGAGCAGCATGCGCAGGTAGCGGTCGCCGCGTTTGGAGATGCGGCCGAGATGACGGGTGCCACCGGAGGAATGCTCCTTCGGCGTGAGGCCGAACCAAGAGGCGAAGTGTCGGGCATCGCGAAAGTGACTGACCTCGCCGGAAGTGGCTGCCACCATGGCGGTGGCGGTCAGCAAGCCGACCCCGGGAATCGACAGCAGCGTCGTGCAGGCCGGCGATTGGCGGGCCAGCGAGGTCAACTCGCGTTCCAGTTGCGCGATGCGCACTTCGAGCAGGCGGATCTCCTCAACCAGCAACGACATCGAGCGTCGAATCAGCAGCGGCACCGCCGAATGGGGGTCCGCGAGTACCCGGCCGATCTGCTCGACCCCGAGGCGGCTGCCTTGGGCGATGCCGATGCCGAACTCGCGGCAGAACCCGCGCAGCGCGTTGATGCGCGAGGTGCGCGTGGCCATCCACAGGGAACGGGTGCGATGCATCGCCTGCAACGCTTGTTGCTCGACCGACTTCACCCGCACCGGCGTGATGTCAGCGCAGCGCGCCGCTTCGAGCAGGGCGCAGGCGTCGGCGGCATCGGTCTTGTTGCGTTTGACGTAGGCGCGGACGTACGCCGCCGGCAACAGCCGCACCTCGAGCCCCAGGCCATTCAGCCAGCGCGCCCAGTGGTGCGCGGAGCCGCACGCTTCCATCACCACCACGCCCACGGCCCGGTTGGCGAAGAAGCGCTCGAACTGGGTGCGCGTCAGCCGCTGCTGCTCGACCACGTGCCACGAACCATCGGCGACCGCGAGCTGGAACACCGACTTCGCAAGATCCACTCCCACAACCGGCAAAGCAGCGGTAGCATTCATCTCGGACTCTCCTTGGTTGCGCTGACACCCCACACCACATGCGGCCAGCTGGCACGATGATGCCGAAAGATCAGGGGGAGTCCATCCCATCATTCAAGATCGGAGTTCATCTGCCACGGCCTGCCAGATCAAGTCGCAGTTAAGACACGTCAACGGTGATGTTGGTTGTGTGTCAGACCGCCCGACTCAAGCTCGTGATGAACCTGGCCGCTCAATCAAAGAGCGCTCGCAGACGGGCGCTAAGATCGAGCGGGACGGCAAGGTTGTCGTGGGTCGCTTCGGCATCCCCGGATGGTTGACCGAGCGGCTGCTCTTGCCGATTTCAGCCGGTCAAGGAAAGTACGTTGGGCACTGGCTGCTAAATCAAGTCTGCGTTACGACACTTATGCGACGCGCAACTGCGCAACCGATGCCCGGGCATCTCCCCCATTTATGTCCGGAACGATTCTTAGTTCCAGTGTCGTCACGTCAACGAGTTCGACCGCGTAATCTTCGAACTCACGCGTCACGCCTGGCGGACTGAAGTTATATTGCTGCCGCACAATCTCCCGATAAGATTGACCGCCATCGGGCGACCACCGCAGCACGAACTCCTGTGTACGCGCCTGGTGATCTTCCTGAAACAATAGTTGAATCCGCCTTACCCTCTGCAACTCGTCAAACAGCAGGCGGATCGTTTGTTCCCCGGCTTGTGCCGCCCGCCAGCCCAATCCACTGGGTACAAACGCCGCCTCGATCGGATTGGCCGCGTCCTCGGACGTCAATTCAACTTGCGCCAGGCTTTGCAAGTCGAGCCACCCCTGATCAGCGGGTGCGACACTTTGGGGCTCTTGATTAATTATTGTCCGTTTGCGCATTTGCCTTCCTAACACCTTGAAAACCGCCAACGCGGTAACTACCGGCCAACGGATCAGTCGGATAATCAGCGCGAACGACGTATCTTCGATGCCCCGACGCCTTTCGCCTTCTTGGCCGCGGACGATCTCCGAACCCGCTGGTGCGCCGACAACGAGATCCCCTCAATACTCGCCTTCTGATGGAGCGCGACCACCGAGCGTCCGATTTCCTCAGCAATCGTCTTGCCCGTGGCGCCGGTCTTGATAGGGGTAGGGAACGGCGATCACCGTCCCCTCCCTCCGAACCCGCTGTGCAGTTTTCCCGCGACGGGCTCTCCAGTCAGTTGTTTCCACATCGGGATTGGCGCGCCAAGCGGTGGGCCTCAGACATCGTGAACAGCCCAAGGTCAGCGAAGAAGGCAGTCGGCCAGCGCTGGTGATCGCGTAGGCATCGGCCTTGACCCGGTCGGTGCTTCTGCCGGCGCAGCATCGCCCGCAACCGGCGGCGAACGAAGCCGTCGATCGAGGTGAATGTGAACCGGTGAGCATGTTGGAAGTAGTCGTACCAGCCGCGCAGAGTCGGATTGAGGGCCGCAATGACGTACGCCAGGGAGTTCCCCTCGTTACGCTTCGTCTTGGCGCGGATGTTATCGCGCAAGGACGCTAGACTCTTTTTGCGTACCCAACGCTGCCCTGCTTCAAACCGGTACCCCAGAAACTCGAACCCTTGACCCTCGACACGGCAGTCCCCAACATGGGTTTTGTCCGGATGTAGCGTCAGGCCGTTCGCACTCACCCAAGCACGCATGCGGGCCAGCGCAGACTCCGCTTCCTCCCGACTGCGACACAACACCACGGCGTCATCAGCGTAGCGCACCATCACCAACCCAGCCTCACGCATTTCAACGTCAAGCTCGTGAAGGTAAACGTTGGCGAGCAAGGGGCTAATCACTGCCCCTTGCGGACTACCCGACATCGGCGTCCACCGCTTCATGTCTTCCATGATGTCTTGCTTGAGAAACCGCTGAACGAGCTCCAGCACCCGACCATCTGCAATCCGTCTGCCCCACTTTCGCGAGAAGGGGTGCATGGGGAATCGTGTCGAAGTAGCTGTTGCAGGTCCGCGTCCACCACCCAGAAGTGGCCCGCTTTCACATGCCGGTCCACTTCACGCAGCGCATCTTTGCAGCCGAGACCCGGCCGAAAGCCGAAGCTCCTCGGTTCGAATTCGTGCTCAAAGATCGGCTCGATCACCAATTTCAGGGCCGCCTGAACTACGCGGTCCTTCACCGCTGGTATACCGAGCGGGCGCTGCCCCTTGCCCTTGGGTATGTACACACGTCGTACCGGCTGCGGACGATAGCTCCCGTCGCGCAGCGCTGCCCGCCAATTCGGCCAGATAGCAGTCCCGCCCTTGCGCGAATCGCTCCACGCTCATCCGGTCTACTCCCGCCGCCCCGGCGTTCCGTTCGACTCGTGTCCATCCCAGTCGCCAACGTTTCAAGACGCGATACTTTATCGATCAGACTGTGCCATTTACCTCCCTGAACTCCTGTTTGTAGAGCAGCCAACATAGCTTCTGTCCAGAGTGGAGCTGGCGCGAATTTCCGCTGCATGGAGCTTCCCAGCGCGCTTGCATCTCGTCTAGTCGTTGCCGACACTGGCGATGCTTCGACTTCCATCTCTGCTCTCTCCGGTCTTCGGCTATCAACCTTCCTGCCCCACTTCCCTGATACGCCTTTTGCTCTGGCGCACTTCTCCACGGTCCAACCTACTGCTCCGTGTCCGGTACTATTGGGACTCTGACTCCTGCCGGCGTTCGCCTCGCTGACAGGTCTCCCCGCTTGCTACGTGCCACCTTCCCATCGTTCCGTCCTCAACCACGTGGTACGCCGCAGCATCGCTTTATCCGCCACGACAGCGTGCTGCGTTGATTCCAGGCTTCGCCACTTTAGTGCAGGCTCGCCGCCATACCCCGCCGAAACAGGTTCGTCATCCTACGGACCGACAGTTCGCTTCCGGTTACTCCCCACCCCGCCTCACGACGACGCAGTTACCCTCCGCTACGGAGCTGTGGCCAACTCCGACAGGGACTTGCACCCTGCAAGTAGCACGCCCTCACGGGCGTACACTAAACGCCGGATGACGGCGAGATCCTTCGTGGTCCAGATTGTGCCGTGATTGCTGTGTGCTTTCTTGCGGGCCATCGGCCTCTCTCCTTCGTTTGGACATTTCGGCGCGTCGCCTCTGCCACCGCGTTCTCAGCATACCGCACACGCTGGCCGTATTGTCGTTGGCAAGTACCGACCTTCCTGTCGCGGCCACCTCTTGCATTGATCGCCTTTGCGCTAGCGCTAGACATTTGTTGCCCCCCAATGCATCTCACGGTCGATGCGGCGCTCCGCCATTCCGCTCCTGTCCCACTGCGCGGCCCTGTCCTGTCCGTGGTCCCACGCGACAGCGCCGCTGGCAGAAAACACTGAGCTCACGCCACCTCCGATTAGATATGTGCGCATCCGCCCTCGGTCGTAGCGATGACCAAGCGTTTGGCGCCGCGTCGCGAACTCCGGGCGATGACGTGTGTGAGAGCGTGAGCGCGCTTCGCCTCGGCACGCGAAAGCGCGTATGCTAGTCGTCTCGATCCTTGGGAGAAACGGCGTGGTTCTGTGCCCCATCGCGCTCGCCGTCGGCTGTAAGAAATGCCCCGCGTTCCCGGTATGCCCGGTTAAGACCGTCATTGGCGATTACCGTCCGGACGAACATCCGCCACGAGACGCGGCTAGCAAGCCCACACGCAAACGGCAGAAGTAGCGGTCCCACGCAGCGGCGATGCCCGAGCGCGGTCGGGTGTGGGGGGCACGTTCCTGCGTGATGACATCGACTGCGCGCCAACGCAATTTTTGCGCTCCATCTCGCGTCCATCGCGCCGGACCGCCTACGACGCTCGCTATCCTGCGCTTGTTTCCGTGGCAACCAACGTGGCAACCGCCGTCGTGGCAACTAGTTGCCGAAGCGCGCCCATCGTATTGTCCATGCCGGCGATCCTCGAGGCCACGTCCCTGGAGGAAGCCATCGAGCTCACCAGGCGCTTCCTGAAGGTCCACGGGGATGTACGGGACCTCGAATGCGAGGTGCGCCCGCTAGACGGGCCGGAGTTCGGCGCGCGGGCGGGTTGCGCGACATCGTGTACACCGCCCCGTGCCGCAGGCCTTGGTTCAGCCTCGCCCTACTTGCGCGGATACACCTTCTCGAAGGCCGCGATGAGCGCGGCCCGATCGGCCGGCCCCTGCTCCCAGGACGGGACGCCTTCGGGGATCGAGGCCGAGGGCGCGGTGCATATTCCGGCGAAGTTGACCGATGAATCCGACGATGTTGACCGCGTGGTGAGTTACGGTGCGTGGGGTTCAGATTTTAGCGCAGTCGGTCATCATCGCTGTCAATTTTGGTTCTCGAGAGCGGATGCACCACAGCGGGGCGGCCAGGAAGGCCTGCAAACGCTTGGACGGAGGTTGCGGGTCATTGGGTAGCTCCGGTTTGATGCCAGTGCGTCGGGTTTTGCTTCGGGGCGGTGGGCAACGCGGCGGTGGAGGGTTTGCGTTCACGATTTTCTCGATCCTTTTTCGGTGGTCTTCTTGCGTAGCGACTCGCCTTTGAGCATGAGGCGATGACTGCCGTGCACGATGCGATCGAGGATGGCGTCGGCCAAGGTCGGATCATTGAGGTAGGCGTACCAATGCTCGACCGGCAGTTGACTGGTGATCAGGGTGGCTTTGCCGGTGGTGCGATCGTCAAGCAGTTCGAGCAAGTCGTTGCGTTCGGGCTGGCCGATCGGCGCGAGGCCCCAATCGTCGAGGATCAGCAGATCGGTGCGGGCGAGTTGCTGCAGGCGACGACTGAAGCTGCCGTCGCCGTGGGCGATGCGCAGTTCTTCGAGCAGGCGGCTGAAGCGGGTGTAGAGGACGGCAAAGCCCTGCCGACAGGCGGCTTGGCCCAGTGCACAGGCGAGCCAGGTCTTGCCGAGGCCGGTGGCGCCGGTGATGAGGACGCTGTGTCCGCTGCGAATCCAGTCGGCGCCGGCGAGACTCGCGAGCTGCCGCGGATCGAGACCGCGGGCACTGCGCGTGTCGAGATCCTCGATGCAGGCGTCGGGATACTTGAGCTTGGCTTGTTTGAGCAGGCGTTCCAAGCGCCGGGTATCGCGCCAGGCGAGTTCGCGATCGACCAGCAGGCCGAAGCGATCTTCGAAGGCGAGTCCGGTGGCGACCGGTTGGGTGAGTTGCTCCTCGAAGGCGCGGGCCATGCCATCCAGGCGCAGGGTGCGCAGGTGAGTGACGGTTTGTTGGGTCAGCATCGAACGATCTCCTTCAATGGGTCAGTGGTAGTACTCAGGACCGCGCACGTTGGCGTGCGCGGGCAGGACGGTGTCGACCAACAGCGTGGCGGTGGTGGGCTGGCGGTCGAGGCCGGCGGCGAGGATCGAGGCGACCGACTTGCGGGTCTTGGCGCCGAGCGCGAGCGCGCGCACGCAGCCGGCTTCGAGCCGGGCGTCGCCGTATTTGCGTGCCAGCGCGAGCAGACCGAGGCAGGCGCGGTAGCCTTGCTCGGGATGCGGCTTGGATTCGAGCAGGTGCGTGACCAGGTGCCCGGTCGCGACGCCGATGGTTGTCGCCCAGTGCAGCAGCCGGGCCGGAGTCCATTCCCGATGGGCGCGATGCGCCGCCGGCATGTGCTCGGCGATCGTGCTGTAGCCGCCGCGGCGATGCGAACGGGCGTGGCTCGCCACGCGCTGATGGCGGAACAGCACCTCGACCGTAGTGCGGGTGATCCGCAGTTCGACCTCCTGGCCGACCAGGGCATGGGGCACCGAGTAGTAGTGGTGCGCGAACTCGACGTGGTAATCGAGACGCGAGACCCGTGCTCGCTTGAAGTCGGCATACTCGAAGGCGGTGCTTGGCAGCGGCCGCAACGCCGGCCGATCGAGCAGCTCGAACCAGCTGCGGCGCGAGCCCTCGAGTTTCTGGAACGGCCGGTCGTTGAGTTCGCCGAGCAATTGCCGAATGGCCGTGTTGAGTTCGGTCAGGCTGTGGAAGCGCCAATGCCGCAGCCGAGCCAGAATCCAGCGCTCGACCAGCAGCACCCCGGCTTCGACCTTGGCCTTGTCCTGCGGTTTGCGCGGCCGCGCCGGCAGGATGGCGCAGCCGTAATGCTCGGCCAGCGCTTCGTAGGTGCGATTGGCGATCGGCTCGTAGCGGTCCGGGTCGCGAATGAGAGCGCGTGGATTATCCGGCACCAACAGCGCCGGGGCGCCGCCAAAGAAGGTGAACGCATTGCCGTGGGCGGCGATCCAGTCGACCTTCGACTCGGTGGCGGTCGCCTCGGCATAGGTGTAATTCGATGCACCCCACACGGCGACGAAGATGTGGGCGCGCGTGATCTCGCCACTCGCCGGGTCGATCAGCGGGACCGTCGGCCCAGCGTAGTCGACGAACAGCTTCTCGCCGGCGACGTGGATCTGGCGCATCGAGCGGCGCAGCCGTTGCCGAAACTCGAGGTAGCGCTCGCAGAAGCGCGACCGACTGTAGGGAACGCCCTGGGCTTGCGCCCGATACTCCTCCCACAGCAATTGCAGCGTGACGCCTTTGCGCCGCAGCTCGCGATGGACCTGGGCGAAATCGGGAACGGCAAACTGCGGGTAGATGTAGCGTTGCGGATGCAGTCGCGCGGAAAGCGCCGCGTCGTCGAGCCTCAGCGCTTCGCTGTGCGTCAATCCCGCGGCTGCGGCTGCCGCCAGGTAGTTCGCCACCGAGCCCTTGGCGATACCCAACGCGGCGGCGATTTGCGCGTTGGGCAACGCGCATTCGTGCTTGAGACGCAGAACTTCTCGAATTCGGCGCATGGTAATCCGGTTGGCTGGCACCGCAGGCTCCCTGAACAAAAGGGAGCGAGCGTACCCGGCCGCAGGTTCGAATTACCACGCACCGCAACGTCGCCACCACCATCCCGAGCCCGCAATCCGGGCATCGTGACCGCCCATCCGACCAACCTGACCGCGGTTTCCGACGTGCCCGCGAAAGCGGTCATCATCCGTCGGATTCACCGGTCAACATCGTCGGATTCGGCGGTCATCATCCGTCGGAAACCCCGGTCACCTTCCGTCGGAATACACAAATACATGGCTGGGAGCCGACGGTGCGCGGCTCCGGCGTCAGGTGTGGCTAGTCCATCGGTCGGAGGTCGGACAGTATCGTCGGCACGAGTTCGGAGACGGTCGGATGAATGTGCATCGCGCGGCGGACCACCGTCCACGGCGCCTTTGCGTACATCAAGTCGAGAATCGAGTGGATGACCTCGTCGCCGCCCGTGCCGAGGATCGCGGCGCCTAGGATGGCGCCGGTCTCGGCGTCGACCGCGATCTTCATGAATCCCTGAGTCTCGCCCTTTTCGACCGCGCGCCCGACGCGCGTCATCGGCCGCTTGGCGGTGAGCGCCTTGCGTCCGCTCTTGCGAATCTCGGCCTCCGTCATCCCGGCTCGACCGAGCGGCGGATCGACGTACAGCGCGTACGCGGTGATCCGATCGCTCACGCGGCGCGGATCGTTCTCGAGCAAGTTCGCGATGACGATCTCACCGTCGTTGTACGAGGTGTGCGTGAACGCGCCCTTGCCGTTGCAATCGCCGAGCGCCCAGACTCCCGGGACGCTGGTGCGGAGCTGGTCGTCGACCACGACGTAGCCCCGATCATCGACGGCAACGCCCGCCTCGTCGAGGCCCAGATCGTCGGTATTCGGACGGCGGCCGACGGCGAGCAACACGTGCGTGCCGTGGACCTGCGGCGCACCGTCGGTGCAATCGACGCCGGCGGTGATCTCTTCGCCGCGCTTGGCGAAGGAGATGCACTTCGCGTTCACGCGCACCTCGACACCCTCGTGCTCGACGATCTCCCGGATCGCGGTCGACACGTCTTCGTCCTCGCGGCCGATGAGCCGCGGCCCCATCTCGATGATCGTGACCTCGGCGCCGAAGCGCCGGAACATCTGGCCGAACTCGAGACCGATGTAACTGCCGCCGACGACGATCAGGTGTTTCGGCAGAAAGTCCACCGACATCATCGAGCTATTGGTGAGGAAGTCGATCTCGTGAACGCCGGGCATGTCGGGAACGAGCGCTCGGCCGCCGACGTTGAGAAAGATCTTGTCGGCGCGCAGGCGCTCTCGCTGACGCTCACCTCCTGCGCGGATTCGAAGCGGGCGTGGCCCTGATAGACGGTGCAGTTCTCCATGCTCCGCAGCCAGTCTTCGAGACCGGTGCGCGACTCCCTCGAGACCGCCTCTTTCCGGGCCATGACCCGCTTCATGTCGACACGCACCGAGCCGACGTCCACGCCATACTCGGCGGCGCGAGCGGCCACGCGCGCCGCGTACGCGCTCGCCACCATCGTCTTGGTCGGAATGCAGCCGGTATTGACGCACGTTCCGCCGAAGGCGTTGCGCTCGATTACCGCGACTTTCATGCCGGCGCCCGCGAGACGCGAGGTCACGTACGGGCCGGCTTGGCCGGTGCCGATGACGATCGCGTCGTAGGTAGTCACGACATTAGTTCCGTGCCCGCCTGCTCGCGCACGATGTACTCGGCGTACCACTCCGGCCAGTTCTCGTCGTACTGCCCGCCGGTCCGCTCCTCATGCTTTCCATGCGCGGCCCCGGCCCGACGAAGCGCGCCCGCAAGGTCGGCGACGGATGCGAAGGTGGTCTCGGTCTCAATGCGCCCGGGCGCACGCGTCGTCACCTCCTGCAGCAGCCAACCGTTGCCGTCGGGATCGTGGAACGACGCGAACGAGTGGTAGCTCGCAGGCTCGGCCGCCGGGCCACTGACGCGGAGCCGCCCGAACAGGTAGGGCTCATCCGGGCCGGCGTACTCCCCGGCGGGTCGTGGAACACCTCGCTGATAGCGACGCCCTTGCCGAGCAGCTCGGCACGGGCGGCCTGAATATCGGAGACGATCAGGTAGAGGCCCTGGGCAGAGCCCGGCGGCGCGGCGGTGACGTTTTCGCCGAAGATGATCGAACAGCCGGAGCCGGGCGGCGTGAACTGAATGACGCGAAAGTCGTTGCCGCTGTCGAAATCAGCATCGAGGCGCCAGCCGAGCTGCGCGTAGAACTCCTTGGCGCGGTCCACATCCGAGACGGGAATGACGACGATCTCGAGCTTCAGGTCGTTGCTGCGGACCTTCGTCGTGCTCATCGTGGCCTCCTGAGTTGTGTCAGCTCGTGTGCA